>LWRO01000013.1 GCA_001657325.1 Geitlerinema sp. BBD 1991-9 | reverse complement strand
AACGGCTACCCGCCACCTTACCGCCGCAATTCATCTCCGCTTCAATCGGAGATTAGAAGCGGAGGATTCTCGCGGTTTCATGCTAAATCGGCCTTTTCCCATTGTCTCGACTTCAGGTAGTTTTCAAGTTGGGTGTAATCTGGGGGTTCAGGTGTTGGCCTAAGCTGCGGAGGGCGCAACCTTGTGTATAGAATGCCCATCGCCACAAGCACAATTGCCACCCATCCCACCAACTTTCGATCTTGTTGAGGGGACGAAACTAGCGGCGGATCTATAGGTACAGGAGGTAGCTCAGCTTTTCGTTTAGAGATTTGTTGCTTGATTTCTCTAATGTCAGTCTCTAACTTCTGCCGCCGACGCGGATCGTCTTCGCAACGTCGCCTCTCCTCTAGCTTCTTCAGCAACTTGAGATCCTGTGCCAGTTCTTCTTGCAGGTGTTGACTTGAATCCACGGCTTACTTCCTCCGTAGCTTGGCGATCAGTTGTTCCCAGGCTGACTTGACGTTGAATCCGCCTCCCAACTCCAACTCCCCCTCATATCCCACCAGCATCGGAATAATCGGCAGTGTCACTTTAATCTTGTGTTTGGCATCCAATTCCGGATCGTGGAGTACCGCAGCCTGACTGGGGGGTAAAGCCGGAATCCGTTCTTCCAACACCGCCAACATCTGCTTCATCTCGGGTTCCGAGACGCGATCGCTTTCCAATGCCTCGAGCAGATTTTGCGTCAGCACGAGTTGAGATCGATCGAGCTGCTGAGCGATCGCCTCAATCAACCCCTGTTCGCCTGCATCGTAGCGGTTCAACAGAGATTGACGCATTCGATTGAGATCTTCATAGATCGCCACCTGACTGCTCAGCAAAAGATTTAACTTGGCATCCATCTGTTGTAACTGGCTGCCCACTTCTGCCATTTGAGCCGAAGGGCGATCGGTTACGCTCTGTTGTAATTCTGTTTGTAATTCCGCATATTCCTGTCGGTATTTCGCGACGGATTCTTGCTGTCGCTCAATTTCCCGTCGATACCGAGCTTTCGTCCGAGGATCGGTTTCGTAGCGCAATTCATCCTCGAATTCCTTAAGCAGTTTCCGATCTTCGGCGATGTTATCTGCCAAATCTTGGAGTCGCTGTTGAAAAAAGTCGGAAGGGATCATAGGGAGAAACTTCCTAATTGCGAGACAGCGCTGGCTTCAAGCTCAGTCACCCATTACTTCAAGAGGATGTTTTCTATCGAACCCAGATAACCAAGTCAGGGCAACAGGCATCGTTACGGACTGGTTTGCTCTAACGCGATCGATATACTCGGAAAGCTTACCGTGAAGAGACTGTCGAATGCTCGTTCCGACAAAAATCGTTCAAAAATCGTTGTAACGAGACAGTTAAAATGCCCGATTCCATCCTAGCAAGCGTTATTTCGTGGATCGATCCCTCAAATCGCTTTGACGCATCCTGAAATGTTGAGAGTTGACAACCCAACCCCTCCCCCCACCATTTCCGCCACCCCCTCCGACGCGCGGAAACAAGCCTAAACTAACCATCCTGACAATTCCAGCCATTGGTGAAAAAAGGAATAGAAACCCACTCCGCTATTCGATCGAGACCTTATGTCTGTTCCTATCGCTTCGACACCCACCCAATTAGCGGTTTCCGGTGTCGCAACGCCTGAATCCTCGCACTGGAACCGACACGTTTACCAGCGGCTCAAACTCGCGTTCGCCCTGGGATTGCGCCGACAAGTCTTTTTGGCCGTTTGCGACGATACCGCTCGATCGAGCCTTTTAGCCGCCCAACTCCAAAGCGAACTCCGCCAACGCACCTATCTTCTCAGCTTACAACTCGACCTCAACCCCCTCGACCCCCTCGCACAAATTCGTCGCGCCTTACCCAATGGCAACGAAAATCGCCCCGTCGGTTTGCAAATCCTCGGCATTTCCGCCCTCACCCGTCAATCGGCGAACGCACAATGGTCGTTTCTCAAACACCTGCGGGACATTCCCGCACATCTTTGCGAACTCGACATCAGCCTTATCTTTTGGATTCCCCGTCCTTGGCTGCACGTCATCCAACATTCCGCCCCCGAATTTTGGCAACATTGCACGGGTGTTTTTGAATTTCACGGCGAACCCAACGGACAAATTTCCGAGATTCAACCCACCTCCTCGCCCCCTCGGAAACCGCCGAAACGGATTCCACCGCCTCCTGTTTGGAAACATATTGACGCGGCATTAGTTCGATCGATCCTCGCCACGCGCAACGAATTCGACAGCCTCGATCCCGTCAGTCTTCTGTTGCCGATCGATCGACTTCACACCAGCAAAGCCACACCGTCGCAAATTGCCGATCGATACCACCATCTCGGAAACCTGTACCGCGATAGTGCTCCGCACCGCTACCGCGAACGACTACACGGCGATTCTCCGTCTCCCAGTTGCGCTCGGGTTGCTATCCAACTCTACCGTCGCGCCGTTCAACTGTGGCAACTCGCACCCAACGCCGATTCCGCGCGTCACCTCGCCACGCTCAACGACATCGGGACGCTGTACTGGATGCTGTCTCGTGCGCAACCCCCCGAAGTCAAACAGCGGGATCTCGAAGCCAGTCTCGAAGCGTACCAAGACGCGTTGTCGCAACTCGATCCTCAAACGCAACCACAAATTTGGGCAACTATCCAGCACAACGTCGGTTCGGTGTATGCCGATTTGGGGCGAGTTCGCCAGCGTCCCCAGGAATGGCAACAGTCGATCGAGGCCTTTGAGGCGGCGCTGTACGTTCACCCACAAGATGCCGATCCCCAACAGTATGCCGCCATTCAAAATAACTTGGGAACCGCGTATTGGAGTTTAGCGCAATACGGCGACGCAGCAACCCATCTCAATTGCGCGATCGCAGCCTATGCAGCGGCGTTGAATTACTACACTCCCGATCGAGACGAACTCAATTACGCCATGTTGCAAAACAACATCGGAACGGCGTATTGGGCGCTTTCCCAACAAGCTGACGCACCGGAATGTTTGCATTTAGCGGTTGTGGCGTATCGGGAAGCCTTGCGCTATCGCACCGCCGATCGCGTTCCCACAGGTTGTGCGGCGACTCAAAACAACTTGGGAACCGCGTATTGGCACCTCGCGCAACAAACCGCCGATCTGAAAGAGGCACAAGCCTATTTAGAACGATCGATCGAGGCTTACGATGCGGCGATCGAGGTGTCGCAGTCCCTCCAATCGCTCACCTTCGATCTCGTCGCAACCTATAATAACGTCGGCTTGGCGCACTATCACTTGGCGTTAAAAGTAGAGAGATCGAGTGCGTTATTCCATCTCAACGCAGCCCTACACCATCACCTCCAAGCCTATGAGGGATGGAAAAAACAGATCGATCGAGCCAAAGCGGCGTTGGATTCGATCGTGCGGACGATTCGCAGTGCCTATGAAATTGGCGGAATTGAAGGACAATCAAAGGCGTTTTCTCTCCTTCCCCCCTCGTTATTGTCGGACGTGATGCAAAAGCTGTGAAACTTGAAAACGCTATTGTCATTCCACATCCTGTTCGGGGAGTTGGAAATCTCGATCGAAATCGGGTGGCTCGATGCCCAAAAATTCCCGATAAATTCGTGGTTTGTACTCTTGACTGAGTTCGTTAACGGCTCGAATCAAAGCTTGATAGGTTCCCTGACCTCCCAACTTATCCCAAAGTTCGTTTCCGATTAATACAACCGGATCTTCTATCATATTAAACCATCTTTTAGGGGGCGACCAATCATAATTTTCTTTATTTCCACGAGGATTATAAGCCAGTGCAAAATAGGCTTCCGAAATAACAGAAGGTTCCATACTATTATAAAGCTTAAAAAGTTTCTCTTTGCTTGCTTTGGTTTGGTCGCTATTTGGGAGAGGTGCTTTAATCTCAAATGCATAGCGATCTCCAGTTACAATATTTTCTGCATAAACATCACAAACAACCGTCACCGGAATTTTTCTGCCTCGACCTTTCAGAATATACGAAAGTTCTTCATTCCAATTTGGTTGTACGCGCATTTTCCCTGGTTCTGGATGTTCTAATCGATTTAAAACTTCTGTGATTCGATTGAGCCTACCTTCCTCAATTTTTTCGTTGATTTTGTAATTCAATTCTGCATAGCCCAACCCGTTCTGTGCTGCAATAATTGCGAGCTTTTCCCAAACTTTTCCAAATGGCGTGACGAATTTTCGCTCGAAATGAGATCCTTTAAAAATTTCATCAGGAACGAGAGCCGCGTATAACGGCTTAGCTTCGCGATAGTCTTTTGAAGAAAAAGGTTTTTTGTACAGTGCATTGTCAATAACCCGATCCATCATTTCTCGAATAACAGATTGGATTGCTTCTTTCATTGTTTCTGAATTTCGATCGTTCATTTTCTAGTCATTAAAGAATAACTTTGACCAAAGATTCCATCAAGTGATAAACAACTGGAACGGAAACGGCATTTCCAAATTGTTTTCGTGCAACACTATCTCTATCTGCTAATTTAAACCAATCAGGAAAACCTTGCAATCTGGCATAATCTCTCGCTGAAATTGGCTTGAATTTTCTGGGCTTATAAATTTTTTGAATAAATCTTTTTTTGTACAGATCGGGTTCTTGACAATCTAAAGAAACTGTTGCAATGTAATCTCTCATTCCGGTAGCGGTCAACGTTCCAATTGCATCAGCATGGGGTAAAATAATTTTAGCGATACCATCAATCCCTGCTGAAATTTTAGAGTTTACAAATTCATAGCCTCGATTTTCAATATATCGCAAAATCTTTTTTTGTACGAGATTTTCGAGTCCCTCAACTTTGATGTGCGGCATTAACTCTCGAAAATCCTCTAAACTTAAAGGATTTCCGTCTTTGTTTCCGTATTTTTTCTTGCGTCTATTTTTGAGCAGGGTTCTACAAATGTCTTTTTCTCGATCGGTCGTTTCAATTAAATCCCAAGAATGAATGGTAGTATGACCATCTCGAATATCTGCAAACAAGAAAAAATCATTGAGTTCGTCTACTTTTTGAAACCGCCCTCTAGATGCAGGAATTTTGTCTCCAAATAGCACATTGGGAGAAAATTTCTTCTTTGAAATGTTGCGCTTTGAAACACCATCGATAAAGTCATAGAGTCTTGGCTTGTGGTTTAAAGGATCGGGAAATTGAAATCGATCGAAATCCCCTATCTTTTTATGGATACCCACAATAAAAACGCGATCTCTATCTTGCGATAAGCCAAAATCATAAGAGTTTAAAACACGGTAATCTACCCAATACCCGCAAGTCTTGAGGCGTTCTAAAATACATTGCAAGCTATCTCGATGTCGAGGCTCAGTCAACCCTTTTACATTTTCAAAAATAAAAGCTTTCGGCTGATTGAGTTCAACAATCCGAATAACATCAAACCAAAGCTGACCCCTCGAATCGTTAAATCCTTTGATTTTTCCAGCGATCGACCAAGGTTGACAAGGGACTCCACCGACTATAACATCGACTGTCTGGGGTAAATATCCAATTGTCCCCACGTCTCCTAAATTTTGCTCGTCTGCATTAATGTAACTAATAAAGTTTCGGCAATAGACTTCAATTGCATCTCGTTCGATCTCTGCATACGCTAAACATTTTCCTCCCAGTTGTTCGAGAGCAATTCTGAATCCGCCAATACCAGAAAAGAGATCGACAAATGTAAATCGAGGATCGATCGTTATCCAATTGTACGGATTAAAAGGCTTAAACAGTTCGATTTGAGTTGCTGACTCCAACTGCGCCATCGTGTATTAAATCGATATAAAAAATAATACTTCATTATATCATATTTTCAGCTTTAGACTGCTCGGAGGTTCGCGAAGCGTCTCGAAACGAGAATCGATTTTCTGACCTCTCAAGTTCAGAAAAGAAGAAAAATGCGGCACAATACTCAAATGGCAATTCTCGAAACTGCGTCTTTCATGCAAACCCAAACTTCAGTGGTGTCAGGAACTCACGTCGATCCGGCTCGTCTGGCCGAAGGTATTCAAAAAATCCAAGACTACTTCTTTAAACAGCAACATCCCGAAGGCTATTGGTGGGCGGATCTCGAATCGAACGTGACGATGCTCGCCGAAGTCGTCTTGTTGCACAAAATTTGGGAACTCGATCGACGCATTCCTTTCGATAAAGCCGAGCAGTTTCTCCGACGAGAACAGCGAGAACACGGCGGTTGGGAACTGTTCTACGGCGACGGCGGCGAGCTGAGTACTTCCGTCGAAGCGTACATGGCGTTGCGGCTGCTGGGTGTCGATCGAGACGATCCGGCGTTAGTCAACGCGCGAAAATTCATTCTCGATCGAGGTGGAGTCAGCAAAACGCGCATTTTCACGAAAATGCACCTCGCCCTCATCGGTTGCTACGACTGGCGAGGACTTCCCTCGATTCCACCGTGGATTATGCTCCTCCCCGGAGACGCGCCCTTTAGTATTTACGATATGTCCAGTTGGGCGCGGGGCAGTACGGTTCCCCTGCTGATCGTGTTCGACAAAAAGCCCATTTTCAACGTCGAACCCAACATCACGGTTGAAGAACTGTACGCTGAAGGCATCGAAAACGCCGCGTTCGATCTTCCCAAAACTGGCGACTGGGGCGATTGGTTCGTCGAACTCGACAATGCGTTTAAGTTCGCCGAACGCCTCAATCTCGTTCCGTTCCGCGAAGAAGGGTTGAAAGCGGCGGAACAATGGGTGTTAGAACGCCAAGAACCGACAGGCGATTGGGGCGGAATTATCCCAGCGATGCTCAATTCGATGTTGGCGTTGCGCTGTTTGGATTACGAGGTGGCCGATCCCGTGGTGGAACGGGGCTTTCAGGCGATCGATCGATTTGGTGTCGAAACCGAGGATGCGTACTGGGTTCAACCTTGCGTATCGCCCGTGTGGGATACGGCGTGGGTGGTTCGCGCTTTGGTGGAATCGGGAATCGCACCTGACGACGAGAAGGTTGTCAAAGCTGCACAGTGGTTACTCAACGAGCAAATTCTCGATTACGGCGATTGGGCGGTGAAAAATAAAGACGGCGAACCGGGGGGTTGGGCGTTCGAGTTCGACAACCGCTTCTATCCCGATCTCGACGATTCAGCCGTCGTAGTGATGACGCTGAACCAAACAAAACTCCCCGACGAGAACGGAAAACAGGCGGCGATCGATCGATGCGTTCGCTGGATGATGTCGATGCAGTGTCGCGATGGCGGTTGGGCGGCGTTCGATGTCGATAACGATAAAGATTGGTTAAATGCCTTACCCTACAGCGATCTCAAAGCCACGATCGATCCGCCGACAGCAGATGTCACGTCGCGGGTGTTGGAAATGGCGGGAGAATTGGAATCGGATTCCTACAACACGCCGTTAAAGCAATATCGCCAGCGATTGCAACGGGCTGTTCGTTATTTAATTCAAGAACAGGAAGCCGATGGTTCTTGGTTCGGGCGTTGGGGCGTGAACTATATTTACGGAACTAGCGGGGCGCTATCGGCGTTGGCGTTGGTGACACCGGATGTGTATCGGAACGAGATCGATCGTGGTGTGGCGTGGCTGGCGAGCGTGCAAAACCCCGATGGCGGTTGGGGCGAAACCTGTCGCAGTTACGACGATCCCGCGTTGAAAGGACAAGGGGACAGCACCCCCTCTCAGACTGCGTGGGCGTTAATTGGCTTGTTGGCGGCGGGAGAAGCCACCGGAGTTTGGGAAAAAGCAGAGATCGATCGTGGAATTCACTATCTCCTCGACACGCAAAAAGACGATGGTTCCTGGTTTGAAGCCTACTTCACGGGAACGGGTTTTCCCTGTCATTTCTATCTGAAGTATCACTACTATCAGCTTTATTTCCCCTTACTAGCGTTGGGGCGATATCGTAAAGCCTTCAGTTAGATCTCTAACTTTAAGCAAGTCGTAAAAGGTGGGAATGCGCCAGGCTGTTCCTGGCGCACCCGAACAACCCTTAAAGCATTCGTTCTTGACTTTTTAGCTTAACAAGTATAGACTCATAGTAAGATAACATATAATGGTTACTCTGACATTCACCTTACATCCTTCTAGTCAATATCTTAAACTAAAAAACTCTGCATAATCAACTTTCTTAATATTTGAGAATAAAACTCCCAATGCCTAAAAAAAGAGACGGATTACCTGAAGCAATAATTACAGAGGAACAGAAAGCGGCAGCAGAATCACAGATACGGGAAAAGCGCGTCGTTGTCGATTACGATACAAAGGAATACCCGGTAGAAGTTCTGGTAAAAAAATATACAGAAGGACGTGATGAAGATATTAATGAACTTTATATACCTGACTATCAGAGAGATATGATTTGGGATGAGGTTCGTCAATCAAAATTTATTGAATCTATCTTTTTAGGACTCCCTATCCCTTATATATTTGTCGCAGATCTTCGCCCCGAAGAAGATGACTTGGGGCGTTTAGAGATCGTTGATGGCACTCAACGTATTCGAACCTTATCTAATTTTATACAGAATGAACTAATTTTGCAAGATCTCAAGAAATTAGACTCGCTAAACAACTTTAAATTTTCCGATCTTCCTCTGGCAAGGCAGAGGCGTTTTAATCGATCTACGTTGCGAATGATCGTACTCACAGAAAAGGCAGACGAAGAAACGCGAAGAGATTTGTTTGAAAGAATTAATACTGGCAGTGTTGAACTCAATGACATGGAGAAACGGAGAGGCATATCTCCAGGTCCACTGATTGACTTACTTGAAAAGCTAGCTCGAGATCCTAAGTTTCTCAAGCTATGTCCACTTTCAGAGGCATCAAAGCGTAGTCGTGAACCAGAAGAGTTTGTCTTGCGTTTCTTTGCCTATCTAGAAAACTATAAGAAATTCAACAGACGAGTCAATGAATTTTTAAACCAATATCTAAAACAACATAACAACGAAAGCTTAGATAAAGAAAGGTTAAAACAAAAATTTTGTCAAATGTTAGATTTTGTTGAAAAATATTTTCCTAATGGTTTTGCTAAAGCCAAAGGACACGTCAGAACACCCAGGATTCGCTTTGAAGCAATTTCTGTAGGTATTGCACTTGCCCTCCAAGAAAAGAGTAATATTCAACTCAAATCGATAGATTGGCTTGAATCAGAAGAGTTCAAAACATACACAACTTCAGATGCAAGTAACTCAAGACCTAAAGTAATTCGGCGTATTGAGTACGTTCGAGATCGAATCCTAGAAAATTCATGACCAGCCCTCTATTTCAAGATTTTGAAGAACGTTCCAGAGAAGTAAGACAGTATTTTATTTTCTTAAAAAGTCTAGAAAATGGAAGTACAAAGTTATGTATGCAGCATGAAACAAGTCAAGGAAAAAAGCGAAACAGAACAGTACAGATCAACTCAGAGTTGATCAAAACATTGAAGGCTAGTGGATTTCTGTTGCTATACAATTTGGCTGAAGCAACAATGCGAAATGCAATCGAAGCAATTTTTGACGAAATTCAGGGTAAAGGTATATCTTACGATCGAATTAGACCCGAATTAAAAAAAATAGTTCTTCAAAACATCAAGAAGAAAGAAATAAAGAGGATATTACCTCAAATCACAAATATTTCGATCGACATCATCAATGTTGGTCTTAAAAAAGACAATATTTTTTCAGGGAATATTGATGGTCGCTTGATTAAAATCACAGCTCAAGAATATGGATTTTCTTGTCAAACAAATTCTCAAAAAACAGGAAATGGTATAGATTTGAAAACTGTAAAAGAAAAAAGAAATGCTTTGGCTCATGGATTTCAATCCTTTGCAGAAATAGGAAGAGAAAAATCTGCACAAGAGCTTTATGATATACAGAAAAAAGTTGTTAAGTATTTAAAAGAAATATTAGAAAATATAAATATCTATATTTCTAATAAGGAGTATTTAGATCGACCATCAAATACAGGCTCTGATTCCAGTAACATGGTTTAAAATGCTTTGAGCAATTACTTGGGCTAGTCTTACCGGAACAGCATTTCCTATCAACCGTCCAACAGTACTAAATAAAACCTCACGATCAGGAGCAACAAATTCATAGCTTGAAGGAAAAGTCTGTAGTAAAGCGGCTTCCCTTAAAGAAATAGCCCGATCTTGTTGGGGATGTCCAAATCGACCATTTCCAAACCCAAAACATTGGGTTGTAATAGTTGGACTTGGTCGATCCCATTCCATACGACCATAAACCCCCGGATAGGTTTTTCCACTTTCTTTGAGATGACATTCAGCCCTAAGTTCTTTATCCCAATCACGCCATGTTCCTCCAGGCTTTGATGCACGAATACGGCGTAAATTCAAGTCTGATAATTTACTGCATTTATGTAATCGATCCTCTTGAGAGCTTTCTCCTGCTACCAGAGGCTTAAGATATTCTATGGTTTTTCGTACTGTTTTATAGTTTTCTGGGCTATGAGTAGGAGGAATTAAAGTTAATTTACCTAGTTTTGAAGCTAGGAGAACTAACCGTTTACGTGTTTGAGGAACTCCATATAATAAGCAGTCAATTTCATGAGTTTTAACGAAATAGCCTAGACTTGAAAATATTTCACGAAACTCTTGAAATACTTGATGGTGTTTGAGTTGGAGTACATTTTCCATAGAAACAATTTCGGGTTGACATTCTCTGATTAAACGCGCAAAATCTCTGAGAAGTTGCCATTTTGATGTTTTTTGATTGTAGCGTCTTGCATAGGTTGAAAATGGCTGACAAGGGGCGCAACCGACCAAAACCTTGACAGAACTATTAGAGAAATGTTCTTCTAACTCAGAACTACTCACTTCGATGATATCTTTTTGTATAAATCTTGCCTGGTTGTTGTGTTTGTAGGGAAACTCACAGGCTGGATCGATATCATAGCCAGCTCGAACTGGAAGACCTGCTTGCTCAAAACCACAAGTCAGCCCTCCTGCACCACAAAACAGATCTACAGCACAAATGCTGCTGCTCATTGGCTCTTTACATTTTACTTTTCTTCAAACCAACGCAACATTATATCACGTTGAAGATCTAGTTGCAATTAATGGGGAATTGAAAGGCGATTTGAATGAAGCTGAATATACGATTTCCCAAAACGTCGATCTTGACGACAAGACGCACTCTTAAAAAATTATGAGGATCGATCGCCTGACTAGAACACCCGTTTCGAGACAACCGAAGATCGAGCCGTTGACATCGCTACATTTCCCAAGTTTGACACAAACGGTCGATTTAGCAAGGCAAATCGTCTAGACTGAGTTTGGGGATAAGGGGGTGCTGTATCGCGTTTAAATTCGGCCTCTCCCTCCTTTTCTTATCCCGAACTTACGTTTTACTATGGCAACGATTAACGAGAACTATCTGAAACTGAAAGCGGGATATCTGTTCCCCGAAATCGCCCGCCGCGTCAACACCTTCGCCGAAGCGAACCCCGACGCACAAATCATCAAACTCGGGATTGGCGATGTCACCGAACCCCTTCCCGAAGCCTGTCAGACTGCAATTATCGAAGCCGTGAAGGACATGGGCGATCGAGCCACCTTTAAAGGTTACGGCCCCGAACAAGGCTATCCCTGGCTGCGGGAAAAAATCGCCGCCCACGACTTCCAATCTCGCGGTTGCGACATCGACGCTTCGGAAATTTTCGTGTCTGACGGCGCAAAGTGCGACACCGGAAACATCCTCGACATTTTCGGGAAAGACAATACCATCGCCGTCACCGATCCCGTTTATCCGGTTTACGTCGATACGAACGTCATGGCGGGTCACACGGGAACAGCCAACGAAAGTGGCGAATACGAGGGATTGGTCTATATGCCCATCTCAGCGAAAAATAACTTTACCGCCGAAATTCCCTCGCAAAAAGTCGATCTGATTTATCTATGTTTCCCCAACAACCCCACCGGGGCGACGGCGACCAAAGAATACTTAAAAGCTTGGGTCGATTACGCCCGAGAAAACGACTCGATTCTTCTCTTCGATGCGGCTTACGAAGCGTTTATTACAGACGATAGCTTACCGCATTCGATTTACGAAATTGAAGGAGCAAAAGATTGTTCGATCGAGTTTCGATCGTTCTCTAAAAATGCTGGATTTACGGGAACTCGCTGTGCCTATACCGTCGTTCCGAAAACGCTAACGGTCAAAGCCTCTGACGGTTCGGACGTGGAACTTTGGAAACTGTGGAATCGCCGTCAATCTACGAAATTTAATGGCGTTTCTTACATCGTTCAACGTGCCGCAGAAGCGGTTTATTCGGAAGCCGGGCAAGCACAAACCAAAGCTCTCGTTTCTTTCTATTTGGAAAACGCAAAAATCATCCGCGAAAAGCTCACAGAAGCGGGTTTAAAAGTGTACGGTGGCGTGAATGCCCCTTACGTTTGGGTGAAAACGCCCAACAGTTTATCGAGTTGGGATTTCTTCGATAAACTGTTGTCTGCGGCGCACGTTGTCGGAACGCCGGGTTCTGGCTTCGGGGCTGCGGGTGAAGGCTATTTCCGCATTTCTGCGTTTAACAGCCGCGAAAACGTGGAAGAAGCGATGAAGCGGATTACGAATAATCTGTCTTTACAGTGAACGGTTATCAGTCACCAGTCACCAGTCACCAGTCACCAGTTACCAGTCACCAGTTATTAGTCACCAGTCATTAGTAAAGCTGGTTTTTTGGGCTTTCCTCTCGTTCCTAGCTTTGGCCTGGGGATGAGAGGGTTTTTGGGTCGATCGATCCTAGTCACTCAAACGGGGAAATTCGCCTTCGTCAACGGGAGAAGATGAGGGTCGATCGGAACTCCACGCCCACCACGCACAACCGCAATCGCAGTGATAAAACTCTTGCCACTTGCGGCGATGGTCTTCCGTATACACGGGCGATCGACGATTTAACCATACGTCCTTAGCCGTTCGACTGCTTGCTCCGCACTGGGGACAGCAAAACTCGAACGCATGAACGGCCGACTTCGTCCAAGCAGGGGGAATTGGCGCAAAAGCATCCATGAGGGAAAATGAAACTTTGAAAGGAAAGGTGACAAGCCCTAAAAGCCCTTTGTCTATTGTGTCCGTTCCCGCGCTATCTGCAAATGCTGCCGAGTCCTTTGCCCTAACCAACGCTCATGAACCCAGCTCCTGAGATTCGCCGCCTCCTCGATCTCATGCCCGCCTCCGGGCGCATGATGACGAAGATCGTCAGCCAACCGACACTTCCCCAAGTCATCGACACGCCGTTTCCATTGCCTTGGAAACGAGAACGACCGATTTTCATCAATTTCGAGTACTGGAAAGACCTGTCTCAAGCCCAGCGGGATTTATTGCTGTTGCGGACGGTATGCTGGCAACTCGAAATTCGCTGGTTTAAGTTGGATCTCTATCGCGGCTTTGCTTTAGCCGGGATTTTCGCGACTTCGATCGAGGTGTTTCAAGGCGATCCGGTGGGAATCGTTGCCGCTGGCGGTTTAACCGCCATTGCCCTCAACCAGGTTTGGCGGAAGACGAAATCGGAGGAGTCGGAACTGGCGGCGGACGAAGCCGCCATTGCCGTTGCTCAACGTCGCGGTTATGAAGAAGTCGAAGCGGCTAAACACCTCTTATCGGCCATTAAAGCCGTTGCCGATCTGGAAGGCCGGCCGGGACTGTCGTTTACCGAGTTGATTCGCGGTCAGAACTTACGATCGATTGCGGGGGTTTCCCCCGTGGGCGTTCCGGAAACGATCCGCCAAAAACGCTAGACGCGCTAGGATCGGCATGAAGTACGATTGATACTTTCGCGAGTGTTCGAGTGCAAGTGTTTGAGAAACTCCGATGGATAATAACAACCTGTTAACGCAACTTTTGATGATTGGCGTGGGAACGACTTCCCTGGTGGCGGAGAAAATTAAAGAAGTCGGCGATCGATGGGTCAAAGAAGGCAAGATCGATCCGGACGATGCGAAATCCCTGGTTGACGATTTTCTGGAAAACTTGAAGAGCGAACAGGGAAATCTCGAAAAGCAGCTCGATCGACAGCTTCGGAACGCGATGCAGGATTTGGGCGTTCCCCGTCAAGCGGAAATGGACGAGTTGCGCGGACGACTCGATCGACTCGAACGACAAGTTCGCGAGCTGGAAAATCGACTGTGGCGCTAAGCCAAAAGCCCGTCAACCTTCAACGGACACGGTTACGGCAGCAACTGCCACAATCATATCGTCGTTTCGATCGTTGAATTCTTCAATCGCGCGACCTTGGGCAACCATCCCGCCAGACTCGACGGTGAGCGTTTTACGACCGAAGGGCAACACCGCGAGAACCTCAGCTTCTCGCACGTTCTCGGGATGGGGAACGGCCACTTGCACGTCCACGAACATTTCGTTGGGATGGCTCAATCCCGCCACTTCCCACACGCCGGGAAGAGCATTGTGAGCGATAGCGTTACGGACTGCGCGGGCGGCGGCGACAGTGGGATCTTGTCCGTGTTGATCGACTCCCATCCCCATTTCAACAATCAAGCGTTTGCGAGCCATAGACGATCGAAAACTAGAATTTGAGTGAAAACCCGTGCGGGTCTAGAATTAGCCTACCGCCGATTCGATCGAAAATCGCGCGAGGAGTCGGAGAAACCCCCTAATCGTTTCGGTTGCACTCACTGGGCAGAACCCCACTCGTTTCTTACGCTAGAAATAGATAAAGGAACGACACCGACAAACACCATGAACGATCTGTCTAACGCTGTTTCCGACCAAAGCCGCAATCCCTTGCTGCAATACGTTCAATCGATGTCTCCCGAAACGATCGCGCATCTGTCTCAACCGAGTCCCGAGGTTGCGAAAGTCATGGAACAAAATATCGTCGGGATGCTGGGTGCGTTGCCATCAGAAGAATTTAACGTGTCCGTGACCACGTCTCGAGAAGATTTGGGTAAGCTGTTAGTTTCGGCAATGATGAACGGTTATTTCCTCAACAATGCCTATCAACGGATGACGTTTGAAAACTCGTTACAAGCGGTGGAAACTTCAGACGATCGCTAAGTCGTTCTCAGTTTTCGATCGAAGCAGACGGGTGCATCTCATGTTTATCAGAGCATGAGGCGTAAGGTGTGTTAGCGGGCGACAAAATTCGGCTAAAGTCGAGACAAATTAGATGCTCGCGTAACGCACCAACAACGATTTTTACTTGAGATGCACCCAAGCAGACTGACTCGACGGCCAGTCTGCTTTAGATTGGGAGGCGTATTGTGAGTGATTTGATATTTTTAAGAGCGCGCAGCTTGTAAGTTGGCTTCGAGCTGTTCTCGTTGCTGGGGGGTGAGAATGGGGGCCACTTGCAATCCAGTCATTTGCAGGACGCCATCGAGTTGAGCTTCTTGTTCGGGAGACAGTTCCATCGCCGCAACCGCTTGCTCGAGGGAACGGCCGTCCACGATGGCTTGATGGAAGCTGTTTTGCTGTTCGACACTGAGAATTCGATCGAGGCGGGCGCGAGTTTGCTCGAAAATCGGCCGTAACATGGCTTCCTGTTGGGGCGTAATGTTCACGTCAGCGAACACAGGTAAGCTTGTCATCTGTGCCAGTAACGTTGGCGTATCGATCTCGTGAACTTGCTTGACTTGGGCGAACGACGGAACGCTCGCGATCGCCTGGATAGGGGCGGATAACAGCACGGCCGAGATCGTGCCGAGGCAGAAGGAAGTGACAAATGGATTCATCATGGTGTAGTGAGGAGTAACAGTCAATCATCTCAGACGAGGAAATCGCAACGAGAGTTTCACCCCTCGATACGTTTGTTACTGTGTCCAGGCTACCCACAAAATTGTCTGAATTCCGGAATGCCTCCAGTTTAATTTACAATTTCGGGTCTCGAACGAGGGAAAAACCCGGCTTCGTGCAGAAACCGGGTCGGTGGTTTTGGGGTTCAGGAGAAGCAACAAATTGTAAACTTCAGAGGTTACGGAAGCTTTTCCAAGTCTGTTTTAATCGTTTTCGGACGGCCGTGACTGTATCGCACCAAACATCTTTCCAATTCTTTTGGGGTTTGGCGACTTTTACATCAACGACATGGGTATCAACGACATTGACATCGGCATCGTGCCGAGCGTGAGGGCTGATGTCGTTGTTGTCAAATGGAAACAGAGAGACCCTCGCAGCGCGCGGGACGTGCGACGATGTTGGATATTCGTCGAGCCAGTATCGATCGACAATCGTTTGCGGGGCGAATCGATCTCGACGATGAAAGCGGTGTACTCGCCCATCTCCGCTCCGCCAAACAAAATCGATCGTCTCCCAACCCCGTAGCGTTCGATCGAAACGGTTCCAACGAACATAGCGACTTCGGTGAAGGATACGCATCTAACTCACCTCCAATTGAGCTTTGCGAGTTAGGCTGAATGACACTCGATATATCTTTAATTTAAAGGAAAAGTTCCGAGGCTGCGTTCGGTTTGGTCTCCCTGACAAGTCGCACTTTCCGCCTCGACAAACGCGATGTTTTTAAATCCCTCGGTTTAACCGTTTCCCATCCCCCACACCATCCTGTGAATGCGAGAATTGAGCTTTTCTTCAACGGGTTCTCCACCTTTGAGATGTCGATCGACAATGTGGGGTACGTCAGCGGCCTTGACTCGACAGTACCAAGTTTCGTCAGACGTCACGCGAACGGTCGGCCCCGAACTGCACTGACCGAGACATCCACAGCCCAACACGTCAAATGCCTCTAAATTCTCGCGTTGAAAGGCTTGAAGCGTTTCGGCCGATCCGTTGTTCGCACAAGAGCGATGCTGACAGACGAAGACCTGGGGACGAGGCTCGTTGGGCGAGGTGACACGATCGAGTGATGGGGAAGTGGAAAAGTCTGCCATAACTTTTGAGACACAACGTTACCGTTTTATGGTAGCGAGCTGGAGCAAACTCGGTGGGTGGGTTGAGATCGCGACGCTTGACGGCATCCGGGGACATCGAAGAGTATCATGGGAGACATTAGAAGCGAAACGATACTTCAAGCTATGGTTAAAACCGTCGCTGACGTGATGAGTCGCGATCCCATCGTCGTTCGATCGCAGACTCCCATTCAAGAAGCGATTCAGACAATCGCCGAACGTCGTATTAGTGGATTGCCAGTCGTAGACGACAACGGGAAACTGATCGGTATTTTGTCAGAAACCGATTTGATGTGGCGGGAGACCGGAGCGACTCCTCCAGCGTACATCACCATTCTCGACAGCGTGATCTATTTGGAAAATCCTAAGCGATACGAGAAAGAGTTACATAAAGTGTTAGGCCAAACGGTTGGAGAAGTCATGACAACCGAACACATCGTCACGACGACACCCGATTGCTCCCTCCACCAAGCCGCACAGTTGATGCACAACAAGAAAGTCCATCGTCTTCCAGTTTTGGATGAAGCTGGACAAGTCGTGGGCATATTGACACGGGGCGACGTCGTGCGGGCCATAGCCGAGCAAGAGCGCTAGGAACAACACCCGGCTCGAACGTCAACGTTCTCACATCCATTGAAAACTCGGTCGCGCAGGCATCCGGCCTGCGTAAACGTTTTCCACATAAAACTGTTATACAAATGAGTATTACCCCTGAATCTGTCAAACAACTCATTGAGTCCGAGGATTACGGCGATCGACTGCGGGGTGTTAACCAACTTCACGACATCGATCCGGCAATTGCCTTCAAGTACGCTCAAAGGGCACTGACTGACGAAAACCCCCGCGTGCGTTATTCGGCCACGAGCAAAATGGCCCAGTTAGGTCGGCAGGATTTAAACACCGCCTTGGAACTGTTGCGACTGCGGCTGTATAACGATCCGGAATTAGACGTGAAGGCCGCCGCTGCTGATGCGTTGGGAGCGCTACAGCTCGCCGAGGCTTACCCGGATTTGGTGCAGGTGTATCGCAGTACGAACGATTGGATCGTCCATTTGAGTATTGTCGCCGCCCTGGCCGAAATGGGCGAACCCCAGGCCGTCGAACTGTTAGAAGAAGCCCTTCAGAGTGAGAACGAGTTGATTCAAGTGACCGCAATCGGTGCGCTGGGAGAAATGGGAGCTACCCAGGCTGTCCCTTGGCTAGAACCGTTTATCGACCATCCCGAAGCTCAGACGCGCTTGCGGGTCGCGCAGGCGTTGAGCAACATCGGCGGTGAGATCGTGCGCCCTGCACTGCAACGTCTGGCTGGCGATGTCGATCTCCAGGTGTCCGAGAGTGCGAAACAGTCCTTAGGAGAGATGGGGGAATGAGGAGATGAGGAGAGGTTGAACTGTAAAGAAATCGATCTTTTGTAGCGAAACTTGCGAAGTGGGTGTATGGAAAGCGTTAATCTGATAAGGCGATGCCAACGGATGGGCTAAGACATCGCGGTCGATCGAATCGATCGACTGTAAAGCCCCTCTTTGCTGGCTGTCTTTCGCGGTTTGGCTCGTTAACTCGTTTGCTGTCGCGCTCGTGCGACCTTCGATCGTGGAGGACGTAGCCTTGCACCTTCGATGCGCGATCGACTCTTTTCTATTCTTCATGGCTCGAATCGAACACTCTCATTTTTGCAGTCGGGGTTGGGTGTTTTCGGCTCCTGACATCACCTGTCCCGCTCGAACGTTTCGCCGGGACGACGGCTTGACGGTCGTTCACCAATACCTCCCAACGAGTCCCGTGGTCGTCACTGACGTATGGGTTAAGGCTGGAGCGGTGGCAGAGCCAGATGAATGGTCGGGGATGGCACACTTCCTCGAACACATGATTTTTAAAGGCACCGAGCGACTCGCACCGGGTTCGTTCGATCGAGCGATCGAAAGCTGTGGGGGGATGACCAACGCGGCGACGAGTCACGACTACGCTCACTTTTTCATCACGACGGCGGCAGATCGCTTCGGCGATACGCTGCCTCACCTGGCGGAACTGTTGTTGAGAGCGGGCATTCCCGACGACGAGTTTAGTCGCGAGCGGGACGTGGTTCTCGAAGAAATTTTGCAAAGCTACGACAATCCCGACGATTTGCTGTTCGAGGCGATGATGGATACTCTGTATCGCCACCATCCCTATCGTCGTCCGGTGTTGGGAACGGAAGACAGTTTGAGGGCGAGATCGCCGCAAGAGATGCGAAACTTCCACAGCTTCCACTACCAACCCAATAAAATGACGGTTGTGGTCGTCGGTGGCGTGACGGAAACTGAAGCGCTCGATCGCGTCGATCTCTGTTTTCGAGAATTTCGGCCGCCCGCAGACTATCCACAGGTGATGGTTCCCGAAGAACCCCCCCTCGACGAAATTCGGCGGCGGGAGTTACGACTGCCTCGCTTGGAAATGGCGCGGTTAACCCTCGCTTGGCCCGGGCCTGGAATCGATCGACTGAGGGATGCCTACGGTTTAGACGTTTTATCAGTCATCCTCGCCGCCGGCCGGTCGTCGCGGTTGGTGCGGGAGTTGCGAGAACGGCGGCAATGGGTGCAGGGTATTAACAGTGCCTTTTCCCTACAACGGGATTCGAGCTTGTTTACTGTTAGTGCGTGGCTCGATGCCGAGTATTTAGACTTGGTCGAACAAACGATTGTCGATCGGGTGCGACAATTGCAAGCCGATTTGATTCCCGAGGCCGAACTCGATCGAGCCAAACGACAGTTGCGAAACGATTACGCCTTTTCGACGGAAACCCCCGCGCAACTGGCGGGCTTGTACGGCTACTATCAAACCCTCGATCGAGCAGAAACTGCGGTGGCTTACCCCGCTCGCATCCAAGCTTTCGATGCCGAAACCCTTCGTCAAATTGCCCGCGACTATCTCCGACTCGATCGCTACGTCGTTACGATTGCGGTTGGAGATGAGTTGGGGTGAGTTACCCCAGTTCGACGACTCGATCGAGCCGCCAACGTCTCATCTGGTCGAACGTTATTGGCATGGCGATTTATGGCGACGTGCCATAACATCGGATGGCTGTGTTAGTACGCCTGCTCGACTAAGCTTGACGAACCTTTGCTTTTTCCTCAATTTCGCCCACTGGAGTGCAGCCATATGACCCAACGGATCGCCCGCCGCGTAGTCCTCAAAAACGGTATCGTCGTCATTGCCGTTGAAAATAAAACTGCTGATATCACGACCGCCCGCCTGTTCGTTAAAGCGGGAAGTCGTTGCGAAATGCCCGATCGCGCGGGAATCTCTCACTTACTGGCGGCGGTGATGACGAAAGGAACTGACACCCTGTCCTCGATGGACATCGCCGAGCGAGTGGAATCGGTGGGCGCGAGCCTGGGGGCTGAAACCTCGACGGATTACTTTCTTCTAAGTTTTAAAACGGTCTCGGCAGATTTCGAGGATATTTTATCCCTCTCTGCAGAGCTGCTTCGCGCTCCGTCGTTTCCCGAAGCTGAAGTCGAACTCGAACGACGTTTGAACCTGCAAGCAATTCGATCGCAGAAAGAGCAACCGTTTGCGGTGGCTTTTTCCCAATTGCGAGAGGCGATGTATGCCGAACATCCCTACGCTCGATCGAGTTTGGGGACGGAAGCCAGCGTCGCAGGCTTGACGCGGGCGGATTTGCTGGCGTTTCACCGGACGTACTTTCGTCCCGACAACCTCATCGTCAGCTTGACGGGATGTCTCGATGCGGATACCTCGATCGCGGCGGTTGAAAAAGTTTTGGGCGATTGGGAAATTCCACCGAATCCGATACCCGCCCTCGATTTACCCAGTATTACCGCGCGTCCGATCGTAACGGGATTGCCACAAGAAACCCAACAATCGATCCTCATGCTGGGCTATCTCGCCGCCTCTGCCCTTGCGAAGGAAGACGTTCCCGTTTCGCCCGACTATGCCGCTTTGAAGCTCCTCAACACGTA
This sequence comes from Geitlerinema sp. BBD 1991-9, assembly GCA_001657325.1. Lineage (GTDB taxonomy): Bacteria > Cyanobacteriota > Cyanobacteriia > Cyanobacteriales > Geitlerinemataceae > Geitlerinema. The sequence continues at coordinate 60,953 of LWRO01000013.1, read as the reverse complement.
CCTCGGGAACGGTTTGTCGAGTCGCTTGTTCGTCGAACTGCGGGAAAAGCGAGGCTTGGCTTACGACGTGTCTGCATTTTATCCAACCCGCATCGATACGTCGCAGTTTGTCGTCTATATGGGGACGGCACCTCAAAACACCCAGATCGCGATCGATGGATTGCGCCAGGAAGTCGATCGACTCGTGACGGAGTTGTTGACACCGGAAGAATTGCAAACGGCGAAAAACAAATTGCTCGGACAGTACGCCCTCGGAAAGCAAACCAATTCTCAAATCGCCCAAGTTCTCGGCTGGTACGAAACGATCGGTTTGGGGATCGATTTCGACGAACGCTTTCCCGAAGCGATTCGCACGGTCACGGCTGAAGCGGCGCGGGAAGTCGCCCGTCATTACTTTATCGAACCGTATATCTGCGTTGTCGGGCCGAACGATGCGATTGGCGGTATTCTGCCGTAGGTTGTGGAGGTGGGGAGATAAGGAGAGGCTGAAATCTCCGTTCTCGTACATTTTTGCAAGGCTTCGTTCTATGCCAGAAAAAACCCCCAACGTGAGTGCTGGGGGCGATCGTCAGGGTGCATCTACCATTCACGTTTACGATTCGATCGATCTTCAATCCGGCAATTCCGTCAGAAGATTTTCTTCGACGACCCGAGACAAACCCATCGATTCCCCATTCCTCGCCCAACCTCAACTAAGATAAACGGGAGACCCCACCGCCGCCCGTTTGCTGAATGATTGCCATTGTCGCCGAACCGCACGCCACTTATCGATCGATCGCCACGCCACCGTCTTACGTGGAAGTTCTCGTCGATTGTCCCGGTTCCGACAAACTCTTCACCTACTGCATTCCAAGCGATCTCAGCATTCGTCCCGGCGACATCCTCAGCGTTCCCTTTGGGGTTCAGCAAGTCGGCGCGATCGCCGTTCGCTTTCTCGACGAACCCCCCGAGGATCTCGATTCCGACAGTATCAAACCCATCGAAGACGTAATTTCTTCGGGCTTTTTTCCTCAAAGTTACTGGGAACTGTTGCAACGAGTTGCCGAGTATTACCACACGTCCCTGATTCAAGTCATTCGTACTGCCCTACCGCCAGGATTGTTGGGTCGATCGCAACGTCGGTTACGCCTCAATTCGGACGAGATCCCCGACGGTGTCGAACAATTTCTCAATCCCGTGGCCCGTCAGGTGTTGGCACTGTTGCAAACTGCCAAAACGGGAAGTTACACCGCCAACTACGTTCAACAACAGATTCGCGGTGCGAGTCGAGGAATTCGCGATCTCGTCAAACGGAGATGGGTGGACAGTTACCTCGAACCGCCTCGCGCCCCGAAACCCAAGCTCAAGCAAGCTGTTACGTTTGTCTCGATCGATCCGATCGTTTACGCCGAACTCACTCCCCGACAGCAAGAAGTCTTGACGCTACTGCAACGTCAAGGGGGCGAACTGTGGTTGACAGATTTGATGCAACTGGCGCGAACCAGTCGCAGCGTAATTTCAGCGTTAGAGCGTTGTAGCAGCGTGGTGGTGGAAGAACGGGAGATTCTGCGTCGGGATATGGGGGAAGCGGTGCAATCCGACGCGCCGAAAGAACTCACCCCCGCTCAAACGGAAGCGCTGAATGCGATTTTGGGATTGTCGGGATACGCTGAGGTGTTGCTGCACGGTGTCACGGGTTCGGGAAAAACCGAGGTTTACTTACAGTCGATCGATCCCGTCCTCCGTTCTGGAAAGTCCGCCCTCGTTCTCGTTCCCGAAATTGGACTGACACCGCAACTGACCGATCGATTTCGCGCCCGGTTTGGAAAACGAGTTTGCGTGTATCACAGTGCGTTGTCCGATGGGGAACGCTTCGACACTTGGCGACAAATGCTCGCGGGAGAGCCGCAAGTCGTCATCGGAACGAGATCGGCGGTGTTCGCGCCGCTTCCCAAACTCGGATTAATCGTTCTCGATGAAGAACACGATAGCAGTTTCAAACAGGACAGTCCGTCTCCCACGTACCACGCACGCACGGTGGCGAAATGGCGGGCGCAATTGGTGGACTGTCCGGTGGTGTTCGGTTCTGCTACGCCGTCGCTGGAAACTTGGCTGAACTGTCGCGATGAGGGGAAACACTATCTTTCGCTTCCCGAACGGGTTCGATCGAGACCCCTTCCACCGATTGAAATTATCGATCTTCGATCGGAACTCAAGCGAGGTAATCGATCGATTTTCAGTCTCGCACTTCAAGAAGCCTTGAACGATTTGTCTGAAACCGGGCGACAAGGGATTTTATTCATTCACCGCCGAGGTCACAGCACTTTCGTTTCCTGTCGTAGTTGCGGTCACGTCCTCGAGTGTCCCCACTGTGACGTGTCCCTAGCGTACCACCACACCCACGAGGGCGCGTCGAAACTCCTACGCTGTCACTATTGCGGCTACACGAAGCAGCATCCCCCTCGCTGTCCCGAGTGCGGTTCACCTTATCTCAAGTTTTTTGGAAGTGGAACGCAGCGAGTGATGCAGGAGTTGTCGCGACAGTTCCCCCAGTTGAAAGCGATTCGGTTCGACAGCGACACGACGCGACAAAAGGGCGCACATCGAGCGTTACTGACGCGGTTCGCCCAGGGAGACGCACAGTTGCTGGTGGGAACGCAGATGTTGACGAAGGGGTTAGACCTTCCCTCGGTGTCGGTGGTGGGAATTGTGGCGGCTGACGGTTTGTTGAATTTGTCAGATTACTGGGCGGGAGAGCGGGCGTTTCAGACGTTAACGCAGGTCGCGGGGCGTGCGGGACGCGGTGACGATCCGGGGCGAGTCGTGTTGCAAACGTACACGCCAGAACATCCGGTGGTTTTAGCGGTTCGCCACCACCGTTACGAGGAATTCGTAGAGGAGGAGTTAGCCAAGCGAGAGGCGTTGGCGTATCCGCCTTATGGAAAGTTGGTGTTGTTCCGGTTGAGTGGTTTGGATGCGGCGTTGGTGGAACAAACGGCGATCGAGATGGGGGAAGCGTTGCAACAATCGTCGGGTTATGAGTTGTTGGGGCCGGTTCCAGCGGCGGTGATGCGGGTGGCCGATCGATATCGCTGGCAGATGATGTTGAAGTTTTCTGGGGATGTGAAGATTGATGTGCAGAAGAGGATCGATCGAATGAAGCAGATTTGTCCGCAAACGGTGAAGTTTTCGGTGGATATCGATCCGTTGAATTTTAGTTGATGGGGACTTTGTGCCAATTCAAGCCTAAACTTTAACAGGATTAGGCTATTGGTTGTATAGCAAGGATTTTCTAACTATAAAGAGCTTCACTTATGGCTGAATTTCATACAAGGTATTTCCGTTAGCCATAGCACTTTATATCGAGGTGTCCACTCCAAACTTCAAGCGAAGTTTAAAGTTCCTCGTCCTAAAGCAGCAAAGCAAGACAAAGAAGCCATCAAGCAATTTTGGCTAGAATTACCGAAATGCTTGTCAGAATTGAAGTCTGCAATTCAAGATTCAGTTAAAAAAGCTTCTCAATTTCATGATTAGGTTGGGAATGAAACGCGCTTAGGCTTACAAACACTTAGCGGCAAAAAGCTAACACTTAAGGGTATTAAGCCTGAAGAATTATATGAATGGTAGATTGAATATCTTTACCTTTATGGCGTAGTTGAACCGAGAACTGGAAACAGCTTTTTTATGAATACTCTCATCTCGATGCAGCTTGTTTGGAAAGTTTCTTAGAGCAGTTCTCAACGGCTCATTCAGAAGAAATCAACATTCTTCAACTTGACAATGAAAGAAGTCATTTAGCTAAAGATTTGTTGATTCCTGAAAATGTTTATCTAATCTTCCAGTCCCCTTACAGCGTTTCTCAACCTGATGAGGTACAGATTCCTGGCTGAAGTCCTTATGTACCAAGGGCCAGGTGTACCCCACTTTCTAGGGAAATGCTGTATTGTCCTGAAGTTAATGCCATTGAAAGAGTTTGGGAATATATACACCAATTTTTGGAATGGATGATTTTTGAATTTCTCGACTAATTGCGAGAAAAATTGAAGTCTATCTTGGAGAAATTAGGACAAGATATTATTGGTTCTTCAACCGGATGACATCGAATTTTAATGTTCCTATCTTTAGCAGACTTATAGAAAATGGTATTATTTTGCAAGTCTACGAAGCCAATCGAATCCAAAATTGAATTGATATATTCTATCTTTTTGGTTATAATGAAATATTGATATATTTTATTTTATAATCTAAAGTGAAACACTGATTCAAAAAATCAAGAGCTTCTTTTTGAGATTTTCTTAAATTAAGACATTTCTCTCGATCTTCTATTATTTGATGAAGTTCGGCTATTTTGGACGTGCAATCTATCGCTTTGACGAGATGTCCACGCTCAAAGATAAGTTCGCAAACAGTACGATATTTGTAAATAGAGTGAAATCCAATATGAACGTACATTTCTCTTATAAAATCATCGGCAATCAAAAGACCACCTGTAAATTCAATAGATGCCATTAGTCGATCGATGCTATCAGACGATGGCGGCCATTGATATTTCCATTCAGAAAGCATAAAGTTGTAGCTTTTTTTCTGAATTTCTTGCTGAGTGGGAAGCTGACCAAATAGTAACGGCCCTTGGCAAAGCTTGGCCAGCTTTGCATTTTTCTTGTTGAGTCCGAGACAAACTTCATGGAGGTACAGGGAATCATCGATAATCGTATAAGTGCAGTGAAAGCCACGATAACAGGCTGTTGAAAGTGAGACAGGATGAATGTTATGGTCAGCGGGATTGAATAGACCATGTCCGTTGGCAATAGCGATATAAAACTTGCGATGGTTATAAATGATTCGATCGCTGATTTGTGCTGTCATATAAAAATATTGCTTTTCTAAAACACAGATTTTGAATAATATTTTAGAAAGTAGAATTGGAAAGCTTTATCGATCGAGTATCAGCATTACAGAGTTTATAATTTTATAATAAATATGGTTGGTTGCTTCTAGTACACTCAGAATTGCTTAATTTTTTTAAGCGCCTCAAACAAATTAAATCACAATATCAACGTCCTAAAAAAATTATATAAAAAAGACGATCGATCGACAACCGTAAATCGATCGCCCAAAATCAAGTTGTTCGTAAAATATTAATTGAGGATTGAAATTTGACTCGCCGTCAGGGTTGGCGTTCCCTCTAGAATTGCCAATGTAATCGGCGCACCCTCAGCCGTTCCGTCAATGTCGAAACTGAACGCCCCGGTCACCGTATCGTAAAGGAACGTCGGATCGCTGCTAAGCGGAGTCGGATCGGCATCGCTGACGAAAACGCCCGTATCCGAAGCCGTAGCACTCAACGACACACCAGCGACCAAGCCACCGCCGAAGCCAGAGGCGGATACTTGTAACGTGTCGTCGTTGCTGAAATCCATGAGTACGTCGGTTCCGTCTTGGGGAACAGCGTAGACGAAGGTGTCCGCACCGCCGCCTCCCGTAATCGTGTCCGAACCCGCGCCACCGTTGAAGCTGTTGGCTGCACTACCACCGCTGAGGGTTTGTGCGCCTTCGTTAGAACCTGCATACAGCGGCATCAAGAAACCGTTGGTGCGCTGAGTGAAATCGGCACCGTTGAGAACTTGTTCTGTTATGCCGTTTCGCGTTTCCTCGACCAGAATTTGATACGTCCCAACGCCGTAGCGAGATTCCCCAACCCCGGCGATGGTCAGTTGCGATTCATTGTTGATAAATGCCGGTCGATCGGCGGGAATGCGATCGCCACCTCCCGCCGGATAAATCAAACCGCCGAGAATTTCCGTGCGTCCGCCGTTCGTATTTTCGAGAACGATGCCTTCTTTCTCGGTTTTCAATCCCAAAATCCACAAATCCGAACCGTTGTTGATGATATTCGTATTTGCACTTTCTGGGTTGAGTTGACGCGCCCAAACTTGCTGCTGGTTGAACTCCCAACCCGCCATGGTCACGTCTTCGATAAAGAGTTTGCCCCCCGTGACACTGTTTTGATAAGCAGTTCCAGCATTCGTGAGGATGTTCCGCAATACCAGCGGTTGCGTCGTGGCTTGGTCGAACCAGTAGAAATCGCTGCCCCCCGAAACGCCGAAGAAACGCTCGATCGATACGGTATCTGTCCCGTTCTCGATGCGGAAAACTGGAGAGTTTTGACCTTGAAGCGGATCGTCTACTGTCAGACTGGTTTGATACGACAAGCCGGTAATCGTCCGCACGCCATCACCGACGACGAGCGTATCGCTGATATTGTAATTGCCCTGCGGAAAATATACTGTCGCTTCTCCCGCATCCAACGCGGCTTGAATAGCTGCGGTGTCGTCGAGTCCGTCGTTGGGAACGGCACCGAAGTCAACAACGTTCACCCAATTAGCGACATCGCCGTAAAAGACTTCTGGGGTTTCTTCAACTGGCAGGTTTAAAGACGTTTGTGCAGACGGGAACGCACTGTGAATTTCTTTGGATACGAACTCCGAAATGGTATCGCCGGGAACGACAGTGTTTCCATTTTTCAGTGCAGAAGCATAACCCGAAGTCGTGACGTTCCGCGTGTAGAGCGTGCCACCTTCGATTTCAATCGCAGAGTTCGCCGACGATCCCCCGTTCAAGGTACTGTCGAGAACTGTCACGATCGCCAAAGGATCGAGGTTGAAGACGGCGGGGACGCTATTGTTGCTGGTGAGGTTGCGGAAGGTGGAAATGTTGTTTTCGTTGAAAACACCAAACTGACGTTGGTTGGAGAGCGAAACATTCTCGAAAACGTTGCTGTATTCGCTGTGGTCGGTTTTAATGCCGACATCGAACCCTTCGATGTTGACGTTTTTCACGAGCGAGGGCCCGGGCCAAGGTGTCGTCAGCGCTAGTCCCGTATGACCGGCGAAATTCGGATCGCTCGATCGAATTGTCACGTTCCGCAAACCGCCTTGGTTGTTATTTTGGAACGCCACCCCCACAGCACCGGGGTTACCCGCACCGACATCGACGGTAATGTCGTAAATGGAGTTTTGGAACGATTGCCCCGTACTACCTCCCAAAAAGGTATCGATGACGGGTTTGGGGTTGGCTGAACTGCCGAAAGCTTCTAGGCTGTCGGTCAGTTTAATCACCGTATTGTCTTGACTTTCACCTTGAATCAACAAGCGTCGATCGTCGCTCCACAAGAGGGTATCGCTGACCAAATACGTCCCGTTGGGGAAATACACTGCGCGATTGTCCGCCATCGCCGCCAGAATCGCTGTCGTATCGTCGGTTACGCCGTCGCCTTTCGCGCCGTAATCGCGGACGTTGGCAATATTTGCTCCACTCGGCATATTGACTCCCGGCCCGTCGAAATCGTCGTTGACGATCGTTCCAACGCCTCGATCGTCCGAAACGACTGCCTGACTGGAATTGCTCAATTCTAGGGAGAAGGTTTCGTCGTCTTCGATCGATCCGTCACCTTGTACGGTGACAGTGACGGTTTGTTCGACGGTTCCGGGTGCGAAGGTCGCAGTTCCCGTCGTAGCGGTGTAATCGACTCCTTCTGTGGCGGTGTCTGCAACCGTCGTGTAGTCGACCGTGACCGGTTCGTCGCTGGCCTCGGACAGTGTCAGGGTAAAGACGAGATCGGCAGTCGTCCCGGAATTGCCCTCAACCACGACTGCATCGTCAATCGTCACCAAAGGATCGGGATAAAGCTGGCTTGCTGGGATGACTTCCTTACTTTGAGACGGACTCGACCACAGCAGTTGAGCGCTGGCGTTACCCTGGCTTTCAAAATATTCCAGCTTGATGTCGTATTCCCGACCGGCATCGAGGTCGATCGTTCCCGTGTGTTCCACCGCACCCTGTAGTTGCCATTGGTCGATAATTAATTGACCGTCAACCCACAGCCGCACGCCGTCGTCGGAGATGGTGTGGAACGTATAGGTTTCGTTGAAGCGCGGTTCGATTTCTCCCGTCCAACGCACGGAATAGGCATCCGTAGCCAGTCCACCCGTGGCTGCACCTTGTCCCCAGTTAAAGTTGACTGTGGGATCGACTCGCGTTTGAACCAACGTGTCGAAGTTCGTACCGCTGAAATATTGGGCTGTGAGTCCGGTTCCCTGAGCGTCGACGAAATCGTTATCGACAATCGTGAGGACAGCGATGTCTTGAGTATCGAGTGAAGCGCCCCCCGTCGGACCGGTCAGGCGGAGATTGACGGTTTCGGGATCTTCGATTCGATCGTCGTCCACCAGGGGAATCGAAACTGTTACTGGCGTGTTGTCTCCATCGGCGAAACTGACGGCAATTGGCGCGTTGTCGTAGTCGTCGGGAGCGATGGCGGTTCCGTCGCTGAGTTCGATCGTTGCCCCGACTGCGCCTTCAATTCCACCGTTACGAACCACAGTCACTTCAGCAACGGGGGTTCCGTCTTCGTTGACGCTGAATGTGGGATCGCGAAACTCGAGGGAACCCGGACTCGAGGCGAGGGGATACAGCTGGGTCGCTGGGACGATTTCGCGGCTTTGGGAGGCACTCGACCACTCTAATTGCGACACGGCGCGACCGAGATATTCGTAATAATCGATGCGAATGTCGTAGGTTTGCCCCGGTTCTAGGGTAATGGTGGCTGTATTTTCCGTCGGCGCTTGGATTTCCCAGTCGTCGATGAGGAGTTGTCCGTCTACCCACAGGCGCACGCCGTCGCTGGTGGTGGTGTGGAAGGTATATTCTTCCGCATAGAGCGGTTCGATTTCTCCCAACCAACGAACGGCAAACGTGTCGTCCTCAATGGAGGGATCGGGAGAGTCGTTATCCCAATTGAAATTGATGGTCGAGTCGAGGCGCGTCAGCACCAAGTTGGCAAAGTCGGGAAGTGATCCGTCGTGGTCGTAGTAGAACCCGGTCAATCCCGTACCGCTACCGGCGTTAGTGTCGTTTTCGAGGATGTTAACGGTGGCGGTGTTTTGGGGATCGATCGAAACGCCTCCTGTGGGTGAGGTCAGCGCGATCTCGAAGCTTTCGTCGTCTTCAACGAGGGTGTCGTCGACGATAGGGATAGTAATGACTTTATCGGTGGTGTCGCCGTCGGCGAAGCTGACTGAGATCGGCGTGTTGTCGTAGTCGTCGGGGGCGATGGCTGTACCGTCCGTTAGCTCGATCGTCGCACCGACGACACCTGTACTTCCACCGGTTCGGCTAACGGCCACTTCGAGAACTGCCGTTCCGTCTTCGCGAATGCTGAATTCCGGTGCGGTAAATGCCAGCGTTCCCCGAGGTAACGTCGGATCGGGGTACAGCTGACTCGTCGGAACGATTTCTCTCGATTGGGACGCGCTCGACCATTCCAATTGGGAAACTGCACGACCGAGATATTCGTAGTAATCGATTCGGATATCGTACTGTTGTCCGGCTTGTAAGGTAATGGTGGCGCTGTTCTCGGTCGGCGCTTGGATGTCCCAATCATCGATGAGGAGTTGTCCGTCCACCCACAGACGCACGCCGTCGCTGGTGGTGGTGTAGAAGGTGTAGGTTTCGGACTGTTCGGCTTCGATTTGCCCTTTCCAGCGCACGGCAAAGGTATCGTCGTCTACAGCAGGATCGGGGGCAGCGCCGTCCCAGTTGAAATCGATCGTGGCATCGGTACGAGTCAGGACGAGGTTGGCAAAGTCGGGAAGTTGACCGTTGTGGTCGTAATAAAACCCCGTGAGTCCGCTTCCGGTCCCTGGTGGGGAGGGGGGCGGGGGCGACGAGCTGCCATCGTTATCGACGATGGTGACAGTCGCGGTGTTCTGAGATCCCAGCAGCGCGCTACCGGTGGGATTTATGAATGTGAGCTGTAGGGTTTCGTTGCCTTCAACGAGCGCGTCGTCGACGATGGGAATGGAAATAACTTTTTCGGTGGTGTCGCCGTCGGTGAAACTCACCTCGATCGAGGTGTTGTCGTAGTCGTCGGGACTCGTAGCGGTGATATCGCTGAGGTCGATCGTGACACTCACATCTCCGCTACTGCCGTTCGTGCGCGTGACGCTTGCAGCAATAAAGGGATTTCCGGCTTCGTCGTAGCTGAATTCGGAGTTACTAAAGTTGAGGGTTCCCGCATCGATCGAGCTTCCCGAATCGGGGTAGAGTTGGCGACTCGGGACGATTTCTCTGGGTTGGGAAGCACTCGACCACTCGAGTTGAGAAATGGCGCGACCGAGATATTCGTAGTAATCGACTCGGATATCGTATTTCTGACCGGCTTGTAAGGTAATCGTTCCGGTGTTAGTGGTGGGCCCTTGAATGTCCCAATCGTCGATAATTAATTGTCCGTCTATCCACAGGCGCACGCCATCGCTGGTGGTGGTGTAGAAGGTATAAGTTTCGGAATGTTCGGCTTCGATTTGCCCCATCCAGCGCACGGCAAAGGTATTGTCGTCGAGGCTGGGATCGGGAGAATCGTTGTCCCAGTTGAAATCGATCGTGGGATCGAGGCGGGTGAGAATAAGATTTGCAAAGTCGGGTGTTCTACCGCTGTGTTCGTAGTAAGACCCGGTTAAACCAGTACCGTTCATGGTTTTTAGGGGATAGAGGTTGAAATAGCTGTTTTTTCACACAGTAAAAGTCTTCTGCTTCTGGCTTGAAAACGAGAATTGTTAAAGTTAGTCTTCAATCAAATCAGTCGCGTCAGCGCTGGACACGCTACCAGCACGATCGACTCAGAAAGTGGACGAGTAAGTCTGAATCTCAGTAGCAGTGAGGCAGACGATCTCAAGGAAGATTCACGGGCGAAATATGGTTGGATAACAGTTTCAATTCAACAGATTTTTTCGTCTAAGGAAGGGGTGAGATAACTTGGTGATGCAGAAAAAGACGGGTCAGGATTCCTCTAGTGTTTTTACGAGTATTTACGCACACTCTTAAGCAATACCCCTGTATTTACACGTAAGCTTCATAAAAACTTTAAAAACAATCTCGCAATTTCATGACATTTTCATGAAAACTTTATGAAAACTTTAAAAACAATCCTCGTTATTTTTAAAATATCAAGAATAATTAAGTTACTATTAGCTAATTGAGTCCTAACATCGACCAATGCAAATAGAAAATCTCTATTGAGGACTACAGCTAGTATGGCTGAAACTGTACATTTGACTTCAATACAATTTTCATGAAATTCAATTTTATTTAAACTCAAAACCTAGGAAATTTAAGCTCTAAGAAAGGGTACATCTCACTTTTGCAATCGGAACCCTACCCATCCTCCCCTGGCTAAGGGCAGGTGCCGAAGACGGAGGGGTCTTTCTACGAAATTGAGATGCACCTCTAAGAAAATCATTTAAACTTCGAGCAAGGATCGATAAATTTATAAGATTGTCGTATCATACGTTGCTATCTTGAGGATTCACGCTCGATCCGTTTTGCCATGTAGATATCTGGTTTTCCCCGGCCGTTCGCATCGGGCATAACGCCGACAATTACAAATCCCTGTTTTTGATAAAACTCGTAAGGATGTCTGTTGAGATTACGAATTTGCCAAACGTGCGTCCAAACGTCAGGATAAAGATCGACATTCGATAAACTGGTTTGTCCACATTCGTCGTCAGTTCCAACCCATAACGTTAACCCACCACGATTTTGGGCTAAGATTTCCAAGTCTGCGACTAACGCTTGTCCGATTCCGCGTCTTCGCACGTCGGAACGTACCACGAGAGGGTGAATTTCCCAAACTCGATCGTCGTAACTTGGGATTCCACCAATCCAACCGAGAACTTCGCCGGAAGCTGATACAGCAACACGACTGAGGCGGTTCGCTTCGAGAGATTCGAGAACTTCTTTCGAGGCTGCTTCTGTTGAATAGGCACTCGGCCAATTTTGAAATCCTTCAACGAGTAATTCGATCGTTGCTTGGATGTAGATGGCGTTCGATCGATCGAGGTCGTAAATTTTCATCAGATGATTTACAGTTTTTGATTGCAGTCAAGATGCAAGAAATGTAAGTTTTTAAACATCTTGATATTAAGTTAAGTCATGGTAAATTACGAGAAATTCCTAAATTCCAAATCCTTCTATTTTATTTAATGCAGGATTCGTGAGAAGTGATAAAATTCAAAAAATGAATAAAATGGCTATTCGTAAAACACCACTAAAGCATTTTCTTATGTCAAAATTTACTATCGATCGAACAATTCAGCAACCAAGCCTTAAAGAAGCTTGCAGAAAAAATCAGAATTGAAATATTGCTCGAATTGTCCCAACCCAAATGGCTGAGTTATCATTATCGTTTTCAGGATTTAGAATCGCGAAAAAACCTGGATTAATCGCAATATTATCGTCGATTTGATATCGATATTGTGCTTCGAGGTGCCAGGAAGAATCGTTTTCGTCAGATCCGCCATCATTTTCTAATACTCTTGGCGGCTGTCCGATAATAATGCCTCCCAGACTTCCCTCAGATCCCAAATCAGGAAACGCCAATGTTATCGCCCAATTAAAAATTGTTGCATCGTCTCCTTCGCGAACGTTGTCTTCTCCATCTGTTTCAGCATGAGCGAGGGTCAAACCAGCCCAGCCTGCTAACACGAACCCATCAGTGATTTCAAAACTCGCTTGAAGACCAAAACTGTTACCCGAAGTAGCTATCTCTTCTCCAAACGGTGCGTTAGCGAGTTCGCTTCCCGTTTCCCCCGAAACGGCCACGTCATCACCGGGAAAATACGAGCGTACGTAAGTCAATCCCGCTTCGATTCCATCGTCGAACTCAAATCCGAGTTGTGCGAGTGCAGCATAACTTCCATTAAACAGTCCGTTTTTTAAACTGGGGTCGTTTGCTGGAGGTGCGAGATAGCCGATCGAGAATTCGATCGCATCTGTCACCTCGTAAGTTAGCGAGACTCCCGCCCCTTCTTCACCAAGGTAATAAATAGGATTAAAGCGACCGAATCGAGAAATTGCACCGTTAAATTCCTCTTCAAAAAACTCGTTAAACGTCTCACCAGCACTTTCTTCAAACTCACCGCCTGTTGCATGAAGCGTAACAAATAAATCGTCTCCTATCGAAAACTGATAAAATAGTGCATCGACGACGACTTCGTTATCACTTCCCTCGTCGTGTGCAGTTCGAGTCATATTCGTTCCGGTCACGTTGGGTTCGTCTTCTTCCCCCGGGCCAAACGGAACAACACTCAGAGCATCTAACTTGAGAATCAGTAGATCTTCTCCAGTAAAACTCGTTTCAAACGACAGACGAACGCGATTGTCCAAGACGGGGATTTCATCGAGATCGCCGCCGTCTGCTCGTTCTTCTCCAAACACACTACTCAAGCTAAAACTCGCTTCTCCGTTGAGTTTTGTGGTGGTGGAAAATTGCTGGTCTTCAAGTTGTTGGACTCTCATTTCGAGAGAATCGACTCGTCTGCGCAGTACTGCAAGTTCGTTAGCAAAATCTTGTTGGACTCGAGCGATCTGTTGTAAGGAATCGTCAGGCAATTGATACAAATTTATTTCTGAAATTGTATTTAAGCAAGTGTTCAAAGCACTTGCAAATTCATAACGAGTCATCGTGCGGTTTCCCTCATAGTTTCCATTGGGATAACCCGCAATACAACCGTAACGCTGAATGAGATTATTCAGTGCTTGTCGCGCCCAGTGGCTTGGGGAAACGTCAGACAGTTCGTCAACTGAATTAATCGCTAACCAATCGTTTTTTACAAGTGATGGATTTGAAGTCGCTCGATTCGGAGAAATTGCTGCTGTTGTCGGAAGCACCTGTAAAACGATCGAGCTAGTTAACAGCCAAGTTGAAAATCCTCGAGCTTGAATCGCACGTAACATCAATTTTGCCTCACACGTCGAACACGCACTCGAAAAATTGTTTAAGTGAAGTAATACGTTATACTTTGTTAACACACACGCTACAATGTATCTGTTAAGTTTCTAGAAAAGTAATTACAAACTCTTTACAACAGATGCAATCGGTGAGAAAGTGGGGCGAACTGGCAAAGTTATAATAAATTCTGTTCCTCGATCGACGGTAGAACTACTAACTTCGATCCACCCCTGATGCTTGCGAACAATATCATAACAGGTGGATAGTCCTAAACCTGTTCCTTGGCCGACGGGTTTTGTCGTGAAAAAGGGATCGAAAATTTTGTCTTGGATTTCGGGTGGAATGCCCGAACCATTGTCGCTAATTTTAACTCGGATACAGTCATCTATGGCTTCAGTTACAATGGAAATTTGAGGCTGAATGCTTTTAGGTAAGTCTTGAAATGAGTCAATCGAATTTTCCAGTAAATTAACAAATACTTGATTGAGCTGTCCAGCATAGCAATTAATTTTAGGAAGTCGATTGTAATTTTTGATAACTTCAAATTTAAAATGAGGCAAATTGACTCGAGCTTGACTTTCTAAAATAGCTAAAGTACTGTCAATGCTTTCGTGAATATCAATTTCTTTTACAGTAGATTCATTTAATCTGGAAAACACCCGAAGCACGTTTACAATTTTTTCAATTCGCACCGTTCCATATTTCATGGAAGCGAATAGCTTCGGCCAGTCTTTTTCGATATACTCTAAATCAACTCGATTGAGTTCAGCTTGAATTTCCGGCGTAGAGTTAGGATATGTTTTTCCGTAAAGTGCAGTAAGCTGTAAGAGATCTTCAGCATATTCTTGCGAGTAAAAGAGATTACCCTCGATAAAAGTAAGGGGGTTGTTAATTTCGTGTGCAATACCAGCAACAAGCTTACCTAAGCTAGACATTTTCTCATTTTGTACCAGTTGAGCCTGCGCTCTTTGGATCTCAGCAAGCATGGTAGCCACGTGCTGCATGAGTTGGTTTAAACTCATCGTGAGCTGTCCAACTTCATCTTGTGTAAGGACGGGAGCTTTTAGGTTAAAATTTGATTCTGAAATGGCACGTTTAGCAATCTCAGTTGTTTCTTCAAGAGGATGAGAAATTGCTGCACTCATCAAAATCGCGATAAAAGCTGTAATGCAAGTTGCAACGATCGCGCTAACAAATAGCAAGACACCTTCGAGTTCTTCAACTTCTTTATATGCCTCGTGAATTGCATTGGCTTTAGCCTCGATATAGTCACGATTGATTTCAGTCAGTTCTTCAATTCGATCTCCAAATACAATTGAATTTTTGCTCTGACTAAAAGCTATTAATTCATTTCGTGTTGCTTCAAATCGATCGATATTTGTAGCGTTAGTTTCAAGTTGTCGTGAGTATTCAAGCAGTTGATTAATGTAATCCTGAATTGTAGTTTTGGACTCGATAATCCACTGAGAAATTTGTATCTGTTCGGTTTCTAGTGCCTCGTCTGCAAGTCCAGTGTCATCTTCGTTTATCCATTCCTGGATATCATCGTAAAGTTTTGCAAAAATGGCTCGAGCTTCAGTTAATTTATGGATTTTCTTTAATAATTCTTCAGGGCGATCGAGTGCTGCAATAAGGCGATAGTGAAGGTCGTGAATTTCTAGCAGTATTAAATTAAAATCGTTAAGCATTTCAGCTCGTTCTTGAACGGTCTCAGCCTGTTCTTCAACTACTTCATTTGCATATTCTTCGGCAACTCGTGCAGCGATCACTCCTATGCCAGACACGATAATGGCAAAAATGTATCCTACAAAAATTTTGTTGCGAATACTGGTAAAATTAAATGTTCGATCGAACCATCGAGAGGCTGTAGTACTCCAACTTGATTGCTTAGGTTGAGGCTTGGAGTTTTTATTCCTTGTGACAAATAGACGATTAAAAGCCATCATTCATACTCCTTTTGACGAGCTTAGATGATTTGACTAGCTCATCTAAGCATAGATTTTTAATTTCGATAGCGAATTTAGAGAAATCAACGACACTATCTATTTTGATTTTTTGAAAGCTGTATCGAAATTGATAAAATAGATAGTTTAACCTTCAAACCCAGTAAGATACCTGATTTGTGATATCGATTTCGTGTTTTTTTTAAATTTTCAAGATAAAGTGGCCCATCTTAAAGATACCAAAAATGACGTGATTCGACCAGCGTAAGAACTCGGGTTTTAGAGCCATGATTTATACAGAGGATCGAAGCGAGTTTTCACGGATATGTATTAGTATTATGTATATTTACTCAAGTGTTAGTACGGATAAAAATATATTAGACAAGTGTTTTACACTGTAAAAAATGAGTTATTGAAAAATTTAGAGTTTTGGCAATTTTTTCGATCTTGAAAAGTTTCGATTTTTTTAATCGATTGTAACTGTTAACTCACGATCGACTTGTTACATTTTATAAAAAATATCAGTCGATATGTATTTTGCTGATTTACGATTGGAGTCGTACTTGATTTCGTATAAATTACACCATGACAAAGTATACAGTTTTAATCTTAATTGCTCCATTCTTACTTGGGAGTACAATCGCAAGAGCTGAAACTTATGAAGGGAAATGTCTAAACTTCCGCCTGGAAGAATTCAAAGACTGTACGATTTCGATCGATCCCTCGACAATTGACCTTGAATTCAAGCGAGAGCAATATCAAACTGAGAATTTAAGTATTCGTACAGGTCAGGTGGTTGAAATTGCAGCGGGTGAATATGCTCAGCAGCTCTTTACAACAGAAGGAAGCATTATCGGTCGAATTTTAATCGGCAATGCAGTTTCTATCGGACAGCTCTTGTATAACCGAAACGACCAACAGTTTGTCGTTCAATATATTAACAACCAGAGAGAGCGTCAAGCAACTGCAATTTTAATCGATCGAGATGAAACTGAAGCTATGAGTAACGATCTGTCTGATTCAACCGGAATGTCAATCGTATACCAACCACCAGAAGAAGAAACACTTGTTGATGGAGAAGAGTTACTCGATATTGATTTACCCGACATTGACTTACCCAATATCAATTTACCCGACATAGATTTATAAGTCTTAATTTTTTATTGATTCGATCTAAAACAGAGTGCTTTTTAAACCTGTGTTTTTTTGATACGCAGTAGATTTTAGAGTATTCTAGCAAACTGTAATAGACCCAAAATGCTCAAATAAACTATTCGGGTTTTAGGTCGATCGATCGAACATTGTGCTAAGGCCATAATAATGAGAATGTAGGCAAATCCGAGAACGGGTAATACAAAATACGTTGTTACGAGAAAAACCATTAGCAAAATATCTCGTACCCGAACGAACCAGTCATTTGCTTTCATCAAAAATAAAGCCGCAATACTACCTTCAATCAGTATTGTCCAATAAGAAGCGACTCGTGCGAACAGTTCGATCCGAAAATTGCTGCCAAGCGTCACGCTTGTATCAACATCAGGGTAAAATTGTAGAGCTGATTCAAGCCAGCGATTTTGAGGCAAAACATCAGGCGTTACTCCTCCTACAAAACTTGTAAGTGAAGCAATTCGGCTGTCCGTCAGTAACGTGTAAAGAAAAAACGATCCGTCCCAATATTCGCCACCGATGACTTTCCAAATTGTTGCGAATAAAAACGTCAGACCAATTAAAATTTGACCGTTCCACGCTAAAACTGAGTCGATCGATCGAGAAGCCGTTGCTAACGCACAGGCTAAACACCAATAACTAATCAAAAATTGATGATTGTCGATCCAAAGCCAATGGAGTGCGTTCGTCCACCACACTAAACCACACACGATCGTCCAAGCTACGGGACTCACCGTCAAGGTTGAAGACAGAAGCATCAAGCTACAAACGACGCGCAAAGTCAGATCGAGAAAAACGGTACTCGAACCGTAAAAAAGCAAGAGTAGAAGTGTCAGTCGCAGAACTAAAAGATGTCGGGGTTGGCTGAGTAATTCCTCAAAAACTGCTTGAATTCCACTTCTAAGCTGCACCAATACGTTCACGGCTCGTTTTTTGCTATACGGCTTACTTCAATCGCATCAGTCATCGGCTCGATCCACATTCGAGTTCGATCGACATCGAACCGAAGTCGTAACCATTGCAATCGAGCGCGCTTTAAGGTTTTGATGGGACGCTCGAGATCGATCGGATCGCGTGGCGATTTAATTCGATATAAGGGTTGTGAATTCGATCGCGTCTCAATTTGGGGAAACTCGATCGAGGGATTTTCGGCTTGTAATTTTTTGTAAATGACTTCTCGGCGAATCTCGATCGGGACAAATTCCTGCGCGAGCAGTTGTTGCGCGATTTCCTCGAGATCGTCTACTTTCGGTAAAGCCTGAAGACGACGGCGCGTTGGTTTATCTAAGTCTCCGAATACGTCTAAACGCACGAGTTGATTTTCGGTATCTACCCCTTCAGCGAGCAAAACGCGCATTGAGGGAGCGTCGATCGTTGAAAACATCCCAAATCCTCCACCTTTCCAGGGGGATAGATTAGCAGTACTCGCTAGATAAATTTGTACGATCGCAATCGTAACCAGTAAAAGCGGGGTCAACCAATATTCTAATCGTTGCATCAATTCTCAAGAGTAGCAAAGATCGATCGAGACTGAATCGATCTTGAGGACAATTAGAAACGTTCTCGCCGCTCTTGTCGATTTTCCGAGTTTTCTCGAACTCGCTCCCCATCGAGTTCTTCAGCTTCGATGTCTTCAATCTCAAACTCTTCAGCTTCAAAATCTTCAACCGCTTCGTCAATTTCGTCGAATACGCCTTTTAACGTGTTAGGAACAGTTTTATCTGAAGATAGTGAAATATTTTGGGATCGCACTGAATAAGGTGCAATTCCCAAAACAGCAACGGCAATGACCAGTAAGACCAACCAACGATTCATTTCAATTTCTCCCAACTATTGCAGCGTAAACGAATTGAGGAAGCGGCTGACGCTTTCCACATCATCAGCGACCGAAATCAGTGCGTAAAGACGACGATCGACAACATACAAGCGTAAAGCGATCGATCGACTGGAGACAATGCCAATATATTCTCGCCCGGGATAATTGTCGAGGGAAATCGATCGACCGTGTTCTTGTAACGGCTGTAAATTAACGCGATCGAGGAGTTCGTTTCCAACCTTTGTTAAAGACGTTTCGATGCTGGGTGTTGTAAAGTTTTCAGGGAGATCCGTATAACCGACAACATATAAATCTCCATCGTCAGATGTTCGATCTCGATCGTCCAAGTGAAACGTATCTCGTGCTTTATAAAGCGTCCAATTTAATTGTTCGCCGTTCAGCTCGATTGTGTCTGTTTCCTCTTGATAATCGACCGGAAACGCAACGCTAAAATTTCCCGAAACTGATGTCACAACTGGCCATAACGGACGAGCCTGAAATGACTCGAGAAACCACGTCGCATGAGATAGCTCATCCGTTCGTGCAAACAATCCGTAGAGACGGTCTTCAATTAAGTACAATCGAATAGCAACGATCTGGCCGTTGCTAACGCCTAAGAATTCGCGACCGGGATAACCACTAAACGAAATACGCTGGCTACGCTCGGCTAAATTTTCGAGTTCTGCTTCTGCGAGTAAATCGTTGACGATACTCGCCAAAAAGGACTTCGATCCACCTTCTGTAATCGCGTCAGTTAAATCGGTATAAACAACAGCATAGGTTTCCGAACCTTCATCAGCTCGAAACACGTTCCAATCGATCGGTTTTCCCAAAACGGTTGTTGTTCTCGCTCTCGCTTCGGGTTGTCGAGGAATTTGAACGTTGAACTGTCCCCCTTCCGAAGTGAAGGCTTCCCAACTCGAAAGACTCGATCGAACCTGTTGAGCAACCACCACTTCTAATGCACGGGTGACATTTGGAAAAATACCAACCCATAACGCCATGCAAATAGGAACGATCGCGATTCTCACAGGTTTTTTGACGATTTGTTTCATCGGTAAATCCATAAAATTTTATGCGATCTGAGCTAAAGTATAGCATCTTAATCTCAAGTCAAATAGTTAAAAATTCTTGCTGCTATGAATTGAAATTACCGAAAAAGTATTAAGATCTGCAACGCTGGCTAAGTAAAGCTACTTTGATGTTGCTTTGCAATTTCTCTAAAATCCAAGCTTGGTGTTGATAAAAAATATCATCTTATTGGTCTTTATATAGCTTTAAAGTTTTGTGGTTACGATCGAAACGATCTCGATCGAGTCTCAACGTTAAGATCGATCGAAACCGCGCCGTCGATCGATCCGCATATCTCGCTATGGATATCCTTGCAATTCTCAAACAGGATTACGAAAACTTCCCCGAAAACCAAACCTATGACATCTACGCCGAAGATGTCTACTTTCAAGATCCCCTCAACCAGTTTCGAGGACTCGATCGATACCGACAGAACATCGACTTCATTCGCACCTGGTTTCGCGATATCCGATTAGACCTACATCAGATCGATCGAACCAACAACCTCATCAAAGCTCGATGGACACTAAACTGGAATACCCCACTCCCCGGGTATCCCCGTATTGCTATCCCCGGATGGAGCGAACTCGAACTCGACTCCGCCGATCGAATCGTCCGCCACATCGACTACTGGAACTGCTCTCGGTGGGACGTCGTCAAACAGCATTTTCCCCGTTAGAGAGACTGAGGGACGCGCTAGGCGGGAAAACCTTGCCTCGACCGTACCTTACAATTTGAAACAAAACCGCTAAAGTAAAAAAATATGTAGCGATTTTCAGCAAAGGAGCCGGACGATGCGAATCATCCTCATGACCGGAAAAGGGGGCGTTGGGAAAACTTCCGTCGCCGCAGCCACGGGACTGCGGTGTGCCGAGTTGGGCTACAAAACCCTCGTCCTCAGCACCGATCCGGCTCACTCTCTCGCTGATAGCTTTGATGTCGAGCTGAGTCACGAACCCCGTCTCGTCAAAGAAAACCTGTGGGGAGCCGAACTCGATGCCCTCGTCGAACTGGCAGAAAACTGGGGTGCCGTCCAACGTTACATTACCCAAGTCCTACAAGCACGAGGTTTGGAAGGCGTTCAAGCCGAAGAACTGGCGATCCTTCCAGGAATGGACGAAATCTTCGGATTAGTGCGAATGAAACGCCACTACGATGAAGGCGAATACGACGTGCTGATCGTCGATTCCGCACCGACGGGAACTGCTTTGCGACTACTGAGCATTCCCGAAGTCGGTGGATGGTATATGAGACGATTTTATAAACCGTTACAGGGAATCTCTGTCGCCTTACGTCCGCTCGTAGAACCTCTATTCAAACCGATTGCCGGATTCTCACTACCCGACAAGGAGGTCATGGACGCACCTTATGAGTTTTACCAGCAAATTGAAGAACTCGAAAAAATCCTCACCGACAACACGAAAACCACAGTTCGATTAGTCATGAATCCCGAGCGCATGGTGATTAAAGAATCTCTACGCGCCCATGCTTATTTGAGTTTATACAACGTGGCGACCGATCTCGTCGTAGCCAACCGCATCCTTCCCAATAGCGTCAACGACCCATTCTTCCAGCGTTGGAAAGAACAACAACAGCAGTACAAGCAAGAAATTTATAACAACTTCCAACCCCTGCCCGTGAAAGAAGTTCCCTTGTACTCTGAAGAAATGTGTGGACTGGCAGCTTTGGAACGTCTGAAAGAAACCCTTTACGACGATGACGATCCCAGCCAAGTGTACTATCACGAAAACACGATTCGAGTCGTGCAAGATCTGGGGATTTACTGTTTAGAGCTGTACTTACCCGGCACGCCGAAAGACAAAATTCAACTGTCCAAAACTGGGGACGAACTCAACATTCGGATCGGCAATCACCGCCGCAATCTCGTATTGCCCCAAGCCTTGGCAGCCCTACAACCGTCGGGAGCCAAAATGGAAGACGACTATCTAAAAATTAAGTTTGCCGAAGTTACTCGAGTTTAAGGGCAATTGCAGCGTTAAACTAGAGTTAAAAGAAGTTATGCGAGTGATGGGTTATGCAATTTTCAGCAGATACAAAAAAGCCCACGCTACCCCCCGGCACGCTGCGGCGCGTTCATCATGTAGCACTGAACGCTAAAAACTTACAAAAATCTCGGCAGTTTTATGGTGAAATGCTGGGCTTGCAGGAGTTGACTGGAGAGAGTGTTCCGGCCACGCTCAAGAGTTTGGTCGAAGCGGGTAAAGTGGCCAGTTTCGTGACGCCGGATGGAACCGTTTTGGATTTATTTTGGGAACCAGAACTACCGCCCCCCGATCCCGACCCCACCCGAGAGTTTACCCGTGCGAACCATCTCTCGTTTGATGTCGATCCCAAAGAATTCGATTTGGCCGTACTCGTTCTGCGCCAGCACGACGTTCCCATTTCCCACGGCCCAGTCAGTCGTCCGACGGGACGAGGAGTCTATTTCTACGATCCTGACGGCTTCCTCATCGAAATTCGCTGCGATCCCGCGTTGGAAGACGGAAAAATGACCGGATGGGGAGACGATCGAATGGGGCAATAGCCCGATGAGGAGATGACTGGCGGGAGAGATGGGGAGATTGTCAATCTCACGATCGAACTTCACGACCTCATCATCACCTTACCGCCTCAACTCACGACGGGATGCTGTCCGTAGAAGGGGATCGCACTCGACCAGTGGGGGCGCAAGCCGTGTTGGTAATCGAAACTGGCGAGTTCGAGTAGGCTGCTGACAGAAGTGGCGAGCGTTGCTTCGTCGGCTTTGACGAGCGTATAGGGCGCTTGCCATCGATCGAGCGTCTGCGCCCACTGTTCGACAGTAGAAACGGTGTCGGGAAGCAGCGTCGCGAGATGTCCGTCGGGCGAGCGCTTGTAGATGGCGGTGAAGAGTTGTCCTCGTGCGGCGAGCATTTGAATCGCGAGATCTGTATCGTCGTTCGCCTGAGACACACGAGCGACAGCGGCGAGCGTCGAGACTGCGAACAGCGGAATCTCTAGCTGTTGGGCGAGAACGCGGGCCGTAACGACCCCGATGCGCGTTCCCGTAAAACTTCCGGGGCCTTTGGCAACAGCGAGAAAGGCGAGATCCTGCCAGGTTTGAGGAGCGAGAAACTCGGCGAGTGTGACGTGCAAGTGTGTCGAGAGCGATCGATCGAGATTCCAAGTGTGACAGCGAGCGTCACCGCGAAAGTCGTTAATGGCTAAACCGAGTTGTGAAGTTGTTGTGTGAAGAGCTAAACCGTAGGATTGGGTCATACGTCTGTAACGAGTCTTTGAGGTTGTCTTTCAAGTTTCGGGGTTGGGAAAACCCAACCTGTAGACAATTGAATTGAGACTTTACTGTGTCCTAAGATAAGGTTAGACCGGGTCAGTTCGATCGCAGTCGGAAATTACCGTTTTTCAGTTGAAACGATCGAGAATAATAAGGACGTTTGCAATGAGTTTTTTTGAATCAGAAATCGTTCAGCAAGAAGCCAAAAAATTGTTCGAGGACTATCAATCTCTCGTCGAGCTGGGGAGTAAATACGGCAAGTTCGATCGAGAAGGGAAAAAACAGTACATCGAACGCATGGAAGAAATGATGGATCGCTATCGCATTTTCATGAAACGCTTTGAACTCTCCGAAGACTTCATGGCGCAAATGACCGTGCAACAGCTCAACACCCAGTTACAGCAGTTCGGGATGACGCCGCAACAAATGTTCGATCGAATGCACGAAACCTTAGAACGCATGAAAAAAGACATCCATTGATCGTCTGCATCGATTACGGCCGATCGAAATCCGATGGCGATTTAAAATTAACCACCGGTTCGTTCGCCAAGGCTTTTTGCATGAAATCTTTCCACACCGGCGCGACAAACCCCCCACCCGTTGCACCGTATCCTAGGGGGGCGTTGTTGTCGTTCCCCGCCCAAACCGCGACCGAAAGCTGTGGGACATAGCCGACGAACCAAATATCTCGCTCCGAAGACGTCGTTCCCGTTTTTCCAGCTGCCGGTCGACCGAGCTTCGCGGTGGTCGCCGTCCCTCGATCGATCACCCCTTGTAACACGTTCGACAAAGATGCCGTCGCCCAAGGATCGAGAACCAACCGGGGTTTGGGCGTGTTATCGAGCATGACGTTCCCAGCACTATCAGTCACCTGAACGATCAGCGTCGTATCAGACTGCCAACCGTTACTCGCAAACGTCGCGTAAGCCGAAGCCATTTCCAACGGGGTCAAATCCACCGATCCTAACGGTAGCGAAATCACCGGATCGATGGGACTTGCGATGCCCAACATGCGGCAAGTTTCGATCACGTTGTTCAAACCGATCTCCTGACCGATTTTCACCGCTGGAATGTTCAGCGAGACCTCAACCGCTTTCCGCACGCTCACCGTTCCCGAAAAGCTTCCCCCATAATTCTGAGGGATATAGTATCCATCCCCATCCGGATATTTCACCGGGCTGTCGTCAACGGGAGACTCCGGGCCGTAGCCTCCCGATGCAAACGCTGTATAGTACACGAAGGGCTTAAACGACGATCCCGGTTGACGTCGGGCTTGAGTGGCGCGGTTGAACTGACTGGCGTTGTAATCGTACCCGCCCACGATCGCTTTGACGAAATGCGTTCTCGGATCGACCGCAACGAGGGCGATCTGTCCTTCCTCAAAATTGTAGTACAGCCCTTGCTCGAACAGCCGTTGGTGCCAATCGCGAGCCGTCTGTTCCGCGACGCGCTGCATGTTCAGATCGACGGTGGTTTGGACGCGCATTCCCCCTTTGAGAAGGGCATCTCGTCCGAATCGATCGGTCAGTTCCTTGACCACCGCCTCCGTGACGAAAGGCGCTTTACTGGTTTGGAAAGACGTCACCCGACCGAGTCGCAGCGGTTGCTGTTTGGCAGCAGTCGCTTCGTCTGGCGTAATCCACTTCAATTCCACCAACCGGTTTAAGACGATCGCTTGTCGCCTTTTGGCGAGTTGGTAGTCCATAAACGGACTGAACTCTTCCGGTGCTTGAATCAAACCCGCCATCATCGACGCTTCCGCCAGCGTCAGATCGGCAGCCGATTTATTGAAATAACTTTGTGCGGCGGTCTCTGCACCGTAGAGGTTGTGTCCCCAATACACCTGATTGAGATACAGTTCGAGGACTTCGTTTTTATCGAGAATTTGCTCGAGACGAATGGCGAGGACGGCTTCAGCGACTTTCCGGCTAAACGTCCGTTCGGGGGTTAGAAACAGGTTTTTCACCAACTGCATCGTCAAGGTCGATGCGCCTTCCACCGTTTCCCCCGATTCCAAGTTGGCGAGAAGCGCTCGCAAAACAGCACCGGGGTTAATCCCTTGGTGAATGTAAAAGTGACTGTCTTCAATACCCAGAACTGCCAATTTGAGATTGTCAGAAATCTGGTTGAGGGGCATGACTTCGCGGTTGGCTTCGTCATGAATGCTGTAGAGCAATTCCCCGTTGACGTCGTAAATATGGCTCGTTTCCGTGGGCATATAGCTCCGCAGCACTCGCACGTCGGGGAGATTGCGAAAGCTAATCGCCAAGCCGACCAAACCACCCGCGACGATCGAACTGCCGAGTAACGTGGTTCCTAAGAGGGTGGTTGCCGTTACTTTACCCACCGATTGCACGAATTGGAAAAGCCGCACTGGAATCTGCGGTTTCTTTTCTCGAACAGTGTTCGCTGACACGGTTGGTTCTCTTCCTCCACGGACGACCCTCGCTCGTCGATCGATTCTCGATCGATAGCTTGGAACTGGACATACTTTACTATAGTTTGGACGATAGCTCGGAAACCGGCCAAAGCGCCTCTGTTTCCGCTTGGCAAGCCATCAGTACGGATACGGATAGCTGCCCGAACGATCTCGATCGACCACTATTTTGTTATCATAGCGAACTCAATTCTAAGCGATAATGAGCTATTGCGAGCCTCGTTGCGAGAACGCGACGGTGCTGCCACTGCGAACCCACGCAACACGTGATTATGAATTCTGACTTATCTTGGTTGCATCGGGGAACTGAAGAAATTTTTCCCAATTCCCCCGAATCCGACGAGCCGACGGAAAACCTCGAAGCCCTCCTCGCCCAAATCGATCGACCGTTACGAGTCAAATTGGGGATCGATCCGACGGGGTCGGATTTGCATTTGGGCCATAGTATTCCCTTCCGCAAACTGCGCGCGTTTCAAGATGCCGGCCATACGGCCGTCGTGATTATCGGCGATTTCACAGCTCGCATCGGCGATCCCACGGGCAAATCGGAAGTCCGCCGCCAACTCACGCCGGAAGAAGTCCAGCACAACGCAGAAACCTATCTCGAACAACTGCGTCCGATTTTGGATTTCGACACTCCCGGACGTTTGGAAATTCGCTACAACTCGGAATGGTTGTCGGCGTTAGATTTGGCGAAAACCCTAGAATTGCTGGGGACGATGACGGTCGGGCAAATGCTGGCGAAAGAAGGGTTTGCACTGCGGTACGAAAAAGGCAATCCGGTCTACCTACACGAGTTTCTCTATCCTTTGATGCAGGGATACGATTCGGTGGCGATCGATGCGGATATCGAACTCGGCGGAACCGATCAGAAATTCAACTTGGCCGTTGGACGAGATTTGCAACGGTATTTCGGCAAAAAGCCTCAGTTCGGGTTGTTGCTTCCGATTTTGATCGGGACGGACGGCACGCAGAAGATGTCGAAGTCTCTCGGAAATTACGTTGGTTTGAAAGAAGACGCGCTGTCGATGTACTCGAAATTGGAGAAAACACCAGACGCGCAAATCGAACAATATTTCGAGTTGTTAACGAATTACCCACTCGATCGACTGCCGGAAAATCCTCGCGATCGACAAAAATTGTTAGCCTTAGATATCGCATCGCAGTATCACGGAGACAAGGCAGCCAAGGACGCACAGCAAGCCGCGATGGCGTTAGTCGGTGGAAATACTTCGGGAACGGAAGACGCCGTACCGGAGTTTTCGCTGTCTGAAGTGGCGTTTCCGGCAAAACTTTTTTACATTTTGGGCGCGAGTGGCTTGTGTAAAAGTAGTGGAGAAGGACGCCGCCAAATTCAAGGTGGTGCGGTGCGTTTAGATGGAGATCGAATTGCAGATGCAAACGTGTCGTTCGATTCGATCGAAGAACTCGGCGGTAAAGTTTTACAAGTCGGGAAGAAAAAGTTCGTGCGCTTGGTGCCATAACTGGGTGCAATAAGCGCGAAAGCTGGAAAGGTGCGGTGGGAACACGACTTAAAGACATTCAGGTAACGCAAGTTGTCGATGGAGACACCATCGAAGTCCAGATCGACGAGCGGCAGGAATTCGTGCGTCTGATTTGCGTCGATACGGAAGAAAGTACGCTTCACCCCGCACCGGAAACGGCGAAACCCGTCACAGAGGCGGGCTTAGCTGCTGCGAAACTGGCGCAAGACTACTTTATGCAAGCCAACGGCGATCTGTGTCAGGTGGACTTGGAGTTCGACACTGACGATTCCCCGAGCGCCTGCTTGGACCTCCATCGCGGAAACTGTAGCCGTTTGGTGTGTTACGTCCACCGAGGCGACAGTCACTATAACTTGCATTTGATCGATCGAGGATGGAGTCCGTATTTTACGAAGTACGGTCGATCGCGGTTGTACGATCGCGCGTTCGTGACGGCGGAATTTTACGCTCAAGCCTATCAGCGAGGGATTTGGAACCCTCACGCAAACGAGCACACCGCTTCGCGGAATTACGGCAGCTTGACCGCATGGTGGGCGTTGCGGGCATCGGCTATCGAAGATTTTCGGAAAATCGGTCACGCCAGTGGGGCGCTGTCTGTGCAATTGGACTATGCTGAAATTTTGAAAGCCATCGAAACCGAACGGGAAATTATCGTGTTTTGCGATTTACAGGGGGGGATTCGCAAGCGCGCGGAAGGCGGAATCATCGTGTTTACGGGATCGCGCCTGTTTCCCATGAAGTTTTGGGTGCCGACGGCTTCGAGTCCCCAAGGTCAGATGTTGGTTCGATCGATCGTCACGCGCTACGCCGGACGGGGGCGAGGTTACGCCTACGTGTGCGGACGAGTCACGATGCATCGCGGCATTCCTCAGATGGTACTGCGGGAACTCTCGCAGTTATCCGATATTCCGCAAACGCTGCAAAGCTAGACAGGAAGAGACAATGGGTCGATCGATTATCGCCATCAATCATTTGTATAAAGAATTGTAAAGCTCGATCGATGGTACTGACCAGAGGATCGGGTTAGAATCTAAAGACAATCTTAAAAACAAAATTTAACAAACCGTTTTAGTATACCCAATTTCAAAATTCTCAAACGGTGCGTCTTTCCCAGGAAAGGCGCATTTTTTGTATTGAATTTTCAGGTTGAAAAAATGGGGATCTTGAAAAAATGGGGTTCTCAGCACGCCAACGTATCGAGATAGCATCTCTACTCTGCTCGCCCTCTCATCTTCTCTTCCGCTCGCCCTCTCATCTTCTCTTCCGCTCGCCCTCTCATCTCCCCTATAGAACCCGAGCGACGAAGCGTTTATGATAGCTAGGAACCCGTAGCAACGCTCTGGGGGAGCTACGCTGCTGTCGAACCGCTACGCGATCGATCGCATCCACGACTATTGGGGTAACAACTTATGGAGCAAAGGGAAACGCAACTTACCAACAGCGATGCTGTCAACGATCGAGCAGTCGAAACGATCTTGACAGCACTCACACAAGATCTCAAACACCTCCAGCAAGACTTAATCATCCAGTTAACCCGAGACGTGACCCGTCTCCAGGCTGAAAAAACGCGACTGCTGGAAGATATTTCGAGTCTGGAAGCCCGACAGCAGCAACGGACACCCGACATTTCGAGGCCGATTGCTGAACCCAATCCCGAAGACCAGCAAATCTGGGTTCAGCAACTGGCGCAACTGGTCGCGGCGAACCTCGAAGAAAAACTCTCCCAACGGGTTGAAGAACTGGCAGCGCGCCGGCTTCCTGCGGTTCCCCAATCGGCTGCAACCGACACCGATCGCCTTCGCGATTCCGTCGATACAAGCTTTCACCGTAGTTATAAAGGGTTGACTCAAGAACTCGGGAGTTATTGCAGCACGCTTTCCCAAAACTTGAACCAACTCAACAGCCTCCAACAGCAGGGAGAAGCGATTCTCGATACCCTCGTCAGCCGCCTGAGTCACGAACTGCGAGACGAAGTCACCACGCCAACACTTCCGAGATCGACAAACGGCGCGAGGAGAACGGCTCAAACCCTCCCCCCACCGCTGAGAGAGAGTGAGGACGGCCGCTCGATCGATCCGTCGCCACCGATCGAAGCTGAAATCGAAGCCGAAGTCGAAGTTGCCCCCGAACCCACACCGCCACCGCCCAAAGAGACCTCTCAAGTTCAAACCGGTTTGATTTTGGCACTGTTCTATGCGGCAGTATTGTCCGTGTTCAACGTTAGTATCAAAGTCATTCTCAGCGAACGAACGATTTTTGGACTGTTCGACTGGGGCGGCATTATTTCACCGAGTCTCGGGAACTCCATGCTGATCTTATTTATCCGCATGGTGGTGGTGGTGGTGCTGATGCCGTTCGTGGCGATGCAGCTTTACCCGCAATGGTGGGACGAAATTCAACGGTTTTTACAGCCGGAAAACCGTAAATTACAATTTCAAGTCGTCGGAAGCGGTTTTGCTCTGTTTCTGTCGCAGGTTTTGATTTACATTGCTATCGGAAACATTCCAACCGCAGTTGCGATTACCCTGTTCTTCGTGTTTCCCATCGTGACCGTTCTCGGGGCGTGGGTTTTGTTCGGCGCACGGCCGACCCTCGCACGAAGCATTATTATGGTGGTCATTCTCTTCGGAAGTATTTCTGCCGTTCCCAATTTTTTCAACGTTTTTTCCGGTTCGGGATTTGGAGAAAGTACGTTTTTGGTGGGCAGCCTCACGGCACTCGGTTCGGGTGTAACTTTTGCCGGATACGTTCTGTTAACTCAGCTGTCTGGGAAAAACCTACATCCGATTTCCTTTAGTTTGGCCAACTTCAGTACGGTCTTCATTTTGTCCTTCCTCGGGTTGCTCGTGGCCACTCAAGCCGATTTAGGCATGGAGGTTCCGGAAGGAAATCTCGTTGCCCTTTTGGGAAGCGGGGTTTGGATTGGCGTACTAACCCTCGTGAGTTACGTCCTCAACAACTTCGCAATTAAATATGCGGGTGCTTCTCTGGCTTCGATCGTCGGTGCGACGGGGCCGGTGATGACGGCTCTGTTCGGCTTTTTCATCATCGGGGAAGCGCTGTCAGGCAATCAAATTTTCGGGATGATCGTTGTCACGATGGGGGTTGTCGCTCTGAGTTTAGAGCGGATGTACCTCTCAAAATAACGGACTTCGCAAGCGTCTTGTTTCGCGATACGATCGAACGGATATGACGAAAAACCCCGGCTTCTCAATGAAACTGGGGTTTTTCGATCGACTGAAATCCGAGCGGAATCTCGCACGCTACGCCCCGACCTAAATGAAACAGATCGGAGTCGATCGTGCCAACTCGATTTGGGATCAATCGTCGTCGAGTGGAAGTCCCATGCGTACTTTCCCTTTGCCGAAGTAGCGGCCGAACTGGAGTTCGTACACTTCGTCTTCGTCTTGGGTTTCCACTTCCAAGTCCGATCGAGGATAACTGACGCACAACAGCGCGTAACCTTTAGCACGGAGTGCGGGCGACAACCCGATCGCCTCTGGTTGATAAATTTCTCCTGAAATGATTCGTACCGCACAACTCGTACAAGCACCGTTACGACAGGAATAGGGTAAGTTCACCCCCTGATTTTCAGCGGAGTGCAGGATGTAGCGATCCTCGGGAACGCGAACGGTGTAATGTTCTCCGGTTTGGCGGTGATGAATGCGGACTTCGTAAGTTCGAGTCATAAGTCAAGGATCTCGAAATGCAAAATGTAATTGCGAAATGTAATTGTAAATGGAATGGCGACAGGGTCGATCGAATGTGTCCCTTGTTGAGAGTACGACACATTCGAGGGTCAGGACAACCAATTTTTTGAAAATCGCGCTCGATCGCTTGCCTCCCTCGAAAAGTTTTGCTAGGATGGTAAAGCTTTGACTGGAAAATCTAAATATTTTCCCCCTGGAGAGGTGGCCGAGTGGTTGAAGGCGCAGCACTGGAAATGCTGTTTAGGGGTAACTCTAACGAGGGTTCGAATCCCTCCCTCTCCGCTTTTACAGTGAACAGTGAACAGTGAGCAGTGAGCAGTTAAGGCGCACCCCAGTGCGCCTTTTTGGGTGGGGTGGGTTTTGCTATCACCTCATCTCATCGTGAGGGCGGCGCGGGCTTGTTCGCGATCGTCGAAGTGGATTTTTTCAGTGCCGAGAATTTGGTAGTCTTCGTGGCCTTTGCCGGCGATGATGATGCCGTCGCCGGGTTGCGCTTGTAAAATTGCCGTGCGGATGGCTTCAGCGCGATCGGGGATGACGAGGGGTTCGACGCTGTCGGGAATGCCTTCTAAGATATCCGAGATAATTCGATCGGGATCTTCAGTGCGCGGGTTGTCTGACGTGACAACGACGAGATCGGCGAGTCGTGCGGCAATTTCTCCCATCATCGGACGCTTCGATCGATCTCGATCTCCGCCACAGCCAAACACGCAGATCGATCGACCGGGAATAAACGGACGTGCGGCGTGCAACAGGTTTTCTAAACTATCTGGCGTGTGTGCGTAATCGACGATCGCGCTGATGTCTTGTTCCGGAGAAACCTCAACTCGTTCCATACGACCCGGAACGCCTGTAAATTTCGGCAGTGCCGCGACAATTTGTGAGAGTTCCAATCCGAGATGGAGCGTGACACCGACCGCCGCTAACATATTTTCGATATTGTACTGACCCACTAACGGCAACGTAAATTCTACATCGCCCACCGGGGTGTGAAGTATTCCCGATACGCCATCAGGATTGTAGTTGAGACGATCGGTGTGGAGATCGGCAGAATCGTCTTCGCTGCTGTACGTCCAGAGGCATTCGGTGGGGATTTGGTTGGACAACAGTTCTCCATAAGGATCGCTAATATTCACGATAGCGCGACCTTTTAAATATTCGGGTGAGAACAGCAACGCCTTCGCCGCGAAGTAATCGTCCATGTCTTTGTGATAGTCCAAGTGATCCTGGGTTAAGTTCGTAAACACAGCCACTTGAAACTCGCATCCCAACACCCGCGACTGAGACAAAGCATGAGAGCTGACTTCCATGACACCGTACTGCGCGCCTGCATCCCGCGCCTGCGCTAGTTGTCCTTGCAAGCTGACGGGAAATGGAGTCGTATGAGTGGCGACTTGCTCGAAACCCGGCCAGCGTGCGTATAGCGTTCCGAGAAGTGCAGTCGGTTTCGCGGCTTCCCGTAGAAGGAATTCAATCAGGTGAGTGGTCGTAGTTTTTCCATTCGTCCCCGTCACGCCGACGAGATTGAGGGTTTTTCCGGGGTGGTTGTAGAAGGAACTGGCCAGAAACGCACAGGCGCGTTTGACATCGGGAACGCTAATGACACACTCGCCGTTTTGAGGGGGATATTTTTGAGCCGCGTCGGGAGAAATTACGGCGGCGACTGCACCAGCATCGAGTGCGCTTTGCCAAAATTCACCGCCATCGACGCGCGTTCCCGGCATTCCGATAAATAAATCCCCACGCTGGCAAGCATGGGAATTGGTGGAAAGACCTTTGATGTCGCTGTCTAAGGCAGAATGTTCGGGAATGGCGGCTTGGGGGGAAATCGCCGCTAACAAGTCTCGCAGTTTCATAACGTTGCCCTCGCTCACACCGAATTTTGGGGATTGTTCTAACTAGAT
The DNA here is from genome assembly GCA_001657325.1 of Geitlerinema sp. BBD 1991-9. Taxonomy (GTDB): domain Bacteria; phylum Cyanobacteriota; class Cyanobacteriia; order Cyanobacteriales; family Geitlerinemataceae; genus Geitlerinema. The sequence continues at coordinate 28,361 of LWRO01000013.1, read as the reverse complement.
TACTAGGTATATTTCTGTAACATTCGTTCCAATTGTGCCACGCTCGCTCGAGGGGAAGGGCGCGGAAGTTGCCGTTCGACACTGGACTCGTCGACCCAGAATAAAACGGGAATTTCGTACTGGTAGGCTTGAAACCAGTCGTCTCGGGTGGTAATGTCGCGGGTCGTGACGGTGAGGCTGTCGATTTGTTGGAGTTTTTCGAGCAACCCTTCGCACAGGTGACAGCCTGGTTTGCTGTAGAGAATGAGATTCATGGGAGACGCAGATGTCGATCCGATCCGTTTATTGTGCCATAGCATGGGAAGCTTTGCGGAGGAATCGATCGAGGGTTTTGCCATGACGCTCAATCGATTTTATACGGATTCTCATCAGTACGAGAGCGGTTTGAAGATGGACTATTTGAGAAAAACCAGAGAAAGCCAATTCGCATTTTTTTGTCCGAATGCTGTGTTGGATGTCAAATGCCGAACGAGACGCTTTTGAGCGTAAGTTGTCAAAAGTGAAAGACTGAAAACTAGCATAAACTTTAGAGAAACCCAAGCTGGCACGCCTAAAAGGCTCTCTAAAATTTCATCGTCGTAATGGACGAAAAAGATATGCCACAGGTAAATCCAAAGAGACGAAGAACTGACAAAGACAAACAATTGAGTGATTGGGTTCGATCGAATGGCCTCTTGTGGGAATGATTTTAAAATTCGATCGACAACAAAATATAACAAAAGAGAAACAAAAATTGCATAAGATAAATAATATAACTGAGGTGGATATTTATAATCTTGCGTTCTGATAAACTCTCCGTTTTTAAAGTAAAGCCAGGCTGCAATTGTTGTAAAGATGGTAAAATTTGCGATCGAAAGATAAGCTATTGTTTTTTGAGACAGTCGATCGAGCATCGCCCCGAAAGCAAACAAGCAAGAATAAGGAATTGCATAAAATAGAGTTTTTTGGACACCAATATCGTAAATCCAAAACATCAGTCGATCGAATCGATCGTCGATTCCTGCAAAAACAAAATCTTCCTCGTCGAGATCGCCAATTGATAGCACGATCGATTCGTACAAGACATAGATTGCAATCGTCCAAAAATAGCGAGTTTTTCGATCTTTCGCCTTAAACAAAAAATTAACGAGTAAAGGCGAGATCGCAGCAATGATGATAAAAACGCGAACGATCCAGGTATAGCCAATACCGCCAAGCAAAAAGAACGTTTCAATAATTTCGTCGTTGGGATAAGGATATCTCGCTCCAGTTATTAAGCAGATAATCCCAATACAAATAAAGAAAAATCCAAAAAATACCCAAGTTGGAGCGATCAGTCGGAGGAGTCTTTTTTTAAGATACGCTCCAGTCGATCGAGTTTTTAAATTGGAAGATTTTGCAAATAACGTCCCCGAAACCAGAACCATTAGCGGAACGTCAAAATTGCGAATTCCATTAATGAATTCATTGGGATTTGCATGAGCGAGAATAATTCCGGCTAAACCAATAATTTTAAGAATATCGAGTTTGATGTCTCGTTCTCGAGAAATAAGCGCTTTATCCATAACGTCGTGTTACTGCAAAATTCGTAGAATGCATCGTATTCACTCCACTTTAAAAGATCGCAAACACTAGCACGGACAGAATAGCTTGGGTACGTGACGGTGTGAAACATCATTACGATGTGAACGATATAGCACCGCCACGCACCCGAATATCTTTTGGCTTGAAAATCGAGCCGCTAAACCAACACGCTTAAAAATCGCCGCGAGAATTCAAAGCAGATTTCAACTTCTCGATAACTTCAGGAATTGGCATCGAACCCAACTCCCCAGAAACGCGAGTACGAACGCTAAGACTGTTCGTTTCCTGTTCCTTCGCACCGACGATTGCCATCACAGGAATTTTGGCTTTTTCCGCATTGCGAATCAGTTTTCCGAGACGCTCGCCGCTGGTATCCGCTACAGCGCGAATTCCCAATTGCAGCATCTGCGAGGCGACTTCCTTCGCAAACGGTAAAAACTCATCGCTAACAGACAGTAACCGCACCTGTTCCGGCGCGAGCCACAACGGAAAATCACCTGAATATTCCTCGATGAGAATTCCGATTAACCGTTCCAACGAACCGAACGGCGCACGGTGAATCATCACGGGACGCTGGCGAGAACCATCTTCGGCAACGTACTCTAACTCGAACCGTTCGGGAAGGTTATAGTCCACTTGAACCGTTCCCAATTGCCATTCCCGTTCGAGTGCGTCTTGGAAAATAAAATCGAGTTTCGGACCATAAAACGCTGCTTCGCCAGGTGCTTCAAAATAGCTCATTCCCCGCGTGTTCATGGCGTGACGAATGGCGTTTTCTGCCTTATCCCAAGCTTCATCCGAACCAATGTATTTATCGGATTCTCGATCGCGGGTACTCAGACGCGCTTTGAATTGATGCAAGCGCAAGCTCTCGAACACCGACAAAATCAAATCGACGACGTTGAGAAATTCCGTTTCCAGTTGATCTGGCGTGACGAAGAGGTGCGAGTCGTCTTGAGTGAAGCCGCGCACGCGAGTCAAACCGCCGAGTTCTCCCGATTGTTCGTATCGGTAAACCGTCCCGAACTCCGCCAACCGCAGGGGCAGATCCCGGTACGATCGAAGCTCGCTTTTATAAATCTGCACGTGGAACGGACAGTTCATCGGTTTGATGACGAATCCCTGTTCGGCACGTAATGCTTCCTCGTCGTCCGCCATCAACGGGAACATATCCTCTTTATAGTTCTGCCAGTGTCCCGAGGTTTTGAACAAATCCACCCGCGCGATGTGGGGGGTGACGACTCCAAGATAGCCGCGTTTTTGCTGTTCGTCTTTGAGGAAATTTTCCAAGGTCGATCGAAGGATCGTTCCCTTCGGCGTCCACATGGGTAAACCGGGGCCCACCGCATCGGAAAAGACGAACAAACCGAGTTCTTTTCCGACTTTGCGGTGATCCCGCTTGAGCGCTTCTTCTTTACGGCGCTTGTATTCCTTGAGTTGTTCCGGGGTTTCCCAAGCCGTTCCGTAAATCCGCTGGAGTTGGGGGTTGTTCGCATCGCCACGCCAGTAAGCACCAGCGATACTTTCGAGATCGATGGCTTTGGGATTGAGATCTCCGGTGGTTTCTACGTGAGGCCCGGCGCACAAATCCCACCAAAGATCGCCGAGGTGGTAGAGGGTGATGGGTTCCGTGGCGATATCGGCGAGAATTTCGAGTTTGTAGGGTTCTTTGATGGCTTGGATGCGCTTTTCAGCTTCTTCGCGCGTCACGACTTCTCGAACAACAGGAAGCTTTTGTTTGATAATCTTGACCATCTCTTTTTTGATGGTCTTGAGATCCTTTTCTGTAAACGGTTCTGGCCGATCGAAATCGTAGTAAAAGCCGTATTCCGTCGACGGGCCGATCGTCACCTGAGTTTCGGGAAACAAACGCTGTACTGCCATCGCCATCACGTGAGATGCCGTGTGGCGAATGCGTTTGAGGCGATCGGATTCACGGGTGCGAGGGAGACGAATCGGTTCTTCCACGGCTTCGGCGACTTGGGACGATGAGGGTGACATGGGCAATTCGATCGATGACACGTTAACAATGCCAAATACACGCAATGCCAAATACACGCAATGGCAAACGCAAACGGCAACTGTAACCTAAAGATCAATGTAGCATCATCCTTCACGACTTCCTCGAACGGGCAGTCAATTGCAACTTTCTAGCGTTAGAATTCGGTCATCCCCGTTCGCTTCCAAGGATCGGTCATGATTAACGCTCAAAGACTGTTACAAAGACTGATAACAGCAATTTCATGCTGTTTGGCGTGCTGTTTGTTGTTATTGTGGGCTTCTCCGACGCTCGCCCAAACTTCCCCGACGACTCCGGATCGATCGGTTCCCACCGTTCGCCCTGAAGCACAACCCTCGCCTCGCGACAATCGACGCTCGGGTCAAACTAAGCCAACGGTTGAGAAGTCGTCGGAACGCTCTGCTCCATCAGCGCGATCCCAGAAGAAAAAAACCTACGAGAAACCGCCCCATCCTTACAATATGGAGGCGATCGAAGTCTATGACGAAGAAGTTTACGGTGCGGGTCGTTAGTTTAAAGCGGTTTTAGAGCGGTTGCATCTCTGAAATCGGTAGCGCGGGTGCTGACCTGGGATCGGTGCCGTTTACACCCACTTCAAAGACCGTCATCATCGAATGGTCTTCGTGGACGAGATTGTGACAGTGCATCATAAATTTGCCGTTGATGTATTGTCCGTCTCGGGTGCCGAACTTGCCGATAATCCGCACTGTTTCAAACTCGCCGACGTGGAAAACATCCTTCCAACCTCGTTCGTAGGGACGAGGCGCTAATCCGTTTCGATCGAGCATTTGCATATCGATCAGATGGATGTGGACGGGATGGAACCAGCCGCTACCGGGGTTGACGAGTTCCCAAATTTCGACGTCCCCAGCATTCGGATTCGCCATCACAAAATCGGCGTTCCATTCGTGGTTGTTAATTACCCAACTGTTAAAGTTGCGAGCGAAGCGGAACGTGCGGGTACGGACGGCATTGTTAGGAGACAAGCGTTCCACGGGACGCAGAGTCTCTGGAATTGCACTGTCGTCTGGTTCCTCGCGCACCACGTCAAATCGCATGAGTGTGTGAATCCGATTATCGGTGTCGATGCTACCCGTAAAGCCAATGTTCTTGAGATAGACCGAACTGCCCACGGGATAGCGAGAAAAGTCGATCATGACCTCGTAGCGTTCGGCCATGCCAATTTCAAGGACTTGATAAGGCGTTTTGACCTCGACGGGTTCCCCTAAAAGTCCGCCATCGGAACCAATCACCACCAGCGTTTCACCCAACGTCAGCCGCCGTTCGTCCCGACTGAGTGCCAAGTTATAGGCTCGCGATCCCGAGGCATTGAGCAGGCGGAAACGGTACTTGCGATTCGCGACTTCCATGCGCGGCCAAGGAACCCCATTAATGAGGGCGACATCACCATAGAGGCTTCTTTGACCTCGATCGTCGAACACCATGCGACCGTCCGGGGCAAAGAACGCATCTTGAAGGATCGACGGCACGTCATAGGAACCTTTCGGTAAGGGTAAATCTCGCTCGACGCGATCCTCGACGATATACATTCCCGCAAGTCCCCGATAGACGTTGCGAGCGGTTTTGTCGATGGTGCGATCGTGATACCAAATGGTTGCGGCTCGATCGTTGGGATAAATGTAATCTTTGAAATAGTCCCGTGGAATTAAATCTTCTGCAAAACCGTCGTATTGAGGCAGGGAGGCCATGCCGTGGAGATGTGTCACGATCTCGATGTCATCACCGCGATCGTCTTGGCCGAGCTGATTGATAAATCGCACGACAGATTGACGGCCGCCCTCACTTCGCTTACCACCCTGCTGTCGAACGATCGGCCCTGGAAACAGTCCGTTATAGCCCCAAATTTCGGTTTTTGTTCCTGGCAAAATATCGACTCGGGCTTTTTGAGCGCGGATTTCGTAGTAGTCGGTTGTGGTGTCGCTGCGGACGGGTTTTAACTCAGAGAGTCTCCTAAAGGGTTGCCGAAATCTTGGGATTTGTGGACTTAACGCCCAGGCGGGTTGTGGGACGCTGAAAGGGGCGATGAACAACGCACTACCAACTGTTCCCCATCTTAAAAAATCACGTCGATTTAAAGACATCGCTATTACCACATGCTTTCACCCAGGATGGCTTCTTTGTCAAACTCGCGCTATAAAACGCTTACAGAATTAATTTTATTTTACAAAAATAAATCTCATGAATTATGAGTGCCGATCTTGCAGCAATCTGGGGCATGAAGATTGTAAAATAAGCGAATTCAACAAAACATTATTGTCAAATTGTTTTATAGAAAAGTACTCAATTTGTTGCAACAATTGTGGACTTAAATATTTTTGAGAATTTTTCAAGAATTTTTCAAGAATGAGTAAGAAGGGTTGAATACCATCTTTGATTCTGGCTCCATGGAAAATAGTGGGCAGATTCAAACGCCTTGATTTTCCTTCACAAACGCTTCTCGATCGAACCATGCCAAACGTCACAATTGCTGCTGGCTCTCAAATCTCAGCCGATGCTGGTGCTAAGGTTGCCGACTGGGGAGGCAACGCAGTCGATGCAGCGCTGGCCGCCACCCTCGTGTCGATGTGTACCGATGTCGGTGTGATGGCTCCCGGGGCCGGCGGCTTTATTGCGATCTGGCCGCCAGAGATCGAACCGGTCGTTATCGATGCTTATGCTGAAATGCCCGGACGCGGCTTACCGTCATTGCAGCTCGGTCGAGGTGCGACTGAGGTTTTCTTCGATTACGGCGGCAGAATGAGCAACATCGTGGGTTACGGTTCTGTTGCAACTCCGGGGATCTTTGCCGGTTTAGGCATGGCATCCGAGCAATACGGCGTTCTTCCCTGGAGTACGGTGGTCACGCCTGCACTGGAATGGGCCGAACGGGGGTTTCCGCTAACGGGGGGCGCGGCGGAATATTTGCGCTACACGCACGACGCGATTTTTAGCTGGCACCCTCAAAGCTATCGAACGTTACACCATCGCGATGGCAGCTTACTTCAAGCTGGCGAGATCGTTCGCGTTCCCGGTCTGGCGGACAGTCTGCGGCTAATTGCCGATCGAGGGATCGATGCCTTCTATACGGGGGAGATCGGACAGCGCATCGCCGCAGAAATTCAAGAAAACGACGGTCTGCTCGCCGCGGAAGATCTAGCCGCTTATCAAGCTATCGCGCGCTCCCCGCTACGCCTGCGCTTTGGGGATTGGGAAATCGCGACCAATCCGCAGCCTGCCATTGGGGGGGCTTGTTTGGCGGCAATGCTGCTGTTATTCGATCGTTACCCCTGTTCTCAATGGGATGTTGCCTCAGTTCGCCAACTCGTCGAGATTCAAAAGGCGGTGCTGGACTATCGCAACCAACGCCTTGATGGGGCGCGAGATCTGCCTGTAGCGGTTTCTGAATTGCTGGAACTCGCTGAGGGCAATAACTTGCACGCTTGGATGAAATCTCCCTCCACCATTCATATTTCGGCAGTGGATACTGACGGTCTCGCCTGTTCGATTAGTGCGTCGGCGGGATACGGGTCTGGGGTCATGGTAGAGGGGACGGGTTTATGGTTGAACAATTCTTTGGGGGAAATCGATCTCCATCCTCACGGTTTAGGGGATTTGCATCCGGGAACCCGTCTGTCGTCGAATATGGCTCCAACGCTCGCTCGGCGATCGGATGGTGCTGTGTTATCGATCGGATCGCCTGGTGCGTCTCGCATTACCACCGCCATCGCTCAGGTCTTGTTGCGCTTTATCCAAGGGGGTCTGTCTTTATCGGAGGCTGTCGAATCGCCTCGACTTCACGTTGAAGTCATTGAAGAAGTGCTGAGAATTGCGTTCGAGCCGGGTTTGTCGGTTACGCCTTTGTCGGGATTTTCTCTCTATCCATTCCCCCAACCTTCTCTGTACTTCGGAGGTGTTCAGGCAGCGTTATGGGAACCGCAAACGGGATCGATCGCCGCTGCCGATTCTCGCCGCGCTGGAGCGGTTGCTCAAGGCGGTTCGTTGAATGGATTTTGAAAGGGACTCGATCGCGAAAAATCCCTGAAAACCCGCAAATCGACTGTCAATCTAGCGATCGACCTCAATTTCGACTGACGGAAGCCAACCCTCGAACTCGATGAAGTTCGGTTAACCGGACTCGACAGGTCGAACAGACATCGGCAAAGATCTCGATCGTTGGCGGAATGTAACGCATTGTTTCACCCAACTCGAACACCGTCAGTGGTTTCTGGGAATGCGATACTTCCTCCCGATAGCCTAATTCATTCCAGGAGGCAGTGATGATGCCCTTAGGCGATTTCGGTTAGATCGACCCAACACGTTTTTTAACTCCAGCCTTTTGCGAAGCCAAATCTCTCGATTTTCCAAATTTCCCTCGAAATTTGCGCGGTTTCGCACGGCTCGATTTCTGTCCTCCATGGCAAAGGAGAGGAAAACCATCATGCGTATTGCTCAAGTTGCACCTTTGTGGGAACGGGTTCCTCCTCCGGGTTACGGCGGTGTCGAACTCGTGGTCGGACACCTTACCGACGAACTCGTCCGGCGAGGCCACCAAGTCACTCTCTTTGCTTCAGGAGACTCTCAAACCTTGGCACGTCTGGCAGCCATCTGTCCGACAGCGTTGCGTTTCGATCCCGACGGTGGCGATCTCCAGTCTTACGAAGCGTTGCAATACCAGCAAGTGTTCGATCGAGCGAACGAATTCGATCTCGTTCACTTTCACACGGGTTATCTGGCACTTTCTCATGCCGAACAGTTCGACGTACCCGTCGTTCATACGCTTTATAAAGGGTTAAACCGAGAAAAACAAGCGGTTTTCGCCCAATATCGACATCAGCCGTTTATCAGCATCAGCGACGCGCAACAGCAACGTTTCCCGGAATTAAATTACGTCCGCACCGTTCACAACGGGATCGATCCTGAGAACTATCCCTTCGTGGAAGAACCCGCTGACGATCCGCCCTATTTGGCGTTTTTAGGACGACTTTCTCCCGAGAAAGGCCTTCACCATGCCATCGAGATCGCCAAACGGACGGGATGGACGTTGAAAATTGCGGGGAAAGTCGATCTCGTCGATCGAACGGACTTTGAAACCCAAATTGCCCCCCATATCGACGGCCGTCAAATTCAATACCACGGCGAACTGTCCCATTACGATAAAGTACGGTTTTTAGGCTATGCAACGGCGACGCTGTTCCCGGTTACATGGGAAGAACCCTTTGGATTAGTTTCGATCGAGTCGATGTGTACGGGAACCCCGGTTATCGCGTTTAAACGCGGTGCTGTTCCTGAAGTCATCGCTCACGGAACCACGGGGTTGATTTGCGAAACAGTCGGCGAGGCGATCGAAGCGATCCCCAAAGCGGCCGAACTCAACCGCCAGTACAGCCGTGACTGGGTTCTCCGACATTTCAGCGTTGCGAGTATGGTCGAAAAATATGAAGCCGCTTATCAGAAAGTGGTTAACCAATTCTGGATGCGATCTGCTCTAGCTGATGGCGAACCGACGTTAGCGGCATAACAAACTGGATTTAAGGAGATTGTATGGCTGTTAAATCTTGCCCTTGCTGCGGTAAATCGATGCTGCAACACGTGCGAACGAACCTACTGTATTGGTACTGTTCGTCTTGTACGTTTTCGATGCCCGCCCCTTCTGAAAACGGTGTTGCACCACTTCCCCAAACCGCTACTCCGGCTAAAACCCCGAATGCGGCCTAGGAACGAGTTGGAAAACGGAGATTTTTAAGGCGATAGTCGCCGATCGAGCGATCCAGGAACAGTCAGAGCGGGAAAACCCTACTTTTACTGTTTCTGGATTATGCTCGTCCCAGATGAGAGCCTCAGTATTTGTGGAGTTGCCCGTTTGGTCGATCGAATTACACTAGAACTATAGAAGTTTCGTCGTTCCAAGGATTGTGTCTGTTTCTCCTGCAACGCCCAAACCCGAGATCGCAATCGATCGATTTTGGCGCTGGCGCGGCTTCAATATTTGCTACCAACAGCGAGGCGATACGGGTTCGGCGATCGTCCTCGTTCACGGTTTCGGGGCATCGATCGGTCATTGGCGCAAAAATATTCCCATTCTCGCCCGCAACCATCGCGTTTACGCCCTGGATTTGTTGGGGTTCGGTCAATCCCACAAACCCACCCCCGGTTTAGTGGTGGATTACACCTTTGAAACCTGGGGCGCTCTCGTCGCGGATTTCTGTCGCGAGGTGGTGGGCGAAGCGTCGTTTCTCGTAGGGAACTCGATCGGGTGTATCGTGGCAATGCAAACGGCGGTCACCCACCCTGACTGGGTTCGCGGTATCGTACAACTCAATTGTTCGCTGCGGTTACTGCACGACAAACGCCGCCAAACGCAATCGTTTTTGAAACGCCTCGGCGCACCGGTGTTACAAAACTTACTTGCGGTTAAACCGATCGGCGACTTCTTTTTCAATCAGCTGGCGACGCCGAAGACGGTTCGCAATATTCTGTTGCAAGCGTACCAACGCCAGGAAGCGGTCACGGACGAACTCGTGGAACTCCTCGTGGAACCGTCGAAAGATCCTCGCGCCAGCGATGTCTTTGTTGCATTTACCCGCTATTCTCAGGGACCGCTACCAGAAGAGTTGCTCGATCGACTGCCCTGTTCGACGCTGATCGTGTGGGGGAGCGAAGATCCGTGGGAACCTATCGCACTGGCTCGATCGCTCGAGCAGTACGACGCGGTGGATGCGTTCGTCACCCTGGAAGGGGTCGGTCATTGTCCGCAAGACGAAGCCCCTGAAGAAGTTAACGAGATCGTGCAACAATGGATACTCGATCGGGCCAGCACTTTGTCAACGCCGAATTTTCCGAACCTCTACTGATGATTTTGCCGGCCGTTTGGGAGGGAGACTCCCTCAGATTGGCATTTTTTACAGATAGCTCTTGCCAATCGAGCGAGTTTCAGTTATAACTGTATAGTATTGAGAAACTGTCGGCCCTCTTAACCGAAGCAAAGACTCACAGAGCGCCGACTGCAACCATACAAACTCAAACGATAAAAGAGGATTTGAACAATTCAAGAGGTCTTATGAACCATCAGGTTATCCATCCTATGGTGAAGTTGCAGCGTCAAGTACGCAAACTCGTCGATTCAAAAGTCGTTCTACCGAGCGATCGAATCTGGAAAATCGCTTTTCTCTTCGGTGACGATTGGCCGCGCATTAAGCAAGAACTGTTAGAATTCGAGTTTTCGATGCAAGATCCGCTCAGCGAGCTATTGTCCGTTGAAGTTTGGGAAGACGAATAAGTTTCACTGCAACCTTCAGATTTTCTAATCGTCGATCGTGCAATATTCGAGCGCATCGCACGCGAGCTTATTGTCGTCGTTTAATCTCTAGCAGTCCAAGATGTAGCTGTGCTAGGGGATTGAGGCGCTAACACCTTTAAATTCGTGCAAGTTGCAATGCAACCCATCATGCAACTTGCATCGTCGATGTTAGATAGGTAAGTATGCGTTGCGCCGATCTACGATCGACAAAGATTGTCGAACCCGTCGGGAAGCTCTCCTCGAACGGAAATTTCGATCTGTCTCGACTCTTCCGCCTGCGTCAAACGCAGGCGGATAGGGTTGTTGGGTAAGTAGGGGAGACGCTCGGACCATTCAATGGCGGTAATTCCCGGTTGCACTTCAACCCCTTCCCAATACAGTTCTGGCTGCAAGTCTTCCACCTCTTCAGGATGCAAGCGGTATAAGTCTAAGTGATAGAGCGGAATTCGCCCGTCGAGATATTCGTTCACTAGGGTAAACGTGGGGCTGACGATCGAGCCTGCAACGCCCAAACCTTCGCCAATACCTTGCACGAGCGTTGTTTTTCCACTCCCTAAATCGCCTTCAAGTAAAAGTGTCGTTCTCGGTGGTAGGGTTTTCCCCAGTTGCACGCCCAAAGCGTGTGTTGCATTGGCATCGGATAAAAAAAGTACAGTGGTCGTCATGGGCGAGATATGTAAACTTATATTAAGTAGTAGCACTGATGATTACGCAGATTAACGATGTCTCGTCAAACGCTTTTGAAAACGGTATGGGCAACTTTATGGGCGAGTTGTCTCGCGCTGGTTACTGGGTTTGGTGTTTTCACGCAATCCGCCTTTGCCATGGGTGGCATCTTACCCTCCCTGAACCAGCCTGCCCCAGAGTTTACGTTACCCACGAACACGGGAGACGGAGACGTTTCGCTATCAGACTACCGAGGACAGTGGGTCGTGGTGTACTTTTACCCGGCCGATTTTACACCCGGTTGCACGATCGAGGCGCGACGGTTCCAGCAAGACTTGCCGAAATACCTCGATCGAAGCACGCAAATTTTAGGTGTTAGTGCCGACGATACGATTTCCCACGCTGACTTCTGCGATTCTGAGGGATTGCGGTTTCCTCTGTTATCTGACGTAGACGGACGGGTCAGCAAGGCTTACGGTTCGTGGATTTATTCTCGATCGGTGCGTCATAGTTTCATTGTCGATCCGGATGGCATTCTGCGCGATCGATTCGTCAAAGTCAATCCCAGCATTCACAGTCGAGAAGTCTTAGCGCGATTGGACGAGCTGCAAGCTGGCAATGTAACGCTGTAAAATAGACATCCCGCATGAATCTCAAAAGAGTGTGCCAGTTGACATACTCAGGAGAGGAAAGAGGGTAAGAGTTTGAACAGTAGCTGTGGAGGAAACGGCGCAAACGATTGGGCTTGCGTCTCAATTTGATTACCGAGTTACTCTATTTTGACCTGGCACACGCTTCTTGATTCACGCAGGAGGTCTACGGGTTTCGTCGGTTGCGTCACCGTCGCTGGAGGCTGTTGGGCGGTTCCGTTGCCGTTCGACATATAGGGCACGTCCGATCTGGGGAGATCTGTTAGCAAAGCTGTCACCAAGAACAAGAAGCCTCTGAAAGCCTTACTCCATGAATATTTCAGTTTTTCAAAGCGATTCCTTAATCCCACAAACTCTCAAATATAGCTCCTGAGAGTTGCGTATACCTGACAGTGTCCTGAATATTGGCATAATCGAGATACTCCTGAATCTTTCTCGTATCTACGCCTTTATTCGCCAAATAGTACCCACAAGCATGGCGCAAGAGATGGGTGGACGGGAAACTCAAACCCTGCCAATATCCCGGCCTGGTGAACGATATGGCTAATACTTCTCTGGCTCAAAGGTGCGTGGCGATTTCCTGTAAAGACAACGGGAAAAGGAGCATTTTCTTTTTTGAGTCTTCTCAAATGCCCCCGCTGGTCTAGGCTGCAATCTATTCCAAATGCAGCTAGAGTTCATAGAATAAGTCTTAAGAGATCGCAAAATGCAAAGTCAGCATATAGATTTAATCCGAACCCTCTTCCAAAGCCGCCTAGCCACTCTTGAGCATCTTTTGAAGTCAGCTCAGACTCATTTTTGTGATGACGAGTCGTTCCTTCAAAAGCGCATTGCGGCTGATATGTTTCCCTTCGGTACACAGATTGCGTTTACCTGCAACCAACCACGCAACTTTGCTCTCTGGTGTGATAGCAAACCTGCGAACAATCTAGATCCAGATGTCACATCTCTCGTGCAGGCGTACAAGCACATCGAAAACACTCATGAACTTCTTTTGGGCATTAACGTTGAAGAGGCAAAGCTAGCTGAAGTGACTCGCATTGACTTGGGACAGAGCCTCTACGTCGAGCTGTCTGGCAGTGCCTATGTGAATGAATTTCTAATTCCAAACTTTTACTTCCATATGGTCACGGCTTACGACATTCTTCGCATGGCTGGTGTACCCATTGGAAAACGAGATTACATGATGCATTTGGTGCCATTAGTCAGAAAGGAATAAATCTCCTACATGAATCTAAAAAGAGTGTACCAGTTGACAGGTTCAGGAGAAGAAAGAGGATAAAAGTTTGGGCAGTAGCTGTTGGGGAAACGGTGCAAAAAATTGGGATTGCGTCTCAATTTGACTGCCGTATTACTCAATTTTGAACTAGAACAAGCTTCTTGATTCACGCAGGAGATCTAATCCAATGTGAAGCGACGGATTCGATCGAACGACACTTGAAAAGTCAAATCTATTTGGGGCAAATCTGAGATACACCCGACTTACCATCGGCTATATCTCAAAGTGGTTCGAGTCTTGCAAATCCAAATTTCGATGAGTACCCCCTAAAATTTTCTTCAACATCGCTAACGTAATCGCGTAAGTTGGCTTGACACCGGTTTGTCCCAAGCTCCCTGATGCCAGCGTACTTCCTGTGAGCAAGGGATTATCTGAAGCATAGTAGGCATAGCGCAAAGTCACGTTTTCGTCAATACTTTTGCGAATTTTAGAGGCAGCTTGGATGGCCTTTTGTAAGTGAGCACCTTCCATTTCTAAGCCGATCGCGTTCCAAGACGAACTCTTGAAATATTCGAGAATATCGGCATTTTGTAAAGACGTTCCCAATACCGTGACCATCGCCCCTTCAAATACGGGAATATCGAAGTCTTTAAAATCCTCGATCGAGAAATCGTTATCGATCGGATAATTATCCGCTGTCCCTTCAAAAACATGAGCGGTGGGAATCATTAAATCGCCTTTATTGCCGACTAAAATGCCAGCCTTACCCAACATCGAAATCGATCGAACGTCGAGTTTGCGAGCCACCCCATCGATCTTGTAAGGCTTGAGCAACTCGTCCATAATTTCAAAAGCTTGTTCGCCAAAAGCGTAATCCATTACTAGCAACACGGGCTTTTCTCGTTCCACCCACTCGCGATCGAGATGAATTTGCGGAGACAGTCGATCGAACGGTAAACGAGACGTATCGAAAATTTGCACGTGGATGTTCGTCCCCGCCCGATCTTCGAGATAATCCATACCATGCTGATTCGCAAACTCGCGAACCTCTCGATTAAGCCGTGCACTTTTGGGCTGACTCAACTCGAGGGCGAGAGACTCGATCGTTTTCAGCATTCCCGTCGATCGACCGAGTAGCGGAAATGCAAACAAAGAATTCAGAACACTATGCAAATTTGCGCTAATGACGTGTAGCGGACGTTCCCAAAGATTTTTCTCCATGAGAAAAGCTTTAACGTCGTTCGCCCACTTTTCACCGTGAATGTGATGTCCGATGCGTTCTCGCAACGTCGGACTAAACACAATTTGCTGAGCTTGTTCGGGCTGTTTGGCATCCATGGCATTGCGCCCGAGCCAATAAATAATGTGAAACAAACTGTTATTGTTCGGACTGCCTTCTGCAAAGCGGTGGTACGCTTGAACAGTTTCTTCAAACGTGCGTCCGAGTAGCGTACTCAAATAAGAAAACGCACGATCTCGAAGGTCGGGATCTTCGATCGTCATCGAATGCGTTCGATCGACCTTTCCCTCTCCCAAAATCGTCTTTTCGAGCTTCAACCATTCCCGCGTCGGCCGGCCGTCTTCGAGGGCGTGTTCTTTAATTTTTTCAGCTTCGACGTGCAAAAATGTCAAATGCGTGAGAATGTCGTAAATTTCGCTGCGTCCTCGCGTCACCTCGATCGGCATTGTTTCCTCATCGATCCGGTAGCAATTACGCCGACGCTTCCCCGGAACGATCGTTTCAAATCCCGAATCCTTATAACCTTCCGCCGCAATCAGTTTAATGAAACGACACATTTCAATCCCACGCGGTAAGCGTTCGATGACATAGGCGAGGCCGTCGAGTTCGACCTTTTCGGGATCGGAAATCGAACCGTAAATTTCCGGTTGCAGGGTTTGAATCGCTTCGACTAACGATTGACCGGAAACCCCACCAGGTCGGTAATGGCCGCGAACGAACAGGTGACGCATGACGACATAAAGACGTTCGATCGCCGCACGAGATTCCTGTGCGCGAGTTCGAGGGGGAATCGGAATCGTCATGACGGAGGGAAATGCAATACCTGCCTTCGATTCTAAGATTTAGCGGCCGAATTCGATCGATCTCGTCCGATCTGTCCTGCACCGTGTTTCTCTGGCTCCTGAATTTTCCCACCGTCGCCTCTCGCGAGACACAGCGCCAGTATGCGACACTAGAATTTCAGCAGTGACCCCCTCGACAGACTCATCGCAGGGTATGAGGAACGCACAGAACGCACGAGAATCTCCTAAAGAGTTAAACTGGCCGCTTTGGCCGCTCGTCCCCATCTATCCGTACAGCCAACGGCGAACGCTCCGTCACGAAATCGTCAGCGATTCCGTGTGGACGTTCGACCAATTGCAAGGGATTTTCTACGTTACCGTTCCCATTCGGATGACGGTTATCAAACTCGATGAAGGGGGATTGCTGGTTTACGCCCCCGTCGCCCCCACCCGCGAATGTTTGCGACTTGTCAACGAACTGGTGGCGAAATACGGTGACGTTAAATATATTGTCTTTCCCACGTCTTCCGGCTTAGAACACAAAGTTTTCGTCGGCCCCTTCGCGCGACACTTTCCTCACGCACAGGTCTATATCCCTCCCCATCAATGGAGTTTTCCCTTCGATCTTCCCCTGAGTTGGTTGGGATTTCCCAAAAATCGAACCGACGTCCTCCCCAGTGAAGCCAGTCGCGCTCCCTTCGCCAGCCAATTCGACTACAGTATCTTGGGGCCCATCGATCTCGGAACGGGAACCTTTGAAGAAGTAGCGTTGTTCGATCGACGATCTCGGACACTTCTATTAACCGATTCGATCGTCAGCGTTCCCGAAAATCCTCCCGCCATCGTCCAATACGATCCGTATCCCTTGCTGTTCCACGCCAAGGACACCGCCTTCGACGATATCGAGGATAGCGTCGAAAACCGTCGCAAAGGGTGGCATCGTATCTGTTTGTTCGCGTTTTATTTCCGACCCAGCGTTCTCGAAACCCTCAATTGGGGTGAGGTATTCCGCAACGCCTTGAAAGCCAAGGATCGATCGAAACGCGGATATTTTGGCTTGTTCCCCTTCCTGTGGAAAGAAAACTGGACTCGATCGTTCGAGGCGTTGCGGGAAAACGGCCGTCCCTTCGTCGCCCCCGTTTTACAAACATTGATTCTCAATCGATCTCCACGAGAAACCCTTGATTGGGCCGATCTCGTGGCGAGTTGGGGGTTCGATCGAATCGTTCCCTGTCACTTCGACGCACCGATCGCCACCAACCCCCAACACTTCCGCGAAGCGTTCTCGTTTCTGGAGAAATTCCCCCGTGGCGATCGCAATCTTCCCGAAACGGACTTACAACTGTTGCGCGACATCGATTCAGGACTCAACCAACGCGGCCTCGTTCCACCAGCCAAAGAGCGAGTTTGATGGGGAGATGAGGTAATAACCAGATGAGGCGATGATGAGAGAGGAAACAACGATCGATTCTCAATTATCCGTAACGTTGCCCAAAATGGGCTGCGGAACCTGGGCGTGGGGAAATCGCCTGTTGTGGGGATACGACGAAAGCATGGATTCTCAGCTACAAGCTGTCTTTAACCTCTGCGTCGGAAACGGCGTAACCCTGTTCGATACTGGAGATTCCTACGGAACGGGACGGTTGAACGGACGCAGCGAACTGCTGTTAGGACGGTTTGCGAAAGTCTGTCTCAGTCCCAACCGCGACAGTATTTGTCTCGCCACTAAACTCGCTCCGTTTCCCTGGCGACTGACACGACAGGCGATGATTTCCGCTTGTGAAGCCTCCGCGAAACGATTGGGGCGAAACGTGGATTTGGTTCAAATGCACTGGTCGACTGCTAATTACGCGCCTTGGCAGGAATGGCCGTTACTCGACGGTTTGGCGGATTTGGTCGATCGAGGACAGGTGAAAGCCGTCGGACTCTCCAATTACGGCCCGAAACGGTTGCAGAAAGTCTATCGCAAATTTCTCGATCGAGGGATTCCCATCAAAACCTTACAGGTTCAATATTCTTTACTGTCCACTTATCCCGTCACGGAACTGGGATTGAAAGACCTCTGCGACGAACTGGGTATTCAACTCATCGCCTACAGTCCCTTAGCCTTGGGAATGTTGACCGGGAAATATTCTGAAAAACAACTTCCGACGGGGTTGCGGGGATTCCTGTTTAAGCAAATTTTACCCGGTGCGCGTCCGCTATTGTCTTGTTTGGAAGCTATTGCTCGATCGCGAGCAAAGACCATGTCTCAAGTCGCAATTAACTGGTGTATCGCGAAAGGCACAATTCCCATTCCGGGTGCGAAAACCGTCCAGCAGGCCCAACAAAATCTCGGGGCGTTGGGTTGGGAACTCGATGGGGGAGAAGTGGCAGAGTTAGATAAAGTTGCGTCTCAGGTTCCGAAAACGATGGTGCAAAATAACTTTCAAACGCGGTAGATAGATGGAAGTCGAAACCTTACAGGGTGCATCTCAATTTCGTAGAATGACCCCACCTTATAAGTTATCAATAAAATCATCAACCGTCACTTGAGCTTGTCTGAGAACGCCACTAAGTGTGCCTATTTTTAGTTCTCTATGCAGCGGTACAACACAAACAATTTCTCCATCAGGTCAAGCTTTCTTCAACACGACATGACTGCCAGTTTGTCTCGAGTCATAAAAGCCTAACCGTTTTAGACTTTTTATCGCTTGCTGACTCGATACTCTAGGCAGTCTCGGAATAACTGACTTCTATGCTGGTTACAAAGCGAGGGCTAGTTTCAGGAAGATTAGACTCTTCAAGATAAAGTCTTGTTGCTTCCTTCAGATTCGCTAGGGCTTCTTCGATGGTTAGTCCTCGATCGACTGTACCAACTTCAGGGCATTCGGCAACATACATTTCATCTTCTTTATGAATTAGAGCTGTCAAGGTTTTTGTTTTTATAAAAGTTTTGCATCTCTGAAATAACTCATCATAGATAGCTACATTTTATAGCATTTTTAAAAAGCCATGCAACAAATATCCGTAGGGAAAACCGTCTCCGGTTGCTCCATTCAAATCGGCGATCGATCGCAGGGTTATTGAAAATTGGTATTAAATTCGCGAATTTTGGAACAATCGATCGAGAGGATTAATGTTACTCTCACCGCTCTCGTTGGTGACCTCACCATTGCAAGAAATCAACTCTCACAGACAAGGCAGCAAAGTTAACAATTGCATAGTCTTATTAAGAAATTTTCGCTCGATCGAGGGTTGACCTAAAAAGTATCTGAAGCTAGAATAGAGACTGAATATTAAAGGGCTAATCTATCTATGTTATTGACTATTTAATCAATATCAATAACACAACTATAAAAATCTTTTTTAAATCAATTCTCGGCAGTACCAACCATGCAATGCCACGCAACTCGCACAAAAAAAGCCAGATATGATTAAATTATCTTGCGAAAAAATAAAAAAAATTACACACCGACCCCATGGCCATCGTACTCACCAACGACGACGGCATTGATGCCCCCGGAATCCTCACCTTACTCCACGCAGTCAAACAAATCACCACAGAAATTCCAGTTTTCGTCGCCCCCACCGAACAACTCTCCGGTTGCGGACACCAAGTCACCACCCATCGACCCATTCCCATCGATCGACGTTCGGAATACGAATTCGCAGTCGGTGGCACTCCCGCCGACTGCACCCGACTGGCGCTATCGCACCTTTGTCCGAATCCCCGTTGGGTACTCTCAGGGATTAACGCCGGAGGCAACATGGGCGTAGACGAATACATCTCGGGAACCGTTGCTGCAGTTAGAGAAGCCGCCTTTCACGGCATCCCCGCCATTGCCCTCTCGCAGTATCGCAACCGTCGCAAACCCTTGAACTGGGAAACGACAATGCGATTGGGAACCAAGGTGTTAGACAAACTCATGTCCGAGCCTCACGAACCCGGTACTTTTTGGAACGTCAACTTTCCCCACTGCGAACCGGAAGACGATCCCGAAATCGTATTTTGCCAACCGAGTAACTGTCCGCTCCCCATCGAGTTTCGCCTTGAAGGAGATGCGTTCGTGTACGTCGGCAACTATCAGGGACGAGAACGCGCTCCACAAACCGATGTCGACGTTTGCTTTTCGGGAAACATTGCCGTGACCAAAATTCACGTCTAAAGGCGTTGTCGCCAACGCCTTTAGAGAATTGCTTTTTTATTCAAGGTTTTGCCGTTGTCAATCGCACACGTAAGAGGCATCGACGCGGGAGGCTTGCCATAGTTTTGCGATCGAGAGTTCGCACAGCGGTGTCAAGGACGCGATAAAAACCCCTTCAGCGGTGTCCGCATCCGTCGTGACCCAAGTCCCGCACAAGCTGACTTCGACAAACGCTTCATCGGCCGGATACAGGTCGCAACCCTCGATCGCATCACGACGCAACGCCTCCGCCAAGTGTTTGATGCCCGGCAGGTTCGCAGGCAGCAAGAACGAGGCTTGGCTCGGTTGGACGAAAACGGGCGTTCCCACCCGCATGGCCAGTTTGACACGGCGGGCGACCAGTTCCTCGGCAGAACTCGTCAAATATTCCAAGTGAACGTAGGTTTCGGTATACGTCAACTTCAGCATGGCTAGCTTTCCCCAATTGAGGAGAACGAGTGGAAGGGACGGATGACAGGCTTCCCGCTCAGAAGTGCGCTTAGAAGTGTGCTTCTAAGCGATCGAGTTGCTGGTCTCGCCAGAACTGTTCTGCAAAAGCCACAGCGGGATGTAGGGGAGCTTTAGGGTTCGATCGAAGTTTCATTCCGGCCTGAGCCGGAGTTCGATCGCCTTTACGGGAGTTGCATGGACTGCACGCAGTCACGATGTTGTCCCAACTATGAGTTCCCCCTTTAGACTTCGGAACGACGTGGTCTAACGTGAGGTTTCGCCGACTGCCGCAGTACTGACAGGTGTGGTTGTCGCGCCGCAGCACTTCTCGACGATTAACGCGGGGAACTTTCCAGATTCGTTCCGTTCCAGCAAACTTCATGCGAATGTGTTCGGGAACGTCGAGAATCATCGACGGAGATCGAATTTGCCAGGTGTTCGCATTCTCGCTTAAGTCGAGGGGTTCGGCTTTCCCCGCCAGCAGCAAAACCACGGCTCGCCGCACGTTGATTCGACTGATGGGGAGGTAATTCTGGGAGAACACCACCACCGATTGCCTCAATACATCTGTTATACCCGTCACGATTTATCTCCTTAAGCAAAACCCCCACTTCACAGTTAATGGGGAAGCGGGGGTCGAAACTTGACTTACACAGTTCTAGGTGGGGTTGATGGCAACATCTGGATACCCCCCGCTTCGTATGAGTTTTAAAAACGAACGATAGAACTCCGTTTCATTAGCAGATTGGAATATCGAACGAACGTGAATCCCACAAGGGCATAGATGGAGTTCGAGCGTTCTTTCAGACATTTCCATGATGCTCCGATCTCGTCCCCCATTTCGGTTCGCGACGACACCACCGACCTCTGCCATTCCCAATGGGGAGCTGGCAGCCATGGCTGGCGCAGTACGAACGACGGTATCGAGGAAGAGAAACGGTTTCACGGCTGTTTTTGGAAAATGCTAGTATTTCATTCTAACTTTTTGCATACTACACTAATAGTACAAGCATTGTCCACCATTTGGAGGAAATTTTCGATGCATACCCCCACTCGACCTCGCGTCTCCACCACTGAGATGGAAGTAACGAGCATTCGTTTGGAGCGAGAACTCAAAGATAGACTCAAAGCGCTATCCGGTTCTCAAGGCTATCAAGCCTTAGTTCGCGATATTCTGTGGAATTACGTTCAGTATAAGTCCGGCGATTACAAGCCTCAGTTCTCAAAAGCCGACATTCGCGCCTGCATTACTGCCACCGCTCAGAAAGAAGAACGCTGCGCCTTGAGCGGAAAACCCATTGCGCCTCACGAAACCATGTTGCTCGGCCTCACACGACAAGGAGATTTGGTTCCCATTAGTTCGAGTAGTTTGGATCGTTAACTCGAGCCATCCCAACATTGTCAAATCGACTCAACCCGACTGAGCGCTTAGACTTCGGCCATCGTTCAGTCGGGTTGTCAAACCCCAAGTCAAACCTCCGCGTTGGCTTTCGCACGAGGTTGCTATTTCTCTCTGTGTCCCTAGCCTACTCCGATTGGAAGAGGGTACAAGACCAGAAGTCCCGATCGCAGAAGAGGCGTTAGGGACTGGGCGAACTTAATAAAAATTATAGTTTTGAGATCTACCGCAAGCTCGACACACCTTGCCACTATCGATCGAGAATCAAAAAACGCGATTTATTGACAAAATCTTATATAATTCAGCATTTATTGAAGATAACACGCCAGATATCGCGTCAATTCTAACTGAGCGACCCTACACAATAGGGGAGGAGCAGAATTAGATACATTTCCTCTTGAGTTTGTTGGGGTTAACGGGACAAGCCAAACGAACGCATGTAAGGCTTCGACAGCGAGTGTCAAAGCGAACAGCTGTTGGTTTTGACGAAAATCATCGTTATCTAACCGCTCCAAAGTATCTTCCATCCTCAACAGAACCACATCAGCTTGGATTTTATTCGATTAAACACTATACTGAAAAATAGTTGTGTGGCTTTGTAAAATATCAATAAGTTTTGGGGGCCAATTATTTCTGCTGAATCGATCGTGTAAACACTTGCCCAAACTGGGATGGTGCAAAGCTTTCATTCATTTAAAAGAAAACTGACTCGAGCTTTAAAACTTCTTGGTGAGTCGCAAAGTCATAGCGATGAATCTCCCTCAGTGCGTTGGACAGAGCTGTTTAATCCACCCCGATCTCGAGCGTATTGGCAATTTAGAACTATTAAGTGTATCATTTAACACGAAGATCGATAATCTTTTGCATCTATTATAAAGTTATAAAGTTAAATATTAGCTTTTTAAAAAGACTTTGTTTTATGTACAACTTACACGCTCGATCGTTAGTCTGGCTGAATGTCATCGATTTCGATGCATAGGTGATAAAAGTCAGCTTTTCAAAAATCGATTTCGAGTGACCCATGAAGTTATAGACCGACATCGCTCGTCACGAGTAACTTCTAAAATAATTTAACGAACCAGATTGATAGATATCTTGAGATTATGTTTAACTCGAATCAAAGTTTTTTTTTGAAATACTTTTTGTTTATTTATTTTGCCTTATCTTTGGCAATCGGCTTGATTTTAAATTTATTTTTTATTCAAGAACGGGATGCTCAAGTTTTAATCAATCAAGCGAATGAAAAGAGTTATGTAGAGTTGCAAAAACTCACAATTTCTCAACACTTACAAGGTGCAATTGCTGATTTAATCTTTCTTTCGTCACTCAATGAACTGAACTTCGACTATCTATCCAAGCCCAAGTCAATTCGATTTCTATCAAAAGAATATTTAGAGTTTTTACGTAATCAGAAAGTATACGACCAAATTCGTTTCTTGGATCGAACGGGTATGGAAGTCGTTCGAGTTAACTTTAACGAAGGCAACCCTGAGATCGTTCCAGAAAACCAACTACAATCAAAAGCCAATCGTTATTACTTTAAAGAAACGATAAACTTACAGCGAGGACAAGTTTATGTCTCTCCGTTCGATTTGAATGTCGATAACGGTCAAATCGAACGCCCCATCAAGCCAATGATTCGCTTTGCAACGCCTATATTCAACCAATTAGGAGAGAAAATTGGTATTGTCGTTTTGAATTATTCAGGAAACGAACTTCTCAATTATATCAATCACGAGGATTTCACAAAGCTTGGCAATATCATGCTGCTAAACTCTGAAGGATATTGGCTGAAGAGTCCTAATCTAGAAGATGAATGGGGATTCATGTTTTCCAAAAAAAAGGATAGAACTTTTAGAAATCAATTCCCCAAAGCATGGCAAAAAATTAACGTATCTTATTCGGGACAGGTTGAAACCGATCGAGGACTATTTACTTTTATTACAACGTATCCGATTCTAGATAATTACCAACCTCAGCAGATAGATCCCAACCCTTCAGAGAGTCCCAGCTTTACTAATTATAAATCTTATTACTGGAAAATTGTCTCTCATATTCCACCAGACGTGCTGAGGGAAAATCTGGCTCAGCTGGCTGAAGAAATGATACGACTTTACCTCATGCTTTTGATTCTCGTTGCCATCGGTTCGTTTTTCGCAGCATGGGCGATCGTGCAGCGCCATAAAGTCCAAAAAAAATTAAGGAAGTCGGAAGCATATTTACGTTCTGCTTATGCAAAAGATCGAATAAAAAGTGCTGTTTCGAGCCAGATTCGAAACTCCCTAGAATTAAATGAAATTTTGAAAACGAGTGTCGAGAAGATTCGGGAACTCTTGAAGATCGATCGATGTACGTTTTCTTGGTATTGTCCCAACATCGATCCGCCTTCATGGGAGGTTGTCCAAGAAGCCAAAACCTACAGGGTTGATAGCGTATTAGGTATCTACCCTATCGTCGATCTCGGCGCATTCGGGAAGAAGTTGCTGAATTTAGAAACAGTCCAAGTAGATAATGTTGAAATCCTCAGCGATCTCGACATAAAAAATTTGTTTTTGGATCTAGGTTTTCGATCGATTTTAATGCTTCCAATTCAAACGAGATCGAGGAAATTGGGGCTACTCACCTGTGGTCATTGTTGTAATATCCGACCTTGGAGTCATGAAGATTTAGAACTGTTGACGGGGGTGGTCGAACAATTAGCGATCGCACTCGAGCAAGCAGAGCTTTATCACGAAAGTAATGCCAATGCTGCCATCGCTCAAAATCAAGCTAAACAGCTTCAGGAAACCTTAAAAAAATTACAAGAAGCCCAAACTCAACTCGTTCAATCCGAAAAGATGTTTAGCTTAGGAAAAATGGTTGCAGGTGTTGCCCACGAAATTAATAATCCAGTCAGTTTTATTTATGGAAACTTAGTTCATGCCGACGAATATGCCGAGCAATTGTTTTCAACACTAGACCTGTATCAAAAACATTATCCAAACCCGAATTCTGAAATTGAAAATCATATCGAAGAAATCGAACTAGATTTCTTAAAACAAGATTTACCAGACCTTTTTCGTTCTATGAAAACAGGTGCAGTTCGTATTCGAGATATTGTAGAATCTTTACGAAATTTCTCACGACTGGATGAATCAGAAATGAAGCTCGTCGATCTTCACGAAGGCATTGAGAGTACCTTGTCGATCTTACAGAGTCGTTTGACTGATTGCTCGAATCATCAATTGAAGATCGATCTCGTGAAACAATATGGCAAAATCTCAGCCGTTGAATGTCATGCAAGTCAAGTCAACCAAGTATTTATGAATATAATTAACAATGCTATTGATGTCTTGGAATCTCAAGGTCGAAACTTGCCTGATGAAGCAAATCGGAGATTGCCAACTATTGTTATTTCTACGGAGCAGATAAATTCCGATTTTGTGACGGTTACGATTTCTGATACTGGGCCGGGAATCCCCGATCGAGTCAGAGAACACATCTTCGATCCTTTTTTCACGACCAAACCTGTTGGTCAAGGAACGGGCTTGGGTTTATTTATTAGTTATGACATTATCGTGCAAAAACATAACGGCTCGTTAGAGTGTATTTCTACGCCCGGACAAGGCACGAAATTTATTATTAACTTACCTCTACATCCGGCTCGAGAATTTTCGACGATCGAACCATCAAAATCTTCTTGAGATTTTCGACATCACTCGAATTTGCCGGGTGCATCTCAATTTCGTAAAATGACCCCTCCGCCTTCGGCCCCTCCCCTTAGTCAGGGGAGGATGGGTGGGGTTGCGATCGCAAAAGTGAGATGCACCCAATTTGCCTGAGTTCCTATCAAACGACAAATGGCGTTTTGCTTGAATTTCTGAAATGTTAAGATTTTTGAAGCGATCGAAAGAAATTGGTTCCGAACGATCGCTGACTTTCATAAAAAGCTAAAATCTTCCCCACATCCAGCTTCTTTATAAACTGTAATCGCAGATACAGTTTTGAGCGCTCGTTAATTCAATCCTAGTTAACAAGTGCAGGTTCAGGAGAGCTGTTCGTGAAGCTAGACAACTACGATCCGGGCGACTTTTTCGACGAACTCTTCGAGAGTCAAGGACTACCGAGAGCCTTTGCCCGACGGTCGATCGAATTGATGCAACAACTCAAGCCCGGCGAGTTGCAACGGTCTCAAGAAGCTGCACAAATTGCCCTCTTCAAGCTTGGCGTGACCTTTAACGTTTACAGCGACGATCGAGGAATTGAAAAAGTTTTTCCCTTTGACATCATCCCACGCATTGTCTCAGCACGAGATTGGGAACGACTCGAACAGGGACTCAAACAGCGTATCGCGGCACTCAACCAATTCCTCGACGATATCTACAACGAACAGAGCATCGTTAAAGACGGCATCGTTCCCGAAGAGATTATCTTGTCGGCCCCCGGCTTCCTCAAACCCTGCATTGGCTTAAAACCGCCAACAGACGTATGGTGTCACATCACGGGAACCGACCTCGTGCGCGATCGAGACGGACAATGGTACGTTCTCGAAGATAACCTGCGAGTACCGAGCGGTATTTCCTACGTCTTAGAAAACCGCCGCGTCATGAAAAGTACTTTCCCAAGTGTATTTCAGACGATGGCCGTTCGACCGGTAGACGACTATCCCAGCCACCTGCTCGAAACCCTACTCAATCTCGCACCGCCGCACCTTCCCAATCCCACCGTGGCCGTCCTCACCCCCGGTATCTACAACTCCGCCTATTACGAACATTCGTTCCTGGCGCAACAAATGGGGGTCGAGCTGGTAGAAGGACGCGATCTCGTTGTCATCGACGGCTACCTGCAAATGCGGACGACCAAAGGGCCCCGCCGCGTCGATGTCATTTACCGCCGCCTCGACGACGATTTTCTCGACCCGAAAGCGTTCCGTCCCGACTCTCTTCTCGGAGTCCCCGGTTTGATGGAAGTCTATCGAGCGGGTCGCGTTGCGCTGGCCAACGCCCCCGGAACGGGAGTCGCCGACGATAAAGTCGTTTACGCCTTCGTTCCCGACATGATTCGTTACTATCTCGGTGAAGACCCGATTTTACCCAACGTTCCAACTTATCTGTGTTGGCGGGAAAAAGATCGCGAATACGTCTTACAAAACCTCGAGCGTCTGGTTGTCAAATCCGCCAACGAAGCGGGAGGTTATGGAATGCTCGTGGGGACTCAATCGACAGAAGAAGAACGCACGGCCTTTGCGGAAAAAATCTGCCAAAATCCGCGTAACTACATTGCTCAACCGACTATTTGTTTGTCTCGCGTTCCGACTCTCATCGGTGATGGCGATTCAGTCGAAGGTCGCCACGTCGATTTACGCCCTTATATTCTCCATCGTGGCGATGAAATTTACGTTCAACCGGGAGGACTCACGCGCGTGGCACTCAAGAAAGGTTCTCTCGTTGTCAACTCGTCTCAAGGGGGAGGAAGTAAAGATACGTGGGTTTTGACGGCATGAGTTAGTCGATCGATCCGCGATCTGGATGAAACAGCTTTGTTTTGGGAAGGAGGGAAGTGCAGTGAAATACCAACTGTAAAGTGTGAAAAGTAGAGTGTCGTGCTGGGGACTTCGATGACTCTAGAATCGTTTAAAAATGCTGCTTGGTGAGGGAGTGGGTTTGACTCACACCGATCGACAAACATCTAACCGAACACTTAAGAATAGGACATTTAAATTATGCTCAGTCGCGTTGCAAATTCAATTTACTGGCTCAATCGCTATATCGAACGGGCAGAAAACGTTGCTCGCTTCGTCGATGTAAACCTCAATTTGATGTTGGATTCGCCTACGGGTGTCAGCCAACAATGGCGACCGCTCGTCATTACAACGGGAGATTTACAACTGTTTGAAGAACGTTACGGCGAAGCAACGGCCGAAAATGTCATTCAATTTCTAACGTTCGATTTAGATTATCAAAACTCCATTCTTTACTGTTTGCGGGCCGCTCGAGAAAACGCTCGATCGATCCGAGAAATTATCTCCTCGGAAATGTGGGAAGAGGTCAATACGTTTTATCACATGGTTCAAGGTGCCGCAGCACATAACTCTCACCATCTCTTCCACGATCTGTTTTCACACGTCAAATTCGCCAGCCATCGCTTTGCAGGGGTGATGGACGCAACAATGACGCATAACGAAGGATGGCACTTCGGTCAGGTAGGACGTTTGCTCGAACGTGCGGATAAAACCACGCGAATTTTAGATGTTAAATACTTCATTTTGTTACCGTCGGCGCAATGGGTGGGAACACCGCTCGATCGAATTCAGTGGATTGCACTCCTGAAATCTGCCAGTGCGTATGAAATGTATCGGAAATGCCAACATCGGATCGTTCCATCAGGCGTTGCAGAATTTATGATTCTCAATCGCGAATTTCCACGATCGATTACGTTTTGCTTGCAGGAAGCCGAACGCTGTCTACATAAAATTACGGGAACGTCGGTCGGAACTTGGTGTAACGGCGCGGAACGCGCATTGGGTAAACTCTGCTCGAAGCTGGGATATACGACCCTTGAAGATGTGTTCGATATTGGATTACACGAATTTCTCGATCGACTGCAAAGTGAAATGAACGAGGTCGATACCCAAATTTTATCGACGTTTTTCAAAACTTACTCGGATTCGGAGATGCAAGAGGTCGAGATGAAACAGCTCATGGTCGCGCCGTAGGTTGGGTTTCGACTACGCTCAACCCACATCCGACTACGCTCAAACTACGGCTTCAGATCTCACTCGATCGAATTCTCGATCGAGTTGGCTCGCGAAAAAAGCTCCAATTGACACTGACTGACCGTGATTTTTAAACGGATTCGATCGAGCGGTGAAGCATTAATTCGAGCTGAGTTTTTGATTTTCAGTCTTCGGGAAAAGGTGACTTGAGCGTA
>LWRO01000012.1:20321-102111 GCA_001657325.1 Geitlerinema sp. BBD 1991-9 | reverse complement strand
TGCAGACCTCTCCCTAAATCCCTCTCCCCACCTTGGGAGAGAGACTTCACAACGGCTCCCCTTCTCCCAAGATTGGGAGAAGGGGTTGGGGGATGAGGGCAGACTCCCGCAATTGTTAGAGGTGGTGTTGGCGGGTGGGGGAAATCCGCGACGGGCGATTTTGGCGTTGGAATATGCGATCGAGTCTGGCGGTGGGGAAGCGGTTGCGTCGGCGATGCGTCAGTGGAAGGTGACGGATATCGCGGCCAGTCGGTTGTCCGGTGTGGGCGGGATTTTGGCGCAACTGACGGGTTGCGGGGCGGGGGCGAAGTTGTTGCTGTTGGTGTGGATTGCGCCGCGACTGATCGATCGACCTTTTGAGTTGATTCCGGCGTGCGATCGATTGATTGGAGACACGACGAGTTTGTTCGATCGCTGGGGGGAACTGTTGATGGGGGTGTTACCCGCACTGTCGGAGAAACTGCTGGCGCGAGTGTTGAAAAAAATGGAAATCGTGCCGGAGGCGGTGATGCCCTGGTTGGCGCAGGTGACGTTGAAAGAAGCGCGGTTGTTGCGCGTCAAGTGCGATCGATCGGCGGCGGAAGACGGAGACGAAGCGGCGTTAAACCGCTTGTTGGCAGCTTGTGAGGACTCCTCGCGGGAGGTGGCGTTGGCGGCATCCTGGGCAGTACTGGCGGTGGCGGAACGGCGGGGAATTGCGCTGTTGTCGGTGTCGGCGGGATTGGCGTCGCCGTTGGTAGGGGTGCGGCAGAATTTATTGGCGGCGGCGGTTGAGGGGCTAAAGGCGGGTTTCGGCACCCAGGAGGAGGTGTTGTCGCTGTTTCGCCGAGTGCGCGATGAGGAGAAGCCGGAGGTTTGTCAGATGGTGTTTGCGGTGTTGGAGTCGGCGGTTTATGTGGCGCAGCAGCAGCGGGAAATGGTGGATTTGGCGGTGGCTGAGGCGATTTGGGAGACGATCGATCGGGTGTTGGAAAAACCGGCGTTGGCGAATCAGGTGGCACGTTCGGCGTTTTTTGCCCTCAATCGTTTGGCGATGGTGGAACGGGTGCAGTGGGTGTTGCCGTTGCAGGTGCGATTGCGGCGTTTGTTTCAGGGAGTGGATGTGAAGCGGAAGATCGATCGAACGGTGATTACGGGGTTGTTGGTGCAGTTGGGAAAATACGATGCCAATTTTTTGGAGTTGTTGGTGTTTGAGGATTGTTTGAATGCGGATAAGCCGCTTCCGACGGCGAATCAGTTGGCGTTGGTGGTGGCAATTGTCAAGGAACGCGGGGTTTCGTCGCCGTTGTTGGATGTGTTGTTGGATTTTTCGGATACGCCAGATTTGGTAAAAACTCGTATTCTTCGAGAGCGGGGGTTGTAGGACAGGGGTGGAATTAATGGGGGGTGAAACGGTTTTGACGAACTAAGGTCTGCCGAATAAAGCTAAAACCCTTATGACAAAAGGATTTTAAGGGAATTGACCCGAAAAAAAGTCCCCAGTTTTCGGCCCGGATGGGGCAAAAATTCGGGAGAAAATCGCGATCGAGATGCTCGCATTCCCCACCCTCCGATCCCCTGTTCCCCGTTCCCTGTTCCCTGTTCCCTGTTCCCTGTTCCCTGTTCCCTGTTCCCTGTTCCCTCCCCTCACTTTAAACTTTAATCCTTTTTCAGCAAGCCCGAACGTTAGTTCGGTTTCGTTTCTGTCTTGGGTGTGATGGGATCGATCGAGCTTGTCTAGCAGTTCTAAACCCCGTTTAACGTTTCCCGTGGCTGCCCAGGTTTGAAAGCGCGTCTGAACGTCGAATTCTGCTAGGGCAACCGTCGAAAGTTCTTCGATTAGCTTGTTTACGCTCGTTCCCCGTGCCTTTGCCAATTCTTTCAGTCTCAAGTGTTTGTCATCGGGTAAACGGATTGTTAAAGTTCCCATTTTCTGTCACCTTTTAACATTTCTTGCTTTTTAAATCAATGAAATCAGAAATATTATTTTTTTGATTTTAACAAAATTTTAAAATATTTTTTATACTTCTCTTCCATGAATAATCTTAATTTTTATGATAATTTTGTAGATTAATTTGACTTGATTGAGATGATTTAATTATACCAAAATTACAAGAAAAATTTTATTTTTTGAAAATTAATTTTGGAAACGCGCCATTTGGTTTACCAAATGGCGCGTTTCCATTCATTCCGCTTCAAAAGAAGCTGTCAGTTCGCTATCACTAGCCCCTTGGCAGTAGCGGTGGAAGGTTTCCATTCATTCCGCTTCAAAAGAAGCTGTCAGCGTTCGGGAATTTCAATTCCCTAGAAGAAGTATTCAATATTGTTTCCATTCATTCCGCTTCAAAAGAAGCTGTCAGTCCCAGTCCATGAAGAAGGACGGGGAGTATACAATCTGGTTTCCATTCATTCCGCTTCAAAAGAAGCTGTCAGTATTAGTTAGTCCCGACTCCCTCACTTAATTGAGGGGTTTCCATTCATTCCGCTTCAAAAGAAGCTGTCAGCGCTAAAGAGTCCGCTGAGGTTCTCGCTAAAGACTACACGGTTTCCATTCATTCCGCTTCAAAAGAAGCTGTCAGGGCAAAGGCTCGCCGGTACGGCCGGGCTTACCGGTACGAGTTTCCATTCATTCCGCTTCAAAAGAAGCTGTCAGACCTACTGCCAATATTGTGGCGAGTTCTTGCAAAGAACTGTTTCCATTCATTCCGCTTCAAAAGAAGCTGTCAGTCTTAAGGTTTGAGGGAAACGCAAACCCCCTAGATCTATATGTTTCCATTCATTCCGCTTCAAAAGAAGCTGTCAGTCGATGATGAGACAGGGGAGGCTACAAACTTAGGCGAGTAGTTTCCATTCATTCCGCTTCAAAAGAAGCTGTCAGAAAGAGGTAGGCTCTCGTCGTAGCGATAGTTCGAAATGTTTCCATTCATTCCGCTTCAAAAGAAGCTGTCAGATATGGCAACGCTTTCAAAGATGACAGCGACGATGGAAATGTTTCCATTCATTCCGCTTCAAAAGAAGCTGTCAGATTTTAATATCCTTCGTTCCAAAGAAGATGTGGTAGAATGTTTCCATTCATTCCGCTTCAAAAGAAGCTGTCAGTCTTGGATTACACCCAAGGTGTACTTGGGCGTGGTGGTTTCCATTCATTCCGCTTCAAAAGAAGCTGTCAGCCGAAAGGCGTTGATGAAGTTTCCAATGATGGAGTTTCCATTCATTCCGCTTCAAAAGAAGCTGTCAGGGTTTGGTCAATTCTTCCACCACTCCTGCACGAGCAATGTTTCCATTCATTCCGCTTCAAAAGAAGCTGTCAGTGTTTTGATTGGGCTAGTTTTTTTAAAAAAACTAGTCTAGATTGTTTCCATTCATTCCGCTTCAAAAGAAGCTGTCAGCTTCATACGCTGGAGGAATTTTAATAATCGGGGTCGTCTTGTTTCCATTCATTCCGCTTCAAAAGAAGCTGTCAGTGTTCTTTGTTGGAAACAACAAGCTGAGCGAGAACAACGGTTTCCATTCATTCCGCTTCAAAAGAAGCTGTCAGGACGGAGATTTCGAGCCGGGCCGAAGGCGAGGAGGAAGAGGTTTCCATTCATTCCGCTTCAAAAGAAGCTGTCAGTTGTCTCTGCAACCCCCGTCCGGGAAACCACCCCGTTTCCATTCATTCCGCTTCAAAAGAAGCTGTCAGAATTAGCCTTCTCAGCAGCCTACTCTTAGGTATTATTGTAGTTTCCATTCATTCCGCTTCAAAAGAAGCTGTCAGTCGTCGACGTCGACTACGTCTGGAGTGGGTGTGGAAGTTGGTTTCCATTCATTCCGCTTCAAAAGAAGCTGTCAGGAATCGCCGACCCCACCTCCGCATCCATCGAACAGCGTTTCCATTCATTCCGCTTCAAAAGAAGCTGTCAGGGCAGGTATTTGAAACCCGCTCTAGGCATACATTCTAACCCCATCGATCCGAGGGGGTCAAGATTTAGCTCCCACAATTGAGAATTAGATGCAATAACGAGCCGATCGATCGACCTCAAACCCAGTTGGCGCAAGGAATTTGTGGCACTCAACGACAGAATCAGGGTTTCAGCCATCGCCTGACCCCTGCGGATGCTTATCTGTTTCAAAAAAAATATTAGCCCAAGTTATCAAACACAAAAAAATGTCCCCAGTTGTCAAACAAACCGGGGACAACAAATCGGTATCAGATAGACCTCATTGATGGTTAGTTTCCATTCATTCCACTTCCGAAGAAGCGACGACTCACAAAGTTGCAAGTCTTGAAACCAGCATAAAAAGAGACTTCAATACAAAACAGGTCACTCTGACCTCGACAAATCCGACAGTTCCGGGCAAATTCGATCGCGCAACGGCGGCGGTAACGTCTCAAATTCCTCCAACAAAAAATCCATCAACGCCAAACGTCGCAAATCGTTTTCCGTCGGAGAGCGATAATATTTTCCTTGTTTGAACCAACGCCGAACCGTCGAAAGCGATCGATCGCAAATTTCGCTCATCTGCTCCTGCGTCACCGCCCACTTCATATAAAATGTCTGGGGACTCATGCGCCAGCAGCAGTGACAGTAAGCGCGAATCAACAGGCGCTCCCTCGCACCGATCGATCTCGGTTGTTTCACGAATCCGCCTCCCCATCAAACAATAAAAACGTCATCGTCGATCGACCACTCCGGCTGAATTCCCAACACGATCGCCTTCTCCCGAGAGCGTCCAGACAGCGGATACAGCCGAACTTGGTCTTCGTGCAGTAAAATCGTGCGGTTCAGGCGTTCCAACAATCGCTTCCGTTGTTTCTGAGTCAACACGCACTCAAACACCGACTTCTGAACCCGTAACCCGTACTGCAACAGCAGCTTCGCGACTCGATTTCGCCGAGAATCCGCCGTCACGTCGTAACAAATCAAATAAAGCCGTTCCATTTACAGTGAGCAGTGAACAGTGAGCAGTGAGCAGTTCTAGGTGAGGGGGGCATCTCACTTTCGTAGAACGACTCCTCCGCCTTCGGCACCTCCCCTTAGCCAGGGGAGGAGGGGTGGGGTTCCGATTGCAAAAGCGAGTGATGGTAGGGTGTGTTACGCGGACGAAAAATGGGTTTGAAATCCCGTTCGTGAGATTTCCGCGTAACACACCTTTTACAGCGAGCAGTTCTAGGTGAGGGGGCGTAACATGGGGCGATACGCCTCCACGTCCCCCAACAAACACGCCAAATACTCCCGAACCTGAAGTTCGATGCAGCGTCGATAGGTGACGCGATACCCCGTCGTCAAATGCGTCATTTCTGTTTGCAACTTGTCTTCCCAGTGCTTGACGAACTTGCGCCGTGCGTCCGGGTGCAAGTACACACCGCCACGATCGTCCGGTGGCGTAAAATCGTCTAACTGGAGAACCGACGAATTCACCAAAAACGCCACGAACGAGTCCACCAGGGGAGAGCGAAATTCCTCCATCAAATCGCACACCAAACCGGGGCGATGGTCTAACGTCACGTGGAGATTGCCAAAATGGGGATGCAACCCAATCGCTTCGACAAAGGCGTAAACGTTGTAACTCAGGAGCGTGTAACCCAAACTCATCAAACTGTTCGCCGGGTCTTTCGGCGGGCGCTTGTTGCGTTTTTCAAACTGGAACTGTTCTTTCAACAGAGAACCGAACCCGCGAAAATACACCGATGCCCCCTTACCCTCGTAGCCCAACAAAGCTTCGATCGAATCGGCAAGGGGGAGATTGTCCAGCAGTTTCTCTAATTGTTCGATGGCCTTCATTGCCTCTAAAGTGCGTCGCCGTCGGTTGAGCCGCAACAGCAACACGCGACTGTTATGCAGTTTGGCGCGAACGATCGCCTCGGCTTGGGTGCGAACGAAATCCCCATCGGCCGCGCGTTCCACCTGACGCGCCAAATACTCCACTTTGGCAGTTCCCTGACGGTTGAGCCGTCCGAAATAGCGTCCCTGGTTGGACAAATAGGTGACGGAAATCCCCCGCGTGAGCGCCAACCGCACCGCGCCGTGAGACAGGTTGCAACATCCAAACAGAACGATGTGGGTGACGCGGTTCACGGGAACCTGCATCTGGAGTTGGTTTTGGAAAAACACCTGAAATTGATAGTGTTTGACTTTGAGATAAGCCCCTTGGTCGGTCACGTAAAGCGTTGTCATCGGTTCGGCGAAATAGTGGGCGGGGGGTGCGGTGGAACGCTGCGGAACAGGCGGTTTCAGGGAACAGGCGCGAGGTGGGCGAGAGGGGGGACGAGCCGGACGGCGTTTTGGGGTTGCGCCGTAGGGACGCGCCAATCCGTGTTTGAGTTGCGGCGGCGGCGGTTCTGTCAGGGTTCCGTCCTCGAAGCGGTAGCTGAGAAAAGTAAACGGCTCGTCTGGGGCGAAAATGTGCGTTTTTTCGGGTTGTAACGCCAGATAAAGCTGTTTGAGCCAGGTTTCGATGTCGCTCAACACGCGATCGGCTTCGGGGAGGCTGTCGCAGGCGAGAACCAGGTCGTCGCCGTAGCGCACGAGACGATAGCCAGATTCGATACAGCGGCGATCGAACTCCGTCAAATACAGATTGGCTAAGGCTCCCGAAAGGATGTTTCCTTGAACCACACCTTGCGTCGGACGAGTGAGAATTCCCTCGATCGAAATTCCCGCTTCCACTTGCTGCATCACGGCTTCAGCGCAGTCGCCGTCTAGGTTGTCAAGAGCCGTCCGCAGAATTCCATGACAGAGATGGTCGAAAAACTGGGCGATATCGGCTTTGACAGTCCAGGTGGGTTGAGTTTGATAGAGTTCAAAGTAGTGCCACGCACTCTGTTGAATTCCGCGACCGGGACGATAGGCGTAACTGCAATCGAGAAAGCAGTCTTCGAGGGGAAGGTAGAGTTCTCCGAGAAGCCACCGTTGAACGATTCTGTCGCGGACGGTGGAAATGCCCACGAGTCGTTTACCGCCGTTGTTTTTGCGAAGGAAAAAGCCTTTGGCGGGAAGGGGGAAGTAGGAGTCGTTGCGAAGTTGTTGGTGGAGTTGTTGGAGTTTGTCGCGATAGATACTGGCGAACCAATCGACGGTTATGCCATCGACTCCTGCCATGCGGCTTCCTCGTTTCACTTGTTGCCAAGCGGCGCGGAGTTGGTATTGATTGATGTCCATCCACACTCTGAATTCGACGTTTTGAGTGTGGCAAAGGGCGATTTGAGTTCTGGTTTGAGTGGTTGGGAGTGAGAGATCCCCGGCATCTTGGAGATGCCGGGGATCTAGCGGAAACCGAGGGGTGTATCTCACTTTGGCGATCGGAACCCCACCCATCCTCCCCGAACCCACGGGGAGGTGCCGAAGTCGCGTAGGCTGTGTTAGCGGGCAAGAAAATTTAGCGAAAATCAAGTCAATGAAATTCCCGCGTAACGCACCAACAATGTTTAGAATTAGAGTTAGATCCCCAGCATCTGGAAGATGCCGGGAATATGGCAAAATTCCACTAAAGCCAAATTCAAACGAACTTGATATAATTGAACCAACCTGTAAAACCTGAAGTGCGCCTAATGAGTTTATCTCTCACCCCAGAAACCGAAAAGCGAATCGTCGAACAGCTAAAAAGTGGACGTTACCAATCCGCCGACGAAGTTATTTTAGCTGGATTAAAACTCTTAGACAAGCGAGAACAACGCTTAGCCGAACTTCGCCAGCAAATCGAAATCGGTGCAGAACAAATTTCAAAAGGTCACGTCACGGACGGCGAACAAGTATTCGATCGCTTATTCGATCGGCTGCACCAAGAATCTAACGAATAACGATGGCAACTTACTCGTTCTCAGACGCAGCGATCGCAGACTTAGACGCAATTTGCGAATCGATCTCAGAAACGAATACGGATTTCGCCATTCGATTTTTTGAGAAAGTTCGAGAAAAATGCCGGAAGTTTGCTCAGTTCCCGAATATGGGAAAAAGCTATGGGACTATTCGAGCCGATTTACGCGGCTTTGTCGTCGATAACTATATCGTTTTCTATTTCCCGCGATCGGACGGAATAGATGTCGTGCGGATTATCAATGGCTATCGCGACTTAGAATCTTTATCAATTTAGTAGTTCGTAGGTTGGATCGATCGAGGAAAACCCAACGAAAAAGCTAAATTTTACTTTAAAGTTGGTGCGTTACGGCGGATTTAAATTTTTTTCGTCGCCTCAACCCAACCGACACAACTCCGTAATTTTAATAATATTTAAAAAGTCATATCGCGAACTCAAATCAGAAGTAAAATCGTCGGTTTGACAATGGATGACATCGTGAATTTCGAGCATCCATGACGACATTATATTTAACGCGATCGAAAACCCATCTGACGGTCGATCGATCTGGTTTCGCGATTCAATATTGCCATCGAACCACGTCCCGTTATCCCATTTCCCAAGTCAAACAGATTGTTTGTTTTGAAGGGGTTCGTCTGAACCGAACCAGCCAACGGGAAATCCAACGCCATCAAATTCCGCTGTTGCAACTCGATCGAACGGGGACAATTTGCGGCCGTTGGTATCCGAAGTCTGAAACGATCGATCGCCATTTATCTCCCTCGACAGTCGATCGTCTCGACCTCGCGGAATGGCTGCTGAAGCGTCATTTAGAAGATTCGATCGATCTTCTAACTCGCCTCCAAGGAACCCCCACCCTGCAAGCCACCGGTCGCGTTCTCCTGTTGCTGCACGAAACGCTTTCCGACGCGGATTCGCTGGATATGATTCGAGGCTACTACGCCACGGGAACCGCGTATTTCGATCGTGCCTTGCGAGAAACCCTCTCAGCGTACATTTTGCACCTGAACGGTTCCCGTCCGCCGATGACCGTTTCCCAACTGTTGCGCGTTGGCGAATCGCTGCTGCACCACCACCTCGAAATTGCCCTAACACAAGCTCGTTTCGACCTCAGCCTCGGTTCCCTGCACGTCCCCGCCGACTGCGATGCACCCCTCGTCTGTGACGGTGTCGCCGTTCTGCGTCCCTGTTTCGTCGATGCTTTCGTCGTGCGTTGGTTGCACCACTGCTGTTCCACTTCCATCACTTGGCTGGCCTTCTGCACCGCCTGGGAACGTCAACCGTTCCTCCACGGCCAAATCGGTGAATTTGTGGAAAGTCTCCGCCGCTGGTTGACTGCGTGATGTTGCAATGATGGGGCGAGATCTCCGGCATCTCGGAGATGCCGGGGATCTGTGAAAGGACGTTCGCTGCTTACCGACTCAACTCCTCCCAATCCGGTTCGACAATCAGCGTGATGAGATGTCGTCGGACAACCTGAACCCGCATTCCGGGTTCGAGGATGACATCGCGGTGATGACATTCGGCTGGCCACCAACTTCCGCGATATCGAATGCGCCCCGGACGACGATAAGCAATGCGAGTTGCAACGATCGCCTCTCCCAACTCTCCCAAGATCGCGTCGTAAGGTTTGTGGGGTGCGTCATCGCGATCGATTTGGCGTTTCCAGAATCCGAACATGGCGGCCTCTTTGGCGTTGTGGTGAGTTCGCCTTTATTCAAAATGCCATTTGAGTCAAATCAATAAAACAAATGCAAAATCTCTAAAATATTGTTCACACAAGAATTTCAAGAGCTTTAAAAATTATTCGTCAATCGCATAAAAACGAAAAATCTTTCAAAATTGGCACTACAATTGTGACGATCGACCCCGAAAACATCGATCGAACCCCAAATTTCAGATTCCAAATCTCAGACTGTCCTAAAGTCCTATGACGGCAAAACTCCCCTGTCATCTGTTGGTTGGCGTACCCGGAAGCGGGAAAAGCACCTTTGCCAAAGAGTGGGTCAAACGCGATCCGATCTATAACATCGTCTCCACCGATGCCATTCGCGATCGACTCTACGGCGACGAAACCATTCAGGGACACTGGCCGGACATCGAAGCGGAGGTGATGCGTCAAATTGAACAGTCGATCGCCAGCGATCGGCCTGTCATCTACGATGCCACCAACGCACAGCGAGCGTGGCGACTGGCCTTTTTAGAAAACGTGCAGCAACTCGAGTTCGATCGATCGCCCCAGTGGATTGCATGGCATTTCGACATTTCCATCGTCACCTGCAAACAACGCAACCATCAACGCCGTCGCGTCATCCCAACGCATATTATCGATGAAATGGCAGAGTACCTGCACTTGTTTCCACCCGTTCCCGCCGAAGGGTTTTTAGAAGTCAACACTGTTCCCCTCGACGCTGACGGTTGGTTTGACTTATCCCAAGTGTTCAAACTCCTCGATGGTACAACTGCCCGTGTCGGTCGCCGCCGCAATCGCAACAGTCGGGTTGTCTGGCATCCCTACGCCCGACTGATAGACTTCGAGCGATTGATGTATTTATTAGCCCATCTACTCAATGGCGCAGTGCAACAACACGAGATCGAACCAACAGTTTCTGAAATTGCTGCGTCGATCGCGCAAAAACAAGGTTCGGTGTATGGAAAAGTTGAATCGATCTCGTCCGATCTCAGTTGGCTTCAAGACAACAACTTTTTCGACTCTGCATCCGAACAACCCATCGATCTTGAAGCAATCGATCGACCGATTGATGCTAACTGCCATCGTTACAGCGATCGCGATACGTTTCTCCGTTTGTTAGAAACCATTCGATCGATCGTTCAACGACCGTTCGAGTACAACCCAGAAAAAAACGTTCAAGAGAGTTTAGTCGATCTCATCAACGCTCGTCGTTATGTCACCGATCGGGGAGCGCTACGAAAAGACCTCGAACTCGCACTTTATCCTTACGGCCTTCTACAAAGACCGCACAATTACCGACGTGGCTATTATCTGGGAACTTCGATTTTCTCTTTAGAAGATTTATCTTGGCTGTACGAACATTTACGAGAGCAAGGCGATCGGTTTAGTCATCCGAGCGATCGCGAAACATTTTACCGAGTCCTCACGCGAGTAGAAACGTTGAAACCGCCAAGCCTGAGTCAAAACGCTCCGATTTTACGATTTGGGAATCCTTCAATTATTGAGATTGAAGGACTGTCTCACGTTTCTCTTGCACGACGACAAGAGCGAGTCGAACGAGCCATTCGAGATCGCGAACTGTTATCCTTAAAACGCTTAACCGGGAAGGGTAAATTTCCGGGCGATGCTGAAGAGTTACGAGCGTATCCCTTGCAGTTAGTTTTCCATAACATCGCGTGGTATCTGGGGTTAGAATCTACTGAAGACGGCCGACTCAGTTTCGAGCGTCTCGATCGATGGTATCTCAAAGACGAACATACTCAGGTGTTCCGCGACGAAAAGCGACACCAAAAGTCTATTAAGAATCTCGGACGATTACTTGAAGCGAGTGCGGGATTGTTCCTCGGACGCAGTGCTGTAGCGCAACGCCAGTATCTCGGCCGCGATCGCGCCAAACGAGAGGCGGTGACGGTGACAGTGGAGTTATGGTGTAACGAAAACATTTTTGCGTTTATCAGTGAAGGAACGCAACGGTTTCCTCTCAAGCAAATGAAGATGTCGCCACCTTTCCACAGTCGCGATTCTACGACAAAAGACTTAAATAAGCTGTTTTCTGCAAAGCGAACGGGCGATCGAATTTTTCCCCATCGGTTTCAAGTGAAGCTTCCGATTTGGTCGATTGAAGATATTGATTTCCTCCGTTGGATTGTGGGATTTGGCGGACAGGTAAAAGTCATCGAACCGCCGGAGTTACGCGAGAGAGTTTTGTCTTTGGGTCGATCGATCGTGGAACTCTACGAAACTGGAGAGCAATTGGAAAACCCTGGGTAGCGCTCGATTTCGTCATTCGCATTGCAGTCTAAGTCGGAACGGTTTAGATATGTCAACATGAAGAGCTGTCATTTATCGAGAAAGAAAAGTGGGGTCTTCTGAGTTCAAGGTTATAAGTGGATTTTATCATAGTCAAAACCCTGACTGTAGGGGCGTCATGGCAATGCGCCCCGATCCAATCATGTATTAAAAACTGCAAATTATACCGTAATATCAGAAGACCCGAAAAGTGTAAGGTTGGATCGATCGTAGAACTTTTGAAATTGTATCTTTTCTTAACTTGATTTCTCTCAAAAAAATCGACTTAAACAGTTGACGAAGACCGTTGAAGTCTGTCATACTGTAAATCATAAAGGGTTACTTACTCCGCGAGATGCAATGTTTGGTCGCTCGCAATTAGGAGTAACCCATCATGGCCAAACACAATCCCTTCCAACCCTTCGTCACCCTCAAACTCGTAACGATTGCTGCTTGTGGCATTACTGCCGTCAGTAGCCTTCATCCCCACGTCAGCGTTGCTGTCACTCACGTCGCTTGGGCGGTTATGGAAATCGCCAACGAGCGTTCCCTCCGCAACCCGTTCGATCGATCCGACGATCGAGACGAGGAAGAGGAAGAAAGAACGGAAGAGTAAAACCTACAAACCCGGTTTCGCGTTGAAGCTGGGTTTTTAATGTTAGCGTAGTTGGGTAGGTTGGGTTTCGTAAACTCAACCCAACATTTCAAGATACAGGCTAAAGATGATGACAGTAAAAGAAGAATTGCTTCAAAAAATTGCAAAACACCACATTAACTCGAACTCAAAATCAAATAGTCATGTAAATGACGCTGTATGGCAAGTCTATGTAAAGTCCGAACAAAAACGAGAAGAGGTTTATCGTCGCCTTGCTCACTCCTGATTTCAACTTCCAAAATCCCCGTCATCTCCAAAATTCCGGGGATCTGGCACTTTTCAGGGGGTGCATCTCAAAAATGTAAATTTATCAGATTGGAGTCTCTGCACTGAATTGAGATGTTGTTGGGTTTCGCTATCGCTCCACCCAACCTACTTCAAACTACCTCAAACTCATATTTTTACAAAAGTGAGATACACCTCTTTTCAGGCAACTTAAACCCTGTATTATCGTACATCTCGATCGATTCGATCGATAACCCATTTCCGAATATCAGAATACAGATAAAACGGCTCAGCAGCAGTAGCGATTGTCGTTCCTTCGTGTAACCGAACTAAGCGAGGTTTCGGCAACTCCGAACGGGTAATATTAAACGCAATCGTAACAATTTGAGTCATTCGATCGCGAATTTCTTCCGGTTCGCAAGCAACATCGATTGTCTTGTCGATATCCTTATTAATCGACTCTTTGTTTTTAATTGCCTCCCGATCTTCTTTCAACGCTTCTTGCAAACGAACCTTGGAAATTCCCTTTGCGCCATGAATAATTTGATTGCGTTTGACCGACCAGTAATCGAGTGCTTTCATCGCTGAAACCATTTTGCAAACGGCATCTTTTTGGCTTGCGTCCCCTTGAGATTTCATCAAAGCCTGTAAGAAATTACGTTTGGTGGGGCGACCCGGTAACTTAAAAAGTTGGTTTAATGGTTTTTCCCAAGAATCGTTGACCAAACAGCGTTGTCTTTGAATTTTACCCACTAAACTCGATCGCTCCATTTCCTGTTCAAGCCGATAAAACCTGTTCGCGAGTTGAGAATTCCGAACAACTTTGTCAGTTTTGAGATACCAATCATCAGGATAGTTAACGCGATCGAAATAAAAATTTCCGTTTTTGGGATCGAGTTTTCGGATAAGATCGTGAATTATCTCCTCATAAAACAACCCCATACGGATTAAAAACTCGGCGATTCCATCAACTTCCCAAAAAATACAGCATTGCGTGTGAAGATTGAGCAAACGATACAGCGAATTTTGCGGATAACTATATTGGTTCGCCAACTCAGACACCATCTTGAAACGATTGTCATGTTCCTGTCTCGAACCGCGCGTATCCAAATTCATCAACGCCACCGCAGTCCCTAACGCGCGAACATTTAACTCGACTAATTCTTGACTCGATTTCAATTCTTCAAGGTTCTCAGTTTCCGAATTTTCAAGCGTAGATAAAGTTTCTTTCCAATCCGACAAAACCATTCGCGCACCATCAAAATCCCATCGTTGTAGCAGTTGCTTCACCGTCTGATATTTCATCGTGCGTTGATACCGCCAATACGACACGCGGCGACAGGGAGACGGTTCGCCATCTAAAATCAGTTGAGCGTCAAGTTTGGGTTCGAGATAAATTTGAGTTTCAATCTGAGAAGAAATCGCTTGAACTCGCAACGCAGTTTGCATTTGTGGCGTTCCTCCTTTGACGCTAATTAGAGTTGTAACGTCGCGATCGCAATCCGTATTCAAGAAACTGTAGTAGAAATCGAACAAAGCATCTTGGTCGTTTGCAGATATCTCTTGGGGAATAATTTTTCTCTCAATCTTTGGGCAGTTTTCAAAATTGGATTCTAGCCATTTTTTCAGAATTTTAAAAAGATAAATCGTATCATATTCATGGGAGGGCTGCTGCTGAGTCACAAAACAGTAAATTTTTTGGATATTAAAATTGCGAACGGCTGTATTGACGATGCCTAAAAAACGACCCGGTCGGATGCGAGAATTCCAAACTTCCGGATTATCTTGATATGCTAACCAAAGCTTTTGCGTGAGTTCTACGAATTGAAACTGAGATTTTTCCTTCAGATTAACCTTCAGTTTGGAACATAGATTTTCCTGCACCAGTTGGTGAGATTGATTCCAGATATTGAGACGATCTTCGTTCAGGTCATTCACCGTATTTTTTAAATTCGGTTCATTCCGCATAATGATAGGCAAATAATATAAACTTGATGGTATCCGAACGGTCAAGTCGGAAGTCCCAATGTTGGCGATTAAGATGCTCGGCTTTTGTGAAATCATGGCTTTAATTTTATTCCATTTCAAAAATTGTTTGTTGAAGGAGATTTGAGAAACCAGGTATTTTGAAGAATCTCTGTTTTGGATACCCAATATCTAACGGATAGGGTCTATTGGAATTAGTGAGATCGCACCGAGTTTATGAAATTCCGAAACTGTTGGCGTAGGGGCGAACGGCCGTTCGCCCCTACAATGATATTGGTATCATCGGCAATCCAATACTACCGCAATTCCAACAGACCCAACAGATACCCGGTTTCTGACCGTTTGTCGCACAAAATTTTATAAAATCTTACCAAACGCGATCGAACTCGCTGATTTCTTCAAGAAACTGCCAAAACTCTTGCTGTATTTTTAAGTCATCTCCGGTTGCATTCCCGTCTGGAAAAATCGTCAAAAATTCAATAAACCCTCGCTGTCTTAACTTCCCATTTTGTTTGACATACCGGGGATACATCCGATGCCACATCCGACCGATCTGGTTGAGTTTTCCCGTCAAATGACTGTTTTTAATGCTGCGATGGGATGCAGCATCTTCCTCTTGGTGAAACCAATCCAAAGCGGTGCTAATTGGCTCCATATCGTCGTCAAATCGCGCCCAAACCTGAACGCGATCCCGATGCCACGATTCGCGCCAATTTGCCCCCGCCGTATCGAGCCGTTGTCCCTCCTCTTGCGTCACCCACTTTTGCATGAGAGAATGTAAGGCTTGAAAATACTTGCAAATGTCTTCGAGAGTGTGGAAAGGTTGGTACAAACTTCGGTCTTTTCCTAAAAACTCCCAGTGACAGCCAATGTCTCGCTCGTAATCTTTATTTGAAAAGAATTTGCGATGACTCGATCGCCGCCAGGATTTACCAAAACCGCCGAGCATCATAGAAAACTTCATCAAGCGAATGACGAACTTTCTCAACCGCTGGCGGCGTTCTTCATCGCGAACGTTGAGGAGTAAAATGCCTAACTGCCCCTGCTCGAGTTTAAACCATTGAGTTTGGTCGTCAAGTTGATTGCGATCGCACTTAAACGCAATCCCCAACTCGCCCACCACAGAGCCATTGTGTCCCGCAAAACCGCCCCAAATGCGTTTCGTGATATCTTCAGCGATTTCCGCAGTCGTAACGCCACCCAACAAGCGCAGCGTGTGACCCCGTAACGCCCCCTTGAACATATTGGGGCGAAACTCCAAGTCACCGTTGACCCGCTGTGAAAACAGTCCCTCTCCCTTGAGGTTCATGGTGAGTAATGTGGGGGCTTTCGAGTCCGTAACGTGACCGTATCCCGCACTAACGCGAGAACCAATCCCGTAACCCAACGCCGTTTCCCAAACCTGCCAAATTTCCGCCCACTCCTCTTCAGAAAGCGTTTTGCTGCTAGAAATGCCGAACCGTAACCTCGGCTGAAACAGCGACATCATAAAAAAGGCACTGTGAGAAGCTTGTTCCTCCACCTGCCACTCTTGCTGAGGGTGAACGAGGTCTACAAGGTCGCTTTCGTCCTTCCAGTCGTTGACGGGATACGCCCCGTGAAAGCGCAGAATCCCCGGTTTGGTTTGTCCCTGACTGTCATCATCATCGCCGCCGCAATACTTCAACACGCGATCTCGAAAAACTTGCTTGCAGGCGCGACGAAACGCGCCTTTCATACTCGACCCCGGATAAAACGGGGAACCCGTACCGCTAATGACGGGGCGGATA
The DNA here is from genome assembly GCA_001657325.1 of Geitlerinema sp. BBD 1991-9. Classification (GTDB taxonomy): domain Bacteria; phylum Cyanobacteriota; class Cyanobacteriia; order Cyanobacteriales; family Geitlerinemataceae; genus Geitlerinema. The sequence continues at coordinate 85,718 of LWRO01000012.1, read as the reverse complement.
ATGCCTTCGTCCTGGCCGCTGTTGGTCACGAAACGCCAGGTAATTCGATACTCCTGCGTTTTGACACCTTCGGGAAACTCGGGGGGACGTTGCGACGCGCCGCGCAACCACTCTCGCGCCCAGATATAGGCTTCGTTATCGGCAGCATCGTCAAGGTTGCGGTTAATGCGTTGAACTTGGCAGCGCCCTTCAATTTGGGCGCGAAACGCTAGGGGAACTCGGTCGACATCCATGATGAATTTGAAAGGTAAAGTTCTAGACAATAGGGTAGAGACGGGCAGAAGTCGTCCGCCTCTGGGAAGAAACACGGGAGTTAGGATGGGAGAGCATCCCACTTTAGCAATTGATTCAATGATTCTCGCCCTCATCCCCCAACCCCTTCTCCCAAGATTGGGAGAAGGGGAAATCGGTCAAAGTCCCTCTCTCAAAGTTGGGAGTTGGATTTAGGGAGAGGGCTGCCAAATCGAGATACACCCGTTAGGATTTGTAGCGTTGTGTCCACCAAATCGCACAATCGCAAAGCTGCGTCAGGATGGCGATCGCAATTTTGCGGTGTTTAATGTCAAACTCCCAAAGATTTGTGGCATCGTTCGGTAACGCAATGCCCGTATCTTGGAGAATCGTCGCCAGAGTGTGCCACATGGCTTTCCAGTAGGCCGCTTTTTCCCCGTCCAGGCGATGCTGTTCGCCCCAAAACCGCTCTAGTCCAAAAGCGACGGTACTCCGCATTTTGTGAACTTGGTTGCGGACTTCGTTATCCAGGTCTTTCCGTTGAAACACCAAATTGTGAGCGTATCGATCGAGAGAATAAGATTCCCAACCCGTTGCCGATGAATTTGTCATAGAAGAACCTGATGTTTTCAAGGGAGAAGACGATTGAGGCACAGACTTTGCTTGACTCCGAGGCGGTGTTGGAGATGGCGAAGTATTGTTCTTCTTCTTGTTTTTGTCTTTCCGTTTAGACATAATTTCGAGAAACGTAACTTCAGTTCAAAACAGCATTGAAGGCGACGCAATTAGCGATGAAGCATCACCAAACAGTGACCAAAACCGATCGACTCCAGCCCACCGAAATACATTTCGTCTTTATCGGTCGTATTTTCACCAAACGGCGACCAGTTTCGTAAATCTTCTTGCTTTCGCACCGCCACCGGAAAGACCAAAATCGTGTTTTCCGGCAATGCTTCCGTATTGAAAAACGCCCCACCATCGACTTTCTTCTCGTCGTTGCTGAGTTTGACGCGACTCTGACGGTAGAGCGCCATATCGTGAATCATGCCGATTTCATCGTCTGCTACGATAACCGCCGGACGTTCCTTGCCATCAGGGAACCAGGCTTTCAAGTTCGTTTTATCACCGATTTTGAGAAAGCCGAAGTTGAAAAACAGCTTGTACTGACCGTCAATCTGTGGTGCGTGGAGGGCGTGAGAAGCTGTGTAAACTTCGGGCAGTTCCTCGGAAATCTCTGCAATGCGTTGGTAACGTTGCAACAGGCGTGGACAACTCACCCAAACCACGGGTTGACCGGGACAAAATACTGGAAGCCAGACGATCGAGGCATACTCGAACTTAACCCGAGATTCTGTCGTACTGTCCGGTACGCCGGACTTGGCCTCGTTTCCGTACCATTCATTTTCGTCTTGTCCGTCCCGAAAGCGCATTTCCGCCCGAAACCGCCCGCGCAGGGAACTTCCAGGGATAATCCCCGTTTGGGTGAACTGGTCGCGGAAAATCAGGTTGAGGTTGCCGCTTTCCTCGCCAGCAGTCGCGCCAACGTGCAGGGGAGAGAGAGTTTCGAGGATTCCGTAAGCTTTTTGATACATGAGTGTTGCGTGAAATCGTGTTTGAAGTGGTACTGCAATAACGGTTGAAAGGATTACAATCCGGCAACGTCGATAGGGAGACAGAACCCACAGCCAACGTGCTTGAGGCTGTATCCTTCCTTGGGATACCAGGGTTCGGGGCTATCCCACCAAGTCCGGTTAAGCGGTTCGTCGAAGACGTAAACGCTGCCGGGTTTGACGGCGTAGCGCCCCCGTCCCAAACGTCCCGTTTCCCGGCTTCCGTCCTCCTTGTTGCGTCCGCCTGCGCGAAACCGAAAGGGGATGGCTTTAGCCATGAGTAACCAGCGGGGTTTGGGAAAGTCGGGGTGTTGGGGATAGCGGTAAGAAATGCGATTTGACCCCCAAACCGCCGGAGTCAACAAAGCAAAACTACGATCGATCTGTTGTTGCAGTAGTGCAATGATGGGATGAGTCTCTTTAAGTTCGTGGGATTCAATTTCGACGAGATGGTTTTCGCCGCCGAAGCGATACCATCCGGCTTCTAGGGGAAACGTAGACAGGTAAACGAGACAGGCGTTGTCGTCGAGTTGGACGGCATTTTCCAAAAACAAACCATCTTTATCGAGAACGCATCGCTCGTTCGATTTGAGTCGAGGATGAAGCATCGAGACGTATCGCCAAGGTTCTTTAGCCACAGCTTGCTGTTGTAAAAGAGTGTGGGCATCCTGATTCCAGGCCGAGATTTTTTGCCACTTAAATGCCGGTGTCATTTCAGAATCGGGGTTCGATTGTTGCCAGCCATCTTCGTGAAGTTCCCAGGTGTTGACGCCTTCTTTACCAATCATCTTGGTCGAAGGAATCGGCACGTAAAACTCTTGAGAAGCTTGAAATTCACAGAGTTTTGCCCAAAATGCTCCTGCAACGAAGAGGTTGTGGCGCAAGTCTTCCTGACTGGCAAATTCTTGAGATTTGTTGGCGCTGAAAATCAGCCCCGAGAGAGTGTAAGCGTCGGGGGGAAATTTAGATTGAGATCGTCCGACGAGGTTTTCGGGTGATAGGAAACCACCAGCACTTCCGTAGAGGAAGCCGAGGGGTCGGATGGTGATGAGATATCGAAACATGATGGCAGTTTAGAGATCGATCGCGGTAAGGGTAGCGTGTGTTACGCGGTCAAAAAATGGGTTGGAAATTCATTCAATGAGATTTCCGCGTAACGCGCCTAGCGGCAGAGATACCAGCCAATCGAAACCAGTTCGTCAAACCAGTTGATAAAGGCTTGGTGCGTGTCACTGTGGGTGAGGCAACGGCGACGTTTTTCTTCAAATAAGTAATCACCAAGTTTTCCCGGTTCGACATCTGAAAATGTCTCGCAATCTTCGGGATTAAAATAAATGTTGACCAAAGCCTTCGAGATCGACGCATCGGCCTTGCGTGGAGACTCTTCTTGAAACTCTTCTGAAATGGGAACAGTTTCGATCGCGTGCCGTGCTTTCAGTTGCGCCAAGTCATTATAAAGATGTCCCCAGTTTTTCCCGCCGTCGCGATCGCGATAGCAATTGAGAATCGAGAGATACTTCCAAGGACAAGTCCATTGCACGTACCGTCCGCTGTTAAACACCACGCGCAGGGTAAGGCGGTTTCGTCCCAAGGCTTTCGATCGCTTTTCTGCTTCGCGACAATGTTGCAAAATATCCCGTTGGGGGACGCTGTGACCCGCCCAAACAAACCCGACGCTGAGTCCAATTTCTTGTTTGTGTTCCTTCCATTTCGCCAGAAGTTTTTGCAGCCACGTCCACGAATCGACTTTCAATTTTTGCGTGCTTTCGTTTAATTCTTCTACGGTTAAGTTCGGGGTGCCATCGTACACCACACCGAGAAAATCGTCACCTCCTGCGTAGATAATGCGACCGAGTCCGTTAGGAAAGTTGTCTTCAAACTTCTTACCCCAGTTCCGCATCGCCTTGCTGAATTCTTGTAAGGCGAGATCGGCATTTTCACCATCTCCCAACTTCTTGAGGTGGTCGCCAACTTTGTCGCCGTCTCCCATAAACCAACCCGTCCAGCGTCCGGGGTTGTTCGTTTCTGAGTTGGGAAGCCGAAGCACATCGGAGAAGTTTCGATCGAGTCTGGGGAGGTCATCTCCAATTTCTTTAGCAATTTGAGGATGTGTCACCAACCGTTTCACCAGTTCGGGAATACTGACCCGCTCTGATGGATCGAGAAATTTACCTTCTGGTGTTTCGTCGAGTCGTTTTCCTTCTAGAACCGCTGAAAGTTGCTGGTAGAATCGATCGATCTTCTCTTTTTCGTCCCGGTAGTGTAAAAATTTGGGATTGCGAGTATTCAAACCGAGTTCGTTCCAGGCGATCGCATCAGTTCCCGACAAACTCGAACTTTCACCGATCCAGTTAACCGCACTCCAATCTCGTGCCAGTTTCCGCCGTTCGAGGTCGAACATCGCGTCAGGGATACTGTTTCCCCATCCACAGAAAATTTCCCAAGTGTGGTTTCGCCAAAGTTCCCATTCTCGTTGCCAGTAATAGCGATAATCGGGACGTTCGGGAAGTTTGTCTTCGACCCAACCCTGACACTTCGTCAGTAAGTGACACCAACCATCTAACAGCGCTTGACGAACAGTTTCCTCCGACAAAGTGCCTTTGAGCAAAATGCGGTTGGGCAGTCCTTTTGTCGTCTTCGGTTCACCGGGAGAAATCACCGAAATATTGCCATTGACACCTTGCACTTCAGCCGCATTGGTAATTTTTCGGCTCAAGTAAGACAAAATCAAAGACGCACCGTAAAGGTCTCGAAGTTTTCGGGATTTTTCAATGAATCCCTGGACGGGTGCAAAAGTTGTTGCAGTGTATTCAGGCATGAATTTTGAGCAGTCGATCTACGGGTGCAAAAGTTGTTGCAGTGTATTCAGGCATGAATTTTGAGCAGTCGATCTACGGAAGAAAATTGCACGCTATACGTGTCCAAACATAAAAGAAAGCTTAAATTGAATTAGAGATTGTTCGAGGCAGTCTCAGCAGTGATGAGTAGTTGTTTGAGATATTGAGATCGAATATCTATCTATCTCTCAGCAAAATCGTGAAACTTTTACGGGAAACACAGAAAATCTTCATAAATCTTCACCAAAAAGCTGTGATTTGCAAAAAACTACGTGTTTATACATACGGTCTTTATACAATTGTGGAACTGGGAGGTTGAAAGGAAGGTGGCTCGCCCCAGGCTTCAGTTTGACTGAGGGTATGCGCGGTCAGGGGATAAAAACGAACGCTATCGCGATCGAGTTGAACTTTCTGGCGCAGTCGTTGTTGAAGTTGGCAGTACTGGCGCTTGTTGAGGTAGCACTCAAAGACTGAATATTGAACGCGCTGGCCGTAACCCTCGAGTAAATCGGCGACTTTTTTGCGGCGTTTGTCGCAGGGGATGTCGTAGGTGATGACGTATAGCATGGACATCTAATGAATTTCATAGGGGTGATAGGGATGACTGGGTTGGTAAACGAACTGTTTGAAACGCTTGACTTGCTGTGTGAGGAGATGCCAGCGGGGTTGATTTGAGCCGTCTGCAGTCTGAATGCTTTCCTCCATGCGTTGCGTAAAGTGCTTCAGATAAATCGTGCGTCCGCTATCGTTTAGGAAACAGCCATCGTCGCGATACTTGAAGTTGCGGTTCGTGGCGAGGGTACGGGAGTTAATCAGCCAGATGACCAGGGAATCGATTAAGGGAGCGCGAAATTCTTCAATCAAGTCCGAGGCTAAGGCGGCATGACGTTCGCTTCCTTGGTGAAGACAGGCGTGGTAGGGGTCGAGTCCTTGGAGTTCGAGGAGGCTTAGCAGATGGTTCCAGAGAATTTGGTAGCCGAAGCTGAGTAGGGCGTTGACAGGGTTGGTGGGAGGACGGCGAGTTCGGGTTAGGAAGGTAAAGTCGGTGTGAGTCAGACATTCTCCAAAGGCTGGAAAGTATTGAGCAGCTCCGCTCCCTTCTAAGCCGAGGAGTGATTCAATGGTGTAGGTTTGCTTAACTTGATGAATCAGGCGGGCCAGGCTTTCAATGGCAAGGTCGATTTTGTCGCAGCTATGGCGGCGGCGTTGTCGCAAGAGAAAGGTGCGACTGTTTTTGAGTTTGCTGTGGACGATATTCTGAGCGACAATGAGTCGATCGACGGCGCTGAGTTCTTGTTGGTATCGGGCAAGTTGTCGGTAGCCACGTTCGATCGGGAGAATTCTTCCGTAGCAGTAGCCGAGTCGAGACAGATACGCGATGGGGATATCCCGTGCGAGACAGGCTCGAATGGCTTGGGTGGTCATTTGGGATTTGCCGAAGATGAGGACTTGTTCGAGAAGGGGTAAGCGAACGTGGGCGAGAATTTGTTGCTGGTGTTTGACCAGGAGTTGTTCTTGTTTGAGGCAGATGTAGCAGCCTTGTTTGGAAACGTAGAGTGTTTGCATGAGATGTGAAGTGAAAGACTTAGAATCGATCGTGTTCGGACTGGCGAGGTAGTGGGCGATTGTCGTTTGGCGTGTCTAGCGTGGCGGTTTGCTGACGAGTTGGGCTGTTTTGAAGGAAACGCACAATGGTATCGGCAAGCGTGGCATTCCCAAAGCTACCGAGCATGACGAGAATGGTATTGGTGATGACTTACAGAGAGACGTATTAGAAGGTTTAACGTCTCCAGTACTACCGAGCATGACGAGAATGGTATTGGTGATGACTCCCGCAAGTCCCATCGGTGCGATGAGCAGGATAACGAGTGTGACGGCTCCGTTGAGTAGTGCGACGGACAGGTTGCGGATAAAGGCAATGCGAGCGTTGAGATACATAGTCTTGTTTTGGAATTTGCTGTGGTTTAGCTTAGGGGCAAAAAATGCGATCGAAAGTGTTTTTTGTGCGAATGACGAAAATTTCGATCGGCGGGGTCTGAAGATTGGGGAAAGTCCTATACGCTCGTCAACCCCGCCGATCCTTTACTGGATGGGAGTTTTAGCCGTTTTGTTGGAGGTGAATGCTGTATTTTGTACTAACAATCCTAGACCCTGCCGATTTAGAGGTCTGGACAGCTTACTCTGTGGGTGTTTCAATAAGAGGGACGCTTCTTTTTAGAGAAGTGGAATGAATGGAAACTAACATTGATAATTTGTAACCCATCTGGCATTATGACACACGCTTCTTTTTAGAGAAGTGGAATGAATGGAAACTAACTGATAGTAACAGGTTCGCATTTCGCCCCATCACGCTTCTTTTTAGAGAAGTGGAATGAATGGAAACAAAAAATGAGGAGTTGATTAATCTTTTAAACTCCAGTTCAGACGCTTCTTTTTAGAGAAGTGGAATGAATGGAAACAAAAACTAGATTTAATCCCATGACTACAAATAAAAATTTGACGCTTCTTTTTAGAGAAGTGGAATGAATGGAAACTTGTTCAATGCGAGCTGTACCGTCCGATACCTCCAGTACACGCTTCTTTTTAGAGAAGTGGAATGAATGGAAACGTTCCTTTCAATCCCTCTAAACCAATTACAGGTATTTCACACGCTTCTTTTTAGAGAAGTGGAATGAATGGAAACTAACAACGAAGCCCGATAAGCGGTTAAAGGCGTTCAAAGCACGCTTCTTTTTAGAGAAGTGGAATGAATGGAAACTTTTTCGTAGCGATCGAGAGCAACGCCCACGGCGTAAGAACGCTTCTTTTTAGAGAAGTGGAATGAATGGAAACAAGACGGAACCTGAGGAACCTGAGGCAACCGAGACGGCTGAGAACGCTTCTTTTTAGAGAAGTGGAATGAATGGAAACATTTCGAGGCTTTTATTGAAGCGACTTTTGTGAATCACGCTGAAACGCTTCTTTTTAGAGAAGTGGAATGAATGGAAACGTCCCTGGCTGAAAAAAGCCGTTGGTGTTCATATCGAACGCTTCTTTTTAGAGAAGTGGAATGAATGGAAACAGGGTGGCGGAAAAGATCGGCTATCTTTCCCCTAAAATACGCTTCTTTTTAGAGAAGTGGAATGAATGGAAACCTGTCGGAGTGTCGTTATTCTCTAGGAAGCAGTACGAGCAAGACGCTTCTTTTTAGAGAAGTGGAATGAATGGAAACAAAAAGCGAATCGTCGCTACCGTTTTCTCTCTCTGGATGACGCTTCTTTTTAGAGAAGTGGAATGAATGGAAACGTTCGTGACGTGCAATATCTGGTAAACGCCGAAATCGACGCTTCTTTTTAGAGAAGTGGAATGAATGGAAACAATACGTGGATAGATTAGAAGGGATTGGAAGAACGCCAAGACGCTTCTTTTTAGAGAAGTGGAATGAATGGAAACGGCGCGGAACGCTTCGGCCACGGCGTAAGCGTGTTCGAGACGCTTCTTTTTAGAGAAGTGGAATGAATGGAAACTATTTATCGGCAACGTTGGGGTGCGACCATGCCGGGATGACGCTTCTTTTTAGAGAAGTGGAATGAATGGAAACCACACTTGGGATTGAGAAATCCCAAGTCCCCGATCGCATGACGCTTCTTTTTAGAGAAGTGGAATGAATGGAAACCTCCTTCGGATAGCTCCAACGGCAGCGCTTTGGTCAGGACGCTTCTTTTTAGAGAAGTGGAATGAATGGAAACAAGTAAAAGGATGTTTCGATGACGGGAACGGTTTGCAGACGACGCTTCTTTTTAGAGAAGTGGAATGAATGGAAACTTCGCCACGTTAACGGCTTATAATCAACGCCGAAGTCAGACGCTTCTTTTTAGAGAAGTGGAATGAATGGAAACCTCTATGGGGTTGGACAACCCGGTGGAGATAAACAGACAGACGCTTCTTTTTAGAGAAGTGGAATGAATGGAAACAAAGGAGGTAAAAACCGCGAAAAGACCAAGCTTAAATTGACGCTTCTTTTTAGAGAAGTGGAATGAATGGAAACGAATCGTATTCGTTCCGCTCTATCTCGAGGTCGAACGGTGACGCTTCTTTTTAGAGAAGTGGAATGAATGGAAACATCGAGGTCGAGCGGCCCCTTACGAGGTACGGGATGACGCTTCTTTTTAGAGAAGTGGAATGAATGGAAACAAAATGAGCGAGGTGCTGACGACCCACGCAGGTAATTCGCGACGCTTCTTTTTAGAGAAGTGGAATGAATGGAAACATCTGACGGAGGTAGGGAGCAAGCGATTCGCCGTTTTGACGCTTCTTTTTAGAGAAGTGGAATGAATGGAAACGCGTTGTCCTCTGGCTTGTTGAAGGCGTTGTAGGGTTGACGCTTCTTTTTAGAGAAGTGGAATGAATGGAAACAAATCTTCTTTAATACGGTAGCGATAGGTCGTGTTACCGACGCTTCTTTTTAGAGAAGTGGAATGAATGGAAACTTGTGAGCGCGGGGATATCCTTCCCACGTCCGACAGTGACGCTTCTTTTTAGAGAAGTGGAATGAATGGAAACAACGTCCCGAAGTCAAAGTGTCCATAAAAATTAAAGACGCTTCTTTTTAGAGAAGTGGAATGAATGGAAACTGCCAAGCTCGAAATATTCCATCTGAAGATCGACAAGACGCTTCTTTTTAGAGAAGTGGAATGAATGGAAACTGCTTGATGGAGTCCTCGACGTAATACTTGCCTTGCTTGACGCTTCTTTTTAGAGAAGTGGAATGAATGGAAACAGGGATTCGATGAAGAAATCGTTGCCCTTAACGAAAAGACGCTTCTTTTTAGAGAAGTGGAATGAATGGAAACCCCCAAGCTTCCACCCAACTGTTGCACGACGGTCAAGACGCTTCTTTTTAGAGAAGTGGAATGAATGGAAACTGTCTGCGGGAAACGACTCGTTGGGGTTATATCCCAAAGGACGCTTCTTTTTAGAGAAGTGGAATGAATGGAAACGTTTGTTCGATCAGAGGCTCTCTATTTACTAATACTAATAGACGCTTCTTTTTAGAGAAGTGGAATGAATGGAAACTATTAAATACGATTTGGAGTCCGACAGCCGTAGCGGGGATGCTTCTTTTTAGAGAAGTGGAATGAATGGAAACACTCAATCTACAAAATAAGACGTAACTCTATCGGTAGAAGAGACGCTTCTTTTTAGAGAAGTGGAATGAATGGAAACGGGAGTGACGCGCCGACACTTCCGGAAAATATTCCTCGACGCTTCTTTTTAGAGAAGTGGAATGAATGGAAACTACAGCTTTAACGCAGCCATAGAAACTGATTGCGCTGTTACGACGCTTCTTTTTAGAGAAGTGGAATGAATGGAAACATCCCGCACGTTCGTCGGCGTGTCCGTTGCGGTAAAGACGCTTCTTTTTAGAGAAGTGGAATGAATGGAAACATTAAATCAGTGGACAAAAACCGCTCACCAAGCAGACGCTTCTTTTTAGAGAAGTGGAATGAATGGAAACCCAGTCGATACACAATTTGCCAGGCAGCCTTTTGCGTAATTTGACGCTTCTTTTTAGAGAAGTGGAATGAATGGAAACCCAATCAAAGCGACCCTGAATACTTAAACCATAAGCCCTGACGCTTCTTTTTAGAGAAGTGGAATGAATGGAAACGTAATCCCATGGATCGTATACTAAATAATCCCGTCCACGACGCTTCTTTTTAGAGAAGTGGAATGAATGGAAACATACGTCAGCGCCAGATTGGGGTTGATGTCTGATAGCCAGACGCTTCTTTTTAGAGAAGTGGAATGAATGGAAACATAACAATAATGAAATCAATTGGTCTGGAGCCGCTAAAGACGCTTCTTTTTAGAGAAGTGGAATGAATGGAAACCTCCAAGTCTGGGAGGTACCCTCCCGCTCGTACAATAAAGACGCTTCTTTTTAGAGAAGTGGAATGAATGGAAACAAAAAATCGTTATGTCCTTGGGCAACATCCCCAAAGCGACGCTTCTTTTTAGAGAAGTGGAATGAATGGAAACACGTACGAACGAGTCGTAGCGCTCGATTGACGTCGTGACGCTTCTTTTTAGAGAAGTGGAATGAATGGAAACCCAACAACTCCGCAACGGGTGTAAACTCTTAGAGATCGACGCTTCTTTTTAGAGAAGTGGAATGAATGGAAACTTTAATTTATACCGACAATTCTACTGGGTGGCAAGTAGGAACGCTTCTTTTTAGAGAAGTGGAATGAATGGAAACCATACTAATTTTGATATCGGTACTAATAAATATACGTTGAGACGCTTCTTTTTAGAGAAGTGGAATGAATGGAAACTCCCGCACAATATCAATACAATTCATCGCTACTTCTCTCGACGCTTCTTTTTAGAGAAGTGGAATGAATGGAAACATCCCTAGTTGAGAGTGCGACTCCAATTGCATAAATCCTGACGCTTCTTTTTAGAGAAGTGGAATGAATGGAAACCAAATATTGCATCCAGATTGGGAGTGTAGAAGTCTACGGCGTCGACGCTTCTTTTTAGAGAAGTGGAATGAATGGAAACTCGACGGCGTATCTGGGAACCGTAGCCCCTGCGTCCATGACGCTTCTTTTTAGAGAAGTGGAATGAATGGAAACTTTATTTTGGCTCCATCTTTAAATTCACGATCTTTCTGACGCTTCTTTTTAGAGAAGTGGAATGAATGGAAACTATCTGTTGCCAGGGGGATCGTTTTGGAGTCGATAAAGACGCTTCTTTTTAGAGAAGTGGAATGAATGGAAACAGTCCTCAGCGTCTCGGCTGACAGGTTCATCCCGACGGCATGACGCTTCTTTTTAGAGAAGTGGAATGAATGGAAACAGGAGCTTGCCTCGAGGCGAATAGCCGATACCGAACTTTGACGCTTCTTTTTAGAGAAGTGGAATGAATGGAAACTTTTTGATTTCGGCTACAGAAATAACGCCCTCTTTCGAGGGACGCTTCTTTTTAGAGAAGTGGAATGAATGGAAACTTTAGTATTGTTGTTACTCCGGGGTATAGGTTATCACCAAGACGCTTCTTTTTAGAGAAGTGGAATGAATGGAAACTTGTGTTGAGGTGTACGACCGCGGGGGCTATATACCCGACGCTTCTTTTTAGAGAAGTGGAATGAATGGAAACCGGTGCAGGATCACCGAACGATAGATCGACAAGTGCATAAGACGCTTCTTTTTAGAGAAGTGGAATGAATGGAAACTTCAGTTTTTGGTCAAATCGAGCGCCAACCAACTCAGGGGATTTTCGACGCTTCTTTTTAGAGAAGTGGAATGAATGGAAACTCGAAACCGTCCGCCACGATTAACCAAGATAGCGTAATGACGCTTCTTTTTAGAGAAGTGGAATGAATGGAAACTAGCTGCAACAAAAATTCAAGTTCTGGATTCATATTTAGACGCTTCTTTTTAGAGAAGTGGAATGAATGGAAACGGGTACTAAAGCGAGATAAAAACCTCACCATCTTCGGACGACGCTTCTTTTTAGAGAAGTGGAATGAATGGAAACGACGAAGTCGTTAATTGCATCCTAGAGCGCCAGTACAGAAGTCAAGAGACTTGATGTTGTGATGGGATGAGTGCGTTCGCGGGAATTTCACGAACTGGACTTCCCGGAAATTCGGTGGCCCGCGAACACACCCTACGCGACTCCTGACGGCAATCGGGCGTTTCTTTCTCTAGAAGTGAAATGAATGGAGAATAGGGGATTCGAACCCCTGACCTCTGCGGTGCGATCGCAGCGCTCTACCAACTGAGCTAATTCCCCGCGTTGCGGTTTACCATTATAACACAAAGCTAAGTACGTGTCACGACAGTTTTTCAGATCGATCGAGAGGAATTCGCTTTTGCGTCTCAAACGCATGGCGAACGCGATCGAGTTCCAACTCCGCTAGATAGTCCACCACCCAATCCACCTGACGCTGCAACATATGGGCTGGGTACGTATTCGCCACCCCTAATACTTGCATTTCCGCCCGTCGCGCTGCCTCAATTCCCGCCGGTGTATCCTCAATGGCCAAACACTCAGACGGTTTGAGATTCAAACTCGGATAAACTTCGTTCAGTCGATCGACTGCGAGTAAATAACCGTCGGGTTCGGGTTTACTGGTGACAATGTCGTCTCCCGCGACAATAACAGGAAACTGGGCCTTAAGTTGGATTCGATCGAGAACCATTTCGATTTCCGTTCGCAACGCACCACTGACTAACGCCAGCTTGAGATTTTCCACCCGCAACTTCAAAATAAATTCGTTTAAACCGTTGTAAATCGGTAGTTTTTCTAAACGTTCTAATTCTCGTTGATAAGCCTGAGCCTTGCGTTGCATCAGGCTTGACAAATATTCTTCCGTAACGTATCGTCCTCGGTTTTCAAGAATTTCCTGTAAACAGACTCGATCGCTGCGTCCCAAACAAACACGCTGGAACTCCGATCGATCGGGGCGTAGGTTTTCTTCGAGCAATAGCTCTAAAATTAGTTTTTCGTGAATAGACTCGTCGTTAATAATAATGCCATTAAAATCAAAAACAACTGCCTTGAGTGCCATTCTCTTGACTTAAAATTTGTAATTCAAACCCGAAAGTTCTGTTGTTTTTTTAACAAATATCAAAACCGTGCGATCGTTCAAGTGTCTTAAACAATCCGTCGATCTCAAACGCTCGATCGAGATTCTCTCGCCCGTGTCCTAAGCGAACGCCAGCCCTTCACCGGATATCGAGGTTTCAAAATCGCGAACGACCAACGGTTTGACCCCGCGCGTCACCTGATGGAGCCACCAGTGTTCGCGAGTTTCCACAGCCTCAAACCCCACCTTCTGCATCCATTGTCCCACGCTGCCTTCTGCATACGCTTGAATGTACGGTTCCTCAAACACGTTAGTCAGCCAAGGCGTTTGACGCAACGCAGCCTGATTCCCATCGAGAACGATCGCCTCGCCACCGGATTTCAACAAACGAAAACACTCGTTTAAAATCCGTTGCGACACGTCGGGTGGCGTTTCGTGAAGTAACAGCGATAGAGAAATTAAATCGAAAGACTCGTCATCAAATCCAGTCTCCTCAGCGTTTCCGTGTTTCCAAACGATGTCCGATCCCGCCAAAACGGCTTGATAGTTTGCCATCACGAGCATATAGGGTGACAAGTCCAAACCGATAACCGTTGCCTCGGAAAACGCCTGTTTCAACAGCCGTGTCGTCGAACCCGTTCCACAACCGAGATCGAGAATGCGCCGAGGTTTCGATCGAACCGCTTCGATTAACCCCGCTCTCACCCACATCTCGTTCGGCGGTAACACGTATTGCGTAATCGGATCGTAAGAAACCGCCGCCCCCGCCGTGAGATATCCGCCTTCAATCCCGTGAAAATTGGACGTGCGATAGTAATCCGGATAAACGATCGATTCATTCCGCCGCCGTTGGACTTCTGTTTCCCAGTCGATCCGTCGAGACAACCGTAACATCGCTTCTTCATCGACGATCGATCGCACGATCGGCGAGAGAAACTGTTCCCAAAGTGTTTTGCGATCCGTTGCCACGACAACCCCCTTCTGTACAAAACAGAGTGTCTCCCCTCGACTGTCAATATTTTGACATTATTTACCAATCGCGCTCTCAATTTTCCATCGATCGCAACTCGGGATTTTTCAGGCCCCTCCTCTCCCCGGTCTCGATACTATGGCAAAATGAACCCAGGGTTATACCGACGATCGCTCGAATTCGATGACCAAATTCATTTTCATTACCGGTGGCGTGGTTTCCAGTATTGGCAAGGGAATCGTTGCCGCCAGTTTGGGACGCTTACTCAAATCCCGTAACTACTCTGTTTCGATTCTCAAACTCGACCCCTACATTAACGTCGATCCCGGAACGATGAGTCCGTTCCAACACGGTGAAGTCTTCGTCACTCAAGACGGAGCAGAAACCGATTTAGACTTGGGACACTACGAACGCTTCACCGATACCTCCATGTCGCGCCTCAATAGCGTCACGACAGGAGCGATCTATCAATCCGTCATTAATAAAGAGCGACGGGGTGACTACCAAGGGGGAACGGTTCAGGTTATCCCCCACATTACCGGAGAAATTCGCGCTCGCATTCACCGCGTCGCTCGCAACACCAATCCCGACGTGGCGATTGCTGAAATTGGCGGTACCGTTGGCGACATTGAATCGCTACCGTTCCTAGAAGCCATCCGTCAGTTCCGCAAAGACGTAGGGCGGGAAAACCTCATGTACGTCCACGTCACACTTATCCCCTGGCTGCGAGCGTCTGGGGAAATGAAAACTAAACCCACCCAGCATTCCGTCAAAGAATTACGATCGATCGGTATTCAACCGGATATGTTAGTGTGTCGCTGCGATCGAGCGATTCCTCAAAACCTCAAAGAAAAACTGTCGGAATTTTGCGACGTTCCCGTCGAACGAGTCGTGACCGCCCCCGATGCGAGTAGCATTTACGAAGTCCCCCTCGTTCTCGAACAGGAAGGCCTCGCTCAAGCCGTCCTCGATTGTCTCGACCTCGAACAGCGAGACCCCGATCTCGATCGGTGGCGCACTCTCGTCGAACGGATGCACCATCCCGATCGCGAAGTGGAAATTGCCATCGTCGGGAAATACGTTCAACTCTCTGACGCTTACCTCTCCGTCGTTGAAGCCCTGCGTCACGCCACCATCGATTGTGGTAGCCAACTCAAACTTCGTTGGGTCAACTCAGAAGATTTGGAAGTCAATGCCCCCGAGAACCATCTCAGTGGCGTTGACGGCATCGTTGTCCCCGGAGGCTTTGGCAGTCGCGGCATCGACGGAAAAATCTCAGCCGTTCGCTACGCCCGAGAAAATCGCATTCCCTTCTTGGGCTTGTGCTTGGGGATGCAATGCGCCGTCATCGAATGGGCGCGAAACGTTGCGTCGCTTGAAGGCGCAAACAGTTCCGAATTCGATGCCGAAACCGTCAGCCCCGTTATTAGTTTGCTTCCCGAACAGGAAGATGTCGTGGATTTAGGCGGAACGATGCGCTTGGGACTGTATCCCTGCCGCTTAACGCCCGACACGACGACCTTTAACCTCTACCGTCAGGAAGTCGTCTACGAACGCCACCGTCACCGTTACGAGTTCAACAATGCCTATCGTAGTTTATTCCTCGAAACAGGCTACTCGATTAGCGGTACGTCTCCCGACGGGCGCTTAGTAGAAATTATCGAACTACTAAACCATCCGTTCTTCGTGGCGACTCAGTTCCACCCAGAATTCGAGTCTCGTCCCAGTCGTCCTCATCCCCTAATCCAAGGGTTCGTTCGGGCTGCACTCGGTCTCGAACCCGTGAGTCAGCCCCAGGCGAACAAGGTGGAGATCGATCGAAGCGACTCATCTGTGAACTCCCCGGCCGAAGTCTCATAAATCCAGTCTGGAGACCGGAGGTCGTTTTGTGGCGTACTGGATCAAAATCAATTACGAGCGAGACAACCTGGTTTACGTCGTCGATCTCGATCGCATTAGTGCGTTTTCTCTGTCTTGGAACAGTCGTCTAACGTTATATCTGACCGATAGCGACCAGACTTTGGTGTTAACCGAACAAAGCGAACCCGACGCTTATCAAAAGGTGATGGACTACATCGAAAAGCACACCGGTCATTCACTGCGCTAAATGGGGTTCAAGCCCGTATCGGCGAACGATCCCATCGCGTTAACGCAATTTGGGAACGGTTTGGTTTGGGCTTGTTCCGTTTTAACCCGGATGTAAACGGTGTCCTATTTTGCGAAGTCCTGGTGCGAATAGGAGTATATGCTAGATGACGAGTTGATGTGAGGAGTCGAACGGATGAATTGGCAAAAAGACGCGCTGGAGGTACTCAAAGAGACGAGTCGGACGTTTTACATTCCGATTAGTCTCTTGCCATCAGCCCTTAAAGAAGCCGTGGCCTCGGCGTATCTGTGTATGCGAGCTATCGACGAGATCGAAGACCATTCCGAACTCGAGAACAGCACGAAAGCCCAACTACTTCGATCGATCTCTCTAAGTTTACAAACGGGAACTGGCGATCCGACTTCGGATCGCTTCGGAGCTGATTGGGGCGATGTACGCTCGAAACTCCCCGAAGTCACCTTGCGCGTTGACGAGTGGGCGAAGCTCGCACCCGACTCGATCGCTCCTCGCATTTGGGACGCAACCGCTGCGATGGCCGATCGAATGGCGATGTGGGCGGAACGCAATTGGACGATTCGCACTGTCACCGACCTCGACAGCTATACCTTTAGTGTGGCGGGTGCTGTGGGGTTGTTGCTATCCGATCTGTGGGCCTGGCACGACAACACGCAAACCAATCGGATGGAGGCCATCGGCTTCGGACGTGGGTTGCAAACGGTCAATATCCTCCGCAACGCTCGCGAAGATCGATCGCGGGGTGTGGACTTTTTCCCCGACGGTTGGACGACTTCAGATATGCAAGCCTACGCGCGACGCAACCTGGAACTAGCCGATCGTTATACGCGCGCCCTCCCGTCCGGGCCGGCACTGGACTTTTGTAAAATTCCCCTGGTGTTGGCGAACGGAACGCTGAAAACCATGGCACTTGGAAATGAAAAACTCACTCGTCACGACGTGATGGAACTCATCGGTCAAGTGACGCGACGCTAACAGCGCAAGGTCGGATCTTTGCGGCTCGACTCGAGCCAGTTCGGTCAACACCGTTACAATTGTTTAAGGCGAAAGCTGTCTCGTTCGCTTTATCGTTGAAATCGTTCATGGACGCAACTGGCTCGATCGAATCCCTCCAAACGACTCTCTATCACCTCCAACAGTTTGCCGATCTTCTGGTAAGTCGCCAACTGACTCACCTCAGCGCAATCAGTCTGTTGACTGTTTTTGGAGCCGGACTGCTCACCAGCCTAACGCCCTGTATGCTGTCAATGCTTCCCATCACGCTGGGTTATATCGGCGGCTACGAAGCCCGAACGCCACGCCGTGCGGCATTCCAATCGCTTTGGTTTTCCTTGGGACTCGCCACCACCCTCGCCGTTTTGGGACTCGGAGCAGCGTTTTTAGGAAAAATTTACGGCCAAATCGGGGTCGGACTTCCGATCGTCGTGAGTGTCGTTGCCATTCTCATGGGGCTGAACCTCCTCGAAGCCCTGCCGTTACAGCTTCCCTCTTTTGACGGGATGGGTTGGATTTCTGACGATCTTCCGAGAGGTGTCCGTTCTTACTTGTTGGGACTGACGTTCGGACTCGTTGCCTCGCCCTGTAGTACCCCCGTCCTCGCTACGTTGCTGGCGTGGGTATCCACCACGGGCAACCTGGTTTTAGGTGGCGCTCTCCTGCTGTCTTACACGAGCGGTTACGTCGCCCCCCTCATCCTCGCTGGAACCTTCACCGCAACGGTTGAGAAATTCTTGTCTTTCCGCCGTTGGTCGAGTTGGATTACCCCGACGAGCGGTATTTTACTCGTCGGTTTCGGCGTGTTTACCTTACTCTTTCGCTTTCTCCCCACGGCTTAGCTGAGGTGATGGGGGGATGAGGTGATAAGGTGATGAGCAAAAATCGAAAATTTTCCAATTCCTATCCATCGTCAATCGTAAATTGTTCTTATGTCTTCTGAATTTTCGATCGCCTCTTGGTTTCGTCGCGAACTGTTACCGATTTTGGCAGATTTGCGACTGGCGATCGTGTTGCTGTTGGTTATCGCCGTTGCCAGTATGCTCGGAACGGTTATCGAGCAGGGTGAAGCGATCGAGTTTTATCGTGCGAACTATCCGGAAGATCCGGCGTTGTTCGGTTTCCTCAGTTGGAAAGTCTTGCTGAGTTTGGGACTCGATCGCGTCTATAAAACTTGGTGGTTTCTCGCACTTCTCATTCTGTTCGGAACCAGCCTGACGGCTTGCACGTTTACGCGCCAATTTCCGGCTTTAAAAGCCGCACGCCAGTGGAAGTTTTATACGAAACCGCGACAGTTTCAGAAACTTGCATTGAGTACGGAACTCGATCGAGAGAACCTGTCGAATTTAGAAGAAATCCTCCAAAAACAGAACTATCGAATTTTTAAAGAAAATAATTCGCTCTACGCCCGTAAAGGACTCGTCGGACGCATCGGCCCCATTATCGTTCACGCCAGTATGTTACTGATTCTCGGCGGTGCGATTTGGGGATCGATGACAGGCGTTGTCGCTCAAGAAATGATTCCCAATACCGCGACGGTAACCGTCGATAACTTTGTCGATGTGGGTCGTTGGGCTTCTCTCGATCGATTTCGCAATTGGTCGTTAAAGGTCAATCGCTTTTGGATCGACTATACCGCCAGCGGCTCGATCGATCAGTTTTATTCCGATTTATCGGTACTGGATCGAGAGGGAAACGAGATCGATCGAAAAACGATTTTTGTGAACGAACCCCTTCGTTACAACGGTGTCGTGTTCTATCAAACCGATTGGAGCATCGCAGGCATTAACATTCGACTCAACAACAGCCCCGTCTTCCAACTTCCCATGGCGTTATTGAATACAGGTGGAAACGGGCGTATCTGGGGAACTTGGATTCCCACGAAACCCGATTTGAGTGAAGGGATATCGCTGTTAGCTAAAGATTTACAGGGAACGGCATTACTCTACGACACCAGCGGACAACTCGTTTCGTCCGTGCGCGTGGGTGGCGAAGCAGAAATTAACGGCGTAACGTTGAAACTACTCGATGTCATCGGTGCGACGGGATTGCAAATCAAATCCGATCCCGGTATCCCGCTGGTTTACTTGGGATTTGGACTGTTAATGCTAAGTGCGCTCATGAGTTATGCATCGCACTCTCAAGTTTGGGTGTTGCAGGAAAACGGGAAACTCTACATCGGCGGACGCACGAATCGCGCTCAAGTGGCCTTCGAGCGCGAGTTGCTCGATATTGTCGAAAAACTCGAATCTGAATCGAAAGCAGAAGCTACCGTGTCTTAAAGTTTTCCCTTTTCCGTTGCCCCCCGTAGAGTCCTTGCATACAAGGACTCTACGGGGGTAATTTTATACCATTTTTAAAAATTCATGCCATAGATGTCTGTAGGGGCGAACACCGTTCGCCCAAGTTCAGCCGAAGATCTCTAGCCGGATTATCGAGAAATGGTATTATTCGGTGATTTGAGAACTGGATTTCGTATAAGTTCGGATTTCTCACCCGGTTGACCCCTCACCAATCGATCGAACTTAAATCTAAGATGAGATCGTGTAACGAAACGGAATATACCGCAAGTTAAATTGCGATTCCAATCTTAAAATTTGCGATATAAGCTGCCGTTGAAATTAAAATCTCACATTTCAAATCTCAGCAATATGAGTATAAAAGACAACCCCAAAGCTTCTCGGTCGAGACGTATCGGAACCATTTTACTCTGGATTGTCGGGGGTTTTCTCCTGTTAAACCTCGTTTTTCCACAACTGTTCGCACCGCCAATTCCTCGCGTTCCCTACAGTTTCTTCATCGACCAAGTTGAAGATGGTAACGTGACGCGAGTTTCGATCGGGCAAAACGAAATTCGCTATCAACTCAAAGGAGACGACGAAAGCCAACCGGGACAAATTCTGTCAACCACGCCGATTTTCGACCTCGAACTTCCCAACCGACTCGAAGCCAAAGGCGTTGAATTTGCCGCTCAACCCCCGCAAAATAACGGCTGGTTTGGCAACATTTTAAGCTGGGTCGTTCCGCCGTTAATTTTTGTGGCGATTTGGCAGTTTTTCATCGGACGCGGTGCAAACAACCCCCAAGGAGCGCTTTCTATTAGTAAGAGCAAAGCGAAGGTTTACGTTGAAGACGAAGCTACGAAGGTGACGTTTGAAGATGTAGCAGGGGTCGAAGAAGCCAAAACCGAACTTCAAGAAGTGGTGGAGTTTCTGAAATATCCCGATCGATTCACTCGCATCGGGGCCCGTATTCCCAAAGGGGTTTTACTCGTGGGTCCGCCGGGAACGGGTAAAACGTTAATGGCCAAAGCGGTGGCTGGGGAAGCTGGAGTTCCGTTCTTCAGTATTTCGGGTTCCGAGTTCGTGGAGTTGTTCGTCGGTGCTGGTGCGGCTCGGGTGCGCGATTTGTTCGAGCAGGCCAAGCAAAAATCCCCCTGCATCATCTTTATCGACGAACTCGACGCGATTGGCAAATCTCGCGCGTCGGGAGGAATGTTCTCGGGAAACGACGAGCGGGAGCAAACCCTCAATCAGCTGTTGACGGAAATGGACGGGTTCGCGGCAGGTGAAAATACTGTTATCGTGTTGGCAGCAACGAACCGCCCAGAAACCCTCGATCCGGCGTTGTTGCGTCCGGGACGCTTCGATCGACTAACACTTGTCGATCGACCGGATTTACCGGGACGCTTGAAAATTCTGGAAATCTATGCGGGGAAGGTACGCTTGGCTGACGAAATCGACCTCAAAGAGATTGCCGTTCGCACGTCGGGATTTGCAGGGGCGGATTTGGCCAACCTCGTCAACGAAGCGGCTCTGCTGGCCGCTCGCAACCAACGCGATCGCGTGACGCAATCGGATTTCAACGAAGCCATCGAGCGCATCGTGGCCGGTTTGGAGAAGAAAAGCCGCGTTCTCAACGACAAGGAAAAGAAAATTGTCGCCTATCACGAAGTCGGTCACGCCCTCGTGGGGGCAGTCATGCCGGGTGGGGGCAAGGTGGCGAAAATCTCGATCGTGCCGCGCGGGATGGCAGCCTTGGGTTACACGTTGCAAATGCCCACGGAAGATCGGTTTCTGTTATCTGAGTCGGAACTGCGCGATCGAATCGCTACGCTCCTTGGCGGACGAGCTGCTGAGGAAATCGTCTTCGGGAGTATCACCACGGGGGCGGCGAACGATTTGCAACGGGCAACGGATTTAGCCGAACGCATGGTCACGACTTACGGAATGAGTCAGGTTCTCGGGCCGTTGGCTTACGAGAAAAGTCAGCAAAATACCTTTCTCGGCGACGGAATGACGGGCAATCCCCGCCGCAACGTCAGCGACGAAACCGCTCGAGCGATCGATGCGGAAGTGAAAGAAATTGTCGAAAACGCCCATCAACAAGCGTTGGCAATTTTGACGCAAAACCGCGATTTGCTCGAAAGTATTGCTCGATCGATCTTGGAGCGGGAATCGATCGAGGGTGAAGAGTTACAAGGGTTGTTGGAGAAAACCCAACTCCCGGAAACGGTAACGGTGTAGCCAGTTCGTTTGAATCAGACGATCGAGCTAAACTAACTACAAGGCAGTTGCTCGTAAATGGGATTCATTCTCGGAAAAACAGACGAGGGACTTCCAAGCCCACCCAGCTTACGGAATTGACGACGACGCTATGCAAACCGCAGACAAACAAGACCAAACAATGGATGCCCCGAAATTGGGACTTCCAGTTACTATCATCACGGGATTCCTCGGAAGCGGCAAAACCACCTTACTCAACCACATTCTCAGCAATCAAGAAGGGATTAAAACAGCAGTTCTCGTCAACGAGTTCGGCGAAATCGGTATTGACAACGAACTCATCGTCTCCACCGAGGATAACATGGTGGAACTGAGCAACGGCTGTATCTGCTGCACGATTAACAACGACTTGCTCGAAGCCGTTTACAAGGTTCTCGAACGTCCCGATAACGTCGATTACCTGGTCGTCGAAACCACAGGACTGGCCGACCCGCTGCCCGTGGCGTTAACGTTTTTGGGAACGGAACTGCGGGATTTGACACGCCTCGATTCGATCGTCACCGTCGTCGATTGCGAAAACTTCAGCCTCGACCTGTTCAACAGTGAAGCCGCTTACAGTCAGATTGCTTACGGCGATACGATCTTGCTGAATAAAGTGGATTTGGTCGACGAAGCGGACGTGGATGCTTTAGAAGTACGAATCCACGATATTAAAAAAGACGCTCGTATTTTAAGAACGACTCGATCGCAAGTTCAACTTCCATTGGTTTTGAGTGTCGGACTGTTCGAGTCAGACCAGTATTTCGAGACGGCAGCGTCGAAACCGGAACATCATCACCACCACCATCATCACGATGGAGAGGCGTGCGACGACCACGACCACGACCACGACCACAGCCACGACCACCATCACCATCATTCCGATCACCTAGAAAATGACGGCTTCGTCTCTGTATCTTTTCAGAGCGATCGCCCCTTTTCCATCCGTAAATTCCAGTATTTCCTCGACAACCAACTTCCCGCGACCGTATTTCGAGCTAAGGGAATTCTTTGGTTCGATGAAAGCCCCGATCGACATATTTTCCACCTAAGTGGCAAGCGTTTTACAATCGAAGACGACGAGTGGAAAGGGGAACGCAAAACCCAAATGGTGTTAATCGGTCAAGATCTCGATCGAGAAGCCCTACTCTCCCAACTTCAACATTGCCTGACCAAACCTTCCCCAAACAGTAGAAAAGGGTTCGGCTTCTAGCTCAGTTTTGGCTGAATTGAGACGAGAATGCAATTTGGGCCGACCCTAAAAAGGGGCGAACCTGGCGGTTCGCCCCTTCACTGCTCACTGTTCACTGCTCACTGTTCACTGTAAAATGCGTGTTGTTTTACAAAGAGTAAAATCTTCCCGAGCGATCGTTTCTGGTCGTTTAGTGGGAAAGATAGATCGGGGGCTAAATCTCCTGGTGGGAATTGCGGATACAGATACCGAAGCCGAACTCGACTGGATGGCGCGAAAATGCTTGAGTTTGCGCCTGTTCCCGGCTGAGGAGAACGGAAACGGTCGCTGGGAAAAATCGATCGAGGAAATCGGCGGCGAGCTTCTCGTGGTGAGCCAGTTTACCTTGTACGGTGATTGTCGCAAGGGTCGCCGTCCGTCCTTCGATCGATCGGCCGCTCCCAACCCAGCTAAAATGCTATTCGATCGATTTGTCGAAAAACTCGAACAAAGTGGCTTGCACGTTCAAACTGGCGAATTCGGCGCAATGATGGAGATTTCGATCGAGAACGACGGGCCAGTTACTCTCATCTTGGAACGCGAGAGGACGGGCGGTGAGTCGATAAACCGGTGAGGAGATTCTAAGGCGATCGCGTCATCCGGTCGTTTCCTCATCGTCAAAATCGATTTCGTCGTCGATTTGAGCGTCTAATTTGGCCGAAATCACTTGAGCTAAAACTGATTCGATCGTGTCGTCACTCAAGTCAGAACTGACCCGATTACTGAGTAGAGGATCGGTGGGAATCAAGCGCAACTGCCGATTTTCTTGAACCAAATCAAAATAGGTGCGAGATCGACTATTTTGCTTCAGTTCTAAATAATCGAAACTGTAAACGTTCAGATAGAGTGCGTGGTTGGCGAGCATCGTCGATTGATGCGGATCGGCAAACACATCCACAACGTAGGCATCTCCCCGATTGCAGGGTTGGCCGTCTTCAACGTAGATGTAGCGCACCTGATTGAGATCGCCGAGTAAACGCAGCATATCGCGCTTGTTGACGATGATACCGGTCTCGATAATGCAGGGGGCAGGCATTCGGGTATCGGATGAACGGTCAATCATGGAACTGACGTAAATGGGGTGTACGGTGTCCCTTTGCTGGCTTCAGATAGATGGCTTTGGAGCGAGCTGCAGAGATAGGGGGGATATCGAGGAAAGGCGAAATTCGCAATTGAACGATCGATGTCTCGATACAATCTTGGCATAGATATCCAGGTTGCGAAATCCGTCAAATAACTGAAATTTAAAATTTGTATGGGAGATCGTCGATTTTCTAAATTTCACGTTCGATTTTGGCTCGGTCAAGGACGAGTGTTCGCTGCCGCCGTTGCCTTTTATACGTGTTTGCCGATTCCGCCGACTTGGACCCTCGACTTTAACGGAATGGCACGTTTTGCCCCCCTCGTCGGTTTGTTAATCGGTGGGATGCTCGGCTCGATCGATTGGACTTTGGCGGAACTGGGAATGCCAGTTCTCACGAGAAGTGCGGCCGTCGTGGCGATCGCGATTGCCGTGACAGGCGGTCTCCATCTTGATGGTGCCATCGATACGGCCGACGGCCTTGCAGTGCCTGACCCCCAACGTCGATTAGCGGTGATGCGAGATAGCGTGGTGGGGGCGTTTGGGGCGATGGCTGCAATTGCCATCGTTCTACTTAAAACTGTTGCCCTGGCCGATTTATCCGTCGATCGAACTTTGGCCTTAATGGCCGCTTGTGGGTGGGGACGTTGGGGGCAAGTCGTGGCGATCGTGCGCTATCCCTACCTTCGACCGTCGGGGAAAGGTGCAATTCACAAAGCGTCTATTCGATCGGCCGTGGACTTGATTCCCGGTGGACTCCTCTTACTGGGATTGAGTATCATACAAATTCTGCTAACGCCCGATCGATGGCTTTTTGGGATTGGAATGGCACTCGGCGGTAGTTCGATCGCCGTCTTAACCGGTGCTTGGTTGAACGCCAGACTCGGCGGACATACCGGAGACACCTATGGTGCAGTCGTCGAATGGACAGAAGCGTTGTTATTGTGCTTGTTGACTGCACTCGCTGCAGCCAATCGAATTTAGCAATTCTTTTTAGCAATCGTTCGAGGTTGCCGGTCGTAAACTCACAATCTTCTGCAAGACCTTTTCCGGATCGATGGGTTTCGATAAAAAGCCCGATGCTTTGACGATTTTCGCCCGCATTCGATCGACTAATCCATCTTGGCTCGTCAGAACGATCACCGGAACGTTCTGTAACGCTGAGACTCGACGAATTTGAGCGCAGATTTCGTAACCGTTAACCACAGGCATCATTAAATCTAAAAAGATGACATCCGGCTTGCGTTCGATCAGCATCGGAAGGGCTTGCAACGGATCGGTCACGTAACAAAAACGATATCCTTCAGCTTTGACGATCGTCTCGAGAATCTTACAGTTTTGAAGGCTATCGTCGATACAGGCGATCAGCAGCGTGTCCGATTGTACAGAGGAGTTATCGCTGTCGTCGAGGTTCGAGGATTTCCCCGGTTTAACCGGCCCCAAATCGGGGACGTTCACCAGTTCGATATCTTTCCGTTTCAGATAAGAAAGTAATGATTGTGCCAAGCGCAGTACATCCTGTTTGAGCGTCACGGCCAGATCGCGGAGGGTATTGCGACCGTTTGCTAATACAGAAATCCTGCGATAGGCTTTCTCGGACGTTCGACTTTTCAACGCTCGAGCATTGCAAATTGTCGGTGCCGCATCAGGTGACTTCTCAGATAAGCCCGCCTCCAACCAATCGTTCCATTGGCTTTGAGCTTGGGCGAGAACCTCTGAGACTTTTAAGAGGGTCAACGATTCAGTCAATGTTTGGCTGGTATCCTCAACACTTTGAAGCACCTCTATTTGTGAGGCCTGTAAGATATCGAACAAAACTTCAACGGCACAGTGAGAAATAACTGCTTGAATGCTTTCTCGATCGATCTGCTTGCGCTCGAGCAAAACACGCAACACGTTATATTCCCACATCGGCTCGAGATCTGTTTTGCGCAGGCTCAAACGGCTCAAATCCAACTGAGGACACACTAGGGAAATTGCCCGCCGCCAACGTCGTAATGGATGGACTCCCCCTGAAACCCACACGAGACGACCGAGGCGATAGTACAAACTCCAACTTCGATCCGATGCTGTAATTTCCAGCTTTCCTGAAAAGTGCTGTTGACTACTGACTGAAATGATTTCGATAGCACTCGACATCTTACTTTTGTGACTCGCACGGCGGTTGCGGTTAGCTGAGGAGCAATGAGTGTCGGGAATAGGAGTCGAATGGCTCATAACGTTTTCCGTTACTTTACGCTTGAGAGGAAATGTCCTCTAACTCAATAAACAGTCTGCGTCTTGGGTGCTATGAGTTGTGCGAAGCTCACTAACAAAGCTCCACAACAGCCTAGCATCTCTGAAATTTAAATTTCGCCTCAGGGTAGAATTGCACTTGAAAATACATGACCATATAAAAATAATACCTGACATTGATGAAATTGCCGATCGTTAAAGCTGAAGCATTGTTCGAGGGTTAAGTCATTTCTAAACGACAAAGTTGCCAAATATTACAATATTCAATGTCACAAGTGGCGGTTGTTAAATGTCCCCTTAGTTCTCTAGGTCGAGCTGTTATCGATCTCCAAATGTCGGTCAGATTGACCTTGAAGTTTTAATCGAGAAGAAGCACCAGACTTATGACGCTTTTGAGATGTGCCTCTCAAAAATGTAAATCCATGCTAGAGAGCAAGGGTTTCAGACTCTAATTTTTATGTTTTTGCAAAGCTAAAATGTACTCCTTTTGAGTTTGAATTTTGAGAAGGATCGCATTTTACCGAAGATGCAATTCCTCCTGAAAGTTCGTGTTTTTATCTTACACAGTCGTTTTGAGATGGGCTGAGGTATTTAATTTAAACTTAACAGCAAACGGACAAATCTGGGAGCAATAGAGATATTTCCCGATCTCGTTTGCGTAACATTGTCGCATATTATTAAGATTTTATAAAAAAAGCTAACCTTTCAAAAGTCCTGTAACAGAACGTGGCATTCCGTACAATAATCTTATCGATAAAGGACGTTGCAACCTGCGATCTCGAACACAATTTTATGTGAGTTAGGTCACAAAGATAAATTGATGTCTCGCCCCGTTCGTCTGAACTGAAGCTGACAGAATGCCGATTTCTTCGATCGACCACAACTCTAAACCTCACAGAGAGTTAGAAAAAGTGTGGGAAAGAGGTTTAGAGACAAGACAGTCCTTCAACCAATCGATCGAGGTGTTGAGGTTGGTGAGTCGCCATCAGCGTGATTCGCAACCGACTTGTCGGTACTGTGGGAGGACGGACAGCAGAGACAAACAAGCCCATTTCTCGTAACCTCGTCCCCGCAGCTAAAACCATCGCCGCATCTTTGACCTGTATGCAGAGAATCGGCGAGTTAGAGGGAAGTAACTCAAAATGGGGTGGAAGAGTTGCTGCGAGACGGCATTTGAGGGACTCGACGTTTTCCCAAAGCTTTGCCCGTCGTTCGGGTTCCGATCGAACGATTTCAATCGCTTGCAACGCCGCCGCCGTATCTGCCGGGGAGAGTCCTGTGGTGTAAATCCAACTGGGGGCGCGATTTCGTAGGAAATCCACCAAGCTGGCCGATCCAGCAACGTAACCCCCGAGACTTCCCAAAGCTTTACTGAGAGTTCCCATTTGGATAAGGGGTCGATCTCGACAACTGAAATATTCGACACAACCCGATCCGCGATCGCCGAATACACCCGTTCCGTGAGCTTCGTCGATCAGGAGCATACATTCAAATCGATCGGCAAGGTCGAGCAACTGGGGAAGCTCGCAGAGATCGCCGTCCATGCTAAACACGCTATCGGTGAGGATCAGACAGCGACGAGAGTGGGATCTCAATTGTTCGAGCTTGGCGGTTAAATCCTGTAAGTCGTTATGAGCGTATTCGACAATCTTCGCACCCGAGAGAATTGCACCGTTTTTAAGACTGGAATGGTTGTACGCATCGGCGAGAATCAGATCGCGTCGATCGACCAAAACGACGATCGAGCCTAAATTCGCTAAATATCCCGAACTGAAAACGATGGCATCTTCCGTTTGCTTGAAGTCAGCGATCGATCGTTCCAACTCACGGTGTAAGGGGCGATGTCCGCTCAACAAACGCGATCCAGTACTTCCCGTTCCGTATTCTCGCGTCGCGGCAACGGCGGCTTCAATCAGTCGATCGTCTCCTGCCAAACCGAGATAATCGTTACTAGCAAAGTTAACAAAGGTTCGATCTCCCATCTGGATTTCTGCACCCGATCGCCCGGAAATCGTCTGAGTCGATCGATACCAATTCGCTTTGTGAATTGTCTTTAACGATTTTTCAATCCAACGATAAGGATTTGCCATTGACGAACCGATTTACAATTGAACCCATTGACGATTTGCGATTGTTCGTATCTCCTTTATCTCCCCTGTCCCTCCGAGTACTCTTCACTTTTCACTGTAAAAGCTGCCAAACCTTCAGAGGCCGTACAACCTCCCATTCCATAGCAAGCACGTTTCCGCCATGCTAAGAGGGGAAGATGTCCCAGTGGAGCCTTGAGATCGAAGGTTAGATCGTCGTAATACTTCCAATTACCAGCGACGCGCCAGCCCACTCGATCGCAAAAATCACTGTAATTTTCGCCGCTTTCTCGCCAAATTTCCCCTTGTACGCTCAACCCAAAGCGCCCGTCGCTGTTTGCGTACCACAAATTATTTATCGTGTCAATATCTGTTGTGGGAAACGCTTCAATATCCTCAAGGCG
Organism: Geitlerinema sp. BBD 1991-9; assembly: GCA_001657325.1. GTDB lineage: Bacteria > Cyanobacteriota > Cyanobacteriia > Cyanobacteriales > Geitlerinemataceae > Geitlerinema. The sequence goes on along the minus strand of LWRO01000012.1, from coordinate 56,795 downwards.
CAACCACCCTTGAAACTCCCGTTGTGCGACTAACAGCACAATTTCCCACGTTTTGAGATCTGCCTCTCGCCAGCGTTGTGTTTCCAAAAACACTTTTAACGGACGGTAATCGATGCCAGCTTCCGAATCTAACGAAATTTCGCTGTCACCCGTTCCCAACCAAAGTGCAATTTCTGAGAGGGTTCGATCGATTCGCTCCAAATCCACCCGTCCTAGATTGTATGAGATCCAATCCAGTTTCCTTTCAAGGTCAGTCAGTCGGTCTTCGAGGAGAGACTGGGAAGAAATGAGAGACTGTCGCTGTTGCCAAATTTCCCTCACCCAATCCCGATGAGTCGGTTGACGAGAGAGCGCCTCGATCGATTCCGACGTTAAGTCCCACCCACAGACCACACATCGATCGATCGCCTCCGAGTAAGGCGTTTCGCAGATGGGACAAACAGACATTGGCCGTTAAAACTCGTCGTCTTCAAACGTGTTTGCCATACTCGTATCGCGATCTTGCTTCGAGCCGAGAAGATGCAAACGATCGACGCGAATCACAGGTTTCGATCTCTCAGCTCCTGTATTGCGATCTTGCCAATATTCAAACTTGAGCGATCCCTTAATACCGACAAGACTCCCTTTACGCACGTAGTTCATCGCGATCTCCGCCGTTTTCCCCCAAATTTCCAAGTTAAACCAATCTGGTTTATCGTCCCTGCGAGATCCTCGATCGACAGCAAGGGGAAAATTACAAACGACATTACCGGACTCGAAGTAGCGAGAATCCGGATCGGCCCCCGCTCGTCCGACCAGCGTCACCACGTTGAGACTCATAGACCTCCAGTGAGTTGAACGAAACTTCAACTTGTATTATCCCTCATTCGATCGAATTGTTGCATTTTCATCGGAACGCGACTTCCGCGAAGTCAATATAATGTTCCAATGGACTAGACGGAACGAACAAAACGATATAGAATCCACCTCGGTAATCGTAAACTTTTGTGATTTCCTCGTAAACAAGCGTATTCGAGCTGGGAGGACGTAGGCGCACGTGGGAATTTTAAGCCGCTTTTCACTCTCTAGGGACATGGGAATCGACCTGGGGACTGCTAACACCCTGGTCTATGTCTCTGGTAAAGGGATTGTCCTGCAAGAACCCTCAGTGGTTGCCATCGATCAAGATGACAAGCTGCCTCTGGCCGTTGGAGAAGAAGCCAAGCAAATGCTCGGCCGAACCCCCGGTAATGTGGTTGCCCTGCGTCCCTTACGCGACGGTGTCATTGCTGATTTCGACACCGCCGAGTTGATGCTCAAACACTTCATCCGTCAAGTTCACGAAGGACGAACCGGACTGGTTGCCCCCCGCATCGTCATCGGAATTCCGAGCGGTGTCACGGGGGTCGAACGTCGCGCCGTGATGGATGCCGCCATCCAAGCCGGAGCGAGAGACGTTCGCCTGATCGACGAACCGATCGCCGCCGCTATCGGGGCTGGATTGCCCGTAGCAGAGCCGACCGGGAATATGATTGTCGATATTGGGGGAGGCACCACAGAAGTTGCCGTCCTCAGCTTACAGGGGATCGTGTTGAGCGAATCCGTTCGCGTTGCCGGAGACGAACTGAGCGATGCCATCGTTCAGTACATGAAAAAAGTTCACAACCTCGTCATTGGGGAACGAACCGCCGAAGAAATTAAAATTCAAGTGGGATCGGCATATCCTACCGACGAAGACGACGTACTCATGGACGTGCGCGGGTTGCACTTGCTATCAGGCTTACCCCGAACCGTCACGATCAAAGGCCCTGAAATTCGTGAAAGTATGTCAGAGCCGCTCTCGGTCATCGTTGAAGCCGTCAAGCGAACCCTCGAGCGGACTCCGCCCGAACTCGCAGCCGATATCATCGATCGAGGCATTATGCTGGCCGGTGGCGGAGCGCTCCTTAAAGGACTCGATACCCTGATCAGCCACGAAACGGGTATCGTCACCCACGTTGCTGCCGATCCGCTGAGTTGTGTTGTTCTCGGAACCGGTCGCGTTCTCGAAAACTTCAAACAACTCGAACGGGTCTTCCGAGGTCGGTCTCGCACCCTGTAGGAGAAAATAACCTTGTACGTTTTGCGTCGCTGGTGGGAACGGTACGGAACGCTAACCTTTTTAGTCGCTTTGTCAGTGGGCGCTGCCTTTGCCTTCAAACAAACTGACGGAGCTATCCTCTTCGAACTTTACCAGCGACTGTCTCGCCCCTTCCAAGGAGATCCGAGCCGACAAAACGAACTCGTCAACGCTCACGTGACCGAGTTGCAGCATCGTCTGGTAGAAGTCGAGCGGGAAAATCAACGCCTGAAAGACTTACTCAGCTACAAAACGCAAAGCACAGGAGAACCAATCTTTGCCCCCGTTGTCGGTCGTAGCTCCGATCGATGGTGGCAACACGCTATCCTCGGTCGCGGTCGTCAAGATGGTATCCGAGAAAGTTACGTCGTCATGGCCTCAGGCGGTCTGGTCGGGCGCGTCATCAGCGTTACGGAAAATACCAGTCGTATCCTGCTGGTTAGCGATGCGAGCAGTCGTGTTGGTGTCACAGTCAGCCGAAGCCGTGCCATGGGCGTTCTTCGGGGCAAAGGCTCGAATCACGCCGTGATGGAGTTCTTCGAGAAACTCCCAGACGTGCGCGAAGGCGATGCCATTGCAACCTCCACCTACAGCCCCCGTTTCCCGTCAAAAGTCCCCCTGGGAACGGTGGTCTCTGTTAATCTCAACGCCAGCCCCGCCCCTCAAGCGGAAATCGAACTTTCAGTTCCCCTCGGCTCTCTGGAGTGGGTTGCGATCTACCCCAATCCTTCAAAACCTCTTCCCGACGAATCTGCGGAACCCATCCAAGGCGATTCCGATGCCGAAACGAACTTAATGGAATAATAAATGACAGGACGATCGATATCGTTCTGGCGATCTTCAATGGCAAATACTCGATCGATGGTGGGTTGGCACGCCCTCTCCCGCAAACTGTTAAACTGGGCAGTTACGATTGCCTCCGTCGTTGTGTGTCTGCTCCTGTTGCCCACGCGATTTCCTGGGATGGAAATGCTCGGTATTGCCCCCAATTGGCTGTTGATTTGGGTCGTGGCGTGGAGTGTGAAACGATCGATGTGGGAGGGTGCAGTTGCGGGCATCGTACTGGGTTTGCTGCAAGACGGAATGAGCGCTCACGTTCCCACGCGAGCCTTGAGTTTGGCGATCGTTGGCATCCTGACGGCACGGTTACAGAAACAGCGCTACATTCAAGAAGACTTTGTTTCGGTTTCTTTGATCGTGTTTGGAATGTCTGTTCTGGCTGAAACGATCGCGGCCATTCAGTTTAGTTTTTACAGTTTGCGCTTACCTGAAAGTGAGTCGTTCTTCACCATTGAAGAAATTTGGGAATACTACCAGCAAGTCGCGCTCGCTTCAGCGATTCTGAGTAGTCTTTGGGCGCCCGCCATCTACTATCCCCTCAATCACTGGTGGGAACGACAGAAAGAAGGATAAAGCGCCGGCTCAAAAGTCGATGCTCGTGCCAACTTGTTGTACGAACTCAGTCAAGTTTAGCTGACAAGGTAACGAACTGAGGCGGCAGATCGGCAATCATAAGCTATTTTGAATCGTAAATCCTAAACCGTAAATCGTAAATTGATTTATGCTCCAATACGCTTACTTTCCCGGCTGTGTCGCACAAGGTGCTTGTCGCGAACTGTACGACTCGACTGCTGCCGTTGCTACTGCCCTCGATATCGAACTCATCGAACTCAAACGCGCGGCCTGTTGCGGTTCCGGAACCTTTAAAGAGGAATCACAACTCCTCGAAGACACGGTCAACGCCCGCAACATCGCCCTGGCTGAAGATCTGAAGTTACCCTTACTGACCCATTGCAGCACCTGTCAAGGGGTCATCGGGCGCGTTGACGATCGATTGAAAGCCGCCCACACCGAAAATCCCGAATATATCGATCGAGTCAACGAACTGTTGGCCAAAGAACATTGTTCACCCTATCGAGGGACAACGGAAGTCAAACACTTGCTGTGGGCGATCGTCTCCGATTTCGGCTTAGAGCAACTCCAGGCTCGTATCACCCGAAAACTCAGCGGATTGAAATGCGCGGCCTTTTACGGTTGCTATCTCCTGCGAGCGCAAACCCATTTAGCTTACGACGATCCCTACAATCCTCAATCTCTGGAAAACCTATTTCACACCGTCGGCGCAACGCCGGTCGAGTATCCCGGGCGAACTCAGTGCTGTGGCTGGCCCCTGTCCAGTTACGCGACCGACCAAGCCTTTCAAATGGCTGGAATGCATATCCAATCTGCAATCGAAGCCGGTGCAGACTGCATGGTGACGCCCTGTCCCCTGTGCCATCTGAACCTCGATTCCCGTCAACCCGAAGTCGAGCGTGTCGTTGGGAAAACCTTAGGGCTTCCCGTGTTGCATCTTCCCCAACTTATTGCCCTAGCCCTCGATATCGACCCCAAACGACTCGGACTCGATCGACACGTCGTCTCCACCCACCCCGTTCTCCAGAAGCTGGGTTTGTGAACGACAGTGCGACGTTCGACTTGGGAAATGTCAACTTTGTTAAAGTTTTGCAGCATTTTGTCAGAGTCGGAAGGACGACAGGATAAACTAGCCCTTAATCTGTGTCAGTGCTGGGCAATTTTGCCCGCTGTTTCAGATCTGCTCTCGTCGATATCAAAACCAATCGTTGAGAATCCACTTGGAGTTTTCGATCGATGTCTCATACGGTAAAAATCTATGACACCTGCATCGGATGCACCCAGTGCGTCCGGGCTTGCCCCTTAGACGTGCTGGAAATGGTGCCTTGGGACGGCTGTAAAGCCGGACAAATCGCATCTTCTCCTCGCACGGAAGACTGCATCGGCTGCAAACGCTGTGAAACAGCTTGCCCGACAGACTTCCTGAGCGTCCGCGTGTACCTCGGTGCCGAGACGACTCGCAGTATGGGGCTTGCTTACTAACAATCTGGAATTCAACTGAACTTCAGATGGCTTGAAAAGGGGTGCGTCCGCGTACCCCTTTTCACTGAAAGGTGATTTCACTGAAAGGTGACGTATGTTGAGGTTGAGGATCGGATGCCTCAATGGCTCAGGTTGGAAACCGATGAAGCCACCTCGATTCCGATCTTGCAACACGAAACCAAGGGACAAACGCTAAAGTTCGCCCCTTGGTGGATTAAAGACGTCTTAAAACGGAGAGAGAGGGATTCGAACCCTCGGTACGGCCTTACGATCCGTACAACAGATTAGCAATCTGCCGCTTTCAACCACTCAGCCACCTCTCCAGGCTTCGAGATATATACTATAGCATAGGTTATCCGCCTCAACACAAGCCCTCCCCAGAAAATTCAAGACCTGGGTCATTTCCACATTTCCTTGACTTCAAGATGTGAAGGGCAGTAATTCCCGAAACAAGCCGCCTAAAGTCTTGAAAATCACTAAAATCGCTCGGATTCCGGAGCGGGGTTGACACCGTCACCACCCGGTTCGACGAGGAAGCGGTTATCGTCACTGTTGTTTTGATAAATACATTGCACCTCAGGGGTGTTGTCGAGATCGCCAGTAAAGCCAAAGGTGTTGAGTCGGTTTTTACAATCGCGCACCTCTTGGGGCGTCACGGCTTTCATACGCTCGAGGACTGACCAGTTGTTGCTACGGACGACGCATCCCGGCTCCATACTCGGTTGCGCCATGTAGACGTTGAAGGGGTTGAGGGTAATGTAGGCGCGGCTTTCGACGACCATCGCGCTCGCACCGTACTTCACGCAAAATTCTGGGTTAGGGGCGCTACGATCGAGAAATTCACGCGAGGCGACGTTCTGCGCGTTGACGTTAGTGGTGGAACTAAACGCAATTCCGACCCCAACCCCGAGGACGAATACGCCACCGATTAGCGCCAGCAAAGTATAGTTAAAAGCGGATGTGGATTTGCGTTTCATGTTGACTTAGGTGTCGCCTCCCAAAACAAGATCGTGCGGTTGGTGTACTCTAGACCGTGAATTCGGGAACTGTCATCAGGTTGCCATCGGTCAGGTACTTCTAGTTTAATCGTCGATCGAGAAACGCGACTGACTCTTCGAGTTTCGATCGGTGTGTTCCTCATCCCGACACCCGATCTATATTACTGAAGAGTGATAAAATAAACCGATATCCAACGTAAGGATCGCTGAGGTATGAGTCTTTCCCCCTTTGCACTACTGGCTTTTGCCGCAACGTCGCCCCAGGTGACACCTGCACAAATGCCTGAAGTTGCGATTCAACTGCCCGACAATTGCCAGGTTGTCGAGTTGACCCCGGCGCACACCGGACGTGCGGATAGCATTTTCGTCTGCGCCCCCGAGTCGAGCGACGGCCCAGTCCCCGTTCTGGGTAACAATATCGAGATTCCCGAACTTCAAGAAAGCGTTGAGTTCGCGGACTTGAACGACCGCTGGGAACGACCTTATATCGAAGCGCTGGCAAGACAAGGTATTTTCTCTGCCCCCGAAGATAGTCAGTTCAATCCCGATGCTCCCCTAACAGAATCAGAGTTTCGGGGTTGGTTAGAAAACAGCCTGGTGCTTCGGGCGCAAAACAATCCGCGCCCCACGGAAGACATCGAAGCGGCCAAGGACGAAAAATCGTCGGTTCGCTTGGAGCAGTTTGGTAAAACGCTGCTCGGAAAAGCAGAAAGCGAAGCGGTGAAACGGCAACCCGTCGTATCTCGCCTGGAAGCGGTCGTGGCGTTGGTCGAGAATTTAGAACTGTCGCTGACTCCGGAACAGAAAGAAAAAGCAACGTTGAATTTGCGCGATCTCGATCGAGTACCGGAAGTGGCCCGAGAGCGCGTTTTAACGTCCATCGTCCACGAGATCGTCGTCCCCGATACTGAAAATCCCACTCTGTATCCGAATTTTGCGGTGACGCGGGCAGATGCGGCGGTGCTGTTGTACAAATCGATGGTTAAAGGGGGTGGACTTGCCCCGATCGCGATCGATGTCAAGGGATCGATCGGGGACGCGCAAATCGAGCGCGATCCGAACGCGCAGCCGATCGATTCTCCCGTCGCCACATCTGAATTGATGGCACAACTGTTCGCGAGTCCTGATTCTCCAGGGGTTATCGCTCTGGGAATGGCAGAAGGAACTCGTACCGCAGATGGTGGCAAAACATCAGCCTACTGGGGACACACCGATCCGGGGAACGGAAAGCACAACATGGGAACGTTCAGTTTCCAGCACGGTGCGCGCACGCCGGAAGAAGCAGATTTTCTGCAAATTCAGCGTCTGATGCTCTTTACGGCAGCCCTACAGGATTACGCCCAAGCCAACAGGATGAATCTGTCGGTGGTGGAATTAGTCGCCGGAATCGATTTGGCCAACCAAGCACCGCTGGCAGCTCAACACTATCTCGCGAACCTGCAACAGCTCAAGGCTCGTGGTTTTACAGGCATGGAAGCGATCTTGGAGGCGCGAGCTTACAGTTATATCAACCCGGCAACGGGGCGCTTAGAAGCGTCGGGCTTCTCCAATAACTGGGCGTGGCTGCGTTACGATCAAGCGCGGCGTTTGGCGGCAATTCGCTACGCACTGGATTATTACGGCGTTCGTTAGGTGTTGGGTTATGTCGGTGAGACGCGAGGATCGCAACCTCTCGTCTCACCATCTCAATGATTCTCTAGAGCAGCGGCACAAAAGTGCTGGGTGCGTTCGCGAAAATCTCATTAACTGGATTTCAAAGCCATTTTTCATCCGCGTAACACACCCTACCATTACTACCATTACTTCTGTACCGACGCTCTAGTCGATCGAGCTTATCGAGCTTGTCTTTGCGCCGATCGTTGGTGGGAACGAGACACGTGTGGGAGTGTGAAAATCGCCCCGATGGCTCGGTTCTATCTTTGAAGGTCTCGTTCGCGTGTTGTCCGGAATCGCTTGCCCCGAAAGCTGAGTTCGTACAGATCGATCGATGGTTCACAAAAACTTTCTTTCCTGCGTCAAACTTTAACGATACGAATTTCTAAGCGTTTTCTCGATCGAGAACAGATACGCAGGATCTAAACCTCTTCAATCGACAACATTGAAACTCTGAGGTTAACTTTTAGCGATCTTAATTTTTAAATTTCGCCAAATCCTTTATCATATCATATTTTTTAAACGAGACCAACAAAACGAATTGATTTGTTTTGTTTATCATTAATCGAACGAGATCTAACAAAGCTAAGATAGGAAATCAACTGTCATCGTTTGCAATCGCGATGTAACAGTTCTGTTTTGAGGTTTCCACCCCAGAGATCGAAGGATATTTAGAAAAATGAACGATGTTGTCGTCGAATCAGGCATCCTGAAAAGGCGTAACGATCGAGACGTAGAAGAATTGCCCTATGAAATTCGTCGCCTCTCATCCCGAGATTTAATCCCGGTTTTAAAAATTCGACAATTTGCCAGCGAAACGTATGGCGTTCGATTTCTCGATCGTCGCCCTTCATCTCAAATCGAACAAATTCTTTCCCAAAACATTAGCTTAGGGTTGTTTTGCCAAAACGAACTCGCCGGAATTCGTTTAACGGGATATCCTTCCAGCGCCACCTTGTATCTTCTCGAGTGTCTCCCGATTCCGCCACAAGAGATCGATCGAGATGCAAGACTCACCGGAGTGGTTGTTTTACCTCCCTATCGCGGACAGCAATTCGGTTCTCGCTTAACCCAAATCAATCTCCAACATCTCGCACAACTGGGAAAAGATCGGGTTTGGGCTACGGTTTCTCCATTCAACTATCCCAGTTTGAGTATTTTCCTGCGCCTGAACTTTAGAATTTACGACTTAATCCAAGTTCATGGAAAATTCGATCGATTTATCCTCAAAACCGAGTCTCAGATGCAGCCGTTAGCCGTCGGTGAAGTCGAACGAGTCGAACATTGCGATCTCGCGACCCAACGCGCACGACTCGATCGCGGTTGGGTGGGGTACGCCATCGAACGTCACGCTCTCGGCTATCGCATCGCGTATGCTCGGGAACTCCAATCGAGCTAAAATCTCGATCGATCTCGAGTTTTCCCAGCAATCTTCACGTTGCAACCGTACTCATGCCTTGACGTTTTCCCTTTTATCCTGTTGTCCTGACCGATCGCAAGCGAACGATCGCGAGAATTTCGTCCAACAAAATATTAAGTTTGTATAAATTTATCTCGATCGTAGAGTAGGATCGGAAAACACTGAGATATCGCCCAAATGCTTTGGAAGTCAAGCGTTAGACGTTTTTAGCTCTGACACGGATCTTCTGGGAATCGGCGATTTTTTTTAAACAATCCTATAATTTTATTAAGAAACATTTCAAATCGTTGTGATTTTGAGGAAGTTCATGTATAGGCGCTTTTTTGCATCGCTGCCCGTCGCAATCCCCGTTCCCGAACAACCCGTTCCCATTCAGCACTACCTGCGCCAACCGCAACGGCTTGTCAAGGCTCTAGTCGATCCAACGCGCACCGAGCAATTAAGCCAGGATTGCTTTCGCTTAAAAATGCGCCCTCTCAACTTTCTGATGCTGAGCGTCCAGCCGATCGTCGATATGCGAGTGTGGGCGGAACCGAACGGAACCATTCGCCTTCGATCGAATCGCTGCGAAATTCGCGGAATCGAATACATCAACCAGCGCTTTTCCCTCAATCTCGCTGGCAAACTCGAACCGCGTACCGCAAACGGCAAAACCATCCTTTACGGACGTGCCGACCTAGAAGTGAAAGTCGAAATCCCGCCAGCACTGTGGTTGACCCCACAACCCATTATCGACGGAACGGGCAACACCCTACTCAACAGCGTGCTACACACCATCAAACAGCGTCTAACCAAACATCTCATCGCTGATTATCGCGCTTGGGCGGGAGACGAGCAAAACCAGAAAACCACCAGTGCTACCCTGCAATTGTCTCCAAACGCTCAGAGTAGTTAAGCGAACGGCATCGAGGCATGTTATCTCGCTTCGTCAATCTTTCCCAAACGATTCGCGTTGCTCGATCGATACTATCTTTCTCCCTTCGATCGAGCCTCATTCTCATCTCGCTGTGGCTCGGTGCCTGCCAAAAAAGCTCAGATCGGGCCACAAACGAAGGAATCACAAGGCGAGCGATCTATTTAGGCTCTGTGTTGCCCCTTGAAGGTCAAGAAGAAGCCCTGGGCAATTACATGAAAGCTGGACTCGAAGCTGCCCTCGACGGCGAGAAAGTTCGAGGTCGGCGCGTTCGAGTATCCTTTCAAAACGACTTCTACGAACCCCCGACTGCTCAACTTGCCATGCAAATGGCACTCGAAGAGGGTATCTTTATCACTATTGGCAACGTCGGCACACCCACGGCAAAAGTGACTTTGCCCCGATTGGCTGAAAAGGGCGTTCCCGCTGTCGGTTTCTTCACTGGAGCGGGTTTGCTGCGCGAAAATGCCTCTCCCGCTCAACCGATCGTCAACTACCGTGCGAGTTATGCCCAAGAAATCGAGGCGACAGTCCGGCTTGCCCTTGAAGCCGGACTAACTCCCGACGACATTTGTGCTTACGTCCAAAACGACAGCTACGGCATGGCAGGGTTAGCCGGATTGAAAACGATTCTAGAGCAAGTCGGAGCTTCCCCCGAATTACTCGATACCTACGATCGAATTATCAACACAGCTGGAAATCCCCCCCAGAGAAACAATCTCGGCCCCGTCGGCGTTTACCAGCGCAACACCCCAGACTTTCAACCCGGCTACGACTCTCTAAAAGCCTGGGAAAAGAGCACGAGAAAACGCTGTAAATTTGTCATGACGGGGGGCGCGTATAGCAACATCGCTCGCTTCGTCCAACACGCTCGCAACGAAGGTGAAACTTGGCTTATCTCTGCCTTATCCTTTACTGGAGCAGACGAATACCGCCTCAACCTCGAAGAATACGGCGTCACCGATCGAATCGTCATGACGCAAGTGGTTCCACTGCTCAATTCCGATCTTCCCATCGTTCGAGAGGCGGAAGAAGCTTTGGGCGAAGAATTCGGGTACGTTGCCCTCGAAGGCTACATCGTCGGTCGCATGACTCTCAAAATTCTAAACGACGTTCCCGGCGAACTAACCCGAGAAAACTTTATGAAACAAGTCGCCACCTCTCGCTTCGACCTCGGTGGTATTGAAATCAATCTGACCGACGACAACCAAGGTTCCGATCTCGTCGTGGTCAGCTACTTGACGCCTGAAGGCTTTCGCGAACTCAACGCAGAAACCTTAAAAACCCTGTTACCCTAACGAATTGAATTCTATTTCCCCCAAACCGATCGATCCTTTCTAAACTATTCGACCATGTCCGATCGAAAATTGTTTGACGAAAGTCAAATCACTGAAGAGGAGCCGGAAATAAAGCCTCAAACGACTGAAACGACCCTCATTAAGTCTCTTTCCATCTTGAATGCGAAAGTCGCTGACTTCGTAAATTGGCTGCAAGGTATCTCTCTCCTCAAACTCACTGCGACCTTGAGCGAAGCAGCATTGCTTTTTGCGCTCGTTTCATATATCGTCACCATTCCCCAACGACGACAACAAACCATTTCCAACGCACGAAACACGATTTACGCTCGAGTCGGACAAGCCTACAGTCAAGGGCGTATCGACGCCCTTCAATCTCTCAACGAATTCTGTGCGAGCAATCCCGGACTGGAAGCTCCAAACGCCCATTTAACAGAGATCTCGCTCGATCGTTGCTATACCTTTGAAAGTCGACTCGTGCAACTACTCAAACCCTTCGATCCCCAAAAAATCCAGGGTATGGATTTATCTCACTCCAATTTGGCAGGAGCCAATTTATCAAAGGCAAATCTCCAACAAGTCAACTTACAAAACAGCAATCTACAAGGAGCAACTTTAGTCAAAACAAATCTGAAAGGGGCAAATTTGCAAGAAGCAAACTTGCAAGGGGCTAATTTATGGGGAGCGAACTTGCAAGGAGCAAACCTACAAGGAGCGAACTTGCAAGGGGCTGTATTGTCTGGCGCTCACCTCCAAAATGTAGATTTATCCGAAGCCAATCTCGTTGAAGCGAAAGCATTGTGGTCGGATTTACAAGGGGCAAACCTTTCTCGTGTCGATGCTAAATCCGCAAACTTTAACCGAGCAGATCTCGATCGAGCAATCCTTTACAAAGCGGACTTACAGAATAGCTTCTTCAAATTTGCAAGCCTCGAACGCGGTGCGAGATTCGTCGGTGCGAACCTTCAAGGGACGAACCTGTTCGGCGCGATCTTGGAATCCGTCTATCAGATCGAGCGAGCCGTTAACTGGCAACAAGCGATCCTCCAGCCCCACTGGGAACATCAGATTGCAGTCGATCGACTGCCTCGATTGAATGTCAGTTTAATTAAACCCCAAAGCGATACCAGTATTTTTCAGGCTTACGAACTCGGAATGCGGCGGGCGGCGAACCGACGACTCGAAATTTGGAGTGTTTTCTCAGACACCGGTGTTGAAAACGAAGCCCAAACGATTCGCAACCTCATCGAGCGAGATATCGATGCCATCGTTCTCGTCCCAGAAGATCCGGTTGGCTCCCTCAACGCCATTCGCGAAGCCTACGACGCCGGTATCGTCGTCGTGACGGTCGATTTTTGCTTCGACGAAGAGATTGCCGAACAATATACGTTTGCCTGTTTCAATACCGACAGTTTCGAGATGGGTTACGATTCGGGCGAATATCTCGTCAAGTGGGCTGAAAAACACCGACCCGATCGACCTCTCAAAATCGGACTCGTCGATGCCGCTGCTTACGATCGATACTATCCCAACCTCGAAGGCTTTCTCGCTGCGATGAAAGATTCGGGAGTTGCTTGGGAAGAAGTCGCCTCCTCCGGGGCAATTCTTCCGTCCGAAGTCGGCCAAGTCGAGGAAATGCTTCGATCGCACCCCGAAATCGATATTCTTTGGGGAGGCTCGAATTCAGCCACTCAACTCGCACTCCGAGCGGTTGAAAATCTCGGGTTGAGCGATCGCGTTGCGGTCTTTGGCATTTTCGATTTATCCCAGGAAAACGCTCAGCGACTGCTCGATCCTGACAATCCACTACAATCGATCGTCGATCAATCAGGTGTTTTCATCGGTTACGAAGCTGTCAAAACTGTCGAAGCGATCCTGCGTCACGAACGAGTTGGATATCAATTTTTCCCTGTCACCCATCGACTGCTCACGCAAGACGATCGAGATGCTGTGCGCGAATTGCTCGACGAAGCCAATGGTATTCAAGCAGACGATCGAGCGAGCGATTTCCCTTCCGGTGACGATGAAAGCTCCCGATTAGAACGCACCATTTGGTCTTCCCTCGAGAATATGAAGTAAGTCGGACAGAAACCAGGCAAACCGAGAAGACCCAGTTAACTGAAACCTCTTTGCTCTGATAACTGGTGACTGGTGACTGATAACTGGTGACTGGTGACTGGTGACTGGTGACTGATAACTGGTGATTGATAACTGTAAAAGGCGAAATGCGAAATAATGGATCGCGAACAATTGTTTCAGATGCGAGTAAATTGCGATGAGTTCGATCGATTGGATTCTGGTTGCGGTATGGGGTACTAGTTCGATCGTCTGGGTCGAGATCGTGCGCGATCTCAACCACGCCCTCGCCCACGTGTGGCAACCACTCGGACGACTGCACAACTGGCACCACCGTGTTTTCCGTCCCGATTTAACCCCAGTCAGCGAGGCCATCTACTGTCAGGCGCAATGGCGCAACGACTTACCTGAATCGCTGATCATGCTAACCGCCAGCGCTTTGTTTTGGGGGTTGGTCTTTTCCGTTTCCCCTCACGTTCATTGGGCCGCTTTCGCCGGTAGCCTATATTCCCTGAGCTTTCTATTGGGAGCAATTTCTCGGGGAATGGGCTGGAAATGGGCGCAAGAAACCGATTTAACCCATATGCCGGGGCCGTTTCCATCTCCCCCCTCTCACTGGTTCGTCAATCGTCCCTATCACTGGCGACACCATTTTGACGACCAAAACGCTTACTTTTGTGGTGCGTTAACCTTTGTCGATCGAGCTATGGGAACAGCACTCTCTCTCAAAGGTAAAACCGTCGCGGTCACAGGTGCTTCTGGAAGCCTGGGAACGGGTTTGTTGAAACACTTGCACCTCGCGGGAGCGAAAGTTATCGCTCTAACATCCAGCGATCGAGAAATCGTCCTCGATCTCAACAGCGAATCACATACCACAAAAACCATAAAATGGCAAGTCGGGCGCGAAAGCGATCTGGCCGAACTGTTCGAGAACGTTGACATCCTCGTTCTCAACCACGGCATCAACGTCCACGGAGCGCGAACCCCCGAAGCCATCGAACAGTCCTTTGAAGTCAATGCGTTCTCGAGTTGGCGACTGATGGAGCAATTTCTCCAGACCGTGAAAACCAACCGCGACATGGTTTGTAAGGAAGTCTGGGTCAATACCTCCGAAGCTGAAGTCTCACCTGCTTTCAGTCCTCTCTACGAACTGAGCAAACGAACCTTGGGCGATTTAGTAACGATGCGCCGCTTAGACGCACCGTGTATCGTTCGCAAACTGATTCTCGGGCCGTTTAAGAGTAACCTCAACCCCATCGGCATTATGTCCGCCGATCGCGTTGCCCGAAAAATCGTGCGACTCGCGAAAAGCGACACACGCAACATTATCGTAACCATCAATCCCCTGACTGGAATTCTCCTTCCCGTCAAAGAATTTTTCGTCTCCTGGTATTTTCGATGGTTCAGCCGCAGTCAAACGGCCCTCAAAACCGTCGAAACTAGCAAGTCTAAATCGTCGTAATTCGATCGAACCGATCTCAACACCGATCTCAACTCTGAACTCAGACCGATGACAATAGACCGCCTGCCTGAATATTTTTAACCCCACCCCAACCCTCCCCTTAGAAAAGGGAGAGAGCCAATTTTCCCCCTTGACCCGGGGGGATTAAAGGGGGGTATTCGATCCGTGCAGGAGGTCTATTGTATTGTGGGGGAGATCGTTTCCCCCCGTACAATCCCCCGTACAATAACTTCAAACTTTCAAATTCAAACTTTCAAATCCCAATCTCGCGATTGTGTTACGCCAGCGCCCCCGATGAGTGAATCCCCCTCTTCCCTCGAGTTTTCCTCCGCGTCTCTCTCGAAATCCCCCGAAATTTCGATCGTCGCGCCGATTTACAACGAAGTCGAAAGCATTCCCAAACTCATCGACTCGATCGCCGCAACGATGGAACAAACGGGTCGGCCCTACGAAATTCTCCTCATTGATGACGGTTCTAACGACGGTTCTACCGAACTCTTACAACGCATTGCCCGCGAACGTCGAGACTTGCGAGCCGTCATTTTACGCCGGAATTACGGACAAACTGCCGCCATGGCGGCTGGATTTCGGCACGCCCGAGGCAACGTTATCGTTACCCTAGACGGCGACTTACAAAACGATCCCACCGACATTCCCCGTCTTTTAACGACCCTCGAAGAGGGTTACGATCTCGTCAGCGGTTGGCGCAAAAACCGTCAAGACGCAGCCTTAACACGCCTTCTCCCTTCAAAAATTGCCAACTGGGTCATCGGTCGCGTTACAGGTGTCCAACTGCACGATTACGGCTGTTCTCTCAAAGCCTACCGCGCCGAAATTGTCGCCGACATGAACCTCTACGGCGAACTGCACCGCTTTTTACCCGCCCTAGCGTTCATCGAAGGGGCGCGCATCGTCGAAATTCCCGTCGCACATCACGCCCGACGCTACGGAAAAAGCAAATACGGATTGGGGCGTACCTTCCGCGTGTTGATGGATTTACTTACCGTCTTCTTCATGAAGAAGTTTCTCACCCGTCCGATGCACGTCTTTGGCTTTTTCGGGATCGCCTGCACGCTAGCGGGGATCGCTCTCAGCGGGTATTTAACGTTTTTAAAATTGGGTTTAGGTCAAAACATCGGCGATCGACCCTTATTAACCCTCGCCATTCTACTCATTATTGCGGGAATCCAACTTTTCAGTTTCGGTCTCCTCGCCGAACTCGTCATGCGAACCTACCACGAATCCCAACAGCGTCCCATTTACCGCATCCGCGAAGTCATCGGAGACGACGAGGAGATGATGTGACGAGTCAGTGAGGCGGTACGCCCTCACTCTCAACTGTCAACTGTCAACTTCCCCACTGCTCACTGCTCACTGCTCACTGCTCACTGTAAAAGTACGGTTTCCACGAATTAGCACTCGACCCCATAGAGTGCTAATTTGTGTAGTTGGAGTCGCTCAACTACCCATAATTATGGCAAAAATCGTTTCCTTCGACGAAGAGTCTCGGCGGGCGATCGAGCGTGGGGTCAACGCCCTAGCCGATGCCGTGCGAATTACCCTCGGGCCCAAAGGGCGCAACGTCGTTCTAGAGAAAAAATTCGGCGCGCCGGACATCGTGAACGACGGGATCACGATCGCCAAAGAAATCGAACTCGAAGATCCCCTAGAGAATACGGGAGCGAAGCTGATTCTCGAAGTGGCCTCCCAGACGAAGGATGTAGCAGGCGACGGCACCACCACCGCTACAGTGCTGGCGCAGTCTATGATTCGTGAGGGACTGAAAAACGTCGTGGCGGGAGCCAACCCCGTTGCCATCAAACGAGGCATTGAAAAAACCGTCGAAAAACTCGTCGGCGAAATTTCAGCAGTCGCCAAACCCGTTGCTGGAGAAGCCATCGAGCAGGTGGCTACCGTTTCGGCGGGCAACGACGAAGAAATCGGTCAAATGATTTCTCAGGCAATGGACAAAGTGACGAAAGACGGCGTCATCACCGTTGAAGAGTCCAAATCCCTGACCACCGAACTCGAAGTCGTTGAAGGGATGCAGATCGATCGAGGCTACCTTTCTCCGTACTTTGTCACGGATGCCGAGCGGCAAATCGTCGAATTTGAGAACGCTCGTATTCTGATTACCGACAAAAAAATCAGTGCCATTCAAGATCTCGTTTCCGTTCTCGAGAAAGCGGCCCAACAAGGTCTTCCGTTACTGATCGTTGCTGAAGACATCGAAGGCGAAGCCCTCGCCACCTTGGTCGTGAACAAGGCACGAGGTGTGCTTAACGTCGCGGCTATCAAGTCACCGGGATTTGGCGATCGCCGCAAACAAATGCTGCAAGATCTCGCGATCCTCACCGGCGGCCAAGTCATCTCTGAAGACATTGGTTTGAGCTTGGATACCGTCTCGATCGAAATGCTGGGAACGGCACGGAAGATCTCCATCACCAAAGACAACACGACGATTCTTGCGGAAGACAACGCTCGCAATCGCTCCGACGTTCAAAAACGCATCGAGCAACTGCGTAAAGAATTTGACAGAACTGACTCCGAATACGACCGCGAGAAATTACAAGAGCGAATTGCTAAACTCGCAGGTGGCGTAGCAGTTATCAAAGTCGGTGCGGCAACGGAAACCGAACTGAAAAGCCGCAAGCTTCGTATCGAGGACGCACTCAATGCAACCAAAGCCGCTGTTGACGAAGGGATCGTCCCTGGAGGCGGTACGACACTGATTCACCTCGCCAAAACTATCGCTGACTTCAAGGCAACCTTGAGCGACGAAGAGAAAATCGGTGCCGACACGGTGGCAAAAGCCCTCGAAGCGCCGCTGTCTCAAATTGTCGATAACGCCGGTGGCGAAGGAGCTGTCGTCGTTGAGAAAGTCCGCAGCAGCAACTTCAACGTCGGTTACAACGCCATGACCGGACAGTTTGAAGACCTGATTGCCTCGGGGATTATCGACCCAGCAAAAGTCGTGCGCTCGGCACTGCAAAATGCAGGCTCGATCGCCTCGATGGTGCTGACCACTGAAGCCCTCGTCGTCGAGAAGCCCGAGAAGAAAGCCGATGCACCTGACATGGGCGGCATGGGCGGCATGGGCGGCATGGGCGGCATGGGCGGCATGGGTATGGGCGGCATGGGCGGCATGGGCGGCATGATGTAGAATCCGCCACACGTAGCACGTCATCCGAACGTCGTCTGATTCAAACCGGGGTGAAACTCAAGTTTCGCCCCTCGATCGTTTCTGTATCGTCTGGGGAGTTTTGGCAAAGTCAGGGGATTCGAGAAAGACCTCGATCGACTGCCCCCCAGCGATCCCTGCTTCACGAGTTTTGGGTGACTCAACCCAAATACGCTTCAATTAAAGACTCGATCGCGCACTCGATCGCGCAATTGAAGCGGGGACTTCCCACGCTCAATGTTAAAATTTAACGAGGCGGCAACAATTCTAAAAACCGCCTAAGCGTTGGAAAACGCTATTATGTCTCGTAACTCACGCGATCTGTTTCCGATCGTTTGGAATAATCGCACGGGTATCGAGATAGGATACCTCGCGCTCCTCAAACTTCACGTTTACCGCGAAGCATACCGACATCGGCTCGAGTCAGAAAGCCGCCCCTGTAGAAGAGACTGAATCTCTGGCAAGAAACCGTTCGTTGAGTCTGAGGCGTTCGAGGTGCAACAGTTGGCGTTTCTACCGCTTTCCCAAAAGTTTCCCGAATTCAATTCGGGTGAGTGTTGGTTCGTCTAATGTTAGCGAAAGACCTTTTGCCAAACGCTTCGCGCACGGGCCATTGATGCACTTGAAGTGCGTGCCTGACGGTGGCATCCTACGAGCAACGTGCCGAGTTCGCCATGTACGTCCCCGACAATCCGGAACTTTTCGAGCTGTTCTTGGAATACAGTCCCGTTGCCATCGCGATCGTGGACTGTCAAATGCGATATTTGGGTGCGAGTCGTCAGTGGCAAAAACTGATGAGTGCGAACGGACAATCGCTTCGAGGTCGATCGCACTACGAAATCTGTCCCCACAACGCCCATCGTTGGAAACCCATTCATCAACGTTGCTTGCAAGGACAGACCGAACGTCTGCAAGAATGCCGGTTTCCCTCCCCCGATGGGTCGAAACATCCCGTCAGTTGGCAAATTCAACCCTGGTATCTCCCCAATGGAACGGTCGGCGGGTTGATTTTAACGTGTGAAGATATCAGTAAACCCAAAAAAGCACTGCTGAAAGCGCGTCAGGTGAAGCAAGCGCTTGGCAATCAGTTACAGGAAGTTGAAACGGAGTTAAAGCGGGAACGAGAGGCACGACAGCGTCTCGACAGTACCCTTCCCATGAGCCAAATTTCCATCAACCAGGCGGGAGATGCTGTGTTTTGGTTTACGCGGGCAGGCAATATCTTTTACGTGAACGATGCGGCTTGCTTGTCGTTAGGATACGCTCGAGAAGAACTTCTCTCAAAGACCATCCACGATATCAATCCCGACTTGCCACCGGAGATCTGGCCGGACTATTGGGATCAAATTAAAGAATTCGGCTCGTTCACGCTCGAATCGCGCCATTGTGCGAAGGATGGTCGAACGTTTCCCGTTGAAATCACGATCAACTCTCTGGTCTACAACGGCGAGGAATATACCTGTACGTTTGCTCGCGATATTACCGAACGCAAGCGAGCTGAAGCCGAACTCTATCAGGCAACACTTGCAGCGGAAGCAGCGAATCAAGCTAAAAGTTCGTTTTTGGCCAACATGAGCCACGAACTGCGGACACCGCTCAATGCCATTATCGGTTACAGCGAGATCTTGCAAGAAGAAGTCGAGGATATGGGAATCGACGATGAGGAGATCGTCACCGATCTCAAAAGTATTACGACCGCTGGCCGTCATTTACTGTCGATCATTCAAGACATTCTAGACTTTTCCAAGATCGAAGCTGGGAAAATGACCCTCGTTCCGGATACATTCGACGTGGCTATCTTAGTGCAGGAGTTGGAAGCGACGGTGCAGCCGTTGGTGGAGAAAAATACGAATACGCTACGGATCGATTGCAGCCTCAACGTGGGGCAAATGTACGCCGATCGAACAAAAGTTCAACAGGTGTTGTTGAACTTGCTCAGTAATGCAGCCAAATTTACACACCAGGGGACGATCTGGCTGACCGTCAACCGTCAGGAATCACCGTTTAGTGCGATTGTCAGCGAGGCCGATCGAGCTTCCCTCGAAGAGACGAGTGGTGCGGAACCCGATCGGCCGGTACCGGCTGAGGAACCGGGATGGGTTTGTTTCCGGGTCAGCGATACGGGCATCGGAATGACGACCGAACAAATTAACAGTATTTTTCAACCGTTTACTCAAGCGGATCAATCGACGACGAAAAAGTACGGGGGGACGGGGCTGGGCTTGGCAATTAGCCGTCGGTTCTGTCAAATGATGGGCGGGGATATTACAGTAGATAGCAAGCTGGAGGTCGGATCGACCTTCGTTGTCGATCTGCCAGCGAATACCGTTTTGGTGGAAGAACAACGAGAGGGAACGAGCAGTTTGTCTGGGACGGTCGAAAACGAGGACGCACCGCTGTTGGCGGAAACAGCTGAGCTGTTGGACTTGCCAGAGTTTGCCAACGTCAGTCTGGAAGATTTTGCAGCAGACGAGGCGACCGATCGGGAGTCGGCTGAACGCGATCTGAAGGAGGCGGACGAGTCCGATTGGTGGAACTGGACGGACGATTCGGCTGTAACCTCAGAGGAGATCGGGTTACCGGCGTTGAGTGAGATTGAGGGGGACGAGTGGTTTGAAGACGAGAGTTTAACGTGAAGTGTGAAGATTGAAGCGTCGTCATCGGTTTGAGCTGGGTAGACACCGGAAAATATTTCGGCGCTTCGGCTCTGAGATCGTCCCCTGACCATCTCGTCAGACGAGAGATTAGCAATTTATCAAACAGACAGTATCGTGCGCGACTATTCTGATTTTGTGGCTCGACAGGCCCGATCGAGCTTGGATCGATCGATGGCTCGGTATACTCAGATCCCTAAGACGCGACCGACGGATCGCAACGAACGATTGCAGAAGAGCTTACGCGAACAACAGGAGGTGTTGCAAACCAATCGACTCAAACTCGATCGACAACTCCTGCGCATTGCAGCCTTCGGTGCCGTGAGTCGCGGGAAGTCAGCGGTGCTCAACGCACTTCTCAAACAGAACGTTTTGCCGACGGGGCCGCTACACGGGGTAACGCAGTGGCCGCGATCGATCCTTTGGCAAGTGCAAACGCCTCAAGGGGATGCATTGCCCTTGCAAGTGGAACTGATCGATACACCGGGACTCGATGAGGTGGACGGTGCTGCTCGATCGCAGATGGCGCGAGAGATCGCGCAACAAGCCGATGCAATCTTGTTCGTCGTGGCGGGAGACGTGACGCAGACAGAATATCGAGCGCTGTGCGACTTGTGGGAAACGCACAAACCCCTCGTCGTGGTCTTTAACAAGACGGATTTGTATCCTGAGAAAGACCGCACGGCAGTTTACGAACAACTCCGTAGCTTGGGACAGCGTCAAGGCTTACCCCTGCGTCCCGACGAAATCGTGCGGGTGGCGGCCGATCCCAAGCCGGTACGAGTACGTCACGAGTTGCCTGACGGACGAGTTGAAGAGGTTTTGGAAACGCCATCTCCTGACGTGGGAGAGTTGGAAGCGAAACTGCAATCGCTGCTCGTTCGGGAGGGGCGGCTCCTGCTGGCACTCAACGCTCTGGTTCAGTCTCGAGATGCGGAAGTGGCGCTCTCGAAAACGGTCGTCGAATTGCTCGATCGAGATGCTGAGGATGTGGTTTGGAAGTTTATGTCCTATAAAGCCGCTATCGTCGCTCTCAATCCCCTGTTCCTACTCGATATCGCTGGCGGTGCTGTGGTGGATTTGCTGCTCGTTCGCGCGTTGGCACGGCTTTATGGATTGCCAATGACGGGGCGCGAAGCGAGAAAATTGCTCCAGACAATCCTGTTGAGTGCGGGGGGGTTGGTTTTAGGGGAAACGCTCAGCGGTGCGATGTTCGGTTTGGGGAAAACGGCAGGGCTTCTCGGATATGCGGGGGCAGGTGTCGCTCAGGGGATGTTAGCTGGTGTGGGTGCTTATGCCGTCGGACAGGCCACGAGAACCTATTTGGAGCGGGGGTGTACCTGGGGCCCGGACGGTGCGGATACGGTCATTCGCGAGATTTTGGCTCGGGTCGATCGATCGAGTTTACTGGCACGGTTGAGGGAAGACTTGTGACGTTCGTTTTGGCACAGAAAAACCCAGCCTGGACAATCTCCAAACTGGGATGGAACAATGGCAACTCGAACAACTCAATCCCTTACCGGTTGAGGAAATCTGTGGCATCGATTTGGGATCGATCGATATTTTGTAAGGTTATGCTGAGGCTTCCAGTCATCAGTTGTAAGTCGTTGCCAAGTTGGACGGATGCAAACTCTTCAAAGCGCAACCCATCTTTCAAAGCGATTCGATCGATACCATTCGTGAAATCGGCGATAACGACGGCTCCGGAGTCGGGTTTGACTTCAAATCGATCGCGTCCGGAACCACCGATGAGGAGGTCAGTTCCGAGATCTCCGCAGAGTACGTCGTCGCCAGAACCGCCGATGAGGGTGTCGTCGTCGCGGCCGCCCATCAGGGTATCGTTGTCGAGTCCACCGTCGATGAGGTCGTTGCCAGCATTCCCGTACAGGAGATCGTTACCCTCGTCTCCGGTCATCGTGTCGCTTCCCCAATCGCCCATAATTGCATCGCGTCCGTCGCCGCCAATGGCGAGGTCGTCGTCCTGTCCGGCGTAGAGTTTGTCGTTATTTTTCCCCCCGTCGAGGGTGTCTTGTCCGACGTTGCCGAAGAGGAGATCGTCACCGTCGTCACCCTCGAGTCGATCGACATCTTGAAGTCCGACGAGCAGATCGCGCCCGTCTCCCCCTCGCAAAGCATCGTCAGTTTCACTGCCGAGTAGGGTGTCAGCCGCTGCACTGCCTTTGAGCCAATCTCCTGTTACTTCGCCGCCGGGAAATGGGGCGAGGGAAACCGTCACTTCTGTATTGTCGAATGTAACGTCGAATGTAACGCTACCGGTGGAATCGGCGATTTGGGTGCGACTGTCTCTCGGAGGAGCGTTTTCGATCGAGGGTTCGGGATCTTCCTCGGATTCAGTGACGGGTGTTGTTAAATCGAGTTGTTCGCGAAGCATCTCCCAAGGAGAATCGAGGGCGAGGTCGAGTTTGATGTTGCCGTTATCGATCGTCGTTCGTTGTACGACAGCATCAGTGACACCGTCTCGATCGAAGTCCCCCCGAAAGGTAATAGTATAAGTGCCGGAGGGGAGCTTGAGTTGGTAGCCACCTGACCCCCAAGTCTGAGTCGTATAAATCTTGTCGGTCTCGTCGCTTTGGGCTTCGACGATAACGTTACCCCATCCTTCACCAGGGGTGTAAAAATCGTCGTTGTAGACTCGATCGTCGTACACAACGCCTAACAACCAGAGATCGTCACCCGACCACGCTGCCGCTCGATCGATGCCGAAGTGTTGGGTAATCAGCAACGATCCGACTTTCGTGTCGGGATCGTTCTCTTCGACGATCGAAATACCGACTTCTCGATAGTCACCGTTAACGAGCGTTATGCGATGTCCGGCTGGATCTTGAATTCCCGTTTCGGTATCGCCCCAATCGATGGCAAATCCGGCGTGTCCGGCAAAGACAGATTCGGGATAAGCGAATATATTTTCGGCAACTTTTGCGACTTGATATCCTGTTTTTTCGACTCGCTCGAGTAATCCGAGTTCGTTCGGTAAATTGTGCGCTTGTCGGTCGTAATACACCATTAATTCGTTATGGGTTTCAGCCGAGTCGTGCAATTGCTCTGACCACGCTACAGGTGCTACGGGTTCGAGTTTTCGCCACTGTTCGGATAAAATTTGTCGATCGACCTTAAAATATTCTAGGGCTTGCCCAACTTCAGAATCAGCGTTGCTTAGGAGTAAATCCAGCTCGTTTTGCGGGTTTTGTCGCATCCGGTTGACGAGTTCTAGCATATATTGTTCCGCAGCACTTGGCTTAGACATTTTAGTTGCTCCGATGAAGAATCTTTAAACTCAACGGCTGGGTTTTGGTAGTGACACCCATTGAGTCAAGCATCAAAGAGCATTAATTGATTTTTTGACTCCAAGAAAATCAATTTCTGGTTTTTTGTTTTAGCAAAATTGCTAAAATTGAGAGAGGTTAATTCAGTAAATTGAACCGTATTATTGGTTACAAATTTCTGATTTTTGTCTCTCACAAATTCAATATAGTTAAAGTAAGTCTCAGTTGTCGTGAGTTGAAACACTGAACTTTACGAAAAATTTAAATTTGCTTTTTAGAATCTTTTCGGAGATCGACTACGTAGTGCGATCGAACAGCAAGTGCGGGCCGTGACAATCACGTACAAATTCATCATCTCTCTTTTCAAAACACTTTTTTCTCTCATTTTTAGTAATTTTTAAGTGAAAATTGCTATCCACTCTCGCTCGATCGAGTGGATATTCCGTTTCAGGTTGAAATTCGTCTTCAAAGTTGCCTTTTCGCAATTGTCTAGTCAAAGTTGATATTCTGTGGTAGTAAGTTTCATGATTATCGTTATCAAAATTGAGATGCGACGAAGACGACTGATTGCTCCCCCAATTCGATACATCACAGGTACTACAGAATATCGTACATTTATTAAATAGTTCAATGAAAGTTTCCCACTCCCTTGCTACTATCACCCTCGTTCTCGGAATCGGTTCGATCGTGGGTTGCAACGCACCGAACCCCAACACGAACGCCTCTGATGACGAGACGCTCGACGTAACCGTGAGCATTGCGCCCCAAAAATACTTCGTCGAGAAGATCGGCGGCGACAACGTCGAAGTCAGTGTCATGGTCGAACCGGGGGAATCACCCCACACTTACGAACCCAAACCCGATCGACTGCGCGCCCTCAGCGATGCAGAAGCTTACATTCAGATCGGCATTGATTTTGAAAAGGCTTGGATGGATCGCATTCAAAGTGCAAATCCCGAAATGCTCGCGATCGATTCTACGGAGGGAATTGAAAAAATTTCGATCGGGGAACATCACCACGAGGAACACCACGACGACGAAACCGAGGAAGAACACTCTCACGAGGAACACCACGACGACGAAACCGAGGAAAAACACCACCACGACGGAGAAATGCTCGATCCTCACGTTTGGCTGTCTCCTGAGTTGGTGAAAGTTCAAGCGCAAAATATCCACAACGCTCTCGTACAGCTCGATCCCGAAAATCAAGACGAGTACGATGCCAATCTCGCCGCGTTCGTTCGAGAACTCGACGAACTCGACGCGCAAATCCGTCAAAATCTCGCGAACTTGGAAAACCGCAAATTCTTAGTATTTCACCCGTCTTGGGGTTACTTCGCCCGCGACTACGATCTCCAACAAATCTCCATTGAGGTGGGGGGACAAGAGCCGAGCGCGTCCGAACTGGCACAAATCATCACTGAAGCCCAAGCGGACAATATCAAAGTCGTCTTTGCTCAACCGGAGTTCAGTCCGAGATCGGCCGAATTCATCGCCCGTGAAATCGACGGTGAAGTTTTACTCATTACGCCCCTGGCTCCCGATTGGTCTGATAACCTACTCAAAGTCTCTCAAACGTTCGCCGATGTTTTGAGGTAACAAGTTTGAGGTCAGCGGCCAAACAGATTATTCACGAATTACGATTGACGTATGTTTGCATCTTCCCCTGCGATCGAAGTTCGTCACGTTTGGGCGGGATACGATCGAGACCCTATTCTCGAAGAGATCGATTTCGTCGTCAACGAGGAGGATTTCATTGGCATTATCGGCCCCAACGGCGGTGGAAAAACCACTTTATTAAAAGTGATGTTGGGGTTGCTGCGGCCGCGACGGGGGGAGGTGCGCGTATTCGATCGTCCGGTGGCGAAGGGGCGGCGATTTATCGGTTACGTTCCCCAAAGTATCGAATTCGATCGAGAGTTTCCAGTACGAGTGCGCGATGTCGTGCGAATGGGACGACTCGGACAGCGGCGACTGCTGCAACGCTACACAGTGAAAGACGAGGAAATTGTCGATCGAGCGCTCGATCGAGTGGAAATGTTGGATTTTGCGAAAACGCCCATCGGCGAACTGTCTGGGGGACAGCGTCAGCGCGTTTATATCGCCCGTGCTTTAGCCAGCGAACCGCGGGTGCTACTCCTCGACGAACCGACAGCCAGCGTCGACCCGAAAATGCAGACGAATATCTACGAGTTACTGAACGAACTCAACGAAGTGATGCCAATCGTCATTGTTTCTCACGATCTCGGTGCGATTTCGACGTACGTGAAAACGATTGGCTGTCTCAACCGCCGCTTGTTTTATCACGGTGAAAAGCAAATCACCTCTGAAGTGTTGGAGAAAACCTATCAGTGTCCCGTCGATCTCATCGCCCACGGCGTTCCTCATCGTGTATTTCCCGAACACCCGTGTTGCGATGATTCGGGATCTTGAAGGTTGGGGAAGTGAAGAGGTGAGGAGGACACGCAAGAACCAGCCAACGGTCTCCACCGATCGCAGGTGACTGGTCACTCAAAAAACTCTTCACCCTTCACGGTAAAGTTTCCCTTGTCTTCCTAAGATTGGGCGTAGTCGCTGACGAAGTCAGGCGTTAAAATCGCCATACCTCGTTGTACGGCGGGCCGCTGTGCGAGGGTTTTGACCCAACGCTTCAGGTTTGGATACTCGTCGAGGGGTAAGTTGAGATTTTTGTAAACTGCAACCCAGGGATAGGTTGAAATATCAGCGATCGAGTACTCCCCAGCGAGATACTCGCGTTCGGCGAGTTGACGATCGAGGACACCGAACAAGCGTAGGGTTTCTTTTTCATAACGATCGATCGCGTAGGGAATGGGTTCGGGTGCAAACCGACGAAAATGTGCCAGTTGACCGAAAATCGGCCCCACGTTGGCCATTTGGAACATCAACCATTCCATGACACGCAGTCGCTCGATCGTGGCGTTGGGGAGAAGTTTTCCAGTTTTCTCTGCCAAATAAATTAAGATCGTACCGGACTCGAACACGGTCGTATCGGTATCTCGATCGATAATGGCGGGAATTTTGCCGTTGGGGTTGATGGCGACGAACTCTGATGAAAACTGTTCGCCTTTGGTAATGTCGAGTTTACAAATCTTGTAAGGGATACCGACTTCTTCGAGCATGATGGCCGGTTTGCGGCCGTTGGGTGTTGGGAATGTGTACAGTTCGATCGTCATATGCTTAAATAACTCGATCGTCAAAATCGTACAAGAAGATCGATCGAAAAATACAGTTGTCTCCCTTAACGAGTTCTAGAATTGGATCGCGTTTGCGAACTGGCCCGTCGAGTCCAACTCGTCGTACAGTTGTTATGGATGGGTTGCGAAAAAACCCTTGAAACACCCGGTTCGGAAATCGAGGTCAGGACGAGCAAAACCCGACCTCTAAATAGTTCGGTCGATCGTCACTCGTTTTAGAGGCCAGGTTTAATTTTGACGGTGCGAATTCAAGACCGGTGAACGAACACCGTTAATTTATCGATCGAATCGTAGAAACACTGGGCTTCATACGATCGCACTTTAAGTTTCCGATTTAACTAACAGAGCAATCCCCTGACGACCGATCACGGAGACAGGAGAGTTGGGATAAAGAGTCGTTAATCGCCCGCCTTGATAGAGATGGGCCGGCCAAAACGTACCTTGGAAACGAATTCGCCCCGGTATATTAGCGGTAATGGTCTTCGATACGATACCTTTAAGGGGTAAAGGAAACTTCTCGAACGGATAAGGTTTGAAAGACATCGGAAATCTCCTCAGACTCAGTGTACGACGACAAAGCGCTACGTAGTGCCTGGGTCAGTTAGCGATCGCCTCTGATTCTTGTCTTGCCCTATATTCAGGCAAAGAGCTGTGATGGGTCGTTCGATCGAACATCCGTTAGGTAAACTGCACGCTGTAATCAGTGTTATCTCATGCCAGCATCGGATGGAGATGACAGTCCTGAATGGCTTTGCACCCGTAAGTTCTCTTAACGTCAAAGGAAATAGGTTACCTGAACTATGTTAATGTTACCCTCCGGGTAAGGTCTCTGTCAACGGGCTAGTCAAGACCACAGCGGCACGATCGCTTAAAGCGTTATTAAATCAATATTTCAGGGTTTTATTTCGGTGATAGAAAGCGCCTGAAAGCTATATCTGAACGATGAATCTTCATGACATCACGGGAACCTTAACTCAATTTCTGCGTCTTAGGACTTAACGTCAGGTTAATGTTGGGCTTAACCTCCGTATAGAGTGGTTCGAGCGGATGTTTTCGAGCAGATGTTAATTTCAGGCAATCAAAACCTGTGGGAGTTTTACCCTTAGCTGCGTTGCGATCGAACGAGATATTAATCTGAACTTCTTTAAAAAATTCACCCTAAGTTCAGTTCAGGTTATACTAGAATTACACGACCCAACAAATTGCACTGTGGATCGATCCCATCATGAATATCGATCGAGTAGTTCAAGCAGTCGACGATCGAGTATCGGAGAGAGAAGGGAAACCTTTAAAAAAGGTCGAAAGACTGATCTTGCGCGGCTCTTTAGAAGGTAAAACCTACGAGCAAATCGCAAAAGAATCGCGCTACTCTCTAACATATCTCAAGCAAGCTACGGGGCCTCAACTCTGGAAGAAACTTACAGAGGTTTTCGGAGAAAATATTAGTAAAACCAATATTCAAGTTACCTTAAACCAACATCCAGATCTCAGAAAGACGACTGAAGTCACTCAACTCAACATCGATCGGGTTTCAGACGCTCGAAATTCGATCGATTCAAATATAAAACCAACATACAAACAGTCTAAAACTTCATTTTACGTCGAACGTCCCCCTGTTGAAAGTTCTTGTTACGAAGCAATTTCACAACCCGGCTCTCTCATTCGCATTCGATCGCCTAGACGAATGGGAAAAACTTGGCTGATGGAACGAATTTTTCAACACGCTCTCGAACAAGATTATCGAATAGCCCCTTTAAACTTATTACAACCTGAAAGAGAAGTCGTTGACAACCTAGATAAGTTTTTGCGTTGGCTTTGCTCGATTGTTAGCCGACGATTGGGAGTAGAGAACGAAGTCGATCGAGCTTGGAGCGAACGGCGCGGTAGTAACGACAATTGTACCGCTTATTTTGAAAATTATATTTTACAAGAAACCGGCCCGGATTTAGTACTTGGTTTGGATAATGTCGATCGAATTTTTCAACACGAAAATATTGCTAAAGATTTTTTCGGATTACTCCGCTCTTGGCATGAGGACGCGCAAATTTATAAGCCTTGGAAAAACCTGCGATTAGTCATTGCGTATTCGCGAGAAGTTTACATTCCACTCAACATCGAACGTTCGCCGTTTAATGTTGGACTACCGATTAGCCTGCCGGAGTTTACTCAAGCTCAAGTTCAGAAACTGTTAGGAATTCATCAACTGAACTGGAACGAGGCTCAGATCGATCGATTGATGGAGATGCTAGGGGGTCATCCCTATTTATTAAACTGCTCGATCGAATTTCTGAAATCTCACGATGGAGAGCGCGAATTTTATCAATTTTTGGAAAAAGCGCCAACTGATGCAGGACTATATCGAAATCATCTACGAGAACTTCTATATACCTTACAAAAAGAACCCGGATTAGAAGATGCAATGTACGAAGTTATCCAAGCGGACAATCCCGTCCAGCTCAATCCCAATCAGTCTTTCAAATTGTATAGCTTAGGACTGGCGATCTGGAAAGGTAACAAGGTCGAGCCTCGCTGTCAATTATATCGATCGTACTTCAAAACTCACTTAAAACTGTTAAGTCAGAAACAGACAGACTCTAAAAAACTTTCTAGAATTGAGGAGTGAACGATCTCGCAAATTAACCAACACCGAGCTAGAGATGTTCAGATGAACTTGCCCCCTGATTTATCTTATACTGATTCGTCATACGACGCTTCATCTTATAAATATAAAGTTGGCGGGAGCTTATCCGCTCACGATCCGACGTATGTCGAGCGACAGGCGGATATTAACCTCTACAATTCCCTAAAAGCTGGTGAGTGTTGCCACGTTCTCAACTCTCGGCAAATGGGTAAGTCGAGCCTGCGAGTACGAACAATGGAGCGATTGCAATCTGAAGGCTTTGCATGTGCTTCTGTTGATTTGTCAGCCATTGGCAGTCAGGTGACCGTCGAGCAATGGTACGAAGGAATTATCTATCGAATCACGAGATGTCTGAATATTGATGGGAAAGATCGCTGGCAAAATTGGCTCGATCGACATCATTTTTTATCACCCGCACAACGCCTAGGTGCTTTTATTGAAGAAGTTTTGTTGGAATTTATTCCTCAAAATATTATTGTATTTATTGATGAAATTGACAGCATTTTAGATTTAAAATTTCCAGTTGATGATTTTTTTGCCTTGATTCGTGCTTGCTATAACTTTCGAGCTGAAAATTCAAAATACAACCGTCTCACATTTTGCTTAATTGGCGTTTCTACACCATCTGATTTAATACAGCAAGAGCAATTTACACCCTTTAATATTGGTTGCCATATTGAATTAACAGGCTTCACTTTGAATGAAGCCACACCTTTAATTCGAGGCTTGGAGGATCGAGTTGACGAACCTCAAAAAGTATTAGAAAAAGTATTAAATTGGACGGGTGGTCAACCTTTCTTGACACAGAAGCTATGTCGATTGATTGTCAAGCAATCAACAAATCGTCAGCCTGATGTCGATCGACTCGTTCGAGAGCATATCGTTCAAAACTGGCAATCTCAAGATATCCCCGAACATTTTAAAACGATCGAGAATTATTTACTGAGAAAAGAAGAGCGATCGAGTCGTTTGTTAAAACTTTACCAAGAAATACTGACTCAAAACAAAATTGCACTCGACAACAGTCACGAACAGATGCAATTGCGGTTGTCTGGAATTGCAATTCAAGAAGATGGAAACTTGAAAATTTACAATCGACTTTATGAAGCAATTTTCGATCTCAATTGGGTCAAGAAGCAACTCGACTATCTGCGTCCTTATCGTTTAGAAATCAATCAATGGCTCGAAAATAATCGAGATCCATCATATTTGCTACGAGGTCGCGCACTCGAAAAAGCACTAGAGTGGAAGAAAGGCAAAAGTTTGAGTGTTGAAGAAGAAGATTTTTTGACGATCGGCCAGCAGGAACACCAGAAAACCGTCGAGCAGGAAAAAGCTCGAGCTGAGATCGCTTTAGAGCAAGAACGAAAAGAACAAGAGATCGATCGAAAAATTAAACGAATTCTTTTGACTATATTTATTATAACAGTTTTCATATTATTTGGGGTTTTGGCTGGGGTATTTTACCGAACCTATCGAACGATCGAACAAAACAAAAAGCAAACGATCGACAATATCACGGTAAGTCTTGAAGGACAAAAAACGCAAGCACGTCTTAAGGAAGATTTGTTACCCGCTATACGAGATCTTGCAGAAGCTCGATCGAACAATGAAAATTTCGATCGAGAAAATCTTGAAAATTCTTTATTAAAACTCGAAGAAATTCTCGGTGACATTTGGGAACGAAATCGGTTAGAAGGACATGAAGCAGAAATTCGTAATGTGAGTTTTAGCCCTAATGGAACCTGGTTAGCGACTGCTTCAGGGGACAAGACTGCACGTTTGTGGAATTTAGAGAACAGTCAAATTATAACTTTAGACCATCTATCAGACGTGTTCAGCGTTAGTTTTAGTCCGGACGAGCAAGAACCACAACTTGCGACAGGTTCGAGAGATGGAACCGTTCGACTGTGGAACGTGCAAGGGAAGCTTCAGAAGGAATTTCCAGGACGTGAAAAAGCGATCTACGATCTTGAATTTAAACCAGACGGACAAGCGCTCGCTATAGCATCAGAAGATCGTCGAGTTTATCTTTTAACGTTAGACGATAATGAGAATCATGAGGTAAATCTCCTAGAGCATTCATCAGAAGTTTACAGCTTAAATTTTAGTCCAGACGGACAGTTACTCGTGACGGGTTCGAGAAATGGAATCGTT
This sequence comes from Geitlerinema sp. BBD 1991-9, assembly GCA_001657325.1. Taxonomy (GTDB): domain Bacteria; phylum Cyanobacteriota; class Cyanobacteriia; order Cyanobacteriales; family Geitlerinemataceae; genus Geitlerinema. The sequence goes on along the minus strand of LWRO01000012.1, from coordinate 24,853 downwards.
CGCCTGTGGAATTCGCAAGGTGGACTTCAAAAGAAATTTCGAGGAAGCGATCGAGCAATTTATAGCGTTAGCTTTAGTCCAGACGGACAACTGATTGCAACAGGTTCTAGAGATGGGACAGTTCACCTATGGGACTTACAGGGGAGAGAAAGAAATACGATTGGAAATTTAATAGAAGAAGATAACGATGTTAACAGTGTTCGATTTAGTCCAGATGGCAAATATTTAGCAACAGCTTTGAGCGATGGAACGATCGAGCTGTGGGATTTAAAAGGTAATTTACTCAAAAGCTTGCAGGGTCATGAAGGAGCCGTTTTCGATCTTGATTTCAAACGAGATTGCTCTCTCCTAGCTTCTGCATCTAACGATACAACAATTAGACTATGGGATTTAAGTAAGCTCAAACCTTATCGATCGACGATCGAAGACTTTCAAGATGATATTAAGAGTTTGAGTTTGAGTTCGAGTCAAAAGTTTTTAGCAACTGCATCTTCAGAAGGTAAAATCTATTTTTGGGATTCTGAAGGTCATTTAAAAGGAACGTTTCAAGATGGTAACGATCGATCAGAAATTAAAGCGATAATTTTCGATCGGGAGGATACAAAAATTGCGACTGCTTCTCAAGATGGAACGGTGCGATTGTGGGACTTGAAAGGCAATTTAATGTTTAAAGCTCAAACAGGTAATGTGCCGATTTACAGCTTAAGTTTTCAGCCAGATGGAAATCTTATCGCGGTTGGATCTGAAAACGGAAAAGTCTATTTAAAGGATTGGAAAAATCGAGAATTGGCTCGAGAAATTCAGGCAGATAATGGACGAATTTACAGCGTGAGCTTCACGCCAGATGGGCAACAAATTATTACTGGAAGTTCTGACGGAACGTTTGGTTGGTGGGATTTACAAGGGAATTTGCAGCACGATCTCGAGTTAGAAGAAGAACCTATTCATAGCTTTAATTTTAATCCGAACAAACCCCAGGTTGCTATTGCTTCAGAAAATACGATCCGATTGATGGATTTATCAACGAATACGGAGATCGATAAGTTAGATAGCTTGCAGCTAGAAGATACTCCGATTTTGTTTTATAGAGTTCAATATAGTCCCGATGGTAAGCGGGTGGCAATTGGTGCAAATAACGGTAAAGCGTATCTTTGGAATTTACAAATATCAGCTATAAAAACTTTACCAGTCAGCCTAGAATCTAACGCACTTGTTGATGTTTGGTTTGATATGGACGGAAAACAACTCTTTACAGTGAGCGACGACGGTATTGTGAAGACTTGGGATGTTGAATCACCCGTACAGAAAAAAGTACAAAAATTACTGAAGGAAGCCTGTCTTTGGCTCGGCGATTATATTAAGATTTATGGAGATCCTCCCGATTTATTTCTAGACACTTGTGAAAGTGATGGAGTTTAATGAGGAGGTTTGAAGATGGGAAATATTAAGTTTTATTTCAAGATTCTGATTTTAATTTTTGTACTCAGCATTCCCGCCATGCACCCAGTTTCGGGAGATTCGATCGAGATTTCAGGAGTTATCGAACAAACTCGTCCAGATTGTCGATATCCGCCTTGTGAATAGAGGTTCGTAGTTAGCATTTCAACATTTTGCAGCAACAAAATACTCAATCTACACTGAAAACTGAATTGACTTAAGTTAGAGCAGTACTATTGGCGTTTATCTCAGTTTTTTTGACTTGAGATGAAAGTTCTGTGCTATTCGATTGAGGGACGACAATTCAGAACGAAAGTGTCGTGGCCAGTTTTTTTATCGAATTTTTCAATAACGTTCATCGAGGCTGATACGTTGATACTTGTAACTCAGCCACAATTTTTAATTCGATTTAAAATACAACCTTAGTAAATCGCAAATGGGTTTTGCTCGATTTCGCTCCAACTTAATCGTTCCCAAGCTTTGTAGGCGATAAGCTACAATCGGATCTAACTCTACACTCTCTGTCGCATTAACAACCTGCTTGAATGCTGTTTCCAACTCGGGATGAGGGCGCAAAGCAGCGAGATAGTGGCGTAAAATATCGCTATAAATTCCTGTTTGAGTCGGCGCTTCTTCGAGCAGTTGTTCTGGATCGACGTGATATCTACTGATGTGATAAAACGCCAAACGCATGAGCTTGGGACATCCACCTGTCATTTGAATTAACTGCTCGATTCGATCCTTTCCTTTTGGCGTTTTTACCCAAACTAAGCCGTATCGCTGCGCTAAATCACAAACTTGAGTCAACGTGAATTTTGGCAATTTAACGGCCAAGCCAACTTCAAAGGGCGATGCAGATAACTCGAATGGAACGTAAACATCAGTTGCAGAAACCACGATCCAGCGCAGATTTTGCCAGGGTTCGAGTTCCTTACCTTCCTCGTACCAAGAACGAAGCAAGGGTAAAAATTCACGAGAAATGTCGGGATATTCAAACAGGCGATTGAATTCGTCAAAAGCAATGACGAGCGGTATCTTTAAAGTGGGAAGTAAATGTTCTTCAAAATACGCCGTACAACTGATTTTACTCCCCAAATCTTCGTTCCAGTATCGATCGATCTCGATCGATACCTTGAGTTGTCGGCTGACGTTCGCACAAAACCAGCGCAAAAACCGATCTAAACTCGAAAAGACTTGACTTTCAGCGCGATGTAAACTCAGCGTGACAACTTGAAAGCCAAGCGATCGAGCGTGGGCCAACATCCGCCATAACAGCGACGTTTTCCCCAACTGGCGGGGCGCTTCGATGTAGGTGAAGCTTCCCGGCTTGACGACTTGAGAACAAGCACAAGTTTCGACGGGTTCGCGTTCGATATAAAACCGAGACTTGAGGGGAACGGGGCCACTGGGAAACTCGATGGTCGGACAGAACTCTGAAGGGTCGATCGACTTCGAGATGGAAACTGAATTCGGAGCGAACGCAGCACTGGAGGCTGAAATCGAATCGGAAGTTGGGGAAGCCTGGGTTCGCGTGTATTGCTTGAATACCGATTGTAGATTGCTTTTCGTGACTTTTTTGTCAAAGGCCTCTGACAGAATTTGCCAGAGCTTAAAGCCGACATCGCGAATGTAGCTGTGTTCGTAGTCGTTCTCGCGCGCGATCTCTGCGTAGGTTTTGCCCTCCCAAACCTGGCAGAAAACCGTCTCTTGGAGATTGTTAAATGTGCAATCAGGCAAGAGCGTATCGAGCAAAGCTAGCGCTTCATCAGCAGTCATCGATCGAAGCCGCAGAAAGGACAAACCTGATGGAAAAGCAAGTGTGATGCGAGTTTGACTTAGCTTAACGAATTTTATCGGGGAAAGCAAACCGATTTTTAACGACTTTTTCCGACATTCTTTCGCTCGGAAATTTAGAAACAGGCGATTTTTTCAGGCAGACGTTCAAAAATGCGCTTTCTACCATCGAAGTAGGGAATCCGAAAGACCGATTCCAATTTCCCGAATAGTAACGGCCCGATGTAATCCGAGTATCGATCGTTTAGGAAATTTTTCGATTATGCCCAAGCGCGTGAATTTCTACCGGGAACTAGCCGCCGACTACTCCAGACCCGGCCTCGTTCCAGACGATCTCAAGCAAAAATTGATCCAACAAGGCGAGCAATTTGTCGCAGTCAAGGAAGCCACGTTACCCGCGATCGATTCAGACTACACCCTAGAGCAAATCGAACGCGAAAATAAAGAATGGTGGCCGACGCACTGCGAAGCCTTACGCCAAGGACGCGGCGACATCCTCACCGGCGAGTACCGCGACGAGTTGGTCTACCTCTGTCAAGACGGCCCCTATCAAGGGTTAGACGAGCAGAAAGAACGCGAACAACACTGGTGGGCGCTCATTGCACAACCCGGTGTCACGATGGTTTGGCCGATCGTCATGTTCCACGGCGAATACACCTTCTTCGAGTGGAAGTGCGAAGACGACGAAACCAACGAAATTATCGCCAAAGGAAACGTTACCTGGGTTCGTCGCGGCCACCGGGGGGGTTGTTATCTCAAAACCGAGCAACTGACCTTCTATCGCGACGTGTTCGCTCCCGACGCACTGCTGAAACTCATCAAAACAGCTTAGTCATGACTGACACGCCTTACCAAAACGCCGTTCTCGACGACAAAGCGCTACAAGCAGGCTTAAACAGCATCAACCCCAAATTTGGCGATTTTTGCACCCGCGTGGCTGGAGAAGCCTGGGGATTGCCGCTCATCGACCAAAAAACCAAAGCCCTGATTACGATCGCCGTGGATGTGGTGAATCAAGATCAAACCGGTGCGGGAAATCCCTTCGGCGCACACGTGACGATGGCGATGCAACAAGGCGCAACCCGCGAGGAAATCGAGGAATTGCTGCTGTTTATGTGCGTGTATGCCGGGTTCAACAAAGCCGCCGGTTGCTTTGGAATGCTGAACGAAATTCTCGGTTCGAGTGACGGTTAGTCTCACTGCAACAAGCATTAGACCTCCGGTCTGAATATTTCGCACCCCACCCCAGCCCTCCCCTTAGTCATGGGAGGAACCCCCCTTAATCCCCCCTGGCCAAGGGG
>LWRO01000012.1:0-20242 GCA_001657325.1 Geitlerinema sp. BBD 1991-9 | reverse complement strand
CCCCTGGCCAAGGGGGAATTAAGGGGGGATTAGACCTCCGGTCTGAATATTTCGCACCCCACCCCAGCCCTCCCCTTAGTCATGGGAGGAAGCGAGTTTCCCACCTGGCCAAGGGGGGATTAAGGGGGGTTCGTGCAACAAGCCAGAAATATTACCGCCAAACATCTCACCGCAATCCATCTCACAGCAAAATTCAAAATGACAACGACAGCCAAAGGCAAAATCGGCGTTCTCGTTGAAGAGCATTTCGATGAAACAGAATATCGACGCTTCAACGAATTCTTTCGAGATCGAGGTTACGAGGTGGAATACCTGTCGAACCTGTGGGGTCAAGAACAACTCACGTTTAAAGGAAACGACCACGAGGACGAAGTGACCGTAACGGTAGATTTCCAATCCGTTTCGCCCTCCGATTACGCCGGATTGATTCTCATCGGCGGTTACGCGATGGATCGCCTGCGCTATCAAGTCGCACCGCAACCGAACACGCCGAGTTCTGCACCAGCGGTTCAGTTCTTGCGTCAAGCGGTGAAGTTGATGGACGGTGGAACGCTGAAAATCGGCACGATCTGTCACAGTCTGTGGCTATTTTGCGCCGATCCCACGCTTCTCAGCGGCCGTCGCGTCACCTGCGCTCACAACATTATTTGTGATGTTGAAAATGCGGGGGGCATCGTCATTTACGACGGTAGCGAAACGGCTGCCACCCACATCGACGGCGGTTTGATTTCGGGACGACATCCCGGTGTTGTCGAGGAATTCATGCAAGTGTTTGTTGCAGAAGTCGATCGACGCTTAGAAGGAGTCGCCGTTTCCTAGAACTTCCCGGTGGGTACATCTCAATTTCGTAGAATGACCCCTCCGCCTTCGGTACCTCCCCTTAGCCAGGGGAGGAGGGGTGGGGTTTCGATCGCAAAAGTGAGATGCACCCCTTCCCGGTTGGGTGGGAAGTTGACCCACCCAACTTGCGCCAATGGTTTTCAAGACGTTCGAGATTTACGACCCAACCTCATTCGTTGAAATCGATCGAAAACATCATAATTGAGGCACTAATGAGTACTCCAGTCGATCTGTTTTCGCCCTTTCAATTGGGTTCTCTTTCACTTCCCCATCGCATGGTCATGGCTCCGTTAACACGGATGCGTGCGGGGGAAGGGAACGTACCCGGGCCGCTCAATGCTACCTACTACGAACAACGATCGAGCGCTGCGCTAATTATCACCGAAGCCACCCAAATCTCGCCGCAAGGGGTTGGCTACCCGAACACGCCGGGGATTCACTCCGCCGAACAGGTAGAAGGATGGAAACTCGTGACGAAAGCCGTCCACGATCGAGGCGGTCGAATTTTCCTGCAACTGTGGCACGTCGGCCGGGTGTCTCACCCGTCGTTGCAACCCGGCGGCGCACTCCCCGTCGCACCGAGTGCCATCGCACCGACGGGAATGGCAGCGACTTATGAAGGCGAACAACCCTTTGTCACGCCTCGCGCGCTGGAAACTGAAGAAATTCCCGCAATCGTTGAAGATTATCGCCGCGCAGCTGAAAACGCCAAAGCGGCGGGTTTTGACGGCGTGGAAATCCATAGCGCCAACGGTTATCTGCTCGATGAATTTCTGCAAGACGGGTCGAACAAACGCATCGATCGATATGGCGGATCGATCGAAAATCGCGCTCGGTTTTTGATGGAAGTGACGGATGCTGTCACAGACATTTGGGGAGGCGATCGCGTCGGCGTGCGCTTGTCGCCGAGTAGCACCTTTATGGATATGCAAGACTCCAACCCCGAAGCTTTGTTTGGCTATGTCGGAAACGCGCTCAACGATTTCAACCTGGCGTATCTCCACGTGGTCGAACCGCGCATCAAAGGTGACACGACGATCGAAGACGACACGCCGGAAATCGGGGTCAAGTTTTTCCGACCGATTTTCAAAAACCCCCTCATCACCGCTGGCGGGTACAAGCGGGAAAGCGGACAAGCCGTCTTAGCCTCTGGCGATGCCGATCTCGTCGCCTACGGTCGCATGTTCATCGCCAATCCCGACTTACCAGAACGGTTCCAACACGAGACCGAACTGAACAAATACGATCGATCGACGTTTTACACCCAAGGGGAACGCGGATATATCGACTATCCCTTCCTCGAAAAACTGCCAAAATTGGCTTGAGCGAAGGTGAAGACGATGGCGGAGTGCAACCAGCAGCAGACGGGTTGGCAACGTTTCGTCAACCCTCTGGCCAAACGTTTGAAATCTCGTCTGTCCCGACGGATTGTTTTATGGGTGTTTGCCAGCATTATCACTATCGAAGCGGCGATCCTCGTCCCTTCGTTCAAACGCCGAGAGCGGGAATTACTGGCGCAACTGACGGAAGTGTCGGGGGGAAAAGTCGCCTGGATTCTAGTGGCTTACCCCGATGCGTCGCCGACAGAACTGCTCGATCGACTCGATGAAATCCGGCCGCTCAATCCCGAAATTCTCGGTGGAACGGTTTACGCACCAGACGGCGGTTTTGTCGGCAACTTCGGCCAGGCCCCTCAGCTCTCGTTAGAAAATATGCCCCAGATGCACGGCGACGTATACGATGCGGTGGTGTGGTCGGGACCCGGAGATCGCGATTACAGCATCATCGTTCGCCACAATGCCTCGGGGGTGCGACTGGAGTTAATCGCCTACACCGGACGAATTGTCGGGTTAGTGGCTTTGATTTCCATCTTTCTCACGGTGACGGTGTGGATGGTACTCGAACCGATTTTGATTACCCCGATTTTTCGGTTGCGGCGAGATTTACTCGAAGCGGGAGATGCCATCCGACAAGACCGAGAACCGCCAGAGTTTTACTCGGCATCGATTCAACGCCAAGACGAATTAGGCGATGCGATCGCGGCGTTTCAGGAAATGTTTCGGAAAATTTGTGAGGCGATCGAGGCGCGTAAAACGGCGGAGTCTGCATTGCAACAGAGTTTGCAAACCGTCGAAGCCTATTCTCAAGCACTCGATCGAGAACTCCAACAAGGCCGGGACATTCAACGCAACTTTCTTCCGAGTTCCAACGCCATTCGTCAGGTGGAAATTCGCACGGGTTGGGATATTGCAACCTTCTTCCAACCGGCTCGCCAAGTGGCGGGGGATTTCTACGACGTGTTCGAGTTATCTGGCGGCGTTGTGGGATTAGTTGTCGCGGATGTTTGCGACAAAGGGGTGGGTGCGGCGCTGTTCATGGGATTGTTTCGCAGTCTCATCCGCACCTTTTCTGGTCAAACGGAATTAGAGGGGTTGACGGACAGTCACTTTACCCAAGCCAATCCCCTCGAAGCCGTCCGACTCACCAACGATTACATCGCCAGCAATCACGGGGAATTGGGGATGTTTGCAACGCTCTTTTTCGGCGTTCTCGATCCCGAAACGGGTTGGCTGACTTACGTAAACGGCGGCCACGAACCGCTACTCGTCGTAGATGGCAAAGGTGGGGTGAAAGAACAGCTCAAACCCACGGGGCCGGCGGTGGGAATGTTACCGGGAATGACATTTCAAAGCGATCGCGTGCAGTTAGCTGCTGAAGATACCCTCATTGGCTACACCGACGGGGTTACGGAAGCACGCAACGCCGAGGGTGAGTTCTTCACGCCATCGCGACTCATGACACTGTTGGAAATTCCCGCTCGATCGGCGGCCGAATTGCTCGATCGAATTTCGACAAACGTTCTCGAACATACGGGAGCCACGGAACAGTTTGACGACATCACGCTACTGGCAGTTCGACGAATGTCTTAACAGGCTTGAAACCATTATGAAAAATTCGCGTTTGTTTCGATTTGAGAGTTTGAAATCGATCGATCGATTTTGGAACCTCTCAAGCTCTCAGACAACCCCTCCGCCTTCAGTACCTCCCCTTGCCAAGGGGAGGATGGGTAGGGTTCTCATTACTAAAGCACAACGTATCCATCAGTTTTGGAAAAAATCCAGTGTTGCGCTGGTTTTACTGGCAACGCTAACGAGTGCGGGTTGTGTGGCTGTTTCTGAGGAGCAAACGCAACCGCAAGCTTCAGAAAGTTCGACCCAAGCAATCGATCGATCGACTCCAGAAGTCGCCCTCGTCGTCATTGCATACCTACAAGTCAAACCAGACCAACGGGAGACGTTTATAGAGCTGGCAACGACGACGGGAGAGAAAACCAACTCGCTAGAAGAAGGAGCGATTAGTTACGCTTTTTACGAAGATCCGAGCGTTGAAAATTTATTCTTCTTTTTTGAAGAGTGGAAAAGCCGAGAAGCCTTTGAATCTCACCTCGAACAACCGCATACGAAAGCACTAGTCGGCAAGTATCCCGAACTGCTCGAACGACCTGCGGACATCAAAATTTACGGCATCGACAGTTTTGAAGAAACGCAGTTCCCCGAGTAATCATCCCGAGTAATCATCCCGAGTAATCATCCCGAGTAATCATCCCGAACTATCACGATCGAACCATGCACCAAGCCAACTTACCCATTTCCGATCTCCTGGCGGGATACGTGACGTACTTTGACGCAGATAGCGATGCCTTTGGCTTGCGAACTGCTGACGATCGAGAATTTCAATGTACGCTCAGTCCGATGAGCTATGCCAAGTTGCTGCAAAACTTAGGAGAACCCTATCCCGATGCAACTGGAACACTTCGATCGATGCTCGTTCCCGGTCGATATTTATTCGCTTATGGCATTTTTTATCCCGACCATCTTGCTTTCGATGCCAAGCAAATTATTTTCGTCGGACGCACAGAAAACGACTTTGCTTTTGAACAGTCGAATTGGTGGATCGATCAAGTTCGATCGCTCGCCGATTTTTACTACACCGCTCAGTTTGGAGATAGCGAGATCGACTATCGCTATTATCGCACAGATGTCAGCCTTTCGGGAGTCAAATCTGAGATTCATTTCCGTCAAGAAACAGATACAATTTCTCGCTTGGTTTATGGATTTGCGACGGCGTTTCTCTTAACGGGAGAAGATCGTTTTCTCGAAGCAGCAGAACGGGGGACAGAATACCTCCGCGAACACATGAGGTTTCTCGATCTCGACGAAGGCATCGTGTACTGGTATCACGGAATCGACGTGCGCGGAACGCGGGAGCAAAAAATCTTTGCGTCTGAATTCGGCGACGATTACGATGCAATTCCCGCTTACGAGCAAATTTATGCGCTCGCTGGCCCCACTCAAACTTACCGCGTTACTGGCGATCCACAAATTCTCCAAGATGCCGAACTCACCATTAAGTTATTCAACGAATTTTTCCTCGACAAAAGTGAATACGGCGGTTATTTTTCTCACCTCGATCCCGTTACCTTAGATCCTCAGAGCGAATCTCTCAAAAGCAATCAATCTCGAAAAAATTGGAACTCTGTTGGCGATCACGCACCCGCTTATTTGATTAACCTTTGGCTGGCGACCGGCCAATCAGAATACGCCAAAATGTTGGAATACACGTTCGATTCGATCGTCAAATACTTTCCCGATTTTGAAAACAGTCCCTTCGTTCAAGAGCGCTTTTTTGAAGATTGGTCGCACGATATGAGTTGGGGTTGGCAGCAAAACCGAGCTGTCGTCGGTCACAACCTCAAAATTGCCTGGAATTTGATGCGAATGAATTCGCTCAAACCCAAACCGGAATACATCGAACTCGCACAGAAAATTGCTCGAATGATGCCAGAAGTGGGAAGCGATCGACAGCGAGGCGGTTGGTACGATGTCGTCGAGCGAATTCTCGTCCCAGGGGAAACAGTTCACCGATTTGTCTGGCACGATCGAAAAGCGTGGTGGCAGCAAGAGCAGTCTATTTTAGCCTATTTGATTCTGGCCGGTGTTCTCAACGGTTCCGACGATCTCCGCCTCGCACGAGAAGCTGCGGCGTTTTACAATGCTTGGTTTTTAGACATTGAAGATGGCGGCGTTTATTTCAATGTTTTAGCTAACGGTTTGCCGTACCTTGCCAGTGGAAACGAACGCACGAAAGGCAGTCACTCCATGAGCGGCTACCATTCGACAGAGTTGTGTTATTTGGCAGCAGTTTATACAAATCTGCTAATTAAAAAGCAGCCAATGGACTTCTACTTTAAGCCGTTGCCAAATGGTTTTTCCGATCGAATATTGAGGGTTTCTCCTGACATTTTACCACTGGGAAGCGTGCGGATCGATCGAGTCGAAATTGATGGCGAAGCTTACACGAACTTCGATCCATTGAATTTAACGATCGAACTGCCCAAAACACCGGATCGAGTCAAGATCAAAGTACACATCGTGCCGCAGTAGCAAACGAAATTTTTGAATGCTGTTTTTAGCGAGTTGTCAAACTCTTTACAAACGAGAACTTGAATGACGGTGAACGTGATGGACGAGTGCGAACTGCTCGAGCGATATGCAAACGGCGAGCGCGATTTTCAAAAGGTAGTGTTAGTCGCAGCTAACTTACGGAAAGCCGATCTCCGCGACTCGAATTTCAGTCGATCGAACCTCAGCGGTGCTGATTTCCGTCAAGCAAAACTCGATCGATCGAATTTTTTTGAGGCAGATTTAAGGGTTGCTAATTTCAGTGATGCGAGTTTGGTTAATGCCGACTTCACCCTCGCCGATCTCCGAGGTATCAACTTTAACGGAAGTCACTTACAAGGTGCTTGCTTGAGTAATGCCAACTTACGCAATGGAGATTTAGTGGGTGCAAACCTCCAAAACTCTCGCCTCGATCGAGCGTCCTTTATCGATGTCGATCTCATTGGCACTGATTTTACTCATGCCGATGTTCGAGATGCCTACTTTTCAGACAGCATCGGCCTGTCAGAAAGCGTGAAATTGAATCTTATTCAACGAGGCGCTAAATTTGACGATTCACCTAACTGAATCGATCGGTATCTCACGATCGATTCCTCAAGTCTAACTTGGAAAAAGACCAAAAATCGCTTCTAAGTCCAAACAACAAAAACACAAAACCAGCATTAAATTATGGAGATTAACGTCAAGGATATTGAAGACATAAAAGCGATCTCGCTGGTGGGAGATATCGACGCAAATACGTCGGTCAAGGTGCAAGAAAAAGTTTTGCCCTACATCGAATCTCATCGTAAAATTCTGCTGGACTTATCCAAGGTTTCCTATATGTCCAGTGCGGGATTGAGAATGCTGCTGTTGCTATATCGTCAAACCCTCGCTCAAAGTGGAAAAATTGTCTTGGTGGGTTTGTCAGAAGAAATTGAAGATACGATGTCTGTCACTGGATTTCTAGACTTTTTTACTACGAGTGGAACCCTGGAGGACGGATTAGCTGTACTGAGTTAACCTTCTCTCAATGTGACATCCGATATGCTGAATCTTGAGTTCTGAATTCTCCACCGATCTATGTCTAATTCAATCCACCAAGATTCAACATCACAAACGGACGATCCTCCCGTAACACTTTCAGTTGCACGAAAGGTCAAACCCGGCTGTGAAGAGGCCTTTGAAAAATTCATTTCTGGGGTGACAGCGGCGGCGATGACATTTGAAGGATATCTGGGTGCGACGATTATTCGTCCGAGCGATCCGAAGGATTTAGAATATCGAATTATTTTCAAGTTCGATCGACGCAGTAACCTACTCCGTTGGCAAGAGTCCGAGTGTCGCCGTCAGTGGTTGGCGAGAGCCGAAAGTTTGACATTGGGTTCTCCAATTATTGAAGTGCTGACAGGATTGGAAACCTGGTTTACGCTCTCATCTCGCCAACCCGTTATCCCACCCCCACGTTACAAAATGGCGGTTGTCACTTGGATTGCTATTTTTCCCCTCGTCAATCTCATTAACGTTCTATTGGGGCCAGCTCTCGCTCCCCTGGCCCCCGTCGGTCGTAGTTTTGTCTCGACGGCGATTCTCGTTCCTCTGATGACTTATGTTGTCATGCCTCGAATGACGCGGTTGTTTGCCAAATGGCTGTATCCCCGCCGTCGCCGTTAGTTTCGATCGAAAAAAATTACTCTTCTCAAGGTTTCTCAAGTTTCTCATTCTCAAGTTTCTCGTTCTCAAGCTTCTCAAAAGCTTTCCATCAGCCAGAAATTCGGACAAAAATATGGTTTTAGAGCGCATCGATATTCATCCTACCCATCGCCACAGGGACTTTAAATTACGTCGCGGACGACCGTTTCCATTTGGCGCAACCTTGATTCCTGGCGGTGTCAACTTTTCGATTTATTCTCGCTACGCTACCGCTTGCACACTTGTTTTACTGAAAAAACACCAACAGGAACCCTTTGCAGAAATTCCATTTCCTGATGAATTTCGGATTGGTAACGTTTACAGCATGGTAGTGTTCGATCTCGATTACGAAAATCTCGAATACGGCTATCGCATGGACGGGCCGTTTAACCCCAGTGAAGGTCATTGGTTCGATCGATCGAAAATTCTCATGGACCCTTACGCCAAAATTATCGGGGGTCGGGATGTTTGGGGGGTTCAGCCGGATTGGAACGATCCCTATGCTCACCGGGCCCGCATCGCATTTGACGATTTCGATTGGGAAGACGATCGACCGTTAGAAATTCCTCCCGAAGACCTCATTATCTACGAAGCACACGTTCGCGGATTCACCCGTCATCCGTCTTCTGGGGTCAAACATCCGGGTACGTTCGCGGGAATTCGCGAAAAAATTCCCTATCTCAAGGAATTAGGCATTAACGCGATCGAACTCATGCCAGTTTTTGAATTCGACGAGTTTGAAAATTCTCGTCCCCACCCTCAAACCGGCGAACAGTTATTGAATTACTGGGGTTACAGTTCCGTAGGATTTTTTGCACCCAAGGCGGGTTACGCAGCAACGGGACACTTGGGAATGCAAGTAGACGAGTTCAAAGCATTGGTGAAACAACTCCATAAAAACGGCATTGAAGTGATTTTAGATGTGGTTTTCAATCACACCGCAGAAGGCAACGAAAACGGCCCTTACATTTCCTTTCGAGGGTTGGACAATCAAACCTATTATATGCTGACCCCAGAAGGCTATTATTTCAACTTTAGCGGCTGTGGAAATACACTCAATTGCAACAATCCCGTCGTGCGAAGTATGGTTCTCGATTGTTTGCGGTACTGGGCCAGCGAATATCACATTGACGGTTTCCGCTTCGATCTCGCCTCGATTTTAGGTCGAGATCCCTGGGGTGCGCCGTTAGCCAACCCGCCATTATTGGAATCTTTGGCATTCGATCCGATTTTGGCAAAGTGCAAGCTCATTGCAGAAGCTTGGGATGCTGGCGGACTCTATCAAGTCGGTTCGTTTCCTGCATTCGGACGCTGGGCCGAATGGAATGGAAAGTATCGAGATACGGTGCGAAAGTTCCTGAAAGGGGAAGCAGGAACGATCGGTGAAATAGCTCAATGTTTGCAAGGTTCGCCGAATTTATATGCGGGAGCGGGCCGCTCTCCAGCAACATCAGTAAACTTTATTACGGCACACGATGGCTTTACTCTTTCTGATTTAGTTTCGTACAACGACAAGCACAACGAAGTTAATGGCGAGTACAACAACGACGGCACAAACGATAACGAAAGCTGGAACTGTGGCGTTGAAGGACCGACTGACGATCCCGGAATTTTGGCATTGCGTGGTCGTCAAATGCGAAATGCAATGACGTTGTTAATTGTCAGTCAAGGTATTCCCATGTTGTTAATGGGAGATGAAATTGGACGCTCTCAATATGGGAATAACAACACCTATTGTCACGACTCCGAATTGACGTGGTTCGACTGGACGTTACGCGATCGAAATTCAAACTTTTTCCGGTTCGTTCGCCACTGTCTCGCCTTTCGAAAAGCACACCCCGTTCTGCGGAATCGCGATCACTTCCACAATCAAGATCGAGTGGGAAGTGGTTATGCCGATATTACTTGGCACGGAACGCAAGCTTGGAACGCAGATTGGTCATCTGGTTCTCGAACTTTGGCGTTTCTCCTGTGCGGAAAACACGCTCGGGAAGGTACAGTGCAAGATGATTATATCTATGTCGCCGCCAATATGCACTGGCACTCTCATCATTTTGAACTGCCAGGTTTACCGCCAGGAATGGCGTGGCACGTCTTTGTCAATACCGCTTGTCCGTCTCCAGAAGAGAGTTGGGAACCGGGAACGGAACCCCGTTTAGACCATCAGTCTAGCATTTTGTTGGGCGATCGATCTGTGGTTGTCCTCGTCGGTCGTTAATCCATTTTCGATCGATCTAGCAATCTTTTTTTCAATCTTAATGTTTACCTTCTCAAAATCATGACTTTCAACGCAACTCTGGAACACAACGGATCGATCGCTCAGATCGAACTTTCGGGAGAACTGGACGCAAAGTCTGCCCCAATGTTTAAGGAAGAAGTCGAACAAGCTGCGACTTTGGGAGTTGAGAAACTCGTGTTGTCGATGGAAAATTTATCCTATCTTTCCAGTGCAGGATTGAGGGTTTTAATTTTTGCCAAACAAAAGATGGGAACCGGCGTAGATATTTATTTGATTTCTCTGCAAGAGATGGTATTGGAGACCATTCAAAAAACGGGATTTCATCACAGTGTTGAGATTTTGGACGAGTTCGAGTTTCCACAATTTGACGGTTGATATTTAAAAAATGGAACCTTTAACGGTGGCGGGAACGTTAGATTCTCTCGAGGCGATTGCAAAATATACAATAGAAGCAGCTCGACACGCAAATTTAGATCGAAAAACGGCTTATAAACTTCGCTTAGCTATGGACGAACTGGCAACGAATATCATCGTCCATGGCTATCGAGAAGCTCATCGGGAAGGAATCTTAACGATACAGGCTGAACTGAGCGATCGAGTGTTGAAAATCTCCTCGATCGATACGGGAATCCCTTACAATCCAACTCTCCAAAAACAACCGGATAACCTCGATCGACCACTCAACGAACGCGAGATCGGTGGACTGGGTGTTTATCTAGTGCGGGAAAATGTCGATCGTTGGACGTACCAACGGGTTGGAGATCGAAATATCAATACTCTGACAATCGATCGACACAGTTGCTAATCTCAATGATTTGTTAATTCGACGATTCAAAATACAGATTCTCCAGTCGAGGTGTTGGCTTAGCGTCCCGACTGGAGAATTTTAACAATATTTAACAATATTATGTCAGTTGCGATCCTCGATTAGAGTCGATCGAGTAACTGCTGTTTCTTCGTTTGAAATTCTTCCTCCGTTAAAATTCCTTGCGCTTTCAGCGATCCGAGTTTTTCAAGAGCTTGGTAAATATCTGCTGCTTCGTCTTTCTTATCGTTTTCGAGATCGGAGACATAAGATTTTCCTCGCTCGAACGCTGTGTCATAAGCACTTTTGACTTGCTCTTCAACGAAATTACTCAAATTGCCTGAATTGGCAAAATGATTAATAGCGACTTGGCCGACGGCGTAGGTTGAAGCGCCCGATGTTAGAGACATCGAAGCGCCACCAATCAACGTTCCTACGCCAGGAAGTGCCTTGAGCAAACTCGCTCCTAGGCGAGCGAACGTCGTCCCGGTGAGTGCCGAAACGAAGGCTTTTCCGTTGCTTTGGGTATAGTCAACACCGTACACGCGGGCTAACTGCTGGAGCATTTCCAATTGAATCGCTGTAACCGCTGCAAAATCCACAAGTGGGATGGGAATTAACCCACCTCCCATCGCCCAGAGAACGTGGGAACGAACGATCGCTTCGGCTTCAGTTCGCTGACTCATCACGGATACCTCTGTAGAATTTGAAAAAAAACTTAAGTCTTGGATATCTATGCTTTATCATAACACTAGCTTACAAACCCCGATTAGCAATCTGTAAAACTACGGATTGCTAAAAATCAAGATACTCGAGCATCTTTTCAGACATTAATATCGGAATTGAAAACTATTTATTTTCTTCTAAATACTCAAACTAAGTGCAATAATGACAGTTTGCTGATACAGTTTTCAACTGCAATTTATGTCAAAATTCTTAAATATGCTTAGAAAGTAAGTAAACCTCTCTTTTTCACATTTTTACGATCTTTTCATTGGCTTTACCCATTGATGGCGGATAGCCGAATCAAGGAGAATTCCGGCAATAGCAAATAGACCTAAACTTTCAAATAGGGGAAGCAAGTTCGCGAGTTCGATCGAAAGCCCGTTGCTCGAACCCTCAATTTCCGCCAAACCTCGAACTAAGCCGAACGCGAGAACAACGCCAGATTTGAGGTGGGGGTTGTTGTCATCCCGAACGGCGTAGCGGTACGTCATACCAAAGAGAAAGCCACTGAAGAAAACGGTGGCGAGATGCAGAGCAAGCTCGATCGATAAAGATAGCTGAAAATAAGCGATGAAGCTTTCAGCCAGAGCCATCGAAATTGCTGAAAGCATTCCAGCTTTGAGGGATTCGATGCGATCGAGGTCAGAAGTTGTATTCACGGTCGGTGCAGCGATCGGGGTAAACGCAATATATTCTACAGACTTACTGGAATCGGTGAATTGACAATCGGGAGAAATCTCGTCCGATCGGTTTCCCACCCACTCGGGCATAAGCCGGAATTTAGGCTGCATCGTCGGTGAAAGACTCGATCGATTTCGATACAGTATGCTGAAACGCCCGTCTACGTCCCCTCGATCGAACCCAATTATAAGTATTTTTACGTACAAATGATGCAAGTTGTACAATAGACCTGAAGTCACAACGGTGTTGTTTGTTAGGGTGGGGTAGTCTATTCCTAACTGCCCGTGACGTTTACAATCCAAGTGGTATGACTAGAGTGGCATTATGACCGACCCGACGTCTTCATCCGAGCGCAGCAAGCATCAGGTGGAAGTTTCAATCCATCTCGATTCTGACTTGCTCGAGCAAATCGAACACCTCACCAACGATCCGAGCAAAATTATTGAGACAGCAATCCGTCAGTGGCTTAGAGGCGAAACCCAACGGGATGACGAACTCAGTCGCCGCTTGCAACGCAACCCTCCTGTTCCCCCACGGGGAGAATGGAACGACTAGAAACGACTCAGTAACGAGGTGGGAAGGTAACGAGTTTGGGAGACGGCTAGGTGTTGTCGATCGCACCCCGATCTCACGAGCTGGTCGTCTTCACATCTTACTCAGAGCTGGTCGTTCTCCATCGCTCGCTTTCGGCTGACACTTTTTTGCCTGAAGTCCGATGACCTCTTCTACCGACTTTCGCCTACCTGCTACAGCGCTGACCAATCCAAACACCGAGACGGGAGATAACGAGGCGAACGTTCTTCGGTCTCTGGGGGTCGAACTGGCATACGTTCAGAATCGTCATGGGCAATATCAATCGTTTTACTGGAAAGACGCACACAACTACGGTCTCTCCGCAAGTAGAGCCTCTGAAAGTACGACTGATATTTTCCAACCGGTCGATCGACACAGTTATTTAACACAAATTCGAGAAGTTCTCGACAGCAAAACCCCCAAGCATCTGACCTGTCTGTTTGAAAGCGGGCAGCACGTCTTTACATTTGAAGTCATTATCAGTCCCCTCCTAACCGATCTCGCAACAGCATCGTCAGTTCTCACGCTCGGACATCGCATCCGTTCCGTTGAAGAATTTTGCGACACATCCCCCCTGTTGGTTCGCGATCTGATGCCGAGGAACTCGCCGCCCTCCACCTCGCCAGACTACGACCTACTTTTAACGCGCATCTCTTATCCCAAACTATTAACTCAGATTGCCCGAAAAATTCGTCAGACGCTCGATCTCGATACGATTTGGAAACAAACAGCGAACGGCTTAGGATCTGCCTTAAACGTTCGATGCTGTTTGGTATACGCTTACGACGAACGCCACGCTATTGTAAAAGTCGTTGCCGAGCATCGTCCCAAACAGCACGTTAGGGAAATCGATCGAGAATTGTCCCTAGCCGAGCATCCCGAATTTCAACAGGCAATCGCTCTCAAGCAAGCGACCATTGCCGAACAAAAGTCTGAAACCGGTTGTCGAGCATCGTTATTGGTTGTCGCAACCTGCCATCAAGGTCAAGTGAACGGTGCCATTGCCCTCGTTCGAGAGGAAAGTGAAGCCCTCGGCGAAAACCAGAAGGCATCTACTCCCCTCTGGCATCCCACTGAAATTGAAATCGTTGAAGAGCTTGCCGCTCAAGTGGGAACGGCGATCGCGCACGCAACCCTCTACCGCGAACTCGAAATCGCACGCCAACAGGCAGAAGAAGTCTCTCGCCTCAAAAGTGACTTCCTGGCCAATACCTCCCACGAACTGAGAACCCCACTCAACGGGATGATGGGATTTCTCAAATTAATTCTCGATGGTATGGCAGACGATCCTGAAGAACAACTGGAATTTATTCGAGAAGCTTACCGCTCTGCCGTACATCTCCTCAATATCATCAACGACATTCTCGACATTGCGAAAATCGAAGCCGGCAAAATGCAGCTCGATCTCGAGCCGGTTAATCTCGAGGAACTCCTCAACCACCTTAAAGATTTCGTCCAGTCTCAGGTTAAAGCAAAACAGCTTTATTTTCAAGTTCAAATGCCTGACACTGAAGATCGAATTATCGTATATGGAAACTATCAACGATTGCTACAAGTCTTTTTAAATTTAGTTGGAAATGCCATTAAATTCACACACGAAGGCGGCATTACTATTACAACAGATATCATCGATCGAACCGTTACAATCGACGATCGAACTTTACCTGGAATGGTTAAAGTTCAAGTTGCCGATACCGGAATTGGCGTTTCTCTTGAAAAACAGGACAAGCTTTTTCAAACCTTTAGTCAAGTCGATGGTTCGCGCACTCGACAGTATGGGGGAACGGGACTCGGACTCGTTATTTCTCAAAAACTGGTAGAAGCAATGGGTGGTGAAGTCCATTTTTACAGCATGGGAGAAGGACTTGGCTCAACTGTTACTTTCACCGTACCCCTCTTTCAAGAACCCGTGATGATCCCGATTAGTGAAATTCTGGATTCTCTCGATATTTTATTGGAAGGTTGAGTCGATCTCGATGATTCGAGCATCTCGTCGGATAGAAATTCTGAATCGATCGGAGCAATTTCCGCCATTCGACTTCTAAAATCTCGTCGTTGGGGTTGCCCGTTGCAGGGTAACATCGGAAAATCTTGTTACCAGACTTCTCGTCCCAAAATCCAGCGAGATGAGGGGACATATTGAAAATTAAACCACTTAAATCTCGAAGGTTTCGCTAAACACACAATCTTCGCCATCCTTGGTTGTTAGGGAAAACCAACAAGGAAATGCTTGCAAGTCGATTCGATAAGTTGTTGTCGTTGTTGGTGTAGAGCAATTTTTACCATAAGCACTATTTTGAGGGTAAAATATAAACAAAGAAAAAATGGCTAATTTGGAATAAAAAATCGTAATCTTCGGAGCCGAAACTTGTTGAAGACTGAGATATAACGATTTTTCTTCCCATCACGATACGCAACGCCCCCTCTGTTCGTCTTGAGTTCGATCCCGAGCCTTTGCTTTCTGGTTGTACTGGAGAATCTACCCCATGTCTATCTCGATCGAAACGCCCTCGAACGTGGAAGACCTCTTGAACAACGTTCGTACCCTGCTCGATGAATTGGGGAATCGCGTCACGGAGTTAGCCAACGCTCACCCCGATATTTTTGACGATGTGGCGTTAAAGTCGTCAGTAGAAGGGTTTCGGGAAGCCTATCGGGAAGCAGCGGAACGCTTGGAACATCCGACGCTATCGATCGCGACGTTAGGAACGACATCTTCGGGGAAATCGACGATCGTGAATGCGTTGATTGGGCGGCGGGTTGCTCCCATCGAGCGATCGGAGATGAGCGGCGGCGTGTTGAAGTTCAGAGCCTCCGATCGATCTCAACTGATTATCGAAGAAACTCCGAACGCTCAGTGGGAAACCGGAGAATGGACGGGGTTGAGCGATGAGGAACTTTACGATCGAATTCAGAAAGTGATGCTGTCGTATCACGAGGTTCGCCGACGTGAAGCCGACTGTCTCGCCCCCCAAATTACCGTCAAAGGTGCGCTTTTACCCGCGATCGATCGAACGTTACTCAATCTTCCCCCCGGAATTGACCTCGAATTTATCGATCTTCCCGGTTTAAAGTCCGTTCAAGATCGGAGCAATCTTGAAGTTATCCAACCTCAAGTTCATAAATCCTGTAGCGTCGTTGCTTTAGATTACGCTCAAGTCGATGAAGAACATCGGCAGCGACTCCTTAAAGAATTGCAAGAGGTTGTAACGTTTTTAAACGGTCGTACCGATTCAATGATTTTTGTTCTCAATCGCGTTGACCTCCGAGGTTCTGACGATTTTCCACTTGAGACACAACTTGAAAAGCTAAAACAGGAGATTCAATCAGTTCTATCACTGGAACACACGCCGGAAGTCATTCCCTTCAATGCTCAACTGCTTTATTATGCTCAATGTGCTTGGGGTACAAACGGCGGTTATACCGATTCACAAATAGAACCGCAAAAACGCTTAGATCTCTTGAGAAAAATATTTAAAGACTGTGCCAGCATTATCGCAGAAAAAACCGAAGATGATGAAAAGTTAGAGAATTGGTTTCACAACTTGAGACGACAGGTCAGAAAAGAGAAAGAAGTTGACGATGAAACCATGCGAATAGTTCTTTTCTATGCACTAAAATGGAGCGGTGGAGAACAGCTTTGGAATACTTTACGCTATCGACTTAAAGAGTCTTTCCCTCAGTTGGTGATTTTACCCGCAATCCAGCCTGCATTGAGAGCATTTGATGCACTCCTGACCAAAATTGGCCAAGTTGCAGAAACTCGAAGGATAGAAAAGAAGGAACAAGTGGAGGCTCAACTCGAAAATCTCAACGTAGAACGTAAAACCCTAGAGCGAGAAATCAGTAAATCGAAACAGGGTTTTGAGCGATTTATCAATGATGTTCAGCGAGACCTAGAAGAAAACACCTCTGAATCTCGAGACCGAGCTATTAACAAAGCTCAAAAAAAGGGGATAGGTTTAAATGAATTTAAAGTGCTTCGCTCTGTTGTAGATGCCTTGCGCGATGACCTCAACTTTAAACTGATTGTCCCCGTTGAAGAGAGTTTTGATTCAAAAATCTCTGCTTACGATCTTCAGGATAGACTTAAAGAAATTATTTCGCCTGTAATCGCAGAAGATATCGCGAGAGCATTCGATAGGGTAAAAAATAGCTTGTCGATTTTTACGCGAGATCGAAAAACAGGTTGCTTTGTTGCCAAAGTTGAGATTAAAGATAAAAGAAAAATAAGTGAGCTAGAAGAAACCGAAGCCGCCTATCGCAAGCTGTATAAAGTTATGGGATATGCACTATCTAAACGTGCAGAGTTTGTGTTGCAAGGTCAAGTCAATCGAATTAAAGAAGCTTTGGTGAATTTTGCTGAAGGCGAATGTAACCAAATTATCGAATTAGTCACAGAAGAGTTTGTTGATTTTGCGCTTCGAGACGCACTAGAAGCCGAGTTCAAACTCATTGTGGATATGAATCCACCTCAAATACCAGATAATTTTTTTGAAATGATTCCAAGTATTCAAGTATCGACAGAAACTCAACGAGAGAAGGTTGGAACCAAGCGAGTTGAGTATGAAGTCAAGCATTCGTTCCTATTCTTTTTTAAATGGACTGAAAAGAAATACAGAAACGATCCCGTTTATAAAGATTTTGAATACAGAGAATTACAACTTCCTGACTTTATCAAAATGGCAAGTCAATGGCGCGATGATATCCAAACACAAGAATCAGAACTATGGGCTAAAATTGGTCAATGGATCATCAGTTATCTTGACCTGATAAGAGATAGGTTTAGTGAAGCTAATCACCAAGTGCTTGACTTAACCGATCGTTCTCTACAGCAACAAAAACGAATTATCGAGCAAAATTTCTCTGAGGAGAAAAAGCGATGGCAGAAACTCGAATCTCATCGACATTCACTCTTAACAATTCGCAAACAATTTCAAGATTTGTTGAGCTAATATTTTAGTCGGATAACATGACTGCTCTTGATATTTTTACAAAACTCTGCGCTGAGATCGAGCAACAATCTCCAGAAAGCATCGACCGAGCAGTGAATTGTTGGCTACAAAAACTACGATTACCAGTTGAACCAAATGAAGTAAGAAATCATATCAATTTACTGTGTAGACATCAACCCGTACAAACAATGCTAAATCGAGTCGTTCAAGAATCACAAAGGAGCAACATGAAATCAATAGTCTTATTTAGTTTTTTATTGGTTGGAGCAGGACTTGTCCTTTATTACCTCAAACGTGCCAACCAAGCTAATAACGATAGAAGTTGGTCTACTTCAGGTAGGACAACTTCTCAACAGTATATTTTGTTTCTTGTTTTAGATGCCGATGGCAGTCAGGCAACAATCGAGCGACTGAGACGAAACGAACCCATCAAATCTAGCTCTATTGAAACCTTATCATCGACTTCAATCGTTGAAGGAATTTGGCAAGGTACTGAATCAGAATTTCAAAACCTAAGACTGGCAGAAGTACTCCCTGAATTTCAAGACTATCAAGGTGAATCACCTTTTGATGTTTATTTAGTTCAAATCGAATTGCAAGAACCAGAACCAGAATTCAAAAAAGGTTCAAATTCTATGGATCGATATACTGCTTTCCGAAGACTGTTAGGTAAACCTCATAAAATCCTTGAGATATCTAACCGCCTTCCACGAGAAGCTTACAAGAAAACACATCTCTATCGTTAAAATCTGGAGCGTTTTTCGTGCTAATTCCCACCAACCTAATCGCCGATCCCGAGATACTCAAAGGATTAGCGGATGGAACCTTTGTCCGTTACGGTAGCGTCATCCGCCATGCAGCCGGAAGCCCCAAAGGTGGTCAAATTGTCCGCCATCTCGCCGAAGCCTCGGGACTCACCAGCCAACTGACGACTTTGCCCCTGTCTCCCATCACCGGAGCCGCTGACGTTGTAACGAACGGCATCGGTCACGTCGCCACCTTTAACAAACTCATCGGCATCGACAACAAACTCCTCGGACTCCAACAAACCGCCGCCCAAGTCCTCGGTGTGAGCCAAATCGCTGCCGGAGCCAGCGTTTTAGGCTTGGGAGTCAGCATCGCAGGCTTTGCCTATATGGGTTACAAACTCCACCAAGTCCAACAATCGATCGGGCAATTGCAACAATCTCTAGACGCAGGATTCGGCCGCCTCGAAAACCGCCTCGATCGACTTTCAGGACAACTGGCTTACCTTCATCTCCTCGTTGAAGATAGCCGCGCTCGACAACAACGCCTCAGCAGCGCGATTGCCGACCTCCACAAAGCCCTCCTCATTCAAGAAATCGCCAACCTGCAAGCCGAACTCGAAAACCTCAAGCGATTCCCCGACGACTCCCCCAAAGCCGCACTCAAAGCCGCCACCAAAGCCCGTCTCTTCCTCGCTAGCCAAGCCAGCCAAGCCCCCCTCGAAAGCGAACCGAACACCCTCATGCGGGTAGACGTAGCCACCCAAGGCTGGACTGTCGCCACCGCCACCGAAGCCCAACTGCTGCTGCAACACGGCCAACTCCAAGACGCAAGAGATCTTCTCAGCCAAACTGTTCCGCAACTTCAACAACACGCCGAACGCTGGACGGAAACACTCCTCAGCGACGAACGCCCGGAACTCAACACCGTCCAACGCTTCGCCACGCCGCCGTTCAAACCTCACGTCACCGCCGAACGAATCCACCGCATCGCCCGAATTTCCCCGATCGATCGCAACCTTTCCCCAGACGGCATCCGCCGCAAACGCACCGATGCTGAAGTCGAACTGCAAATGAGCCGCACCCAACCCCAAATCACCCCGGAATGGCAACACCGCCAAATCGCCCTCGCTGAATACCTCGACACCCTCAGCGAACTGACAGCCCGCCTCGACAGCTTACTTGAATTTGCCCATCTCTGTGCCGCCCGAAATGTCAAAAGCAGTCAAGACTTACTTCCGGTGGCTGATGCCAAACCGGGACTTTATCTTTTGTCCGCTGCTATTTAAATCCCAAAAAACAATGAGTTTCCAAAGCTTCAGTAAACCAACCCGTCTCTCGATCGCGCTCCAGCTTGGAGAGATTTCATCGACGAACACATCCACATGGTCGAAACTCTCTGTGAAGAAATGGTTGTGAGTAAAGATGGCCAAGGAAAAAGCCCCTCAGACATTGAGGGGCTTTTTCCTGTAAATATAAACCTGGCACTGAGCTATCTTCCCAGGGGGCAACCCCCCAAGTATTTTCGCCGCAGAAGCGTTTCA
>LWRO01000104.1 GCA_001657325.1 Geitlerinema sp. BBD 1991-9 | reverse complement strand
ACGCATCGTAGGTGTACGTGGCGACGACTTCCCCGTTTAAATCCGTCAGAACCCGCGTACTCCCCAACCCATCGACGAGATAGACCGAAACTTCCCCATCTCGCTCCACCGAAATCAAATCCAGACCGTGGACGTAGCGAACCTTGAGATTGTCGTCCTCGTACTCCTCCAACACCTGAGCGTAAGGACGGTTGCTATCCACCAAATACGTCGTCTTCGCCCCATTCACCGTGGAACTGACGCGAATGTTCTCATCGTCGTACTCGTAAACCACCGTATCGCCGTCTGCGGTGTTGACTTCCACCAAACGATTGCGGTCGTCCCAGGTGTACGCCGTAGTTTTCCCATTCGTCGTCTCAGACGTGAGATTACCGTTGTTGTCGTACAGATACGCGGTAACGACTCCGTTCTCCGTCGAATCCAACAATCGATCGTTGTCGTCATAAACGTAAGTGGTCGTTTCCTCAACCGAATCGACTCGTTTCAGACGGTTCCCCACATTGTCGTAATTCGTAAGAAGTAGAAATTATCCAAACCCAAACTCTTGTCCAGCACCATGTTCTAGAAGAAGATTAACCACTTCTTCGTCTTTCTGTGCTATAGCAACAATTAATGGGTTCATTGCAAATCGACCTTTCCCTTGACTTTGAAAATCAACACCATTTTCTACCAAGAGTTTTATAATTTTTATATTTCCTTTTTTTCTCATGGCGTAGTGAAGTGGGCTACACCCATGAACATCCTTTATATTAACTTTTGCAGAATTTTCTATGAGAATTTTTACAGTTTCAATTTTATGGTAATGAGATGCAAAAAATAAAGGGGATCTTCCGTCGTGGTCTAAATAGTTGACATCACCTCCAGCCTTGATTATTGTCTGCACTATGTTGAGATATCCACGACACGCTGCAATATGTAAAGATGTCCAACCATATAAATTTTCAATATTTATATTAGCTCCAAAATCTAACAAAATTTTCAAAGCTTTTTCATTATTTGCAAATGCGGCTTCATGCAATGGATATTCGTATGGAGGATTTCCGGCAATATTGACATTAGCATTGTTTATTAATAGATAATTTATAATGTCTATATGTTCGTAGCGACAAGCAAAGTTAAGCAACGGGCAGCCTTTCATTGTATGTTTTGTATTGACTTGATTAAAATCAAATTCTGCTATTTGACTCAATTCGATCAATAGATCGATGTCACCGACTGCAACTGCATCAAAAACATCCATATCGGCTCCATTCTCTTTTAAAAATTGCAAGATTTTTGACTGCTTACTATATGAAGCCATATTAATAAGTGTAGTTCCATCTTTGGATTTAGCATTTATTTCTGCGCCACTGGATATCAGAAGCTTTACTATGTCTAAATTACCTCGCGTGCAGGCTTGATGAAGAGGAGTCCTATGATTCTCATCTTTAACGTTCACGTTAACACCATAGGAAATCAAAGTTTCCACGATGTTTTTATTTTTGACCATGCAAGCAGTAAATAGAGGATGTTTAAAATTTGTGTTCATTGTTTGATTGTCGATCAGATCGATGGATAGCTTGTTGTAATATAATAACCCATGGCCGATCCTGTAACTACCATTGGTTGGTAGTTTCGACCATTCTCTACTTCTGCTGCCCAAATTCCAGTTAGCGGACAACCAGCTTTTTTATAAGCTTCTACAATTGTTCTTAGCCAGAAATGTTGAACAGTAAACTCTAAACTCCTATAAATAAATACACGAATCCTGTGAAATCCCAAATTCAGCACCTCGGAACCAGTTTTCGCAACCAATGAACGTCACTAATTTTGTCACACATGAAAGCTTGTAAATACCTCAATTCATCTAACAGCTTTTTTCCAAACTTTTGAGGAATATCAACTAGCTGAAGTATTAAATATGCTATTAAAGTTGCATAAATTTGAATGCGAATTCTGTTTGTGTTTTTAGTAATAATACGGTCTAGCTTGAGGTGCATTTTTAGGAACTTCTAGAGCAACTCAATTTGCCATCTTCGGTGATAAATTTCTCCAATTTCTTCATTTGTATATGCCCCTTCTCCCGTTTCGGGTAGAATGGGTCAAAAGTCGAAATTCTCGACCACTCTCTAAGTCGCAAAAAGTGACTAATTTAACTCGAACAGAACGCTGGCCACTCCAAACTCGATAAGTGCCATCTTCTTGCATTTCTAGTGTGGCATTATTTTTAATTCGGAGAACGAAGTACTGATTTTTTTGCGTGAGAAGTTCCTTAACTCGATCGGAGCTTGAAAATCCTCTATCTATTACAGCAAAACCATTTTCGGGTGTAGCTGCTATCGTTTCATCCCCGTATTGACTGTCATGACCTTGACCCAAATGAATCTGAACTCCGTCGATAATTTCTCACTCGTCATCTATCCCATCAAAAAGCTTGAATTGATGATATTTATGTTGCCAAAGCAACTTGCTCGTCAAACTAACAATCGTTGAATCTAGAGGGAATAAAATTAGCTTATTTGAAAGATTACGACGCTTAACCTTTTTCTTGATTTTTTCAAATAAGTCGATAAATACCGCGACATCTCGAACTTTACTTGCTTTCGAGAAAGTTGAGATATCAATGGAAATTCCTCGAACGTTTAAACGAAAAAATAGTTCTCGCATCGTACGTAAGCTCTGGTCAAGACCAAAGCTCAACCAGCAAGAGACAAAAATAAAAGTGTCTAGAGCCGGGTAATCATTTTGCGGGAAATCGCCGAGATGCTGTTTGACAATTTTAGGGAAGTTTGATATCGTCATTTGTGTTAGATATTTTGATTTAGTCCGCCCGAAAATTATACATTTTTCGGGCGGTTTTTTGTTTTTATTCTATCATTCAACACTTCTGGTCTCAATTCATTGAGCATCAAAAGCCAAAGAAAGACATAATTGTTGAAAAAACAAGAATTGCTAATCTTCTTTTAAGCCAGTTATAATCCGCAAATGAATAGAATGGAAGATCGGTGGTTACACTTAAAAAGAGATAAATTAAGGGGGCGAGTCTTTCAAGATGAATATGATTGGGTTGAAGGAATTATAGAGGGAATGGAGCATCGAGGTGAACAAGGCAACTTTGAAGTAGAGCGTTTTATTTTTAATTAAGTGGAGCTACTTACCACGACGCATCAGAAATCGACTGAGCCAGTTGGTGATTTTTCACCAGATTGCGGATTTTTAGGTCTTCAAAGACGATGAGATCGTTAGACCTCACTAACGCCAAAGCATCCTTAATCGCTTTGTCTTTATGCTGCTTTGAGACTTTTAGATGCTGCCTTTACAGTGAGCAGTGAGCAGTGAGCAGTGAGCAGTGACTGTCCGTGTAGAACTCTTTGAGTCCTAAATCGATCCCGACCACGTTGCCTTGAAACTCGTGAGATTCTTTTCTCTCCACTCGAATCAGGAATTGAGCATAATAGCCATCGGCTCGTTTGACCACTCGAACTCGTTGAATTTGTGGCTCCGAGTAGAACAGCAAATCTCGGCTCGTCCAAAGTGCAAATTTTCCAGACTTGAATCCATCAATGAACTCGATTTCTTTCCGGTTGGGAGATAAACGCCATCCCGTCTTTTTGTATTCAACCGAACGGTTAAACTTTTGAGATTTGGGATAACCTTTCTTGCCGGATACCTTCTGTTTACCGTTGGTATAAAACCGAGAAATGGCCGCCCAGGCACGGTCAGCAGAGCTTTGCCGAGCTTGGGAGTTGAGCTGTTTCACCCAAGGGGTTTCGGGATTTTTAGCCAGTTGGGAACAGAGCTTTTGGAGATCGTTGCGCGTGACCC
>LWRO01000011.1 GCA_001657325.1 Geitlerinema sp. BBD 1991-9 | reverse complement strand
GAGCGATTTAATAATACTCTTCGCCAACGCATTTTCCGGCTCGTTCGTAAAACTTTATCCTTTTCTAAAAAATTAGAAAATCACATTGGAGTAATTTTGACTTTCCTTCATCATTATAAGGAGTGTCTACAAGCTTAGTTCTGCTATCACTACATTCCGGCCACTACCTACCCGTTTTCCACCCTCTACTTTTGATGACTTTTTAAGCAAGTCCTAATTAATTGTACTATGATGGCGAATTTATCCACACTCAGGAGTGCAGAAGTTCTGACAGTTGTCCGTCTTCAATCCTAAATGAGACAGCCTGAGTCATAAGTAATGATTTTGTGCAATTCTAGCCCAACGAAATTACACTCCCTACAAATCCACATTATTAGGCAATTGTGTATCTTTTTCACAATCGATTGTAAGTGGCATAGAAGCCTTCAGCGAAGCATCACTGAAACGAATCCCCTGTGTTGGTACAGCCAACTCAATCCCGGCTTCCTTGAAACGCTTTTGTAAAAGCTTAAGCAAATCGGCGTAAATGCTCCAGTAAGGGCCTGTTTCGCACCAGGCTTTTAAGCCAACACCAATGCGTCCTTCATAACTGGAACTCCAAGGAAAAATAGTCGGACCTGGTGTCTCTAGTACTTGAGGATGAGACTTCGCGATTTCAAACCAAACATCTTTAATTTGGTCAATGTCCTGGTCAAAACTAACATAAATATTAAATCCTAATCGTCGCTTGTCCGAATGGGTGTAGTTGACAATATCTCCACCCCAAACCGTATTGTTTGGCAAAGTAATGATATTACCGTTGAAGTCTTTAATTTTTGTGTTGGAGAGCGTAATCGAAACAACATAAGCCCAGTAGTCTGCTATTTTGACCTCATCACCTACGTCAAAGGGCTTGTTGACCATCAGCATTAAGCCACTGGCAAAGTTGCCCAAGTTCGTTTGCAGGGCAAAGGCAAGAACGAAACTCGCGCCACCCACAACGGCAAGGAGTGGACCCAAGCTGACCCCGAGAGACGTGAGTGCCAAAAGAGCACCAATCACCACAGTTCCTCGATGGGTCACCATAACGACAAATTCGCGGAACAGGGAAGACGTACCCCCAATGTTAGACAGGGTGCGATTGACAATCCTGGATAGAACCTCAGCGACGATCCAGGCAGCAATCAAAATACCGACAAACCTTGCTATATTGATAGCCCAACGCAGGCCTCCTTCTTCCGATTGGAGCCAACTGACAAGGCGAACGCCCAAGCCTTCTGTATCTTCGAGATCGAATTCGATGACACTGACCGCTTCAATGTACGTCCGGTAAGATGTCGCATCGCCACCTTTGGCTTCAAGAGCGTCGAGAATGACTTTGAAGCGATCGGTGATGGCCGTTTGCTCCTCTTGCAATTCTGTAACGTTGGCAACGAGTTGGTTTTTAAGGTCGGCTTCGGCTTCGGCTACTTCTTCAAGGGTTTCATCAACCCCTTCCAGTCTCTCGGCAGCTTCGCCAGCGTCTTCTGCCGCATCGGTTTCTCCATCAGCATCGGTTGTAGCCCTTTCCTGAGTTTGGTCGAGGTCGCTCGCAACTTGCTCGAGTTCTTGCTCGGCTTCTTCAGACTCAACGGACGTTTCAGGCTGGGCTTCCTCAGGGGCTAGTCCGGCACCCACAAGTGCGTCTGCAGCTTGGATAACCTTAGTCCGTGCTTCCTCAACCTGTTGAGATGCTTCCTGAAATTCAGGCGAGTCGGGAATCGCTCCTTTGAGATCTTCCTCAGCGGACTCGAGATCGATGAGTGCCGCATCCAATATATCGATCTTTTCGGTAGCAGCATTGTAAGCATCAGAACCTGCCGTCAGATCTTCCCGCTCCTTTCTGGCTTCCTCCAGAATGTTACGAGCTTTGGTAATCTCTTCTTCCTTTTCCGCCTCCTGGACGGCTTCCTTAATGTCTTCGTCCTCTTCAAATTCCTTCTGGGACTCTAAAGTTTCCTTGACCTTTTGTTCGGCTTCGTTTAATGCCGCTTTAGCCTCTTCAAACTGCTGGGTGGCAGCTTCATATTCTGGTGTCCCTTCTGTTGCTTCTTCCAAAGCTGCTTCTGCTTCGGTGAGTTTAGCTTTAGCGGTTTCAACTGCGGCAGCAGCATCCCGGCTATCTTGAATCGCTTGATTCTCGCGCTTGATCGCAACTTCAACCTTGCTGATTTCCACGACTTTTTCCTTGAGCAGGAAAAACCAGGCCGCAGCTTCAACTTGCAACTCTTCGAGAGTCAAAGGTCGGGCCAGGAGTTTCAACTCGTCGAGGGGAATGGTTAAATCCTGAGTTGTCGATGCTTCTTCTGGATCGACATCGCCAACAATGGTCGATTCTACCAGGACGGGAGTAGCTTCTTTTCCATCGGCATCCTGGGCAAAGACTGGCAAAGCCGCAAAGGTACTCCCTGAAACCAGGGTTGCTATTAGAACAGCTCGAGAGGAAACGAAAGCAAACTGATCGAACACAAACCTTAACCGGCAAAGCATATCGCAGTTTCTCCAAAGCTACACACAACCTAGCAAATTTACTGAGAGTCAAGTCAGATTCGAGTAAGTTGCCAAGGTTAATACAGGGTTGCATCTTATAACAGTAGATCGAAAAGCCTCTGAGTGGAAGCTAACTGTCAGAACTGAGTACTCAAAGTGTGGTAAGGGGTCGGTTTGAGCATATAGTAGTCCCGTTTGAGTTGTGAAAAAAGTTGGAGACTATAATCTTTATGCCACAAAGGTTTCATCTTTATAGAATTTTACGAATCGGTTAGGACTGCTATGTCCTACACCTGAGTCCCATTTTCCGTGGTCTCCATATATCGTCCTTACTGTCAGTCCGAACGTACGATCGAGCTCGAGCGCACCCTATAGCTTAATGGGCATCTCGATTCATTCAAGCTTATTGAGAAAGAGGCTCTACTATCGAGAATCAAAAACGAGATTCCAAGGGTTTCAGCCATGGGATTTTGAGCCAGAATCAATTTTTTGAAGTACCCTTAGGGTTGATGCTGCACTAGGTTTGTGACGATCGATGTCGCTTAGACGACGAAAAAGTCAGGTTTCGATCGCTGAACCCCTCAGTATCACGTTATTTGGCTACGGAAAACTATCGTATATCCGTGAAGTCCCAGGAGGGGGAGCTTTTCGAGCCTATCTCCCCATTTCTACTCTACTCCCAAGATAAATCGTCAGAGTCCGAGTTCGTCTTATCGGCGTTGATACTGCGGGCGCGATCGAGTTCGTAAGGTTCGACGACGGTTGCCGTCACCGCCACAGCTTCAGACTCGCTTTCCACATCGGCTTCCGGTTGCGGTTCGGGGTCTAACTCCACTGGCGGTTCCGATTGCGCTTCTCGTAACAACGGCGTTTTCTTTCCGAAGACGAGCGTTCCCTCTCCCTTGGGACAGTCGATATAAATCGTATCGCCCGCACCAAACTCCAGCTCTAATAATTTGGTCGCGATTGGATTTTCCAACTCTCGCTGAATGGCCCGTTTCAACGGACGCGCCCCGTAAACTGGATCGTAACCGACATCGGCAATGTAATCCTTCGCCGACTCCGACAACACGATTTGAATTTTCTGTTCCGCCAACAGCGACTCGATCCGGGCGATTTGAATGCCTACGATCTCCCGTAACTGAGACTTTCCGAGGGGGTGGAAAATAATCAGATCGTCCACTCGGTTCAAAAACTCTGGTCGAAAGTTCGATCGAAGGGCATCGTACACCCGTTTTCGCATCTCCTCGTAATCCGCTTCTTTCCCCGCCACATCGAGAATATATTGCGACCCGATATTACTCGTCATGACGATGACGGTATTACAAAAATCCACCGTTCGCCCCTGGGAATCCGTAATGCGTCCGTCGTCAAGAACTTGCAATAAAATGTTAAAAACGTCTGGGTGCGCCTTCTCCACCTCGTCAAACAGCAACACCGAATAGGGCATCCGACGCACCGCTTCCGTCAGTTGACCCCCTTCGTCGTAACCGATGTACCCCGGAGGCGCACCCACCAAGCGCGACACGGAATGTTTTTCCATGTACTCCGACATATCGATGCGAACCAGTGCCTCTCGATCGTCGAACAGTGAACCCGCTAACGCCCGCGCCAATTCCGTTTTACCAACACCCGTAGGCCCCATAAAGAGGAACGATCCGATCGGGCGCGAGGGATCTTTCATACCGGCACGGGCGCGGCGAATCGCCGCCGCGACGGCTTCCACAGCTTCCGATTGTCCGACGACGCGACGGTGCAGTTGTTCTTCGAGTTTCAGGAGTTTCTGGCGTTCGGTTTCCAGCAGGCTGTTCACGGGAATTCCCGTCCACTTGGCGACGATTTCGGCGATGTCGGCTTCCGTGACTTGTTCCCGCAGCAATGCCGCTCCTTCCGACTGCAATTTCAACAGTTCCGCTTCTTTCTCTTCCGAACTGCGTTGCAACTTTTCCAAACGACCGTATTTCAACTGCGCCGCCGTATTCAAATCGTAATTGCGTTCGGCTTGTTCGATTTTCAGCCGTAGTTTTTCTTCTTCTTCTTTCAGGGCGTTAATTTCGTCGAGAAGCTGCTTTTCGTGTTGCCACTGGGAACTGAGGTGTTCTTGCTTTTGTTTGAGTTCCTGCATTTCAGACTGGATTCGATCGAGCCGATCTTGCGCCGAAGAATACGCCCCCCGCGTTCCCCGCTGTTCCTCGGCTTCCAGGGAGAGTTTTTCCATCTCCAACTGCATCAACCGTCGATCGACATCTTCTAATTCCGTCGGCTTGGAAGTGATCTCCATTTTCAATTTCGCCGCCGCTTCGTCGATGAGATCGATGGCCTTATCCGGTAAAAATCGATCGCTCACATAGCGATGAGAGAGCGTCGCCGCCGCCACTAGCGCCGAATCGATAATCGTGACCCCGTGGTGAACTTCGTAGCGTTCCTTCAACCCTCGCAAAATCGAGATCGTCGCTTCTACATCCGGTTGTCGGACGAAAACTTGTTGAAATCGACGTTCTAACGCTTTATCCTTCTCGATGTGTTTGCGGTATTCCTCTAACGTCGTCGCACCGATACACCGCAGTTCGCCCCGCCCTAACATCGGTTTTAGGAGGTTTCCCGCATCCATCGTGCCTTGAGAACCGCCACCTCCTGCACCGATGACGGTGTGCAACTCGTCGATGAATAGAACGATGTGACCATCTGAATGTGTCACTTCCCGAATCACCGATCGAAGTCGCTCTTCAAACTCCCCGCGAAACTTCGCCCCCGCGATCAAGCTTCCCATGTCCAGAGAAATCAACTGGCGGTTTTTCAGGGATTCCGGTACGTCGCCGTTGACGATGCGTTGAGCGAGGGCTTCGACGATCGCCGTTTTTCCGACTCCGGGTTCCCCAATCAACACCGGGTTGTTTTTCCGCCGTCGCGATAGGACTTGAACGATCTGACGAATTTCCTCGTCTCGTCCGATCACCGGATCGAGTTTCCCCGAACGTGCCAGTTCGGTCAGATCTCGTCCGAACTTTTCTAAAACGTTGTGTCGATCGTCGGAGGGTTGGGTGGCCGTATTTGTGGCTGCTTTCGCACTTCCGCGAATGGATTTGATAGCTGCTGCAAGTTTCGACTGATCGGAATTGAGCGCTTTGAGGGTTCGTCCGCCAATTCGATCGTCTTCTGCAAATCCTAACAGGAGGTGTTCGATCGAAATGTGCGTATCGTCGAAGTTCTGCCGCGCAATTTCGGCTTTATCTAGCATCAAGTCGAGATGTCGCCCGAGATAAAGCTGCTCGACAATGCCGACGCGCGGGTTGCGTTTGGCAAACGCATCGAGTTTTTGTGCCAAAGCCGTTGCTTCGATGCCCGCTTTTTGTAAGATTTGATGGGACAGTTCCGCCGATTCTAAAAGCGCAATGACGACGTGTTCTACCTCTAAATTTTGATGGCGGTAGCGTTTGGCCACGTCTTGAGACGTGACAATGGCATCCCAGGCTCGATCGGTAAACTTTGACGGGTCAGTCGGTTGCATAGCTGGCAGTCTTTTCTAAAATCGATAGTCGAAATGTTGTCTTATCGGGGCGAATTTTATCCGTCCTTCACGCTACCTCAAATTGTATCGATTGGATAGTTATCGTGAGATCGATCGTGGTGTAGCTAGTCATGCCGTGACGAGCAACTGACGTTCGATCGAAACACCTCACCGCTTTCTCGATCGAACGCCGAGATAGTACATTAAAATGAAAGTCTCATCATATTTGACAAACAAATCTCGAGGTGCATACACCTTATTCGATAGTTTGTCAAGTTCTAGATCTAAAAATCTACACGTCTGACTTTCACGAAAAAGTCTGGCGTGGTTCTTTCGTCTCTGGGTAGCGAACTGTGGCAGAAGAGAAGCGTTACAAGGATACCGTCAATTTACCTCAGACCGGGTTTGGAATGCGGGCGAACGCCGTCCAACGAGAACCCGAACTCCAACAATTTTGGGAAGATCGCCAGATTTACCAGAACCTCTCCCAGAACAACCCCGGCGATCCTTTCGTCCTGCACGATGGCCCCCCCTATGCCAACGGTTCGCTACATATCGGTCACGCCCTCAACAAAATTCTCAAAGACGTTATCAACCGCTACCAGCTCTTACGAGGCAGCAAAGTTCGCTACGTTCCCGGTTGGGACTGTCACGGTTTACCCATCGAGCTGAAAGTCCTGCAAAAACTCAGCAGCGAAGAACGGCAAAAACTGACCCCGTTAACCCTGCGGGCCAAAGCTGAAGCATTCGCCCTCAAAACGGTCGACGAACAACGCAAAAACTTCAAACGATACGGCGTTTGGGGCGATTGGGATCGTCCCTATCTCACTTTGACACCCGAATACGAAGCTGCCCAAATTGCTGTATTTGGCGAAATGGCACTCAAGGGCTATATCTACCGGGGACACAAGCCGGTTCACTGGAGTCCGAGTTCCAAAACCGCCCTCGCCGAAGCCGAACTCGAGTATCCCGAAGGCCACGTTTCGCCGAGTGTTTACGCTGCCTTTCAACTGACCGAACTCAACGAAAACTTGCGAGTGCGGTTCAAAGATTATATGCCCGATTTGTGGGCGGCCATCTGGACGACCACCCCGTGGACGATTCCCGCCAACCTCGCCGTTAGCGTTAACCCCGAACTGACCTACGCCATCGTCGAAACGGGTCTAGAGTTCGAGTCAGCGGCTGGAAAATTTCTCATCGTCGCCGCAGACGCGATCGATCGACTCTCCACCACCTTCCAAACGAAACTCACAGTTCTCGAAACCTTTAAAGGCGAACTTCTCGAAGGCTGCACGTACCAACATCCCCTGTTCGATCGAGCCAGTCCCGTCGTCATCGGCGGCGATTACGTCACCACCGAATCGGGGACAGGTCTCGTTCACACGGCTCCCGGTCATGGTTTAGAAGACTACGCCGTCGGACTGCGTTACAACCTTCCCATCCTCTCCCCCGTTGACGAGAACGGAACGTTCACTGAAGAAGCTGGAGAGTTCGCCGGACTCAACGTCCTGAAAGATGCCAACGACAAGATTGTCGAAGCCTTAGACGAAGCGCATTCTCTGCTCAAGCGAGAACCTTACGAACACAAATATCCTTACGACTGGCGCACGAAAAAACCTACGATCTTTCGGGCGACACAGCAATGGTTTGCTTCCGTCGATGGGTTCCGCGAAGCAGCACTCAACGCCATCGAAAAAGTCCAGTGGATTCCCGCCCAAGGCGAAAACCGCATCACGGCAATGGTCAGCGAGCGGTCGGACTGGTGTATTTCTCGTCAGCGCAGTTGGGGCGTACCCATTCCCGTTTTTTACGACGCGGAAACAGACGAACCCCTGATGACGAAAGAGACGATCGATTACGTCCACGACATCATTGCTGAAAAAGGCTCGAACGCCTGGTGGGAAATGCCTGTCGAAGAACTCCTTCCCGAGTCCTACCGCAACGACGGACACACCTACGTTAAAGGGACTGACACCATGGACGTGTGGTTCGACTCTGGCTCTTCCTGGGCCGCCGTCGCCCAACGTCGCGGTTTGGGCTATCCCGTCAATCTGTACCTCGAAGGATCGGACCAACACCGGGGTTGGTTCCAATCGAGCTTGCTCACCAGCGTTGCAACTCACGGACACGCCCCCTACCAAACCGTCCTCACCCACGGTTTCGTTCTCGACGAACAGGGACGGAAGATGAGTAAGTCTCTTGGAAATGTCGTCGATCCCGATATCGCCATCAACGGAGGAAAAAATCAGAAGCAAGATCCGCCGTACGGTGCTGACGTTTTGCGGTTGTGGGTGTCTTCAGTCGATTACGCCAACGACGTACCGCTCGGAAAAAACATCCTCAAACAGATGTCCGACGTGTACCGCAAAATCCGTAATACAGCGCGATTTTTGTTGGGGAACTTGCACGACTTCAATCCCGAAACAGATTCGATCGACTACGATAAGTTGCCGGAACTCGATCGATACATTCTCCATCGCACCTGCGAAGTGATGGATGAAATCACCGCAGCCTTCGACAGCTATCAATTTTTTCGCTTCTTCCAAACCGTGCAGAACTTCTGCGTGGTCGATTTGTCAAACTTCTATCTCGACATTGCCAAAGATCGGTTGTACATCAGTGCCGCCGATGCGTTCCGGCGGCGCAGTTGTCAGACCGTTTTGGCGATTGTTTTGGAAAATTTAGCCAAATCGATCGCCCCAGTTCTCTGCCACATGGCTGAAGACATCTGGCAAAATCTGCCCTACCCCACGCCCCATAAATCGGTGTTTGAAGCCGGGTGGGTAGCGTTAGATGAGAAATGGCGGCAACCCGAACTGGCCAAACGCTGGCAAACTTTGCGCTTCTACCGTACAGAAGTGAACAAAGTCATGGAGCGGGCCCGAGCCGATAAAAGTATCGGTTCGTCGTTGGAAGCAAAAGTGCTGCTCTACATTCCCTATGAAGTGGAACGGGAGCAACTGAGCCACATGAATCCCACTCTGGCTGTTCCCCGTCGAGAACCCAAGCCGGAACCTCAACCCGAAATTCAAATCGTCGAAATCCCCGAAACGGCTTCGCAGAGCAGTCTCGAATCCAGCTCTTCCTCGGCGCTGTCCTTGCCAGATTGGGAAAACCTCGACGTGCGCGATGTTGTCGATTTCATCGAGGACGCACCGGGTTACGCCCTCGAATTTTGGCGGACGTACAAACGGATTTTCCGCAACCTGGCAATCGTATTTGCGATCTTCATGGGACTTTACCTGTCGTCGAGTTTGCTGGCTGCTGTTAATCGTTTGATCTTGTTACCCGATATCTTTACCGGAGTGGGCTTTGCTTATTCACTTTGGTTTGGCTCTCGCAACCTCGTATTCGACAAAGATCGCAAGCGGTTACAGCGGCAAATCGACGACTTGAAAGCAAAAGTCATTGGGACAGAGCCGACGATCGAACTCAACACCAGCACAGTTCCCGAACCTCTTGCGCTCGAGGCAACAGAACCGATGCCATCGGCTCAAAACGGGGAAACCTTGGGCAATGGTGTAGACGAACTACGCTATCTATTCATCTGTTCTCAAGTGGAATTAGTCGATTCTGTTGAAGCGTTAAAAGATCTGGAATACAGCACACTGGAAGATAACCTCGGGGTGGGCATCCTAAACGCCGACGGTGAAAAGTGCGAGCGGTGCTGGAACTATTCCACCCACATCGGAGACGTTGCAGAACACCCGACACTCTGCGAGCGCTGCGTCGAAGCGTTGGAAGACAAGTTCTAGGAAGGCAAGAGGCAAACGCCAACAAAAAACCCGGCCGTTTCAAGGGCCGGGTTTTTTGTTGGCGATCGATTTCCAATTCCCGAGTCCCAATCGTATGATGAGGTCGATCGAAGAAACAATTTGAGGAGTGAAAGATGTTTGAGAAGCACCGTTATCTTTCATCTGTTGTTCTATCGCTCTCTGTTTTTGCCGCACCCGCGATTGCGATCCCTCAATCTACAGCAACGTACCAAATCGCCCAAGAACTCGACCCGCTCTGTCGTCAAGTCCAATCGGGATCGAACGAAGGACTCGCAATTCGAACCGATCCTAGCCCCTTCTCTCGCGCCATTGCCAACGTCGGGCCGAACGAACGCCTGCAACTCGCCCCGAACTATCAAGCCATCCAAGGGCCGGAAGGTCACAATTGGGTTCCCGTTACCTTTCCTGCTGAAGGATACATCGATAACGGCACGGACGGACAAAGCAACTTGATTATGTGCCAACCCTTCGTTTGGGGCGGACAGCCACAGCAGCCTCGTCCCGAACCGCCTCGTCCCGAACCCCGTCCTCCCGTCACGGGAACCGCCTGTCGTCGGGTTCTCGTCGAAGAAGGTTTAGTGGTTCGGAGTGCACCCACAGAAAACTCTACCCGCATCGGAGGGATCGCGTTCAACCAAGAAATTCTCGTCGCTGCACCGATCGAGCAAATTTTTGGAAGCGACGGGCGTAACTGGGTCGAAATGGTTGCGCCCATTCGAGGCTACGTGTCGAGTGGCTATCCCGAAGGTGGCGCGAATCTGGGTTCTTGTTTCTGAGAATCGATCTCTCCGGCATTGAGGGGTTAGTCGTCACGTTAACTCGGACTTCGAGATCGTGTCGATCTCAGCACCAGCTTGCAACAGCAAACGCACGAGTACTTGGTTTCCCGTCGCGACTGCCCCCATACGCGGAGTGAATCCGTTGAGATCGCTTTGGTTGGGATTGGCTCCGGCATCGAGCAGACGACGCACGATCGAGGCGTGTCCAGCTTGAGCTGCGCCGATGAGGGCGGTCGTTCCGTCCTCGTCGGTCGTGTTCGCATCGATCCCGTTGACGAGCAAAATTTCTAGGTCTTGCCAATTCCCGATTCTGGCAGCTTCAATTAAACCACACATCGTTCGATACCCTTCTCCTTCTATTGTCACCCCCTTGGCAGAATTGATTATGATTTTCGATCGAACTCATTTGTTAATCTTATTTGCTTTTTATTAAGAAATTTTGCAAGATCGAAGTAGCCGCTTGACAAAGGTAGATTTTTACCATGGCATACGCGACAGCTTCTAACGCCACGCTCTTCGTTGTCGAAACCTCGGAACTCGTTCCTGCTGTTTCCGCTCGCTTCCAACGCCTATCTGTAGACGACCAACTCGGACTCCTCTGGTTCGTCTACACCGAAATGGGTAAATCCATCACGCCTGCAGCTCCGGGTGCCGCTCGTCTACACCTGGCTGAAGGACTGCTCGAGCAAATCAAAGCAATGGAACCGAGCGAACAGCTCCAGGTCATGCGCGACCTCGCCGCTCGGCGCAGCACTCCGGTGAGCCGTGCTTACGGAGCCTTCAGTGTCAACACCAAATTAGCTTTTTGGTATCGTCTGGCTCAGTGGATGGATGAAGGAACCGTCATCGGCGTTCCTCAAGGGTATCGCCTGTCCGCTCCCGCACGTGAAATCCTGAACGTCCTCGTCACGAAAGCCGATTTCAGCCAACAGATCTCCATTCTCCGTCAAGCTGTAATCGGTATGGGCATCGACCCGCTTTCGTAACTTACTCTCTTAACTTTCTATTTAAAGATGAAGGAATTTTTTGACTTTCCTTCATCTTTTTTTTGGGAGTCGTGAGGTGACGACCGAGTGGGGAGAAATTGTAAATTCTCCAATTCTTCCAATCGCAAACCGTAACTTGTAAATTGCTATGACTGCCACACGGAATAACGCCATCGCGATTTTGGGAATTGACGAACCCGTTGTTTGTCAGTATTTTGAAACGCTCAACGCAGGTGCGTTCGATCGAACCGCCAGTCTGTTCGCCGAACGGGGAGAACTTCACCCTCCCTTTACAGAAGCCGTGGTTGGACGAGAAGAGATCGAGCAATACCTGCAAGACGAAGCCGAAGGGATTTGTTGCCTCCCCCAACGTGGTGAGGTAGAAACCCTCGAAGACGGAACTCGCCTCGTCAAAATTGCTGGAAAGGTCAAAATGCCCTTGTTTGGCGTGAACGTCACTTGGCTGTTTCGCCTCGATGCAACGTCACAACTGCTCGGTGCGAAAATCCAGCTCGTCGCATCGCCGCAGGAATTGCTCGGACTCAAACGGTTCGCTTAAGCAGCCATCGATCGAGCGAACATCTGTTCCATTAAATCCCGTCCGAGTTCGATGTCGCTCGGCGCGCACTGCCAATCAGGATGTGCCGTCATCAAGAGGCTTTCGAGCGTTTCTCGATCGAACAAATGCCAGACGGGGGCGCGATCGATCGAATCGGAAATCGCATAGCAGTTCGAGCTAATGCAGTGAATCGTGCAACCGCCAACGACACGGCGGAGTTCCATTCGATCGCCCGATTGCAAATCGCGAAATCGCAAAATTGCCTGTTTGAACTCGCCAAAACTCGACACGGATAGACCCGGAACCGTCGTGCATACAGTATCGTCCCCGTTCACCCACAACCAATACCGACGAGCGGGATCGATGCCGCGCAACCAAGGGTTTTCGTCATCTAAGCGGTAACGGGGAGCAAGCGGAAATAGCGGTTCCATAGCTGACTCAGTGTGTTTACGCCAATATGGACTAATTTGTCAAGAGTCAGCAGAATTTGTCAATTCAACGTTGTAAATCTTATCGATTGTCTATACTTATGTAACCTGATGTTAAGTTGTATGAAGTTATTACTTTTTTTTGTTACAAAAAGAGCGTAACGTCGATCGATTCCGAGGGAGACGTTTTTGCAACCCAAAGTCATTTCCAAACGGAGATGCCACAATAAAAAACAATGCCGTTTCCATGAAAACCTGCCCTGAAACGACCTGACGGCCCCAAAAAACCTCCCAACTGGCCAATGCTCGAATGGGTTCTCGACCCACTCGGTTACATGGAACGCAATACCACGATCTTTGGCGATACCTTTACGCCAGACTCGGATACAACGTCAACGCTTTAGTGTTTCTCAGTCATCCCGCCGACATTCAAGCAGTTCTCACCGCCGACGCACAACAATTCGATTCCAGTCGCGCCAATGGAATCCTCGGATCTCTCGTCGGTGAAAATTCTCTATTGTTGCTCGACGGATCGCGACACAAGCCAGAAAAAAGCTTCTCATGCCGCCGTTTCACGGCGATCGAATGCTCGCTTACGGCAATACCCTCACTGAAGCCTTGCCTAACCTCACCGACCGTCAACCCTTTGAGAAAGAATTTTCCGTTCGATCGCTCACCCAAGAATTTGCATGACCCGACGATCGACCCGTCAAACCCATCTGTCGCGGGGTCACGCTCGCCCCCTCCAATAACCTAAGCTGAGTGAAACTGAGCCAGCGCAATTGAGGCGAGAGCGATCTCCAAACACCTGTGGGACTCGTTGGAAATCGCTAGTCAAACGCATCTCAACTGCAAACCCAGGCCATCGCTTCCGGTTGACGATCGAACGGGAAGCATTGAACCTCGATAGAAGTAAAAATTTTATTCGAGATTTTCGCCGCACGATCGACCCATTTCGCATCGCAAACTACCGCTTTGCGATCGAAATCCTTAAAGTGCGAGAATGCCATTTTCAAATCCTCGAACAGCGCCTCGATCGAAATCCCGGCGAAATGCTTCATTTCCACGTAAACCCGTAACTTCTCGTGGGTTTTCAAGCGTTCGTCAACTTCCCGTTCCAACCGTTCGATATCGCTGAGTTCGATTTTGCTGTCGATCCTCAAACCGATGACTGCATCGTTGTCTGTAGGAACCAATTCGATCGACATCATCAGACTCCTTACCCAAATGTTGGGTCTTTATCTAGTTCGATCGTAGCGCGGCGAATCGGGAAACTGCTGCTTTGCTTTGCGATCTCCTAAAGCGCAAACGGTATGAGACAATACCTGCAAATCCCACTGGCGATCGCGTTCAAAACTCGGTGTGAGGTGCGTTCGCCTGAATTCAAGGGATTTCGATCGCGCGAATCTCTTAACCTTACGTTTACAGATTTGCGTTCCTCGCTGAGTATCGTGAAAAGCACGTCTTCCGTGCGATCGGCGCGTCCGTCGTCGGAAATTCTAGCTTCAATCGAAATCGGTCGAAACCCCGAAAACCGAGATCGATCGATGCAACATGACAACTGACAGATAGGCAAACGAACCATGACAGCTACGCAAACCAAATTTCCCATCGACTTAAGCGCTTACAAACCCCTCGAACTCGATCCGACCGTTCCCGAACTCACCGACGACCAGCGCGAAACCCTCAAAAATAACATCCAACTTCTGCGCGATACCATCGTTTTCTTCACCGCCACCGGAGCCGCTCGTGGTGTCGGTGGTCATACGGGCGGCCCCTACGATACCGCCCCCGAAGTCGCGATTCTCGACGCATTCTTCCGAGGAAATCCCGAAAAATTCGTCCCCACCTTTTTCGACGAAGCTGGCCACCGCGTCGCCACCCAATACCTCATGGCGGTACTCTTCTATAAAGAACTTCCCGCCGAACAACTCCTCAGCTATCGCGCCGCACATTCCAAACTTCCCGGCCACCCCGAACTCGGACTGACACCTGGCGTTCAATTCAGTTCCGGTCGCCTCGGCCATATGTGGCCTTACATCAACGGCGTTGCCATGGCGAACCCTGAAAAAATCGTCTGCTGTCTCGGTTCCGACGGCTCCCAACAAGAAGGAAACGACGCTGAAGCCGCACGCATGGCCGTCGCCAAAAACCTCAACGTTAAACTCTTCATCGACGACAACGACGTGACCATCGCCGGCCACCCCTCTCACTACCTAGGAGGTTTCGATCTCCGCAAAACCCTTGAAGGCCACGGCCTCACCGTCCTCGAAGGAGACGGCGAAGACCTCGACGATCTCTATCGTCGGATGTGCCAAGCCGTCACCACGGAAGGCCCGGTCGCCGTCGTCAACAAGCGTAAAATGTGCGTTGGAATCGAAGGGATCGAAGGATCGCCCCACGGTCACGACGTCATTTCCGTCGATGCTGCCCTAACGTATCTCGAAGCCAAAGGACGCACCGAAGCCGTCAACTTCCTCAAACAAGTTGAAAAACCCAAAAATCTCTACAAGTACTTGGGGTCTGGCGATAAGCTCGGTTCCAATCGCAACGTGTTCGGCGAAGCCGTCGCATCGATTCTCTCGGCAATGGATGCAGACGAGCGCCAACGGAACGTCGTCTGTGTCGATAGCGACCTCGAAGGCTCTTGCGGCTTGAAACAAATCCGCCAAGCAACTCCTGATATTTTCGTCAGTGGCGGAAT
The DNA here is from genome assembly GCA_001657325.1 of Geitlerinema sp. BBD 1991-9. Lineage (GTDB taxonomy): Bacteria > Cyanobacteriota > Cyanobacteriia > Cyanobacteriales > Geitlerinemataceae > Geitlerinema. Next base: position 93,357 of record LWRO01000011.1, on the reverse strand, counting down.
TATGGAGCGTTGTAACCTGTCCGCCGCCGCCGGATTCGGAATGGAAAAAGGCAAACAAGGCATTTTCGCAACCTTTAGCGCCTTTTTGGAAATGTGTATTTCCGAAATTACGATGGCACGGTTGAACTACTCCAACCTGTTGTGTCACTTCTCCCATTCTGGTATCGACGACATGGCAGATAACACCTGCCACTTCGGCTTGAACAATATGTTTGCCGATAATGGATTGGACGACGGTTACGCAACTCGGTTGTACTTCCCAGCTGATGCCGCACAAATGGCTGCTTGTGTGAAAGCTATCTTTAACGATCCGGGAATGCGGTTTATTTTCTCCACTCGATCGAAAGTTCCCAACATCCTCGACGCAGACGGTAACGATTGCTTCGGCGGCGATTACACCTTTACGCCTGGGAAAGACGAAGTAATTCGCGAAGGAACAGCCGGCTATATCGTCAGCTTCGGCGATAGCTTGTACCGCTCCCTCGATGCAGTCGAACGCCTCAAACAAGAGGGAATCGATGTCGGCTTGATTAACAAACCGACGTTGAACGTTGTCGATGAAGAGATGATGGCCAAAGTGGGTGCGGCTCCGTTCGTGTTGGTGGTGGAAGCGTTCAACCGTCGCACGGGATTGGGTAGCCGCTTCGGAAGCTGGTTGCTCGAACGCGGTTTTGCGCCGAAGTTCGGCTATCTGGGAACCTATCAGGAAGGTTGTGGCGGTTTGTGGGAACAGTTCCCGCACCAAGGCATCGACCCCGATGGCATCATGGCGAAAGTGAAATCGTTGATGAGCTGATTTGAGGTGATGAGGGGGTGAAGGGGTGAAATCAATGCATTTTTCCCCACCCAGTCATTCCCTCACCTCTCTCGCGGGAAAAGTAGATTGCGATATAGTGTTGAGACGCAGTATCCGGACACTAACGATCGATGACCGCGAATGAGAACGAATCGACCCAAACCTCGAAATGGGGACAATTTTGGCAAGACCACGGCGAAAACATCCGGATTTTCGCCGTGGCACTGGTTTTGGCGCTACTCCTGCGAACCTTTATCGCCGAACCGCGCTACATTCCCTCAGAATCGATGTTTCCGACCTTAGAACTCGGCGATCGGTTGATCGTTGAAAAGATATCCTATTATTTCCATCCCCCGGAACCGGGCGATATCATCGTGTTTTCGCCGCCGCCACAACTCCAACGCCAGGGATATCGTGCCGATCAGGCATTTATTAAGCGCGTTATCGCTCGATCGGGCGACACAGTTGCAGTTAATGACGGACAAGTGTACGTCAACGGTCAGCCGTTACGGGAAAACTACATCGCTGAAGTACCCGAATATGCTTGGGGACCGGCGACAGTTCCCCCAGGCAGTATTTTTGTCATGGGGGACAATCGCAACAACAGCAACGACTCTCACGTGTGGGGATTCTTACCCGAGGAGAATACTATCGGCCGTGCGTGGTTCCGCTTCTGGCCGCTTTCCCGACTGGGAAGCACGATCGCAGTGGAGCGTGAAGTGTGAAGCGTGGAAACCGTTTTCACTTCGTTCTCCTCATCTTCCTACCTCCTCATTTCTTCGATCGAGGTATTTGTTAATTTGACCGATGGCTGCGGTGAGTAACGCCCCCCCCATCAATAAACCGATCGCGGGTGTAAAGAGGGGTTCCCACAGGTCATACCACAAATCTAATCCCAGAGGAATGCCCGTCGTGCGACCGATGACGGCGGCGGTCAGCCAAAATAGACTCAGTAGAACGAAGAAGAAATCAGCCACCAACACCCAATTGAGCCACTGAAGCACTTTTTCCATGAAAGTTTCCCTGAAAATAACCATTTAATACCGAACGCGCGGATCGATCCAAGCGTTGAAAATGTCAATACAAATACTAACGCCAACGACGATCGCGGCAAAAAAGACGACAACTCCCTGCACGGTCGGATAATCTCGCGCTGAAATCGCTTCGTAAAGACGACTGGCTAAACCGGGCCAGGAAAACGTTACTTCTGTCAGAATCGCACCGCCGAGTAATGCAGCGAACGTCAATCCAAAGATGGAGATCGTCGGAATTAAAGCGTTTTTAAAGGCGTGAGCGAGGAGAATTTGACGTTCGGGAATACCCCGCGCTCGTGCGGCTTCGACGTAGTCGCTTTTCAAAGTTTGTTTGAGGTTAACGCGGACGACGCGCTCGAAAATACCGCTGAGCAGAATTCCCAAGGTCAGACAGGGAAGCGCGAGATGGTGCAAGGTGGCGAAGAATTGGGTGAGGTTGCCCGCGAGCAGGCTATCGATCGAATACAATCCCGTCCAACCGTCCGGTGCGGGAATTCCCAGCGGAAAACGAGTTCCGAGTGGAAACCAACCCAACTGCACGGAAAAGACTAACTGCAACAGCATTCCCATCCAAAACATCGGCACAGAATACGTCAAGATCCCGAACAATCGTCCGCCCACGTCCCAGGCGGTGTTAGGACGAGAGGCGGATAGGATACCGATACCGATACCGACCACGACCGCAATCAGGATACTACCAATTGCCAGTTCGACCGTGGCCGGGAAAAACTGACTGACGATCTCCCAAACCGATTGACCGCGACTGGTGACGGATTCGCCGAAATCGAATTGCAAGAGTTGACTCATGTAGTGCAGGTATTGCTCGACGATCGAACCGGCTAAACCCAATTGTTCGCGCAATTGGGTTTTGAAAGCTTCCGGAGCGCGCGGTCCGAGAATCGCATCGACGGGATCGCCCGGCGTTGCGCGTAGCAGGAGAAAAACGAGTGTTGCAACCGTCCACAGCATTAACGGGGCGAGAAGCAATCGAGTGAGAACGTAAGCTTGTAAAGCACGGGAGCGAGACATAAGAACACGAATGCGTTACCATCGAAGGTGTTTAAAAGAGAACCTAAAAAACCGTTGGTGAAAGCGTCTTGATTTTCCGTATTTTTTCGGGAATTTGACAACATTTCAACAAATCGATATTGTATCGATGCTTTCTGACAGCGCTGTTTGAAGATTGTTTTCGATCGTACCGCGAAAAAGAATCGCTGATAGTATTCGTTGTAAGATTCAGCCCGTTCCCGATTTGGAATCCAGCCAGACCGCTCGCTGTGGGGAATGGATTTCGTTAGCGGTAACATCACAACGTATCCCCTCATGACCGATCGAACGCCGGATTCGCAACCCTCGCCCGTCCTTCAGAGCCAGACACTATCTCACGTTCGAGATTGCCCTTCGTGCGGTTGGCATCGTCGCATCCTCGAACGCATGACAGAAGTGGTGTGGTCGATGGACGCTCGCACTCAAATCGTGCAATCGCTCAATCGCGCTGGGGAAAGGCTCTACGGACGCACGCTTGAAGAATTCCAACAGCACCCGAACCTGTGGATCGACATCGTACATCCCGACGATCGAGAGCGCGTTCGATCGATTTTGCAGAATTTACCGGAAACCGAGGCCGTTATCGAGTATCGCATCTTACGTCCGGATGGTGAAGAACGTCGGGTTTCCAGCCAAGTTTGGAAAGTTACAGATCGGGAAACGGAATACCTAGAAAGTCTGACGATCGATCTGACTGACTATCGACAAACGCAACAAAAGAAACTTCAATTCGAGAATCTCGCGGCTAACCTTCCTGGTGTTATTTATCGATATAGATTGCGTCCCGACGGTTCCCACGAATTTTCGTATATGAGTCCTGGTACTCGCCAGGTTTACGAGTTGGAACCGCAAGATATCGAAAACGATGCAAATACGGTTTGGAACTTAATTCATCCGGATGATATCGCTGAATTTAGAAATTCGGTCGCTCGATCGATACAGACGCAGACGACCTGGAAACACCAATGGCGCAGCTACACGGCATCGGGCAAGCTAAAGTGGTTGACGGGGATCTCACAACCCGAAATTCAAGATAACGGCGAGACGATCTGGGACGGCTTGTTATTCGATATTACCGATCGCAAACACGAAGAACTCGAACGGAAACGCTTCACAGAGATTATCGACAACACCACAGATTTAATCGGAACTGCCGATCTCGACGGTAACATCCTCTACTTCAATCAAGGCGGCCGTCAACTGACGGGTTTGACACCCGATGAAGACGTGACGGGCTTTCACATTCGCCAGTTTCATCCCCCAGAAGTGACGGAATTCCTATTAGGCGAAGCGATTCCCCTCGCTCTCAAACAGGGAATTTGGCAAGGCGAAACGGCATTGTTGCATCGGGACGGGCGGATGATTCCCGTCTCCCAGGTTCTTATCGCTCACCAGAGTCCTGAGGGAAACGTCTGCTATCTGTCTTCAATTATGCGTGATATTTCTGAGGCCAAAGCCTCAGAAAAGCGCCTGAAACAGCAAGAACAATTCTTACGAACGATTTACGACAACATCGGGAATCTGGTGTTTGTGATTGATGTTGGCGAGGACGGTGAGTTTCGCTATGGGGGCTGGAATTCCCTCTCCGAGAGCTACACCGGTCTGACTGCGGAGCAGGTGTACGGTAAAACACCGTATGAGTTGCTCGGAGATGAAATGGGTACGGTGGTGCGGCAAAATTATCTCAATTGCATCTTGCAGGGCAGTACGGTGACTTATGAAGAGTATTTATCTTTTCAGGGAACGCGCTATTGCTTCCAAACGGTTTTAACGCCGCTGTTTGACGGCAAAGGGACGATCGAGCGCATCATCGGGACGGGGACGGACATCACCGATCGAAAAAATGCCGAACTCGCTCTACAGGAATCAGAAGCTCGCTATCGCTCTCTAGCACAACAAGAACATCTTGTCAATAGCATCGCGCGACAAATTCGGCAGTCGTTGGATTTAGAGTCCATTTTACAAACGACAGTACGGGAAGTTCGAGCGTTACTGGCAGTCGATCGATGCTTTTTCCTGTGGTATCGTCCGACCGAAAAGCCGTTCTTCGAGTTAGTGTCGGAAGATAAAGAGCCCGACCTCCCCTGTCGTATCGGATGTTATCCGCTTGAATTGGTTCGACCGGTTGGGGATATCGTGCTGAAGCGAAAACGGTTGTGTATCGACAATGCCCGCGAACTGGCCGACCTTTCCTTAAAAAACACCTTGAGAGCGTTCGACTATCGATCGATTTTCTTCATCCCCATTCAAACTGAAAACGGCGAGTTGGGCGTGTTGGGATGTACGCGAGAACGGCAACCCCAACCTTGGCCCGAAGAAGCCATCGAACTCATAGAAGTCGTCTGCGATCGATTGGCAATTGCCATCCAACAAGGGTGTCTGTACCAACAGTCACGGGAAGCCGAACGTCAAGCTACGGCAAAAAGTCAGGAACTCGAACGAGCGTTGCGAAAACTGCAAACGACCCAAGCCCAACTGGTGCAAGCGGAAAAAATGTCCTCCTTGGGACAGTTAGTAGCAGGTGTCGCACACGAAATCAACAATCCGATTAGCTTCGTCTTCGGCAATTCAATTCACGCTCAAGAATACACGAACGATTTGTTGCACTTGCTCGACTTGTATCGCCAAACTTACCCCCCAACTGCTGAAATCGAAGCACTCACCGAGACGATCGATCTCGATTACCTCGTTGAAGATCTCCCCAAACTTTTCAAGTCGATCCAGTCAGGAGCAACCCGCGTTCGAGAAATCGTTCGATCGTTGCGAACGTTCTCCCGTCTCGACGAAGCCGAAGAAAAAGCCATCGACTTACACGAAAGTCTCGACAGCACGTTAACTATTTTAGGCAATCGCTTGCGGAGTACGGGCGACAACAGCGAAATTCAGGTTGTTAAACGATATGGCGATCTGCCCCGCATCGACTGTTACGCCGGACAACTCAACCAAGTGTTGATGAACGTCCTCGTCAACGCGATCGATGCCCTCGAAAAATGCCGAAATTCTGGAGAAGAGGCAACGATTACCCTCGAAACAGCCGTGACGGCAGACGAGCGCGTCCGCTTGAAGGTTTCCGATAACGGCACGGGTATGACCCCTGAAGTTCTCGATCGAATTTTCGATCCGTTTTACACGACGAAACCCATCGGGAAAGGAACGGGATTGGGATTGTCCGTAAGCTATCAAATTATCGTCGATCGTCACGGCGGATCGCTAGACTGTCACTCAGTGGTCGGCGAAGGCACGACGTTTATCGTTGAAATCCCCGTGCGTCAAAGTCACTTTGGATAATCTCGGCAGATAATTTCAGTAAGTTATGACATTAGGAACCGATGAAGACGAGAAAATCGAACCATCGATCGATTAGTGTGAGACAATAGCCGATCGCTCGGGTACCGAGAAATGTAACAGGGCGCGTTGGGCGCAGTTTTAGGGAGTTGAGGTTATGGCTGCGATCGTTCAAAAATATGGCGGTACGTCTGTCGGATCGATCGAGCGACTACAAGCGGTCGCCGAACGAGTTGCGAAAACGGCAAAAACCGGCCAACCTGTGGTCGTCGTCGTTTCCGCGATGGGCAAAACCACAGACAGCCTCGTGCAAATGGCAAAAGAAATCGCGGCGACCCCCTGCCGTCGGGAAATGGATATGCTGCTTTCGACGGGGGAACAGGTTTCGATCGCCCTGTTGAGCATGGCTCTCCAGGAACTCGGTCAACCCGCCATCTCCATGACTGGGGCGCAAGTCGGCATCGTCACCGAAGCGACCCACTCCCGCGCCCGTATTTTACAAATTCAAACCGATCGACTCGAACGCCACCTCAACGATGGCAAAGTCGTCGTCGTCGCTGGATTTCAAGGTATCGCACTCGGAGAAAATTTAGAAATTACCACCTTGGGACGCGGCGGTTCCGATACGTCAGCCGTGGCCCTGGCGGCTGCCCTCAAAGCCGATCGATGTGAAATCTATACCGACGTTCCCGGTATCCTCACCACCGATCCTCGGTTGGTGTCCGATGCCCAACTCATGGATGAAATCACCTGTGACGAGATGCTGGAACTGGCCAGTTTGGGCGCGAAAGTTTTGCATCCGCGTGCTGTGGAAATCGCCCGTAACTACGGGGTCACGCTCGTCGTTCGATCGAGTTGGACGGACGATCTCGGTACTCGCGTCATCGCCCCCGAACGAATGCCCCGAAAACTAGAAGGGCTGGAACTGGTGCATCCCGTGGACGCGGTAGAATTCGATGCCGATCAAGCCAAAGTGGCCATGTTGCGCGTCCCCGATCGACCGGGTGTCGCTGCCACGTTGTTTGGCGAAATCGGCCGTCAAAGTGTCGATGTCGATTTGATCGTACAGTCAATTCACGAAGGCAATACCAACGATATCGCCTTCACCGTCACGAAAGGTTCCCTCAAACACGCCGAGGCCGTCGCCCAGGCCATCGTTCCCGCGCTTTCCCCCGATCCGGCAACCTGCCAGACTGAAGTCCTCGTCGATCGAGAAATTGCTAAAGTCAGCATTGTCGGTGCTGGAATGATCGGGCGGCCGGGGGTGGCGGCGCAAATGTTCAGTACCCTCGGACAAGCGGGGATTAACATTCAAATGATTTCCACGTCGGAAGTCAAAGTAAGCTGCGCGATCGATGCCGCAGATGGCGACCGCGCGATTGCGGCGTTGTGCGAGGTGTTCGACGTGCAGATGTCGTCAGTGCGCGAACGAGATCCAGACGCTGAGGCAACGGTGGACGCTGAAGAGAAGCCGCCAGCCGTCCGAGGTGTGGCGCTCGATCGAAACCAAGTCCGCCTCGCAATTTTACAAATTCCCGATCGCGCGGGAATGGCAGCTCGAATTTTCCAACTGCTTGCGAAAAACACCATCAGCATCGATACCATCATCCAATCCCAACGCTGCCGTGTCGTCAATAACAGCCCCACTCGCGACATTGCCTTTACGATTTCTGAAGCTGACGTCGATTCAGGGCGAGAACTCCTCGAACCCCTCTTGAAAGAAATGGGGTGTGGCGGTTTAGTTATCGATCGCAACATTGCCAAAGTCAGCGTCGTGGGTTCGGGCATGATCGGACAGCCGGGGGTTGCCGCGAAAATGTTCGCCGCCCTCGCCCAGGAGAAAATCAACATTCAAACGATCTCGACTTCGGAAATTAAAATTAGCTGTCTGATTGCCGAAGAAGACGGTGTCAAAGCCTTAAAAGCCGTTCACACGGCCTTCGGACTGTCGGGTTCGAACACGGTTGGCGTTCGAGCTTAGGACACCTCGATCTTCAGGGGTGGGGCGATGTTGAAATACACAATTCTTCTCTTCTCCCCTCTCTCGCAAAGCGTAAATCGTAAATCGTAAATCGTTTTGATGGAAACTTCCCGATTTGGCTTTCTCAACCTTCACAAACCGCAAGGTTGGACCTCTCACGATTGTGTGGCTAAGGTGCGACGACTCCTCGCACTCAAGAAAGTCGGACATGGCGGAACCCTCGATCCCATGGCAACTGGCGTGTTACCGATTGCCTTGGGAAAAGCGACGCGATTGATTCAATACCTCCAATCTGACAAAGCCTATAACGCTACGGTACGGTTTGGGGTGCGAACGACAACCGACGATCTCGAGGGTGAGGTGATTGCCTCACATCCCGCGCCGCAACTGACGATCGAGGCAGTTCGCTCGGCGATTCCACAATTTGTGGGAGAGATCGAGCAAATTCCACCGAAGTACAGCGCGATTCAAGTGGATGGAAAACGGCTGTACGATTTGGCGAGAGCTGGAAAAGACGTCAACGTTCCGTCGCGACAAGTCGTCGTCTATTCGATCGAGGTTCTCGATTGGCGGACGGGGGAGTTTCCCGAGGTGGATTTAGCGATCGCCTGTGGTGGGGGAACTTACATCCGCTCGATCGCTCGAGATTTGGGGGAAGTCCTGGGAACGGGAGCCACTTTAGCGAAGTTGGTTCGTACTCAAAGTAGTGGCTTTTCGATCGAGGACAGTTGCTCGATCGAGGAATTGAGCGATCTCGCTCAACGCGGTGAGTTTCAACCCATCTCGTCCGAAACGGCGTTACGACACCTCCCCTCACTCGTTCTTCCCGATCCCCTCGCCCAACGTTGGTGTCACGGACAGCGCATTAAGCCAGACGGCTTGCAACCCAATGGTGAGATCGTTTCCGTGTTTGACGACTCGGGACGCTTCCTCGGGGTGGGAATGTGGCAACCGGGTAAATCGCAACCTCAACTCGCACCCAAAATGGTGTTTCAGTGATGGCGTGCGAACGACAGCCGGGGTAAAACTCAAAATTTTTTCAAAATGGATTGACAAATTTTAAAGATGGCGGCACAATAGTAAATTGTGACACGAAAATAAAACAAGCGGAACTGGCGGAATTGGTAGACGCGCTAGATTCAGGTTCTAGTGTTCGCAAGGACTTCCGGGTTCAAGTCCCGGGTTCCGCATTTTAAAAGCCGGATTGCTCCACGTCGAGCTTTCCGGTTTGTTTTTATCGGTGTATTTCAAATTGGCTTGTTTCAAAAAGTCATCTTTCCTCAGTTCGATCGATTTTGTAGCCGTCAATTCGATCGAATGAATAACCGTTTTAACACTCAATTGTGATGAAGTTTGGCTTAACAGCTCGATCGAGCAGGGATCGGACGGGATGTTAAACCACACTCCGAAGATTCTCGCCCAACTTTGATCCATCCTCGACGCACGGCATACAACAATCGATCGATCGTCGCCTGTTCGTCTTGGGTATAGGACTGTTCGAGCAACATCGTTTTTAAAACGTGTTGAGCTTGGACGTTAACGCATCCTGATTGCCAAATTTGGGAAAACAGGTCGTCAATGGAACCGTAGCGCATCTTTAATTGAGGGGACATGATCGTTCTCGATTCTTATAACTCTCTCCCCTCTAATATCGCCCATTGAGTCGAGTCGCTCAGTGACTGAACTCGGGTTCGTTCGGTGATACATTTAAGGTCTTCCCGTGACGAAATCCAAAACGATAGCGTGCGCGAAAGCAGTCGATCGATGTGATTTGTATCACCGAATTGGGAAAAGACCTCCGCTGCGGTGTCATTGAGATCGACCCAATCTCAAGCGTTTTCCTCCATCGGTAAACATCGATCGCAGAGTCCGAAAAATTCCAAGGTGTGGTAAAAAATCTTGAAGTGGTGTTTGGTTTGCAAGCGTTGCTCGAGATCGCGAACTGGACACTCGCCAATCGCGATCGACTCGCCGCACTGCAAGCAGGTTAGGTGATGTTTGTCCTGTTTTCGGGAGCTGTAGAGGGATTCACCACTCGTTAAGGTTCGCACTTGGACCAAACCTTCGAGTTTCAAAGCCTCGAGCGCTCGATAGACGGTTGCTAGTCCCATCCCCCGATCGCCTTGTCGCAGTTCGACATAAATATCTTGGGCTGATAGCGATCGCTTCTGGGTGTCGAGCAGATCGAGAATTTTTTCCTGGGAGGGGGTACGCCGCGTTTTCATTAGTAAATTGGTTCGATCGTCGTTGGCTCGATACGGTAACTTAAATTAAGGGGACGGTAGCACCTCTAAGATCGTTTTGCCAAGCATAATTGTGAGTCAAGTTTATCAAGCCCAAATCTATGTTACCCTCAGACCTTCAGTCCTCGATCCGGCAGGAACTGCCGTTCGATCGGGTCTCGAACATCTCGGTTTTGAGGATGTCGATAGCGTTCGCATCGGTAAGTATGTTGAAATGACCCTAAAGGCTGACAGTGAAGAAGAAGCCCGTCGCCAACTCGATGTGATGTGCGATCGACTGTTGGCAAATCCCGTTATCGAAAACTATCGCTTCGACGTGGTAGAAGTGGCGCAGGAGGCGCGAGTATGAAGTTCGGCGTTGTCGTCTTTCCCGGCTCGAACTGCGATCGAGATGTTATCTACGTGACGCGAGATGTACTCGGACAGCCCACTCGGAAAATTTGGCATCGCGACACCGATCTTAGCGATCTCGATGTCCTGGTGATTCCAGGCGGTTTCAGCTATGGAGATTATTTGCGCTGCGGTGCGATCTCTCGCTTTTCTCCAGTCATGCAATCGGTTATCGAACACGCCCGTCAGGGAAAATACGTTTTGGGAATCTGTAACGGGTTTCAAATTCTCACGGAAGTGGGTTTACTTCCAGGGGCTCTCGTTCGCAACCGTAACCTACACTTTATTTGCGATCGCGTTCCCCTGAAAGTCGAACGCACGGATTTACCCTGGACGCAGTATTACGAGAGCGATCGATCGATCGTTCTCCCCATCGCTCATGGGGAAGGCCGTTACCATGCTGATGCTGAGACGCTGGCTCAGTTAGAGTCCAACGGACGAGTGCTGTTCCGTTATTGCTCTCCCTCCGGTGAAGTAACCGATGTAGCTAATCCCAACGGCTCGTTAAATAATATTGCCGGTATTTGCAACGAGCAACAAAACGTGCTAGGAATGATGCCCCATCCCGAACGTGCCGCCGATTCGATACTGGGCGCAACAGACGGACTCGCCTTATTTAAAGGTCTCCTCGAGTCGGTACTTGTTGCAGGGTGAAGAGACGATGGGAAGATAAAGCAACAATTTGAATCGCGAGGTCGATTGCTCAAAATGCTTGAATTCAAAGTTCCCGATATGGCTTGCTCCGCTTGCGTGGAAACCATCACGAAAGCCGTTTGTCAAATCGATGCTTCTGCAAAAGTCCAAACGGATTTAGACCGTAAAACCGTCTCCATCGAATCTCAACAACCGGAAGAAACGGTTAAAGCGGCCATTGTCGATGCGGGTTACACGGTCGAATAGAACCGTCTCGTTCGATCGTTCGGATCGATTCGATCGACTTTTACAGTGAACAGTGAGCCGTGAGCAGTAGGGGCAGTTACCAGTCACCAGTTGCCAGTTGTTAGACTACTCGTTACGGCTCGGCTCTCCAAACGATAAGGCGAGACATCGTTTTGATGCCTCGCCTATCAAACGTGCAAAGAATTGCAGAATCTAGAAGCCGTTGCGTCCCCAGACCACCAAAGAGATCGAAAAGGTGAACACGACGAGAAGACCAGCCCAGCCAGCACTCAAAATATCCATAGTTCTCTCGATCGAAACACTGTTGTTAAAAGTCCAGACTCTATGATACGTCAAACTTAGGGGATTTCAGAAATCGAAAGCGTATAGGGATGCGATCCCCCGTCGAGGTTTCCGACGTAGATATCGTAAGTTCCTTGTGGCCAGTAACCCGATTGCTGGGGTGTGTTGCGGGCGCAGAATCGATCGTCAGAACTCGGCCCGACAACCACCAGCGTTGGCTGTCCTTCACCCGCGACACTGAGACGGAGATAGGAAAAATCTTCCGTCAGTTGTAATTGATGGTTTGGCGTGGCGGACACAAAACCACAATCGTTACTGTTGCGCGTCCCCCCCGACATTCCCGAACGAGTTTCTGTTTGAAAACCCGCAGCCAGTTGAACGGATTCCCCAAAAGCGACATTGGGAATTGCGAGAACAGAACCGAGGGCGATCGCGATTGCGAACCTGAATGAATGGCGTTGCATCGCTGCATCAACCTCCTTATGGCGATTTACGATTGACGATTGGCAAGTGAAAATTGCGATCGTATTTGGGAAGTTCCCACTTCTATTGTCGCCCCTTGTGGAAGGGGAGTTGGGAAATCGATGCCAGTTCGATCGATGTCATAATCCTCGGAATCGGGGAGTTCGGAAGTTTCGCCTTGGAGTCGGGGGCCTGGTTTCGCTACAATCACGGAAGAAACACGAAGTTTGGTTTCGATTGCTTTGAGTGAGCTTATGAACCCACAATCCGACTGGCAACGCCGACTACAAGAACTCGAACTCGATCTCGAACGCAGCACTCGATCGAGCAACCACGAACCCACACCCGAGTCCGGTTCGCCAAATACGCTAAAGGCGTTATACCAACAAGCCCGAACCTGGTTCCAAAGTCTTCCGACTATCGGCCAAGTTGCGGTCGGTATCGGTGGAGTTGTCCTGGCGTTGGCCGTTTTACAAACCGTTTTTCGGTTAGTGACGTTAGCGATTAGCCTCACCATCCTCGCCGCGATCGTCTATGGCATCTATCGCCTCGTCTCTAACAAAACTGAAGCCTAGCGACTCTCTCCTCTACACTCGTCACGATTATGGAGCCGCCTGTCGAGCGCGTTAAACTGTCCCAAACGGCCAAAGACCAACTGACGAAACTCAAGCGTCAAACCCAGATCGATCGATGGAACGTCTTGTGTCGTTGGGCGTTTTGTCGATCGATTTCCGAACCGAGTCCTCCTTCTCCCGTTCCCATTTCCACCGATAGTAATGTCGAAATAGCTTGGAGGGTGTTCGGTGGTGAAATTGCAGATGCTTTGGCGATCGCCCTCAAACAACGTTGTCGCGATGACGGATTGGGAACCGATCCGGAAACCCTCGCCGAACAGTTTTCGCTACATCTACATCGAGGAATCGGTTATCTTTCCGGTGATGTCGATCTCAAGCAAGTTGAAGATTGGTTGAACTCGATCGAGTCGATCGATCGAGAGGCTGAACCCGATCGAATCCTATCCTCGATCGAGTGAACTGAGATATTTCCGTTGTCAGTCCTCGCTCCGACCGCAGACTCTCGCTTTTCAGACTCTCGCTCTTAAAAAGTGCAGTTCAGCGTTTATCTCTCTTAGAGAGTATTAAAGTTGCAGATGAAAACACTTGGCATTCGTTATCATGCAAGAGAGTGCCATCAATACGACTTAAAACGCACTTTGTGTCAGCAACTCATCAACTCCAAGTGAATTGGGAAATACTCTAAAAAGTATCGGAAGCGACCCGATCGACGCCCGATCGACGCCCAGCCCGAGCTGCTGTATTTGGAAGTATCGATGAGCTAAAATCGAATCTGTCGAATTCGGTGAAGGTTTATGCTCGATCGATTGCGTGTGATTGCTGTTACCGTTGGCCTGTCGCTGTTGTGGGGATCGATCGCTGTGCTGAGCCTCGTTCCCGCTGCTGTCGCTGCGCCGAATCCCCCCGTTCAGGTGGCCAGTCTCTTTCACTTTTCCGGCAAGCGTCCCGATCTGTTAGGGTTCAAAGACGGAAAACTCGCGCCTTGTCCCGCATCGCCGAACTGCGTGTCCAGTCAAAGCGAGGATACCGCTCATTACATTGAGCCGTTGGCATACGAAGCGAGTCCTGAAGACACGATCGAGCGTTTGAAAAATATCCTCAAAAGCACCGACAATACCCAGATCGTTGTCGAGAAACCCAATTATCTCTATGCAGAATTCACGTCCAACATCATGGGCTTTATCGATGATGTGGAATTTTTAGTCGACGATGACGAAGCGCTCGTTCACGTTCGATCGGCCTCGCGGTTAGGCGAATCCGATCTCGGCGTGAATCGCCAGCGTATTGAAACCATTCGTCAACGGTTAAATAGCTGATGCAACAGTACAAACGCCTCTGGAAAAGGGTGTTAGCGTCCGCAAAATCCATCGGAAAACGCCCCGAGGCATTGCGGACGTTGTTGTACCTCCTCGTGGCGACGAGCGGACTTGCCCCCATTTTCCAGAACTGTCAGTCTCTCCTCGTCAGTTCGACTTCAGCGAAAGACTCACCGCAACTGGCGAATACACCTCGATCGACCCCGAAATCTCCTGGGAAAAACACTTCTCTTACGCCGTCTCCTGCTTCGACGCCTCGTCCCCTTCCCTCTCTCGAAGTCCTGTTGACGTTGACCGACGAAGAAACGGCGACGTTAGCCGCGATTGCCGATCGACGTTGGGACGGACGGGCATGGTACTTAGAAAAATCTGCGGAACTCACGGCCTATCTACCGCCAGATTTCTTGGAACGCCGCGAGGAAATTTCTGCCCAGAGCGGTGTCTATCCCAAAAAAGAGGATTACGACCGCTTGAAAATTGCAGAATATCGCAAATTTATCGATACTCATCCGACTGTTCGTCGATCGATCGTCGGGAGTTCGATCGCCTTGTCCGTTCCCGATGAGTTTTTAGGAGAAAACGATTTCAATCTCGGCGTACCGGCCTATCGCCTCAAAGATATGGTGGCACAAGTCGATCGACTGTCCGACAGTCATCCCCCCCAAGAAATTGCGATTTTTGGAGCGGCTACGCCGGAATTGCTCAATCAAACTCACCCGAAAAATATCCTCGACGATACGTTAACCCTGATCGAAACAATTCACCGAAAATATCCGAAAACGCGGATTGTTTTTTCGTCCGTGTTACCGCGATCGAAAACCGAACAACTCCGAGACCCACGCATGGCTGATGTCAGCAACCCGGTCGTCTCCGTCCTCAATCGAGCATTGGCGCAGCAGTTTGCGGGAGACGATCGAGTGGAATTTCTCGATTTAAGTCCCTATCTGATCGACGAAGCGGGCAATCTCAAACGGGAGTTTTCCACCGACGGCTTGCACCCAAACGTACAAGCCACGTTGGTCTTTCTCAAGTTACTCGATCGATCCTGAACGCTTTTCGTCCAACATAATTTGATAGTCGATTTGACGGATAAACAACTGCCAGAGTTCGTAGCCGCCATTACTTAAGTGGATACCGTCTGTTGTCAAATCCGATCTCAGGCGGCCGCGTTCGTCGCTGAAGTGGGGATACAGATCGAGATACATCGCCCCAAATTCCTGACTCATCGCCCTTAATTCTCGGTTGAGCGTGCGAATTCGATCGTTTGAGACGGCCTCGTGATGGGTGGGTAAAATGGACTGCACCACGAGCCGAGCCTGCGGGTGATGGTCGCGCAACTGGCGGATAATCTCCTCGTAATCGGTCAGAATCGCTTCGTCAGACCGTCCGCCGATGAGATCGTTCACGCCAGCCATGACGAAAATACTGTTCGGTCGCGTTTCTTCGAGTACCGTCAAGCGGTTGCGAATTTTTGCCGTGTTTTCACCGCCGATACTTTGATTGAGCCACAGTCGATCGTCGTCGAACAGGCCCGGCCGCAACCAAAGCGTCAGCGAATCTCCGATCGTGACGGAGAGGCGGTTTTCCCCTTGTCCGGCGGCGATGGCTTTCGCTTCCTGCGCCAACAACGCCACCCACTGCTCGTAAGTGGGATTTTCGAGAACGCCTTCCCAAGCTGGTTGAAAGCTGTTCCGGGGAACGCGGGTGTATAGGGTTCCGGCTTGGAGGGCGGCCAGACGTTGGTAGTACAGTTGTGCGGCCGAAACGGGAACGCGCACTGTTGTTGCAGCCACCTCGTTCGGTTGGGCGGTCTGAACGACAACAGGCTGCGATTCTTCAAAATACGGGAGTGTGGGGGGTTGCACCTGAGCGATCGGAAGCATCCACCCTAAAACGATCGAGAAAGGCGCTAGATTCATCGCGGTTTTACGGGAAAACGGTACGTTCTCTCTTTGCAATCTTACGTCGATCGCTTCAGGATCGTTCGATCGACAGTCGGTTCAGCGAACGTTGGAAAAGTTCTTAATCTGTTAGTGTTAACTTAAAGTTCTAGGTATGGAATTTTAGACCTAATTTGCAGCTCGAGCTGAAACCCACGCCCCGTAAAATGTTCGGGAATTGAATCTTTGGAAATCCAGCGGGTTCGCCCCCTTTACTCTACCAAAACTTTAGCTTTTCGATGTTGACTTTATAAACGAACTAATTTTGCAATGATACTTAAACCAACACCCTTGCCAGTGAAATGACTGGCAAGGGTGTTGAATCCAATTGCAACTCTGTTACTAGCCGTTTTCAACTAGGCTTCGCTTTCAACATATAGAAAGAAAAGACCCATTGAAACAAACGCCAGAATTGCGAGCATAGGAATACAAACCGAAGGTAAAAATGAAGCTGCCATAACCTTATCCTAAATTTCCTAAATCAATCACCGACGATCTGGATATTACTGTGAACTGTGGAGACAATCGTTTCATTGTAAAGAATCTCAACAAATTATAAACATTCTTAACAAAGGAATACCGAGAATCACTTTACTTTAAACTATACTCTAGTCGATCTCGTTTTGATTAAGAGTTTAAATAACATGACTGACATGATTAGACCAGCTGGAGATCCTCAAATTGGAGATCTCGCGACCCCCCTAAATTCCTCGGCTTTCTCCCAAGCTTTCATCAGCAATCTACCGGCCTATCGCCAAGGTTTATCAGCCCAGCGTCGAGGTCTGGAAATCGGTATGGCACACGGCTTTTTTCTGTTTGGTCCGTTTGTGGTGACAGGTCCGCTGCGGAATACTGACTATGCGGCCACAGCCGGTGTATTATCAGCTGTCGGTTTAGTCATGATTCTCACCGTTGCTTTATCGCTTTACGGTAGCGTCACAACCTACAAACCCTCGCCTTCTGTTACGACAGAGGCTCCCCCGACCGATCTAGGCACCAAAGAAGGCTGGGGTGAATTTGCGAGTAGTTTTTTAATTGGCGGCTGCGGTGGCGCGTTTTTCGCCTATCTGATTTACCTAACCCCTCACTTGGACACACTGACAAGCGTTGCTAAAGGGGTCTGGTCAGTTATGTAGAAACCCAGCCAATCGGCTACGGGTTATCCAGGGTAGCCCAGCTTTCCAAATGATAGCCAATCGGCTTCGCTGGTCGTGCAGGGCGTTTAGGGGCGGGTTCACCCCGCCCGTTTCCGGAACGAACTTTCTCAGATATAGGGTTAGGTCTCTCGCGTTCGGCAGGTTAAGCCGAGCCGTTAGGAGAAATCCAATCGAGAGGTCTATTGCCGGGAAACACTGGATATATGCGGACGAAAGGACTTGAACCTTCACACCTTGCGGTACTAGAACCTAAATCTAGCGCGTCTACCAATTCCGCCACGTCCGCGATCGAATATCGCTTTACCATCATAGCAAAACTTTCTCTCGATCGTGTCTCGATCGGGCGAAAGTTTTTCGGAAAGCGCCAAACGTCTCAGATCTTACAAGGACGGGCTTTCCGCTGAAAAAAATTCCTCTTCTCGATCGAGCGCGATCGTTTCGCTGTCAATGACAAAGGGGAGCGTGGCACCCTCCAAGCCGCGCTTAATACGCTCGGGGCTTTCTTCAAACAACACGAACAACGGAAAAATACGCTGAGCGGCTTCGCCGTAAATATGGCGGTAGCGGAACGGCATCACCCACTCGTATCCTTTATCGAGTAAAACTTGGGTTTGTCGCCAGCGCAAGAGCAAATCGGAAAAATCTTCATGAGGACGATGGACGAACATGAAGATTTCAATCCCGATTTTCACTTTCCAATCGGGTTCGCACATGAAAATCCCCAGTTCGGAAGGCAGACAGACTGTCTCTCCAGCTCGAATGTTCAAGCCGTTCAATCCCGCTTGAGAAATCGCTTCGCGTAGACGCACGAGAGGAAACGGAAGCACGACGACACTTTCTTTGGGACGGCGCAGGCTGGGAATCGCTTCGAGATAGGGGCGGTGTTGTCTGAGGAGTTCGACCGTCGCATGGGTGTCGCAATATCGAGCGATCGCGCTTTCATAATGAGATTTTTGGACGGGCATGATGGAAAGTTACGATTTACGATTTACGATTTACGAGTGTCACTTACGATTTAGGATTGTTAATTGGGTTTAATGCACCTCTTCAATGTTTCCTTCTACGTTTCATTGTAACGAGCTGGCAATGGAGCGGCTACATTGGTAGCGCTGGTACGGTACGCCCAAACGATGGTATTCGTTCGGATCTCGATCGCAGTTCGAGCCTGACAGGACGAGCGTTTGGGGATACTCAGCTTGTCGGAGTCCGGGGGCGATAACCCACAAGTCTAAGGGGAAATTTGGGGTGTCAGATAACGTTTCCAGGGTATTCCAAACAAATTCGTAGCTCTGAGTTCGATCGAGTAGAGCAAACTTCGACGAAGTGGGTAATTCTAAAGCGACGCTCAATCCCAAAGCGATTTCTTGCAAGTTTTGATAGCCCACCACGGTTGCGATCGGGACGTTGCGATCGACCTCTAAACTTCGGGCGAGTTGACGGGGATAGTAGGGTTTGTGAAAGGCGAGATCGCTCGTGACGAACAGGGAACTGAGCAGTCCGACAGCAACGACGACGCTCGATCGACGCAACGGCTGTTTTTCCGAGGTCAAGGCCGCCCCGAGCAACGCGCAAATCCCCGGATAATAGATAAAGTGATAGCGCGGTGCAGTGGTGATGTCCTTGCCGAAACCGTACACGATCGATGCGAACGCGAGTAACGACCAACCCGTGAAACTCGCTAACGTCAGCAGTTCTAATCGTCGATCGATCGCCTGCCATCGATCGCATATCCCTCGCCACGCCACCCGTGTCAGCCACAGGGTAAATCCCACCATCGCCAAACCCATCGGAATCGCGAACCACAGGGGTTGACCTTCTACGGGTAAGGCAATTGCCATTAACACCCAACTGGCTAACGTTTGTACGATGGGGGCGAAATGATCCGTCCAACTCGGCTCGAAGGGTTTGAACCAGTCAGTTTCCGGTCGATCGAAATGATGTAGGAGCGTTGTCAGCCACGGTAAAAACAGCAACGCGGGGGTCAGCCAAAATCCCAGTTCGCCGAGCCAGGTTTTCAAGGATTTTCGACCCTCTCGCCGAACGATCGCCACACTCGCGAGTGTCGCCAATTGCGCCCCGTAAGCGACAACGAAAAAATAGTGAGCGTACAAGCCTATCGTATTGGCCGCCACCCACAACAGGCGAGTCCACGTCGAAACTCGCTTTCCGCGAACGAGGTTCCGAACGAATTGCACCAACCCCACTAACGCCACGATTACCAACAGAAGCGGTAAGGTGTAATGTCGTGCTTCCTGAGACAGATACACAGCAAATGGTGAAACGGCGAGGAGTGCCGCTGCCACGAGTCCCGCTTTTGCTGAAAAGGCCACGCGATCGAGCCAATACACGGCCGCGATCGAGCCAATACCGAACAACGCCGGGATCGATCGAAGTTGCCACGTCAAACGATCGAACGTCGGCTGTACCCACTGCAACCACTGGTGAATCAAACAGAAAAAAAACGGCGGATGGGTCGATTCAGTGGTAACGATGTGACGGATGTCAGCACAAGTGACATCGGGGTTCAGCGAAAACAGATCGTGCAGTTGGGCGATCGAAACCCATCGATCGAGCGGTACGTCCGATCCCGTTCGCCCCAAACTCAACAGTGCCGTGAGGATTTCATCGAGCCAGAGGGGTTTGAGATCGAGATGCCCGAATCGCAACGCCGCTCCGACTAAGACGACGACGATAACCCCCCACCTGAGATCGATCTTCAAACGCTGCATTTAAGACGGTTGCAAAGTTCGCTCGATCGTGTCGGCCAACTTTTCGGCGATGCCCTCAATCCAGGTTTCGTCCTGTTGGGTGTAACTGCGCGGCGCGTTTGCCCCTAACACCATCACGCCTTTGCTTCCAATGGGTTGACAAATAACGCCTTGTGTGTTAAGGGGCAGATAGTCGAATTCCACTTTGCCGGGATAGAGATCGAGTTTGACCAAATACACGGGTTTGTGCGTTTCGAGGACTCGTTTGACGATCGCACCGGGTTCGATTTGAGAATTGGTTCCCAGTACACCGCGACGCAACAAAACCCGTCGATCGTACCAGATCGCGATCGACTTCGTAACCGTATTCGTCAACAACAAATGAGAGGCCCAAGCTAACTCCGTCTTCACCCCCTCCGGCAAATCCGACGCCAACTCAAACCCTTCCTCCCCATCCAGCATCACCGCCTCGGGAGGCTTAGGTTGCACGCGCTGCCACAACAGTCCCGTCAGCACCAAAACAGCACTAATCACGACTCCCACAGCATCCGAGCGCGATTGCCAACCCGTCAGCAGGGACTCCGGTGTCAGCAGGCGATTGACCAACAGTAACGTCCCCGCCAAACTCCCAACGACGATCGGCAATTGCCGCAACACAACAGTCGAATCAGATTTAGACATAAACAACCTGAAACAGGCGATCGGGTATGGGTTTCTCGTCACCCCATCACCCCATCACCCCCTCATCACTCCTCGCCCGGTTCGATAATGCGTTGGAATAAATAGCCCGTTCCCCGTGCCGTTAAGATCAATTCCGGGTTGCTCGGGTCGTCTTCGAGTTTCGCCCGCAAACGCGAAATGTGAACGTCTACAACGCGCGTATCGACGTGACGTTCGGGCGTATAGCCCCAGACCTCTTGTAGAATTTCCGATCGAGAAAACGGTTCCCCCGATCGACTCACCAACAACTCCAACAGACTGAACTCCATTCCAGTCAGTCGAATTCGTTCGTCGCCCTTGTACACCTGTCTCTTGTTGGTGTCGATGCGAATGCTGTTGATTTGAATGACACCCGAACTCGGAATTCCCGTACTGTTCGTTTTATCGACGCGGCGCAACACCGATCGAATCCGAGCTTCGAGTTCCTTGGGCGAAAACGGCTTGACGACGTAATCGTCCGCCCCTAATTCCAATCCCGTAATGCGATCGGCCACGTCACCCAGTGCCGTCAGCATGATAATCGGGACATCTGACTCTTTACGAAGTTCCTGACACACCCCGTAACCGTCCAGCTTGGGCATCATCACGTCTAAGACCACCAAATCGGGATGCGCGTCTCGAAAGGTTTCAAGAGCTTCCTCGCCGTCGGCGGCCGTCACCACGTCATAACCGATCATGGCCAGGCGTGTTTCTAAAATCCGGCGAATACTGGCTTCATCGTCAACGACTAGAATTTTCTCTTTTTGACTATCCAATGTTCTTCAAACCCCTTCAACGAACATTTATCGTATTAAATTTTGCTACTCTACATTAAGATACTACCCCATTGAAGTGGACAATATCCGTTGAAATCCTTATCTGAGCTATCTTTCAGAGTTTTTTCAGAATTGAAAGCACATCATTGCCGTCGTTATGGCCAAGTCTCGCACCTACTACATCTGCAATGAATGCGGTGCCGAATTTTCTCAATACTTCGGACGCTGTACCAACTGCGGGGCCTGGAATTCGCTGACGGAAACCGAACCCCCAGCGGCCTTGGCTTCTGGGCGTCCAGTCAGTGCAGCGGCGTGGAATCGAGATCTGACGACGACCTCCACAGACAAATCGGACGGACAACCGAGAGCCGCCGTTCTACTGTCCCAAATTGCCGATCGAGCCGTTCTGCGATCGCCCTCGGGATATGGCGAACTCGATCGCGTTCTCGGAGGGGGCATCGTACCGGGATCGCTCGTCCTGATCGGTGGCGAACCGGGCATCGGCAAATCGACGCTGTTGTTGCAAACCGCGAGTCAGTTATCCCATCGATCGCGCGTACTTTACGTCTCGGCGGAAGAGTCGGGACAACAAGTTAAATTACGGGCGCAACGGCTTCTTTCAGCCACGCTCGACGAAGACGAGACCGACCCCCAATCGTCGGACGGCTCCCCTCCCCGAGAAGCTCCGCCAACCAACGGTTCGACAACCGATCGATCGACCCTCGAAGCCAAAGCAGAAGCCAATTTCTTCTTACTGCCCGAAACCGATCTAGAAGTCATTTTGCGAGAGTTGGAATCTCTCAAACCCGATCTTGCCGTCATCGATAGCATTCAAACCATTTATTTCGCCTCGTTGACCTCAGCACCCGGTTCCGTGGCCCAAGTTCGCGAGTGTACCTCAGCGTTAATGCAGGTGGCGAAACGGGAAAACATCACCTTGTTTATCGTCGGACACGTCACCAAAGACGGTTCGATCGCCGGGCCGCGAGTTTTAGAACACTTGGTCGATACCGTGTTGTTTTTCGAGGGCGATCGATTTGCCAGTCACCGCCTGCTTCGATCGATGAAAAACCGTTTCGGTGCCACCCACGAAATCGGCGTGTTCGAGATGGTATCCAATGGCTTGCGGGAAGTGGCGAACCCCTCGGAATTGTTTTTAGGCAGTCGTGACGAAAGCGTCTCGGGAACCTCGACCATCGTCGCCTGCGAGGGAACGCGGCCGATCGTCGTCGAATTGCAAGCGTTGGTGAGTCCCGCCAGCTTCGGATCGCCGCGACGCAGTGCAACTGGCGTTGATAGCAACCGCCTGCAACAGATTCTCGCCGTTCTGGAAAAGCGCGTGGGCGTACCGCTGTCGAAATTAGATACCTACGTCGCCTCGGTCGGGGGGATTAAAGTCGAAGAACCCGCTGCCGATCTGGGAATTGCCCTCGCGGTGGTTTCGGGATTTCGAGATCGGCTCGTCGATCCCCATACCGTTCTCATCGGAGAGGTGGGATTGGGCGGACAAGTGCGACAAGTGTCGCAATTAGAGTTGCGGTTGCGAGAAGCGGCAAAATTGGGTTTCAAACGTGCCATCATCCCCCGAGGACAGAACCCACCCGATCTCGGCTTGACGCTCGTTCCCGTCGCGCGAGTCCTCGATGCCATTTTAGAAGCTATTCCCAGCCACGCTGACGCGGGAGAGGAGGGCAATGCTCCGCCGATCGTCCTCGAAGCCGAAGCCATAGACGACAACTGGGACGACGAACCCAACGGCGAAGGTGTAGCCGAAACCGATGTCTTCTAAATCGATCTCGGCCGCCTAGCGTTTCCCTATTTCTCGAATTTTGCTTGTAAATCTGCCCAACGAAGCCCGTTCAAGCTCGGAAGCACCCAGTGAGCGGCACCGACTCGATCGACCGGGCCCAATCCCACCACGTGCATCTTTGCCGCCAACGCCGCTTCTACGCCCGATTCTGCATCCTCGAACACGACGCATTCCGACGGTGAAAGGTTCAACCGTTCGGCTGCGTGTAAAAAGACATCGGGGGCGGGTTTGGGTCGATCGACGCAATAGACGTTCGTAATCGCGTCGATATCGTCAGCAATACCCAGCTGTTCGACGACCACGTAAACGTTTTGGCTGGCCGACGCGACTGCGGTTTTAACGCCAGCCGCCCGCAGATCGTCGAGAAAGTCCCGCACCCCCGGTAACAAGTGGTCGGAACTCATCGTTTTCACGAATTCGCGGAAATACTGATTTTTTCGATCGAGCAATTCCTGCATTTTTGCTTCCGGCAACGTGCGGCCGTCGAGCATCCGCAACAGAGAATCCCGGCGAGACAAGCCTCGCAACGCTTCGTTGGCCTGTCGATCGAACGGAATCCTTTCTTCATCAGCCAGACGTTGCCAAGTTTGATAGTGAAACTCGATCGTATCGGTCAACACGCCGTCCATATCGAAAATCGCACCGCGCAACGGCACAGAAGACGTCGCACTCGGACGGATCGCAGACAAAGGAGCGTTCATGGTGGAGGTGACAAACGGACTACGACCCCAGGTTACGGAGTTCCGCGTCTCGTTGTCTAGCTTCTTGAAGGTTGAGCTTTTGATTGAGTTCGCGGGTACGACGGGATAACAAACGAATGATGTTAATGGCGATCCCCGGCGTTTCGTCAATGGCGTCGTAGAGTTGCTGCTGGGTCAGCATCAAACACTCGCAGGATTCACAGGTCGTCACCGATGCCGATCTCGGTTCGGCATCGAACAGGGACATTTCCCCAAAACAAGCACCTTGAGACAAGCGGGCCAGTTCTCGATCTCCGATATGGACGCGCACGACACCCGACACGACAATGTACAGCGATCGACCTTCTTGCCCTTCCGTAAAAATCGTGTGGTTCGCCGGAAAGGAAAGTTCGTCCATCACAGACGCAAGGCGCACGAGAAAATCGTCCCGCAATTCTTTAAAAATCGGAACGCCTCGCACGAAAAGCAATCGATCGACACTGGTGAGCATGAGGTAGAAAAAGAACGAGGAAAGCGCTACGCACTGTTACCGCGAACGAACAGCGAGAGCAGCGAAGCAAGCGATTGAGTCCCTATTAGTTCCAATTCTGCGAGGTTTGGGACTTCTCGCTTTTTCATTCTACCCTCTCGCTGGAATTAACTCTCGGACGGACTCAACCCGAATTGCAACATGATCTCTCGCACTTGGGCAGAGACGAGTGGATCGGGATCGTTTTGCATTTTCGGTAGCAATTCTACCAAAGCTCGCGGTGAAGCGACCTGTAGATAGGCGAGGACGGCTTCGCGGACGAACCCTGTTGGATGGCGCAAGCCGGCGAGAGTTTGGTCGGCCCCGATCCCCCACCGAGCCACCCGCGCGACGTGAAAGCAACAGGCTAGAGGCCAGTCAGAGAGGAACAGGCGCAACTCGAGTAACTGTCGCAGTCGATCGCTCATAGACACGGGACGGTATTCCGTCAACTCCACGAGGTTTTGCAGTTTTTCGGAGTCTCCCTGTCGATCGAGGACGCTCAAAAGCGAGCGCTTGCTGGGGATATCGATGGTATTGTCGAGGATTTCCAGCCCTCGCGCCATGTACGATCGAGATCCCGATTTGAGGTTAAATGCTGCCGCCTGAATGGAACTGAGGGGATACAAGAATTTCATCAACAGAAACAACCGTTCGACACTGTCCGACAACAAATCCCGCAAGGCGCGACGCAGGAGATCGAGGGCGTACTCGGTCGTCAGGCGGACGTTGCCGTTCGTACGCAAGACTTCCAGGTCTTCCGCAACGGCATCGGGCGCGAAATCCACTAACGCCGCGTAGAGCTGTCCTTGAAACATCAATTCCTGATCGATGAGAATTTCCACGCCGCTGCGTCCGAGTCGATCGAGGACTCCTTCAATCCCCCGTTCTTCCGGCATCTTCAGCAAAATTCGCAAGATATTGCGACGGTTGGTTCCCCAAGCCGTCATCAAGTGCGACACCAACACGTCGAGGGCTTCGACCGTTCCGATCTGAGCGATCGTACTCCAGGCGTACATCCGCACTAAATCGGGTTTGTGAACGTCCTCCGCCAGCACGACGAGTCGATCGAGGACTTCGTTATCCAAGCGAACCAAGGCTTGCATCGCCGCGTCGCGCGTAGATTTGTAAGACAGGCCCCGCAACAGGGATGGATAGTACTCTTCCAAGTGCGTAGACGCAATGACTTCCAACAGAGAGCAGCGTACGCGCAAGGACTCGTCTTGCAACAGGTTCGGCACGTAAAGCCGCAGTCCTTGAAGAAAATCGGCTTCCCCCAACGCGCGGGTTCCCATCACCCGCTCTCGCTCCTGCTTGTGGGTGAGCATTCGTCGCAACGCATTGGTCGCTTCGGCTTTCTGTTCTCGATTGCCCTTCCGCAAAATCAACGAAGCTGCCGTTGCCCGCACGACCGGATCGACTTCCGGCCGCAGGTAGGGGCGCAACTGCCGCATATCCGGGGCCTGTTCCGTCAGCCAGACGTAGCGCAAAGCCAAGGCCAGAACTTCCGGGGGTTGCGGTCGATCGATCAGCGCGCGAACCTGGGGCAGATGTTCCGCCTTCGGATAGTCCAGCATCACCTCCAAGCTTTGGCGCTGTAAGGCGGGGGGCAAACTTTGCAGCAGCGGTGCGAGGACTTCTCCCACATTTTGAGGGTCGATCTGCGCCAGCAGTTCTACACACGAGCGCTTGTCGGCTTCGGATTTGGGTTTTTCCAAGGTTTCCACCACCGAGCGCTTAAGCGCCCGCAAGTCCACGTCCGACACGCCTAAACGTCCCCGTTCGGCACTCGATACCAGCAGGCCCACGTAGCGCGATCGCATCAACCAAATGGTCAAAATCCACGCCGAAGCTACCAGTATTACCAACGCGAGAAACACGGGACTTTGCAAGGCTTGCCACTGCTCTTTCCCGAGTAAGCGACGACCGCCCCAGATCGTCACCCACATGACCAAGCCTGCAACCCCAGTTGCCACAGGTTCGGCCACGCCGTTGACGAGGGCTTGCATACTATTGCGCTGGGTTTCGGGCAGGGGTTGAAACAAAACTGGCCCCGTCCCTTCGATCAGCGTGTAGTGGAACAGCTCGTCCACGAACTTGATCGCAATGACGCCGAGGAACAGAGCGAACCAGCCACTAAAGGAACCCACTAGCGAGAAGACCCCGATCGCCGCGACTAAGACCGGCAGGATCGCGCCCGCTCGGAATACGCCCATACGCTCCACGACGCGGCTCGAGGCAAACCATTGAGTGACTAACTCGAAGATGCCGAGAACGCCGTTGAACAAGCCTAAGAAACTGGCAATACCACTCGCCAAATCTTCGCCTTCGAGTTGCAGTTCGAGTTCGCTGAAAAACTGGAATTCGATGAGGACGTAGAGAATTTCGACGAGAACGAAGAACGTCACCAACAACCAGACGTAGGTTCGAAGCGGCCCTTGGAAACGTCGGGTGGTGTAATCGGAAGGATCTTCTTCTTCCGTGCGGCGGCTCGCATCGGGAAAGGCTTGACGGTAGTTTTCGCTCAGGTAGAACAGGAGAAACGCCCCCACCACGAGCATGAAGCAGGCAGCGAGGAGGACGTTTTTCAGTCCGATTCGATCGAGCATGACCGGGAGCGAAAATCCGCTGATCACGTCGGCGAGCAAAATGCCACTACTGATGATGGGGTAAGTGCGCTTGATCTCGCGGATGTTAAAGAGTTGGTTGGCGGTAATCGAGGTGTTGAGATCGTTGAGGATGTAAGCTCCGTCGATCCACAGCCGCATTGAGAAAACCGTAATGCCGAACAGTAGCGGCAGTTCGAGTCCCACCCGAAACAGCACCAGGGGCAGTGCCATTAAAAGGGCGATCGCGACGATCGCCCGACGCATCGGCAGGACTTCTTGAAGCCAGGAGTAGAAAAATCCCAACCCCGAACCGATTGCCGATCCGGCGATGTAGATCACGGTGAGGGATTCGGCTCCGTACTTGTCGAGAAACAAGCCGTAGGTCACGGCTTCGAGCCAAAGTAGTCCGATGGAGGTTGCTGTATAGAAGACGAACATAAACAACGTTCGCTCGCCGTCTTCTGGTCGGAGGTTGATCCATTGCAGCAACCGCTGAGTCCATCCCCCTTGCTTGAATTGCCAGTTTTTCAGTTCCATGCAGCGTCGCTCGTCCTGATGTGGGTCGTTCGGGAAAGTGCTACGCACCGCTTCCGCGATCGAAACGCAAACGAGCGGTACTCGATCGAGTGCCGCTCCCTCTTATCGCCAACGACTAGCTTCAGATTAACAAGAAATTTACGGCATAACACAACGCTGGCTCCCGAGTGGCAGCGAGCCAGCACCACTCCACCAGGCAATGACTCCGATCGAGAAACTGCCGAACCGTCAAGCAAAGGGGCGTTTTGCCTAGGATTTCTTCGGGGACAGCAACATCATCATGCTACGACCCTCGCGTTTGGGGAACTGTTGAATTTCTGCAACTTCCTCGAGGTCGTTAGCCAAGCGTCTGAGTAGTTGCTCGGCCAAGTCAGTGTGTTGGATTTCCCGACCGCGAAACATCACCGTTGCTTTGACCTTATCCCCAGCTTTGAGAAAGCGGATCGCCTGCTTGACACGGACTTGGTAATCGTGATCTTCGATCTTGTACCGCATCTTGACTTCTTTAAGTTCGGAGGAGTGTTGCTTTTTCTTCGCTTCCTTCGATTTTTTCTCTTGCTCGAACTTGTATTTCCCGTAGTCCATAATCCGACAAACGGGGGGATCGGCTTTATCGCTCACCAAGACTAAGTCGAGGTCTTTTTCTTCAGCAAGGCGTAGCGCTTCTGAAGGGGCCAGAATGCCGAGTTGCGCTCCGTCTGTATCGATGACTCGAATTTTGGGAAAGCGGATTCGTTCGTTGATCTGGGGTAAATCTCTTTGTCGTTTTTTTCCGATTGCAGGCATATGGTATTAGGTCGAGCTGTTTGTCTTTCGTTTGTGAGTTGTGGGTCTGAAGATCGAAACTGAATTGCCGTACAGACATTCTACTCGGAATAATTTCGATCGGGTTTAAATTTAACGTAAATTCTTGAATTCTATATCAACGGAGACGCGGCCGGGTGCAGCATCGCGTACAATGAGGAGGGCAAATGCCTTGCAGCAGTGAGGACACGAAGATCGAAGATCGAGGCAAACGATGGTGTTTGGGACAACAGCGAGATTGGATTTGGCGAGGGTGGCAAACGCGCTATACCGTGCGACATCCTGAAGCTTCAGATGCGTCTCCAACGCCGATCGTCCTATTACACGGCTTCGGGGGTTCCATCGGACATTGGCGTTACAATCTCGGTCCGTTGAGCCGACAGCATCCCGTTTACGCCCTAGACTTGTTGGGTTTTGGCGCGTCGGAAAAAGCGCCCGCACGCTACCGAGTCGATCTGTGGGTCGAACAAGCCTTTGAGTTTTGGCAAACTGTAGTTCGTCGTCCGGCGGTTTGGGTAGGACATTCGATCGGATCGCTCGTCAGCGTCGTGACGGCTGACCGCTACCGAGAAGCCGTCAAAGGAATCGTGACGATTACGCTGCCCGATCCGGCATTGCGCCGTAACCTCATGCCTCCGGGAACGCGCGCTCTCGTCAGGTCGATCGAGCGCTTGTTCGCCTCTCCCATTCTGCTCAAACCGATTTTTTATTGGATTCGCCATCCCGAACGCCTGCGGCCTTGGGTGAAGTTTGCCTATGGGGATGCGAGTTCCGTTCCCCAAGACCCCGTTGAAATTTTTTCCCCGCCTGCATTCGATCGAGGGGCGGCGGGGGCGTTTTGTCGTCTGGCTCGATCGGCCGGCGACCTCGACTTCTGCCCCGATATCGCGGCAGCCTTGGCACGTCTCGACGCGCCGGGATTGCTGGTGTGGGCGACGGACGATCGAATGGTACCGCCCGCCCTCGCTCGTCCCCAGCAGTTCGGCCGGTTGAAGTCCAACCTCGAGTTGCTCGAGATCGAACGTGGGGGACACTGTGTCCACGACGAGCGTCCCGACCTCGTGAACGACGCAATTCTCAATTGGGTTCGACAGCACGTCGATGTCCGGTAAGCGCGATCGAACGGCCGTAGTGACAGGGCAGGAAGGAGCCACTCGTCTCGATCTCGTCCTACTCGGCATGAATTTTTTGTGTTATTTTTCAACCCAGTTTGTCGATCTGTTCGCTCAGGTTGACAAGGTCGGGTAAATCCGCGATTTCTTAACGATCTGCCAATCTCGGCGACGATCCAGCAAGCAAGGAGAAATATGGTCAGAGTTCACGGGTTGCTCCCCAGTCTAGCAAGCGTTTTGATGGTTTCCCAACTCGGTTCGATCTCGCAGGCGCAAACCCTCGATCGATCGCTGTTGAAAGCCAAACAGGCTTCGTTCCCAACATCGGTCAAAGACCTCGAAGTTCTAAACGGATCGCCGAAAACCGATTCGATCGACCACGTCCAAGTCACTCAAGCGCCGGTATACTCGCAAACAGCTACGGTGGAAGCGGTTGAAATTACCGTAGACGGAGGGCGGGTTCTCGTGCGAACCGATCGAACTGTCCAATCCATTGGCTACTGGGATCGCCGGACACTGGCCTATCAGATCGAAATTCAAAACGCGCGACTGCTGCCAGGACTGCGCCCCCCCAGTGCCCGCAGCAGCGAGGCGATTTCTTGGGTGCAAGTCGAGCAGTCGGGGCCCGAAACGGTCATCGTGCGCGTGATGCCCGCACCGCAAGTTTCGGTAGAGGGGATTAACCAACCGAGTACGAAACTCCTGGCGTTGGAACTCCGACCCTACGGCACGCCGTCCCCATCGATCGCGTCTCAAAACGGACTCGGCGATTTACCTCGCATTCCCGACGGACAATTTCTGATCGTTCTCGATCCCGGCCACGGTGGCAGCGACCCCGGTGCGGTGGGCATTGGCGGACTCAGTGAAATCGATATCGTCAACCCCATGTCTCACCGAATTGCTGAACTCCTCGAAGCACAAGGGGTAGCTGTCGTTCTCACCCGGGAAGACAATCGCACGGTCGAACTCGAACCGCGCGTGCAGTTGGCCAACCGTCTCGACGCCAACCTGTTCGTCAGCATTCACGCCAACGCCATTAGTATGAGCCGCCCCGATGTCAACGGCGTCGAAACGTATTACTACCAAACCGGTGGCGATTTGGCGAGGATCGTTCATCAACACCTCCTTCAGGCAACGGGCGGTCCCGATCGCGGCGTGCGGACGGCGCGGTTTTACGTGTTACGCAATACCGATATGCCAGCGATTTTGCTGGAATTGGGTTTTGTGACGGGAGCTTCCGACGCGCGACGTTTGGCCGACCCCGACTACCGCGAAACCCTGTCGCAAGCGATTTCCCGTGGTATCTTACAGTACGTTCGCCAGTACTGTCCCGGTCCATTGTGTGAATAGGGTTATTCTCTAGAGAACGCCCACTTTCTTCTTTTTAGTCGCCTTCGCTCCTCGGTGCCACTTTGGTTATAGCAAGGACTCTATGACAAATAACACTCAATCGATCGGGATTTTCGATAGCGGTGTCGGTGGTTTGACAGTTTTGCAAGTCTTATCCCGACAACTTCCTCACGAGAGCGTGCTGTATTTCGGCGATACGGCACGGCTTCCCTACGGAACGCGCACGCCCGAGGAAATTTTGCAGTTCGTGCGGGAAATCCTCACGTGGATGGCACGATGTCGCGTCAAAATGGCTGTCGTTGCCTGTAATACGAGTTCGGCTCTCGCCTTGGAAACCGTCCGCGATGAATTCGATTTTCCGATTTTGGGCTTGATTTTACCGGGCGCACGGGCAGCCGTTCGACAGGGCCAGCGCATCGGTATCATCGCCACGCCTGCGACGGCGAAAAGCGGTGCGTACCGACAGGCAATTTTGGAAACCAATCCTTCGGCTCGCGTGTGGGAAGTGGGGTGTCCGGAATTCGTGCCGATCGTCGAAGGCAATCGCATTCAACATCCCCAGACGCGAACGGTCGCACGAAAATATCTGCAACCGCTCTTGCAGCGACGCATCGATACTTTGGTGTACGGCTGCACTCACTATCCCCACCTCGAACCGGTGTTGCGGACGATTTTACCCCTGACAGTGACGTCGATCGATCCGGCGGAACACGTGGTGGAAGCAGCGGCGCGAGAATTGGATTTACTGGGATTGCGCGCGCGACCGGGAACGGCAAAAACGCGGTTTTGCGTGAGTGGCTGTCCGCGAGTGTTTGCCGATCTGTCGAAGCAGTGGCTCGGTTTTACGCCACAGGTGGAAAAGATTTGGCTGCCAACGCTGACCTCGATCGAGTCGCTCGATCGAGAGGGAGAAGACGGACGAGGCGAGTCTTTATGGTCGCCAGTCGTCGCCTCGGAGTCGGCGGAGAATTAAAGGACAGACGACGGTAATCCCGAGTGACACAACCCTCAGTTTTTGCTGAAAGCTGGGGGTTTGTTTTCGTGTGGGCGACGGAAAACCCCACTCGGTTTGACGTGTTCGCAATTTCGGAAACATTCGATAATGTTGCGTAGACCTCACAAACACGCGATCGAGATTATGGTTTTCTTTGGATTTGGCAAAAAATTGAGTTTACCGAAACCGGGAGAAGCACTGCCCGGACGAGATACGCCCATGCCGGTTCCGGACAAGCATTTCGTGTTGGGAACGCCCCTGTTGCCGCCCTATCCCGATCGAATGCAACTGGCTTTGTTTGGCATGGGTTGTTTTTGGGGGGCCGAACGTCGCTTCTGGCAACTCGAGGGTGTGTATACGACGGCTGTAGGCTACGCAGCGGGCTGTACCCCCAACCCGACATATCGAGAAGTTTGTACGGGAATGACGGGACATAACGAGGTGGTGTTTGTCGTTTACGATCCTGAAGCAATCGGCTATGAAGCGCTGCTGAAAGCCTTTTGGGAAAGTCACGACCCCACGCAGGGAATGCGTCAGGGTAACGATGTGGGAACGCAGTACCGTTCGGGCATCTACGTCTATTCTGAGGAACAGCGCCAACTGGCGGAAACGTCGCGAGCGGCCTATCAGACGGCGCTGAGTCAAGTGGGCTACGGCGAAATCACGACGGAGATCCTCGACGCACCGACGTTTTACTACGCGGAAGATTACCACCAACAGTATTTGGCAAAAAATCCCAATGGGTACTGTGGTTTAGGGGGAACGAACGTGTCCTGTCCCATCGGCATTGGCCAGTCTACTTGATGACTTGATTTGGGTTCCGCGTAGGGGTGAGTGTATCTTATCCCTGCGTGGAATGGCGAAACTGGCAAATTGTTCGAGCTATTTTGCTATTTTGCGTTGGCTGTGACGGTTGCGTCTTCAGGTTTCACGTTGACGTACAGTGACGTGTCTCGACTGTATCCCCATACAGTCAAGAGAGAAATTGACAACATGATCGCCATACTGACAATACAATCCCATCGATCGATCCGTTCCATCTCTAGTGTTCCTCCCGTTGTTGTTCCCGCCGCTTGGGAATTTATCGTTTTGAGTTCGTCAGGTAATATCTAAAGCGGTTGGTCGTCGTTGCGATCGAATTCCGCTATTTTGAACTCACACCGATTACCTGTGGGGAAGGACGATCTCGTGCCTCGATCGCGCAGTTTGCGATCTCTCAATCGCTCCTGTTTTGTCGAAAATTTGCGTTTGGCAAGTTTGATTTCCTTCCATGCCTACCATAACCGATTCCATTTTCGATCGATAGAGTCTATTAAAAATCTTTACTTACCCTTTAAAAATAAATGAGATTTTTTCCTGAAAAACTAATGATTCAATCGATCGATTTTTAGCCCTCATTTAAAACACTTAAATTTAAGTATTCTGGTTTTTTAAAAGTACGTGAAACTACGTAGTTGATTCGACGGAGACACGAGAATACTGAGTACTGACCGCACGAGATTCCTCGGAGATCTGGCTGGCAGCACGAACGGTTTTCAAGTTCGTCGAGGATGAAAATTGTTAAACTCGTTGTTTCAGTTTGGCGTCCGCAGATCGAAAACGCGGAAAAGGAGAGACCGAGGAACGCTTGGAGATCGAATCTTCCAAACGTTCCTCGGTCTCATCCTCATCTTCTCGAGTCGCTTGACTTTGAAGCTGAAGCTGCTCGTTCAACCTTATAACTAACTGACAACTTTCTAATTCCATTGTCGAAGACACCAAGGCGAAGGGCAATCGATCGAGTCGAGCCGTTAGATCGTCAGGGTTTAAGTCGAGTTGATACGGTTTGTAGCCGGTGAGGGGAGGTAAGTCAATGTCGCTCAAGATCGCGTGGGGTTTGACGTGACGAACCAAGTGCAATCCCAAGCTCATTCCGATCGCACTGATGACATTACAGTTCTCCCCAGCGGCTAAACGTTTGAGATCGCATTCTGTCAATCCGTAATGTTCGATATTTTCGATGATTAAGACAGTTAAATTCATAGTGGTTGACGTTAGGGGCGATGGTAAAGCAAGAGAACTGGGACATCCGAACGTTTCAGCCCGTTCTCACCAATCCGCCGCTTTATCTCCGCTTTCTTGAAGAATTCCTTGTTCGCGATCGATGTCTTCACTGATGTGGAGAATTTCCTCGAGTAGCAATCGATCGCAATCTGAGGCCACTTGCCACAGTCGGGTTTTAGCTGCATCGCTGAAGTGAAAACAACCGTCTCGATCGCAGTCAAAATCCCGTTCGTCGTAGCCTTCTCGGGTCAAGGTCGAACGAATCCACTGACGCACGACATCTTCTAAATCGAGTTCGGGCATGAGGAGATCGCTTTGTTGGAGCATCCAACAATAAGCACTTCGATCGATGTCTGCTAGTTGATAGACTGCTCGCTCTAAGGTGATTTCGATGGCTGTGGGATTGGGCAAAACGGTGAGGAAGTTTTTCAATGCGACGATCGCTCGTGGGTTCTGCGCACGCATCACATCAACCGCCAGACTGACGTAAGCTTCGTCTTGTAGGTCGATCATTTCGATTCCTCGATCTTCGTCAGAAGTTCCCTCCGCTTGCAGTGAAGCAACGATCTTTGTCGTATCGTTTGCGATTAACGCACTCGATCTTTCTGGAGATCTTGCCTCTATCCCATCGAACGATACGCAATCTGGGCGAGCTGCTCGATCGTGGAGTACAGTTCCAGATTGGCTTACCCTGTGATTGCGGTGACTAGCAACTCTGTCGTACATCGTTCGCTTACGTTGTTTAAGTGCTTGTTGCTCGTTATTTTGCGCGATCGACCCGATAGGTCGAGTCTAGAGGAAAAGTGTGACGAAAATGTGATTGAAGGAGAATTGGAGAGATCGATCGAGTCAATGGGTGTTCGGACGACCGATTAAAATTAAGTCTTAATTATATGTGCTTGAAACGATAAAATATCGATGCAGTGGCAGGCAAACCCCGCGTTTGAGCGAGATCGCTGGAATGAAGCGGATACCGATTTCATCTGAACGATAATGGCGGGAATCGATCGATCCCGATCTCAAATCGAGTTATCTTCGTTCTGTTTAATACAATCGCCTGGAAACCTGTAACGTTCGTGTTTTTCGAGACTCTATAGAAAAAATAACTGAGATGGTTTTAGGGGATATTGCGCCAATTCAGAAATGAATCGCATCAAACAACACACCAATCTAACTCGAATAGACCGATCGGCAACTACTTTTATAACGATACTGCTTCATGCCCTTTAATCCGGTGCATCTCACTTTTACGAGAAACCCCACCTATCCTCCCCTGGCTAAGGGGAGGTACCGAAGGCGGAGGGGTCTTTCTACGAAATTGAGATGCACCCCTTTAATCCAGTGTTGTTCGTTATTTCATGCTGCTTTACGAATTAAATCTTGCCTGCTCTAGATTCCTTGATTCCCACGAACTCGCCACAATTCACGCAATTTTTCCTGGTAGTCTTGCTGGCTAATTTCCCCGGATTTCAACTGACGACCGAGGGCTTCAATTTGAGGGCGAGACGATTTTTGTTGGGATGCAATCGTCGCTTCGTTTTCTTGATAAACTGATTTCCCTTCCTTTTTCGCCTCTCGGAATGCCTGTTTGAGTTCAGCCGCGCTCATTTGACGACCGCTGGCGTAATAGCGATTGGTCGCTTGTCCCATGGCCCAAGTGACGGTGAATAAAAACGAAGCGTTCGCCGCACTCCCGACAATAGGGACGAACATACCCACCAACGAAACGGCCAGCCAAGTGGTCAATCCAGCGGCGAAAGCTCCCAAACCGCCAAATAAATTTCCGATAATGGCTAATACGTCTTGACCCTTGGGATAGCCCCACTTTGCGCCGATCGATCTCACCATTTTCAACACCAACACGTAAGCGGCGAGGGTGGTGACGGCGTTGAGGCCGGGAATGGGATTGAAGCCGAGGATGGAAATGCCGATGGCGTAGTCGAGGATGAGGTCGCGGACTTCCCGTTCTCGTTGTTTGGGGTCGAGGGTGGCGGCGAGATCGTCGGTGGTTTCGTCGGATAAGGCATCGATGGCGGTCTCGAAAAGTCGTTCTTCTTCGCCGAGATCGAGGTTGAAGGTGGTTTGGATTCGATCGAGAATTTGTTGTTCTTCTGGGGTCGTTCCGCCGAGTTTCGCCATCGCTAACGCCGCTTCGTAGAGGGATTCGCGGGTTTGGGGCGTGGTAATTTGCGCCAACAGTCGATCGAGATCGCACTCTTCGGACAGTAACGATTCGATCGAAACCCCTTCCGGGGGTGTTTCCAGTTGCTTCCAAGCGATTTCGAGGGCGTTGCGCTCTTCGTCTTGGAGGATACCGTCGGCTTTGGCCATGATAACCAGCACTTGCAAGCTGGCTAGGGATTCGCGAGCAGTCTCAGACATCGGCAGGTTCTCCAACCCAGGTTAGGATTTCGCGTTTGCAACCCAGCGCAACAACCACAGGGACGCAACTAAAGCGATGAAGTGAGCGACGAGGGTGTGGGTGTTTCCCAAGACCACGAACAGATCGATCGGTTGGATGAGTTGTTTCAAGGCGGCGGGGGAAAAGGCGACCCCTTCCGAGCGCAGGGCTTTTGCTAACAGGATACCCGTAATCGTCTCGGCGGCCATGAGGTTGAACAGCATTCCGACGATGTTGATGAGGGTGCCGATTTCGATCGATCGAACGGTTTGGGCGCGGGTGGGACGCACGCTGCTGTCGGGAATTTTCAGGCGTTTGGCCAGTTGGACGTAGGAAGCCGACCAGTAAATGCTAATGCCCAGGGCGATGAGTCCCGTAATGGCGAAAAAGATGCCCGGCCCGCGTCCTGGGTTCATTTGGGCGGCTTCGGAGTCGTCGAAGGCGGCGACGGAAACGGCAAAGACGAAAATCAGGCCGGCGACGATTCCCAGGACGATTTGCACCCAAAAACTCGTCCATCCGGCTAAGCGCAGGGCGGGAATCACGCGCTCGACGGCGGGGGGAAGTGCTTCCGTCGTGGCGGGGTCGCTGGTGGGCAGTTTGTAATCTTCGTTCATGGGGTTTGTTCGTTCGCGTGCTTCGGAGCGTAGCTCGATCGAGTCAGTTCGATTTCTTTCTAGCGTACCGAATCGCGGGAGTTGAGGAGCGGCGATGTTGTCTGAATTCTCGTGGGTTGTGGGTCGGGTGTCACGGTTCTTCTTCTGCTTCCCGAGGCGGAATGCCGCACATGGCGCGATCTTCGTCTGTGGCGTTGGGGTTGGTGGTGAGGTAGTCGTGCAGCCATTCACACCCGCGTTCTAGTAGCTCGTCCAATGTTTCAACGCGCCACAGCCGCGCCGTGTCATCTGATGAAGCTGTGACGATGTGTTCTCCGTCCGGGCTGAACTGGGCGCTCCAAACTTTATCCTGATGTCCCTCGAGGATGCCGAGTTCATGTCCTTGCGTGTCCCACAACCTCGCCGTTTTATCTGTTGATGCAGTAACGATGTGCTCTCCGTCCGGGCTGAACCGGACACTAACGACCGAATTCCGATGTCCTTCAAAGACAGCCAGTTCGATACCTTGAGTGTCCCACAACCTCGCCGTTTTATCTGTTGATGCAGTAACGATGCACTCTCCGTCCGGGCTGAACTGGGCGCTCCAGACCGTGCCTTGATGCCCCTCGAGGACGGCCAGTTCGTTCCCTTGAACGTCCCACAGCCGTGCCGTGCCGTCGTATGATGCGGTGACGATGCGCTCTCCGTCTGGACTGAACTGGGCGCTCCAGACCGCGCCTTGATGCCCCTCAAGGACGGCCAGTTCGTTGCCTTGAACGTCCCACAGCCTCGCTGTGTTGTCGATTGATGCAGTGACGATGCGCTTTCCTTCCAGGCTGAACTGGGCGCTAATAACTTCCTCTTGATGCCCTTCGAGGACAGCCAGTTCGTTGCCTTGAACGTCCCACAGCCGTGCCATGCCGTCGTATGATGCGGTGACGATGCGCTCTCCGTCTGGACTGAACTGGGCGCTCCGGACCGCGCCTTGATGCCCTTCGAGGACGGCCAGTTCGTTCCCTTGAACGTCCCACAGCCGTGCCGTGCCGTCGTATGATACGGTGACGATGCGCTTTCCTTCCGGGCTGAACTGGGCGCTAATAACTTCCTCTTGATGCCCTTCGAGGACGGCCAGTTCGTTGCCTTGAACGTCCCACAGCCGTGCCGTGCCGTCGTATGATGCGGTGACGATTTGCTCTCCATCTGGGCTGAATTGGGCGCTCCAGACCGCCTCCTGATGCCCTTCGAGGACAGCCAGTTCGTGTCCTTGAAAATCCCACAGTCGTACTGTGTCGTCAAATGATGCGGTGACGATTTGCTCTCCATCTGGGCTGAATTGGGCGCTCCAGACCGCCTCCTGATGCCCTTCGAGGACGGCCAGTTCGTTGCCTTGAACGTCCCACAGCCGTGCCGTGTCGTCGTATGATGCGGTGACGATGCGCTTTCCATCCGGACTGAATCGGACGCTAACAACCCTAGCAATGTGTCCTTTGAAGACAGCCAGTTCGTGTCCTTGGGCATCCCACAACCGTGCCGTGCCGTCTTCTGAGGCAGTGACGATGCGCTCTCCATCCGGGCTAAACTGGGTACTCCAGACCGTACCTTGATGTCCCTTGAGGATAGCAAGTTCATAGCCCCGAGAGTCCCACAAACGTGCCGTACCGTCCGATGATGTGGTGACAATGCGTTCTCCATCTGGGCTGAACTGAACTCTCCCGACCGCCTCCTGATGCCCTTTGAGGACAACTAGCACCTGTCCTTGTGCATCCCACAGCCGTGCCGTACCGTCATCCGAGGCGGTAACGATACGCTCTCCGTTCGGGCTGAACTGGGCGCTCCAAACTTTACCTTGATGCCCTTCAAGGACAGACAGTTCGTTGCCTTGAGTGTCCCACAAACGTGCCGTACCGTCTTCTGAGGCAGTGACGATGCGTTCTCCGTTCGGGCTGAACCGAACACTAACGACTGCCTCTTGATGTCCTTCAAGGACAGCCAGTTCGTTGCCTTGAGTGTCCCATAGCCTCGCTGTACCGTCATCCGAGGCGGTAACGATGCGTTCTCCGTTCGGGTTGAACTGGACGCCCCAAACTGTGCCTTGATGTCCTTCAAAGACAGACAGTTCGTTGCCTTGAGTGTCCCATAGCCTCGCTGTACCGTCATCCGAGGCGGTGATGATATGCTCTCCACCCAGGCTGAACTGGGCGCTCCAGACCCTATTCTGATGCCCTTGCAAGCGATTTTGTTCGCGGATACTCCGAACAATCGACCCTAATGCAGAAATGGGACGATAGACCACATAGACACCGTTCTTTTCTGTTTTTTGCAATTCTTTGACCGCTCTTATAGCAACGAGCAACGCCTCAATTTGATCGAATTCAAATCGCTGTACAGCATCGTTTGCCTGTTGCTCTAGCCGCGTCTCAAGCTTTCTTCGTTTTAAGCCTTGCCGTGCAACTTCGCTAGCAGCACCCAACCCTAATGCAGCCAACACAGACACAGCTAACAAAATCGATCCTATCTGCAACCGTTGCGTTGCTTTTCGGTTCTTCACTTCCGCATCTGCTAACTGCGCTTCTGCTTTCTCTCGCTTTTCCCGTTCCTGCTTCACCAACTCCATCACGCGAGGTTCTTGCTGCTGGCGAATCAACTCCGCGAGATAGTCGTGAATCAATTGATAGCCGTCTTCCTCCTGACTCGGCAATCGCACCAACAAACCCGAACCCGCCAACACCATCAACACCAAATCCAACTCATCCGTTGGCGTGTTGAGTTGCGTGACTTCCTCGGCTAACTCCGATCGATTCTTCGTCGGGCGAAGAATCTTCTCATCCGTCAGCAAAAACAACACCAATTCGGCTAACTGTCGGTTTTCCGTCCCGCAATCGCGAACTGCTTCGTCAACATAACGTCCGACTAATTCTTCCTTCGTTCCCTTTTGCCGATACTCCTCCAGGGTTGTGATATTTTCCCGTTGCAACTGCGCCCCGACAATTTGCAATTCGATCGGTCTAACCCGGTCGTATTTTTCGCTGGTTTCACTTTTCGATAAATCGGCAATCACTGCATCAATCAAGTCAGGTTGCATGGGAAAGTTGCCCTGCCTCGACAGTTGCTCGACGGCTGTTTTCGCTTCCTCTGGTGTGAAATTGCCAATATAATAAAGATTTTTATCGCTGAGAATATCAATGTCTTGAAAAATAGTGCGGCGCAAGAGAAAGTGAATCGAGTCTCGGCGTAAAGAAAATATTACGCGCAACGACGAAACCGTATCAAGTACTCGTCCGAGAAAATCAAATAAAACGTTTCGCGTTCGTTTTCTTCCGTATTCAAAGAAAAATTCTTCAAATTGATCGAAAATTAATACCGTTCTCAGATTGTGAGTATCTTCGTTATGTTGCAATTGCGTTAAAATCGCATCTTCACTATCTAAGATTGCGTAAGGATCGATCTCTTTTTCATGTAAAGTTTTAGTTAACACAATTGCGAATTGTTTTTGCCAGTCGTTATAGTTTCTCAAAAGAACAACTAAGCCATCTTGAACGCCAAAACTTTTCCGTTGAATGGCGGGAACTAAGCCAGCGGAAATCAGAGAACTTTTGCCAACTCCTGAAAATCCATAAACGAGGGTAATTTTGGTATCGATTCTTCCCACTCGTTCGAGGAGTTTCTCTACATCTTGCTGTCGTCCCGAGGCGGCGATTTCGTCGGCGACATCTAATCGATTGGGGGTCAGGCTGCGAATTTCGGTTCGACGCGGTTGAACTCGTCCCGCGCCAACGAACGCGATTAAGCCGAATTGTTGCTCGATCGATAGTCTTTCTTGCTTCGTTTCAAAGGCTTGAAGATAGGCTTTTCGATGGTAATAAATTCGTTCGAGTTCGCACAGAATATCGAGGTGAAGGGTTAAGTCGAGTTCGGGATTACTCTGTTGTTTTGCTGTTTCGAGATGGGTTAACGCTTCGTTCGATTCTTCCAATCGATCGAGCGCCGTTCCCAACGTGCATCGATCGAGATTTTCAAGAAACCCTCGAACTTCTACATTGTAAGCTGAATCGCTCGCGGAAACTTCGATGGTTTTCAATAATTCGAGACTTTGGAATGCGAAATCTCTCGCGTCTTGCCATTGTTCTCGTTTGCGGCAAGCTTCCCCCAAAAAACTGTAAGCCTTGGCTCGATCGATCGCCGTTTTCCCAATCTCTAAAACCTTCCTTGCTAAAACCTCTTGCTTGTCCCACGCTTCGATCGATCGAACCATGCGATACACCCGATCGACCAATTTATTATAAATCCGAAAATTTTCAATTTTATCGA
Source organism: Geitlerinema sp. BBD 1991-9 (assembly GCA_001657325.1). Taxonomy (GTDB): domain Bacteria; phylum Cyanobacteriota; class Cyanobacteriia; order Cyanobacteriales; family Geitlerinemataceae; genus Geitlerinema. The sequence continues at coordinate 51,993 of LWRO01000011.1, read as the reverse complement.
AAAGATTTAACGCTCGATCGAAACAATACTCAACTCGATCGACCTCATTTTGAGAAGCCAATTTTTTAACACAAAATGCGATTTCTGTCAAGACCAATCCTTGACGATCGATCTGGTTTAACTGACCCCATCGATCGAACGCTGTTTCTAACTGCTCGATCGATCGAAGCCACTGGGACTTTAACGACAAACTCAACCCGAGTAACGAGGCACAGTTAGCCGCAAATTCTCCATCCGAACGGACAGCTCGCGGTGGCGAACCCAGTTCGCCACCCGTGTCCTCCTCAACTGAACTCGCCAATTCCGAGCGAAAAAAACGATCGATTTCATCGCCAACATCGAAATATGAAACCGCAGGTTCCGCATCGCTCAGAGAAAACCAACAATTTGCAATATCCCGAACCAACGCCACAAACTCACTCGCCGAGCTTTCAAACTTCGTGGTCGTCGTCCAACTTTCAAAATCCGGCGCAACCCGAATCAACGCCACGTGCGTTTCTCGCGTAATCCAAAAAATAACCGGAAACTGAAACGTCTCGCGAAACGCCTCGCGCATATTGTCGATCGACACCAACGCCTCGCGATTCGACCCCACCAACCCCAACACCATCAACGCATCCGGTCGATCGTCGCCGAGTATCTTGCAAAGCGTACTGTAAGGCTGCGTCGTCCCCGGCGGAAGCTCGATCGATCGCAGCCGAAACGAACACATTTGTGACAAATGCTGCAACAGTCGATCGCGAGTTTGAATATCGTTACATTGAGCGAGAACGAGTAAAAACTTCCCCTGAGATGCTTCGATCGACCAAATTAGCTCTTCTAAAGCTTTTTCGTTCGTCGGGGTGATGTCGGACATACCACTATCTCTCTACATTTCTGTGGAAATTGGGGAACAAATTAACTTGTTTAACAGTCTAGCCCCAACTTCTAATTCCCAGCGCCGGACGCTCGGTCAGAGTTGGAATAGACTAAAAAGAGAATGCTTCTCTCGCTTCAATTCCTCACACGTCGCTTGGAATGCTGCAATCTGACTTTCCTCGCTTGAGTTTGGCGATCTCACCGTTGACCGCCGATCGTTCTGACGAGTCACCGAACCGACAACAGCGTCGATATGCCATTTGGGTTCTACAAGCCCCTCATCCCAGTGGCTACGTTCACCACGATTCAGTCTGGCCGGAATCTTTGGCGCAGACTTGGCAAGCCTGGCAAGATTTATTTTCTCTCAATCCCCTTCCCGTTCCCGCAACCGCGAGTGCGTCGAACGCTCTCGAGTCCTTTTTTCCATCGCCGAGTCCGACGGTGGGAAGCTACAGCAGCCGACTCATGCAGCAGTTGGGTTTAGAGTTGTGGACGTGGCTGTTCGCCGGATCGGTTCAGCGGAGTTTGGCGCAAAGCCAAGGAATCGCACTCGGTCGTCGCATTCCGTTGAGAGTACGTTTGGACGTGCGCGATCCCGCCTTAATCGGGTTTCCGTGGGAAATCGCACAGCCTCGTTTGGGAAAGCCGGCGCTATCGCTCGATCGAAATATTCTCTTCAGTCGTACCACCTGCGATGTCGATCCCCTGGCGTTGCGAAGTGTGGGTCGATCGTTGCAAATGCTCTTAGTTCTCGGATGCGGGGACGACAATCGAACCTCGGTGTTGGATTTGGAAACGGAAGCCTGTCAAATTGCAGAACTGTTCGCCAACTGTAGCCGACAAGATGCGGCGGTTCCCTATCGCGTCGAGACGTTAATTCAACCGACTCCCGCCGAACTGATCGATCGACTGGAAACCAAACAGTACAATATCTTGCTCTATTCCGGCCACGGCGTACCCGCACCCGATGGCGGACGATTGTTCCTGCGGGACGATACGACCCTCAGCGGGACAGAACTGGCGCAAGTTTTGGTTCGATCGCAAGTGACGCTGGCGGTATTTAACGCTTGCTGGGGCGCACAAAGCGACTGTCACGAGAACGAACTCATCCCCCGCAGCAGCTTAGCCGAAGTTCTCATCCATCACGGCGTTCCAGCCGTTTTGGCCATGCGCGACGCGATCGCCGATCGAGAAGCGCTCAGTTTCATTCAAGCCTTCGCCCAGACTCTCGCCCAACGTCATCCGATCGATCGAGCCGTTGCGATCGCCCGTCAGCAACTCCTGACACTCTATAAATTCAATCAACCCGCCTGGACGCTTCCGGTGTTGTACCTCCACCCAGAATTCGACGGCCAACTTCTCGAATCGCCCCATCAAATTGTCACGGAATTACCGGAAAACTCCACCACGCGACTCGATCGATTGTCTACAAAAGCCTGTTTGCGTTCGATCTCTTCTCCCGATACAGTTTGGAATATCCGTCGCGGTTTGTTGCGCGTCGGACGCACGGAGGACAACGACGCGATCGTTTCCGAACGCTGGGTTTCGCAGCGTCACGCCGAGATCTTCTACCGCCACCTTCACGACAGTTCGCACCCGACGTACTTTCTGCGAGACTTTTCGCGTTACGGTACCCTCGTCCGCAGCGGCGACGATTGGCGTAAAATTCACCACCAAGAAATCTCGCTCGCATCGGGAACGCAACTCAAATTCGGTAGTTCTCAAGGTCAAGCCTGGGAGTTTGTCGTAGACTGACGCTCAATGCGGCGATTTTGGGTTGCGGAAAGCCCCAAAGTCGTGATGTAGTTAGTGAAAGCTCAGACATTAGCACAGTTCCAGAATTGTCACACTCTTGTGGCCGCCGTTCCGCTGCGTTTTCCGAACGTCTTATTGCCATGTCCTCTCGGAATCCTTCTACCTCCCAACAAAGCCAAGTCGAACTCGATCTGTTAGATGCGATTTTGCTGGGTGACGACGAAAACTATCCTTGGAATCCCCTCGATCGAGAATCGAGTGTGAGATTGACGAAGTTTGAAGAGCGTCTCGAAATCGACGATCTCGAAATTGGCGATCGATATCCCGTATTTTTCCAACACCTCAATGCGTGTTGGCTGCACGTACAACTCCGTCAGAAATTCGGTGCGCGGGTTCCTCAAGATATTCTCGATGCCATCGCCCATCAAGCCGCGCAGTTGATGGCGGGGAATTTGTCTCTCGCCGATCTTTTGGTACGCTGCGTACATGGGCTAATTCCCAATTGGTCGATCGAAGACCTTCAAGTTCTCGCCCGTCCCTTCGCCTACGCCATGCGCGGTAAAACCCCAGAATCGGTGTCCGAATCGGTACGGAGTGCGCCTTGGATGGAACTTTCGACCCTCGAACGCGCGCGGTTGAGTTTGGCCGTCGCACATTTTACTTTGTTGAATCTACGCAACGATGTCTGAGTTACCCTCTCTAAATACGGATACCATTTGGGCAATCCTCAACGAAGAGCTCGACGACGATACGGTTAATCGTTTGGTGTGGCACTATCTGGGCTATCGATACAACGGTAATACGGGACAGTGGGACAATTCTGACGTGTCTGAAGCCTGGAAACAAGACTATCCCGAACCCCCTGACTTTATCGCCAACCGTCCGCCAACGGTTAAACTGACTCGATCGATTCCCAAACCGAACAAACAACTTCTTAAGGAAAAGTTAGGATTTAAAGGCTATAAAATTGGGGAATTCGATCCTCGGGACACGCGCCGCGCCACGATGGCCAATTGGTTACTCAGTTATATGACTGACCATCCCGAAGCGGTGACCTGATGGGGAGATGAGGCGGTTAGGAGGTCAAGCGGTGACCGTACTGACTCACAGCTTGCAGTAACCGCTTCACGCTTTCTTTATCTCACGCCAAATTCCATCAGATAATCGGATTCCCTGAAGCTGTTGGATTCGTTCCCAATTCATAAAATACGCCCAAGCTATCCCGATCGATCTCGTTGGATTGTCCGGCGCGAAAACTTCAATTTCGTAGCGGTTGTAATCATTTTCAAGGGGATTTCGATCGGGTTTGAAGCCTTCGAGTTCGTCCAGCTTTTCGATCGATCTCGGATCTTCAAAGGATAAAATCACACCTTTTACCCAGCTTTTTCCGGGTGTCATTGCCGGATAGTTGACGGGAGGAAGGTGATAGAGTTTTCCACGCACCATGGCTGGCTGAGTCGCAACGACGCGATCGCCGCAATATCGATCGTGATATCGCTCTCCCGGCTGTAAAGTGCCATAAACAAAGACGTTTAACATGGACTGACTTTCAAACGAGCTGACGAGACGAACGCAGACAACGAGATCTCGATGCAGTGACATCGATCGAGGCTTGTGAATTTTACACGGATCTCACCCAAATGGGTAACCCCCTGCTATGACAAGTTTAATCGATCGAGGAATTGAAAGAGTAGCGAGATCTACGATTTGACTGACTCTGAATAATTTTTGATGACGATCGAACATTATTTAGAAAAACACCTCGATCGAGCCTCAAGTAAACGATCTCCACGATTTCATGATTTAAATCTTGAGATATCGATCGAGATTTAGATCGCAGAATTTTTCCTTCTCGAGCGATGAACCTTCAGATATTTAGAGAAACTTTATTTCGATCGAATTTTGGAACCCCTGAAAGAATTGAGATCGATCGAGCAAACCTCAGCAACTCCGATGAGTATCGCGTAACCCTAAAGCCGAGATCCTAACATCCTAGGGCGATCGAGTTGGAGGGGGATCGCTCCGACTATCCGTTTCCCGAATGCGATCCCCTTCCAGTGAAAGATCCCAAAAATCTTCAATCGTCCGTCTTCGATCTCATAACATCTTAAAATCTTAAGTTAGATTGGAACTGCAACTCATCGGTTGCGCTCGGTAAGTTAAACAGACCGCTCTATTCGAGACGTTTGCAATCGAAATCTTCATCGAACCTTAACACACGCTATGAACCGGTTGGTGTAAACAGTATGTCTCTTCAACGTGAAAACGACGAACTCCGTCAAAAAGTTGCAGCTCTCGAACGACAACTGCAACAGTTGACCGAAGCGTCGATCGAGCGAGACCTACCCCAACCCAACGACCCAGAAACCTGGCAATTCGGGAGCGACGATTCAGAAACCCTCTTTCGTGCCTATGTCGAAACGGCCAACGACATGGTTTATACCGTCGATCTTGAAGGAAGACTGACCTTCATCAACTCTTATGGACAACGTCTTCTGAGGTGTTCTTCCGATCGTTGGGAAGGTCGATCGTACCTCGAATTCGTCGCGCCTTCCTTCCGAAAACGAACGGCCCACGCCTTTGAGGATCTCCTGGCCACGGGAGAACTGAAAGACTTTGAATTTCAACTCCAGCCACTCGCTGGAACTCCCATCGATATGGAAGTGAACGGCCGCTTGCTGTATCGCAATGGCACCCTCATCGGCGGATTGGGAATTGCTCGCGATGTCACCGATCGAAAACGGTTCGAGCATCAATTACAAATGTTTCTCAAAGCGATCGAAGCCGCACACGACAGCGCTGCAATCGTCGATTTCCAAGGCACGATCGTCTACGCCAACTCAGCCACTGCCCGGATGTTCGGTTACGATGTCAACGCCCTGTGCGGCAAACCGGCCGAACTTCTCTATCCCGACAACCCGCAAACTTCCCAAGCCTATCTCGCCCAGCAAGCGCTCGAAAACCCGACCACGGGATGGAGTGGCGAAGTCATCTGCCAGCGACGTAACGGCGAATACTTTCACGCGCTTCTGTCCGTCAGCCCCGTTCCCGACGAAAACGGCTGTCCCAACGCCATCTCCGTCATCTGTCGCGACATCACCCAACAAAAAGCGATATTGGCCGAACTCGCAACCAAAAATCTCGAACTCGAGCGAGCGAGCCGCCTCAAATCCGTCTTTCTCGCCAATATGTCTCACGAGTTGCGAACGCCTCTGACTTCAATTTTGGGCTTTTCCAATTTGCTCCTCCAAGAACTCTACGGCAGTCTCAACGAAAAACAAAGACTTTATCTCGATCGAATTTACGATAGCGGCGAACACCTCCTCAAACTCATCGGCGACGTTCTCGACCTGTCCAAAGTCGAAGCCGGTAAAATCGAACTCAACCCGACTCTCGTTTCGATTCCCCAATTGTGCGCCGACGCGATTGCCCTCGTCAGCGAACAAGCTCGATCGCGGCAAATCCAAATTCAAACTGACCTCGATCCGACCCTCAAAACCTTCATCGCCGATGAAGTGCGTCTGAGGCAAATGCTACTCAACCTCTTATCCAACGCCATTAAATTTTCCGAACTCGGGGGTCGCGTCGGTCTCGACGTGCAATATCGCGATCGACAACTCCACCTGAGCGTTTGGGACAACGGTATCGGTATCCCCGAAGACCAGCAAGCTTTACTCTTCCAACCGTTCCAACAACTCGATAATTCCCTCTCCCGACAGCATGAAGGCAGTGGTTTGGGACTCGCACTGACCCGAAAACTCGCCGAACTTCACGGTGGTACAGTCACCTGCCAATCCCAAGTCAACCGGGGAAGCCGCTTTACCATCGTCCTCCCCTTACAACCTTCAGATACGGCCAATCCCGACCGTGACAACGCCGATTCTCACCGCTTCGAGTCCGAGAGTCCAGCCCCTGAGAAAAATCTTTTACTCCTCATTGAAGACCACGACTACAACGCCCTGTTACTCAAAGACATTCTTGAATTTTGGGGATACGAAGTCAAACGCACCGCCAACGGACAAGAAGCCCTCGACTGGTTAGAAAACCATTCCCCTGCCTCGATCCTCATGGACATTCACCTACCGGGAATCGATGGCTTGGAAGTGACGCGCCGCATCAAAGCCGATCCCCGCTGGCAAAATATCCCCGTGATTGCAACGACGGCCTTAGCGATGGTCGGAGATCGAGAACGTTGTTTAGAAGCTGGATGTGACGACTATCTCAGCAAACCCATCGGGTGCGATCGACTCGCTCGCATTCTGACGAAATATGCAGCCGTTTCGCCCTCCAAGGCCTCCCCGACTTACCAAAGAACGAGTCCTCCTCGCAAAGACGCGCCCTAAGTCCGTACTGAGTAACGCGATATTTTGAACTATTATAAAGTTGCCTGTTTTCCGGTCACTGACTCCATACGAATGGCACTGTTTCAACTCATTCTCGCCTTTCAATTCGCTTCGCCAGGGGAAGTTCTCTTCGAACTCGGCCCCGTTACGATACGTTGGTACGGCTTTCTCATCGCCAGCGCTGTTCTCATCGGTGTAACACTCTCCCAATTTTTAGCCAAGCGGCGCAACGTCGATCCCGAACTCATCGGCGATTTCGCAATTTGGGCAGTTCTCGCAGCCATTCCCTGCGCTCGTCTTTACTATGTCCTGTTTCAATGGGATGTCTACAGCCAGCACCCCGATCGAATTATCGCGATTTGGCAAGGTGGCATTGCCATTCACGGCGCTGTCATCGGTGGAATCGTTGCCGGACTGATTTTTTCTCGTCTCAACAAGCTCCCGTTTTGGCAACTGGCTGATTTAATTGCACCATCGTTGATTTTAGGTCAGGCGATCGGACGTTGGGGCAATTTCTTTAATTCAGAAGCCTTTGGAACGCCGACGGATTTGCCCTGGAAACTCTACATTCCACCTTCCCAACGCCCACCTCAATATATTGACTTTGAGTATTTTCATCCAACGTTTCTCTACGAATCCATTTGGAACCTCTTGGTTTTTGGATTGCTCGTGTGGCTGTTCGTTCGAGGACAACAGGGTAAGTTAAATTTGAAGTTGGGGACGCTTTTTCTGACCTATTTCGCTGCCTATAGTTTTGGCCGCTTCTGGATTGAAGGGCTGCGAACCGATAGTTTGATGTTCGGCCCGCTCCGTATCGCGCAAATTGTCAGTTTGACTGGTATCGTTTTCGGGACTTTGGGATTGGTTTGGTTGTATCGTTTGAAGCGCCCCCTCTTCCCGATGTAATTTCTCAGACTTGAAACGGCATTTTATTCCGTTAATCTAGGCCGTCGAATACCGATCGAAGTCTGCCTTTTACTACAAAATAAGCTAGGATAAGCTTATTTAAACTTGTGAGGCAGGAGATAACGGTCTAGATAATGTCAACATCGCGCCTATCTTTGGGAATTCCCGGTCTCGATCGAATTCTACACGGCGGATTTATTGCCAATCGTGCGTATCTCGTACGCGGTCAACCAGGGTCTGGAAAAACCATTCTCGGTTTACAGTTTCTCCTAGCAGGAACTCAGAGGGGAGAGCGATCGCTCTACATTACGTTAGGTGAATCGACAAACCAAATCCAAGAAAATGGTGCATTAATCGGATTCGACTTATCTGCAATCGATTTTCTCGACCTCAGCCCCAAAGCTGAATTTTTTACACAACAGCAAACTTACGATATCTTTGCACCAGCTGAAGTCGAGCGCGATCCAGTCACCCAAGCGATCGTCGAACAGATTGAGACCATTCGACCACGGCGTGTCTTTGTCGATGCGATGACACAATTTCGATATCTAGCAAGTGATTCGTTTCAGTTTCGCAAGCAAATTTTGTCATTTTTAAACTTTCTTGGCCAGCAAGGATCGACCGTCTTATTTACATCAGAAAGCGGAGGCGGTCACCTCGACGATGACGTGCAATTTTTGAGCGATGGAATTGTCAATTTAGAGTTTTTTGACGATCGGCGACTTCTCTATGTTACAAAGTTTCGAGGTTCGGACTTTGAACCCGGAAAACATTCGTTTAAAATCAAATATAATATCGGACTCGATGTCTTTCCTCGTTTAACGATCTCCGAACCACCCCAGGAGTTTAAGCTGGAAAAAATACCGTCTGGTATCCCAGCAATTGACGAGCTGCTTAACGGTGGTATCGAACGAGGAACAGTCACCATGTTAACTGGGCCGAGTGGTGTTGGGAAAACGACGCTTGGCACCCAATGGATGAAAGAAGCGGCGGGACGAGGCGAGCGATCGGCGATTTATTTATTTGAGGAACTCGAGGATACATTTTTTCATCGCTGTGAAGCAGTTAATATTCCTGTCCGTATCATGCAAGAACGAGGAACTCTATCGGTAAAAGCAGTGGATTGACGAGGCGCTGAGTATCCCTATATCGAAAACGGAGTTACACGCTCGCGTAGAGTCATGGCTTCGCAAACGCCAAGATTCGTTACACAGTCAGTTAAAAAGTTTTACAGATCTCGATGGAGTAGGGGAAAACTTGTCGCTGCTGCAATGGCAGGCGGATTTATGCCAGGCGCTGCGACGTAACGAACTACACGCACACTATCAGCCGATCGTCGATTTGGAAACCGATCGCCTCATGGGATTGGAGGCGTTGGCACGATGGGAACACCCCCAACGAGGTTTCGTCAGTCCTGGTGTATTTATTCCACTGGCACAGATCGGCGATCGAATCTTGGAGATCGATCGATGGATGTTGCGAGAAGCTTGTACGCAACTCCAAAAATGGCGATCGAACGCTGAAATCGCCCAAGCCTTACAAGTTAGCGTGAACCTGACAAGCCGCCAACTGCAAAACGAGACCTTCAGCGAAGGGGTGAACGCACTACTCGCCCAAACTGAACTGCAGCCGCAGCAACTCAAACTCGAAATTACCGAACGCAGTCTTCTCGAACCGACTGAGATCGTCCTTCAGCAAATCGATCGACTGCGATCGATCGGGGTCGAATTCTATTTTGACGATTTCGGCACCGGATACTCGTCGCTCAACTACCTGCATTCCTTTCCTGTCGATGGATTGAAGCTCGATCGTGCCTTTGTTAGCAAAATCGGACTCGATCGCAACGCCTCAGAAATCGTCATTTCCGCCCTCGCCCTCGCCCGCAAACTCGGTTTAACCGTCATCGCAGAAGGGATCGAAACCTCAACTCAACTGGAATATTTGAAACAGTGGGGATGCCAGTACGGCCAGGGCTATCTCTTTTCCAGACCAGTAGATGCCGATTCGATCGTTCCCTTGTTCGATCGAGGTTTCCATTAACTGCGAAGGGGGCGTTATTCTTCGATCGCAACTTTCAAATGCTTAACAAAGAAGTTATAATAATGTGTTTCGATTGCTTAAATTCGATCGATTAAACAAAATTTCACGCCTATTTTCTAGCTCCTCGCCATGTCGCTTCCTATTGTTGCCATTATCGGCCGTCCCAACGTCGGCAAATCTACTCTCGTCAACCGCCTCGCCGGCGGCAAAGAAGCCATCGTTCACGACGAACCGGGAATCACCCGAGATCGAACTTACAAACCCGCGTTCTGGAACGATCGAGAATTCCAAGTGGTCGATACCGGCGGTTTAGTCTTCGACGACGATAGCGAATTCCTCCCCGAAATCCGCCAACAAGCCGAGTACGCTCTCGCCGAAGCCAGCGTCGCGATCTTCGTCGTAGACGGCCAACTCGGGCCGACTTCCGCCGACCTCGAAATCGCCGATTGGCTGCGCCACCAAAACGTCCCCGTGTTCCTCACCGTCAACAAATGCGAATCGCCAGAAATGGGACTCGCCCAAGCCGCAGAATTTTGGGAACTCGGACTCGGCGAACCTTACGCCGTCTCGGGAATTCACGGAAGTGGTGTCGGCGATCTCCTCGATGCAGTCGTCGAAAACCTTCCCCCCGTTTCCGAACTCGAGGAAATCGAAGAAATTAAAGTGGCCATCGTCGGCCGTCCTAACGTCGGTAAATCGAGTTTACTCAACGCTTTTGTCGGTCAAGACCGCGCCATTGTCAGCCCAATTTCGGGAACCACACGCGACACGATCGATACCGTCGTCGAACGCAACGAAACTCGCTATCGCCTCATCGATACCGCCGGAATTCGCAAGAAGAAAAACGTCGAGTACGGCGCAGAATTCTTCAGCATCAATCGCGCCTTTAAAGCTATTCGCCGTGCGGACGTCGTGCTGTTAGTTATCGATGCGATCGACGGTGTGACCGAACAAGACCAAAAACTCCTCGGTCGCGTGGTCGATGAAGGCCGCGCCTGTGTCCTGATCGTCAACAAATGGGACGCGATCGATAAAGACTCCTATACCATGTACGACTACGATCGACACCTCGACGATCGACTCTATTACGTCGGTTGGGCGCAACGAATCTATATCAGCGCCAAAACCGGACAGCGCGTTCAAAAAATTCTCGATCTCGTGGATGTGGCGGCCACCGAACACAAGCGCCGCGTTTCGACATCTGTGATTAACGAAGTCCTCGAAGAAGCGATCGCCTGGAAATCCCCCCCTACGAACCGCCAAGGTCGCCAGGGCAAGATTTACTACGGGACGCAGGTTCGGACTCAACCCCCCACGATCGCGCTCTTTGTTAACGATCCCAAGCGGCTTAACGACAACTACCGCCGTTACATCGAACGCCAACTCCGCGAACAACTCGGTTTTACGGGAACGCCCATGCGCTTACTCTGGCGCGGGAAGAAAGCCCGAGATGTGGAAGATCGCGGATCGTCGAACCGCGCTGTTCGCGTTTAGGTGAAGTGACGAGGAAGACGTTGAGATTTCAGGTCATCCGGCCATCTCCTCATCTCCCCACCTTGAAACTCATCTTTCCGATGTGCTACTATGAGCTTTGTGCCTGGAGAGGTGGCAGAGTGGTCGAATGCGGCGGACTCGAAATCCGTTATGGGGTCAAACCCATCGAGGGTTCGAATCCCTCCCTCTCCGTTTCTAGAAACGGCTAGAACTCTAAGCCTTCTTCAATAGAGCAAAAACCCCCGGAAGATGGTCTTTCGGGGGTTTTTGTTGGGAATAAGCTGGTGACAAGACTCGAACTTGCGACCGGCTGATTACAAATCAGCTGCTCTACCAACTGAGCTACACCAGCACGTTCTCTAATATAGCAAATTGTGGGGGGAATTGACTAGCTCGATATCCGCATCGATCGAATTCAACAGCACGAGCGCGTTTGGCGATTGGGTATTGACGGGTTAAGCAAACTGTTCGAGATATCGATCGATATCTTCGAGGGTGCGCGTGAGTTCAACTTCCGTACTCAATCGGATTCGATCGTCACGTACCGTTAACAAGAGTTTGGCGGAAAAGGGAGTCGGCCAGATATTCGGGTTACAAAAGACTTCCAAAAACACCTCCCCTGTATATTGGTACTCGATGGGTTGCTGAGGTGTCGGTCGTCCCGACGGGCTGGCTGCGTTTGCCGCAACGACTTTGAGACGATCGATCGCTTCCGTCAAGGCCGCCCTCAACGCACGTGCAGCCTCAGGTGTGTAACGAAACGATACCGACCCTTCGGTTAGATTGAGAGTAAGTTGAGAACTAGACATAGCGCGATCGCCTTGGAACGATGTGCTATATCATGTTACCTACGATTGGGTTTACTATTCAGCCCCTGCGTCTATCTCGCTATCTCGATCGACCCCTATCGGCTTCAGAGAGCGGATAATGAGAATTGGATTCTCCAGACAGTTGTGCGTTCGTTAGAATCCGTCCGATAATAAACCTAGCCAGGTCGTGTTGCCGCTCATGAATGTTTGCATCATCTCGATAAAACTCCGTTCGACATCGAGAGCGACCCCACTCGGCAATTCTCTCGCTCAATCAGTTTCATTCAGGTTTTAAAACGAAAGTTTGGCCATGGCCCCTGCCAAAATTCTGGTCGTTGATGACGACATCTCAGTTCGGAATTTAATTCACCGCTTCTTAAGCAATCAAGATGACTACGTCGTCGAATCAGCTGAAGACGGGAAAACCGCCCTTACCCTATTCGAGCAGATGAATCCGGACTTAGTCATTTTGGACGTAAACTTGCCAGACACAACCGGCTATCAGCTCTGTCGCGAAATGCAGAGTCGCACGGGAGTCTTCATTATGATGCTCACGAGCCGAACCGACGAAGAAGATGTAGTACGAGGATTCAAACAAGGGGCAGACGATTACCTCACGAAGCCGTTCAGTTTAGCGGAGCTAGGGGCGCGTGTCGCCGCTGTTTTGAAGCGACAACGAACGGTTACGCCCATTCAGCAGCAAGGAATTGTTCTCGGTGACTTGCTCATCGATCCCGGTAGTCGTGAGGTAACGCTCAATAACGAACCGATTCCGCTCACGGCCTTAGAATTCGATTTACTCCATTTCCTCGCCAGTCATCCCGGTCGCGTGTGGCGTAGATCGGAACTGTTACAGGAAGTCTGGGATTATGACTATGTCGGCGACCAGCGGGTTGTTGACGTTCATATCGGGCAAATTCGCCGCAAGATCGAGGGAAATTCTAACAAGCCCTCCATGATTCAGACGGTGCGCGGCGTCGGATACAAATTTGAAATTCCTTCGGCTTCCTCCAAGTAGACCCGATCGAGTTTCCGGTCGAGATCGAACCCGGGTCGATCGAGCGCCGTCACGGTAGGAATCGATCGACCCGGAAGGGGCGGCGTAAAACCGCCTCTAAGATTTTCAAACAGAACTTTGGAATAAGGTTTCTAAGTAGACTCGCGCGGCGCGGCGGTAGTTTTGAGACGCTTCGGGAGTACTGCTATCTCCATTTTGGAGAAGGAACAGAGACAGCGCCGCTGAAAATACTCGATCTTGATCCCAGTCGGGATGACTGTCGAGATAGCTTTTGAGGGATTGATGCAAATCATCGGGAATTTCTGCCAGGATGCTGACGCTCGTGCTCATTTGCTGACTCCTTAAACTGGGGGAGGATGGCAAGGGGGGAGAGGTAAGGAAATGAGGAGATGGGGAGATGAGGAGAACAAACCGACAACTGTTTCCACTCTTCACTCTTCACGCTTCACTCTTCCCTGTAAATACCACCCTGTCGAAATTATTGTGTTCTGAGAAGGGGTGGGGTTGTCAATGTTGCGAAATGTTAAAAGCCTCGCGATATACACTCATGCCCCACGAAGGAATGATGGTTTCAGCCCTATTTTTGTAATATATCTTCACACAAAGGCGGTCGCGAGGTGGGTCTAGATGCTTCAGGCGAGAAATCCCCAACATTTCAAAACACTCCCATCCTGTCGTCACGGCCTGTGGAAAACTTCTCAAAACTTGTGGAAAACAATAGAGGAACCTGTGGAAAGTTTGTGGAATCTTTGGGGAAAATTTCTGTCAATGATAAGAATTGCAAAGGTCTGAAATTCCAAAGAATTGCTTTACCATGGGAGCGGGAAGTCCCCACTGCAATTGCTCGAACGAAGCGCGTCAGGGAACACGACCCAATCCCCCAGACCCAGATCCCCAGATCCAGACCCCTAGTAGCCAGCCTCGATCTTTCTAGCTTCAATCTTTATGGTTCGTTTTCCTTGGCAGCGTCCGCCTCAGCCCGACAATCTTCAGTCTTCCGAGTCTCCCAGTGGTTTAGGAACGTTTGGCGGCGTGTACACCCCCTCCATTTTGACGATTTTAGGGGTAATCATGTACCTGCGTTTCGGTTGGGTAATCGGCAACGTCGGTTGGGGAGGGGCTTTAGCCATCGTCACGCTGTCAACATCGATCACGTTTCTAACCGGCCTGTCGATTTCTTCCATTTCCACCGATCGAGTGGTGCGCGTCGGCGGAGCTTACTACATGATCAGTCGATCGCTCGGTATCGAAACCGGAGGTGCAGTGGGGATTCCGCTATACTTTGCCCAGGCCATTTCCGTCGCCCTCTACACCATTGGTTTCGCCGAAAGTCTCGTCCGAACTTTCCCCGTCCTGAGTAACGCGCAAACCGCGATTGCCCTGATCACCACCATCGTCGTGGCGGCCTTAGCCATCAAATCAGCCAATCTGGCCATCCGCGCCCAATACTTCATCATGGCGGCCATCGCCCTATCCCTGCTGTCGTTCGCGTTTGGCCGCTCGATCGCCCCGAGTGACGTTCCCACCTGGCCGTCTAGCAGTGGCGAGTCTTTCTGGAGTGTGTTTGCCGTTTTCTTTCCCGCCGTCACAGGTATCATGGCAGGAGTCAATATGTCCGGCGACCTGCGCGATCCGTCCAAATCCATTCCCGTCGGTACCCTCGCTGCCATCGGAACGGGTTATGTCATTTATATGGTGCTGCCCCTATTCTTAGCTCAACGAGCCGACATCGCCAGCTTGCTCGACAACCCGCTTGTCATGCGTGATATAGCATTGTGGGGCGATGCCATTTTACTTGGGGTCTGGGGGGCGACCTTGTCGAGCGCCCTCGGAAGTATTCTCGGCGCGCCTCGGGTGTTGCAGGCATTAGCACGAGACGGCGTTTTACCTCGATCGTTGCGCTGGTTGGGACGGGGAAGTGGAGCCGGAGACGAGCCGCGATTGGGAACGCTCGTAACCCTAGGTGTAGCAGTGGCAGCCGTGTGCTTGGGGGATTTAAATCTGATCGCGCCCGTTTTGACCATGTTTTTCCTGTCAACCTACATGGTGTTGAACGTGGCTGCTGCCCTTGAGGGTTTTTTACAAAGCCCGTCCTTTCGCCCGACGTTCCGCGTACCTTGGCTGTTTTCCGCTGTCGGTGCCATTGGCTGTTTGATGGTGATGATGCTCATCAATGCCGTTGCTGCCGTCGTTGCTGCCCTGTTCGTCCTCGGGGTTTATATCTGGCTCGAGCGGCGGGAACTGCAAACAGCTTGGGGAGACGTGCGCCGGGGATTGTGGAGCGAACTGGCTCGCATGGCAATTTTCAGCCTCGACGATACGCCCGATCCGAAAAACTGGCGGCCGCACGTACTGGTCTTGTCGGGAGCGCCGACACGTCGCTGGCCGCTAATCGACCTGGCGGCGGCGTTCACACACAACCGGGGGCTGGTCTCCGTAGCTAGCATTTTACCGAGCGGCTCTCGGGATATTGCGCAGCAAACGACCCTTGAGAACAAGTTGCGGGAGTACATGGCCAAGCGAGGCGTGCAGGCACTCGTTCGGATCGTCACGGCCCCCGATCCATTTGTCGGGGCAGAACGACTGATCGAAGCTTACGGAATCGGGTCTTTGGTTCCCAATACAGTGCTGTTGGGAGATAGCGAGCAAGAACACTTGCGCCACGATTACTGTCAGCTCATTTCGACCTTGCATCGCTCGGGGCGCAGTGTCGCGATCTTGCGCGAAAACTCAGATCTCGGCTTCGGACAGCGTCGCCGCATTGACGTGTGGTGGGGGGGATTACACGCCAATGGCAGTTTGATGTTGCTGCTGGCTTATCTGTTGCGGACGGGTTCTCGATGGCGCGGTGCAACGATCTGTCTCAAACTCGTCGTTCCTAACGAAACGGCAGCACAGGCAGCTCGATCGAATCTCGAGAGTTTGACACAACAACTTCGCATCGGAGCGATGTCGCAGGTGTTGGTCTCTGACGGACGGCCGTTCCGCGAGATTCTTCACGAATCGTCTCGATCGGCAGATTTAGTGTGTTTGGGAATGGCCACTCCCAACCATCACAAAGACAAAGATTTCAGCGACTACTACAAAGGTTTACAAGAGATGGCATCGGGGTTACCGACGACGGTCTTCGTTCTCGCAGCTTCGGATTTTGCCTTTGAAGAAGTTTTGCAACAGGATAATCCGACGCTGAGACGGGCTTAGAGCGATAATGGAACGGTGGGAAATTGAGGAAACGATGAGTTGACGAGGTGGAAAGATCGAATCGCTTGAAACTTTGGGGTCTGTTGGACTTAGGATGAGATCGAGTCGCTCTCGCGTATTACCATTACCCTCAAGGGTCGGAACGTCCGGCCCCAACAAGGATGATTTTTATCGAATCTGGGTCGATCGATCTCACGCCAATAGAACTAAATCTTGGAGATTTCAGTTTTTTAAATTGTTCGACTTTGAACGCTCGATTTAAGTCGATAAATTTGAGTCTTTCACTTCAATTTAAATATTTTTTAGCGTAAGATCGCTGCCGTTACCTCGGTTATTTTGACACGCGACATCGACCAAATTCTAACATTCCTCCTAAGTTTGTTGTCGTTAAAAATTCGGCTATGAACGCTCGTTCCTATCGCTTGTTATTAGTCGATGAAAATCGATCGATCGCCTCGCATTTGGAGCCTTTGCTCGATCGACTGTTCCCTAGCCGTTACCAACTCGACTGGAAATCAGATTTCAACGGATTGTTTCAAGACGAACATAAGGGTGAATACGATATTTATTTTCTCGATGCCCGTCAGTTGCCCACACTAACGCCCAATTTCAAAAAACACTCGATCGCACTGGTCGATAGTTTTGAGGCGGGAAGAGCTGCGTTACAGGTGGGGGCGCGTGATTATCTCGTTCGCGATCGGATCGACTTGTTGCTGTTAGAAAAAACCCTACGTTCGCTCGATTTACAGCAGTCGATCGACTCCTATGAAACGATTTTGTCAGACGTGTCCGACGTCGTCTTCATCACTGACGAATTCGATCGATTTCTCTTTGTCTGTCCCAACGTTCGCGAGGTCTTTGGCTATACCCGCGAAGAAGTGCAACAAATGGGATATTTGCAAGCATTATTGACCGACGTCAAACTCGATTTATCGGAACTCTGGAAAACGGGAACGTTGCGAGATCTTGAAGGATGTATCGTCGATAAATTTGGATCTCCACACTCGATCGCCTTAAATGTCAAGATCCTCGATCGAACGCGCGGTCAAATTCTGCACGTTTGCCGGGACGTGACCGAGTGCAAACGTCTTGAAGCCGAGAACCTTGCCCTCAACACCGACTTAGAACAGCGTGTTCGCAGCCGTACCACCGAACTCCAGCGGCTTAACGATACCCTCACCCAAGAGATCCGGCGACGTACAGCCGTCGAAGCGTCACGGCTCGACAGCGAAGCAAAATTTCGTGGAATATTTGAGTCTGCAGGGATTGGAATTTCCCAAGTCGATCTCGACGGCAATTGGATTCTCGCCAATCGCAAACTGCTCGACCTACTCGGATACACCTTAGAAGAATTACAAGGGATGACGTGGCAAGACGTAACGCATCCCGACGATGTCGAAGGAGATATTGCGTTAGTCCAGCAACTGCTTGAAGGACACATCGATCGATACACCCTCGAAAAACGCTATCTTCGCAAAGATGGAACTGCCGTCTGGGTCAAAATTTTCATCACGTCCCTTCACGACGCGGCAGGGAACCCAACCTCCTACATCGGCGCGATCGAAGACATTCACGATCGAAAACAAGCTGAAGCTGCCCTAAAACAACGAGAACGAGACTTTCGGACGCTGGCTGAAAACCTGCCAGATATCATCGCGCGGTTCGATCGATCGCGCCGTTACGTTTACGTCAGTCCTGCCATCGAACATTTCACAGGAACACCGCCTCACGCCTTTCTCGGCAAAACCAACCGCGAGTTGGGAATGCCCGAACATCTGATATCCCAATGGGATCGCGCCATCCAAACCGTGTTCGAGACCGAGCGCCCTCAAGAACTTGAATTGACCCAGGAAACTACCAACGGAGTCAAAATTTTTCAAAGCCGTCTCATTCCCGAATACATCGACGACGGTTTAGATGACGGTTCAGTAGCGTTCGTCCTTAGTGTCACCATCGATATCACCGAGCGCAAACAAACCGAAGCCGCGATCGAACGCCTGGCCGAACAGCTACTCGTGGTGGTCAACACCGTTGCCGAGGGCATTACCCTCAGCGATCGAGCGGGAAATTTCGCCATTTTCAACCCACAAATCCAGGCAATTACGGGTTACACCCTGGAAGAGGCCAAACGATCGGAAAACTTCCTGAAGCTCCTATATCCCGAACCGAACGCCTTGCGAGAAGCGAGCGCTCGTCTCGAACACATCTTACCTTCGGGGGAAACATGGCGATCCGAAACCCAAATCCGCGCGAAAGACGGCACGACGAAAACCCTGCTCGTCTCGACGACCCTTATCACCTTTCAAGAGCGACATTGGTTCTTGAGTACTTACTGCGACATCAGTACGCGCAAAGCGGCGACAGAAGCTCTCAAACGGGAGCGCAATCGACTAGCTGAAGCGCAAAAACTCGCCCATGTCGGCAGTTGGGAAATCGATCTCGTGACCTTCGAGTTATCTTGGTCGGACGAAACCTTTCGCATTTTCGGACTCGATCCTGACGTATCGGGGGTGCGAGAACCGACTTTTCTCGAATATCTACAACACATTCACCCCGACGATCGTGCGACTTGGGAGGAGGCATTTCGTCGAAGCATCAGCGAACGCTGTTCCTACGAGATCGAACTTCGCGTCCTGCGGTCAGACGGCGAACTACGCCACGTTTACCTCAACGGCCATCCCATTTACGCCGACGATAGCGAACCCATTCGCACCTTCTGTACCATTCTCGACATTACCGATCGAAAACATTACGAAGAACGACTCCGCCAGAGCAAATTATTCGTCGAGCATATTGCCAACGCGGCGCCCCAACTTCTCTATGTTTACGATTTCAAACGTCGCAACTGCACCTACCTCAACCAGCAGAGCCACGAAATTTTAGGCTATTCCCCTGAAGACATCCAAAGTCAAGGGGAACGCTTTTTGCAAGAGACGTTACATCCTGAAGATCTCGCCTCCCTCGCTGCCTTGTGCCAAGACTGCAAACGATTAGAAGACGGTGAAGTGTTTGAGGTGGAGTTCCGCATTCGCCACCGAAACGGGTCGTATCGTTGGCTGCAAGCGCGTAACGTTGCCTACATTCGCAACGATCGAGGAGTTCCCCGACAAATTCTCGGAACAGCTACCGATATCACCCACGACAAACAGGCGCAATTGGAACTCACTCGCAGTGAAAATCGCTTACAAACAATCGTCAACAGTACCTCTGATGCCTTGATTGTCGTCGATCGAGCGGGGATCGTCTGCTTTGCCAATCCCGCTGCGGCCCGCTTGTTTCAGCGACCGCTCTCGCGACTGGTGGGAGATGAGTTCGGCCAGCCAATTGCCACAGGAACGACGGTTTCACTTCAGGTCGTTCGATCGAACGGTGATTTGGGGGTTGCGGAAATGAGTGTCTCCGCAACCCAATGGGACGGTCGAGCAATGTACGTGGTCTCGTTGCGCGATATCACCGAACGGCAGAAGGCGGAGGAAGCTTTACGAGAAAGCGAACTCAAATTTCGGCAGATGGCAGAAAACATTCAAAACGTCTTTTGGCTGTTTTCGCCACAAGCCGAAGAACTACTCTACGTCAGTCCAGCTTACGAAACCATTTGGCAGCGATCGATCGAAGATTTATATGCAGACCCCTACACTTGGTTGGCGACGGTTTACCCAGACGATCGAGATCGCGTTTTTCAAACGATGAAACGCACGCAAGCGGGAGAATTCAGTCGTTACGAATATCGCATTCAACGGCCGAGCGGCGAAATTCGCTGGATTGCCACGCGGACGTTTCCAATTGACGACGATCGGGGCGAAGTGTTTCGGGTCGCAGGTATTGCCGAAGATGTCACCGAGCGCAAGCAAGTCGAAGCGGAATTAGAGCGCTATCGCAACCAATTAGAAGAATGGGTCGAACAGCGCACGGCTCAGTTGCAAGCGGCGAACGAACACCTCCAGCGGGAAGTGACCGAACGCCAACGGGCGCAATCGAGGTTACATTTTCAGGCTCGCTTGTTGGACGTGGTGGAACACGCCGTCGTCGCCACAGATTTGTCGGGAACGATCTCTTATTGGAATCGCTTCGCGGAAAAACTCTACGGTTGGTCGGCCGCAGAAGCGATGGGGAAAAACGTCGTTCGTTTGCTCTCGACGCCCGGGGCCCGAGAACGCAAACGGAAGTTAGGGGTGTCTCTGAAACGCGGAGAAAGTGAGTCGGGAGAATTTGAAGTTCGACATCGCGACGGAAGGGTGTTTCCCATTCTGGCCACCACGTCACCCATTTTTGACGAAACCGATCGATTGGTGGGGACTGTCGGCATCTCGATCGACATCACGGAGCGCAAGCAAGCCGAGGAAGCGTTGCAAAGGGCAAATGCGGAGTTGGGTATCGCGATCGAGCAGCAAACGCGGGATTTAGCCGAAGCCATCAAGCGGTTGCAGCGGGAAATTGTCAAGCGTAAGGAAGCCGAAACGGCCTTTCGCGCGCAGGTGGAACGGGAGCGCTTGCTGGCTCAAGTGCAAGAGCGAATTCGCCAATCCCTCGATCTCGATGAGGTTTTGGAAACCACAGTTTGCGAAGTTCGACAATTACTCGATGCCGATCGAGTGACGTTCTATCGATCGAACAGCGACGGTACGATGGAGGGAATTCACGAAGCACGAAATTCAGACTTGCCCTCGTTTTTAGGGAAAATGACGGCCGCTGTAGACTGCGTTCGCTGGAAGCCGATCGCTGCAAGAGATTCAGCTTGCGATCGTCTGTGCGTTTCCATTTTGTCCGCACGAGAACTTCAGGACGAGGTCAATGAGTTTCCCAGTGTTTGGGGAATCTTGTGCGTGCAACAGTGTTCGATCGAACGCCATTGGACGGATTGGGAACGAGAGCTGTTAAACCAACTGGCCGATCGATTGAACATTGCCCTAGATCAGGCGAAGTTACTCGATAACGCCATTCGTTATTCCCGCGAACTCGCTCGATCGAATCGCGAGTTAGAACAATTTGCTTATATCGCCTCTCACGATTTACAAGAACCCTTGAGGGCCGTTACGGGATTTGCAGAATTACTCGAAGAAGACTACCGAGATCGACTCGATGGAGAAGCCTTAGAATACCTCAATTTCATCGTCGATGGTGCGCGACGGATGCAACAGTTAATCCGCGACCTTTTGGCGTTTTCACGGGTGGGAACGCGGGGGAAAGCCTTTGTCTCAACAGATTTAGAGCGAGTTCTCGATCTCGCCGAGTCGAACTTGCAAGTGTCGGTTGTCGAAAGTCAAGCTTCGATCTCGCGCGATCGGCTGCCTTGCGTCCTCGCCGACGAATCCCAAATGCTACAGTTGTTTCAAAATCTCATCGGTAACGCCATTAAGTTTCGCGGAGATCGCCAACCCGAGGTCTGTGTTACCGTCGAAGCACTTCCCAACTGTTGGCAGTTTTGCGTCAGTGACAACGGTATCGGGATCGATCCGAAATTTTCCGAGCGCGTGTTTGAAGTCTTTCAGCGCCTCCATACCCGCCAGCATTACGAAGGAACGGGTATCGGTTTGGCGATTTGTAAAAAAATCGTCGAGCGACATGGCGGTCGAATTTGGGTCGAATCCTCGAGCGGAGCGGGATCGCAGTTTTACTTCACTCTTCCTCGGGACAAGGGAACGAGCGAACCTGGAAACGCTGGAGAATTTTTCGATTGACTGATAACTCGCGCGATGGGGACGGTCGATCCGTCGCGAATCCACAGAGAACTCGATCGTCGGTTTTGGGCCGTTCTCTACCTTATCTATCTGTTACGACGAGCAACCTATGATTACTGAATCAGGGTTCTAGGAGGTTTCTCGGTGGAAGCGAGTTTTCCCAGTCACATCCATGTCTTAATCGTAGAGGATTCTCCTGGCGATGCCAGGTTAATTGCTTTGGCCTTTCAAAAAGGCAGCGTCCGCCCCAACTTACATTGGGTTGAAAATGGGGTTGATGCCTTGTCCTTTTTGCACCAAGCTGGGAAATACGCCCGCTGTCCCCGACCTCATTTAATTTTGCTCGATCTCAATTTACCGGGCAAATCCGGCATCGAAGTCCTATCGGCGATTAAAACCAATCCACAGTTCCAAGCCATCCCCACCATCGTCCTGACCACCTCAGAAGACGAACTCGAAATCCTCCGTTGCTACCAACAACACGCCAACTGTTATCTCGTAAAACCGAGCAGTTTCCAGCAGTTTCAGCGTGCGATCTCGGGCATCGAAGCGTTCTGGCTCAATTTAGCGAAGTTGCCCAGATAGTTGAAGAACGGAACCGACATCGCTCGATCGAGGGTCGCAATCCCAGTTATATTGACAAAGGATTAACATTCCGGTTGAGTAGATTGGGGATTTATTCGGATCGATCTGCTTTCCCCGTTCTGAGTCGAGTAGAGGTTCTCGGGCATGACATCCATTCGTGAGTTGCACCAACAGTTGGTGGAGAAAAAACGTTCTGCTGTCGAACTAGCGACAGAAACGCTTCGTCGTATCGAATCGTTGGAACCGCAACTTCACAGTTTTCTCAGCGTCACCGCCGATCTCGCCCTCGAGCAGGCGCAGCGCGTGGACGCTAAGCTGGCGGCCGGAGAATCGATCGGACTTCTCGAAGGCATTCCCATCGCTATCAAAGATAACTTGTGTACCCGAGGCATCGCTACGACCTGTGCCTCGCGGATTCTCGAAAACTACATCCCCCCCTACAACGCAACAGTCGTTGAAAAACTACACGCCGCCGGAGCGGTCATCGTCGGTAAAACCAACCTCGACGAATTTGCTATGGGGAGTTCTACTGAAAACTCTGCGTACCAACTAACCGCCAATCCCTGGGATACGTCGCGGGTTCCTGGCGGCTCTTCAGGCGGTTCGGCGGCGGCTGTTGCGGCGAGTGAATGTGTCGTCGCCTTAGGTTCCGATACGGGCGGTTCGATTCGTCAACCCGCGTCGTTTTGCGGTGTCGTGGGGATGAAACCCACTTACGGACGGGTCTCTCGCTATGGCTTGGTCGCCTATGCCTCTTCCCTCGATCAAATCGGGCCGTTCGGACGTACGGTCGAGGATACGGCAATCCTCTTAGAAGCGATTGCCGGTTACGACTCGCAAGATTCGACTAGCTTGAACACTGAGGTTCCGCAATACGTCAAATGCGTCAAGCCTAACCTGAAATCGAAAGGCCGCCTGCGCGTTGGTGTTATTCAGGAAACTTTCGGTAAAGGATTAGAACCGGAAGTCGAAAATGCGGTGAAAGCAGCAGTGGAAGTACTTCAGGAATTGGGGGCAGAGGTGCAAGTGGTATCGTGTCCCACGTTCCGCTATGGCTTGCCCACGTATTACATCATCGCTCCTTCTGAAGCGTCAGCGAACCTCGCTCGGTACGACGGTGTGAAATACGGAATGCGGGTGGAGGAACCGGAAGACTTGGTGACGATGTACGCCAAAACTCGCGCGGAGGGATTCGGGGCAGAAGTCAAACGCCGTATTGTCATCGGGACTTACGCACTGTCGGCGGGCTATTACGATGCGTATTATCTCAAGGCGCAAAAAGTTCGCACTCTGATTTGCCAAGATTTCCAAAAAGCCTTCGCTCAAGTGGACGTGCTGGTCACGCCAACTTCTCCGACGACAGCGTTTAAGGCGGGTGAGAAAACGGACGATCCGTTGAGTATGTACCTGTCGGATTTGATGACAATTCCCGTTAACTTAGCTGGACTGCCAGCGTTGAGTATGCCCTGCGGGTTTGACAGTCACGGCTTGCCAATCGGTTTGCAGTTGATTGGGAACGCGCTGGAAGAAGCACGGTTGCTAGAGGTCGCTCACGCTTACGAACAGGCAACGGAGTGGCACCAACGCTCTCCGAAGTTATAGACGAGTCGATCGTGTAGTACGGGCGATCGATCGAAAACGTGCCTGAGATCCGTAAAAAACGGGCGATTTCGGAAGGAATCGCCCGAACGAACCTCAAACAATTACAATTCACCGGTCGCCAACATCTGAATCACACGAGGCGTTCCGGGATCGAAACCGCCCATATCCCAAGACAGCGGATCGTTCGGATCGACCAGCGTAATTCGATACGGTGCTAGGGTCACATAAACAGCTTTCACATTCGGATTCACCTTTTGACGGTATTCCGCCAGGGCTTGAGACGGGTGGCGACGCCCCACCCAACTTTCGCTGTCCGTCCAGAAGCAGATGACATCCGCCTCGAACTTGTTGCGAATCGCCCAGTCGTAAGCCACCGAGGCATCGGTGCCGCCAAAGTTCTGGTTGCTGGCTTTGCGGAGTGCGGAGGTGAAGGAATCTCGACGCGAGATCTTCAAGTCCTTAAACTCCGTGGAAAACCCGCGAATGGCGTAATTTTTTTCAGCTTTCGCCGTGACTAACGCCATTGCTGTGGCAATTTCGCAGCACGTCAGACCGACAGAACTTACGATCGAGCCGGACATCGAACTCGAGATGTCTACGGCGTGCAGAAACACTTTTCCCGTCGGTTCCATCACATCGAAGGACAGCTCTAGCGCTTTTTCGAGGATGTCCGCAACGCGCGGAACCGGCTTCCAAGTTTTCTGACTGCGTCCGATACGACCTCCCGACTGGTAGGTTTTCAGTGCTTTCAGCACGTCGATGGGGTGAATGCGTCCCCGTCGCAGGCGATCGCGGTCGTTGAGAACGGCTTCGACTCGATCGAGATTCTCGTGCGTTCCCACACCCAAGACTCCCAACTGCGTCAGCGATCCCAAATTCCGCAACATCGCCCCAATCGGCATTTCCTCGAACAGCAGTTGCCAAGCCTGCACGTCCATCTTGCCCACAGGGGCCGCCATTTCGTGCGTCAAACGACCGTTGGCGATGGCTTCGGGCGTGCGATCGGGATTTCGTTTCAGCCACTCGTACCACCACACCTGCGCCATCGCGTCGGAGGGAATCTCCGCCGGGAGTTCGTTCCATCCTTGCGTCACCCACTCAAACAGTCGATCGTGGTCTTCTGTTGGCGGTTTGACGTGGAACAGACGCAGTGCGTCGCGGTTCGAGAACCCATGACGCTGCTGGTACTTCAGCAATTGATACGCCAGGCCTTTCGCATCCTCCCGAGACAGCCAAGCCTGACCCGCCTCGCGCACGATCTTTCCGAACCCGCGCACGGACTTGGTGTAATTGAGCCATTCGTAGAAATGACTACCTGTCCGCACGACTTTTAGAAAGATGTCCGAGAAAGCCTGTTTCGCTGCGTGAGATTCGCCCATCGACAGCAACACCAGTGCAAAAATTGGCGCACTGTTATTAATCGATCGACCGTCGCTGGCGTACAGGATTTCACTCGCCACTCGTTCGGGATCTTCATCGACAGCTTTCAACAGGACATCGGCGAAGTCGTTAGTGAGTTCGTGCTTATCGGCATAGTAGGTACTCTGAGCCGTTCCCACCAGCAAACAGCGACGCACCATCGCCCAAAGCCCGGCATCGAACATATAGCCGCCAGAACGTCCGCGAACCATTTCTGTTTCGCGCCCAGGAATTGGCTGACTCTGGGGCGTTTGCACGGGTTGTGTAAAAAACTTGTAATTCATTTCGTCCCTCCTTAACTCAACTCACAAACTCCTTCGAGGGCAAACCTTTTACAGTGAACAGTGAACAGTGAGCAGTGAGCAGTGAATAGAGTGAGCAGTGAACAGTTCGTTTTTAGAGGTCAGTGTTTAGGAGAATTTAGATTCTCGCGGCTCGATCGAATGATAGAAAACAGCATTTTAGATAACTCCTCTGCATCGTTATGCACGCTATTAAAAGTGTCATCATTGATATATTCTGTTGCTTGAAGTAAAGACAGCCAATATTTTGTTTCTAGACATTCTTTATAAGCGATCGACATTTTAGCTTTAAACTCTACTTTAGAAATCGCCCCATTGGCTTCTGCGATATTCGCACCAATACTCGTTCCACTTCTCAAGAGCTGCTTGGATAAAACAAATTCATTTTTCTCCTTACAAAGATACTTATAAGCATTCACGATCCTCACCGCAAACTGAAATGCTTTCTCATAAACCAAGCTTTTCGCTATCAAATCTCAAACTCCCACCCACCAACCAAAGATCGTAAAATTTTACCATCTCCCTTACCAACTATCTCCACTATTCACTGATTAACTGTCCCCACTGCTCACTGCTCACTGTTCACTGCTCACTGCTCACCTCACTGCTCACTGCTCACTGCTCACTGCTCACTGCTCACTGCTCACTGCTCACTGCTCACTGCTCACTGCTCACTGCTCACTGCTCACTGTAAAAGGGGGGGGCGGAACAGGATTCGAACCTGAGAAACCACCGATAATCCTCGTTACATCGTTCTTTTCAGACAAGTCACCGAACAAGGAATTGTCCGCCCCATGAAACCCAACTAAAAACTGTCCCCACTGCTCACTGCTCACTGCTCACTGTTCACTGTAAATGCGGCGGGAAGGACTCGAACCTCCAGCCTTTCGGTTAACAGCCGATAACCCTCATTCTTCGGCTTCGCAAAGCAAGGTATGAATAAGGAATTTGATTGCTCTACCCATTGAGCTACCGCCGCATAAGTATTGTGAAGCCAACCCCTATCAAGTCATGTATTTTACCTAAAGTTTTGGTACCCGATTAACTGTCCCCACTGCTCACTGCTCACTGTTCACTGCTCACTGCTCACTGTAAATGCGGTGCTCTACCCCTGAGCTACCACCGCACGATCGTTGTGAAGTCAAGCCCTATTGTTGTGTTTGTTGGGAGCATCGATGTTTCCGAAGAAAATTAAGGTTTATGACTCGATGCTTTTTTCGATCGATACCATATCTCTGAGCTACGGCCTCATTTAAATCGATGGCTATTCGAACTTGGTTTGATGAAGATGGAGAGGAGATGGGTGTTATCCCTCTCTCCATCTCTGGTGCGATAATCCTCAATACATCGTTCCGACTGGACAAGCTTCGTACAAGGATCGTTTGGCTCCCTTTCGGATAACCAACCGCATTTGTATTATGTCTGTAGTATGTACGTGATGTCAAGGCCTCGATCGAAAAAATCGGAAAATTGGTTTGAACTCAGTGTTTGTACTCACGGACGAAGCGGGCATACTAAGCCCAGATAAAGGAATCCACAGGTTCCGTGTGCTGAGATCGACCTCTTGCTTGAAGAAGTGAGAAGTCGATCGAGAGTCGTTGAATTGTGCCATCTAAACGCATCGATCGAGGTGTGGTGGGTTCGTTGGTGCCAAGACGACGTAACTACATCTGACTAGGAGATTTTATGTCTGAATTTTCTGCCAGTTCCGTAACCCGAATTGCTCCTTATGGCAATTCGTATTCCAGCAATACCGGCGATTTATCTTTCGAGGCGGACATTTCCATAAGTGAAGACGGACGATACATCGCATTTGTCTCGCAATCTAACGATCTCGTTGAAAACGACACCAATCCAAACGAAGATGTGTTCGTCTTCGATCGAGATACCGGATCGATCGAACTCATCAGTGCTATCCCCGAAGACTTGCAACAGCAACTTGGTGAGATCGGTTTTCCCTTCAACCGATTGGCTAACGCGAACCTCTTACCCTCAATGAGTGCAGACGGTCGTTTTGTCGCCTTTGTGGGCTTCTTTTATTTTGGAGGAGGGCAAATATTTCTTCGAGATCGCCAAACAGGTGAAACTTTCCCTGTTAGTGTTAATGCTGACGGAGACTTTGGCAATACCAATTTTGGATTTGAATATTCCAGCGGCAATCCAGCCATGAGTGCAGATGGCCGTTACGTGAGTTTTATCTCCGCTGCATCTAACCTGGTGGAAAACGATAGAAGCGGTTGGGATGGATTCATTTTCGATCGAGAAACGGGAACTCTCGAACTAGCCAACGTCGATAAAAATGGTGAACAAATCCTAGGAACGACCGTATCAATTTCTCTCAGTGAAGACGGACGCTACGTCAGCTTTATATCGAGTATTCCATCGGAAGTCTCCGAAGAACCTGAAAATGTCCTAACATTTTTGCGCGATCGAGAAACCGGAGAAGTCTCTCAAATTACCGAACCCGCTTGGTCAGTCGCCGAGACAAATCCCTGGAGTTTTTCCCAATCCGCCACCGCAGACGGCCGTTATGAAGTATTCGCTTCCCATAACGATACGCTTGTTGCTGGCGATACCAATCGATCGTCGGATATTTTTGTTCGGGAAGTAAAAACCGGATCGATCGCTCGTCTAATTACTCCATCAAGCGGTCAACAAATTCACGGCGATAGTGTCAACCCCAGGATTTCTGAAGATGGCCGTTCCCTCGTCTTTGTTTCAACGTCTAACAACTTGGTAGAAGGCGACTTATCAGATTCAGCCGATATTTTTTTAGCAGACGTGAATTTCGACGAGATCGACTTCGAGGCTTCCCCTCCCGGTAAAACAGTGACGGGAACTGAAGCTGAAGACGAAATTCTGGGAACGCCCAATGCCGATCGATTGTACGGAGATTTGGGTGACGATACCCTCAGTGGTGAGGCGGATAACGATTTAATTGAAGGAGGAGAAGGGGAAGATATTCTCGTCGGTGGAGGCGGAGAGGATCTTCTATTAGGCGATCTCGGAGCCGATCGATTGTACGGCAACGAGGAGAACGATATTTTAGAAGGTGGAGACGGAAGCGACGAACTTTGTGGAGGTCGCGACGACGATATCCTCGAAGGGGGTTTGGGCGACGACGAACTCGAAGGCGATCTTGGAAACGACTGGCTCAATGGGGGTTACGGTTCCGATGACCTCTCGGGTGGTGACGGAAACGACTGGCTCAATGGGGGGGACGATTTCGATTACCCCTTGGGTGATGGCGGAAACGACTGGCTCAATGGGGGGGACGATTTCGATTACCCCTTGGGTGACGACGGAAACGACTGGTTCAATGGGGGTTGGTCTGTAAAGGCCGAATACGATATGCTCGATGGAGGTGCTGGAGACGATACGCTTGTCAGTTCGGATTCAGGCAAGTTAGATAGTTTGACAGGTGGAACTGGAAGTGATGTTTTTCTGATCCAACGTGAAAGCAGTTCGACCGCGAATTACGACCCGTCGAATCCAGATTACGCCATCGTTACTGACTTTGAGCCAGGGATCGATCGAGTCATCTTAGGAGAAAAACCAGACGACGATTTCGCTTATGAGTTAGAAGAGGTCGCTCGGGTTGACGAAAGTGGAAAAATTGCAACCACAACCTATTTGTACACTCACGATTTTGATGAGTCTTCGTTGTCTCTGATTGCGGTATTTGAAGGGGTTTCGATTTCCGATCTCGGTGAAACGCCTTTTAGTTTCAGTTAATGGCAATCGTTTGACACTCTAAAATCTAACCTTTGTCCCATTTACTCAAAACGAGACAAAGGTTAGGTTTATCGAAACTTCACCAAATTCTAGCGAAAATTTTAAAGTTTTTTTACCAATAGTGTTTATACGCACTGTTAAGTTAGGGATGCTAGGTTCAAATACGAAGGTTCACTGATTTTGTTCCCGAAGGATTTGACGATCTCGTGCATCTAAAGTGTGGAGTTACCCTGAGACGTTGCCTCACAACTTCACCACGTTCGTGATTCGTGGCGACACGCCACGAACCTTGCTGATGAAGAAATTCAAGCGTGTCATCTGAACGATCGCCACAACTTCGACACAATTTCGACTCAATCTTGGGTTGTCTCCAACTCATTTGACACGCTACAAAGTTTCGGGGTTGGTGAATAACCAACCGAGCTCCTGCCTTAGCCCCACTGACCCGGTGGGGTTTTTCTTATCCGTTTTTGACGTCAGTTACGGGCTTTACGTTCCGCACTACAGGGAAATCCTTTGTTAGAATCGGTCAGACTTGGCTGAAACCCATGGTGTGAGAGGAACCAATGCTATGAAATGGGGAAAATCAATTGGACTCGGGGCGATCGGTAGCCTCGCTCTCAGCGTAGGAGTTGCGTTTCACGCCGAACCCGCTACCGCACAAGCGGCTTACGGGAGTTACGTCGGTGTTGGCGGAAGCGTAGGATTTGGGGACGGCACGCGCGCCTCAGGTGCTGTCGCATTTCGCTATCGCGTGCTTGAAGTGCCGATTTCGTTCCGCACTCAGGTTCTCGCGGGAAGTGGTGTCGCGTTTGTCCCTACGGTGTCTTACGACATTCCTCTCGATTGGCAAACGGAAGTCTATATCGGTGCGGGAGTCGCGTTTACAGGAGACGATAAAACACCGGTTGGCGATTCGACGAGTTTCGTGTTGCAACCGGGAATCGATCGCGCGCTCCCGAGTAGTAATTTAGTCATTTTTGGCAATGCGATTATTGCCTTCGATGCTTATCGAGATGGGGGAACGGGGGTTTCCGTGCAAGGTGGGGTAGGCTTGCAGTTTTAATCGGGAAACTGAGTCAATCTCGTCAGTTACTGAGTTAGCATTCTAGCGGTTGGTCGCACGGGCGACAGCAAGAAACACATCGATCGATTTCCAATCCCACAACTGTCCTGTCCGTGAAGTTTATCCGTAATTCTACGGATACTTTGGAGCTATCGTCACTGTCGGACGAGCGTTCATGTCACCCCTCTCTCATCGTGTTCTGGAAATTCCCGTCAATCCGTCGCATCCTCGTTTCTTAGACGGACTCGAGGCTTTGTTGCAACTCGGATTGATCGAAGACGACCAAGTCAAAGTTTGGTGTCAGCAATATCTAACCTGTGTCGTTCTTCAACCCGTTCGCCAACCGATCTCGAAACCCTCGATCGTCTATCGTCCACCTCAACTTCCCCCCAGTCCCGAAACCCTCTCCCGTTGGGATCGGTGGTCACAGGCATTAAAAGAAGAGTTGAGCGTCCGTTGGTTGTTGTGGCTTGGCGTTTTTGTCGTCATCGTATCGTCGAGCGTCGTGGCTGCCAGTCAGTGGGAACGCTTCCCCGCATCAGGACAGTACGGGGTGTTGTGGGCGTACACGATGCTGTTTTGGATAGCGGGTCACTGGGCAAAACGTCGAGAAAAGTTACGACTAACGGCACAAACGCTACAAATTGTCGCACTGTTTCTAATTCCGCTCAATTTCTGGGCGATGGACGGGTTCAGGCTGTGGCAAACGCTGTTGGGATTAGTCACGATTTCAATGGCATCGGTGTCGTTAGGGACGATCGCGTGGCGTAGCAAACTGCTCGATCGAGTCGATACTCTCCTTCTACTACTGTTCGGCGTACTGCACTGGGGAAGCAATCTCGTCGGCGTACCCGTTATAGCGGTGTACGTTGGAACGTTGGCTTGGTTTCTAACAGCACGTTGGCAAAGTGCGGGTAATTTATCGTCGTCGGTTCTCGTGTTGGGACTCGGAACGTTGTTCGTGCGGGCGTTGGGAGATATCGAAACGCTAGGATTCGCCTTGGGGATCGTGGGATGGCGTTTAACAGAACTCTCGATCGATCCCACTTCGGAGAACAGCTTGACGCGCATCCGATCGAGAGTTGGGGGTGTGCTGATGGCACTGGGGTTTGTCGTCTCCGTCTCGGCATTCCCCTGGCAAGCTTTAGGTACGATCGCGTTAGCCTGGCATCGGTTGTTCGAGCGAGTGCGTCGCTTTAACAAACGCCGCGATCTCGTTGGGTTGTTCGGCGTAGGACTGATTGGATATATCCGAGCGATTGCGATGTTGCCCGCTGAGATCGTACAACCGCTTCTCCAAGCTTTGGGAATTGCCGGTGCAACTTGGTCGCTTGGCAGCTTAGCCGGATTTCCATATTTATTAGCCGCTTTGGGATTGACAGGATGGTTGCACGAGCGAGAACGAGGCAGTACGAGTCGTTCCAGTGACAACTCTTTATCCACGTTCGGGGACAGCTTGGCGTTGGGATGGGCGACATTTCTCGTGGTATTAGCCTGGCCGCATACTGGTGTCCGAGCGATCTCGTTGCTGTTATCCGCACTCACCCTCGGCTTCGTCACCCAAACTCGCTATCCTTTACCCAGTTTGGTGTATCTCACCCAATTTTTGGGACTCGGAAGTTTAGTCTCGTTTCTATATTGGAAAATTCCAACGCTGTCGCTGTGGACTTGGGGATCGATCGCGCTCGTCATTACTTTAGGTGAGTTGCTGTGGGCTAATCTTCCGCCCTATCCCAACACCCTTCGATCGACCCATCCCTCAACTCGATCGATCGTTTGGAAAAAAAGTGCTTGGCACGTGGGCTGTTTCGTGGGGAGCGTGAGTTTTATTCTATTCCTCATCCGAGATCGAACGGTTGCGTCCCCTCAGGATTTGTTGTGGTGGGCGATTCCCCTGGCTTTGATGGGGATTGCAAGGTTTGGCGCTCCCCTTTACCGCACTGATGCGGGATGGCTGAGTATCGGCAGTTCGATCGTCGCCCAAGGACTCACTTACAGCGTACCGGGTTTGCGTCTCGTTAGCTTGGGAATCGGTTCGCTGCTGATGCTGGTTAACGTGCGCGTGTTAAATCGATCGAACGCGGCCACCGTGGCGGTTGGTTTTGGGGTGGCGTTGACGACGCTGGCGTTGTGGGAAGCCGTGTCGCTGTCCTTTGACGGTTGGCTGGTGGTGGGATCGATCGTGCCGTTGGCCTTGTGGGGATTGTGGCGGTGGCGAAGTCTGCGAGGCGGCGGACTTTCGGCGTTGTACCTACCAGGAACCGATGCCTGGGCGATCGGCTTATGCGTGTTGGAGCTGGCTGTCTTAACACTACATTCGTTTTTACTTTACCAACGTTGGGCGGTCGAACCATCCGGCCTCGCAATTTTGGCAACGGCGATAACGGTTGGCTCGATCGTCTTTCGCCAACTCCCTCGATCGAACAACTGGGGGATGTACGGTATTGCCTGGGGAGTAGAAGTGTTGGCCGTGGAAATCTTGGGTTGGTTCGGCCTGTCACTCATCGGTCTCTCCATTGTGAATATCGGACTGGGATTGTTCGCCCAAGTCATTGGGGACTGGTGGTTGCGCCGATATCGAGATCGATCGATCCCACACGCTTTTCATACTATTCCATTGCTGTACGGCATTTTAGGGCTACTGTTTCGATCGACCGCGTTTGACAGTTGGACGGGATTCACCACGTTGGGATTTTCGTTCGTTCTGTTAGGAGTTGGGCGACGAGTGGCAACGTTTAAGCCGTTGATTTATCTGGGGCTATTGGGAATTTCCGCCTCCGCTTACGAACTCCTCACTGCACAAACGGACAGTTTAGCTCTCGGCGATCGATGGGTCGCTACAGCTACACTGAGCGTTGGCATTCTATTTGTCTATCAAACGTTCCGACCTTGGCTGTCAACGTATTTGGGGTTGAGTCCGGGAACGGTACGAGCTTTGGCACACGCTCACTGGCTGGTGGGAACGGTCGCCCTCTTCATCGCGGCTGAATTACCCGCGAACCTTTCTGTTTTAGCGTTCGGTTCGGGAATCGTGTTAACCGGTTACGCGATCGTTCGAGGCCGTCAATCCAGCTCTCCTCAAGCGGCTGAATTGTGGGTGTATTTGGGTGTCGTCCAAGGTATTAGTGTCCTCGTGTTGGAAGTTTTCAATCGGGGTTGGGATGCGTTTTTATTGCCCTGGTACGGTGCGATCTCGGCATTATTGGCGTGCTTTTTCCGCATTCTGCCTTGGGAACGCTGGGGTTGGCCGACTCGTCCTTGGCATCAGATTTCGCGAGGATTACCTATCGTTGCAGCATTTTTCACGAGTGCGACGATTCATTCGGTGAGTTTGGGATCGATCGCTGCATTTTATGGGCTGCTGGCTGTGTTAGATCGATCGATTCGTTGGAGTTACGTCTCGCTCGGTTTTGTTAACCTGTTGGTGTTTCAAAATTTATCAGCTTGGGGAGTTGAGAACTCTCTCGCTTGGGTTACACCACCGGTTATCTTACTTCTATATATTGCAGGCTTCGATCCCATTTTTCGACAAGGTCAACAACGCCAGCTACGCCATTTGTTTCGGATGACCATCCTGGGCGTTTTCTTTGCCGTCGCCTACGGGAGTTCGCACTGGGTTTTTGTTGCCGTGTTGAGTCTGATTTGTCTCTTATTGGGATTGATTCTTCACGTGCGCGCGTTTCTATTTGTGGGAACGGCTGTGTTTTCGATCGATCTCATCCATCAACTCATTGTTTTGGGAGCAACTTATGCCTTTTCTAAAGGAATATTTGGATTGATTTTTGGTATAATTTTAATTGTTGTTGCTGCAACTTTTGAAGCAAAACGAGAACAGATTATAACGAAGATTCAGGATTGGTTGGCTGTACTGGAAAGTTGGGAGTGAAACCCTAAAGTGCCAGTGGAGAATTCAGGAGGCTTGATGTTGTGATGGTGTTGGTGCGTTCGCGGGAATTTCACGAACTGGACTTCCGCCAAATTCGGTTGACCGCGAACACACCCCACGCAACTTTTAGACCGCTGCTCTAGAAGTATATGAGTCCCTGCACTTTTAATTTTCGGATCGATAAATGTTAGGACGCTGCCGTTTATTCTTTCGATCTTCGATTGACATTTGAGAAACGCTCGTGGAATCTGTAAAATTCGACAAGCTTTTAATTCTAGATATTGACGAAACGTTGGTGTATGCTTCCGAACGGCAGCTCGATCGACGTCCTAATTTTAGAGTGTCTGAATATTTTATTTATAAAAGACCAGGTCTCGATGCTTTTATCGATCGATGTCTCGATTATTTTACCGTGGCAATCTGGACGGCATCGAGTTCGGACTATGCTGGAGCGATAATCGCTCGAATTTTTCCGTATCCTTCTCAGCTTGCCTTTATCTTTACGAGCGAGCGTTGCAATTATCGAATCGATCCATTGGATGGAGACCGAAAAATTTTAAAGCCACTCAAAAAAGTCCGAAGAAAAGGATTTTCTTTAAACAAGACGATTGTAGTTGATGATACACCAGAAACTTTTTGTCAAAACTATGGAAATGCAATCCTCGTGCAAAAATACTTAGGAAAAGACACAGACAACGAACTCGAGCTTCTTTTTGGATTTTTAAAACGAATCGGACACGCGGACAATATCAGAACTATCGAAAAGCGGGACTGGAAAAACAGGCTAATCCAGTAATTCGATCGATTGAAGCGTAAAATCTAGATCGATCGAACTTAAAATAAACCAATCCAATCAATTTTAGACCAGTTTTCTCCGATTCTACTCTAAAATCAAAATGAATTGTAGTAATGTATCCAAAATTGTTTCTCTGAATAGAGACTTGAAGATAAACTCGAGTGGATGCCAAAGAACGTTAAATCAACCTAAAGAATCTTCGTGTTTTGGCAACCTATGTTACAAACATATGGTAACTTGACGAACCATAACAGCGGCAAACCAGCTATTCATGCAAGCGCTACAACAGTCAAAGGATCGAACAGCTTTGATACATAAAACTTAAAAGAACGCTAAAGACGGTAAGCGATAGATTCGATCGCGTTATATTAGGTCGTAAATCTAGAAAAGCCCGCCGAACCATGAAGTATAAATTCCTCGCTCTGTTACTCGCGTTGACCTTGCCTCTATCGGCCTGTGGTGGTGGCGACACGGCAACGGATACCACCGAACCAGCAGACGAGACGACAGAAACCACTACCGGAGAAACAACAGAAACAACTTCTGATGCTTCAGATGATTCTGAAACTGTAGCCGATGCTGCCGGCACTGCTGGAGACATAGTCGAAGGGTGGTACACTTACGAACCGGATAGTGGATTGTACTCCGTCCAATTTCCTGGAGAGCCGCAAGAACAAACCCAAAACATTCCCGTAGAAGGTCAAGAAACGACGATCGAACTGCCTCTAGCAATCTATGAAGACTCGGGGAACCGGCGTGCTTACATGAGTGGTGCCAACTTGATTCCTATCCCTGAAGGCGCGACCTTTGACGTTGAAAAAGGCTTAGACGGCGGACGGGATAGCGCAGTTGAAAACACGAATTCTACCATTGAAAGTGAAGAAAAAATTGAAGTCAGCGGCTTGCCAGGACGATCGATCGTGATGGCAACACCGGAAGGAATGCGCTTTAAGCTGATGATGATTGCCGACGTGGATAATGCTGTACTGTACCAACTTCTCGTTGGTGCGGAAGACGGCAATATCGAATTCTCGGAAGCAGACACTTTCTTTAACTCGTTCCAAGTTTATCAATAATCGAAACGTTTTTGGTTTCGGAAATTCACCTACAATCTATGTTTGGGAGGGCGATCCTCCCAATCTAGGAATGCAGCGATGTAACTTGGCACAAATGGCTTTTTCAGGCTCACCCCAGCCTCGATCGACACCAAGCATCGACCTCATCGGTTAACGAATGTAGCTCACCCAAACTATAGGAGATGCGAACCATGAGTGAAGTCGTCAACAACCTCGAACAACTCGAAGCTCTGATTGCCCGCGTCAAAAAAGCTCAAGAAGCCTACGCGAACTTCAGTCAAGAACAAGTCGATACCATCTTCAAAAAAGCAGCTCTCGCGTCTAATGCCGCCCGCATTCCCCTCGCGAAAATGGCTGTTGAAGAAACGGGAATGGGTGTCGTCGAAGACAAGGTGATTAAAAATCACTTTGCCTCCGAAATCATCTACAACAAATACAAGTCTGAAAAAACTTGCGGCATTATCGAAGAAGATAAATCCTTTGGTATTCAAAAAATTGCCGAACCGGTTGGGATTCTCGCTGGAATCGTTCCCACCACCAACCCCACCTCGACGGCAGTGTTTAAGGCGTTGATTACCCTCAAAACGCGCAACGCCATCATTTTCTCGCCGCACCCTCGCGCCAAAGACTGCACGATCGAGGCGGCTAAAATCGTCCGCGATGCTGCCGTCGCTGCTGGTGCGCCTGAAGATATCATCGGTTGGATCGACGAACCCACGGTTCCGCTGTCCCAAGCGTTGATGCAACACCCCGATGTGAAACTCATCCTGGCGACTGGTGGCCCGGGA
Source organism: Geitlerinema sp. BBD 1991-9 (assembly GCA_001657325.1). Lineage (GTDB taxonomy): Bacteria > Cyanobacteriota > Cyanobacteriia > Cyanobacteriales > Geitlerinemataceae > Geitlerinema. The sequence goes on along the minus strand of LWRO01000011.1, from coordinate 14,636 downwards.
ATGGTGAAAGCAGCATACTCGTCGGGGAATCCCTCCCTCGGGGTCGGTGCGGGGAACACGCCAGCCCTGATCGATTCCACCGCGCACGTCAAAATGGCGGTGTCTTCGATTTTGTTGAGTAAAACCTTTGACAACGGCATGATTTGCGCCAGCGAGCAGTCCGTTGTCGTTCTCGATGACGTGTACGATACCGTCAAACAAGAATTTATCGATCGAGGGGCGTACTTCCTCAATCCTGAAGAACGGGAACGCCTCGCGAGTCAATTGATTATCAACGGCCGACTCAACAGTTCGATCGTCGGACAACCCGTTGAGAAAATCGCCGAACTTGCGGACGTTCAGATTCCCGTCGGGACGCGCGTTCTCATGGGAGAAGTGGAAAACATTGGCGGTGACGAACCCTTCGCCTACGAAAAACTGTCCCCCATCCTCGCCATGTACCGGGCGCAGCATTTCGAAGAAGCGGTCGATAAAGCCGAAGCCCTGGTGGAATTTGGCGGACGGGGACATACTGCGGCGTTGTATGTCAATCCGTCTCAGAGCGATCGCATCAAGCAGTTCGAGGACAAAATGCAGACGGCGCGGGTTCTCATCAACACGCCCTCGTCTCAAGGTGCCATCGGCGACTTGTACAACTTCCGTCTCGACCCCTCGCTGACCCTCGGTTGCGGCACTTGGGGCGGAAATTCCATCAGCGAAAACGTCGAACCCTACCACCTCCTCAACATTAAAACCGTCGCCGAACGGCGCGAAAATATGTTGTGGTTCCGCATTCCGCCGAAAATTTACTTCAAATACGGTGCGCTTCCCGTGGCACTGCGGGAACTCGCCGGGAAACAACGGGCGTTCATCGTCACGGACAAACCACTGTACGATTTGGGGATGACGGCGTATGTCGAGGACGTTCTCGACGATATCGGTTTGAAATACGATATTTTCTACGATGTCGAACCCGATCCCTCTCTCGACACGGTCAATCGCGGTTTGACGTTGATGAATACGTTCCAACCCGATGTCATTATTGCCCTCGGTGGCGGTTCGCCCATGGACGCGGCGAAAATCATGTGGTTGATGTACGAACACCCGGAAATTGAGTTTGAAGGGTTAGCCATGCGGTTTATGGATATCCGCAAACGGGTGTACGATTTGCCACCGTTGGGCGATAAGGCGATTCTCGTGGCGGTTCCTACTACGTCGGGAACGGGTTCGGAAGTGACCCCGTTTGCGGTCGTGACCGATCGACAGAACGATATTAAATATCCGCTGGCTGACTACGCGCTTACGCCGAATATGGCGATTGTCGATCCGGAGTTGGTGTTGAATATGCCCAAGAGTCTGACGGCGTTCGGGGGCATCGACGCACTGACGCACGCCATCGAAGCCTATGTTTCGGTGTTAGCGTCGGAGTACACCAACGGTTTAGCCCTCGAAGCGATTCGCCTCATTTTTAAATATCTCCCCAGTGCGTACCACAATGGTGCAAACGATCCCAAGGCGCGGGAGAAGATGCACTATGCGGCGACAATGGCGGGGATGGCGTTCGCGAACGGATTTTTGGGAATTTGTCACTCGATCGCTCACCAACTCGGGGCGACGTTCCACATTCCCCACGGTTTGGCGAACGCGCTGATGATTTCTCACGTCATCCGCTACAACGCCACCGATGCACCATTCAAGCAAGCGACGTTCCCGCAGTACAAGTATCCCAATGCGAAATGGCGGTACGCTCGCATTGCGGATTATTTGCACTTAGGCGGCGACACGGAAGATGAGAAGGTGATGCTGTTGGTGCAGGCGGTGGAAAACTTGAAGCGGGAAGTGGGAATTCCGGCGGCGATGAAAGACGCAGTCAAGGAGGACGAGGCGCAGTTTCGCGCTCAACTCGATCGTGTGTCCGATCGCGCGTTTGACGATCAGTGTACGGTGTCGAATCCCCGTTACCCGCTGATTCGCGAGTTGAAGCAACTGATCTTGGATGCGTATTACGGCAATTTAGATTTGTCATCGCTCAACGGTCATCGGTTTGACGGTCTTCCCGACGTACCGTCGGAACCGGAACCGGCGATGATGTAATTTGCTTCAGTTGAGTGAGTTTTCCGATCTTGTAGAGACGTACTTTGGTGCGTCTCTACAAGATTCAAATCAGGGATACAGTCACTGGGCAGTGTTAGAGAAGGAACGAGAATAAGAGAATGGACATTCGTATTATTCTTGCTGATTACTTAAACGAACAACAAGCGAAAGATATCGTTTTTTTATTGAATTGTTATGCTATCGATCCAACAGGTGGCGGAACTGAACTAGATGAATACGTAAAAAACAACCTAGCTGCGGAACTCGCTAAAATTCCCAAGGCTTTCAGTGTTCTCTGCTATGTCGATCGAAAACCTGCTGGTTTGGTTAACTGCTTTGAAGGATTCTCAACGTTTAAGTGCAAACCTCTTATCAATATTCACGATATCATTGTAGCTCAGGAGTTTAGGGGGCTAGGAATAAGTCAAAAACTGTTAAAAAAAGTCGAGCAGATCGCTAAAGAGAAAGGTTGCTGTAAGCTAACTTTAGAGGTTCTTGAAGGTAATACGAACGCACAAAAAGCCTATATTAAATTTGGATTTTCTGGCTATGAACTCAATCCTGTAATGGGTAAAGCGTTGTTTTGGGAAAAGCCAATATCAGTAAAGTGAGTTCTACTGGAATTGGGTCGGTTGGAGTTCGTGAGAGTGCACCGAGTTGATGAAGTTCCGAAACCGTTGGCGTCGGGGCGATCGGCCGAGTGTCGGGGCGGGGTCGCATTGCCATGACGTCCCGACAAGAATTTGGGTATCATATGCAATCAAATACCACTGCAAGTCTAACAGACTCCTAACTTTTCACCACGAATCGACAAATCAAGCAGTTCGATCGGGTGACGCAACGGAAGATCGTGACCTTGTAACTTCAAATGTTTCTGAATTTGCAACGAACACCCCGGATTCGCCGACGCAATTAACGACGCGCCTGTATTCACTAAATTCTCAACCTTTTGCTGTCCCAACTCATCCGCAACTTCCGGTTGTAGCATATTGTAAACCCCCGCACTTCCACAACATAACGCCGCATCTAACGGTTCCCGTAACGTGACGTTGGGAATTTGACGCAAGAGTTCGCGGGGTTGAACGCTGATTTTTTGGCCGTGGATGAGGTGACACGCATCCTGATAGACGATCGAGAGTTCTCCGTCACTAATCGGATGTAATTTTGCCGTTAATTCGATCGATACTAAAAACTCGTTAATATCCTTAACTTTCTTTGCAAAAACATCCGCCTTATCTCGATAAACCGGATCGTCTTGCAAAATGTGGCCGTACTCTTTTAACGTATGACCGCAACCCGCCGCATTGATGACGATAAAATCGACATCCATTCCCTCAAACGCATCGATATTTTGACGGGCGAGGGCTTGGGCTTGGGTTTCCTGTCCCTGGTGGGCGGGTAACGCCCCACAACACCCTTGCGATTTCGGAATAACAATTTCACAACCGTTGGCGGACAAAACGCGGGCGGTTGCTTCGTTGACAGGGTTGAAAAATAACTGTTGAACGCACCCGAGAAGCATTCCTACGCGATATCGCTTTTCACCTCGGGCGGGGATGATATCGGGGAAGTTAGCGTTAAAAGAATCGGCGGTAATTTCAGGAAGAATGGCTTCCATCGCCGTGAGTCTTGGAAGCCACTTTTGCAGTAACCCAGTAGAACGAACGACGGTTTGCAATCCCGATTTTTGATACGCTAGGAGGGGATAGAGTAGCGGGCGCAATCGTTCGGGGTAAGGAAACAGGTTAAAAATGAGAGTGCGAATGAGTCGATCGCCGATCGATCTCGAAATGTTGCGTTCGACTTGCGGACGAGTCGCAGCGATGAGTTTATCGTATTGAACGCCGGAAGGACAGGTGGAAACGCAAGCCAGACACCCCAAACACGAATCGAAATGTTGCGTTGTGGCGGGTTCGAGTTCCGCTTCGCCACTTTGAATCGCATCCATTAAATAAATTCGTCCCCGTGGGGAATCCATCTCTTTCCCGATGACGCGATAACTCGGACACGTCGCTAGACAAAACCCACAGTGAACGCAAGTATCGATGAGTTCGGGTTTGGGGGGATTCTTCGGATCGAATCCCGATTTCTCGATTTCGCCGAGGTGAGGGTTTTGGCTGAGAAAATTGCTTTCTTTGGCGGGAGTTAGAGTCATGAAAATTTACAACTTACGATTTACAATTGGAAATTTTAAAAGAAGAGTTTTTAGAATTCGATCGAGTTCCCTAACAAACCCAGAGAACTCGATAACTGGTGACCGGTGACTGGTGACTGGTAACTGAATTACGAATCTTTCGATTCAGTCTCCGTAACCGTGGAGGCAGAACTGGCAACAGTTGTAACGGTTTCGTTAGCGGGAAGGGGTTCGATCGGTTTAATCGGTGTCGGATCGTTGTGAATTCCTAATTGTTCTTTGGCTTGGGAAACAGCAAAAGCTGCACTAGAAGATCCCGCAGCAACTAAGGCTTTACCCGCATCGCCGAGAAGATTTTCGCTGCCTTTCTTACCTTGGTTGTCGTACCAGACTTTGGCGTTGCTGCTAATTTGAGTCGCGTATCCCCAACCCCAGACGAAAACCAGGAAGACTAAACAAAAGACCATCCAAAGCAGAATGGCTGTTTCTTTGAGAATGTTCCATGTCAAAGACAATGCTTTAGAGTACGTTTCTCCAGTATTGGAGGAAAACAGGAGTTCCCCGACTCTTGTAAATTGTGTTTTGAGTTTGTCCATCGTAATTCGGTGTGATTCACTCAACGGTTGAGGGGATCGGTGCAACGTCCCCTTTTACACGATAAACCGTTTCGGACTGAGTAAATTTTGAGGGTCGAATTTGGTTTTGATTTGCTGCATGGCGGTTTGGGCGTTTCCAACGTAGCCCCAAACGTCGATTTGGCGTTTGAGAGATTGGGGGGCTTCGAGGAGGGTGAGGAATCCCGCCTGGGTTTGTAGGTGCTGTCGCAGTTGTAAGACGTAGGTGGATGTGGCCATGTCGCGGGGAATGCGGACTCGTCCTAAGCCGCATCCGGCGTGAACGATTCCGATCGATCTGCCATTCGATCGATCGTCGAGATGCTGCAACGCGACAACAGCTGAAGTGGGTCGTATTCCTATTTTGCCGAGAATTCGAGTTTCGGGATCGTCGGCTTCCATCAAAATTCTCGATCGATCCCATAAGTTGATTTCGTCGCTGTCTCGGTAAGGGGTTGCCGTCAAACCCAAAGTTTCGCCGAGTTCTCGAACGCGATCGATTTGCTGTCGGACACTTTCAGGGACGCTTTGAAACCGAACGCACAAACCGAACTCGTTCCCCAGTTCCAGATGTCGGATGAATCCCGGTGAGAGAAGATCGCAGGCGGTGGGAACGAGAGAGGAGGTGAGGAGGGTTCGAGTGGCTTTGTCGATCGAATCGGCGTTTCCGACGAACACGATCGTTTCGGAATCGTCGGGAATTGGATATAGCCGAAACGTCAGTTGCGTGACGATCGCCAGGGTTCCGTAAGATCCCGTCAGCAACTTCATCAAATCGTATCCCGCCACGTTTTTGACGACTCGTCCTCCCGCTTTGGCCATTTCGCCGTCCGATCGAACGAAGGAAATCCCCAACAGTCGATCGCGAATACTGTTATATCGCTGTCGCCAACTTCCCATGTCTCCCGTGGCGACGATTCCGCCGATCGTTGCATCTTCAGGGTACGCTGCATCGATGGCGAGAAATTGATTCGATCGAGCCAAAAGTGTGTTGAGATGGTTTAATGTCGCCCCCGCTTCGACGGTGAGCGTGAGATCGCCGACGGCGTGTTCGACAATTCGATCGAGGCGTTTCGTACTCACCACCACATCAGCATTTTCGACGATTCCACCCCAGTGCAGCTTACTCGCGTTCCCCATCGGTAACACTCGCCACCCGTTGCGATGACACGCCGCAATCACAGTTCCCAAAGCTTCCGGCGTATCGGGATAGACAATACATTGGGGTGTATTTCCCTCGATCGATCGTTGGATGCGCTGACGTGAGGTGTCGTCGAGGGTGTCCCAAGTACAAACGCTGTCTGCATTGAGGAGTGTTTCGAGTTCCGCTGTAATCCCGCCCATTCCCTGCCGCTGTGTAAATTTGTCGAATACCCACTATGGTACAGAGGGACGGTCGATTGCTGTAAGAGGGGTGAGTCATTGAACTGGAAAGAGACTGGAATTCGAGGTGGCGTGTTGGCGTTTCCCGTCAGTCCGTTTTTGGGGGGATTGGCGATCGTCGGCGTGACGGTGTGGGTGTGGTGGCGAGAGTGGCGAGAACTGCTGAAACGCCCGCTGGTTTGGAGTTTGGGCGTGTTTGCTGGGTTGTTAGTGCTGTCTTCGTTTGCGGCGATCGATCGATCCTCGGCGTTCCTCGGACTGTTTAATTTTTTACCGTTTCTCGTCGTCTTTATCGCGGTGAGTTCGATCGTTCGTCACCCGTTTCAGTTGCGACAACTTTCGGAAGCTGTGGTTTTATCCTCCATTCCCGTCGTCGTCGTGGGATTGGGACAGATGTTTCTGGGGTGGAACGGGCCGATCGACTGGGGTATTCTCTTATTTTGGCCGTTGGAAAAAGGCGGCGCCCCCCCCGATCGAATGTCGTCGGTGTTCGAGTACGCGAACGTGTTGGCGAACTACGCTTCGATTATCTGGGCGTTGGGATTGGGACTTTCGATCGAGGCGTTTCAAACCCAACGACTGAAGCGATTTCTGCTGTGGAGTGGGATTTGTTTGGGGAATTCGATCGTCTTGTTACTCACCAATTCTCGCAATGCTTGGGGTGTTGCGTTTGCGTGTTGTGTTGCTTATGCCGTTTATTTAGGATGGCGGTGGTTGGTGGCGGCGATAGCTTCTGTCGCAACGATCGTACTGGCGGCGGCGTTCGCCCCGGAACCGTTTCGCAGTCCCCTACGGCGTATCGTTCCCGCCTATTTCTGGGCGAGGTTATCCGACGAACTGCACCCCGATCGACCGATCGAAATGATGCGGGTGACGCAGTGGACGTTTGCTTGGAACTTAGGGATCGATCGACCGTTTACGGGGTGGGGCTTGCGAAATTTTACCGCTTTATATGAGTCTCAAATGGGATTGTGGCTGGGACATCCGCACAATTTGCTGTTGATGCTGGTTGCAGAAACAGGTTTTTTGACGACGTTGGTATTATGTGGCATCGTGGCTTGGGTGTTCTTTCGCGGCGTACAGGTGTTGCGACCGTTAGGATCGATCGATCGATTGATGTTATTTACCGTGATGGTGGCGTTTGGATCGATCGTTTTATTTCATCTATTCGATGTCACGCTGTTCGATTCGCGGATTAACATTTTAGGTTGGCTTTTACTAGCAGCAATTGAAGGAGTCGATCGTCAGTCACCAGTCACCAGTTAACAGTCACCAATGGGAGAAGAGTTTTGAGGGATAAAGACTCGTCTTGTTAAAGACTCGATTCGTCTGCTAAATGAACTAAAGCATTTACGATCGATGCGGCGACTGGAGAACCGCCTTTTCGTCCTCGAACGATAATTTTCGGAACTTCAGTTTCAGCTAAGGCTTGCTTCGATTCTTCCACCGCGACGAATCCAACGGGAACCCCGATCGCTAACGCAGGGCGAGCATTTCCGGCGTGAATTTCGTCTACAAGTGCTAACAACGCTGTCGGTGCGTTACCAATGACAAAAATTCCGTAAGGATACTGTCGTGCGAGAGTTCGTATTCCCGCCGCAGTGCGAGTTTTGCCTTCACCTAAATAGTCTAACGCACAAAGCGCCTCTGATTTTTTCGCTCGTTCCAACGTGCTAGAAATTCCCATTTTGACCATTCGCACGTCCACAACGATCGATCGATTGCGACGAATCGCCTCGATCCCGGAATCGATCGCAGTTTCGCTAAATTCAAATAAATTTTGCAACTCGAAATCTGCTGTGCTGTGAATCGCACGACGAATAATTTCGTATTCCGACTTTGAAAACGAATGCGATCCAATTTCTCGATCGATAATGGCAAAACTTTGAGCTGTAATGGGATGAAGTTTCATAAAGCGATTGATTCAAGCTAGAAACAGTCTATGCTGGAAAATTGCAATAGCTACTGTTTGCTTGGCATTCTATTCGATCCTGTCGTCTGTCTTGAAGACGACGATAAAAGCAACGAGATTTTAGTACTTTACTATAATATCAGAAAATTAAAATTGCTTGACACCACATTGTGAGATCGAGCTTTCAATAATTTTGAAATCTCGAATTTTTATTAAACCGAAACTGTCCGTAGATCCGATTTATTGGATCGATCGATATCATGATATTGACATGGAATTTGAATAATGAACTTTGTTCCTTTGCCAACACTTGAAATACATTCAAGTTTTCCATCATGTTTTTGGGTGATAACTTGATGAGAAATAGATAGCCCTAAACCGGTTCCTTTTCCAATGGGTTTGGTCGTAAAAAATGGATCGAACAAATGTTTTTTAACGTGTTCTGGAATTCCACAAGCATTGTCTGAAATGCAGATTTCGATTGAATTATCTTCAATAACACGAGTATGAATCTGGATTTGTAAAGACACAAGCTCGTTATTTTGAGAGCGATCCTTAAAGCCATTCGCATGAGATCGATCGAATTTTTCTTCTAAAGCATCGATCGCATTACTCAAAATATTCATAAAAACTTGATTGAGCTGCCCCGCATAGCATTCTATGGGCGGCAGTTGTCCGTATTGTTTGATGACTTGGATTTCCGGGCGATGCTTTTTTGCTTTCAGATGATTGAAGAGAATCGTCAGTGTGCTATCAATCCCATCGTGAATATCAACATTTTTGAGATCTGACTCGTCGAGACGCGAGAATACACGCAAAGATTTCACGATTTCTTTAATACGTTCAGCTCCAACTCTCATAGATTGGTGAAGTTTGACGAGATCGTTTTTCAAAAAATCGAGATCGACTTCTTCAATTTTGTCTTGGATTTCAAAATTTGGATTGGGATAGTATTTTTGATATAATGAAAGCAGTTCTAATAAATCGTTTGTGTACTCATCGGCGTGAGTTAAATTGCCGTAAATAAAGTTGACAGGGTTGTTGATTTCATGAGCGACTCCCGCCACCATTTGCCCCAAGCTCGACATTTTCTCATTTTGAACGAGCTGCATTTGCGTTTGTTTGAGTTCATGTAGCGTATTTTCAAGTTCTTGGGTTCGTTCTGCAACTCGATGTTCTAAATTATTTCGTGCAGCCTCGAGCTTATCTGTATATTCTTCTACCCATTGAATCAGCTGATTGAGTGATTTCGCTAACGAACCAATTTCGTCTCGAGTGGTTACGGGAGCTTGGAGTGTAAAATTCGCGTCTTCAGTCACCTGTCGTGCTATTTTTGTTACGCTGAGAACGGGATCGGCAATGGCTCGACTGGTGCGTGTCGCGAGTAAGGCCGCGATCGTGGCGGAAAGCAGCATACTCAACGCGATCGCTCCAACTCTCAAATTTACCGCTCGATCTCGCTGTATTTTGGCTTGCTCCATGTTCCGTTGAGACCACTGGTCGAGGCGCGTCAGTTGTTCCGAGAGCCGCTCGAAACGAACACGCAACTGAACCGCTTCTTCTCCAGTCAGTGTTTTTAAAAATTCTGTCTGAGCGACTTGATAAGGCTTAGCATCTACACGATCTGGCGCGACATTACTCTGGAGTGCCTCCATCCACTGTACGTAAGCTTCAATGTCTCGGTTGCAATTTTGTAAAAGTACTTTTAAGTCTATCGCGTCATCAGGAAACAATTTGGTATTTTGTTCGACAAAAATTTCAAGTTCCGACAGACAAGTTTGGGTTTCACTAATATTACTTTGAAATTGACTCACTTCGTAGTGAAACCACATCGGATTTTCTAATACTGAAAGCAACTCGACGGGATGAAGTTGTAACCTCAGTATATTTTCTTGGAGATCTTCAATGTGATGTCGTCGCTCGTCACTCAAGTCAAAAGTAATTTCTGCTTTCCGTTCGTAATAGTTGCCAACGAGTAATCCTACCGTTGTTCCTAAAATTGCAATACTGATTGCTAGGGCATACCCATAACCGAGTTTTTGGCTAACACTCAGTCGATCGAGCAATCTTTGCTCCCAAAATTGTAAATTTTGAATCCATTTCCATTTTGGAACGTTCATGATTTCCGATTGACAGGTGATTCCCTCACTATACTACAACGTTTCTCAGTCTGATGAGGTACGACTTCATGACTTAACTCCTTGTATAACAAGGGCTATGTGTACTTCACGGGTCAGGGAAACGCTATAACAGCTTAACAGGTCGGCAAATTGTTAGCCTTAGAAGTGCCAGTAGTATTCCACTCGATCGATCGTGAAATTTTATCGCTATTGAATTAAGGCTTCTTGTCCAAGAGCCTTATAAAGCTCGCGGAGTTCGTCGTAGTCTGAATCGCTGACGCTAGCGAATTCGGAATCACTATATTTATCATTGACAGGAGAAGCCAACAAAGCTTGTAAAAGTTGTTTCTGGTGTTCGAGCATTCGCTCCCGCATTTCTTCGATAAATTCTGGATCGAGATTGACATTTGCAACAAATAGATCGTTAGGTAGGGATTCTCCCTTCATGAGAATTGGCACGTCGTCTTCTGATAATCCCGCCTCTCGAACCCAACGGGAATAAGTATTAGTCGATGTCATCCAAGCATCTACATCACCGTTCAGTAGTGCATTGAGACCCTCATTTTTAAGCATTTTAACGCGAATGTCAGATCTCGGATCTAAACCTATATCGAGGAAAAATTTAGACGCATAGATATGTCCAGCTGTTGCACCAGGGTTTTGCATGGCAACATTTTTACCTTTTAGATCTGTGAGCGATTTAATATCGCTGTTGCGACGAACAACAACAACAGGATAATAAGTCGGTCGGGTCACAGCAACGATGGGAACAGCTCTTGCTCTGGCATTCAGTAAGAGATACTCTGACGGCCCGGCAAAGGCGATATCTAACTGATTCGACAACATGGCCGGTGCAGCGGCGACAAAACTCTCGACGGGAAACAATTCGACCTCGATTTCAAGAACTTCTGCCAGTGCTTCCCGAAAAGTTCCGTAATCTTGCTGTAATTGCTCTAATCCCGTCACATCAGTCACTGCAAACTTCAAAACCTCTGGCTTTCCAGTTATTGAGGAAGTGCGTTCTCTTCCCGATCCGTCTCGAACGGCTACACATCCAGCAAGAAAAAGGAGAGTATAGGACAAAAGGTTTCGTCGCTTCATAAAAATTAACCATTAAACTGGGATTAAAATGACATAAAGCCACTCTAGATATGCGGGTTTTATGGTAGAGGCAAAAAATGCAATAAAGTCAATGGCAAGCTAGTTTTTATCACTAACTAGTTTAAATCAATAAACTTATATTCGTCATCCGTGATAGCAACACGTTATATTCAGTAAATTTACGAATGTCAGCTTGTTATAGTGGTGGAAATTTTATGAATACATAACAACTTTGATAAGTATATAGGGGTGCTTGGGCTTTGAGAACTGAGCCGATCGATCTTTGTTAGCTAAACCGCCTAAAATACAGCAACGTAGTGTCAGCCTGACTTAACTGTGACCAACTCTATTTATCCCGGTGAAGTGTTTGCGAATCCGTCGGATTTCGATCGAGGCATCCGACAATTACTTCCGCGCTACGACGAAATGCTCGATACTGTAGTGGCCTGCATTCCGCCGACTTGTCAAACGATTCTCGATCTCGGCTGTGGAACGGGAGAACTCAGCCTCAAACTGCTCGAACGCTTTCCCGACACCCGAGTGGTGGCCGTGGACTATTCACCCCGCATGGTGGGAGTTGCGCGAGAAAAGGTCGATCGGGCCGGGTACAGCGATCGATGGCAAGCGATCGAAGCGGATTTTGGCGATCTGGCAACGCAATCTGAATCCACCATCGATCCAGTCGAAGCCTGTGTTTCGTCTCTCGCCATCCACCACCTCAGCGATGAGATGAAACTTACACTTTTTCGCTGGATTGCTTCAATTCTCAAGCCCGGTGGCTATTTTTGGAACGTCGATCCCGTCCTTCCCGAAACGCCACATTTAGATCGAGTCTATCGATCGATTCGGGAAAATTGGGCAGCAAAACAAGGATCGACCCTAGAGGCGGTTCGATCGAAGATTGGTACGAGCGTCTCTCAAGGTCATTCCGGCCCCGATCGGCTGACTACCTTAGAAGCACATTTAGAAATGTTGAAAACGGCCGGATTTCAATCGATCGCTGTGCCTTGGAAATACTATGGATTTGCAATTTTGGGAGGTATGACTTAGGGAACAATACGTTGAATCGAAACCGATCGTTTTGTGGTTTTAGAACCCATCCTTTGCCGTTCGATCGATCGTCCGAACCTCCAAACAAATCAGTCGATCGATCGAAAAAACGCCTCAAACTATGCTCTCTTGACAGATCGAAAATTCCTGTAACAATCAAATGAGTGCTTATCGCTGCTGGAGGCGTGACCGTGGCCGTCGATCGAATTTCTAAAGCCTTACAAGATTTCGTCCCCGATGTGTATCAAGGGAGCGACGAATACCTCGATATTATCACGTGGAACATTCGTTTTTTTAACGATCGAGATCCCGAGCGCATTCGTATTATCCGGCAGATTTTTGAAGAACTCAACGCCGATATTTTCGTCTTGCAAGAGGTGGCCGAAGGCGCTCTCGATGTCATTGCCGAGGATTTGACGCAACGGGGAGCGGGGTTTTACGAGACAGTTTACGGCTTGACTGGCGGCGATATCCGCATCGCGTTTATGTACGATACCGAGTGGGTTCGTGCCACCATGGAACCCGAGGAATTGTTCGTGGAAGACGAGCCGACGGTACAGGTGGGACGAGTGAAAAAGTTGGTATTTCCCCGTTATCCACTCCATTCGACCTTTACCGCGTTATCTGCACCGGGAAGTTCGCAACCGCCGTTTGACTTTCACTTAGTTGGCGTTCATTTGAAGTCACAGCGGGATTCTCGCCGAGGTCATCGCAGCGAGGAACAGCGAATGGCGGCGGCGCAGTATTTGACGGAGTGGTTGCAGAACGGGACAGTGGACGAGGACGTTATTATTGCGGGAGATTGGAACGCTTCGCCGTTTCAACCGGAGTGGGAAGCGTTGCGAAATTTGGAAACAGACGGACAGCTTCGGTTCGCCAACTGGAACCACGACAGCGAGGGAAGTCACCTATTTCAAGGAAAGCCGGGTTCTCGGTTGGATTTTATCGTTGTCACCTCTCAGGTGGAGGGGGTGGAGCAATTGCAAGATCGATCGACCGTGGTGAGTTGGAATCTGTTGTTAGAGCAAGGGGTGTCTGATTCGTTGCGGGAACAGCTGCGATCGAAGGTTAGCGACCATCTTCCGGTGTTGACGCGATTTTATTGGACGGAAGCTGAACCAGAGGTCGTGTCGAAACCGTCTTCAGCGGAGATTTGGCTGCCGAGTGCGGTGGTTCCGGGGAGCGTCAAAATCGTGGCGGCGAAGGTCAACCCGATGGGGAACGATGTGGGTTCTGAGACGGTGACGTTGTTGAATTTGTCGCCGGATGCGGTGGATTTGTCGGGTTGGGGAATTCGCGACAGTCTCGATCGCCAGCATACCATCGAGAATTTGACGATTCCCGGTGGTGAGACAGCGCAGGTCGTTTTGGCAGCGAGAACGGCGCAGTTGGCAAATCGAGGCGGTTCGATTGCATTGGTAGACTGTCTCGGCCAGGAAATTCATTCGGTAACGTACAGCCGTCAGCAGGCCTCGAAACAAGGTTGGTCGATCGGGTTTTAATCGGGTTCTCATCGGGTAACGATTTAAGATTTTATTGTCCGGAACTCTACGATCGTCCCCGATCGATCGTTCCATCTCATAATCGATCGCGTCTGAAAGTTTTTCAAAAGTTTTTCAAAGCTTTTCCAAAAAATGTTATTGAAAGCACTACTTTGCCAAGCAGTAAAGGTTAGAAAATCGAACTGACTCGAATCGCGATCGCGCCATCTTTAGATCGTTACCGTACAATAATTTTGGCTCGTCCATCTTGCTTTATATTCTCAAACTTTCTAGATTCAAATTGATTCGATCGCAGTCAGCAGGTTATCGATGCGGTGATGACAATGTCAACCGAACACCATTGCAGAAAAAGGTGCAAAATTGAATAATGAGATAAAGCACGATCGAGACATCGGGGCATGGCGAACGTTTACACGACCGAAGAACTGATCGACATTCTCGCCTCGGAACACCAAGCTTGTCTCAGAGGCCAGCGGCTCAATTTATCAGCGACACCGTATATCGGCAATACAGCCATCGATCGATGGCTGAACCCGGAAGCGATGCAAAAGTTTTCAGCCTATCAAGACTTTAAGTCTGCGGTGCATCGCTACCAAATCGAACACGGTGTTTCGGGGATCGTGTGGCGGACGCTGACACTTCACGGCCATTCACTACGTGCGATTCGTTCTGCCTAAATCGGGATAAATCCCGAGGGACGGCAGGCAAGGTTAACAAAACTACATATTTGACGGGTACAAATAACCC
>LWRO01000103.1 GCA_001657325.1 Geitlerinema sp. BBD 1991-9 | reverse complement strand
GGGAACTTTGAGATTACGACCGCTCCCGATTCGCCCCTGGCCAGCCTCTTTAATCGTGAAGAGGCAATCCCAGGCTGGTCTTTTTATAATGATAACAATGGTGAATCAGTTTCTATTCAAAGTGCCTCAGCCTCTGGATCGAGCGAGAACACTGGCGTTCAAGAAATGACACTACAGGATATTATCAGTGAGTTATCGAGCGACAAAGCTAAAAATCTACAAAGTCATCTGGATAAATTAGGGATTAGCCCGAACAGTCGTGCTCAAAAGATTAAGCCGGGTGGCACACTAACCCAAGATTTTGCATATATTCCATATAAGAAGCAATTACGATTCGATCTTTTTGTTCCAAATCCTGCACCTCAGAGATCTAAAGATAGTTTTGTGAAAGTCTTTATTAATGAGGAGGAGCTTAAAAGTTCAGATCCTTTAAAGAATGAAATTAATGACAAAATATATCGTGAAAATATTGAAACTCGATTAAATGAAGAATACTATAAACCCAATACAGATCGTCCAGCTGTAGATTTACGTGCTTACAAGAGAGATGGAACAAGTCCAGATAACAGTTCCTATCCTGTTCAAGGTCAGTTCAATCGTATTGGCTACGCCGAATATGGTTTTGAAACATTTTATGTAGATGTACCAAGTCATTTACAAGGAGAACAAGGGCAAATCAAGATTTCTGTGAAAGGAAGCGAGGTTTATTTAGATAATATCGGGTTTGGTAGCGATCATCTTAAGTTTGGAATTCCAACTTTAAACAATCAAACACCAAAAGCTAATGAGAGTAGCCATGCTAATAACTACTTAGTTTATAAACCAAGTTACTCATTATCTTTCAACACAAGTAAAAATAGTCCAAATTGGGTAAGCTACCAAATCAATAGCTCTTGGTTAGCAGATCCATGGACTAAAAATGTTAAACGAATAGGATACTTTGCAGAAGATATTGACTTGCCTAACACTTTATGGGAGGGCAATAGTCAGTTTTCAAAACCCGTACCAGATAACTATAAGGGTCTAAAAGGTCTAACTCGAGGTCATTTAGCAGACGCGGATTCTCGTTCACGTTCGGAAAAAGATTCTGACTCTACATTTATACTATCTAACGCTCTTCCACAAAGAGATGACGGCCCATGGCAAAGTCTAGAGCAAGAATTAAAAGATCGTGCCGCATCGTATGACAACGAGAATAACTTTCAAAATAAAAATTTTCAAGGCATCGCAGCAGATATTTATGTTGTTGCTGGTGGTATTTTCTTTACTAATGAAGAGAAAAAAAATCATTTTTATAAAACTCATGATCTTAATAATTCTCTAAAAAATGCAGGTATCGATCCTCCTGAATTTTTCTGGAAAGTAGCTTTAGTCTTAGAACAACCAAATCTTAGTACAGATGTAGAGAATATAAAAACAGGTTCCGGAGGAATCAAAGATGCAATTGCAATTGCTTATTTGCCTAATTATTCTAAGCAGGATCTTCCTTATCAAAAAATTGATATAGATCCAGACAATCCAAGTCTTGGTAAGGTTGATGAAAAAAATTGGTGGGCATGGAGAACATCTATAGATGAAGTAGAATCTTTAACGGGATTAAATTTCTTTTCAGAACTTAATGACTCAGTTGAAAATTACATTGAAGGTATCGATCCTGGCAGAAGTCAGCAACAGCTATTCTAAAGGGAGCATCCCGTTTCGGCAATTATAGATAAGCAGCCACTATTGAGAATACTGGCTTGCCTCTCACAGAGACAAGCTCACCTACGTCTTGAAACGATTTTCAACAATCAATTGACATGTATCTTCCAAAACGGGATGCTCCCTATTCTAAAAGCTTGAGAGTACCTCGAAAAACTGATTCTGGATCAAACTCCAATGGCTGAAACTCTTAAAATTTTGTCACAAATTCTCAATAGTAGAGCCTATTTCTCAATAACCTTGAATTAATCGAAGTACCCTTAGATTTCGATCTAATTTTAAGATGATATGAATATATCTTTTGATGTGTATACTAAATGGATCGAAGTAGGTTTCGTGTGTCATATACAGCGTTTCTCAGTCTGATGAGGTACAACTTTATGGCTTAACTACTTATTTAGCAAGGGCTATGTATACTTTACTGGTCAGGAAAACACTGTACCAAAAGGTTTTTCGGAGTTTGCGACTAGAAATGTATAATCTAATATAAAAATTGAGAATGCGAGAGCCAAAACCTTTGAAATCTTGTGAAGTTAGTTTTTCTGTCACCCTAAATTCCGAAGAGCTATCATAATTTTCTTAGCTTGCAGCATAAATTCAACAGATCTATTAATTTAAGCGCAATACTTTTTATTTTAACCTCAAGCAATTTTATGAATTTACAAATAAAAATTATTTGTTTTGGTTATTTTTCCATCTGGGGTGATTATTTTCCAGCCAATTGCTACAGATTTATCAGCCGTTTCAAAGTCTATTGAATCACTGAAATCAGTTTCTATTAAATCAGTAAATTCCAATTGTGTCAAAGTAAGTTTTGATTTAGAACAATTTGTACGAATTAGGTTAGAATAGGTCAAATTTGCATATGATAAATCAGCTTCACATAAGTTCGTATAACTTAAGTTAGCAAGTACTAAATTGGCACGAACTAAATCGACTCCCCTTAAATCCGAATCTCTTAGTGTAACTCCTCTTAAATTCGCTTCAGTCAAATTTGCTCCAACAAAAGAAGTTGAATCCATATTGGCTCCAATCGCATCCACTCGATATAAATCAGCGACATCTAATCGCGCACAATCTAACGTGGCTTCTTTGAGTTTTGTATTCCGTAACGTCGATCCTGACAGATCTGCATATGATAAGCTGGCTTTTTCAAGGTTGCTATTGCTTAAGTCTGATTCAGTCAAACAAGCATGACTTAAGTTAGCTCTTTGTAAATTACTATTCGACAAATTAGATTGCCGAAGATCTGCAAAATGCAATGTGATGTCTTCTAAATTGACATCACTCAAGTTGACTCTGCTTAAATTAGCCTTGCTAAAATCTCTTTTTCCCGAGTCATATTCTTCTAATAGTTTTTGCCTTTTTAGATGAGCCTCGCTAAATTCATTTAGATCGTGATTTAAATGTAGATCGCGGAAATGCTCTAGTACGAAGAACCCAAAGTAAGCGCCCTCTAGTTCAGCTGTTTGCAAGTTAATAGCTTGACTTAAGTCAGAAAATCTAAGATTTGCACATCTTAAGTTTGCCTTCCAAAAATCAACGTTTTTGAAGTTCGTAAATGTTAAATTTGCACTTTCCAAATTTGCTTGACGCAGGTTGACATTGTACAAGCTCGTTCTCGCTAAACAGACTCTTCTAAGATCGGCATCTTCAAAGTTTGTTCTGTCTAGATAACATTGTAAAATCGATCCTTTTAGATTTGCACCTCGAAAGTCTGCATTACATAAGTTAGCTCTGTAAAAGTTTACTCCTAACAACTCTGCATTTTTAAAAATAAGTCCTTGAGTATCAAGACGAAAAGATTGAGAAATTTTTCCAGCTTCTTTTAATCGAGTAACTTTCTCTGGTAAATTAACTTCTCGCAAAGAAATTCCCGTAAAGTCCTTTTCTCCCGCTTCACATCGTTTAATAAATTCTTCGGCATTCATAGGTTAGCTTTTATATCCATACTATCCAATATCGTATTAGATTAACATTTGTTTGATGCAGACATCCGAAATAGATATAAATTTTAAAGTATCCGATCGAATTTAGTCTGGATTCCGATCGCCCATTTTCTCTATTCTATGACTATTAACGATCCAATATGACACAAGGGAGTCACACGATGGGAAAATCGAATCGGATGGACGATCGCATTTAGAATCATCTTACATTTTTTCTCCTACACGAAACCCCCTTCAACGTCCTCACGAACCGGTTCGTACCCGAGAGCGAGTGCGAACACCTCAACTCGATACCACCAGCTTAATATTTGAGAAACAGAGATCCCTCCGAAATA
>LWRO01000102.1 GCA_001657325.1 Geitlerinema sp. BBD 1991-9 | reverse complement strand
CGCCAAAACTGGCTTCGGCGTTGGCAGAAATATCGCTGTTTTCGAGGGCGGCGAGAACGCCGGTATCGATGGTGATGTTGCCGCCTGTCGCGGTTCCCGTGGCGTTGGTGGTGATGTTGCTGTTGCGACGGAGGACGAGATCGTTCGATGTTAGATCGATGTTGCCTTGAGTTCCGGCGGTAGTTTCGGCTCTTAGACTGCCACCCGTGTCGAGATCGATCGAGCCGGCATCGACGATGAGGTTTCCGGCGGCTCCCGTTCCTTCGCTACTAACGGAGACTCTTGCATCATCGCGAACGGCGATCTCTCCTGATGAAATTCTTACGGTGCCACCGTCACCAAACGAGATATCGTCCGTGTTGGCAAAAATGCCGCTGATGGGGTTTTCTTCGGGAATGTCTAGACCTGTTCCTGAGAGTCGATCGATGAATGTCGGATCGCTTCCTTCGATCGTTAGAACGTCGCTAATATTAAAGGTAATGTTGCCTGCTCGTCCCGCGTCTTCGGTAGTAGTGATAGCTCTTCCGCCTCCCGTAAGTGCGACGCGATCGGCGTTGACGACAATATTGCCGCCATCGTTGGGATTTTGGGTTTGAGCGTTGATAATGGCACTGTCGAAAACTTGGAGTACTCCCGTCTCGATCGAGATATCGCCACCTCGACCTGTAGCACCTGTTCCAGTAGTAGAAAAGATGCCACTCGACGAACCTCCGATGATGGATGGAGGCAGCGGCACGTTTGGAATGTTCGAGAGAGGACGTGTTTCAACGCCCGAGAGGGTAACGAAATCCGTCGCGCGAATTTGAATATTTCCCCCTCGCCCCACACGACCCGGAGTGTCTTGCGTCCCGATCGCGAGTGTACCGATGCTAGAGCCATTAGTCAGCTCGATCGATCGAGCTGATATATCAATATTCCCACTATCGCCAACAGCATTCAGAAACGCACTGCTGTTGATAAAACTTCCATCCATTGAAATCCCATTGTTCACCCGCATGAAAACATTGCCCGCATCGCCGTTTCCAAAAGTACTGGAAAAAAGCGAGCTGCCATCAGTCATTCGGAGCGAACCGGCCTCAAGGGTGATATCTCCACCTTGGCCGACAGCATCGACCAAGACCGCTGTAGTTATACCACTCAAACCGTCTATGGAAATATTATTTGTAACTCGTACCGAAAGATTACCTGCATTTCCTTGTCCGAATGTAGTTGTAGCAATGGATGAGGTGTTGCTTAAAGATAATGAATCGGCTTCGATCGAGATATCATTGCCCTGACCAATTCCAGTTTCCGAAATGATATTACCAATAACGCTCAAGTTATTAAGTTCGATCGAATCTGTTGCCTGTAAGGAAATTTGACCAGCACGTCCCAAATTCGAGACATTAGCTGAGATTAACGTATTGTCCAAAACTATATTTCTTGCCTGAATTGAAATATCTCCTCCATTGCCAATTCCGCTGACATCATTGAATATAAAGCTTTTTGAAAGAAAAATATTATCAGTTACTCGAATCAAGAGACTGCCACCGTCTCCTTCTCCTGAAGTGCCTGAAGACAGGATCGCTCTATCTGTCATAGATAGCAAACCTGTTTCGATCGAGATATTCCCACTTCTCCCAACCCCAACTCTCCCTAATCCATCATCAGCCAAGCTACTATCAATGCTAGAAAGTCCTGATAAAACGATTTCATCGTTTGCTCGAATTGAGACATCTCCCGCATTCCCTATTCCTATCGAAAACGATCCCAAAAAAGATTCATTTTCGATAAATATTCGATCGCTATTAATTTCAATATCCCCTCCATCTCCTATTCCCAAAGTACTAGAAAGTATGGCTGAGCTATTGGTTAGCGATAGAAATGGTGTTTCGATCGAGATATCAGCACCTTCTCCCACTCCATCGTCGTCCAAGATGTTAATGATAGCAGCTATATTGTCTAAAATAATTTCATCGTTCGCTCGAACTAAAATATTTCCAGCATTCCCTTGTCCTGAAGAATTTGAACCAATACCGCTTGTGTTGCGAACAAATACTCGATCTGCCAAAACTTCGATATTTCCTGCATTGCCAATTTCTTGAGTTGAAGACAAAAGAAAAGAACCATCTAATATGGATAGTCGATCGCTGATAATGTTGATATTTCCAGCATCACCAATTCCTGCATTGGCGGTACTAATAACCGCACCATTGATTAACAATAAAGAAGGTGTTTCGATCGAAATGTTTCCAGCATTCCCTTCTGCTCCGCCTTCCACTTGAGTATCAAGCCGACCGGAAAAATCACCAACGCTTCCATCAAGTAAAACGGATTCTGTGGCATTAATCGTTAGATTTCCTGCATTTCCTCGTCCCTGGGTACGAGCCATAATCCGGGTCGAGTTTGTTAGGGATAATTCACGAGCGTTGATTGTGATATTTCCAGCATTTCCTTCAGCATTTTCTGCAACATTGGTGAATACACCGCTTTGGGAATCACCTTCGCCGACACCATTTAAGGATATCAGATCGGCTGACAAATTTATATTTCCAGCATTGCCTCTTCCTCGGGTTCTGGCTTCAATTTGAGAACCGTTATTAATAAAAAGAGAGCGAGTTGAGATATCAATATTTCCGCCGTTTCCAACACCGTCTTCGTCAACACTTGCTGAAATTTCGCTGAAAGTTCCGTCTAAAACGATGAATTCTCGGGCTTCGATCGAGATATTTCCTGCATTTCCTTGTCCAGCAGTGTCACTAAACACGAGCGTGTCGCTCGTGACTGAAAGCGAGTCTGCAACAATCCGAATATCTCCCGCATTCCCGATCGAACCGATTTGCACGATATTTCCAATCGCACTAGCATCGGTTGCAACGACTTCTCCCTGTGCAACAATATCGATGTTGCCTGCCTGAGCGCCTGGAAATCCTTCTTCAAGTTGAATTCCTGTCAGTATATTGCTATTATGAAGTTCAACGTTTTGGGCGTTAATCGCAATACTTCCCCCACCATCTGAAAGTGTGAGTACGTTCGTTTCATTTGTTAGCAAAACGTCGCCTCGCAATCCCGTTTCAGGAAATCGAAATTGGATGGCATCTGACTGGGGAACGATTTCGACGAGTCCCGAACTGGCTAATCCACCTAACTCGATTCGTCCACTCTGTGCAACCAATCGTCCTCCGTCAATGTTCGTGTTTCCACCGATTAACGCTAAGGTTTCACGGTTGGGAACTTCCAATTGAGAACCTCTCACGTCAATTCCTTCTGGATTGCTGCCGTATTGCAAACCTAGAGGGACGTCGATTGTCAATAAAGGAGGCGCTTCGGGGTTCGTTGCGCTAAACTGCGTTCCGTTGAAAAAGTCGATGCTGTTCGCCGTACTCGCCACAAACGAACCCCCCACATTTAACTGAGCGTTCGGCCCGAATACGATGCCGTTAGGATTGATTAAAAAGAAGTTGGCATTTCCGAGCGTTCCTAACGTTCCGAAAATATTCGATGCGTTATCCCCTGTTACCCGAGTCAGAATGTTTTCAACAACGGCGGGATTGCTGAAATTAACGGTGCGACCTTCACCGACGTTGAACTCTTGAAAACTGTGGAATAGATTTTCGCCGCGAATGGCTCCGCCATCGATGCGATCGACTAAAGGATCGATCGAATTCACGATCGAACTTTCCGCTCCCAACGTGCCATCGGGGACGATTTGCGATCGTCCTGGCAAACCAAACACGCTAGAAGTCAGCACTCCCAGAGACAATAGAATCGTTTGAACGTCGATACTCTGTTTCATCGTTCCTCCTCAATGCAAGCCACAACGGTTAGACCTTCTCGAAGCCGACGTATCACCCACTAACACCACTTGACCGCGATCGGTCACTGTCCATCCTCGTGCTTCGACTAACGGTTCGGGGGTGTCCTCTTGCCACGAGGTCGGCAGTTGCGTATCTTCCACGAGAGCATCGCTGCTGAGCGGTTCGTAAGGATTCGGCGGAACTCCCGCACGTCCGACGCTGACGAAGCGAGCATCTCCCACACCTCCCGCTTGACATCCTCGCGCCAGTCTCGGTATATCCGGGTTTTCGGGAAGTTCGGTTAATCCCGCCG
>LWRO01000101.1 GCA_001657325.1 Geitlerinema sp. BBD 1991-9 | reverse complement strand
AGAACGATCGATTGTTGGATTCGACAGCCAACGGAGTCGTTACCGCGTATCTGTACGACAACAACGGAAACCTCACCTCCCAGACGACGAACGGGAAAACTACGGCGTACACCTGGGACGACCGCAATCGCTTAGTAGAAGTCAACTCAAACAGCAATGATAACAATGTTGTCTATATTGATAACATTGGCTTTGGTAGCGAACACTTAAAGCTTGGAGTTCCCACATTGAATCTAAGTAAGCCTATGCCAACAAGTTACTTTGTTGATAGTGATACTTTTAATCCACCAACAAATAACTTGCTCGTTGAGAAGCCTCAGTATGCACTTTCATATAATCACGAGAAACAAATCCCAAACTGGGTTAGTTGGCAACTGAATAAAGTATGGCTTAAAGATAAAGACGACGATGCGCAACGTCCTACAATACCATTTCATCGAGATATCACCCTACCTTTTTACCCTAAAACTCGACAGAGTGA
The DNA here is from genome assembly GCA_001657325.1 of Geitlerinema sp. BBD 1991-9. Lineage (GTDB taxonomy): Bacteria > Cyanobacteriota > Cyanobacteriia > Cyanobacteriales > Geitlerinemataceae > Geitlerinema. The sequence goes on along the minus strand of LWRO01000101.1, from coordinate 3,619 downwards.
TTATCCATCAGGCTCGGAATCACTCTTTATTAGAGGACATATCACCGCTTCATCAGATCGAAATCGGACTAACAAAGATGTTCTTGAAACTTACATTTTATCTAATATTGTTCCTCAAGCTCGGGATAAGGAAGGTCCTTGGGGAAGTCTTGAAACACATCTTCAAGATCAAGCTAGAAAAGGATATGAAGTTTATATTATCGCAGGAGGAATGGGGTCTTTAGATCCAGACTTAAGTGATGAACCTCCTCTTAACGAGAATAACGTTCACGTTCCAAAGGCTTTGTGGAAAGTTGCCTTAATTTTAGATAAGCCTGGTTATCGTGCAAGCGATATAAATATTAATAATATTAAGGATTTTATTTCAATTAAAGTTCCCAATGACCCACTAAATATACCTAAAGATCGACAAGGCTGGAGTCATCCAACATGGAAAATTTCATTAGAAGATATAGAAAAACAGACAGGTTTAGAACTTTTCTCAAGATTATCTAAAGATGTAGAAGCGTGGATCGAATCAAAAGGTAAATAACTAACGATTTCAATAAACACAATTTTTTTAAGCTTCTTTCTTGAAAACTAAAACTCTGCTCGTAAATCAAACGAGTTTACTGTAATAAAAAACGAACGGGTCTTCGGAGTTTGTGACTAGAAATGTATTATCTAATACAAGAAAATGAAAATTTTAGAGCCACAATCTTCAAAATCTCGTGAAGTTAGCTTTTTTGTCACCCTAAACTCTGAAGAGCCAAATGAACAATGAATACTGAAGAATTCTTAGATAGATATGAAGCAGGAGAACGAGAATTTATAAAACTCTCATTCAGAAATCTTTCAATTCGCGATCGTATTTTAGAAGATTTGTTTTTAAATCAATCCGATCTTATTTTCATAGATTTTTTTAAATCTACATTAAAAAGTACAGATTTTAGCAACTCTAATCTACAGTCTGCAAAGCTCCTACTGGTGAAATTTCTCAATTCCGATCTGAGTGATGTCAATTGTAGTAACGCTTCATTTCGAGGAGTTTTGATAGAAAACACCAATTTAAATCGCACTAACCTTGAAAAGACTGAGTTTTTGGATAGCGAGCTAATACAAGTCAATATGCAAGAAGCCAATTGCTCGGAGGCTAATTTTTATGGACTCGAAGTAAGCAACTCAGATCTAAGCTATGCAAACTTCTCGTTGAGTAATCTTAGCGTGACTGATTTTATTAATACAAATTTAAGTCATGTAGATATGAGAGGAGCGAATCTCAGACAAGCCGATCTATCTGGATGTAATCTAAGCCATGCAAATTTAAGATTTTCAGATTTGAGTTATGCTTGTCTAGATGGTGCCGATCTTACAAAGGCTGTTCTCGAAGGAGCTAACTTAAGCCATGCTTGTCTTAGAGAAACAGATTTAAGGTATACTGTTCTTGAAGAAGCCAATCTAGAAGCTACAAATCTTCAAGATGCCCATTCTTACGAATATGGCAATAGTTTTTATGGTGCATTTTTACAGTATACTATAATGCCAGACAAAGAAATAAAAACGAAATAAATTTGGGTCTTCGGAGTTTGTGATGAAAAGTGTATTATATGGTACAAAAAAATGAAGATTTGAGAGCTACAACCTTTGAAATCTCGTGAAGTTAGTTGGGAGCATCCCATTTCGGCAATTATAGATAAGCAGCTACTATTGAGAATACTGGCTTGCCTCTCACAGAGACAAATTCACCTACGTCTTGAAACGATTTTCAACAATCAATTGTCATGTATCTTCCAAAACGGGATGCTCCCAGTTAGTTGTTCTGTCACCCTAAACTCCGAAGAGCCTAAATTTATTAATATTACTTAAAATAAAAAATATCTTATAAAAATCTGGGGTGTTTCATGGATTCACAAGAGTTGTTAAGACAATATCAATCAGGCAGAAGAGATTTTTCAGGTATAGATTTTAGAGATTCAAAAATTGAAGGGAGAGGAGAGCGCCTAGAAAACATATCACTTCGTGACTCAAATCTGAACTTAGCTCATTTGTCTGATTTTAATTTTATCAACTCTGACTTGCGAGGTATACTATTAAACGGAGCAGTTCTCTCTACTTGTAATTTTATAAACTGTAATCTAAGTGGTGCAAGTCTAAATAAATCTCGAATACAAAGTCTTTTGGTTCGGAATAGCGATTTCAGCAAAACTAGGATTGAAAATTCTAGCTTTGCCTACATATCAATTAATGCTTCTTATATGAACAGAGCAAATTTTCAAAAAACATTATTTTCAGGAATTAGATTATACCATTCTGACTTGAGTGGCATTGATTTGACTGATTGTCGTATACAATCAAATTGTGAATTTATAGGAAATCGCTTTCTTTATGCTATTTTAAAATCAGTAAAATTTCATTATAATTCTAGATGCAATGACTTTAGCTTTTCCGATCTAAGAAAAGCTAATCTGAGCTATATGGATCTTCAAAATTCTAATTTTGTTGGAGCAGACCTAAGGGAAGCAAATCTGAGTTATTCTAATCTACAACGTGTAGATATGACGCTTGCTCGTCTTAAAAAGACTAATCTAGAAGGTGCAAATCTAAAAGGATCTCGCGGACTGAGATTTGTTACAGCTAAGCCATCGGGACATTTTGATATTGAATCTACTGAGGTTCTTGAAGGTGCATTTTTAAAAAATACACGACTACCTAATGGAAATTTTGTTAAAGAAACAAAATACTATGATGCAGAAAATCCTATTGGAAGAACAAACTCCGATCAAAGGCTGAATTGATATAAACTTAAGAGCTGTTATTTGCCACGATGACGATGGATTGGAGAAGTTTTAAACAAAAAATTAGATTATTGATTGTTTGTAAATAACGAATTAACTAATCTACCAAAAGAGTAGTATCCGACCGATATCGTTCAAAAGCTAGTGTTCATAAGATTCTTCTAAAAGCTTAAGAGAATTTTAAATTCGTAGACGATCGAGAAATTTCAGCGGAGGCAAAGGGAACTCAACTGACAGGCACTTTCTCAACGAAATTGCCCAGAGCGACCAAACACAACAAAAGGGGTTCGCACGATAGGAAGATCGAATCGGATTGACGATCGCATTTAGAATCATCTTACATTTCCTCTCCTGCACGAAACCCCCCTTCAACGTCCTCACGAACCGGTTCGTACCCGAGAGCGAGGGCAAACACCTCAGCTCGATACCACCAGCTTAATATTTGAGAAACAGAAATCCGCCCGAAATATCGAACGGCGACGAAAAGGACGCTTGCGGGGATGGTGAAAGCCCAGAACGATATCGTTCTGGGGAATCTTGACGGCGAGGCGTAGAGATCGGTATTGTCCGTCTCGACCCAAATCTTACCATCGTCGAGGCGAAGATAGAGACCGATCGTGATGTCGCTCCGTATCGAGGATGAGAGGCGAGGCGATCGTCTAAAATCCCTGCCAACACAGTTGGACGATGCGGGAAGCTCGCGTCTCGGTGGAAAAAACCGTTCTCAACCGCCTCGAGATTGAAGAAACCCTTACCTCAGAAACGGTCAAGCTCCCCGTTCCCGATGCGATCGGCTTGGCATTAGTACCGACCGCCAACGGTAAAACTCTCAACGTTCTCAATGC
>LWRO01000010.1 GCA_001657325.1 Geitlerinema sp. BBD 1991-9 | reverse complement strand
ATCTAACAGCATTTCAGGGAGACATTCAACTGGCGAGCGTCGAAAGTGCCGATCGAGTGAACATCCTCCCAACGGCGACGGGGATTGAGTTTGACGGAAGCTCGATCGAGCGTTGGGGAACCATCGACATTTCGGGGACGGCCAATGTCAACGCCAGTGGCTTAGGAGGCGGTGCGATTCGCCTGCGGGGAAGTGAGGTCGTCGTTCGAGATAGTGCCAGCTTAATAGCAGCGACCTTGGGGGCGATTGACGGTCGATCGATCTCCATCGAAGCCGATCGCATTACCTTACGCGACGGAATGCTCTTGTCAACGGCGACCTTTGGCACGGGGCGCGGTGGCGACCTACAACTGCAAGCCACGGAAAGCATCGACTTCATCGGCGCAGATTTCACCTCGTTACTTCTCATTCAACTTCAAGCTGTACTCGGAACTCTCGATCTCGCTACGGTAGATGGTGTAACGATCGTTGGAACCGACAGTGTTGGTGATGCGGGGGACGTTCGCATTGAAACCGAGCGCTTGCGGTTGCAAAACGGTGCCGTTTTAGCCACCACCACTGGCGCGTCTGGTAACGGCGGCGATATCGAAATCTTCGCCAGCGACTCCGTTGAAATCGATCGATCTTTCCTCGCAACCGGTAGTTTACAGGGTACGAGTGGGAACTCGGGGAATGTAACGATCGAGACGGGGCAACTGCGTTTGACCGACGGCGGTGTGATTAACACGTTTACCTTTGGCAGCGGTTTGGGTGGCAATTTGCGCGTCCTCGCATCGGAGTCCGTCGAAATTTTAGATACACCCCTCAATGCCATACTCCCCGTAGGTTTGTTTGCCAATAGTATTTTCGGCACTGGGAAAGGGGGGAATATCGACGTTCGTACCCGCCGCATCGTCATGAGAGGAGGAGGGCAAACGGGGAACCAAAGTGGTGCGCTCCTCAGTCTCGGTTTGATTCCGTCGGGTGGCCCGGGTGGCAACATTAACCTAGAAGCCACGGATTCGATCGAAATTGTCGGACTCTCTCCCGACGGACAGTTTGGCAGCGGGCCGGGAACCACAACCTTCAGCGAGTCTCCGGCCGGAAATATCACGATCTCGACGGGAGAACTCATCGTCCGAGATGGCGCGTCGATCGAAGCCACGACCCTCAACAGCGCTCCAGGGGGAAGTATTTCAATTGCCGTCGATCGACTCGAACTTTCGGGAACGGGAACGGCCAACCGACAGGGAACCCCGATCGATTTTCCCAGCAGTCTCGGTGCGTCGTCGGGACGGGAAGACTTTCCCGATTTAGTCGCCAGCGGAACGGCGGGAGATCTACAAGTGCGTGCGGGGGAAATCGTCGTCCGCGACGGCGCACGCATCACCGTCACCAGTCTCGGAACGGGAGATGCAGGAACCTTGGATATCGAAGCCGACGCACTTTTTCTCGATAACGGCGGACGCTTAGATGCTGCTACCGGATCGGGCGCGGGGGGAAACCTTCGCGTTCGCGCTCCGATCTTGCAACTGCGAGAGAACAGTCTCATTTCCACCGATGCCGGAAATACTGACGGTGGCAACATCACACTCGAAACTGACACCCTCGTAGCCCTCGACAACAGCGACATCACCGCCAACGCTCGCCGAGGTCGCGGCGGTCGCGTTGAAATTACAGCGCAGGGGATTTTCGGGACGGCGTTTCGCGAGTCTCTCACGCCAGAAAGCGATATCACCGCCACGTCAGACCTCGGCCCGGCATTTAGCGGCATCGTCGAGTTAAACACGCCTGACGCGAACACCGATGCAGGATTGGTCGATTTACCCGAAGATCCCATCGATCCGAACGCGCAAGTGACACGAGGATGTGCCGCTACGCAAGGCAATACCTTCGTCGTCACAGGACGCGGCGGCATTCCTGAAAATCCCATTGAGGGCCTGCGAGATACCGCCAGTTGGGGCGACGTGCGGGATTGGCGGATGCTGGAAGGTGGAAATGGCGAGGTGGAGGAGGAGGCGACGCTGGAAGAGGACGTGTCGATCGTGGAGGCGACGACTTGGGTGTATCTCGATGACGGTTCCGTGCAGCTCGTTACGTCCAATCCAGAATCTCTGGGAAGCCTCGATCTGGCAAACGATATCGATCGTTCCGCTTGTCCGCCAGTACGCGACGATCGACCCGCATCGGAATCTCAACTGCAACTCGTTCCGAGATCTGGACAGCGTTAAAAATTCCCGTGAACCGCCAGCCAAATACACGGCGGTTCGGCACTGGTATACTCGACGCGGTGTTTGGTTCGAGCTGGAATGAGTAGGTAATCGCCTCGCTTCAGCGTCACTTGGGAACCGTCTTCGTAGGACAGAACAGCTTCACCTTGCAGCAGTACGACCCACTCATCGCGGTTTTGGTCGTACCACTGACCGCTCGGTGTCGTCTGTCCGCTGGAAACAATACGTTCGACGAGCGTGTCGTTTCCGGTGGCCAGGGGTTCTAGCAGTTCGCGGTCGGGAAGTGGCGAGGGAAGTTGGAAAATGTTTGCCATAATGTCTCGATCGACTCTGCAATCTCACTCCATCATTTCGCTCAAAGCAACAAACGTTCAATGGGTGCATCTCACTTTTTCAGATTCTCGAACAGCGTATCGTGGGATTAGACCCGATTTCCTCAATCTTTTGAATGATTCTTTTCAGCCATTCTTCCCTCTTTGGGATTCTGTCCGCAAATTTTTTAATTGTATCGCCTGTTCTCGCGCAGATCGTTCCCGATCGTACCTTGCCTATCAATTCTCGCATTGTAGAGGTAGGCAACGAAGTCTCGATCGAAGACGGGACGACGGTTAACAATCTTTTGTTTCACAGTTTCTCGGAATTCTCCATTCCCGCCGATACCGTTGCGAGATTCAACAATCTTCCCAACATCGAAACCATTTTCAGCCGCGTGACGGGAAACGATATTTCCCGCATTGATGGAACTTTAGCCGCCAACGGGGGTGCGAGTTTATTTTTGATTAACCCCAACGGGATCGTGTTCGGTGAAAACGCCCGTCTCGACCTGGGCGGTTCGTTCTTTGCCAGCACCGCTGAAGGGATTTGGTTTGACAACGGCAGTCAGTTTAGTACAGTTGCCCCGAATGCTGACCCCTTGCTCACGGTAAGTGTTCCGGTAGGAGTCCAGTTTGGCGAGACACCGGGTGACATTGTCAATCGATCGAGCGCTCTTTCTCCCATTCCCGGTTTACCGGAAGCGTTACCCACAGCAACGGGATTAACGGTGCAACCCGGTCGAACCCTCGCGCTTCTCGGTGGAAACGTGCGGCTTGAAAGTGGCGATTTAACGGCGTTTCAGGGAGACATTCAACTGGCGAGCGTCAACAGTCCCGATCGATTGAATATCTTCCCAACGGCGACGGGGATTGAGTTTGACGGAAGCTCGATCGAGCGTTGGGGAACCATCGATGTTTCGGGAACGGCCAGTGTTAACACCAGTGGCTTAGGGGGCGGTTCAATTCGCCTGCGGGGGGGAGATGTTCTCGTGCGAGACAACGCTCGCATCGTGTCAGCTACGCTGGGAGACATAGACGGTCGATCGATCTCGATCGAAGCCGAGCGCATCACCTTGCGCGATGGAATGCTTCTGTCAACGGCGACCTTTGGCACGGGACGCGGGGGCAACCTGCAACTCCGAGCCAGCGAGAGCGTCGATCTCATCGGAGCGGGTTTCCCCTTGTTACTTCAATTGGAAATTCAAGCGGCGCTGGGAACTCTCGATGTCACCACCCTAGAACTCGGGACTCTTGCCATCTCCGACGCTCTCGGCGATGCAGGAGACGTTCGCATCGAGACCGAACGATTAAGTCTGCGAAACGGAGCTATCTTAATCTCGGTTACCAGTGCATCGGGCAACAGCGGCAACCTCGAAATCCAAGCCCGCGATACTCTTGAAGTTGATGAATCGTTTGTTTCGACTGGGGCAGTACGAGGTACAACGGGAAATGCGGGGAACCTCACGATCGAGACGCAAACCCTCCGTTTGACTGACAGTGGTATCGTCAATGCCATTACTCTTGGAGCGGGCAACGGGGGGGATTTGTCCGTGGTCGCGTCGGACTCGATCGAAATCTTCGATCGACCTCTAGATGCCTTGCTTTTACCTTCCGGGTTATTTACTCAAACTGCATTTGGAACGGGAAACGGAGGCAATATTGACGTTCGCACCCGTCACCTGTCGATCGGGGGAGGGGGACAAGTAAACGCTCAGAGTGGCGAACGTTTGGGAGTGGGCAGTATTATCATTCCGTCTGGTGGGTTGGGGGGTAACATCAATATCGAAGCAACGGATTCGATCGAGATCGTTGGCGTGTCGGCGAACGGACAGTTTCGCAGCGGCATCACGACGAATACGTTGAGTGAGTTTCCGGCGAGTAATATCGCGATCTCGACCGGAGAACTCATTATCCGAGATGGTGCGGCGATCGAGGCCGCAGCACTCAACCGCGGCCGAGGTGGGAATATCTCGATTTCAGTCGATCGAATCGAACTTTCGGGAACGTCCGACCCAAGGGAAACGTCCGTTAATTTTCCCAGCCGTCTCGGTGCATCGTCGGGACGGGAAGACTTCCGGGACTTGGTCGCTAGTGGTGCAGCGGGAGACGTGCAAGTGCGTGCTGGAGAAATCGTCGTCCGCGACGGCGCGCGCATTACCGTCACGAGCCTGGGAACGGGAGATGCGGGAAGCTTGGATATCGAAGCCGACGCACTTTTTCTCGACAACGGCGGACAGTTAGATGCAGCAACAGTCTCGGGGACAGGGGGAAACCTTCGCGTTCGCGCTGCGATCTTGCAACTGCGACAGAACAGTCTCATTTCCACCAATGCGGGAAACGCCGATGGTGGCAACATTGCGCTCGAAACTGACACCCTCGTTGCCCTTGACAACAGCGACATTACCGCCAACGCACTCCAGGGTCGTGGCGGTCGTGTTGAAATTACATCTCAGGGCATTTTCGGGACAGCGTTTCGCGATTCTCTCACGCCGGAAAGTGATATTACTGCGACTTCAGACCTCGGCCCGGCGTTTAGCGGCATCGTTGAGCTAAGCACGCCTGAAGTGAATACAGAAGGGGGCTTCGTCGAACTTTCGGAGGAATTTGTCGAGGTCTCGGGGTTAGTTGTCGATAGCTGTGCAGCAGTGCGAGCGGGGAGTCGTTTTGTTGTCGTCGGTCGGAGTGGGATGTCGTGGAACACGCCCGAATACGCGACGGTGGGGATGTTACCGATATGGGAACCGCAACCGCTCCCGAGTCGATCGTCTGAGGAACCGTTATCTGAAGAACTGCTGAATTTACAAGAGGCGACGGGATGGATCGTCCGCGACGACGGACGAGTGGAGCTGGTGGAGGCTGTAAAGTAAATCGTAAAGATTGCCCTCCCATCAGGCCGAACACCGATGATGTTTCCACCTGAATCAACGTTACGACGTGCTACGGTTGAGGACTTACCTGGCATTCGCGGTTTGGTTTTTCGAGCGTTCCTCGATCCGACACAGCTGCGCTGGCAGCAATTTTGGGTGTTGGAGATCGATCGTCGGATTATCGCCTGCGGTCAGTTGCGGGAGTTCGATGGGGTTCAAGAGTTGGGAAGTTTGGTCGTCGCGCGGGATTGGCGACATCGAGGGATCGGTACGGCCATGGCGAAACATCTCATCGAACAAGCCACTCGATCGTTGTATGTGGATTGTTTGGGAAAACGCCTGTGTTTGTTTTATCAACGGTTGGGATTTGTGGAAATGACGGATGATGACATTCCACCACAGTTGCATTTGCGATACGGTATCTTGGGGATTTTGAAAAAGGTTTTCAGACTGCCGTTATTTTTTATGGCGTATCGATCGAACCAGAGTTCGATCGATCTTGTAGGGGCGAACGGCCGTTCGCCCCTACAAGGGTTTTGGTATCATAGTCAATCAAATTACACCACAATTCCAACAGACCCACTTCTTTTGTATCTTATTCTGAAAATAATAACTTAATTGAGCCTCTATAAACTAGAGAGTTTAGGTTTTCTATATGTTCAATTTTTTTTGGTCTAGACTACATTTATAGCGATTTCCAAAACTATGTGATACATCTTGATTTATGCGTGGTCAGACTTTTAGAATTTCGTACATCACTCGTAATTGCAAGAACTGCTATATGTGATTCATATCACTGAAGAACTTGTAAAATAAATATGGATAAATCTGGGTTGTCATAAGATAAGTGTCAGGCATCTAAGTTTTTGAAAACAGATAAAAGAAATGCTTTAAAGTCATCTGCAGTCAGAAGCAAACCATATTCTGCTCGGGTGCATCTCAATTTTGTGAATTCACAAGTTCAGGAATTTGTCAAGATATTTCTCAAAGACTGCTAGAAGGGGATTCATTTTTTTAAGTATAAATACTTAAAATAGAACTGAGATGCACCCAAATGATTCGTAAAATCCTACAGCATTTCTCTGAAAAGTGAGGTACACCTAGCTCTTGCTAAATAAGGACTTAAGCCATGAATCTGCACCTCACCAGATTGAAAAATTCTGTAAAGGAAAAACTCTTTGTGGCGTAAGAATTCTAACTTACAACTCTGTTCAAAACTCAAATGGGGCTGCCATGTTTCTTTCACCAACATATGTATGGATACTAAGACACTTTACAGTCTAGATTCAACTTTGCCTCAAGATAAAGTATTGTTCACTTAAATTTCATTGTTTTCTGCGCGAATTTGAAAAGCATTGAAATTAAGCTAGAATCAGTCTTTTTTTATTTCAACGCCTTTGTGAGCTTATCAGACATTGCCGCTTGATGTTTCCACAATTCTAAACCACTCGCCCAAGTTCGCGAAGGGAGATGTCCGACCGGCGCTCGAAGGTTGAATTGAAACGTTTGAGACGGCGATCGTGTCATGGAAACCGGCCAACCCACGCGACTGCAAAATTCGGGATAATCTCGATCGAGTGCTTCGTAAATTTTTCGTTGAACGCTAAATCCAAAGCGTTTGTTAGAATACTTGACCCACAATCGATCGATCGTCAGTAAATCCGAAATCGGCAGTTTCTTCACCTCACCTGCGGTCAGATATCCTCCTACTGAACCGCGTGCGAGAAAGCATAAAATTCGATGCGTTTGTCGGTCGGCTTCTTTCCATTTTCCCTTAACCAACAAATCTCGCAATTCTGTATAATCGACTCCGACTTCTGAAACCAATCGATCGGGGGTCGATGGAACGTTGGGACGAAACAGTTTGTCGAGAATCGATCGCTTGGGTGCAGGTGCGAGTTTTCCAGGCGGACGCGGTTTAACGGGCTTGGTTTTTGGCGGTTGTAGCGCTCTTAAAACTTCTTTCGCCGATCGATAACGTCGATCGAGCGGCATTTCGAGCATTTTATCCAACACGTCCCCGAGTCGCGGCGAAATGCGAACGTTAGTGGGTAGAAACTCTCGCCAGCGCCAACACCCGCGAGCAATATTGTACAGTTCTAACGGTAACATTCCCGTCATCAATCGCAGACACGTTACCCCCAAACCGTAAATATCGCTGGCGGGAAACACTTGTCCTCGAATTTGCTCGGGTGCCATGTATTCGGGACTTCCTACCAGCGTCCCCGTTTGCACGAACGCCGTTCCGGTGATGACTTTCGCCACGCCGAAATCGATGAGGACGAGTTCTCCGGTGTCCCGTCGCCGCATGATGTTTTGGGGTTTGATGTCGCGGTGGATGGCGCTTCGATCGTGGACGTACTGCAACACCGGAAGCAAGCTTTTGAGGAGTTGGCGAATTTGCGGTTCGTCGAAGGTACCGTTTTGTTGCAGTTCTTCGGCGAGAGTGTGTCCGTCAATCCACTCTTGGACGAGATAGAGTTGGCGATCTTGCTCGAAATGGCCGAGTAATTGGGGAATTTGGGGATGTTGGCCGAGATTGTCTAAGTTGACGGCTTCCCGACGGAACAGTTCGAACATTTTCTGTCCGATGGGAGAGTTTCGATCGAAGGGATGGAGTTGTTTGACAACGCAACGGGGTTTCGAGGGAATATCTTCGTCAACGGCGAGGTAGGTTTTGCCAAATCCCCCCTGTCCGATCGGATCGAGAACTCGGTATCGATCGCGCAGCAGTAGTTTCGTGCCGCAATTCAGGCAAAACTGTTCGTTCTCGGGGTTTTGCGGTGTAGAACATTGGGGATTGAGACAGTAACTCATAAAATTCGTCGATCGATCTTCATCTATCGCCACGATTTTATAAGCGCTATCCAAATCGATCTCACGGAATCCACGGCTTTGCTCGAGCTGGAACTGGGTTCGACGCAGTTGGGAATCGTCGGAAATCAATAGACCTCCTGCATGAATCAAATTCACCCCCCTTCATCCCCCCTTGTGAAGGGGGGAAACTCGCTCCCTCCCCTTCACAAGGGGAGGGTTGGGGTGGGGTCAGAAATATTTATGCAGGAGGTCTAATGTTGAAAACGCGACGATTTGGGGACTGACCCCTTCCAATCAAAAAAGAGACGCGCGATTGCACGTCTCTCAACAAACCTGGACAGATCGAACGTCGATCGATTGACAAACCGATTACTTCAGCATCAATGCCACTTCTTTCGCAAAGTAGGTCAAAATCAGATCGGCTCCCGCTCGCTTGATACTGAGAAGGGTTTCGAGAATCACTTTTTTCTCGTCGATCCAACCGTTCTGACCTGCGGCTTTAATCATCGCGTATTCGCCGCTGACGTTGTATGCCGCGACGGGAACGTCTGTTGCTTCGCGTACTTTGGCGATAATGTCGAGATAAGGCAAAGCCGGTTTGACCATGACGATGTCTGCACCTTCGTCAACGTCCAATTCGACTTCTTTAACCGCTTCGATCGAGTTGGCTGGATCCATTTGATATGTCTTCTTGTCACCCGACTTCGGCGCAGAATCTAGAGCGTCGCGGAACGGCCCGTAGTAGGCAGAAGCGTATTTCGCGGAGTAGGCCAAAATGCCAACGTGGGTAAATCCCGCTGCATCTAGAGCTTCGCGGATCGCACCGATGCGCCCGTCCATCATATCGGACGGTGCCACCATGTCAGCACCGGCTTGAGCTTGTGACACGGACATTTTTGCCAAGACTTCAACGGTTTCGTCGTTCATGACGTAGCCGTCTTCGTCGAGTAAGCCGTCGTGGCCGTGGCTGGTGAAGGGATCGAGGGCAACGTCGGTAATCACCGTGATGTCGGGGGTTTGCTGTTCGATCGCAGCCACGGTTCGCTGGACTAAACCCTCGGGATTGTAGCTTTCGCTGCCCGTTTCGTCTTTTTTCGATTCGGGGATGACCGGAAACAGAGCGATGGCGTTAATCCCCAAAGCATAGACTTCAGCAATTTCCTGGAGGAGCAAGTCGAGGCTGAAGCGATAGCACCCCGGCATTGAAGCAACTTCAACTTTCTGATTTTCCCCTTCCGTCACGAACATGGGGTAAATCAGGTCGTTGACGGTGAGCTGGGTTTCTTGCACCATGCGCCGCAGCGCAGCGGTACGACGTAGTCGACGGGGACGATAAATGAGGTTGAGGCCGTTGGATTGAGGAGACATAAAATTCGATCGACTGCTGAGGTCGCAAACGTGACTAACGGGGAGTTTTTAAAAACTGTCTTAAAAACCGTGACACGGTATTCAAAACATCTGAGCATAGTAGTTCATCGAGGGGACTCGGTAAACATTTGCGTTACGTTCTGCAACATTGCGCTGCGTTTTGCAGGTGTTTTGCAAATGAGACTCGTTACGAGTTTGGTTAAAATATCTTCATACAACTCGCGACCGCACGACATCGATGAATCCTGTAGACTACCTTCGCATCAGCCTGATCGATCGATGTAACTTTCGGTGTCAGTACTGTATGCCAAATGGAGACGAACTTCAGTACATCCTGCAACAGAATCTTTTGAGCCGGGAAGAATTACTGACACTCGTGCGCGAGGTGTTCGTTCCCCTGGGGTTTTGTCGCTTTCGTCTGACTGGGGGCGAACCGTTATTACGACCGGATGTCGTCGAGATCGCGCGCGATCTCGCTGCAATTCCCGAAACCCAAGACTTGGCAATGACGACCAACGGATTTCTCTTGGCGGACAAAGCCGAGGCGCTTTACAACGCGGGGTTGAAGCGCGTCAATATCAGTCTGGATTCCCTCGATTCTGACAAATTTGACAAAATTATCGGAAATCGCGGACGAAGCCGCTGGAAGCAAACGTGGGAGGGAATACAGAAAGCTTATGAGGTGGGGTTCGATCCTTTAAAAATTAACGTTGTCGTCATGCCCGGTATCAACGACGAAGAAGTTCTCGATTTAGCGGCATTGACGATCGATCGATCGTGGCACGTCCGGTTTATCGAATTCATGCCGATCGGGAATGCAGCGTTATTCGATCGAGACGGTTGGATTCCCTCAGAAGTATTACGCCAGCGCATCCGCCAGCAGTGGGGACTCGAAGCCGCCAGCATTACGGGAGCGGGCCCGGCCGATATTTTCCAAATTCCCGGCGCGAAAGGAACCTTGGGATTTATCAGCCAAATGTCCGAATGTTTCTGCGATCGATGCAACCGAATGCGCCTATCCGCTGACGGTTGGTTGCGTCCGTGTCTTCTCAACGAAACCAGTCAAATCGATCTCCGAAGTGCGTTACGTCAAGGAATTTCAACGGAAGACTTACGAGACAAAGTTCGACATCTCCTCGACATCAAAGCTACCATCAACTTCAAAGATCGAGATAACGGTACAGACACCGGAGCTTACACTCGGACAATGTCACAAATTGGAGGGTAAGGAGGTGACGAAGAGGTGAGCTGATGGGGAAAAACGGATAACGGTTCCCACTCTTCACTCTTCACTGAAAAAGTCGTCCACTCGTAGAGATTCTACCCAGCAGACGACTGATAAACACGTGAAATGAGAGAGATTAAGCTTGACGCGAGTAGTACTCGATCACGAGCAGCTCGTTGATTTGAAGCGCGACCCATTCCCGTTCGATGATGCCAGTTACTTCTCCTTCGAGCTTGTCTTTGTCGAGTTTCAAGTGAGAAGGGACGTTGGCCAAACCCGGCGAGTCTAAGTTCTGCTTGACGAGTTCGCGAGACGTTTCGCGGTTTCTCGCCGCGATGATGTCCCCAGGACGGCAGTTGTAGCTGGCAATATTGACGACGCGGCCGTTGACCGTGACGTGACCGTGGTTGACCAATTGACGAGCCGCTGGAATCGTCGGTGCCATACCCAGACGAAAAACCGTATTGTCCAGACGCATTTCCAGCAGTTGCAGCAGGACTTGACCCGTCGAACCTTGAAGGCGGCGAGCGCGTTTGACGTAACGCAGCAGTTGCTTTTCGCTAACACCGTAGTTGAAGCGCAGCTTTTGCTTTTCTTCCAGACGAATGGCGTATTCAGAGCGCTTGCGGCGACCTTGACCGTGTTGCCCCGGAGGATAAGCGCGTTTGGGATCTTTCCGGGTCAGACCCGGCAGCGTTCCCAGACGACGGATAACTCTCAGGCGGGGACCTCGATATCGTGACATACAGTTTCCTTTGGACGTATTCTAGCAAAATTGAACCCAAGCATTTTATTATAATCCCCAGTTAGGCTGACATCCAAACCGTCTAACCCTGAAAGATTTGGCATTGTGTTGCAATCGATTCAAAGAACTTGTCAAAAATGCCGTTATTCAAACGAGGAAATCCCATGAACGCGAAATTTTTGAAGGCGATCGCTGGTGTGGGTTCGATGGCGGGATTGCTCGCTGTCGGCGTTCTGAGTACGCCTGTGGAGGCCCGTAAAGACAGCCAAGCCGATTATGCATCTTGTACGGCACAACTACTCGATCGAAATCTCGGCGAAAATTTGGTCTCGCTGGCCTGTGGAACTGCCTTCGATCCGAGAGCGCTTGCGAGCTGTGTCGCTAACATTGAAGGAAATACAGAGGCTTCGGCAGCTGTGGCGCTCGATTACTGTCGGGAAGTGCGCCGTCCTCGGGAAATGGCCTCGTGCGTCGTGGATATTTCCTCGGAAACAACCCCATCGAATTTATCGATCGTGCTTGATAGTTGTCGTCGGAGTCTCCTTCCCGATCGCTACGCCAACTGCGTCCTAGGCGTGACCAGCCAATCGGATCTCGATACGCTGGACGTGATGAACGACTGCATCGACGCGACCGATCGAGTTGAAGATTTCTATCCGACTTTTATTCCACAATAGTCGAGAGATAACCCGATCGGGAGATGGCCGCATGAGGATATCTTCCAACAACCGAACCGATTTCAGATCGAACTTAAAAACCCCCAACTTCTATCCTGACGTTGGGGGTTTGACAATCGACGATCTAATTTCGACGATCTAATTTGCCAGTTCGGGTGTGACTTCGTTGAGGGGTTGAAGCTTCAACTGAGACGATTCAGGTCTCGGGGGGAACTCGAAAATGTCGCGAAAGACGTCATCGAGGGTTTCAAAGGGAATTTGACCTTTGCCCTCAAATCGGACGTTTCCAGAACCGTCAAAGACGACGGTTTTCGGAACGAAGCCATCGAAGTAATATCCTGGCTCAGTTCGATCGAATCGAGTTTCGATCGGTAAACTATCGATGTTGACGGGGACGAAACTCGTCCGGCGGCTATAATTGTCGTGGAGTTTCGACACAGTGACTGCATATCGCTTACAATCGCTGCTATCGTCGAGATACAACACCAGCATGGTCGGTCGTCCGAGTTCAAACGACTGTGCGAGCGTGACTCTTGCCGGGACGATTGCTCCGTTTCCAGCATAGAGGGCAAAAATGTTTCCGTCGTATCGATCGTCGGTTAAGTTGGCCCGAGCGGGTGTCATCGAGATCGACCAAGCGACAAACACTATGCAAGCGAAGGCGAACCAACGTCGCCAAGTCCAGCACCAAGAACGCATCATCATGTCAGTTGGGGGAAGACCGTTTTTACATTAGGGTTGATTGACTGTCTTTCTAGATTATCAGTCAGACCGAAGAAACCTGCCCGAAGCCTCTCGCCGCAAGCCCACAAATTCTGTTAAAGTCAGAAAAAGAGACAAGCCATTCGGCAGTGACACGGATTTCTAGGTATCGATTCGGTTTCCCCCCTGTCGGTATTTCCAGACCGTCTTCCGAAAGCTCTATCTCTACATGCATTGAATTTGGGAAATCGCGAATGTCCATTTACATCGGTAATCTCGCCTATGAGGTTACCCAACAAGACCTCCAAGACGTGTTCGCCGAATACGGGACAGTCAAAAGAGTTCACTTGCCGACCGATCGGGAAACCGGCCGAGTCCGTGGTTTCGCCTTTGTGGAAATGGAAGACGAAGCAGACGAGGCTCGTGCTATCGAAGAGCTAGACGGTGCCGAGTGGATGGCTCGTCGCATCCGTGTCAACAAAGCGAAACCCCGTCAGGATAATAAGCGTTCGGGTTCTGGAGGAAACCGTCAATCCTTTGGACGACGTTCTGGCGACGATTATTAACTGCTGGATGGCCAACACGAGTCTGTGAAAAATTTTAGGGAGAACACTCAAGCATGACCCAAATTATTGTGGGTGAAAACGAAGGTATCGAGTCGGCTTTGCGCCGGTTCCGACGTGGTGTTTCGAGAGCGGGAATTTTTCTCGATCTGAAGAAAAACCGTCATTTTGAAACTCCTTTGGAAAAACGCAAGCGGAAGGCTGAAGCGCTGCGGAAACAACGTCGTCGTCGGTATCGCCGTCGTTCGAGCTGAGTTTTCCCAATGGGTAATCGGGTTTGGGCGATTACCGCTTTTGGATGGGAGCGCAGTTGCTGCGCCCCATCTTTAGGCATTCGACATCTCAACGATCGATCCCACATCCTATGACGATCGATCGGTCTCTCGTTCGACTTGACGAACGTTATCGATGAGCGATCGAACGTCTTGAGTCCCTTCCGACGCTTCAAAACTCAGGGGAAGCTTGCCAGCGGTGAGCATTCGCCATCCCAGCGGCACGAGACTCAACAATCCTTTGAGATCGCGGAAGTAGTTTCCCACCACTTGAAATCCAAATTTGCGTTCGTCAACCCAACCCCCTTCGCGAACTAAATCGACGAGGACTTTGCGATGGCGAATGGGGATGCTGGTGTTGCGATCGGTTCGCGCGAGTATTTCTCCTTTAATTTGACTGATTCGATCGAGGGGGGCAACCTCCATCGGACAGACGGAATTGCAATAGTAGCAGCGGGTACAGCCCCAAACGCCTGAAGTGCTTTGGTTGTACTGTTCCAAACGGGTTTCCGTTCGATCGTCGCGGGAATCGAACACCAAGCGTTGCGCTTTGGCTAAGGCGTGAGGCCCGACAAAATCGGGATTGACTTCGAGGGCGTTACATTCGGAATAACACGCACCACATAAGATGCAGTTGCCGCTGTTGTCGAATTGTTCTCGTTCTTCGGGAGATTGTAAAAACTCTCGCTCGGGAACCCGTCGTGCGTTCGTACTGACATAGGGATCGATCGTATCGAGATCGTCCCAAAACCGCTTCATATCGACGACTAAATCTTTAATCACGGGCATATTTCCCATCGGCGCGATCGAAATCGTAGGAATTTCGCGATCCGTCGCTTGCACTCGTTGGAGTTCGCTGCCGACGTTTTCTTTGCACGCTAGGGCAGAACGTCCGTTAATTCGCATAGAACAACTGCCACAGATGGTGTTCCGGCAGTTTTTGCGGAAGGCGAGGCTGCCGTCTTGTTCCCACTTGATGCGATCGAGGCAGGTTAGAATCGTGTCGCCCGGTTCGACATCGAGGGTATAGGTTTGGAAGCGGGGGGCGCTCTCACGGGTTTGCCGGACGATTTGAAATTGAACGTGCATGATGGGAAATTTCTGGAATTCGCTCGATCGAGGTTGGTAACTATTTTAAGCAGTTTGCTGGGTGAGGAGATGCGATGGCACAATTCGACCAACTGATAGGCAAACCGAGTCGGCGGCAGGTTTTACGCTGGGGGGTTGCGGCGACAGTGGCTGCGATGGCGTTCGAGACTCGATCGCGTGTTGCTGCCCGCGAAGACGAAACGCCGGAAATTTATGTCAGTACGGCAGAAGCGTTCGTCGAAGCTATCGGTTCCAACCGCACGATCGTCGTCAATCCCGGTAGTTACGATTTAACCAATCTCGATCGATCCGACGCGAGTGAGTTCGTCAGCTTTGAAAGCGTCCACGACGGCGAACAACTCAATATTTCCGGTGTCGAAAACCTCACGATTCTCGGTTTGGGCGATCGATCGCCCCGTTTGCTTGCTCGTCCCCGCTACGCCAACGTTTTAACCTTTCTGAACAGCCGCAACGTTACCCTACAAAACCTCGAACTCGGACATTTCCCCGATCGAGGAACGTGCAGCGGTAGTGTTTTATATTTTTCAGGATGCCGCGATATTACAATTGCAGACCATCACTTATTTGGCAGTGGTGCATGGGGGCTTTTTGTTCGCAATACGGAAAACTTAAACGTCCGCAACTCGATCGTTCGTCACTGTACTTACGGCATTGCAGAATTTTATGGTGTGCGGAATCTTCGGCTTGAAGACTGTTGGTTTTCCTATAACCAGCAATTCAGTACGATCTATGTTTCCGAATCGCAAAATATTGAATTTTTACGTTGTGAGTTTAACGACAATGTTGTTGAAAGTTACAGAAACTACTTTTTTGAGCTGCAAGACAGCACCGGATTGAAGATTAGTGATTGTCATTTTGAACACAATCAAGCCCAAAATTTTGCTTCGGATTTAGATTCGATTGAACTCACCAACAATACTTTCGACAAAAATACGTTTACTGACATCTAGTCGAGGTCAATTATGACGATTCAAAAACAACTCCCCATCGAAGGATACTTTGCTGTCCTGATGAGTTTGCTACGCGATCGAGTCGGCTTTATGGCAGAAATTGCCAAAGGCGATGGCATTAAACATAAAATCACGGCCTTGATGTTTTCGAGTTCGATTTTTTTTGCAATTTACGGTGCGATTGTTGGCTCGTATAGTAGCTGGATGCAATCTATTTCGTCGGCAGTGAAAGTTCCGATTTTATATTTAATGACGGCGATCGTCTGTTTCCCAACCCTTTACTTTTTTAACGTTCTTTTTGGCTCTCGCAAAAGCTTGATGCAACATCTTGCCGTCCTCACTGCGGCTGTTGCATCCATTAGTATTTTACTATTTAGTTTTGCCCCGGTCACACTCTTCTTTCTGATTACCGCTCCCGACTACAGTTTTTTCATTCTCCTTAACGTTGCCATTTTTGGCTTGACGGGAATTGTTGGCGTTTATTTTCTCTATCAAGGAATGCAAATGATGTCTCACCAAGACGACATCAACGGACATAAAAATCGAAAAAGCCTCTTGCAAGCCTGGCTGTTGCTTTTTGCTTTTGTGGGTAGCCAACTTGGTTGGACGTTGCGTCCCTTCTTTGGTGCGCCGGGAGAAACGTTCCAGCTCTTCCGTGAATTGGAAGGAAACTTTTACCAAAGCGTTCTTCAAGCAATTGGGAACTTAATGGGCTTGTAGTATTCCAGAGTTGGCGTATATTCGTGGCACAATACGGCAAGTTTGAGTTCCATAGCAGCCGGAGTCTGGAGTTGAATTCAAACTTGCCTGAACCGATGCTCAACTCAGCTACAATCGATTCAAAAAAATTAGAATTTGCCGACAAGGACTCTACGGGGGCAATTTGATTCGCTGCTTTGAGAAGTAAATTTCGTGTAAGAAAGAACTGAAGCCTTGCTAAAAGTTGCTTTTGGCTTAAATTATAAAAACAGGCTTAAAACTGCTTTATTCTTTTCTATGCAGAGAATGCAGGGTTTTAGTCTCAACGATAAAACAAGAGTAAAAGTTGACGATCCAGTCTTAAATTATCAGGCAACAAGATGTAAAAAACACTCGATATCGATGATTTTAAGGCTTGCAAAAAGATTGTTGTGTTTTTGTTTTTATCTTTACTGAAAAACCTGGAATGTACGGCTGGACTACTTTCACCTGTGATGAGTCTTCTATGAACTTCATGAAGTTTGAAGACACTATGTGTGTAAGTCCAGCCGTATCAGTCACGAGATGACTTCCGGAGTACCCGTAAGATACAACGATGTCAACCTCGTCAGAACGAGTGATTTAGAACAAGTTATTTTGAACGTCGAAGTGTTCTGCTGTCAGCGTGCCTTGGAAGTTTTGCAGCTTGATAGCCATATCTGCCACACCGTTATCCCATCGATCGATGTAAATCCAGGTATCGAAACCGACTTTTTCAGAACGGATCTCGCGGATACCATCACCCGGAGTGAAGGCATCTCGCTCGCCGACGTATTGAAGCTTGCGATCGGCCTTAAAGAGGTTGATCGTGTCATCAATAACGGTCAGGTCACCAGTCACGGGATCGACCTGTTCGGCATTTGCCTGGAAGTCGGAGATAACATCGTAGTTGTTGGGTTGAGAATCTTCTTGGTTCGTGTACAGGAAGATATCGCTGTCTTGACCTCCGACTAGGGTATCACCCCCACGACTACCAATGAGGATATCTTCACCAGCTCCTGCCTCGATAAAATCACCATCACGTGAACCTCGAAGGAAGTCGTCTCCGGGAGTACCGCTAATTTTGTCAATTCCGATAGTGGGATTGACAGTTATATTGACAGTTGCAGTGTCGTTACCACCATTGTCGTCGTTGACTTCGTAGGTAAAACTGTCACCGCCGCTGTAGTTGGCATTGGGAGTATAGGTGAAGCTGCCGTTACCGTTGAAGGTCAGGTTGCCCTGGCTCGGGTTACTGAGTAGGGTTGCCGTCAGCGAGTCGCCATCGGGGTCGCTGTCGTTACTCAGGACGTTGTTGCTGAAGGCGACATTTTCATCCGTCGTGAAGCTGTCGTTGCTGGCAACCGGAGCGTCGTTGACGGGGTTGACTGCCAGAGCGACGGTAGCGGTGTCGGTGAGGCTGCCGTCGCTAACTTCGTAGGTGAAGCTGTCGCTACCGTTGAAGTTGGCGTTGGGGGTGTAAGTAAAGCTGCCGTCGGGGTTGAACGTGAGGCTACCGTTACTGACATCACTTAGCAAACTCGCCGTCAACGGGTCGTTATCGGGGTCGCTGTCGTTGGCTAAGACGTTGCCGTTGAGGTTGGTATCCTCGTCGCCATTGAAACTATCGTCTGCGGCCACTGGAGCGTCGTTGACGGGGTTGACTGCCAGAGCGACGGTAGCGGTGTCGGTGAGGTTGCCGTCGCTGACTTCGTAAGTGAAGTTGTCTGTGCCGCTGAAGCCTGCGTTTGGCGTGTAGGTAACGGTTCCGTCGGGATTGAGAGCTACCGTTCCGTTGGTTGGTGTACCGACACTGCTGACACTCAAGGTATCGCCATCGATATCGGTGTCGTTGCTGAGTACGTCGAGGGTTACGGCTGTGTTTTCGGCGGTGCTGGCGCTATCGTCTACGGCAACCGGAGCGTCGTTGACGGGGTTGATGCTTAGATTAACGGTTGCTGTTGCACTGCCTCCCTGGTTATCGATGACTTCGTAAACGAAGCTATCTGAGCCATTGAAATTAGGCTCGGGAGTGTAAGTAAATGACCCATCAATATTCAGGGTGAGGCTACCGTTGAGTACGTCATTGAGGAGTGAGACGCTGAGCGGATCGCCATCGGGATCGTTGTCGTTGAGTAACACGTCCCCTGTAAGTGATGTGTCTTCATCGAGACTGAAACTGTCATCAACGGCTAGAGGAGGGTTATTCGGGGGAGGAGGAGGGGGGGGCGTACTCGAAGATTCAAAGGCTCCGATATCGAGGCGACTATTGACGATACGCGGGAATCCCGTACCCCGTTGGTCGAACTCAGGGGGAGGGGCAAAATTAGGATCTCCGGCATTAATGGCAGGGCTGCCAGAGAGCAAGGCATGGGTGAAAGTTGAACCGCCGTTGTCTTGTAGCGGAGTTAACAAGGGGTCGATGGGAGTCGTAGTAGTACCGACCAGGTCGCCAGTATTGGTGAAGCCAGTGCTACCAGCGCCGTCTCCAATTAAGTTGTAGCCATTACTGGTGAAGTCGCCGAGTACGTCTGTTCCCACACTGGAATTAGCTGTATCGAAGTTCCCAGCAACGATGGTGTTGGCGATTTGAACCACACCCGAATCCATGAAAATGCCGCCACCACCAAAGGAATTATTCCCCGTACTATCAACAGTATTGGCTGTAATCGTACTATTGGTCACTGTCAAGTCGGCGGAGTTGAAAATACCACCACCGGCTACTGTGTTACCACTCACAGTGTTACCACTCACAGAGCTATTAGTCAGGTTAAAGATACCCCGATTGTGGATACCACCACCTTCTTCACCTGCTTGGTTGTTACTCACCGTGCTGCTGATAACGTCGATCGTTCCCCAGTTGCTGATGCCTCCACCCAAGCCATCGTAGGAGTTAAACGCTCGATTGTTGTCGATCGTGCTATCGATCAAAGTCAGAGTTCCGCTACCGACTGAATTCATCGATCCATCAATATGGATACCTCCACCGAAGGCTCCCAAGTTGCCGCTAATAGTACTGTTGCGTACTGTTGCACGACTTCCAGAATCGATGCTTATGCCTCCACCGAAATAATTTGAATTATTCGTAATAACGCTGTTAGAGACTGTTAAATCTCCCGCGTCGTAACCATTGAAAATGCCACTGCCGCGATTACCGCTGATGGTACTGCTGGTTACGATAAATTCGCCCCCATTGAAAATGCCGCCACCCTGCGTGAAACCTTGAGAGTTATTACTGACAGTACTGTTTTCAATCTCAAACGTGCCACTGTGATGGTGGATGCCGGCACCCTCACGATAGGTTTGGTTGCCACTGATATCGCTGTTTTGTAACTCGACATTTCCCCCTCGGTTGTAGATGCCGCCACCTTCACCACGGTTTCCAGAATTGTTGTTATTGTTGACAGCACTATCAATAGCGGTCAGCGTCCCCAGGGTGTGAATTCCCCCGCCTCGGCTAAATCCTCCATTAATGCTGTTGCCTGCAACGGTGCTGTTGTTGAGATTTAAATCGCCAGTACTGTAGATTCCCCCACCGCGACCTGGGGTATATTCTGCGGAAGATTCGATCGTATTTCCGTTGACTGTGGTGTTGTTGAGGGTCAGGGTGCCGTTGCTGTAAATTCCTGCCCCTCGAAGTGGAATTCGGACGGACGAAGTTGGAGGAAGATTATCGCCGGTAATGGTGTTGCCACTGATGTTACTGTCAGTGATAGTTAAATTTTCCTGGTTGAAGACACCGCCACCATCCTGGTCAGCAGAACCGTTGGTGATATTCAGTCCTTGAATCGTAACGTCGATCGAAGTGCTGTCGTTACCATCGTCAACCTTGAAGACACGAGAGTTACCGTTGCCACTAATGGTTAATTGGTTGGCTCCCAAACCCTCAATGGTGACAGATTTACTGATGTTTAACTGGTTGATTCCGGAGGTTAAGCCGATCGTGCCTAAGCCAAAACCGATATCTTGAGTCGCCAGATTGGGATCGAACGTAATCGTGCCACCTGTGCCAACTAAAATGAGTGCTTCTCGCAGGGATAAATCGCCTGGGCTGAAGTCAAAATCGTCGTCATCTTCTAAGGTATCGACGACAAGTGGAAGGTTAGGAGAGGGAGCTGTGCTCGATGATTCCACGGCTCCGAGATCGAGGCGATCGCCCACAACACGCGGGAATCCTGCACCCCGTTGGTCAAACTCTGGACTGGGAAATGGAGATGTTATCGCAAAGTTGAAATCTCCAAAGTTGGGATCTCCGGCGCTAATAGCGGGACTGCCGGACAACAAGGCATGGGTTAATGTGGGGCCACCGTTGTCTTGTAACGGGGTTAACTGTGGATCGATGGGGTTGGTGGAGGTTCCCACTTGATTGAAGATGGAATTGAAGGTGCTACCTGTACCATCACCAATCAAGTTATACAGACTCAGGCCAGAGAGGCTTGACCCCGATACGTCAGGTTCGATCGAACCGAGACCGGAATTGCCAGGTGTATCGAAGTTACCCGCGATAATCGTATTGGTAATTCCAGCGCTGGCAAAATAATTACTTAAGGCTAGGCCACCTCCATCGCCGCTACCATCTCCATCGAGATCGGCGGTATTCTCGGCGATCGTGCTGCTGAGAATCGATGGCCCGTTGCTGAAAATGCCACCACCCGATTCACCGGCTTCGTTGCTGCTAATCGTACTATTGCTGACAATAAATCGTTCGTTTCCGCTGTCGAAAATGCCGCCACCCGATTCACCGGCTGCGTTACCGCTAACCGTACTCCGAGTCAGTTCAAAGCGGCCCGAACCTGTATGGCCAATGCCACCCCCAAAGTTCGCGGATGAGTTGTTGCTAATCGTACTCTCGATAACGTTAATCTGTTCGTAGTCGCGATTGCCGTCGCTGTTGATTCCTCCCCCGTAATTTCCCAATGCTGTGTTTTGTGTGACGGTACTGTTGATGAGGGTTAAGTTACCATCGTTACGGCTAATTCCTCCACCATCGGTTGCTGCTGTGTTGTTGGAGATCGTGGTGTTGGTGAGGCTCAGGTCGGCCCTGTAGTTGTAAATGCCACCTCCTGGCCCGCTAGTCGACGAATTATCCTCGATCGTGCTGTCGGTAATTGAGGCTGAGGTGCGCTCACTGCCGTAGGAGTAGTTCCAGATACCGCCGCCGATTGTTGCAGTATTGCCACTGATGGTGCTGTTGGTAACAGTCAGGTCGGCCTTGCTGTAGTAACCGAAGTTAGAGGTATTACGAATACCTCCACCCACGCCGTTATCAGTTTGATTGTTTTCGATCGAGCTACTGTCAATGGTTACTCGGCCGCCGATATTATCGATTCCCGCACCAAATGAGGCTGTGTTCGAGGCGATCGTGCTATTGCTGACCGTTAACGATCCGAGATAGCTGCCAATTCCACCACCGAGAATAAAACCATTGTTGTTGGTAATGACACTGTTCGCGACCGTGAGATTTCCTCGATTGTTAAACAGGCCGCCACCACCTTCTTCTCCAGACGTGTTATCCCTGACAATGCTGTCACTCAGTGTTAGGTTTTCACGGCTTAAAATACCGCCCCCTCGATCGGGCGGACTGTTAGTATCTGGTACAAAGCCATCAGCAATGGTTAGCCCTGAGATGTTAGCGTCGATTGAGGTGTTATCGTCGCCGTCATCGATGTTGAAAACACGAGACAAATTGTTCCCGCTGACGGTGAGGTTATTCGCACCGAGACCAGTGATAGTGAGGTCTTTGTCAACCAGCAGTTCGCCGAGTTCGAGAACGATCGATCCACCTGATAAATTTGAGGCAAAGTCGATCGTGCCACCTGACTGAAGATAGACAATCGCTTCCCGTAACGAAACGTCGCCGCTGCTGAGATCGCTATCGAATTCATCGCTGAGGCTGTCTACCGTCAAATTGCTAAAGGTGCCAGGACTCGGCGGCCCGGCGGAGAATGCTGATTCAACGGCACCGATGTCCGGGGCGTTACCTTGAGGACGAGCGATACCGCGTTGATCGAATGCAGGAAAATCGTTGGGATTGGCGGCATCAATGGCAGGACTCCCGGCGAGTAGGGCATGAGTAAGGTTCGGCCCGCCGTTATCTTGTAGGGGGGTTAACAGGGGATCGATTGGGTTGGCACTGGTTCCCACTCGATCTCCAATACTCGCTGTAAATGCTCCACCATTACCGTTACCAATTAAGTTATAGCCACCGCTGGTCAGTGTCCCTTCAACATCTGGATTCGTCCCGATGTTACCTGCAATGATGCTGTTTTTAATCAGTGAACCACTGTAATAAGGACTAGGCCGGAAGATCGCGCCGCCAGTTCCTTGACCAGCCGTATTATTCGTAATGGTGGTGTTGGTTATTGCCAGCGTGCCACCGTAGAGATAACCAATACCGCCACCAGTTTGGTTCGCAACGTTGCCAGAAATTGTGCTGTTGGTAAGGCTGATATTGCTATAGGCCAAAGCGTCAATACCGCCACCATTAGATGTTGCACTGTTGCTATGGATAGTGCTGTCACTGACGGTTAATTCGCCTCGGACGTATACACCTCCCCCAGCACTAGCATCATTATTAGAGAGAGTCGTGCGCGTTACAGTGGCCAGTCCCCTGTTGTAGATACCACCACCCGTGCCAGTTGTGATGTTGCCCGTAATATTACTGTCACTCACCTCAAGAGTGCCTGCAAAATTGAGGATACCACCACCATCTCCTATCGTTGTTGTATTCCCGATAAGAGTGCTACCAACGACTTGAGTAAAGCCTTCAATATTGGCAATTCCTCCTCCTCCAAGACTGCCCGAAATAAAGCCACCACTAGAAGCTGGACCAGTATTACCAGCGATAACACTGTTAAAGACATTGAGGTTTCCATTAAAGTTTGCAATACCACCCTGAGTATTGTTTTCAATTAGGCTGTTAGATAGGGTGAGGCTCTCGGAATTGTCGATACCTGTACCGGCACTATCGATAATTGCTAAGCCGTCAATAGTGACATTAATTTGGTTCGGGCTAAAATCGTTAACCGAAAGCACGTCAAATGTGTTATTGCTACTTATTTTGAGTAGATCGGCACCTAAGCCGTTAATATTGACAGCTTTGTCGATCGTCAGTCTCCCGAGAGTTAAGCCAATTGTCCCTAAGCCGAAGCCAGCATTTTGAGTCGCAAGATTTGGAGCAAAAGTAATCGTTCCACCTGGATCGATCGAGCTGAGGGCTTCTCGTAGGGATAAGTCGCCAGCACTCAAGTTCCCGTCGTTTTCGTCAACTAAAGTATCGACGATGAGACTGCTAAAGGTGGCTGGTGGATTATTCGAGTTGGGGGTAGAATTGTTGCCTTCCATGGTTTTGAAGATTCCTCGATAATTTTTGGGAGTTGGGAGATTGTGAAGAATGCTGAGGGCGTGAACTTGCCGAATATCGTCAAACTCGAACTGTCTGAGAAGTATCGATCGAGCATTGCAATTTCCTTAGATGTACCAATTTACGCGACAATTTCAAGCTTGTAGGGAAATACAGAAATCGCTCGATCTAACTTTGTCCTAAGTGCGAGATCTTCAAAAATTCAAAATGTGACGATCGCTCAGTTGTCATGAATGTCGAAGCAGTGGCTACAAACGGCCGCACAAAAACTCAGACTTTCCTGGACGGAAGTCTTTTTCATTCACATAACTGAAAGCCAAAAAGAGAAGCGGGAACAAGCCTAATGTGGGCGATCTTGGCGATACAGCGGGGCGTGAACGATCGAGAATGACTCTTGCTTGTGAGCTATTCTGCGTATTTTTGCAGCTGAACTAAATTATTTATAGGAAAATCCTATGTGTTTTTACATAGAAAATCAACGATAAAATTTATGGGTTCATGAAATCTTCACAAAAATGCAGTGGTGATTCATATAGCCTTTAAAAACCACGATCGATGTCGTAGTTCGGAAAATTTTTTTCGGGTGAAGCGATCGTGCTTTCAGCTTTTTGGGCGCTCAGGCTTCTTCTCAGCTCTTATTGATTAAAGAGAAGTTTAAGAAGATGGATAATGGGTGACGAAGTTCACTGTGGTAGTAAAATTAGACGCTTATTGGCTTTTAGTAAGGGCTTGTCGTCGAGCGTCTAATCTTGATAACAGATCGATCGATAAAAGGATCTTTTCGTTTGTCACGAATAAAAGTTGTTGTATAGTTTTTAACTCAGAGTAAGTGTTGGTAAATATGTCCAAAATGCTTATTTTTAAAGCATTTCACCCAATTTTATATAAAATTTGGGAAATGCCGATCTGGTATAAAGCATTTTTTAAAAAACGTTAAAATTAGATAAACTTTTGTTAAGCCTCAATAAGGTTGCTTTGGTAATATTTTAAAAAGTGTTGATTTTTTATCAAGGAATTTTTCGATCTTTTATTTGCTTCTTTTTGTATTTTATTTACATTGATTCGATCGAGGTTTACAGTCAGAGATCTTTCATGGAAAGCCATTAATAAAAGTTTCAATAACCAAGAAATTTAGAAGAGTTTTAGAAGGAAATTAAAATATCAAAAAAAACACTAAAATTCGATAACAAGCGTAAAAAAACACTCGATCGACTTGACTACTGACACAGATTGACAAAACGCAGGGTCTCGAGAACGCACTAAATGTTTTTTAGTTTTGTAAACAATCTGACAAAATTAGATTTTTTTATAGACTTTGTAGATCCAGGCATTTCTAGGCATGACACCCTCCAAAAAACGGTATTGCACCGATCGACTAAAATTAAAAATATCTCCTTTTCTTAACAAATTCGCTTCTCATATTGGAGTTGACCCGTGGTCGCACAAATACCTAAAACCCATCCTTACGAAGATAAAACCCAAGAGATCGCCCGAGAATTACTCGCCGTAACTCGTGAAAAAGGCGGTTTTTTCGCCCAAATGCGCGATCGAATGCGTTGGGACGACAAACTACTCGACTGGGCGATGAGTAACCCCGGCTTACGGGTGCAGTTGTTCCGCTTCATCGACTGCTTACCCGCCCTGCGAAGCAAAGCCGAAATCGCCCGTCACCTGCAAGAATATCTCACCACTGAAGAAGTCGAACTTCCCGACGCACTCAAACAACTGATTAGTTTCAGCGGCGGCGACTCTGTGGCGGGACAACTCGCCGGAACCACTGTCGCAACAGGCGTTGAAACCCTCGCCTATAAATACATTGCTGGCGAAAACTTACCCAAAGTCGTCAAAACTGTCGAACGCCTCCGTAAAGACAACATGGCGTTTACGATCGATCTTCTCGGCGAAGCCGTCATTACCGAAGCTGAAGCGCAACAGTATTTCGATCGATACCTCGAACTGATGACGACGCTTTCGGAAGCGGCGAAAACCTGGAGTTCCGTTCCCCAAATCGACGAAGCCGACGGCGAAACCCTTCCGCGAGTGCAGGTTTCCGTCAAACTCACCGCCTTTTATTCCCAATTCGATCCCCTCGATGCGCAGGGAAGCGCAGATCGCGTCAGCGATCGAGTCCGAGACTTGTTGCGTCACGCGGCGAAGGTGGGGGCGGCGATTCACTTCGACATGGAACAATACGAATATAAGGATCTGACCCTGTCGATTCTCAAAAAGATTCTCCTCGAGGACGAATTCCGCCATCGCAGCGACATCGGAATGACGATTCAGGCGTATCTTCGCGAGTCGGAACGAGATTTACAAGGGTTAATCGATTGGGTGAAAGAGCGGGGAACGCCTCTGACGGTTCGCCTGGTAAAAGGTGCGTATTGGGATCGCGAGACGATTCGATCGCAACAACACCACTGGAAACAGCCGGTTTACAATGACAAAGCCGCCACCGATGCAAACTTCGAGCGTTTGACGCGGTTGTTGCTGGAAAATCACACTTATATATATGCAGCGATCGGGAGTCACAACGTTCGATCGCAAGCCTTAGCTTGTTCGATCGCCGAAACCCTCAACATTCCCCGTCGCCGCTTCGAGATGCAAGTGCTTTACGGAATGGGGGACAAACTGGCGAAAGTCCTCGCGCAACGGGGACATCGAGTTCGCGTGTACTGTCCCTACGGTGAACTGTTACCGGGAATGTCGTATCTGATTCGGCGATTGCTGGAAAACACGGCGAACAGTTCGTTTTTGCGTCAGAATTTGGAAAATCGCCCCGTCGAGGCGTTGATCTCTCCGCCAAAACCCGATCCCGAAAAACCGGAGTTCGCCCCGGATGCGTTACCCTTCCCCAACGCCGCCGATAGCGATTACGCCGACACAGCGTTACGAGATAAGGGATTGGCGGCGATCGATCTCGTCCGACAGCAACTCGGAAAATCCTATCGCCCTTGGATTAACGGGGAATACGTCGAAACCGCTAATACTGTAAATTCCCTCAATCCCTCCAATCCCGAGGAAGTGGTGGGGGTTGTCGGACAAATTTCGATCGAACAAGCCGATCTCGCCGTCGCCACCGCTAAAGCTGCGTTTCAACAGTGGCGGCGAACACCGACGATCGATCGAGCCGCCATTCTCCGCAAAGCCGCCGAACTTCTCGAACAGCGTCGCCACGAACTCAACGCTGTCATGGTGTTTGAAGTGGGGAAACCGTTAAAAGAAGGGGATGCGGAAGTTTCGGAAGCCATCGATTTCTGTCGCTACTACGCCGACGAAATGGAACGCCTCGAATCGGGGGCGAACTACGACATCCCCGGCGAAAACAACCGCTACCACTACCAACCTCGGGGAATCACCCTCGTGATTTCGCCTTGGAACTTCCCCCTCGCCATTCCCACGGGGATGACAGTTGCGTCGCTAGTGGCGGGAAACTGTACGTTGTTGAAACCGGCGGAAGTCTCTAGCGTCATCGCGGCGAAGTTGGCGGAAATCCTCATCGAAGCGGGAATTCCCAAAGGCGTCTTTCAGTTTATCCCCGGAAAAGGTTCGACGGTGGGGGCGCATTTGGTGAAGCATCCCGACATCAACACCATCGTGTTTACGGGTTCTCAGGAAGTCGGATGTCAGATTTACCGCGAAGCTGCGGTTTTACAACCGGGACAAAAACACCTCAAACGAGTCATCGCGGAAATGGGGGGTAAAAACGCGGTTATTATCGATGAAAGTGCGGATTTAGACCAAGCCGTTGCAGGGGTTATTCAGTCGGCGTTCGGCTACAGCGGACAGAAATGTTCGGCGTGTTCCCGTGTGGTGGTGGTTGAGTCGGTGTACGACAGTTTTGTGTCTCGCGTGGTGGAAGCGGTTCGATCGCTCAACGTGGGAGATGCGTCGAAACCCAGTACGCAAGTGGGGCCAGTGATTGACGCGAAAGCACAGCAACGGATTCGCGAGTATATCGCTAAAGGAAAGGCGGAAGGAAATCTCGCGATCGAAATTCCCTCGCCGGAACCGGGGTATTTTGTGGGACCTGTAGTTTTGACGGAGGTTTCGCCAGATGCGACGATCGCTCAAGAGGAAATTTTCGGCCCTGTGTTGGCGGTGTTGAAAGTCAAGGATTTCGACGAAGCGTTAACGGTGGCGAACTCAACCAATTACGCTTTGACGGGTGGGTTGTATTCGCGAACGCCATCTCATATCGATCGAGCAATGGCGGAGTTTGAAGTGGGAAATCTCTATATCAATCGTGGAATTACGGGGGCGATCGTTTCACGTCAACCCTTTGGCGGATTCAAGCTTTCCGGTGTGGGTTCTAAGGCGGGAGGTTCCGATTACGTGTTGCAGTTTTTAGAACCGCGCACGATTACGGAAAACATTCAACGTCACGGTTTTGCACCGATTGAAGGTGCGGAATAAGAAATATCTCAGTTGGTGCGTTACGCGGAAATTTCATTGACTGGATTTCAAACCCATTTTTTGACCGCGTAACACACCCTACCATTAGTACTATTATCCAGTTTAAGAGGGTAGGGTGTGTTCCGGCATCTGGAATACATCAGCTGTGGTGACAATTGACTCCGTTTGCTAATCATTTTTTATCGACAAAATCCTTGTTAAACAGCTAAAAAGTACGTTAGAATAATGAAATTTACTTTGTACGCAACAGCGAAAGTTTTGCCGGGAAACAAAATTGAAGTTCGAGATTTGAACCTTGAAGTCGGACAGACTGTTGAAGTTGTAATTGTTATATCGGAATCCACTCCTGATTCTTCTTTCAGAGAAGAGGAGTCTCTATCTTTAAAGCAGCGCCTTGATTTTCTAAAGCTGCCAATATCCGAGCGTCGGCGTATCCTCAAACGTCAAGCTGAAACAATGCTCGAATACTACCAACAAGATTCTGAATTTAAGGATTTTTGAATACTTTCTAGTAAGCTACTGCATAGTTTCCAAAGAGATAAACTCAATGCGTTACATTTTGCCAATTCTACTCGCTATTATTCCCGGTGCTGCGGGTGTCTGTATCTTTGGATATTATGCACTCGTCGATTGGGATGCGCTGCAAAAAGCCTATCGAGCCTTTTCAGAAGTTGTCACGAGTTCATCAGATTTAACAACCTTATTCGCTGCAGAAGCTCAGCAAAATATTCATCGCATCAATTTATTTGCTGAGGGAGTCTGGACTCTGCTTAGTGCGATCTTGGCTTCGATTGGATTACATAGCGTGCTGATGCTCTCGCAAGGTAAATCTCGACGCTCTCCATCTTGATTTTTTAAGAAGAAACACAAATTATGTATATTGTTAATTTGTCATGCTCGCAAAAATTAAGTCGATCGATCGAAAAATCATCCTAGCCTTAGGACTCTTCTTCCTGATTGTCGCCACACAATTGATTCCCGTTTCCACTTTATCGATCGATCGCCCCACTCAACCCCTCCCCAATGAAATCAGAGGTGTTTGGATAACCAACGTTGGTAGTAGCGTTTTATTCGCGCCTTGGGGAATTCGTCGCGCTCTCGATCGACTATCCGCACTCAACTTCAACACCATCTATACCGGCGTTTGGAATCGCGGTTATACATTCTACCCCAGTGCAGTAAACAAACGAGTCACAGGAATTCAACAAGCGCCTTTCTTCTCGATCGTACACCCCGGTTCAGATGTTCTTAAAGATACGATCGAGCTAGGACATCACCGTCAGTTACGAGTGATTCCTTGGTTTGAATATGGGTTTATGGTACCGCGTCAGGCTCGACTTGCGTTAAAGCATCCAGAGTGGCTCACCACCCATTTAAACGATACTGCACAAAACACACCAGACTGGCAATCCATCTTCAAGGGAAATCCTCAAGCCATTGAAGATTGGAGAAAAGGACAAAATTTGTGGCTGAACCCGTTTCATCCTGAAGTGCAAGATTTCATCCTCCAAACAATCGTTGAAGTTGTCACGAATTACGATGTCGATGGAATTCAATTAGACGACCATTTCGGACTTCCCATTGAAATGGGATACGATCCGTTCACGATTCAGCTTTATCAGCAATCCCATCAGGGACAATCTCCTCCCGCGAATCCATCAGATATAGAATGGGTAAGCTGGCGAGCCGATCGAATCAGTGCTTTCATGGGTAAAATTGTAGAAACCGTTCGATCGATTCAGTCAGATTGTATTATTTCTCTCTCTCCAAACTCCCAAGACTTTGCTTATCACTACTATTTACAAGACTGGCAATTTTGGGTACAACAAGGATGGATCGACGAATTAGTTTTACAAGTTTATCGTAGCGATTTAAGTCAAGTTCGCACCGAACTCGATCGAGCTTCTGTGATAGACGCTCGACAACGCATTCCAGTTGCAGTAGGGTTGTTGAGTGGTCTGTGGAGGAAGCCTGTCGAGATCGATCGACTCCAAGAACAAGTCAACTTCGTTCGCGAGCAGAATTTTGATGGCGTTTCCTTTTTCTATTGGGAAAGTTTATTGGGATACTTAGCACCTGAATCTCCCTACCAACGTCAGCGTTTTTTACAAGATCTTTTTGCCAATTTGTAGCAGGACTCAATGAATTCAGAGAATCCTCGACTCTATCCATCTTTTCATCGCCCTGGATGCTTTTTTGTGATGGGTTGGGCAATTGCAACCGTGCTGGGTTTTGCTCTCAGCCTATCGATTGTAACGATCGGAGAACGTCCGGATTTGGGTTTGTGGCAGGGTGTCTTAGGTGGCGGAATTGTTGGACTCACTCAGGGTTTAATTCTAATGCGATATAGACTGGGCAGTAGATGGTGGATTGTTGCCAATACCGTTGCTTGGGGGATTGCTGGTGCGAGTTCGATCGGTGCGATCGGTTGGTTTGCACCTAGAGGATTAACGGCTCTGCCATCTCGATTAATTTATGGGACTTTTGACGGTCTCAAAATTGGCATTATCGCCGGTTTTTCTCAGTGGCTGGCTCTCAAGCAGACTGCATCGAAGTTTTCAGCGAGTTGGATTGCTTGGAATACTTTAGCTTGGATTTTGGGATTGGCGTTTGGGTGGTCGATCGGAGGAATACTCCGTCAAATCACGAATCTTTTTATTAGTGAAGTCGTGGGTTTGATTGTGACTTGGACGATCGTGGGGTTGATTGGGGGTATTGCGCTCGGATTCTCGCTCCGAAACGCTTGCAGACAGCCCCCCGATTCCCCTCTGACTGAGAACGAGATGAATCAATTATTTTAAGAAAACTTGAAAAAATCAAGATTGAAAACAACTTTTTAGAACGTTCTTTTTCTCGAAAGTTGCTGTTATAAAATCCTCAAAAAACGATCGAATATATTAGTTTTATACCTTCCGATAACAGCGAGTTGTAATCAAATGGGGATGAAACACCTCGACAAAGTTCGATCGAAGGGTTTCAAAAAATCCTTCGACAATTCCAGGATCGTCTAAATGAAACGGAAATTCATTACCAAACCCTTTAGAAAAATACCAGTTAATGAGTAACTTTCCATCAGAATCCAACAATTTATGAAACTCGAGCAACTGCGAACTCGGATCGCTCAAATGTTCCATCACGTCAAAACACATAATCGTGTCGAACGCTCGATCGCTTTCCAATGTCGAGGCGACCTGAAGTTTGTCAGATAATCCTAACTTTTGCGCTCGATCGAGAACAAATTCACAGTTAACGGGATTTAAATCCAAATACTGAACTTCCGTCACCTCGGGACACGACGCAGCCGCGATCGAGTGCGTTCCGATCCCCCCGCCGAAATCTAAAACCCGTCCTTGAGCAACATCCGCGATCAACCGCACCATATCGCCGATATAATCGCAACTTTCCAAGTGCCACGCCGCTAACTCGAAGATATAAGCAGTTCCCACCCGATCTCGGTAAAAATCATTGACCAACTCCCAATCGAAGTGCTGCCCCAGTTCGGCGACGGCGTGACGGCGTTCCTGAAGCTGAGTTTGAAGCGTCTCTCGATCGATCTTCAAAAACGCCTGAAGGTGATTTTCTAAATCAAAGCAATTTTCCCAGTACGTTTTGAGAAATTCAGGCTGAGGTGCAGTTAACATAGAGTTACAAATGCGCGAGCGGCGCAATCGTTGCCATCATAGGGTGCGTTGCAAATCCTACATATTGTACTGTCAGGGGCTAATTTTGCAATGCGATCGAGTTGGAAACACGGACTGTTATCCGTCTTTTGCTGCATTGTCCTGGCTGCGTGTCAGCTAGCCTTTCCCAAATCCAACCACGCGATCGAACTGACCCTGTGGCATGGAATCAACCCTCCCCCCAACCGGGACGTATTTAACGAACTCGTCGAAGCGTTCAACGCCGAACACCCCGATATTCACGTTAATTCCCTCTATATCGGACAACCCGACCAACAACTGCCCAAAATTCTCACCGCCGTCGTCGGTGGTACGCCGCCGAATCTCCTATGGTTCGGACCGTCGATTACCGGACAGCTCGTCGAGTTGGGGGCGTTGCGTTCCATCGAAGACTGGTTTGAGAACTCCCCCGTCCAAGCCGTTCTCGATCCCGCCTTACTCGAAGGCATGACCCTCAACGGTCATATCTGGTCGATTCCCATGGCAACCAACAACGTAGGACTGTTTTACCGTCCGAGCTTATTTGAGGATGCGGGAATCTCCAAACTGCCCGAAACTTGGGAGGAACTGCGCGCAACCGCCGTCCAACTCACCCGCGATCTCGATGGAAACGGAACGATCGATCGATACGGACTGTTGCTTCCCCTCGGGAAAGGCGAATGGACGGTGTTTACCTGGTTGCCCTTTCTCTACGGAAGCGGGGGCGAAATCGTCCGCGACGAGCGACCGGACTTGTACCACCCCGAAGCCATCGGAGCGATGCAGTTCTGGGCCGATTTAGTCGCCGACGGTTCCGTGACCCTATCGCAACCGGAACGCGGTTACGAACTCGACGATTTCCTCAAAGGCCGCGTCGCCATGCAATTAACCGGCCCTTGGACGTTGGGTCAGTTAGAACAAACCGGTATCGATTACAACGCGATGCCGATTCCCGCAGGTACCGAGCGTGCAACCGTCGTCGGTGGCGAACACCTGTTCGTCACGAAAACAACGCCCGCCCAAGAGAACGCCGCCCTAGAATTCCTCGAATTCGTCCTCAGCGATCGCTTTCAAATTCAGTGGGCCTTAGGAACCGGATATCTTCCCGCCTCACTCTCGGCCCGAGACAGCGAAGCGTATCACCAGTATGTCGCCGAGCGGCCCGTCTTAGAGGTCTTTCTCCAACAGATGAAATGGGTTCGATCGCGGCCGATTTTACCCAACTACGCCCGCCTGTCTGACAGTTTGGGACGTGCTATCGAGGAAACCCTGTTGGGAAGCGATCCCGAAAAAGCCTTAAAGAACGCACAACGGCGAATCGATTTGATTTGGCAATAACGGTGGTGAGGTCTACCACCGTTTGAAGCCCTTTGGGAATTCTTTAAAAATCTCAACCATTAATTCACAATTTTTTATTGAATTTTTATAGATCGATCCCCATAAAATATGTCATGTTGAAAACAGGGATTTCCTCAACTCCGTCATCTACTGCTTTAGACATCACATCTTCATTCAAATTTGCCCGATCGATTGCTCGATCGTCTGAAGAGAGTTGACATCGACAGACCGTAACCCTTCTCACATCGCCAGTTACAAACGCCTCGGTTTCGATGTCGCTCCAATCGATGCAGATCGAACCACCGCAAACGCGACAGCTCAGACTTCATCGAGAATTCAGTCGCGATCGGGCAGAGGTTTTCAGCGTCTTCGATCGGTCTGTCGCTCGGACGATGCTATGGACTCGATCGAGAACGATTTGCTGAGAACTGTTTTCACAGGTTACTGCTTGCGACTCACCGCTCACGACCGACTGTTCACTGTAAAAGTCCTTCGAGTTTTCGACCAGGGAATTCATTCATGTCTTATCCGATCGAATCCGTTCTACAAAGCGAAGAAAACATCGATCTGCGCCAATTTATTGGCGAACTTCGTGCCAACAATCAACGTTACTTGCTCCGCAACGATATCGAACGAGCCTTTGCAGAGTATTGCGAAGAACACGAAAAATCTGAGGCTTTTCGATACGTATCCAACCTCGGAAAACTCATTTACTACGTCCAAGAAATTATCGTTGAAGATGAAAGCGTTTGTGCGATCGTGCGTCCGAAAATTGCACGCCAAGAAGCCTTTCGCATTCACGAAGACATGACCTACGAACCGATGACAGTACAAGATCTCCTCGATACTCGAGATCGGTTTGTCGGTCATTACCACCCCCAAGAAGGCGACGTTTTCGAGATCGACTTCGAGCCGTTCTACGATTACTCGCCCACCATTCGCGATCCTAAAAACATCGGAAAAGGGGTTCAATTCCTCAATCGCTACTTGTCGAGTAAACTCTTCCAAGATCCGCGACAGTGGCAACAAACGCTCTTTCAATTTCTCAGCCTGCACTCGTACAACGGCTTAAAACTCCTCATCAACCGACGCATCAACAGTTGGGAACAACTTTCCGATTGCGTCAAACAAGCCCTTAGTTTCGTCAGCCAACGCCCTGAAGACGACCCTTACGAAAACTTCCACTTCGACTTACAAGATCTGGGGTTCGAGCCGGGGTGGGGTAATACCGCCAGTCGCGTTCGCGAAACCCTAGAAATTCTCGACGAACTCATCGACTCGCCGGACGACAGCGTCCTGGAAGGATTCGTCTCTCGAATTCCGATGATTTTCCGGGTCGTCTTAGTTTCGATTCACGGTTGGTTCGGTCAAGAAGGCGTTTTGGGTCGTCCCGATACCGGAGGTCAGGTCGTTTACGTCCTCGACCAAGCCCGCAGCTTAGAAAAACAACTGCAAGCAGAACTCCAACAAGCCGGGTTAGACGTCTTAGGCGTTCACCCGAAAGTCATCGTTTTGACGCGGTTAATTCCCAACGCCGAGGGAACGCGATGTAACGAACGCTTGGAGAAAATTTGGGGAACGGATGACGCTTGGATTTTGCGGGTACCGTTCCGCGAATTCAACCCCAACGTCACGCAAAACTGGATTTCCCGCTTCGAGATCTGGCCGTATTTGGAAACCTATGCCATCGATGCGGAAAAAGAGCTTCTGGTGGAGTTCAAAGGACATCCCGATCTGATCGTGGGGAATTATTCCGACGGAAATCTCGTCGCGTTTCTGTTGTCCCGCCGCTTGAACGTGACGCAATTCAACGTCGCTCACGCTCTGGAAAAATCCAAATACCTGTTTAGTAACTTGTACTGGCAGGATATGGAAAATCAGTATTATTTCTCGTTGCAATTTACCGCCGATCTCATCGCGATGAACGCGGCGAATTGCGTCATCAGCAGCACCTATCAAGAAATTGTGGGTCGGCCGGACAGTGTGGGACAGTACGAATCCTATCACTGTTTTACAATGCCGGATTTGTATCACGTGGTGACCGGAATCGAACTGTTCAGTCCGAAGTTTAACGTGGTACCGCCAGGGGTCAACGAAAGCGTGTACTTCCCCTATACGAATCGAGAACAGCGTGTTCCCGGGGATGCCGAGCGCTTGGCCGAATTGCTCTTTACCCTTGACGATCCGTCTCAAGTGTTTGGAAAACTCGACGATCCCGATAAACGCCCGCTATTTTCGATGGCTCGGCTCGATCGAATCAAAAACCTCACGGGATTAGCGGAGTGTTTTGGACAGAGCAAAGCGTTACAAAAACACTGTAACTTGATTCTCATTGCCGGGAAATTGCGAGAAGAAGAATCGAGCGATGCAGAAGAGATCGCAGAAATGCGGAAACTCTACGAGATTATCGATCGATACAAGCTGCACGGCAAGGTTCGCTGGTTGGGCGTTCGCCTACCTAAAGCCGACTCCGGGGAAGTGTATCGAGTCATTGCCGATCGTCGTGGAATTTTCGTTCAACCGGCGTTGTTTGAGGCGTTTGGTTTGACGATTCTCGAAGCGATGATTTCCGGTTTGCCGACCTTTGGCACACAGTTCGGCGGACCGTTAGAGATCGTTCAAGATCGCGTCAACGGGTTTTATATTAACCCGACGAATCTAGAAGAAACCGCACAGAAAATTGTGGATTTTGTGACGAAATGCGATCGAGATCCCGACTACTGGCTGGCAATTTCTCAAAAAGGGATGGAGCGCGTTTATAGCACCTACACCTGGAACATTCACACCGAACGGTTGCTATCGATGGCCAAGATTTACGGCTTCTGGAACTACTCCTCGAAAGAAAATCGGGAAGATATGTTTCGGTATATCGAATCGCTGTTTTACCTGATTTTCAAACCTCGAGCGCAAGCTCTGTTGCAGGAACATCAATCGCGCTAATCGTCGCGAGAATGTCGAGAAAGGTAGGGGCGGGCGGGATATACCCGCCCTTTCCGATCGACCAGGGTGCATCTCAATTTCGTAGAAAGACCCCTCCGCCTAAGGACTCCGTCCCGCTACCGCGAACGGCACCTCCCCTGGCTAAGGAGAGGATGGGTGGAGTTTCGATCGTAAAAGATAGATGCACCCTAGAAAGACCCCTCCGCCTAAGGACTCCGTCCCGCTACCGCGAACGGCACCTCCCTTGGCTAAGGAGAGGATGGGTGGAGTTTCGATCGTAAAAGATAGATGCACCCGATCGACCATGAATTCACCGAATCAAACCGGACGTTCGACTCGAGTTCGCAAGTCGGAAACCTGTACGACTTGGTTTTTTTGCCATTTGAGGCTTTACGCAGAAATCACGGCAACGCACTCGATTTCTACGAGAACGTCTTTGGGAAGTCGCGACACTTCAACAGCAGCTCGTGCGGGAGCGTTGGCTTCGTCAAAATATTGAGCGTAAACTGTATTCATCGCAACGAAATCGTTCATGTCAGCCAGAAATACGGTTGTTTTGACGACATCGGCGAAACTCGCTCCGGCGGCTTTGAGAATAGCCCCCAGGTTTTCCATTACTTGTTTAGTTTGTCCGGTGATGTCTCCCGATGCAACGAGTTTTCCATCAGTATTGAGGGGAATTTGTCCGGCGACGAAGATCGTTTGACCGCTGGCGATGACGGCTTGGTTGTAAGGGCCAACCGGAGCAGGGGCGTTGTCTGTACGAACGATTTTACGCATGGGCTGTAATTTTTACGGTTTGAGTTTTTAAAGTGCGAGTGTCGTGTCATTCTAGTATTCAGTGGGTCGATCGATACAGTCTTCTCTCGCCCCTATTCCCATTATTGCTCGATCTCCATGTATCGTTTTTCTTGGAATAAAATTCCCCACCGACACCATACACAACTCTTTGTCACACTCATCGCATTATTTATTGTTTCTCCGTTAGTTTCAAGATCTAAACTCGGTCAGATCGTCATTGCTGCATTTTTTTTTATCGCCCTTGCTGTGGGTATACGTCCGTTTTGCCCCAGTTCTAAGAAGTTTGCTCGACTGGTAATGCTGATGGCGATAGGCTTAGGGTTACAAATCCTAAACGCATTTGATATTTTAAACAATATTGCAGTCGATTTCAGCACAGCAGGAATCATCATTTACTGTGTGTTTATCCTGTTTGCCACAGGCTTAATTTTTCGGCAAGTTATTACCGATGAATTTGTGACTGGAGATACAATTATTGGTGGAATTTGTATTTACTTACTGATCGGATTTTTGTGGGGATTATTTTATAGTCTTGCAGCTCGTTTCGATTCACAAGCTTTTAACCAAACCAACTTCGATACGATGTACTTTAGTTTTACAACATTAACGACCTTGGGTTATGGGGATATCTCACCAACGAATGCTTTAACTCGTATGCTCACCAATCTAGAAGCGATTATCGGACAAATGTATCCGGCAATTTTTATCGCTCGTTTAGTCAGCCTTTATATCTCGCCGAACCAGCGAAGTTAAATACAATACACAACAAGGAATAGTTTTTTAAATTTCAATGTATTTTTTGATATTAATTTTTGGAATTTTTCTGTTTGAGTCGAGATCGAATTGGTATCATTCCGATCCAAAAACTCACGCACCAGGACGGAGCAACTCCGAGCCTAAAGCAATCACCGTTCTAGAATAGACCTCCTACATGAATCAAATTCACCCCCCTTCATCCCCCCTTGTGAAGGGGGGATGAAGGGGGGAAACTCGCTCCCTCCCCTTCACAAGGGGAGGGTTGGGGCGGGGTCAGAAATATTTATGCAGGAGCTCTAATTTGTATCGATCTTCCGACACCCAACAGATCCTTTTTGATAGGTTATTTGAATTTCGATGTTTGAGGATGTCGAAACAGCCGATCGAATACGTGCTAATACAGCTCCCAACCCCCCATTGACCTGGATCGAGATGGGCGGGCCGTCAACATCAATCCAGGTCGAGAACTGTTATCGATCGACGATTGGTCATTTACGATCGAGGATTTTTCTCTGTAGAATCTTCTCAGGATCGATCGAAAACCTCACTACAACGAGAGGAAGCGGTATGTTCGAGCACTTTGGCAAGTCGTCTGTCATTCCTTGGAGAAATCGTCTGCTGGCGAGTTGCCTGTCCGTTGCGTTGAGTGCGTTTCCCCTCAACGCCGCCGAACGAGTGGCACTCTCCATCGGCCCCATCGAGCTTTCATTGTCTGTTACCGATTTAGAACAGTTTGCCGAAACGGGTGAGATTTCCGACAATCTTAACTTTTATCTGAAATACCTGACTGACGAAGAACAAGCCGAACTCCGAACGTTTTTCCTCGAACGCCACGAGATCGATCCGGTGCCGGTCGCACAGTTCCTATACTCTCCCATGGGCGAACTTCTCCTGGACGAGCTGGGAGAATTGATACAAACGGAGTCGAGAGCCAATGGCGGGCAGTCGATTCGGGCCGCTGCGATCCTGGCTGCCAGCGATCCGCAGGGATTTAGCGTGTTGAGCATCCTGCGTCAGTATCCCTCCTACAGCGTCTGGTTGAACACTCCGCAGATTTTCGAGGTCGCCGGACAAATTGCGTACATGGTGGAAGAAACCGATAACGCCATCGTTATCGCTTCTGACTTGGCTCAAACCCAAGCAACGGCAAACGGATCGATCGATTTCGATGAAATGCCGGATTTGCGACAAGCGGGATCGGTATCTTATCAGACACGTACTCTTACCCTCACCGACCCGTCCCGAGATCGAACCTTCCCCGTCGATATTCACGTTCCCGATAACTCGCCCTACGCTGAGATTCCCGTAGTCGTTATCTCTCACGGCTTGGGTTCCCATCGATCGGCATTTTCCCACATTGCCGAACAACTGGCATCCTACGGTTTTTTCGTTGCTGCCCCCGAACATATCGGCAGTAACTACGCCCAGCAACAAGCCATGTTAAACGGTGCGGATTCGGAGATGTTTTTCGCCAGCGAGTTCGTCGATCGACCGGCCGATATTCGCTTTCTGCTCGACGAGTTAGAACGCTACAACGATCGAGAATTTGACGGAAGA
The DNA here is from genome assembly GCA_001657325.1 of Geitlerinema sp. BBD 1991-9. GTDB lineage: Bacteria > Cyanobacteriota > Cyanobacteriia > Cyanobacteriales > Geitlerinemataceae > Geitlerinema. Next base: position 47,397 of record LWRO01000010.1, on the reverse strand, counting down.
TTGCAACTCGATCGTGTCGGCGTACTGGGTCATTCTTTCGGCGGCTACACGGCTTTAGCCCTGGGTGGGGCGCAGATCGACTTCGACAATCTCGAACGAGATTGCACGGATGGGGTTAACTCCGTCAACATCTCAATGTTGTTGCAGTGTCGCGCCCTAGAACTCCCCCGCGAAACTTACAACTTCCGCGACGATCGAGTGGCAGCCATTCTCACCGCCAATCCCGTCAACAGCAGCATTTTCGGCGAACGCGGTATGGCCAGTGTCAGCGTTCCCGTGTTGATGGCTGGCGGTAGTCTCGATCCTGTTACACCCCTCGTTGTCGAACAAGTTCAATCTTTCGACTGGTTAGAAACTCCGGAAAAATACTTCGCGCTCGTTTCCGGTCAGTCTCACACGACGGGACTCACAGTCCTGATACACACGCTCGTCCCCGCGATGTCCGATTTAATCGAACCCGACGTAGGGCTGACGCGAAATTACAGTCGTGCTGTTCCCTTGGCATTTTTCCAAGTGTATTTACTCGATAACGAAAACTATCGCCCGTATTTAAGCGCGAATTACGGCTTGTCGATCGGCGAAAAACCCTTTGATTTGTACTTACTCAGCGCGATCGAACAGCCCCAAACTAAGACAGGCGGTAAATCGGCAACAGACTTCTAACACCTCACCACACCATTACCCCTCCGGCAAACGATCGACAAACTTATACCCGACTCCCACAACCGTTTTCACGAATTGGGGGTGAGTCGGATCGCATTCGATTTTTTTGCGTAACCGGGCAACGTGCGTGTCTACAACGCGCTCGTCTCCGAAGAAATCGTCTCCCCACAGTCGATCGATCAGTTGCGCCCGACTCCAGACTCGCCCCGAATAGCTCATGAACGTTGCCAACAGATTAAATTCTAAGGTGGTTAAATCGAGGGTTTCTTCCTCTCGACCTTCAAGCTGACGGGTTGCGATATGTCGATCGAGATTGAGGAAAAAATGAGCGCTGCGGTAGACCTGATCTTGTCCGCCTTGGCGCAAACTTCGCCGCAACAAAGCACGCACCCGTGCCACGAGTTCCCGAGGGCTAAAGGGTTTCACGAGATAGTCATCGGCTCCTGTCGATAAGCCGATCACGCGATCGATCTCTTCACCCTTCGCCGTCAACATCAAGATAAACGGATCTTTATCCCCGGGTTGCTGGCGAATCCGGGCGCAGACTTCCAAGCCGTCCAACCCCGGTAACATCAAATCTAAAACGATCAGATCGGGTTTTTCCTGGTGGAACGCCTCTAACGCCGCCCAACCATCTCCCGCTAAATGACAGGAGAATCCTTCCGCTTCTAGGGTTTGTTGCAGTAACCCAGCAATTTCCCAATCGTCTTCGACAATGAGAATTTTCATAGTTCTAAAAGTCTGTCGTTCGTTCTGATGGCAGTTCTCCGCATCCGCACTGCTGGCGAATTTCCTCGCGCACGCGCATTAAAATTTTACCGAGATGGTTGTCTCCTGTTCGTTCGGCGCCACACCCCCAAAAGTAATCGACGGGGGAATCTTCAATTAATAATTCGTCACCGGTGTCGAGGAGAATTTGTCGAATGTCAGCATGGGTTAGAAATTTGAGTTTTACGGCTTCGTACATCACCGTCGTTTTGACGACGTCCCAATCTCGGCGACAGGTTCTCGATCGATCTCGTCCCAACTGAGCTGCTGCTTCAGGGGTTGCGACTGCATGAATGACTGCCATCAGAGGCTCGTCATCGGTTCCGAGAAATTTTTGGGCTTGATAGTAATGCTCGACAGTTTTCCAGGTTTGACCCTCCACTTGAATGTCGTGGGGCGAAAAGTTAGAAAAGCAACCGTACTCGCGATCGACTTTATAAAAGTAAATGGTCATGCCGCATCGATCTGTGGGTCGTCAGTCATCCGCGATCGATCTTCAAGATCGACGCCTTCTCATTTTCTCATTGAGGGTAAACCAGAATCTTGCGCGTTGCCGTTTTTTCGGCCGTCGATCGTGCGATCGCTTCGGGTAAATCGGCCAGAGCCACGCGATCGCTCACGATCGCGTCAAAGGGGAGGCGATAGTCGAACACGAGATCGATCGCCATCGATTGCAGGCGAAACGACAAGCCCGAACAGCTCAACAGGTCGATCTGTCGTCGTGTCAACGATAAGGGATCGAGGACGGCTGCATCTTCGAGGGCGTAGTCGCTCAAACACAGCAGTTGACTTCCCGGTTGGAGTCCGTCGAGAGCGTGGAAGAAATCGACTTGTGACGGTTGGGTGAGAACGGCTGTCTCAACACCTCGGCCGTCTGTAAAGGCGCGAACTTTGGTGTGTAAGTCGTCGCTGTCGCTGCAAAAGGCTACGTCTGCCCCTAAGTCGAGGGCGAAGTCTAATCGATCGACGTTCGGATCGCTGACAATCGATTTCAATCCGAAATGTTTGGCCAGTAAAACCAAGGTTAAGCCGATCGAGCCGGCACCGAGAATCCAGACGAGCTGTCCCGGTCGGTAGCGCACGCGATCGAGGGCGTTGAGACAGGCATTCGTACCTTGGATAAACGTCGCTCGATCGAAGGTGACGTGACCGGGAAGTGGAATTAAGCCCCCGTGTTTGACGATGTGTGCGGGAACTTTGACGACTTCGGCAAATCCGCCCCCAAACGGCCCGAATCCAGCTGTTGTGGCAATTTGTTGATACGTCAGACACAGGGAAAATCGATCGGCCAAACACTCGCGACAGCGCATACAGGGAATGCGAGCGATCGTCGCAACCCGTTGTCCTTCCCAGCACTGCGTCACGCCTTCGCCCACCGCCGCGATCGTGCCGACAATTTCGCTGCCAAACACGCAGGGCGGTTCGATCGTATTGGACTTGACAAATCGCAAATCTTGTGGTGAAACGCCCGTTGCTTCAACGTTAATTAAAACTTCACCGGGTTCGACGATTGGTTGAGGCAGGTCTTCGTAACACAGTCGATCGACCCCTCGAAATACTTGTGCTTTCATCGCGTTCCCAACACCGACAGACCGGGGTGCATTGCCCTTGCGGGTCTATCGTACATCGACCCACGTAAGACAGTCGCGATCGACATGCGATTTTTCCGCCTTTATCCCCGAAATTCCTTAAACATTTGTAAACTGATAGCAGTGCTTTCGTAAAAAAAGTTAATATCCCATGAAGCAAATCGAGATTACCGAACGCACCTGCCTCGGTATCCATATCTTGTCCATGGCGTTTGGTCTAGCCGGATTGCTCTGGGTACTCCCCAACCCGGAATTCATCGGCAACCTCTCGCCGTTCGGACTCAAGCTCTTCGGTTGGAGCATGGCGCAAGGTGGGGTCAGTTATATTCTCCTCGGCGCGGCGGCGGTGGCGCTGTTTGTCTACCGCACCTTGGGATGGAAACCACTTTTGGCTTTTTTCCTTCCCGCTGTCGGACTGTCGCTGTGTAGCGAACTTCTCGGAACCAGTACCGGTTTTCCCTTCGGAGCCTATCACTACCTCAACGGACTCGGTTATAAAATTGCCGGACTCGTGCCGTTTACCATTCCCCTGTCTTGGTTTTACATGGGTTTCGTCTGCTACCTCCTCGCCCGAGGTGCGATGGAGGCGGTTCCCACAGCTCGTTGGGTGCGTCAAATCGGCGCGATCGCCTTCGGTGCAATGCTTTTGACGGCATGGGATTTAGTGCTAGACCCGGCAATGAGTCAAACTGCTTTTCCGTTTTGGGAGTTTGAAGAAGTCGGCGAGTTCTTCGGAATGCCCTATCGCAATCTCTCCGGTTGGTTGGGAACGGGCGTGCTATACATGAGCGTTGCAGCGGCATTGCAACATAAAAATCAATTCGTTTTACCGCGTCAGCAGTTGGGCTTACCCTTCATTGTATATCTGGTGAATTTCGTCTTCGGCGCAGCGATTACGCTGGTGTTGCTGGATTCGCAGTTTGTGATTCCCACATTGCTGAGTATCCTGTTCGGCGTGGTGCCTGCGTTCGCCTTCTGGCAGTTCGCACCCTCGCAAGTCCCCGATACGATCCCTGACGACACGGATGATACGCCCGATCGACTCGTTCCCTCGTTGGAAACGGCGGCTAAGTAACACTCGAAGAGAATGGCGAACGGAAAGGCTCTTGGCGAGTCACCGTTCCCATTCCTCGATTGAGGTTTCTCGATTTAAAACGTTCTCGATTGAACTCGATTTAATTTGAATGGATACGCTTGCTTTCGTTATCTTGCTGTTGCAACTTCCAGCGGTTGCGATTTTACTGTCTCGGTTGGTGAAAGGCCCCACGCGCAAACCGCCCCTCGAACCGCAAACGGTGACGAGTGACTGGGTGGGAAAAGTCGGGGTTGTCGTTCCCACGCTTAACGAAGCACAGCGCGTTCGCCCCTGTTTGCAGGGTCTTAGCCGTCAGAGTCACGAGGTTCGCCAAATTGTCGTTGTCGATAGTCACTCTGAGGATGGAACGCCAGAGATCGTCAAGGAAGTGTCGCAGCGCGATCCTCGCATTCACTTGACGCAAGACGAACCGCTTCCGTCGGGATGGGTGGGGCGACCTTGGGCGCTGCATCATGGATATTTGTATTTTTCTGGATCAGATCGATCGATCTCTTCCCTCCCAACTCCACCTGTAGACTGGATTTTGGGTGTCGATGCCGATACGCGCCCCCAACCGGGTTTAGTGGCGAGTTTAGTGAAAACAGCGGAAGCAGAGAATTACGATTTGGTTTCGCTATCGCCGCAGTTTATTTTGAAAGATCCCGGTGAGTTGTTGTTGCAACCGGCTTTGCTGATGACACTGGTGTATCGGTTCGGCCCGACGGGAACGCGCAGCAACCGTGCGGAACGGGTGATGGCGAACGGTCAGTGTTTTTTAGTCCGCCGGACGGTGTTGGAACAACTCGATGGTTATACCTGCGCTCGTCGATCGTTTTGCGATGACGTAACGTTGGCGAGAACGGCGGCGGCGAAGGGGTTTAAGGTGGGATTTTGGGACGGGTCGAAGTTGCTGAAAGTGCGGATGTACGAGGGGGCGATCGAAACGTGGCGAGAATGGGGTCGATCGCTCGATCTCAAAGATGCCGCTTCTCCCGTGCAAACTTGGAGCGATATCGGGTTTCTCACCTGCGTGCAAGCGCTACCGCTTTTAATTGTTCTGGGTTTTTTGGGCGTTTCGATCGCGAATGCCGAACCGCTGCAAGGATTGGGAAATCTGAGTCTGGCACTGTTGGTACTCAACGCGACTTTATTGCTAATACGTTTTGCGATGGGATTGGCGATTCGACCGTCTTACGATCGAAGTGAGGCTTCTTTCTCGTGGCTGTTCTGGCTGTCTCCTCTAGCTGACCCTCTCGCAGTCGTGCGAATCGTGCAGTCTGCGACGCGGATACCCAAACAATGGCGAGGACGAGAGTATTCAATGACCAGTCACCAGTCACCAGTTACCAGTCACCAGTCACCAGTTACCAGTCACCAGTCACCAGTTATCGGTAAAGACAGTGCTTAGGGCGCCGTTTTCGATCGGGTTGTTACATTAGACCTCCTGCGTGAATATTTTTGACCAGGGGGGATGAAGGGGGGTCAATTCGATCCGTGCAGTCTATTGTCAAAACGGGGGATTCGGGGGTAAGGCAATTATTGGGAGAAATCATTAAGGGTTGTCGTGCATCGAGAATTGTTGCCAATCATGACTGATAATATAGTAATTAAGCGAAACAATTCTTAACACATCTTTAAGATCGAACGTTAGGTGAACCAATGTCCTTAGAACCGTTCTCTTCCAACAACGCCTCCACATCTTCCACCCTTGACTGCGATATCGCCATTGTAGGAGGCGGTGTTGCGGGAACGACCCTCGCTTGTGCGCTGAAAAACTCGGGGTTGCGGGTGGCGCTTCTCGATTCGCAATCCCTCGAAGCCGCAACAGCTCGCGCTCAGGTTTACGCACTGACGCTGTTAACCGGGCGTATTTTGAATGGAATTGGCGTTTGGCAGGATATTTTACCGAAAATTACGACCTTTAAAGAAATTCGTCTTTCAGATGGCGATCGACCGTTCCCCGTGCAGTTTTTTCCGTCAGACGTGCGACTCGATCGTGCTACGCACCGCTTACGCGAACGACTGGGGTACGTCGCCGAACACACACCGCTGTTGAGTACGCTTCAGGATTTTCTGCACGATGCTGACAACGTTACAACTCTATGTTTGTCGGAAGTTTTAGGCGTTGAGTACGGAGACGATCGTGCGACGGTGACGTATCGCCGCGAGGGAGAGACGAAATCCCTTTGCGCTCGTCTTGTGGTGGGGGCCGATGGCGCTCGATCGAAAATTCGCACGGAAGCTGGGATTCAAACTTACGGTTGGAAGTATTGGCAATCCTGTGTGACTTGTAAGGTCAAACCGGAGAAATCCCACGAAAATATTGCTTACGAACGGTTTCGATCGAACGGTCCGTTTGCAATTTTGCCCCTCCCCAATAATCGCTGTAACATCGTGTGGTCGGTTCCTCACGCTCGGGCGCACGAACTCGCCGAAATGGACGAAGAACGGTTTACGGAAGAGCTACAGCGTCAATACGGCGATAGCATGGGAGCGGTGAAAGTTATCAGTCCTCGCCAAGTTTTTCCCGTGCAATTGATGCAGAGCGAACGTTACGTCAAACCGCGTCTCGCGTTGTTGGGCGATGCGGCGCACCGCTGTCATCCTGTGGGCGGCCAGGGGCTGAATATGGGAATTCGAGATGTGGCGGCGTTAGCGCAAGTGGTGCAAACGGCTCGTCGGGATGGGAAAGATATCGGGTCGATCGAGGTTTTGAAACAATACGAAAGCTGGCGACAGGGCGAAAATTCCGTCATTTTAGGCTTTACCGATTTCCTCGATCGAATGTTTTCTAACAATATTCTGCCCATCGTCGCCGCGCGTCAAATTGGACTTTGGACGCTGCGAAACGTCAAACCGATTAAAACCATCGCGCTGCAGCTCATGACGGGATTGTTGGGACGACAACCGGAAATTGCACGAGATTAGACCTCCTTAATCCCCTTGTGAAGGGGAGGGTTGGGGTGGGGTCAGAAATATTTATGCAGGAGGTCTATTAACTTGAGATAGATTCTATTCCCCTCAGAAACCCGGCGGCTTGAAGCGGCCGGGTTTTGGGTTCGATTAAACCTCGCCGGTATACGCAAATAACACCAACAGGTTCTCCGCTTGCTCCTTCTTAAAGCTGCTTTTCGCCGTTAACTCGATCGTCATCGGTTGTGCGGTAATTTCTGAGGTTTTCACGTCGAAGCGATCGCCCACTTCCGTTAAAACGCCGTTGGTGAAATCGTAAATCTGACGAACTGAAATTTCAGTGGCGTTGACGTTGGCGGGAATTGTATTTTTCGGGAGCGAAAGCGTCGTCGATCGAACGTCGACTTGATTCTTAAACGCATACCAATCCGTCGAGAATTCGTGAGCTAAGCTAAACAACCGCAAACCGCGATATTGCTTGAACGCCTCTAAATCCATTACCGACTGTTTGAACGAGCCGCTGTCGGTTTTGCACATATAGCGCAGGTGAATCACCACGTCGGTAATCGTGTCGAAATCAAAGCGGTTGGTTGGTTTGGGAAGTTCTAACAGCCACGTCGAAACCGCTCCCGTTCCTTCAAAGGGAAGATATCGATCGTCGTTGAAATCTAACTCGAATACGCCGCTGTCTTCAACCCCCGTCGAAACGGCGATCTGTTGGTTCGATCGCCAATCCGCTCGAATCGAATCAGGCATATTTTGTTCTTCCCCGAGTAAGTATTGCACCCCCGCAAGATCCGGCGACATCAGCGTTTTGTGTCCCGTTTGCGTCAGCGTTGCGTGTACCGTTTCGTAGGGGCCGACTACCGCCGGAATCGAGAGCGAGACAGATTTAATAATGCGGAAATAGTGACCGGGGAAGTCTCGATCGAACAGCAATTCACCCAACGTAAACTGACAGCGACCGGTTTCTCGCAGTTGCAAGAAGGCGATCGGATCGAGACGGGCTAACGAGATTGTTTTCGTAATCTCTAAGTAGCGGCTGTCTTGGTCGAGGGCAGATTTTTCCAGACGCGCTAAATCGAGTCGTAACGCCTCACCTGCGAGTAACCCCTTGCGGCGGCTATCCCAATAGCCAAAGCTAATATAACTTTCGTCTGTTCCGAACTCGAATTGGAAGGCGCGTTCGGCTTGTTTCGCAATATCAAATGCAAGTTTGTAGGTTTGGAAATATAGCGAAGACAAGCGATTCGACATCCAGTTATAGAGGTCTTTATTCAGGAATTTAGTACGATAGAAATTGCCGACCTCATTGTGTTGATCGATGGTTTTTTGGTGAATCAAAAAGTCACGACTTGCGGCGTTCATTTGAGCGGCTGTGGCTTCAATTTGTTTTTCAATTTCCGCAATATCAAAACCCGCCAGCTTTTCGTTATGATCCCATTCCTCTTTACGGCGTTTGCGTTCGGCTTTCGTTCCCATGATTCCCGCCGTTCGATCGAGAATTCCCGCCGTAATTTCGAGAAAGTCGCCGCCTTTATCTAAAAGGGTCGAAATAAAGCTACCCCCAGATTTCACTGTTGCGACGGGACTTCCTCCAAACCCCGATCCGCCCACTTCGACATCCACTGTACCGCCTGACAAGCCAGCAATAAATTTTGAAACCGCAGCAGTACTGTGAATAACGTTCGCGGACAGGGTCAAATCGCTTTGAATGGTTTCAAAGTTATTCGCACCGAACGCACCACTTCCGCGCACTTGATTCTTGTAGTAATCCTCGCGTTCTTTTGCATTGGCGAGGCTCTGTTCTAAGGCGGCGAGGTTGGCATCGAGTTCCGCTTGCTGAAGCTGTTTGATCTCAGTCGTGCGCTCTAGAATATTCAGTTCGTGGGTGTGTTGAAGCAGGGTTAATTCTTCGCCACTCTTGTTTTCTAAAGCTTCGATCAGTGCGCCGCCAAATTCGATGACATATCCCACCATTTCCTTCGCTTTGTCGAGCATAAAGGCGTAACGATAGTGGGGGACGGAAACGTTCGTGGCTGCCAGTGCGCTGCCAATTCCACCCGCCAAACCACTGGCGGCGGCTTGGACTAATGCAGCTGGATTGATAGGTGGTTGGAACAGCGCTAAGCTGCGGAAAACGCCGTCGATATTGAGGCTGTGGCGGATTTTATAAAGTCGATCGTCAATGACATCCCAATAGCCAAGGAATTGCGAGTTTTCAGGGACGCAGAAGCGAGTAATGACGCTGCGGTGGGGATTAAATGGAATTTCCGGCGTTGAGGTTTGGGCGTGGTTTCCGTTTTCAACGAGGAAATCCGGTAACGCATCGATCTGATTGCGTTCTAAATCCGCTTTGACATCTTCATAGGTTCCCACGTCTTCTAGCTGACGAGTGGGTTTCGACTGCGGACGCGGCCCCAATAGCGCAAAGGCTAATACGTAAAGTTGCGTCGCTTCAGTAATCGACTCCCGCGTGTCTTGACGGAAGAGGTAATCGCCCCAATCGATGAGGTTGTCGATATATTTCATCACCACCGTTTTCTGATAGGTGTTGATGCGAAGACGGGCGATCGCATGAGGATCGAAGGGGTCTTGACGATAGGCATTGAGTGCGTCTTCATCCGACAGCATTTCTGAGAGGGTTTCTAATGAAAGACTGCGGAACGGACGATAACGCCAGTAGCGATCTTTCGACGATACACTATTGTTGCTAGTCGTTTCTTGGGCAGTGGGATTGAAAATGTAGTGATACCATTGTTGCGCTTCGGAGAACTTCTGATTGGCGTTGAGTTGGTTGGCAATCAGGAAGGGAATGTGGAAAAAGATTTCTTCGTAGTACAGTCCGTAAGCGCCTTTAAAATCGATGCGGTTGTCTAAGGTTCCGTCGGCGTAATAGTTGGGGGCGATGATGCGGACATCGAGATTGGGATCGGTATCGAGATCGGAACCGAGTAAGGCTAAGTTCGAGAAATCGGGTTCTTCGGTGTTTTGAGAATCGAGACTGAGTAAACCGTCGATTCCTGCGCCGAAGAGTTTTTCGCTTAAGGTTTGAACGGCAAAGGTATTGAGGCGAACGAAACTGAATTCGATCGCAGAACCGTTCCCCACTTCTAAGGCAAAATCGCGATCGAAATATAAATCGAACTGCTTCTGTGTTCCGCCACCGCTGGAATCTGAGGAAGAATTCGATTGCAAGCGTTCTTCGGCGGTTTGGAAACGCCAGCGATCGATCGACATTTGAACCAAAAAGATTTCGTCGCCGATATCCAAGATGAACCAACCGGGTTGATTGTGAACGTCGAGGATGTAGGATTCGGTAATGTTGAGTTGCGTTCCGCTATCGCGATTGTTCAGGAGAACCGTATCGCTGGCGTTGTTGTTCCATTCGGTAATCGCCGTACTGAGTTCGTTGGTATTTTCATCGAGGACGACCCCGTAAACACTTGTAATTCCATCGGGTGTTATGACGAGCCAATGGCTTTCACTGTCGGAATTTCGAGTCCATCGTTCGATGCGTAAAAAACGACCCTCCGTCCGAGTTCGATAACGTCGAACAGTGTACGCTTGGGAATCTTCGTCATCGGTCCGAGTAAACTCGTCTACTTCCCAGCGATTTTCGTTCTTTTTGAGTGCGGGAATTAAATATTCAGCATTCGAGAGAACGAATTCATCTTCTTCTGAATAATTGGGTAAACGTTTTTCAGTCCGTCGAGATATCTTGGGAACTGAAAAACTAAAACCTAGTCCGAAAATTCATTGCGATCCGCCAGAGCTGTAACTTAACTTCAAGTCGGGTTCTAATCCGCGAGCTGCGGGTGTTTTGATGGGAATGGAAAAACTTCCCGCACCGGTAAAAGGGGTTGCTTGAAAGGTTTCGCCAATTCCTTTGATGGAACCGCCACCTTTCGGAAGTCGTACTTTAGGAATCTCAATTTTATTTGATGGGCTGTACATGGCATTCAATTCATTTCTGAAACGACGTTTTGAGTCGATCGAAACTACCGATCGAACTGGTTTTAACACTCCAAAAAACAGCCCACTGAATCGAAAATTGACGATCGATTCAGCGTATTGTTATATTCCGCGATATTGATATTCGATCGTTTTTATGAGTTATTCGCTCAAATCGTTGCCGATTGAATCGATGAAAGATCCAATAGAACGATGATTGAAACTAATGTAATGCTCGCCATTCTAGTCGCTCGAAAATCTAAACTGTCGTATTTTGAACGATAAATTTACGATAAATCATGAAACTTAACTGTGAAGTATAAAAACTTTACACGCCAAATGAGATTTGGCAAGCTATTATCAAAAGTACAGTCTCAACAGAAGACTTTCCTCCTCATTGGTTGGTGAAACGTTAGAAGCCCGACGACCCAGAGACGTCGGGCTTCTAACGATCGATCGTTACCGTATTAACTTCCGATCGACTTAGTTGCCGATAAAACAGAGTGCATCGGGGTTGTTCGGACAGATTTGGCGCGCGATCGGGTTGCCGTGAATAAAGGCTCGTTCCAAATTAGGAAGGGCGTAAAGCGGGTTTACGTTGCGAATTTGGTTGTTGCTTAGTGCTAACTCGTGCAAACCCGTCAGAGACGACAGCGGACGTACATCGGAAATCTGATTGAAGTTGAGATAAAGTCCCCACAGGTTTGTTAGTGAAGAAAGTCCCGACAAATCGGAAATTTTGTTATATCCGAGATACAGTCGATCGAGATTCGTCATGGCCCCGAGAGGCGAAATATCGGAAATATCGTTGTTGTGCAGATAAAGCTGCGTCAAATGGGTCAATGATGCAACGGGTGCTACATCGACAATCTCCTCGTTGTTGAGAAAGAGTGTTCGCTGGCGTGTCAGATGGGCTGTCGCTCGATCGCAGTCTTTCGTTTGCGCCCGTTCTAGCAGCACCTCGACTGTATGGGCGGCCGCAGGATCGATCGAGTCTCGGTTGACACACCAGTCCGTAAAGCTACTGTACGTCTCGGCTTGCTTGACAGAACTCGCTGAAACCTCGATCGCTCCACTTCCCCCCACTAAAGCGAGTACTGCACTAACCCAACTCAACCATTTGGCGTTCATTCGCATTCATTCTCCGTGCGTCAGTTGCCAGTTTATATAAATAAATACCATTCTTTCTTAGCAAGACGAGAAAATTGGGAGGAAAGCCGTATCGCTCCTCAATTCTGTATAGAGTTGAAACTTTTTGACGCGCTTCTAGAACTGGAAAGATCCATCTCAACTGAATTTTTACAATCTACAATTGTAGGAAATCGAAATACCCCAATCGACTCATGAAACTTCCCAATCTAAACGTTTTGTAACGCAAGCAAAAGCATCCTGACTGTCGCTACGCCCATCCATTTCAATCGGGATGCACTTCATCGATTGTCCGTATCAATTGTTTGTCCCCTCACCCTTAGAATCTATTTTACAAATCTCCCCTCTGAATCTTTCCGAAAATGGGGGAAGTTTGGGGCATGACTTCACCCCAAACTCGGTGTTAAACCCCTCGTCGAGTGCAACCGCGAACTCGTATCGATACGGTAGTTGTTAAAACGGTTGCCACTCAAATAAAAAGTAGATTTCCTGACGTTCGAATACATCGCGATTTTCGCGTTCGTCTACATCAATGAGGGGAATTCCCCAATCAATTTTGGCATTCAAGCGATTGGCGAGACTGAGGTTGAGTCCGACCCCAACGGAAACCAGCGTTGACGGATCGGGGGCAGCTTCATCGATATTCCACACGTTACCGACATCAAAAAACGGGCGAATTTCCAATCGATCGTTGCCGTTGTTCGCCGTCCAGACGGGAAAGCGCAATTCAGCCGAAGCAAACAACCCGTTATCGGCTAACAGAAAGTCTTGGCTGTAGCCGCGAACGCTAAAGTTCCCTCCCAAACCGAACTGTTCGAGCGCGACGAGAGAGGTGGTCGACAGTTGAATGTCCGATCGAAGTAACAGCGAAATCCCGCCGTCCGACAGCAATCGCAAATACTGGGCTTGACCGCGCCATGCAAAGAAACGACTATCCGGAGCCGTGCCGTTCACCGTCGCATCGAGGAATGGAATCCCCCAGCTAAACTGAGAGCGAGCGGCGAAAACTTGTTCGGGGCCTCGTTGCGTCCACTCTTGGAAAAACCGCAACATCGACAGTCTCGTTTCCCCATCGTCGTTCGCGCCGTCCGACAGGGGAAAACCCGTTCCGAGGAGTTCTGTATCGCTTTCCCGCCGAGAGATCGTCAAACCCAAAGCTAGCTCTTGACTGGGGTTGAGAATCACCGGTTGGCGATAGGAAATCTCGTAATCTCGCGAATCCGCTTCGATGTCGAGTTCGTCGAAGGGATCTTCAATAATTTCACTTCCGGTAATACGGAAATACGCCCCGATCGTTCCGTTGCGAGGGTTGATGGGAACTCGATAAGCGGCTTCGAACTCGTCGCTTCCCTCTGTTCGGCTGTAGGATAAGTTCACCGAATCCCCAATGCCGAACAAATTCCCTTCGTTAATTTCGATCGTGCCGCGATACGCCCCAACCGTCGGCGATCGACCGTTATCGATGCGTAACAGTGGGCGGAAGGTTTTCGCCTCTGCAATTTCCACCTCGAGCAAGTTAAAACCCGGACGAGATCCGGCCGACAGTTCCGCTGATAGGTTTTGAATGAGAGGATCGAGTTGCAAGAGCTGGAGGGCTTCGAGCAAATCGTTCACGTTCAACGGCGCATCGGTTGCCAGTTCGAGGCGAGACCGAACGTAGCCTGGATTCAGGCGACGATCTCCTGTGACGATAATATCCTCGAGCGCCCCTTCAATGATGCGAATGGTGACGATTCCGTCTTCGATGGTTTGAGGGGGAAGGATAGCCCCCGAGGTGATAAAGCCATTATCAATGTAAAGCTGCGTTACGGCCGAGCGTGCTTGCAGCAATTGGGCGAACGAAATTTCCCCGATATACTCTTCTAGTACTTCGTCAAACTCTTCCGGGTCGAAAACCGTACTGCCCTCAACTTGGTAGCCGCGAATGTCGATCGTCCCTTCGATCGACTCTAACCCTTCCTCGGGCAAGTCGCCGTCTCGAGGTCGAAGGAGTTCTTCTGGAGGGGGAAGCGGTTCGGAAATGTCGGGTTCGGGAAGGCTGGGTTGAGGCGCAGGTCGCGGCGGGGGAAGTCCAGGCTGAGGAAGTGGCGGTTGAGAGTTCGGTGGCACTTGCGCCAAATCAAGTGTTTTGAGGGAGATTGACTTGACGGCCTCTGGAGACGGGGTGGGTTGAGCAAAAGTCGTTTCGATCGCACTCGTCCAGACCACAACCAAGCCGATCGCCAAAGATCGACGATCGAACTTCGGCCTCCGTGATTGGCCGTTCCAATTGAGTCTAGGTTGCCGTTTCAAACTCATTGCCGAACGTTTCAGGAGGGTGCACCTCAGTTTGGCATAAATTTTCAGGAATTTGGGGAAAGAGTATCCAAAGTGAAACATAAGCCGGTATGAAGGGACAACTTTCTTGATGCGAACGCTTAACCCCTCGATCGATATCCGAGATTCGGCCTTCTTTTTCTCGTAGCAGCAAAACTTAACACAAACGTTCTCGTTTCCAACTTCGAGGGTATCCGACCTCTGGTAGACTTTAGCTGATGTTGCCAGAGCGCAACGCGGCTGACCCGTTGGCGTTGGCCCGAGAGTTGAAGATAGTCGGGTGGATGTGAATTCTTACAGCGGCATCTGACACTCGATCGTGTCAACCGGTTGAAAACGGCACCAAAAATCGGGACAATCACACCTAACAGGTCGATAAATTAAAGCGAATCGCTTGCCTGTATCGAACCTTAAGCACGATTGGCTACAGAAGGGCAAAGAACGATACGTTCTCGCACGAACGCGCCCGCGCTCGATCGGCCCCGACCTTTAAAAGATAGGGATCGATCGCTCCTCAAGCCGTTTGGACGCTGTAGCACAACAAAGTGCAATTGTCAAGAATGCGAAGTCACCATTTGGGAGAATCGAATCCGTGGAAAGTACGCTGGGTCTAGAAATTATTGAAGTCGTCGAACAGGCGGCGATCGCCTCTGCCCGCTGGATGGGTAAAGGTGAGAAAAACACCGCCGACCACGTTGCGGTGGAAGCCATGCGCGAACGCATGAACAAAATCCATATGCGCGGTCGCATTGTCATCGGGGAAGGCGAACGGGACGACGCGCCGATGCTCTACATTGGCGAAGAAGTGGGAATCTGCACTCAAGACGATGCCAAAGACCACTGCAACCCCGACGAACTCATCGAAATCGACATCGCGGTCGATCCCTGTGAAGGGACGAACCTCGTTGCCTACGGACAAAACGGCTCCATGGCAGTGCTGGCCATCTCCGAAAAAGGCGGACTGTTCGCCGCGCCCGATTTTTACATGAACAAACTGGCCGCACCGCCAGTTGCGAAAAACCACGTCGATATCCGCAAATCTCCCACCGAAAATCTGCAAATCCTCGCCGACTGCATGGATCGGACTGTGGAAGAATTGGTCGTCATCGTGATGGATCGCCCCCGTCACAAAGAACTCATCCAAGAAATCCGCAAAGCCGGTGCGCGCGTCCGTCTGATTAGCGACGGTGACGTGTCTGCGGCCATTTCCTGCGCGTTCTCCGGAACCAACGTTCACGCCTTGATGGGAATTGGTGCTGCACCGGAAGGGGTGATTTCCGCCGCCGCCATGCGTTGCTTGGGCGGTCACTTCCAAGGACAGCTCATCTACGATCCGGAAATCGTGAAAACTGGCCTGATCGGCGAAAGCAAAGAAAGCAATATCGAGCGCCTCAACAGCATGGGCATCACCGATCCCGATAAGGTGTATGACGCTGATGAACTGGCTTCGGGCGAAACTATCCTGTTTGCGGCTTGCGGAATTACCCCCGGCACGTTGATGGAAGGCGTTCGCTTCTTCCACGGCGGCGCGCGCACGCAATCCCTGGTCATTTCCAGCCAAAGCAAAACGGCTCGGTTCGTCGATACCGTTCATATGTTCGATCGACCGAGATACTTGCAACTGAGCTAGACTCTGCCAAGTTTTCCGTTCGTTGCTTCTATCTCCGAAGTAGCGAACGGATTGCTGTTTGAGTGTTCAAAACTTTTTTCGATCGTCCAAAAAACAAATTAACAATTAAACCGTTAACAAACTTATGAATATTGCTGTTGTTGGGTTAAGTCACAAAACAACGCCCGTCGAAGTTCGCGAAAAACTGAGTATTCCCGAGCCGCAAATTGAAAGTGCGATCGCTCAGTTACGCAGCTATCCCAATATCGAAGAAGTTGCCATTCTCAGCACCTGCAACCGCTTAGAAATTTATTTCATCGCCAAAGACACAGAACCGGGCGTGCGGGAAGTCAGTCAGTTTCTCGCCGATCGAAGCCACATTTACTTACCGAAGTTACGGC
Organism: Geitlerinema sp. BBD 1991-9; assembly: GCA_001657325.1. Lineage (GTDB taxonomy): Bacteria > Cyanobacteriota > Cyanobacteriia > Cyanobacteriales > Geitlerinemataceae > Geitlerinema. The sequence continues at coordinate 30,960 of LWRO01000010.1, read as the reverse complement.
CGTATCTGTTCGTGTTGCTCCACCAAGACGCGGTGATGCATCTGTTGCGCGTCAGTGCCGGACTCGAAAGTTTGGTGCTCGGTGAAGGTCAAATCCTGGCACAGGTGAAAACGACCCACAAACTGGCTCAGAAACATCAGGGAGTCGGCCGCGTTCTCAACCAACTGTTCAAACAGTCTATCAGCGCGGGCAAACGGGTGCGCACGGAAACCAGCATCGGTACAGGTGCGGTGTCCATCTCCTCAGCGGCGGTGGAACTGGCGCAAATGAAAGTACCGAACTTGGAAGACCAACGCATCTGTATCGTGGGTGCAGGTAAAATGGCGCGGCTGTTGGTGCAACACGCCACGTCCAAAGGGGCGGGCAACATTACGATCGTGAATCGATCGAGCCACCGGGCGAAAGAACTCGCGAATAAATTCCCCGATGTTGACATCGCCGTGCGTCCGCTGTCTGAAATGATTTCCGCCATTGGAGAAGCCGATCTGGTCTTTACGAGTACGGGCGCGACGGAACCGATTCTCCATCGCGAGAACTTGCAACCTGTGGCGCGTTCGGGGTTGATGCTGTTCGATATTTCCGTCCCTCGCAACGTTCACACCAACGTCAGCGAACTCGACGGCGTGCGTTGCTTCAACGTCGACGACCTCAAAGCGGTGGTGGCGCAAAACCAGGAAAGCCGCCGTCAAATGGCTCTAGAAGCGGAAGGACTCCTCGAAGAAGAAGTCGCAAATTTTGAAAATTGGTGGCGTTCTCTCGAAACCGTTCCCACCATCAGCAGCCTGCGGCGGAAAGTGGAGACGATTCGGGAACAGGAACTCGAAAAAGCCCTGTCTCGACTGGGAACGGAGTTTGCCGAGAAGCACCAAGAGGTCATCGAGGCGATGACCCGAGGGATCGTCAATAAAATTCTGCACGATCCGATGGTACAACTGCGGGCGCAACAGGATATCGAAGCTCGCCGCCGCGCCATGCAAACGCTCCATCTGCTGTTCGATTTAGATCTCGAAGAGGAAGCCGTCAGCAGCTAGTGGTTTCGGATTCGATCGATTTTCAAAAACCCCGGTTTCCGATCGAAGCCGGGGTTTTTGCGGTCTGCGAACGCATCTCTTGCTTCATCCGATCGAGTGTCGAGATCGTACTCCGAATAGTTGTCCGAATCTGTTGTCCGAGAAATTATCCGACACTGCGGAGGCGTTCCCCATGAAGCGCTCGATCGAGATTTTGGGAAAAACCGCAATTTTCACACTGCTCTTAGGAATGAGTGGCTTCGTCGCTAAAGCGGGGCGAAACAATTTTCAATTCCATTCATTGCAGGATTTCCAGTTTGTACCTGCTGCTCGCAAGGTCGATCGCGAGATCGATCTCAAGACAAAAAAGGACGCTCGCGACGCACAACCCTTGCAATTCCAACTCGCCCAGGCACGAGTCAACCCCGCCAATTTACTCGATGGCGGGCCGCCGAAAGATGGGATTCCCAGTATCGATTCACCCCAGTTCGATACCGCTTCCAGCACGCCGTTTCGCAACAACGAGGAAATTATCGGCGTTGTCGTCAACGGCGAGGCGAAAGCCTATCCCATTGGAATTCTCAACTGGCACGAAATCGCCAACGATACCATTGGCGGTGTCAACGTGAGTGTGACGTACTGTCCGCTTTGCGATACAGCGATCGTGTTCGATCGCGGCAACACCACGTTTGGCGTATCGGGGAAACTGTATCAAAGCTGTTTGGTGATGTACGATCGAGCTGACGATACGCTCTACGTACAGCCCTGGGGATTGGGCGTGCTGGGACGCAACGTCAACCGCAACTTACCCCGCGTTCCAGCGGTGAAAACCACTCTCGGCGCGTGGCTCGATCGCTATCCCGACAGCCAAATTCTCTCGACGAATACGGGTTATCAACGGAACTACCAGCGGTATCCTTACGGAACCTACAACCAAGATCGACGCATTATTTTCCCCGTTCGCAATCAAGACGAACTCGAACTGCACCCGAAAGCGGCGATTAGCTACATTTGGACGATCGATTCTGGCGGTGCGCCCGATCGATTTGCAGGAGACAGCGTGCAGTTCATCCATCGAGAGATCGAGCAGATGGGGGAACGCACGATCGAATTTGACGGTCGATCGATCCGCGCCTACTGGGACGATACACTCGAAACCGTAGTGGTGGAAGAGGCAGACGGAACGCTAATTCCCGCAGCGACGGCGTTTGCTTTCGTCTATCCAGCCTTTATGGGTGATTGACGCTTTTAGATATCCTCATCGTTTGTTCTCTCTAGAAACCTGGCAGAAAAGTCGCGTAGGGTGTGTTCGCGGGCCACCGAAGTCGGCGGAAGTCCAGTTCGTGCAATTCCCGCGAACGCACCCACACCACCACAACATCAAGCCTCCTGAATTCTGTACTAGCGCTCTAGAAACCTGGCAAACAAGGCTCCTAGAGCGTGTTTGACATTGCATTCAAAACAGTCGATCGTTAATGAATTTCCGATGATTTGATAGACGAATAAGTTTTTGTGTTGCCCCGATTTCCAAATTTTTTTAGTTTTAAAACGAACTTCACGGTCATGCTAATCGCTAGAAAGACCAATCCCATCCAGACAAATAAAGCGAGATAAGCGAACTTTCTGAGTGCGAGATCGTTTTGAGTTAAGCGTAATAGCTCAAAGGGCGTAAAAAATAATCGATTTCGCTTTTCCAGTGAAGATACTTCATCAGGACTTAGACTGTCCTTCATTCGTTCTACACACCGATCTGAAAACGAGCTGTCGATCAGACAAGCGATATTGACCAAGCGACGGCCCAAGCGAAAGTCTAAACTCGCGTAAGAAATCACAGCTGCAGCTCTTTCCCGTTCAGCTCCTGAAAGCTTCATTCTCTCCTGAAGAACTTCCAAACTATTCGGCATCAAGACCGAAACGAGTTGAACCGTAAGGGTAATTCCAACGATCGCTCGAACGACTTGCAATCTCATCCCTGAGATCGATCGAGCATAATTCAACAGCGCAGCAATCAGTGGAATCAGCAAGAGATGCACAGATGTCACATGATATCTTGCTGCCCAACCCCAATCACCGTGCCAGAACTCTAATCGACAGGTCAAGAAAATATGAAAGATGAGGTTAAAAAATGCAGAAACCAAATAAATTTTCAAATAGAAAGAAAGTCTTCTCCAAAAGAATATCCCTAAAATCAAGCAGGGTAAGAGAAGTGGATCGTAGACAAAGATACTTTTTGCCGGGGAGAATAAAACACCTAAAATACCTTCATGCGGTTCTATGCTAAAGGGAGAATTCGGTGGAAGCGGTGGAAGTCCATTCCAGAGGGGATCGGTTTCGAGTTGCTCGATCGAAACCATCTGCCCCGTTTTCAAAAAGCTACCATAGCGTAGATAGTCGAACACTCGCCCTAAGAATGCTACGGGAAAAAAGCCTAAAATCCACAGTGCAGAAACTTTTATGATTTCATTAACCTTGCTGCGATATTGATAAATTGCACAGACCAAAAAGAACGAAAAAACAGTTGCAACGTGAATAAAACTACTAACACGAATCAGCATCGTCATTCCCAATACAATTCCACTGACTACAGCAAGCCAATATTTTCGATTGAGAATCGCGGCTAGTGCTGCTGCATAACCTAACACGACGAATAACAAAACTTGATTGTTTTGCTGTGCGCTTTGAGCGTAATGAAAAACTGTAGTTCCTAGTAATGTCAAGAGACTAGACAAGGCAGCAGTGGTTTCGGGAAAACCAAATAGCTTGACCAGCCAAAAAACCGCAGCGACGACAGCCGCATTCAGGGGAACAAGAATCAGGAAGCGAATGACTAAATTTCGGACAACCTCAGCTTGATAGTTACTTAAGTTGAGCGACAACCATTTGGGGATTTGGGTTCCCAGCCAATCTCCTGGAAGCATGATTAAAGATTGACCGAGATCGTAAGCAATATAGCGTTTGCCATTAACACCTAAAACACCTGCTTCTTCTTCTCTGCGAACAGTGGGTTTGAAGTCTGGATCGACCTCTTCTTGTCCAGTCCATAAAGCATGAGAAATTCTCAATCTAAGTTTGGTGTCGTAGCCGATCGTGCCAGAACTAACAACTGCCGTCCAGAGGAGTGCGATGATGAGAAGTTTAAGCAGGAGTTTCATTATTACGTCTTTCAAACAGTAGATTTTGCAAAAGTTTTATAAAGGTAGAGTCCAATTCCTACAATAGTTACACTGCCAAATAGAAAAACTTGAAACGCCGTTGCCGCGACGACACCTCGCGCCGTTTCGTAGCCGAGTAAACCTAGAGATAACGCATAGGAATATTGATATGTTCCAACAAAACCAGGAGCTGATGGAACTAAGGTACTCAAACTCGTTATCCCGATCGTCAACAACATTTCTGACGGTTCGAGCGACAGTCCAACTGCTTTGAAAACCGACCAAAGTGCAAACGATTCTAAAACCCAGATTGCGAGTGAAAGAAAGATAACTTTCTTGAGACTCTGACCGCGAATAGCACCTAAGCCTTTCTGAAAGTTTTGGAGCTTGGAAAGTACGACAGGTGGCAGATGCTTGAAAAATGCCGTGCTGGTGTTAGAACTGAGAACCCAGGAGCCGAGAAACAGGGTTGCAAAAACTGAAATACTCGCAACGGTTAAGCCGCTTAATGTTGACCGATCTTCTAGAAATAACTGACCGACAAACAAGCACAAAACGACCACTAACCCATCAAAAACCCGCTCGATAAATATAGAACCCACTAAAGCCGATCGAGACAAGTTGTAATGTCTGCCAGTGAAGTTGGCGCGAAATAATTCCCCTAAACGAGCCGGTAATAAGTTGTTAGCCGCATAGCCCACAAGCAACGCAACCGTCACCGCAGCGTAGGAGATGTTTTGAAAACCTCGAATTAACGTGCGCCATCGGAGAACGCGCAATGCCATATTGCTGGCATACCAAGCTAAAGCAACGAACAGCCATTTCACGTGAGACTCTGACAAAACTTGTTGAATTTCCTCTGAATTGGTTTGTCGCAAAGATAACCAAAGAAAAAATCCACCAATCGAGAATCCCAAGATTCCTCGGATTAGAAAGCGGGAAAAATTACTATTCATTCGGTCAACGTTTGGAACTGGAGGGTAAATACCTTTCCACTTTTAAAAATCGCACCATGCTCGCGATCGTTCGCTCGAGGGTCAACCTTCGATCGAATCCCAGACTTCAGGCAATATTTTAGAGAGGTTTCAAGCCTGTTCTTTAATTTTTCTAAACTCAGGAACGATATCTTGTAAGGGGAAGCTGAGTGTAGGTACTGAATAGGAGAGGTATGTCATGCGCTTAGACTCTCGACGACCCCGTGCAACCGAATCGAGGACAATACCACAAGTCAGACTGATAAATGACAGCAATCCGATAGAGGCAGCAAGAATAGCAGTTGGAAAGCGCGGGACGAGACTCGTTTCTAAAAAGGTCAATACAACTGGCACGCCTAGTACCAAAGAAACGAAAAGTAAAATCAGAAAAATAATGCCAAAGAAGAGGAACGGTCGTACTTCCTTAAAGAGAAGGAGTGCAGTGCCTAAAATTCGCCAACCATCTGTAAACGTTTTCAACTTGCTGACTGAACCTTCCGGTCGAGAGCTATACAACGTTGGCACTTCAGTAAAAGGCATTTGAAGTTCGAGAGCGTGTACGGCTAGTTCGGTCTCAATTTCAAAGCCATTTGATAACGCTGGAAACGACTTGACAAAGCGACGAGAAAAGATTCGATACCCAGATAGCAGATCGGAAAGCCGCGCGTCAAACATGAGTTTGATGCAGGTCGTCAGAAATAGATTTCCCCCACGATGACCGGGGCGGTAAGCTTTTGTATCGTTAACCAAGCTTCGGCGAGTTCCCACAACCATATCAAGTTGATTGGAGAAAAGTGTATCGATTAGATGGGGAGTTGCTGCACTCTCGTAAGTACCATCTCCATCAGCAATTACGTAAACATCAGCGTCAATATCAGCAAACATTCGTCTAACTACGCTTCCCTTACCGGGTTGCGGTTCGTAACGTACTATTGCCCCAGCCGCTCGCGCTTCCTCGGCTGTATTATCCGTCGATCGATTGTCGTATACGTAAATTTCCGCATTTGGTAGATTTTCACGAAAATTAGCAACAACTTTGGCAATTGTCAATGCTTCGTTATGGCAAGGTAGCAAGACAGCAACACGTGGTTTCATGACAACAACTCCTTTCAAATAAACTTTGCTTTTTTGAGAAATTCTAGAAATCTATTGCCGAATTAAAATTACGTAGAATTCACAAAAACACTATTAATTTAGACTTTAAGCCCTGCAATTAATATTTACAGTTCCTTGCTAGTTGAAGAGTTTAAATGAGTTTTTTGCCGCTTGTTCTTGTTTTCTTCAGCCAGCTGCTTGGTGTATCTACAGCTAGATTGTCATGCGATTTTATTAATTAACTGTATTTATGCGCACATTTTACAGAAAATACAAAGTTAATATCCGTAAAAATACTGAAAAAAGTCTCGAACTCAGTCGTTCTACTCGATCGGGAAATTTATGTATCGAGGTCGTTTATGAAGTTTATGTAAAGTTGCCGTGAGAGTTATCTCAGGTTAGCCCAAAGCCTCTCCCGTCAACGCCCAGTACAAAAGCCTCCGCCACACAGGAGCCAGCAAGGCCTTCACGACAATATCAGCAACGACAAAACCAAGCCCCATCAGCAAATATCTCGTCGGAAACGGACGAACCGATCGCGTTTTACGCCAACGAGCCACCACGTGAAGACCCAATACCGTTAAGCTAAGTCCCGTGGCGACGAACCCAACAACCCGTAATAACGACCACGGATACCAAGCCAACCCCAACATTACCCAAGGGTGGTGGCTGAGAGTAACCACACGGGCAACGTAAAAATTCATGTAGTTGAGCAAATACGTTCCCAGCAAGAGAGCTGCACTTCCCAAGCTGAAAATAGAAAGGATCGAAAAGATTGCATATTGCTTTAAATGTATCGGGAGAAACAAGCGCAGTGAGCCTTCCGCACCCTCTCCCGTCTGAATCCAATGCAACATTTCGCTGGTATAGCGAGTGCCTGAAATTATGACGGTATCAGTCGTTGCAGGGGCTATAACTGTTGCAAAACCGACCGCAACACTATGGCAAATCGCCCAAAACAGAACCCATCCGAACGCATAACGATACTTTCCCTGTATCAAACATTGCAAATATACGGGATAGGGAACAGCTGCATTGAGCAGCACCATTAAGAGAGGAATGCCGAAAACACAACCAGCCACTACCGTTAAAATCGATCCCAACGCGAGAGCGCCTGCAACGATCGATCGATTGAGATAGGTTGTCGTCGACATTGACACTTATTGAACCCAACGTCCCGAACTTCTGAAAGTGACGTATCGATTTAAGACTTCAAAGGCAATCGTACCACTGATGCACAAAATCAAAGCGGTGAGGAGGTATCCAATCGATCGATCGCAAAAATGAGTATTGAGATGAGCGATCTGTCGAGTCTTGCTCTTGTTTTAAAATATCACTGAGAACCACAGGAAAGAGCCACAGGAAAGAGCCACAGGGGAATATAGCATGGAAATGTCCCCAACGGGTGAATCAAGTCGTAGTCGAAAAATCGCTGTTTGAGTCTGTCTCCCAAAGTTGTCGTTAGTTCTTGTTTTAGGATTTGATGTCGCTTGTGTAATGTAGTACTCATGTATTCGACTACCAACGAACAAATAATGCCTAGAAAGAGATAGATTGCAGTAAAGTAAATCAAGACACCAATTAAATCTTTTAAAATGTCTATTTCTCCAAAAATATATTTTTTAAGCTAACGCCTCGATCGAGAATATGCAATCCACTTCTCAAATCAGCGAATAAAATTGCCCCCGTAGAGTTTTTGTATACAAGGAACCTACGGGGTTTCAGGCGAACAGACAAAAACATTCTTTCAAAATCGGATTTCGCATCAGAGCGAAATGTAGAGGTGTACTGTCGCACCTCTCTACACAATAGAAACATTCTTGGAGGATTCGATCGAGAGATCTAATATCCAACGATCGAATTGGGATTCCCATCTTCGTTTCTCGATCTCGATCGCGATGCTAAAAAGCTCGCAGCTCCCACCGCCAGTAATCCCAAAATCATATTCGGTTCGGGAATCGAATTCATCGCAATCCTTTCACGGAATTGATACGCGATCGGATTATTTTCAAAGATATCATCGTTTAGATCTCGATAGCCGAAGCCAAACCCTGAAAACGTAAAGTCGATAACCGGATCGGGAATGGGAACTTGATTGTTTCCTCGGTTTTCATCGACGCGGTAAGATAAACCTTGCAAAATACCATCTTGGAAAGTAACGTTCGGAACGGGTAACGTGCGTCCGAACAGCTCAAACGATTCATCGGCTTCAGTGAAAAATTTCCCTAAAAATGAAAACTCGATTTTTAGGTTATCGTTAGAAACATTAAACACCTCAGTTCCCATTCCCGTGAATCGAGTCTCGTCAAAGCTAAACCAACCTGAGAAACTCTCACCGACGAGAATACCCTGTGTGATATCCACTGTAAAATCGTAAACGAGTGTTGCCGATCGAGCGGGACGAATTCCCAAAACGCCATAGTTGAGAAGTGCAAGTCCAGCCATCAACAGCAGAGGAGAATAATTAATGCATTTCATCGATCGAAGTCCTCGCACTTGAATTATCTTGAAGTTGCAAAATTGTTTGAAAATTGAGATCGGGACGATGCTGCACGAAAATTCGATAATTCTTCAATGATTCGCGATTTCTGTAGGGGTGAGATCCTTTGGGCGCATGAAGCAAGCTGTATTGTGTATCTCCGTCAATATACAGCGTAAAAACAATATTGAATAGCTCGAAAAAATCGACAACCCACTGACAGTCTTCTGCCGTACACTCCATATAATATTGAATCAGTTGTGCAACTCGATTTTCTAAATGGAGGCGAGCGTGAGGGCAAATCAACATTAATCGAGCCAAAGTGATGACCAAGGTCAGCAAGCTACCTTGAGATGCTAACAATATAAATAGCTCCGAGGGATTTTTTTCGTTAGTTGTTGTTAACAGATCGATCGTGCGATTGCAAGTTCGCAAAACCATCGAGTTTTCCAGTTTTCGATCTGCATCCAACCAACACAGACGATCGAGATGAAACGAGAGTTTTTTCTTCAGACTGTTTTGGACGTTGGGTGTCCAGCCATAGAGTGTCACGTACTTCAACAGTGCTGTCTTAAATTGACCGAAATTGAAATACTGACAGGCATTCAAGAATTTTTTTGCGAGGCGAGTGTAGCCGAATTTATCCCAGTTTGCAACAATGGTTTTCAGCAAGTTGATGACACTATCGCCCATCGTAGTTGGATTCTTCGACCGCTCTTCAGGGCAACTTGATAGTTGCGAACGAGCGATATACATAGCCAGATCGAACTTGAACTGGCATTTAAGCTGATAGGAGATCGATCGAGCAATCTCTTGCTGTTCCTTTGGATTGTCGGGATTGGCGTATTGTAAGACGAGTAGGTAAGACGTATATCGCTCGCTCCAATGCTGTTGCTGGGGGGATGACTCTTCTGCTTTTTTGTATTTAGAAACCAGAAACTCGAGATCTTGATAGTCTTGACTCTCGATAAACTCCTTCAGCCATGCATTCAAGCGAGAGCGCACGATTAACGAAGACGTTCGCTCGAGTTGGATACTTTGAAACGACTGTACCAACTTCAATATATCGTTGACATGACGCTCTGCTTCCCAATTATTGACCAAAATATAACAACATCGCTTAAGCATTTCCTTGAACGATTGCTGGTCTTTTTTGAAGACAATCTCAAACAAGGATTTCAAAGCTTTGGCATTAATGGGGGTTTCCCGATATTCAAAAAACAAGTATTGAAATTCCTCGAGTGTTCGTTCCGGCGAGTATTTTTGAACCAGCGTCAGAACGAAACGGTAGATGACCTCTTGGCACTTTGCGATTTCCATCGTCTTGTGAGGATGAGTGTTGGTGTGGCACTCGGGACGTGGCAAGTCAGACAGGACACTATTCATGGCTCGTCAATAAAACTTACACTCTGAGAGATCGCTCAGAAAATACGACCTGAATTGCTCGAAAGGTCTGGTGTCCGTACTCGTCCCAAGTGCAGAGGGGGAGTAGCACGTCGTTATCAGGCAATATTGCTTGAAAACTCGGTATAAATTGCGATATCTCCCCTTATGACTAGAGTATAAACCGTACTGGCAACCAGACAAACGAGACGAGTTTGGAGGCACGGCGCACAAAGCAGTCCTCGACCTCTTAGTTGTTACTGCGGCCGAGTCGCTAGGTTTTCGCAGCGATCGCGAAAAAAATTTTTTACGATTTTTTGCGAAAACGACACCGCAGCTTCGTGTAACTGAATAGCAGGGTGAGGCCACGCGATCGAGTCTCCCTCAAAACCTGCGCTCCGATCCCAATTGCATTGGAGGTAGACTGAGAGCAACTTGGCTTCGCGTTCTCTCCTGCTCAAATCCAAAACGCTCAGTTATGGACGATCTCAACGAACGGCTCTGTCAGCTTGTTGTGGAAGCGCGAAACTGTCCTTCCGGAAGTTTGGCTCGCCAGCAGCGGCTTTACCAGATTTACCAACTCGTGCGGAAATCCGGTAAGCTTTGGCGGGATTCAGCTTCCTACTACAACGACGCACTCCAAGAAATGTGGGAATATTGCTTCCAACACTTAGAGGAGTACGACCCCACCGTTAAACGAGTTGTTACTTGGCTCGATGACGAACTCAAGCGAAGACTGAGACGATACCGAGATCGCCACCGCCGAGAAACCCACCGTCAGATTGCACCGTCCTTAACCGAAGAAGGTTCGATCTGCGATCCGGTCGACAATTTACCTGCAAAACCGGACGTTCAACCCGTTTTGGATATTTGGAACAACACCGTTGACTGGGTGCATCGCGATTCCGAAAAACGTTTACGGAAAACCTGTTTTCGACATCGATCGAACGTGAACTGTCAAGTGCTGTTCCTGAAACGATTTCCCGAGGAAACCCCTTGGAAAACTATTGCCGAAGAACTCGACCTCGACGAAGCCGAAACCAAAGACATACCGAAATGGTACAACCGCCGATGTTTGCCACTGTTGCGAGATTTCGGTGCTTCCCAGGGATATATCGACGAGAGCGATAGTTCCACTCACCCAAAGCAGCCATGAACAGCAAAACCCATATATTAAAAGAGGCTGTCTCTATGCCCGTTACCCAGAATGCCAAACAACTGGCCGGTCAGTTTGCCAGCCAGCAACCGACCGAAGACAAAGCACGTCGCGTTTACCTCAATACCTTAGCGGTTTGTGCGATCGATAATTTTTTAAGAATCATGGGCGTTCCGACCAATCTGAAGGCTGGCGATAGCTGGAATCCGGCCGTGCGTTTCGCCGCCGATATTGCCGATTTAACCATAACGGGTGTGGGGCGTTTGGAATGTCGGCCGTCGATCGATCGAGTAACTGAGGTCTACCCCGTTCCCCCCGAGGCTTGCAGCGATCGCATTGGCTATACCGTCGTTCACTTCGACGAAACTCAAATGGAAGCGACGCTATTAGGATTTGTCCCCACCTTAAACGACGACAAAATCCGATTGCGAGACCTCCAACCCATCGATAAGCTGTTGGTTCATTTGGCTCGACTCAAAGCCAAGGTTCAGATCGCGCCCTCGATCGTCGCTCTCAGTCGATGGATCGAAGGCGTGTTCGAGGACAGTTGGCAAGCATTGGAGACACTATTTGCAGCACCCCATCCCGAGTTTGCCTTTCGACTCAAACATCAGAGTGTCAAACGAGCAAAGTCCTTAAACTTCGAGCATTCTCCGAGTTCGATCGCATTGACCGTCGCTCTCGATACGACCAATACACCCAAAATCGAACTGTTGGTCGGTCTCTACCCTCTCGAACGGACTTATCTTCCGCCTCGGTTAAAGCTGGTCTTGTTAGATGAGGAAGAAAAAGTGGTGATGGAAGCCGAAACTCGCCACGAGAATCAGAACGTTCAATTTGAATTTCGCGGCGAAACAGGCGATCGATTTAGCGTTCGGGTAGAACTCGGCGAGGATAGTATTGTGGAAAGTTTTGTGATTTAAAAGGGCCGAATCCTGGCACGAGCGGAGGGTAAAAGGATCTGAAATCTCTCCATCTCCTCATCCTCTAATTGCAGCCTGACAAGTTTCAAGGACTTGACGATCGATCTCGCTCAACGTTTCGATCGGGTGAAATCCCTGTAGCGAGGTCATTGGCGTTCCGGCTTGGGTGTTCGCAACAACGGCGGCTTGCGAGTCGAGAGCGATATCGTAAGTATAAGTATCGTTGCGATAGCTGTCCGTGACGTTCAGGGCAAGTCGATCTCCGTCGATCGAACCTTGGAAACAATCGAAGGACGAGTTGGGTTGGTAGAACCCACCGACCACTTGATTGCCCCGAGCTTCAAACACCATATACATTTCGCCGAGTTGTTGCGGTTGGGGCGCGGAACCGTAGAGGTGCTTCCCATCAGCAATTTCGATCGAGGAGGTCGCGAGTCGAGTGGCGACGGAAACCGATTCAGCGCGTCCGGCGGTGGTGAGCGTAACGCTAGACAGCAGCGCGACGAAAGCAGAGGTAAGGGTTGCAACACGATCGAACATAGCCGTAGATGTCCTGGTTCCGAACTCGACAGTATTACTCTCTCGCGAACCCGAGGCTCTCGTCAGTGATGTTGTGACAGATTTCGAGTCGATCGAATCACAGGATCTCCGTGATTCTACGGAGGTATCTCCTGTGATCTCGATCGCCCAGAGACTCGGAATGCAATGTGGGTCGAAACTCGCGCTAAAGTAGATCGCACAGAGCGACAATCTAACACAATGGTTCGGGAATTCGACTTTCAGGGCTACGACACCGATAAACTCCCCCCTCAAAATATCGAAGCGGAAGAGGCGATCTTAGGTGGAATTTTACTCGATCCCGAAGCCATAAACCGAGTTGCAGAGCTGCTATCGGCGGAAGCGTTCTACATCAACGCTCACCAGATCGTCTATCAGGCGATGTTGGCATTGCACAGTCAGGGACAGCCCACGGACTTGATTAGCGTGACAGCGTGGTTGAGCGATCGAGAATTGCTCGACAAAATGGGGGGTCAGAGTAAATTAGTGCAATTGGTCGATCGAACGATCTCGGCGGTGAACATCGACCAGTATGCCGCGTTGGTAATGGATAAATATTTCCGCCGCCAGTTGATCCAGGCGAGTCAGGAAATCCATCAGTTGGGTTACGAAATGGCGACGCCTCTCGAAACCGTTCTCGATCGAGCGGAACAAAAGATTTTTAACATTACCCAAAAACGTCCGCAACAGGATCTCATCCCGATTTTCGAGACGTTAATTCACACGTTCCAAGAAATTGAAATTCAGCACGAAACTCAAGCACAACCGGGGGTTTTGTCGGGATTTTACGATCTCGACGCGATGACGGGAGGATTTCAACCCTCTGACTTAATTATCGTGGCGGGACGTCCGTCAATGGGGAAAACAGCTGTTAGCTTAAATATCGCCCACAACATCGCAAACGCTTATCGTTTTCCCGTTGCAATCTTTAGTTTGGAAATGTCAAAAGAACAACTGGTGCAACGGTTGTTAGCCAGTGAAGCCGGAATTGAAAGTAACCGATTGCGAGCGGGACGGGTGAGTCAAAACGAATGGGAACCCTTGAGTCGAGCCTTAGCATCGCTGTCAGAAATTCCAATTTTTATCGACGATACAGCGAACGTAACGGTCACCGAAATTCGCTCGAAATGTCGTCGGTTACAAGCCGAACAAGGGCAACCGTTAGGATTGATTTTACTGGACTATTTACAATTAATGGAAGGTTCGGGAGATAACCGAGTTCAAGAATTATCGAGAATTACTCGATCGTTGAAAGGTCTCGCCCGAGAACTGAACGTTCCTGTTATTGCATTATCGCAGCTCAGTCGGGGTGTGGAAGCTCGAACGAACAAGCGTCCGATGATGTCAGATTTGCGTGAAAGCGGATCGATCGAACAAGATGCGGATTTAATTGTCATGCTCTATCGGGACGAATACTATTTTCCCGATACGCCCGATCGAGGTATCACAGAAATGATTGTGACTAAACATCGAAACGGGCCGACGGGCGTTGTTAAACTCCTATTCGACCCACAATATACTCGATTCCGCAACCTTGCGACTCCCAATCGTGCGATGATGGGGACACAGTTTACACCGCTTCCTCCAGGGTAACGAAATGATGCGGTAGAGCGTTCAAGCTTCCTTGAAAAAGCGAATAATTTCGCGAACTCGATCGAGAAACTGACTGTCTGCACTCAATTGTGCGATCGCGTTTTTCGCCTCTCTCGCAATTCGATCGTGTTCCGCTTGGTTACTTGCTTTCAAACCTTCGTGAGAACTCGCCAAATTCGTGAAATCTTGGCGAACGGCTTCCAGTTGACGCTGTTGAGACGACACGATCGAATTGGGATTTTCTACATCGAGTTGGCTTTGCAACGCTTTAACGAATTGTTCGACCTCTGATAATCGATTCTGAACGTCAACAATATCTTCCCGAGGATATTTAAACTCGCGAGCGATCGAACTCAAGCGATAGACGAGATATCGATAAAATGCGACCGCTGGACGCAATCCCGTCAGCAACAACGTCGCCGCAGAACTGACATAACCGATCGCACTCACTCCCGTCAACGCGAGAACGTACAAACCCAGTGCAGAGATAACGTGCAGTCCGATCGCAATCCACAACGATCGACGCACCACGAGCTTGACATAACGAAGTTGACTGGGATCGACGGGAATCTCTTTTTCTTGAGAACCTTCCGCATCGACGAGAACAGATTTTGCTCCAAAATAGATGTTCCAAGGAATCGTGACGATGGCTACTAACCACCAAAAACTCGCCACACCGACAATCCAATCGATAAAGCTTCCCGTCGGAACGCCCAACCACTGCAAAATACCAAAGGTGAAAAGAACGAGGAGAACTAAAACAACGGTAAACCCGGCAAAATTACTAACTTCTTTCTCATTCATCGCGAGACACCAAACAACCGTATTACTTCAATCGTGTCCGCTGAATTTCGATCGATCGATGCTTTCTGTGCCAGTTTAACAACCTCGTTATTACGCCAAAATCTGCTAAAAATGTAGATATATTTCGTGCAACATTGGAATGACGGTGACGGCTAAATTTTTGGATCGGTGACTCGATCGAATTTTGCTATTTGGGTGCATCTCAATTGCGTAGAATGACCCCTCCGCAGCTCGACTGAGCGCTCGGAACCCCTCCCATCCTCCCCTTAGCTAGGGGAGATGCCGAAGGCGGAGGGGTGCCGAAGGCGGAGGGGTTGCGAGCGCAAAAGTGAGATGCACCCTGCTATTTTTACCCAAACATCGAACCCATCTTCACCCCCTCACCTCATCCAACGCCGGTCTCAACTGTCCCTGATGCTTATCCAGCAAGGACTGCGCCGCCTCAACCTCCCAATCCGACCAGTAAACCAACAATGCGAGCTTGACCCGATTTCCACATCGATCGAGCAATTGCGCCGCCTCGTCTCGCGAGAGTTCCGTCAAATCGACGATCGTACGAACGGCTCGATCGAGTAACTTACGGTTCGTCACCGATACATCGACCATGCGGTTTCCAAAAACTTTTCCCAGGCGCACCATCACGCTCGTTGAAAGAATATTTAACACCAACTTCGTGACCGTTCCCGCCTTCAACCGCGTCGAACCCGCCAACACCTCCGGCCCCACCAACAGCCGAATATCCACATCGACCTCAGCCGAAACCTGTTCGACGGGAACACAAGCGATAAAGACGGTCGTTGCATTGCGCCGTCTCGCTTCCCGTAGCGCACCTCGCACGTAGGGGGTCGTTCCACCCGCAGAAATTCCCACCACCACATCGTTATCGCCGATATCCCGGTGTGCGATCGCCGCTTCCCCATCTTCCGCACGATCTTCGAGGGCTTCCGAACTGCGAACGAGGGCATCTTTTCCCCCCGCCAAAATCCCCTGTACCATGTCCGGAGGCGTGCAGAACGTGGGGGGACATTCCGCCGCATCCAAAACCCCCAAACGTCCGCTCGTACCCGCACCAATATAAAACAAACGGCCGCCCCGTCTCAGCGATTCAGCCGTCCGATCGATCGCCCGAGCGATCGACTCCCGACTCGCCGCCACCGCCTCAATGGTTCGAGCGTCTTCCTGACAAAATAAATCGACCAACGCTAAAGAATCCAATCGATCGAGATCCTGCGAGTTCGGATTACTCTGCTCCGTCAACAAATGTCCGCGATTTTCAAACATCCAAACAATTTACGGCTTACAATTTACGATTGACGATTGCCAATTCAAACGCCCCACTCAAAACTGCCCACTGCCCTCACTGCCCACTGTTCACGGCTCACTGCTCACTGTTAAAGCAGTCCTTCCAAGCGGCGGCGAATATCATCTAACTGAGCGCTCGACATTTCCGAGGCTTCTTCCGCAGCGGGTTCCGAAGTCCGTTGTTGTTCTCGTTCCCATTCCGTATCCTCCAAATTCGTTTCGGGCGGTGCTAAAAAAATTCGCTCTTCCGGAGATTCCGGAACAAATCCTTCAGGAATTAATTTTGCTTCGTACTGACAACTCGCACAAAACTCCTCGATTTCTTCAGAGTCAAATTCTTCGACCGTGGGAACGTAAAAATCTTGAGCTTCGAGTAACATTGCATATCGCTCGGCATCGTCTTGCGACTCGAACATCATCACAATATTGCGCTCCTCACCTTCAGGGGTTGCCAATCGAATGGTATGAATCCCTTCGTTTTCCGTGCGAGCGTTAAACAGCAAAACGTAGATTCTCATCGCCACTTCTCCAGATTCCTCCTCCTTTCACTTTATCCCGAAACCGATCCCCTACGGACAAGACTGTCACGAGGGAACGTTTATCGTTAGGATGTCTGAGAAACTCAATCTACGTTAAAGTGCGAACCGTTCTGTTGGGGCAGAGTTTCCCCGTTGAGGTGTACCCGATCCAGACCTCACGCCCCATCGATCGATAACCCATTACCGAACGCTCGATCGTCGATGACCGATCCCTCTGAAACCAACCCTCAAAGTGAATCTCAACCGCCGAAAAAGCGGTTTCCGAAATGGCGTTTAACGCTCGCTGTCCTGCTGTTAACCGGCGTGGCAGGGAGTTGGTGGTGGGGTTGGCGGTTCGTCCACCTGCAACTGGCCCCGCTGCTGTCGCGGGAACTGGCAAAACTGTTCGATCGACCCGTTCGTGTTGGCGATCTCGAAAGCTTTTCCCTGACTCACGTTCGTTTCGGAACGTCCCAAATCCCCGAAACCCCCGAACATCCAAGCTCTGCTGAACTCGATGCGGTCAGCGTGCGCTTCAATCCGCTTTCGATCGTTTGGGGTCGTACGCTCAACCTCGACATTTCGATCGAAGATCCCCAACTGACCCTCAGCGAAACCCGAGACGGTCAGTGGGTAACCACGCAAATTCGTACCGGCGGCGAACCCGGTTTCGTCAAAATTCAACTCAACTCGATCGAAGTTCGGAACGGAACCGTCACCCTTCAAGCACAACCTAAGTTCGCCACATCTTCGGGTAAAACCATCGGTAAAGCAGAACCGAAGCGTGCCGAACCGTTACGGATTCTCCCGACTCCCGTCGTTCTGCGTCGCCTCACAGCCGAGGCCGATTTTGAGGACGACGGACGTATTGCCTTCGACGCGACGGGTTATCACAACATTAAAGAACGGCTCAACGTTCGTGGAGAATACAGTCCAGGTGTGGAAGGGGAATCTTCCCCTTCTTCTGCTGGCGTTCGACTGAATCTATCCGCTCAATCCTTACAAGGAAACGTGGTTTCGCCCTGGATTCCCGCACCGATCGATCTCGACGGTGGCGAAATTTTCGGTAACCTTCTCATTCAAATTCCTCTCAACGCCCCTGGCGAATTGCCCAACCTACAAGGGAATATGAGATTTCGCGATGTTGACTTGCAAATTGACGGCGTTCCCCAAACGATCGTCGGGGAATCCGGGCGGTTGCGCTTTCGCGACGTACTGATCGGCTTAGAAGAAGTCTCTGGGAAATACGGAGAGGTTCCCGTCCAAATTCCCCAGGGGGCCTTGAGTTTAGAACGGGGATACGAAATCCCGATGCAAGTTCCTCCCGTCGAGTGGCAGGTGGTGCAGAAGTCGATCGATGTCGAGTTTCCTGTAGAAGTCACCGGGGAAGTCGAAGCGCTCTTAAAACTCGTCGGGCCCCTCGAAACACCCGTATTAATCGGAGAAGGACAAACGACAGATATCGCCATCGTCGATCGAATTCCGTTTTCAGACGTAACGGCCCGCTTTGTACTCGCGGCAGAAACCTCGGAATTCGTTATCGAACAACTCAACGCCGTTCCGGAAGGGGGGGGACAAGTACAAGCTGCCGTAAAAGTGTTGCTTCCGCAAACGCTGGACGATGCCCCTCAAGTGCTTGCGGAATTTCTCGTTCGCGATGCGTCCGCCGATGCGATCGCCAGCCGTTACGACGTTCCAACCACCTCAGCCATCGGAACGTTGAACGCACGAGGGATTTTTGAAAGCAATCGAGACGGCTCGATCGTGCGACTGCCCTCGATCGACATTGCGGGGGGGCAAGCACGAGGGGGTATCCTGTTTGTAGACGATCGATGGCAAATCGAACTCGCAACAGCCGACGTTTCTCTCAACAGTTTCTTCCCGCAAGATTTCGTCCAAACCTTCGCACTGGGACGATTTAACGGACAAGTCGTTCTGGTGGGAGATTCCGAGGTTCAAACGCTGTCCGATATCGAAGCACAGGCCCGAGGCACTTTGGACATCCTCGATCGAGCCACGGACGTACAAGCCGCCTTAACGTTCGGACGGTGGGAAACTGCCATCGTCGCACAGCAATTATCTGTCCCCGCCTCGCTGTTGCCAGATGTTGGATTTCTTCCCGAAACGGTGTCGGGTTCTCTGCAACTGGCCGGCGATTTATCCTATTTTGAAAATCCCGATTTAGCCAATCTCGAAGCTGCAACATCCCTAACAACCTCTATTTTGGGCAATCCAACGCGGCTCGACGGCCAGTTAATTGCGGGACAGTGGCAAGCTGAAATTGCCAGTGAAGGATTGCCCGTCGCACCGTTTATCGCCTTGCCTCCCGAGTTAGCCGCGTTGAATATTGGCGCATTTGCGGGACGGGCAAAATTGACGGGAACGCTGGCGGCTTTGGAAAATCCCAGTCTCGCGAACATCGAGGTTTTGGGCAGCGGACGTTTGGCGGTGGAAAACGGATCGATCGATCTCGACGTTCGCGTAGCTGACGGACAAATTGAAGGATCGGCGATCGGACGATCGATCGACATTACATCCTTACTTCCGGTTTCTGAATTGGGATCGATCGCGTTGACGGGACAAGTCAATTTTGCTGGAAACGCGGCGACGTTCTCTCCAGAAACTCTAAACGCCCGAGGACAATTCGGACTCGTCGCCCATAACGGCATCGCCGAAGCCACGTTTCAACTGGCGGACGGGCAATGGTCGATCGAGTCGCATCAGTTCGTCATTCCCCTCGAGCCGTTTGTCGATGCACCGATCGCGTTGACTCCCTTGCAGAACCTGGGGAAAGTGGCGAGGTTATCGGGTTCGGTATCGGACTTGCGCCCGGAAGCTATATCGGGTGAGTTTCTCGTGGGGTTTAGCTTTGCAGAGGCCATCGACCCGAAAACCGAGCCGTCCGAACTGGGCCGCGTTGCGATCGATGCAACGCTCGAAAACGGACGTTGGCAGACCCGAGTGACGGCGCAAAATGCCGAAATTGCCGCATTTTTACCCGCTGTCCCCTCGAAAATCGTCACCGCAGACTTACACGGAAAACTCGGCGGAACGATTCTGCTATCGGGGACTTGGAACGGGTTCACCCCCGCCGAGATCGAAGTGGGGAACGGAGAAATTCAACTCGCGAATTTGCGCCTGAACGATACTGTGTTCGATCCGTTATTGGTGGGATCGATCGAGTCGGACGAAACGGGCGTGAAAGTTCAATTAGAAGGGATTCCCCTGCTGATCGACGACGAACCGGACGAGATTTCCGTCTGGCTCGATCGAAATTTGACGTTGCGGGAATTTTCCATCGACCTCGACGACGCGGAAGCCTCGGGAAACTTAGAAAACGACGTGTTTCGCCTCCAACTCGATGCCATGCCCCTGTCGTTGTTGCCCATTCGACCGTTTGTCGATCGCGGCCCCCTCAACGGTCGTTTGTCGCTGCTGCTCGACGCCGATCTCGCTGCCAACCGTGCCACGGGTGAGGTTTTTGTCGCCGATCCCGCTTTGGGACTCGTCACCGCCGAAGCGTTACAAGGCAACTTTTTCTGGTCGAACAACACGTTACTGTTGCAGGATATTCGTCTCGGGAACGGTGAGAGTTTGTATGCACTCGACAGCCGCATCGATATCGATGACGATCCGAATATTGAAGGATCGATCGAGATCCGGGACGGACAAACTCAAGACATACTCGAAGCCTTGCGCTGGTTCGAGATTGCCGATCTCGCCCGAGGCTTAGCTTCTCCCACTTACGCCAATGCCGAAGCATTAGACGTGTCTCCGGTGGGGTTGCCCGAATCACCGCTGTTGGTGCAACTGTATCGCCTCGCCGAAATCGATGCCTTGCTCGGCCAGCAGCGACGAGCGAGAGAGGAAGCTTCGCCATTGCCGGAACTGGCCGATCTACAAGGTGCGTTTTCAGGAACGGTCAACTTTACCGGTTCGGTGCAGTCGGGGGTCGATTTCGACTTCGATTTACGCGGCGAAAGTTGGCAGTGGGACGAATATCGAATTCACGAAATCGCCACTTCGGGAACGTTTGAAGACGGACTTTGGCAGTTGGAACCTTCGCAAGTTCGGGTGAATTTATCTCCAGAAGTCGAAACGCAGTTTAACTTTTCGGGTTTAATCGGCGGACGGCGACAGTCGGCCCAATTTCAACTCGATGGATTGCCTATCTCGGTGTTGTCAGAATTCGTCTCGTTTCCACCCAGCGTTCGGTTACAAGGCAGTGTTAGCGGGAGTGCGACGCTTGCGGGGAGTTTTGAAAACCCCCAAGCTCGTGGTGAATTTCACTGGCTCGACGGACAAATCAACCAACAACCCGTTCGACTGGCGCGAGGCGGTTTCAGTTATGACGACGCTCGTTTGAATTTGGGGGGACAAATCGTCTTACTCAGCCGTGAATCCAGCGATTCGGATACTCCCTCGCAACCGATTGTTATCGATGCCAAGTTACCGGTGGAATTGCCCGGAGCGACAGTTCAGCCAGACGACGAAACCTTCCGCGTTGAGTTGGAGGCTGTGGGAAACGGGCTGATTTTGCTCGACGCACTGACGGCTGATAGTTTGCAGTGGGGCGGCGGTGAGGGCGCGATGCGCTTGACGCTGTCGGGAGAGCGTCGCGGCGGTGGGTTTAATTACGTTCCGCTGAGTACGACGGGGATTGCGGAGTTTCGCGATGCCGTTTTTTACTTGACGCAATTACCGGAACCGCTGACGCAGGTGAACGGATCGATCGAGTTCGACAACGATCGAATCCGCATTCCACAACTGACGGGCGAGTTTCGTCAGGGTTCGGTTCGTGCGACGGGGACGTTACCGCTGCTTTCTGCGCTCTCGACGGGGGATTTATTGCTGATCGACCTCGATCGCGTGGCGTTGAATTTAAAGGGACTGTATCGGGGGACGATCGAAGGTGCGGTCTTCGTGAACGGTTCGGTTCTGTATCCGGAACTGGCGGGTCAGTTGCGTTTGGCCGACGGACAAATTTTTATTCCCGATCCCTCAACCGCTTCGTCTGCGGTGGCTTCTGAACCGAGCATTCCGTATATCAGCTACAACGGACTGACCCTCGAACTCGATCGCAACTTGCAAATCGTCAGTCCACCGCTGTTGAACTTCATCGCCGACGGCCAACTGTTGCTCGATGGAACGTTCGATCGACCCGAACCTCAAGGGACGATTTTTCTGCGCGACGGCCAGGTCAATTTGTTTACGACAACGTTTACTCTGGCACGAGGCGAGAATACTGCCAGTTTTATCCCACCGTTCGGTTCTGACCCGGTGTTAAGCGTGAGATTGCGGGCGGCCGTTCAGGAGACGACGCGGCCTCGGATCGCCTCGCCCGCTGAAGTGGAAGAGGCGGGAACGGCTGCGGAAATCGTGGAACCCGCGATCGAACGGGGGGCGGTGGAAACTGTTCGCATCGAGGCGCGGGTGAGGGGCCGCGCGAGTCGGCTGTTTGAGAATTTGGAACTGACGAGTAGTCCGGCTCGATCGCAGACTGAGATTTACTCGCTCATCGGTGGGGGCGCGCTGGGAACGGCCGGACAACAGGATACTTCCTTGGTGGTGGCGAGTTCGGCCTTGTTGACGCAGGTTCAATCGATTCTCGGCCGCGCCCTGGGATATCGGGATTTCCGCTTGTTTCCGGCGGTCGATCCGCGCACGTCGGCGTTGGGATTGGGGGCGGAAGTGGGGATTAATTTAACTGACGACCTGTCAGTGTCGGTGTTAACGATTCTCGATCGAGACGATTCAACTCGTTTTAGCGTCCGTTACCGCATCGATGACAATTGGCTGATTCGCGGTTCGACAAATTTCGACAGTGATAATCGGGGCATTATAGAGTATCAGCTTCGATTTTAAAATTGGATATTTGAGCGAGCAAATTTTTTGGGAAATGCCTGTCACATGGGTCAAACTTGCTTCACTTATAAGACGTATCTCTATTGAGACCTTGTCAACACCCCCTGAAATTTTGCATTTAAACCCGACCTATGTGTAATCCTATGGATTGGCAAAATCGAGAAGACACGCTGCTCCTGTGTAATTCCGAACAACGAGATTTGTTGCAGGAATACTATTATCTCGCGTCTCTTCCCGTACTATCTCCCGATCGAGCCGATCGAATGCTCGCAATTCTCGAGCGGGCTGAAATGGATGGCTTGTTACATTTTTGGATTTGCGAGATCGATCTCGATTTGGCGCTCCGGTTCGATTTCCTCGATCGATCGACCGAGGAATCTCGAAAAAATCAGTTATCTAGGTTGCAAGAGTTTCTCACGGAACCCGCAAAAAAAACGGCTTACTCGTTGTGCCAAGAATTACAATTTCGTGTCACGAACTCCCTCATGGAAGTTCAAAAAAATTTAAAAATTAGTGGATTCGATCCGGGACCGATCGATGGTTGCATTGGAAGACAAACTCGCGACGCCCTGCAACATTTTCAACGGAATCGACATCTCAAGCCAGATGGTATCTTGAGTCAAACAACGCAGAAAGCTTTGGGACTGCTGTAATTGATTGTCGTTTGAATTGGGCTTTAGTCTTGGAATAGATAGCTTTTTTTATGCATTCTAGTTTCAGGATGCCGTGTTGGAAAACTAGTAATATTCCTGTAGAATTTGATTCTTTAAAGATTTTACAGGAATTCAGAAAAATCGTCTTAAATCTCTTGCTGATTTTGTTTTTGAAGGCTTCAGATTTCGACGGTTGTGGTATGAATTTAAAGGCTCGACATTTAAAATTCCATTTTAAATGTCGAGCCTTTAATACAAAATTAATGGGTCTGTTAGAATTGCGATGTAATTTGATTGCCTATGATACCAAGACCCTTGTCGGGGCGAACGGCCGTTTGCCCCCACGCCAACGGTTTCGGGATTTTATAAACTCTGCTTATCACCCTAACTCTAACAGACCCAAAGTAATTTAGAGATAAAAAACGTATATAATCGATAGTGTAAAATACAAGATTATATTCAGTCTTTAAAAAGCCAAAATAAGAAGAAGGTCACACTCAAAAATCAATATCACTAATCAATAGAACGAACGGATTGAGAGTTGTTCCCAATGCTTCAAAATTATTCTTATTATCAACCTCCGTATCCATTAGAATGTCCGAATTGCGGAAAGTTGGGATTTGTACAGTACAAGCATAATTCATACAAATGTTTGTATTGCAACCATCAACATCATCTCGATGAAGACGACAAGCTGCCAAACTCAATAATTTTTGTATTATTGGCGGTTGCCGTTTTTATTCTTGCCGTGTTTCTCGATCGTTGATTCAGTATCGCTGTGAGTGATTTGGCAATCGAACGGACTAAAGTTGCCAAATCACCGATCTCAAATTTTGATGTTGTTAAAACCGATCGAATTCGATCGGCAAAATGTTAAAAATATGAAAACGAGCCACAGAATCAAGTATCTGTGAAACCTCGTTTGAAGATACTCGACCCTAAGAGCGATGCTGGTGATATAACTCGCGTAGATGAGAAACTGCTCGAGATTTTCGTTTTCGTAATGCTTCCAAAGTGACCTCAGCCTGCTCGAGTTCGAGCCAACGTTCGCGAATATCTCGCCAAGGAAGTTGCTGAAGGATCTTTAAGTCGATGAGTTGTTGTTCTTGACTCGGGAGTTGCTGATAGGCTTTGAGGATAGCTTGACAGTCCGCTTCGTTCTCTTCACACTCGACTAAACGTTCTAAACCTTGAAGTTTCGATCGATCGCCTGTCATTCCATCTCGTTCGGTCAGTTCGCTGTAGGAGGTCGCACTTAAGCGCCGAAGTTCTCGGCTTTTTTCGCGAATAATATAGAAAGCAGTCGATCGAATCCAAGCGAGTGGATGGTAAATGACTTCCCCTCGATCGATCTTTACAATACCACGCGAATAGGCTTCGCTAACGATTTCAGTTACGTCATGGCGGTTTTCCAGGTGAAATTGATGTAAAAAACGGTGAATTGCACTGAGAATCGAGAGAGCATAAGGCGTTTGACGATTTATTAATCCTTCCACCTCGTCGTTGAAACGCTCTCGGTCGGTCGAGACAAACTTTGGAGTTTTCATTGGCAATTCGCAATGCTGGCTTCACATATATGTGAAACAGTTTGCTAAGGCGTGACAAAACCAGAGTTTGATTTCTTAAAGTTCTGTATAGAATCCCAAGGTTCGATCGAGTTGGATTTGAATTAAAATGCTTCATGCTTATTGTAGCTTGTAAAAAATCATCGAGATCGGTAATTTCTGGCTTGGTCTTGAGGTTTTCATTGGGATTGCTGTATTTGCGGCAATGCTTCGTTCGTTGTTTAATCTATCTTACCTATCCCAGTTTTGCCCGTATCGAGGTTGGAGATCGAGTGTATGTTCTTGGCTTTTATCTTTCTCGATCGAGACAAGTCATCTGATTTTTGCTATAATTAAATGATTCGCCTGAAAATTAAAAGTCGTAAATTTATCAGAAATAGAACAGACGCACACTTAGAAAAAACAGTAGGTGTAGCGTAATTTCTTAAGTCAAAATTATTGAAAAAATAGTTTTGATAGCGATAAAGAAATCAAAAATTAAAAGTCTTAATTTTTTTAAATTCAAGTCAACGACCTGCAATTCGACCGTTTATATACCGTTTATATATCGTCTATATAAAAATAAAATTATATTTTCTCTGGTCATGTTTCTAATGACATCCCAAAATCAATGTTGAATATCTGTTTTTCCTCTCTGGAAGGAGATTAAAAACTTGTTTGCTGACGCTCAACCGTGAAAATATTATGGCTCATCTCAAACAACGCCGTTCTGAAAATGTCGAAGGTGATGTTTACGTCGATTCGACTTGTATTGACTGCGATACCTGTCGTTGGATTGCACCGAATATCTTTCACCGCGATCGAGAACAATCTGCCGTTTACCACCAACCGATGACGGAGACGGAACGCCATGCGGCATTACGGGCCTTACTCGCGTGTCCGACTGCCTCGATCGGTACCGTCGAACCACCTTCGGAGATCGATCGAGTCCAGCAAGAATTTCCGCTTCCCATTGCTGAAAACGTCTATCATTGCGGCTATCATTCCAAACGATCCTACGGGGCAGCGAGCTATTTCATCCAGCATCCCGAAGGTAATATCCTCGTCGATTCGCCTCGCTTCGCCGCGCCACTCGTCAAGCGTCTCGAATCCCTCGGCGGTGTTCGCTATATGTTTCTAACCCACCGAGACGATATCGCCGACCATCAGAAATTTCACGATCGATTTGGCTGCGATCGAATCCTTCACCGAGATGATATGGATAGCGAACTCCGCAATATCGAAATCCAACTCTCGGGTTCCGAACCCATCTCGTTCGCACCTGACGTGTTACTTCTTCCCGTTCCCGGTCACACTTTGGGACACGTGGTTTTGCTGTATCGCGAAAAATTCTTGTTTTCGGGCGATCATCTGGCTTGGTCGCCGTCCCTCAACAATCTTTATGCTTTTCGCCGGTTTTGTTGGTATTCCTGGGACGCACAAATCGAGTCGATGAAACGACTCGCACAGTATTCCTTTGAATGGGTGCTTCCCGGTCACGGTCGCCGCATCCACCTCGATCGATCGACGATGTCGCAACAAATGCAACAGTGTCTCGCTTGGATGGAGGAAGAGCGTTGAGGAGATGATGCGGTGATGAAAGAGCCGGTAGGGGCGAGATCTTCTCGCCCTAAACGCCGATCGAATTGCCGCTTCTCAATTCAACATCTCAAACGTCATCAACACGCCGAGTTCCGAGGTGACTTCCGGCGTATCAGAGGCAATTCCGTTTGCGTCAACACCTGGCGTACAATCTGAAGACACGGGACGATAGCTGTGAATTTCGATCGTAGATAGAACGCCGCCCACCCGAGCGTTTACAGCTTCAGCCATCGCTTGAATGCGACCTCGAGCATCCTCGATCGCAGCTAAACGAGCTTGGTTTTCCAGGGGGAGAAAATCTTCAACGAAGCAAATTGGATAGGCGGAATACATATAAAACGAGCCGTCGTCGTAAGTCGCTGTTTCCACTGTTTCCCGAACTCGATCGATTTGCGTAAATGTCGGTGCATCGAGGGTGACGACAATTCGCGCTAAGGGCTGACCGGGATAAACAGTCCTCGGATCGATTCGATCGATTTCAATATCGATGTTTTCTGAAGGGACACCCAGCGCTTCGATCTCGCTTTTGATGGGTTGCAACATCACCTCAGTCATCGGCTCCACCGCCTCTTCGTAATTCCCTGACATGGGATCGGTCGTCCCGAAAGAAAAGGTGATTTCGGCGGTTTCAGCAGGAGAGTTGACAATACCCCGCCCGTAGGTGGTCATCATCGGTCGATCTCCAACGTACAATTGAGACAGACGTACTGCTTCCGATTCAAACTTCACCGGACGAGCAAATGCCGAGGTTGATGTTTCAAAACTTAGGGCGATCCCTAATGTAGAGATTGCACTGATACGGCCCAGCCAGGCCATCCATTTTGACTCGAACATTTAACGATACAGCTCCCAGAAAAAAACGAATTACAAAATTACAAGCGTTCGCGGACTTCGGAATTCGATCGATCGACACCCACGACAAAGGTTGCAACTGATTTGCGCCCGACGAGAACTTTTATTTTCTTCGACAAACGCAACTGTTGGATCGGGATCTCGATCTCGGGTTCGGACTCGATGACATGACGGGCAACGGCTGATGTTTGACACCGAATGTAAAACACTCCCCAAAACCGAAAAACGCGACATTGGCGAAGCACTTCAAGCTGTTTCAGTTCGACGGGGTTTTCGCGATAAAAATCCCAAACCAACCGAGTGAGTTGTGACGGACGTTTCATAATTATTACAATTTATTAAACAATCTCAATACACCTTCTCTGCTACTCCCTCTGACGTTATTTTGGCATCTGAAGGCTAGCAGTCTTCCTAGTTTCATTGAAGCGCAAGCCATCCCAATACCGCCTGCAAACGACAAAAGACTTAATAAGAGTTTGAGATTTTCAACGTTTGCTGTTTATCTCAATTTCCATGTAGATAGCTTGTCGTTCGGGTGTTTTCGCCATCGATTTGCTGGCAATACGTAAATTTTTTGTAACATCTCTTGATGTAACGCGATATCGATCGAAGCAATTGCCAGATCTTGCTACAGTGTTTCCAGGGCAATAGCTGCATTTTGTCCGCCAAACCCAAAACTCAAACACAGCGATCGATCGATACGACTCGGACGCGCGACGCGCACGAAGTCGAGGTCGAATTCAGGATCGTGCAATCCGACACAGGGCGGTAAAACGTTATCGCGCATTGCCAGCAAGCAAAACGCCACACCCAACGTCCCAGATGCACCGATAGCGTGTCCGGTTGCACCTTTCGTCGAACTGACGGGAACGCCACGCGGAAAGACGTGTTGGAGAAGATGTGCTTCGCTTCGATCGTTGAGGAGCGTACTGGTGCCGTGGGCGTGGACGTAATCGATATCGGTAGGGTCGAGATCGCTTCGATCGAGACATTGTTTGACGGCGGAAATCGCCCCAAAGCTTTGCGGTTGGGGGGCGCTGACGTGATAGCTGTCAGCGGTCAATCCCAAATCGAGAATGCGTCCGTAAATGCGAGCGTTGCGAGATCTCGCGAGTTCAAGTGTTTCGAGGACGAAGACCGCCGCACCTTCAGCGAGCGCGAGGCCTTCTCGATTTCGATCGAACGGATAACATCCCGTTTTCGCCAGCGCACCCATTTTCTCAAAACCGGCCAGGGTCAGGGGCGTAATTGGGGTTTCAACAGCACCCACGATCGAACGATCGATCTGACCCGTTCTCAACAATTGCACTCCCTGTGCCAGGCTCCAAATTCCCGTCGCACAGGCCGCCATGGGCGCGAGAACAGCTGCCGTACTCCCGAGACATCTCGCCGTTTCGATCGCTCCCATATGAGGTAATGCCTCGAGCCAGTGGGGAACGCCTTGGGGTTGAAACGTCTGCTTGAACTGTTCCCAGCGACCTTGCTGACTCCGACTCGAGCCGATAACAACACCGCAGTTAGACAGTGGGGGAGTCAGTCCGGCATCCTCAAGGGCTTCGATCGCCACCGTTTTCGCGAGATCGACAAAATCGGCCGGTCGATTGCCGATCGAGCCGATGGGTCTGGGGGCGAGTTCGGGAAACGGTTGTCTGAGGGAGAGTCCAGAACGTCCTGCGAGAAGATGCGTCCACGTGTCTGCTAAATCGCCGAGGCTCGATCGAAGCCCGATCCCCGTCACGACTACATCAATATCGAACCGCCTCAATCCCAACTTATCGCTGTAGGTTTTCTAAACCTTCGGTGACGGTCGCTGATTCGATTCGATCGCCCTGTTGAATTCCATCGACCACGTCCATCCCGTCGGTGACATATCCGAAAACGGCATAGCTTCCATCGAGAAAGACGAGGTCTTCGAGGGCGAAGTAAAATTGTGCTGAAGCTGAATCGGGAGCAGTCGATCGAGCCATGGCAACCGCACCGCGACGGTGTTTCAAGACGGGCAATGCGTCGACCAACGTTTGGCTGTAAATCGGATCGTCCGAGCCTTCTGGCTTAATTTCTAACGGGATGTAGCGCGGTTGTTGCGTATCGGGATCGACGAAATTTCCCATTCCCAACCTCGACGCGGGAACTTCGGGATCTTGACTCTGTGGATCGCCCCCTTGTGCGACGAACGGATCGGGATCGCGAATCACACGGTGAAAAACCGTTCCGTTGTAAACACCACGTTGCACCAAATCCACGAAATTGCCTGCCGTAAGCGGTGCGTCGTTTCCGTTCACTTCAATCGTAATCGGCGCACCTTTAACGACCATGACAACGGTAGCTGTTCCGTTGAGTTGTGGCAAAGCCCGTTGCTCGAGTTCTTGCGCCGTCGGATTAGCCGTCGGCGATACAGACGTTTCCCCGCCGGACGTTTGAGAACAAGCTGAAACGGCCAGCAACGCGACGAGGACAAACGGAAAAAGATAGCGTCGAAGTTTTTGAAATCTCAGAGCAGTCAGCAATACCATCGTTTACAAACCTTCGAGGGGAACGCTGAGAAATCGTGCCAATTGGGCACCTTGATTTTCGATTTCAGCCAAGGCTAGTGGTTGTCCGACACGAGTGAGGGGAATATCTCGCATCCCTTTAACGCGGAGGTACAGCACCCGTTTGGGATTAATACCATCTTTGATCTCAACCCGAATCGACTTGACATCGTCTACTTTACAGGAAACGTCGATGCGGCGGTTTTTACCGGGAAATCCCCAGCGGAAGATCTCAATTTTGCCGGTTTCGAGATCGAATTGGTTGTATCCGCCGCCGATGTCCCACCCAATGACGAGCCATAGGTAGAGAGATAGCAATAAAGCAGCTCCTCCGTATAGTCCCATCACTAAGCCTTGTGGAACAAACGTCAGCTCAGTTGGATTGGCAAACGGGAGCAAATTGACTTGTAAATAGCTAGACAAGCCAGACAGCAAAAAACCAATCCCGCCGAGAGAGACGATACTTGCCCAGAAGTAGTTACTGAAGCGTCGCGATCCGAGAACGGTCTGATGCAAAATTCGATCGCTGGTGGTGAGAGTCGGTGCAGTCATAGAGTTTACAATTTTTTTTAAAGAGACTTGACGAAACTGTATTTTTATGCTAGAAGGCTGCAAGCATTAAGGTCAAACGAAATTCTTAAAAATTCTAGCCTCTCGACGTTTAAATTTTTCGATCGACGCGAAGTCAGTTCCCCGAACTCGGTGACATAGTATATAGTTATGTTAACTTAATTAGAAACCTTGCGAGCAACTTTTAAAGCAAGGAGGCTTGAGATTACATGACCATCGCAGTAAGCCGCGTGCCAGAGCGAGGATGGTTTGACGTCCTCGACGACTGGCTCAAACGCGACCGATTCGTCTTCGTCGGTTGGTCCGGCATCCTCCTGTTCCCCTGCGCCTACCTGGCCATCGGGGGCTGGCTCACCGGCACCACCTTCGTGACCTCCTGGTACACCCACGGTTTGG
>LWRO01000009.1 GCA_001657325.1 Geitlerinema sp. BBD 1991-9 | reverse complement strand
CCTCCCCTTAGCCAGGGGAGGAGGGGTGGGGTTGCGATCGCAAAAGTGAAATGCACCCATTTCAAAAAAATGGTTTTCTTCTAATTTTGGATCGGATAATTTCGCAAAAACACCAAACTGCTATAAAGTTGAAATGCCGGGTCCCAATGCGTCGGCTCCGTTCGAGAAATATCGATATGGGAATCAATTTTTTCCATTAAAAAATGATAGTCGATCGCCGTTTCAGCAAACTGCGAAAAGTCCGACCAAAGCGGAATTTCTGGTAAGTTTCGATCGAACACTTGCAGGATGCCGTTCCAATTAATTCGCGTCGTTGCCTCGCGCATTTTTCCGAGAGTTTGCTGGTGTTCTGGCGTAAAAATTGCACCTCGGTGAAAATCGTAACTTCGATCGCACAAACGCAGAATACAGCGGCGTTTGGGAAGGTGTAAATCGCAAACTTGGGCGAAATCTCGAGTTTCCTGTTTGCGTTGAACTTGTTGTTTAGTTTTGCGACTGATATCGTAACTGACGGCGTTGACGAAAATGGGAATACCACCACGCACCTGTTGACTCACTTCGCCCCAATCAAAGCTAAACTGACCCAATTGAGCCGATCGATCTCGACACACCACGCTCGGCTGTGGCGATAGGGTTTGAAAATATTCAACACGCAACACTTCCAACTTGGGAACGTCATCCAACGACACGGCAAACGCCGGAATTCCTGCTGCCTTCATTTCCTCAACGTAGAGGCGCAATTCACCGATCGATCCCGTTCGATACAGTCGCCATCCCCGCACTTGCATCGTCAACCGGGCATTGTAAGGATCGATTTGAAAAATACGTGCGAGACTTTGGGCGAATGCCTGACGCTGCTCGGGTGGCGTACCTTCTAAAATTAATACCCCTGCTGTAGCGTTTTGGGGATCGGCTTTGGCACGCTCGATCGATTGTTGGCGTTGTTGCTGTGCCGATGCTTCCAACCGCTGTAATCCCTGACGTGCGTGACTGAGGAGTTTGGGGGAGGGATTGCTCTGCAAAAGCTGGCGGTAAATCTGTTCTGCTGTGTCGGGATGACGGGTTTCTTCGTACAGCCGTCCGATGTAAAACTTCACCCAAGGATTTTGGGGCGAGGTTTTGTACAGTTGCTTGAGCAGTTTTGATGCGGCTTTGACGTTGTGTTGTTTGAAGGCTTCTGCGACGCGCTCGATCGAGGGTTCGGACATGGTTCGTGATGCAGGCTTCCAATCCTGTTTTAACCGATCTCATCCCATCTCGACTCAAACAGACAGCACTAGCAGAAAGGCTAAATTTTCTGAAGCTGTCAACGCATGAGGTGTATTGGCAGGCATAAACACGAACGTGTCCGGTTTGAGTAAGATGAGTTTTCCGTCTAACGTCAGCGTTCCAGTTCCTTCGATCGCGGTAATCGTTGCGTTGCGCGTCGAGGTGTGTTCTTCGATATCCGTACCTTTTGCCAAACAAAACAACGTGTACTGACAAGCCGAATCCTTAACGATCGCTTTGCTGAGAACGCCACCATCGGGATATTCGATGAAATCTTGCAGCTTGGCATGAAACGGAGTGTCGGGGGGCGTTATCGCAGACATGACCATCTCCAAACTATCTCCAACATCAGGGCATTCGATCGCCATCTTCGCAAACGGCAGCAACGATCGACAACGCCACAATGGGAGCCGTCACCGCGCGTAAAATACGCCGTCCCAGGGAAACGGCTTCAAATCCTGCATCGATAGCAGTTTGGATTTCTTCAGATGTCCAACCCCCTTCGGGACCGATCGAGATCGACAGATCTCGCCTCGATTCCAAGCGAGTTTTGAGGTGAGGAACGTGACCTCGGGCAACACAGATGTAGTTTTGCAGGTTGGCAACGAGATCGATGGCTTCGGCGAAGGTCATGGGATCGCAGATCGTGGGGACGATCTGTCGTTCTGACTGTTCGGCGGCTTCTGTGGCGATACGTTGCCAGCGTTGGCGTTTGTTCGCACTGGGTTTGAGTAGCGTTCGCTGACTCAAGACGGGAACGATACGACTCACGCCGAGTTCGGTGGTTTGACGGATCGCGTCGTCGAAGCCACTTCCTTTGGGCAAAGCTGCCAACAATGTCACCGCAACGGGGAGTTCTGTCGAAACTTCAAGGGTTCGATCGATCCGTCCCCATAACGCTCCATTTTCCCCGCTCACGCATTCGACTTCCCACCACTGCCCTCGTCCGTCCATCGCTATGAATCGATCGCCGATGCCGAGACGCAACACTCGGTGTAAGTAGTGTTGTTGTTCGGCGTTAAGACGAACGATTCGATCGAGAATCTGTTGGGAATCGACAACGATGCGCTGCATCCGAGCAATTGCACTGTACGATTTACGATTTACGACTCAAATAATTGAGGATTTGTAACTGGTAACTGGTAACTGGTGACTGGTGACTGAAAAAACCCCAGCTTCTCGGCCGGGGTTTTTGAACCTATGGCAATCGTCATGCTTCGACTGCAACCGGTTTGTGAATTTCGCTACTGACTTCGTAGAACGCCGTTTCAGGAGGTTTGGCGAACAAATGAGACATTTGTGCCAAAATTTCCTCAACCGTTTCGTTACGATTGGCATCCATATCTTCTGGCGTATCCCAGAAAATGACGGCAATACCTCGATCGGTATCCGGTTCTTGCAGCAAATAAGCGCCTTCAAAACCCTGCGTATAAGTCGCAATTGCTCGATCGAACAATTCCTTGGCTTCGTCGAACTTTCCGGGTTTAAACTCACCTCGGGCAACGTAAGCGTACTTGTGACGCAGAAAATCCATAAAATCGCTCATAGCACAGCTCCCCTTGACAGTGAACAGTGAGCAGTGAGCAGTGAGCAGTGGGAACAGTTATCCGTTCTTATCACCTCATCACTCCATCACCTCATCACCCCTTCATCATCCCTCACTCGGAAGACAAACGGAAATCGAAATAACGGTCTCTTTAGATTTCAACAGTTTGAGGCGCGTTCCTTTGCCGTCTTTGCTGGTGCGGTGCAGTCGATCGAGGGGAAGTCGCACGGCTCGATCGCCACTGGTCACGAGAACGAGATCTGCCCCCGCCTGCAGACGAGTAATCCCCATCAACTCGTCCGTTTTGTTCGCAAACTGTAGTCCCTGCGTTCCAATTTCACCACGACGTGCCAATCGCAATAGGTGAACGGGCAAACGCTTGATATGTCCCTGACGAGTTACGAGCACCAAATCGTCTGACTCGACAACAGCATTCATGCCAGCAACACGTTCTGTTTTCCGCAATCGCAACGCCTGATAGCCTTGTGCTGTCCGACCTAAAATGGGGACTTGCTCGTCGTCTACAGGTAGTCGCAGCAATCGTCCTCCCGTCGTGGCCACGACCACGTCATCTCCTACGCAGAGATCGACGTATCTCAATCGATCGTTCCCTTTCAACTTCAACACCGTCAACCCTCGAGCGGTGAGGTTCGTCAACTCGGACAGCGGTAAACGCTTAATGCGGCCGTCGTGGGTCAAAAGGACTAAATGCTGGTTGTCCGGATACTCCTCGGCGACGAACTGAGTCACGATTGCGTCGGGATCGCCTTGGGCAGAGGGAGGGAGAAGGCTGACGACAGGTTGTCCTCGGCCGTTACGCCCAGTTGCTTTGGCAATGTCGCCGATTTTAACCCCGTAGGCTTTACCGTCGAGGGTCAACGCGAGTAAGTTTCGATCGGTGCGCGTTGAAATTTGTCGCAGGGGGAAATCGTCGTTGAGATCGAGGATTTGGGGTGTATCGACCTTGCCGTTCGAGCCGTTCGAGCTGTTTGAACCGTTCGTTTTATTCGTTGCCTTGGCAGACAATCGGCGCACGTAACCGCGATGCGTTAGTTCGATGACCGTATCTTCGGCTTGCGGTTCGAGATCGAGGGGCAGCAACGTGCTAATCGGCGGACTAGCTTTTTTCCCTTTGGGTTCTGCGGTGGGGGCTTCGGATTGAACAGTTCCGTCAGCGGTGACAATGCGCGTTCGTCGCTCGTCGCCAAACTTGCGTTTGAGAGCGCGAAGTTCTTTTTTCAGCGCTTTTAATCGCTCGTGTCGATCGTCGAGCAGTCGTTGCAGGACTTGCTGGCGTTGGGTTAGTTCCTCGAACTCTTGTTGTAAGTTTTGCCGTTCCATCCCCGTTAAGCGACGCATGGGCATGGCCAGGATGGCACTCGCCTGATTTTCGCTGAAGTCAAAGCGATTTTGAAACTCGAGTTTGGCGGTGGTTCCGTCGGGGGCGTTGCGAAGAATCTCGATCGTGGCATCGAGGTTTTCGAGGGCGAGGAGTAAGCCGGATAACAGGTGCAGGCGCGTTTCGATTTTGTCGAGTTCGTAGCGATACTGTCGGAGAAGAGTTTGTTCGCGAAAGTCGAGAAAGTGCTGCAGGGCTTCTCGCAGGCTCAATTGGACGGGTTGGTTGTTGACCAGGGCCAGCATGATGACCCCGAAGTTGGTTTGAAGGGGGGTTTGACGGTAAATCTGTTTGAGAACTTTTTGAGGGTTGGCTTCCCGTTTGAGTTCGATGACGACGCGAATACCGTCTCGATCGCTTTCGTCGCGGATGTCGGAGATGCCGTCGATTTTGCCTTGGTTGACGAGTTGGGCGAGTTTTTCAATCCAGCTGGATTTACTGACTTGGAACGGAAATTCAGTGACGACGAGTGCCGTTCGGGTCGATCGACGGGTACGCCCCGTTTGAACTTCTTCGACACCGACGATGCCGCGCACGGTGACGATGCCCCGTCCGGTGCGGTAAGCGTTTTTAATGCCGCTGAGTCCGACGATCTCGCCCCCCGTGGGAAAGTCGGGCCCGGGAATGAGTTCGAAGAGTTTCTCGTCGGATAGGTCGGGTCGATCGATGAGGGCGATCGATCCGTCGACAATTTCGTTGAGGTTGTGGGGCGGAATGTTAGTTGCCATCCCGACTGCAATCCCCGAAGCCCCATTGAGGAGAAGGACGGGAAGTTGGGCGGGAAGAACGACAGGCTCTTGTTGGGAGTTGTCGAAGTTGCTGGTGAAATCGACGGTGGCTTCGCCAATGTGGGTGAGCAACCCGTCATGGCCGAGGGCGGCGAGGCGAGTTTCGGTATAGCGCATAGCTGCGGCCGGGTCGTTATCGACGGAACCGAAGTTCCCGTGACCGGCGAGGAGCGGGTAGCGGCTCGAAAAATCCTGCACCATCCGCACGAGAGCGTCGTAAACGGCTTGGTCGCCGTGGGGGTGATATTTCCCGAGTACGTCCCCGACGACGCGGGCGCATTTACGATAGGGTCGATCGGGGGTTAGCCCCAGCTCGTGCATGGCATAGAGGATACGTCGGTGAACGGGTTTCAATCCGTCGCGAACGTCGGGTAGCGCGCGTCCGACGATGACACTCATGGCGTATTCGAGATACGACTGCTGCATCTCGGCGTGCAAAGCAGTGGAAACGATTTGTCCGTTGGAGAGTAGGTTTAACTGCTTAGCCATGAAATTCGAGTCCTCTGTGTCTGTCAGCACGGGGGGCGATCTTTACGAGAGGGTTTCTCGACCCCGCTGGGTTTTGACTGTTAAGCTTAACGACGCTTAGCATAACGTTGGGATGTCTTTCGTACCAAATCGAGGAGAAATCGTATTGCCCTTGTGGGGGGAAAGATTGTGGTTTAATCGATCGAGTCAATGCCGAAATCGCCTCGTAAGATCCGTTACAATTTGGTTTGGGAAGCGAGCGTTCTGATTCGCATCTGCGGACGATGTCCTTTTTTCGATGTTGAGTCGAGATCGACCTCTTGGAATGTTTATTGACGAACGTTCTGAAATCCGACAAGTGAATTTGGTAGGATTTTCGGAGGACGATCGAGGGCAGGTCGAACCGTCACCTCGTCGTTAGGGTTACGAAGTTTAGGTTAAGACACAATGAAGACCGTTCTGATTGTAGAGGACGATTTGGTCAACGCACGGGTATTCTCTAAGATTTTAACGAAGCGGGGCGGCATGGCAGTCAAGCATACGGAAAACGTGGAAGAGGTCATGCAGATTGCTAAGGCTCGAGATGCGGACATTATTTTGATGGATGTCTCGCTCTCTCACAGTGTCTACGAAGGTCAAGCGGTAGACGGCATCAAGATTACGCAAATGCTCAAGTCCGATCCGGATACGGCGGATTTACCGATTATTTTGGTGACGGCTCACGCAATGGCGGGCGATCGAGAGACGTTTCTCGCCCAAAGCGGTGCGGACGGCTACATTTCTAAGCCCGTTGTCGATCACCAAGAGTTCGTCGATAAAATTCGAGCGTTAATCCCAGCGGAAGCTTAGCGATCGAGGGTCGGTATTTGATGGAATTCCCGATCGACGACCCTCGATGACGGCTAGGATGGGTGCGCCGGCCAACCGGATGCTTGAATTAAGGTTCGATCGACAGTGGTGTGGTTTCTTCAACCTGCGCGACTACGGCTTGAATGCGAGGCGTGCTGAGGAGTTGTCGTGCTGCATCGAGTAATCGATCGCCCCATAGGTTGAGTTCGAGAAATTCGAGTTCGGCATAGCGAACGTCGAGTTGTAGGGCTTCTTCAGCGAGGGGAATCGCTCGATCGACGTCTCCTCGAGCGTATAAGGCGACGGCCATGGCAAGTTTGGGTTCGGCTTCTCGAGGGGCGATTTCGGAAGACGTTCGCCACATTTGCATCGCGCGATTGACATCTCCCATTTCGTATTGGACGAGGCCGATGTTGTTGATAGCCGGCCAGAAGTCGTTATTTTGCTCGAAGGCTTCTTCGTATCGATCGATGGCCTCGGAAAAGTTGCCACTGACGTAATAAGCATTTCCTAAATCGAATAACGCCCCGGGAACGTCGGGTTCGATGTCGAGTCCCGCTTGCAGTTCGGCGATGGCTCGATCGTATTGTTCCCCTTGAAAATAAGCGGACCCGAGGGCAAATCGAATTGCCGCGTTGTTGAGATCGAGGGAACGCGCTTTTTCTAAGGCTGCGATACCTTCTTCAATGCGATCGACTTGAACGTAAAGACTGCCTAAAACCCCCCACGCTTGCGGGTTGTCGGGGAGGAGTTGGGTGCCGAGTTCCGCACGGGGTAATGCTTGGTCGTGCTGTTGAAACCTCGACCATCGATCGGCTTCTTGAATTAAACCGATTCCGATGGCTTCGAGTTGTTCGGCATCGAGTTGAAGGGTATGGGGAAGAATGGCTTGTCCGCGAACCGGTTCGATCGCAACGATCGAACTGAAAGCAACAAGCAGGGAAATCCAGAAATGACGCTTTGGCACAGTATCCCGTCAAAACTTCTCAAGAGGGGCTATATGTATGTAGCTTAGTCGATCGCCTCCCAAACGACAATTCGACCCCTCTCAGAAGAGAGGAGTCGAACTCAAAATATCGCTCGCCTCCGATTGAAGCGGAGGCGGCGAATCGAAAAAGTTTTCTCTAAGGTCTATTGCGACCCATCAAAACGCAACCCCGGTTTGAATGCCAATTGAATGCAGACAAACCGTTCAAACGATTCATTTATTTGGGCTGCCTTCAAAGGGTTGAACGCCAGTTTTAGGATAGCTGTCGTCCGTGGGTCCAAAAATGCGTAAAAATGCTTCGGAGACGTACTGAGCAGCAGCCTTAAACGGTTTAGCCAGAGTATTCATCTTCATGGTCTTTCCCCCTGTCTCTCGATTCAATTTTTTAGATAATTGCCTCTAGTCATAGGATAAATAAAATCTCTGGGATTTTGTGAGTTCGCAATAATTATTTGGATTCGTTATTTATTTGCAACATTTGAATCCAGGACTTGAAAAAATGGGGGATCGATCGTCCCCCATTTATCCTTTTGTTACACCAGTTTTAAATTGGGATATTCTGCCATCAGATCGTCAGAAGTTAGGGTATCTCCACTGACTTGGGGTGTCCACAGAACTTCGACGGCAAGTAGTCGATCGGCGGAAATACTGCCCAATTGACGCAACGCCTGCTGGAGAGACTCTGTACTCTCGACGTTCGACAGCTGCACGTTGCCTTGCACCCCTGCCAAAATCGTCACGACAATATACTCGCCTGGTGCTTCCATCTCTGCCAGTGCGTCGGTTTCAGACGTTCCAGGTAGAGGTTTTGACGCTTCGCGTTGTCGTCGCAGTTGGCTCTGGTAGTTGGACAGGGTTTCCTCGGTAAACTTGCTGCGTTCCGCTAAAGACCATTGATTGAACTTGGCTTCTGCGCTGTTGAGCTTGGCTTGCTGGCTGTCAGCAGTGGCGTAGGCGAAGTATTCGGGATGTCGCAACATCGCCAGGGTCGATTCTTGCAGGACTTGAGCGCGACCCTGCGCCGTTCCCGTATCGGCGGTGAGTGCTAGCTTATCGAGTTCCCCTTGCAGTCCTCGCGCCTCAGCAAGCAGTCCCACTTGGACTTTCGCGACGGAAACGGTGGGATTGAAGGATTCGACGTTGCCTTCATCGCCCAAGGTGCTGCGGAAACTGCGGACGAGGAAGTTGGCGAGGGAGATGAAAATCAAGATGGTAAACAAACCACCGAAGCCGCCGCCAAAGCCGAAGAAGGGAATGAGAAACGGGAAGCCGAACCCACCGCCGGGATAACCCGGGGTTGGCGCGTAGGAGCGACTGGGGGCGCTGTAGGAGCGACTCGGCATCCGAAACGATCCCCCACCCATACGTCCGCCGCTACGGGCTGCCAGTGCGCCGCCAGCTTGGGAAAAGAAGAGTACGGCAACAAGTCCGACGAGTAATAGGGATTTTAAAAGCGGTTTAATTTTCGAGAGAAATTTGCGACCCATAAAACCTCTTGGTGTCACGTTGAGCTTTACGCTACCTCGAACGGCAAGCCTGTTTTGATGTGGAGTTCGATCGTGTTACAGACTATTGCTGTTCTATAACTAATGTATCGTTTTTCACAAAACTGCATCGATCGATGGTCTGGAGAGATAACCCCACTTTTACAGTGAGCAGTGAGCAGTGAGCAGTGAGCAGTGAACGGTGAGGACAGTTTTTACAGTGAGCAGTCAGAAGCAATGTTTTTCTTTATGAATTGAGCCGTTTTAGCAATTCTTCTTCCGACAATTGGGAAATTCCTAGTTTTTTCGCTTGTTCGAGTTTCGACCCCGCTGATTCGCCAACCACTATGTAATTGGTTTTGGAACTCACCGAACCCGTCACTTTCCCTCCTGCTTTTTCGATGAGTGATTTGGCTTCGCTGCGGGACAGGGTAGGAAGCGTTCCCGTGAGAACGAAGGTTTGACCCTGTAGCGGCGTTGCATGCAACGCCGCTACAGGTTTGCTGGCGGTTCCTTCCAGTTGCAATCCAGCTTCCCGTAATCGATCGACTAATTCTCGATTCGCTGGAATTCCAAACCAATCGACGATCGAACTCGCAATTGTTTCGCCAATTCCTTCGATCGCGGCCATATCTTTCACCGTCGCTGTCGCCAACTCGTCCACATTGGGGAAATGCTGCGCTAAGGTTTGCGCGTTGACACTCCCGACGAGGCGGATTCCCAACCCGTAAAGCACACGAAACCAGGGTTGCTGTTTGGAAGATTCGATCGATCGCACTAACTTCTCCGCCGACTTTTTCCCCATCCGTTCCAACACCACCAGATTCTCGGGTTGCAATTGGTACAAATCCGCCACTGACTTGACGAACCGACGATCGACCATTTGCGAAATCAGCTTTTCCCCCAACCCGTCGATATCCAACGCACCGCGACTGGCCCAATGTTTCAGAGAACCCCGCAAAATCGCCGGACAGGAGGCGTTGACACACCGCGTTACCGCCTCGTCTTCGGGCTTGACCACCGGTTGATTGCACTCGGGACAGGTTTTTGGCATTTCTACCGCTGGGGCGTTCTCAGGGCGCAATTCGGGGAGGACGCGCACCACTTCGGGGATGATTTCTCCGGCTTTGCGAACCACCACGGTATCGCCCAGGTGTAAATTCAGTTCTGCAATGCGATCGCCGTTGTGCAAGGTGGCGCGAGACACGGTGGTTCCCGCCAGTTGCACGGGTTTCAGGTTCGCCACGGGCGTTAACGCCCCCGTGCGTCCCACTTGTACCGTTACCGATTCAACCGTCGTCGGAACTTCTTCGGCGGGATATTTCAGTGCGATCGCCCATCGTGGGGCTTTTTGGGTAAATCCGAGACGCTGTTGCAGATCGATCGAATTTAGTTTGACCACCACGCCGTCTGTCATGTAAGGAAGTTCGCGGCGTTGGCTGTCCCATCGATCGTAATATTGCGCGACTTCTTCAATGGAACGACAAATCGTCTGGTTGGGATTGACGAGAAAGCCGAAATTTTGCAGTTTTTGTAGTGCTTCTTGGTGTGTGTGAAACGGTCGATCTCCGTCTTCACCGGGAATATATAAGGTATAGGCAAAAAATTGGAGTTGGCGTTGGTCTACAATTCGCGGATCGAGTTGTCGTAGAGTTCCAGCGGCGGCGTTTCTCGGGTTGGCGAAGAGTGCTTCGTTGTTGTTTTGGCGTTCTCGGTTGATTCGATCGAACGTTTCCAGGGGTAAAAACGCTTCTCCACGAACTTCAACGCGACTGGGCAGATTTTCGACTTTCAGTTTTAAGGGGATCGATCGAATGGTTTTAACGTTTTGCGTAATTTCTTCCCCGGTTTCCCCGTCTCCTCGCGTCGCACCTCGGACTAAAATGCCGTTTTCGTAAGTTAACGCCAGCGCCGAACCGTCAATTTTGAGTTCGCAAACGTACTCCGGTTCGATGGGATTGTCGAGTTGTTTTTGCCAGCGTTTTTCCCAGTCTGTAAATTCTTCAATATTGAAAGCGTTATCGAGGCTGTAGAGGGAGATGTTGTGACGAACTGATTGGAATCGAGCAGTGGGTTTGTCGCCGACTCGCTGTGTGGGGCTATCTGGAGTGATGAGTTCGGGATATTCGGTTTCGAGGGTTTGCAGTTCTCGATAGAGTCGATCGTAAACTTCGTCCTCCATGATGGGATTGTCGAGGACGTAGTACGCATAGGCGGCTTTTTGCAGTTGTTCGCGCAACTGTTCGACTCGTTTTTGGGTTTCAGGTGTGGCTTGACTCATGGGCTTGGTGAAACGAAGGGTTTTGCGATGTCAGGTCTAGTTGCTTTACCGAATTTTTGATAGGTTTTAAGATATCTCGAACAATCTTCTTAAGAAATCCATTGAATTAAAAAATGCAAAATAAAAATATATTTCTCCTCTTATTTTATCACGATTCTTTGATTTTGAAAACTCGATCGAAAAAATATTTATCACTTTATTGAATTGAGATTTAAAGAATGTTGATTTTGATAAGCGATTTTAAATTCAGTATTTATACGAGATCTAAAAAGCTAGATATCGAGTTACATCCCGATCGATGTTTCAATATGAAAATTAATGGAAACTTTGCAAGACGGAAATTTTTAGAAGTCTGAAGTCTGGTTGCAGAGTTGGGGATTTAAGATGCGATCGAGATCGATAAATCAAGGTCATGTCTAAGTCTCGTCAACTGGAGCGACTGCTCCAAATTGATAACTTACTGCGAGATCGGGAACGTCATACGACGAAGACGTTAGCCCGAGCTTGCGAAGTGAGCGATCGAACGATGTCGGGCGATTTGGCATTTTTGCGCGATCGCTACCAAGCCCCGTTAAAGTTCTCGCGCCAACGAGGTTGGTACTACACCAATTTAACCTGGCGTTTGCCCTCGATTCCACTGTCGTCTGGCGAGTTGTTTGCACTGACAATCGGTTCGCAGATGTTATCTGGATATACCGGATTGTACGAGCGGGAGTTGCGCGAAGCACTCGAGCAGCTGAAGATCGATATCCCCCCTTTCAAAGGGGGGCGAAGGGGGGATATCGATCTTCAGCAGCTTGCAGACGAGCGGATGGTGTTTGGGGTGGGGGCGAAAACGGCGATCGATCCCGAAATTTGGCGAATGGTTGTCGAAGCGACTCGATCGCGCCGTCGGTTATGGGTTCGCTATTTTGCTGCATCGAAGCGAGAGGAGTCCGAACGAGAGTTCGATCCTTATTTGATTCACGTTTTGCGAGCGAATCCCTATCTCATTGGATATTGCCATTTGCGGCAAGAGATTCGCTGGTTTCGGATCGATCGAATTCGCCAAGTCCGTTTGTTGGATGTGAAATTTGAACCCAATCCGACGTTTGAGGCGCAAAAGCATCTCGATCGAATTTTCCAGGCGGAAGCGGGAGGCGATCCCGTGGCG
The DNA here is from genome assembly GCA_001657325.1 of Geitlerinema sp. BBD 1991-9. Taxonomy (GTDB): domain Bacteria; phylum Cyanobacteriota; class Cyanobacteriia; order Cyanobacteriales; family Geitlerinemataceae; genus Geitlerinema. The sequence continues at coordinate 75,339 of LWRO01000009.1, read as the reverse complement.
GTGGAAATTTGGTTCGACGCGCAGACGGCTCCGTTCGTTCGAGAGCGTCAATGGCATTCGAGCCAGGAGATTGAGGCGTGTGAGGATGGATCGATCGTGCTGCGGTTTACGGCTTGCGGCATCAACGATATTAAGCGGTGGGTGTTGGGGTACGGCAAGGGGGCGAGGGTTCGGAAGCCCCAGAAGTTAGTGGATTTGGTGCAGGGGGAGGTTGAAACGATGGCACGGCAGTATGAAAGTGGAGCGTTTGAACGATGACGTATAATTTAACTGCAAATTGGGACTCTCTGAGCAATCCTCACCATCTAGTTCAACTTTGCTTTCCAGTAAAGGGTACAGAACTACCTGCCGATCACAACTACGGCTTATACTCGGCATTGTCACACCAATCCCCAGATCTGCATACTTTGGATAGGCTCTCAATTGATACGATTCCGGGCATTCCAAATAAAACTGGGAAGATTTCACTATGCCGTTACTCTAGGTTGCTAATCCGTCTGCCTGTTGATGCTTTGTCTCAGGTGTACACACTTGCAGGGCAACAACTTAAAATCGGCAGTCACACCATTCAACTTGGCAATCCAGAATTACAAACGCTTAAGCCCTTCGATACATTACGGGCGCGTTTGGTGACGATCAAAGGCTACATGGAACCCACAACGTTTCTTGATGCACTCGATCGCCAAATGAAAGACCTCGGAATCGATGCTTTAGCAGGGATTCCAGCCAACGATGAAGGAAACCCCAAACGTCTGACCCTGAAAATCAAGAAATATACAGTTGTCGGTTTTAGTGTCGTCGTCAAAGAACTTTCACCCGAAGATTCGATTTTACTTCAGGTCAAAGGATTAGGCGGTAAGCGTCGGATGGGATGCGGCGTATTTGTACCGGAAATTCCCATGTTAGGAGTAACTGGAGAGGGTCGCCGTGCCAAAACAACTGTTAGCTAAAAGTCCACATCTCGATCGCGGCAATCTCTCACTCGAACAGCACCTAACTGATACCGCCGTTGCCGTTCGTGCCATTTTCAAAGGTCGCATTCTTGAAAATTGGAGTCGTTTCTTTCGTTTGAAAGATTCCCAAGTCTTTTTGCTGCATTTGACGATTGCAGCGCTCTTTCACGATCTGGGTAAAGCCAATGCTGATTTTTACAACATGGTGCAAAAGCAATGCAAACAGCAAACACTGCGCCATGAATGGCTAAGTGCTTTGATTTTACATTTGCCTGCAATGCGCCACTGGCTTCAGACGAGCGACTTGAACTGTGATGTGGTGACAGCAGCCGTACTCTGCCACCATTTGCAATCTCGCTCAAAAGAGTGGGGCAAGCCGCGAGCAGCAAGTTACGTCACGCTATATCTCCAACATCCTGAAGTTCGCCGAATTTTAAACGAGGTCGCCAATTTACTGCAATTGCCAGAAGTTCCTGATTTACCGGAGTTGTGGGATGCGAACGATGCCATTTGGCAAACGGCATATCAACAAGCTAATAGATCGGGAAGCCACCTTGGAAGCCAGATGCGACGCGATTCAGACTTGTGCAGTTTAGTAATGGCGGTTAAGGCTGGGTTAATCGCTGCGGATGCAGTAGCTTCCGGGGTATTCAGAACGCGCGGTTCTCATGCCATTGAAGATTGGGTTGATGCGACGCTTCACCAGCCTGCCATTTCCTCGAACGAGTTAGAGGAGAAAATCCTTCAGCCTCGTTATGCTCAGATCGAACGCAAGTTAAAACGACCTTTTGAGTTAAACGATCCGCAAAAGCTGGCAAGTGGCTTAGGAGATCGCATTCTCACGCTGATGGCTTGTGGTTCCGGTAAGACACTCTTCGGCTACAAGTGGATGCAAGGCGTACTCGATCGCCACGAGTTGGGGCGACTGATTTTCCTTTACCCCACACGCGGCACTGCCACTGAGGGCTTTCGCGATTACGTGGCCTGGGCACCAGAGACAGAGGCGAGTTTGTTGACTGGAACGGCAAACTACGAACTGCAAGCCATGCGCGACAACCCACCAGAATCTTTACGTAACGGTCGTACTGTCAAAAGTTTTCAGGTAGACGAGCGGATGTATGCTTTGGGCTTTTGGCAAAAGCGCTTTTTCTCTGCAACGGTCGATCAGTTCCTATCGTTTCTGACTCATCGTTACGCCAGCATTTGCCTGTTACCCGTTTTGGTGGATTCCGCCCTCATCGTGGATGAGGTGCATAGCTTCTCAGAACGGATGTTCAAGAGTCTGACGAGTTTTTTGACCCATTTCGACCATCCAATCCTTTGTATGACGGCGACGCTGCCCGCAACGCGACAGAAGGATTTAACTCAAAAGCGCAAAAAAGAACGCCCCGGTAGCGAACTGCTGGTTTTCCCAACGCAGGACGATCGCGAAACGTTGGAAACTCTTGAGGAAGCCGAAAATAGCCCTCGTTACAACATTCATCCAATTCCAGATTTGAACGCCCGAGATCGACTAATTGAGACGGCGATCGATGCCTATCGGCCTCCAAAACCGCAGCGCGTTTTATGGGTGGTGAATACAGTCGATCGATGTCGCGAGATTGCTTGGCGACTGGAACAGGAATTGTCGGAGTCGGTTTTGGTCTATCACAGTCGCTTTCGATTGAAGGATCGACACGATCGACACAACGAGACGGTGAGTGCGTTCGCGATGAAGTCAGACGAACCAAAACCTGCGATCGCCGTGACGACCCAGGTTTGTGAAATGTCGTTGGATTTAGATGCAGACGTGCTGATAACGGAGCAAGCCCCGATTACGTCACTCGTTCAGCGTTTTGGTCGAGCCAATCGTCACTTGGCGCGGGGTAAAAAATTTCAAGCGCAGATTTACGTTTACCCAACGCCGAAACAACTGCCTTACAACGATGACGAGCTAAAAGGAGTCGAAGCGTTCCTGAATGAAGTGACTGGAATTGCCAGCCAAGCTCAACTGGCTGAAGCGTTACAGAAGCGTTCACCGCCCGTTCACTCTGCCAAATCCGAAAGTGCCTTTACCAAAAGTAGCTATTGGGCAGTTGCGGAAAGTTATCGGGAAGACGACGGCTATTCGATAAGTGTGGTACTCGATCGAGATTTGAAAGAAGTTCGGCAATGTATGGAAGATAAAAAGCCGATCGATGGCTTTATCTTACCGATTCCAAGGCATCTAGCCAAGTCAGACGATCGCCCAGAATGGCTACCGAACTATTTGGCGATCGCCGATGCCAATTTGTACTGCGAGAAAATGGGGTTTGGAAAAAAATGACGGAGACGATCGAGCTACATTACGACCTCGCCGAATTACCATCAGCACAACACCGCGCGGGTTTGGCAGGGTTGAAGTTGATGGTGGATTACCTGCAAGATGAACCTTGGTTTGAAGACCGAGAAGATGCGGAAATTGAACTAGAAACCGAGGACTACGACGCAACGCTACGGTGCAATTTGGAGGGTCTTATCGCACTTTTCGATTTGACCTACACCGCAATTCCCGAGGAACGCTTCAGTGACAAGAAACGCGAGAAATTCGATCGCACTGAAGAGGTTACTGTTACGGATAAAAAAGGGAAAGCCAAAACCATTACGCGCTACTTCTACTCCGTTGAAATACCCGAAGGTGCGTTTTTACCCAAGTTAGATCCTTCTCACAACAACGGTCAGGGGGTTTGGATTAAACTCTGGCGCGAAATGCTCTGGCAAATCGTTCGCGGCGTTCCTGCAACGCGAAATTCGTATAAACATCGCCTCAAAAGGCATGGTGTTTCCGAGCGACCGAGTTTCTCCAAAGATGCGGAGAAAGTTTGGAAAGACTTAGTTAAACCTAGTAAAACGGTAAATCAGTCGGGAAACTACTACCTCGGGGCAATGGCAAGCACTGCGGAGAACGTCCCTACTCGCGACTGTGCCAAGTATCAGTTTTTACTACATTTTTGGCCGTTTGTAACTCAAGTTTACTGTCCACAGTTTTACTCGGTAATCAAAAAACGTGGCAAACAAGAAATTAAACGAAAATTTAAAGGTTATGCTTTGGTCGTTCCAGATGTTGCGAATCTGATTGAGTTTTGTGATGTTTTTCCGTCAGTCCTCGAAGATCGAGAAACCGAGAAATATGGCTATCGACCTCGCGAAGCCGTTATCGATTTACCGGAAGAGGGGGCATTGGATATGCTGCGACTCTTACGAGATCGAATCCGTCGCGAAGCTGGCGATCCGCAGTTGAGCCAATATCTCCTCGGTGTCGAACTGTTTCACGCCGAAAAGGTGGGAAATAGCGGCGTTAAATTGCGATCGCTCAGCTATGTCGAGCCGATCGAGAGCCAGGTCGATCTCTATAGCCAAATTCGCCAAAACTATTGGTGTCTTTGGTTTCGCAAACAGCGTTTGATTAACCTGCTTCGATCGAGCGACGATTCCAACGTCAAACCTTGGACGGAATTCGACGCTTTACTCAGCCGTATTCCACGAGCTTGGTTGAAAGACCCTTATTTTAACCACGATGCTCGTGTTTTGTTTGAAGAAGACCCAACCACGCTAGAGGAGAAGAAATTAGTCATGACGGCAAAAACGACTAAAGACAGCAACACTTCAAAAATTCGCTCCTGCGCCGATATCCTGTACCAAATTTGTCAGTCTTACGTTCTCAGTCGGCTGGAGTCAAAACACGGTCTTACTTGGCAAAACTGTAAAGGAAATCCCAAGCTTGAAAGTGATTTCGATAGCAAGAAAGAGAAAATTGTCAATACTGCCTTTCTTGCAGTACGCGCTCGAACAGAGAAACAAGCCTTTATCGATTACTTCGTTTCGACGTTGTACCCCTACGTTCGTAAAGAAGAGTTTGCGGACTTTGCCACAGATTTGTTTGAGAACACGGACGAAATACGGGCGTTGACGTTACTGGCATTATCGAGCCAGTACCCGCGCCAATCCAAAAACAACTCAGAGAAAGAGAAGTCTTAAAAACCCGTTTCCGGCAAACGACCGATGCCGTTAGGCGTATTTGACGATCGATAGTTCTAGATTTGAGGTGTCAGTGACATGACTTCATTGAATTTGTTTGCAACGGTTTTGACTTACCCCGCGCCAGCGGGAAACTATCGCGGGGAATCGGAAGAAAACCGGACGGTGTTGCAGAAAATTACCCGCAACGGTCAGAAGTTTGCGGTCGTGAGTCCCGAATCGTTACGGAACGCATTGCGGGAGATGCTGATCGTGCTCGACCAACCCCACAACCGGACGCGAGTTTATGATGCCGATCAGTTGGCGGTGGAGTTTAAGGAATTTCCCAACCCGGATAAGTACGCTGACGATTTTCTGTTTGGCTACATGGTGGCGAAGCCAGAAGATGCTAAGAAGATGAAAGAACATCCGCCGAAACGCGATAGTGTGTTCCGCTGCAACATGGCGGTGGCGCTGAATCCCTATCGTTACGATGCGGTGTTCCATCAGTCGCCGCTGAACCAGAAGACGAAGCGGAACGAAAAGGTATTTTGGAGCAATGCCAGCACGTCGGCGTTGTTACACCGGGAGGTCACGCATACAGCGTTTCAATATCCGTTTGCCCTGTCGCAACAGGATTGTCAAGAGAAACCGGAATGGACGAAGGCACTGCTTCAGGCGATCGCTCAGCTTAACGGTGTGGCGGGAGGTCACGCACGAGCGTATTACGAGTTTGCACCACGATCGATGGTGGCGCGTCTCACGCCGAAGTTGGTGGCGGGATACAACACTTACGGCTTTGACGAGAACGGCAACTTTACCGAACTCGATCGTCTGACGGAACGAGATACGGAAAACGCGGATTTGCCAGGAGACGAGTTTTGGATTGGCGGCGAAATCGTGCGAAATCTCGATGACGAGACTCGCGAGTCGTTAGCGGCGACGGGAGCGCATTTGTATGCAAACCCAGAACGTCTGTTTGATGAGTTGGCGGAGGTGTTCTGTGGAGGGTAAACGATTGTTTTTACGGTTCAAAGCACCGTTTGCGGCGTTCCGTCCGTTTCAGTCGGGGTCGTATCGATCGACCACTCCGGTTCCGTCCCCTTCGGCGGTGTACGGTTTGCTGTTAAATTTGGCGGCGATCGAGCAGAGAGACGAGATCGAGGCTCCGGTGACAAAGATTCGTTTGGGGTTGCCGGATATGAAAATTGCGATCGGTTTGCCAGAGGCATCGGGAAATCCATCGAGATCGATGCAACCCCGATCGGAGTTGGCGTTGCTGACACAGCAGCTTCACGGCTATCCGGTGGGTTCGTCGGGTCAGGAACTGGCGGAAAAGACTTACGGCTCGAAGTTTTGGATCGCACCCGTCACGCGAGAGGTGTTAGTCGATCTCGATTTCATTGTGGGTGTTGAGGCAGATGCGGGGTTCGTGCAGCGGATTGTGGCAGGTTTGAACGGAGAGTTAGAGGTGCCGCGTTACGGATTGCCGTTTGCGGGAGACAACAATTTTCTGTTCGATCGCATTGACCCGATCGATCCGCCCAAGTTAGCGCGATGGTACGAGCGCCTCGCCAGGGGTTCGCGTCCGCGTCGAGAACTCTGCCGGTTGACGGTTTGGATCGATCGAGCGGACAATTCACGCACGGATATCGGTTTGTTTGCACCGAGCGACTTTGTGCGAGAACCGCCAGAGTCGGCGTGGATTCCGTTACCGGGTTAGATCGGTCATCGCTCGGATGACTCGACGCTAAAATCGAACCAAACGCGATCGATGCTGTGAGTAACGCTGGTGATTACAACAACGCCTCACCTAACCCTCGAAGACTTCCTAGCATTGTCCCAGGACGATATCGCCTACGAACTGGTTGACGGACGAGCGATTCCGAAAATGTCGCCAAAGTTTCGCCATTCTCGCACTCAAAAGCGCTTACTGTTGTTGCTGGACGCTTGGGCGATCGAACGCGGTTTCGTTCAACCAGAATGGGGCGTGACGCTGAAGCGAAACGGCACAGATTGGGTTCCCGTTCCCGATCTGTTGTACGTTTCCTTCGATCGACTCTCGGCAGACTGGGACGAAGATGCTCCTTGTCCTGTCGCCCCAGAGTTAGCGGTTGAAATTGTGTCTCCCGGTCAATCTTTTGGATCGATCGCCGATAAAGCAATGGCGTATCTAGCGGCTGGAGTGTTGCGGGTGTGGGTGGTCGATCCGCGCGATCGAAGTCTGACAGTTTTTGCCGCTGATGCAATGCCGAACGTTTATCGCAATGAGGAAGTTATCACTGATTCGCAATTTCCAGAACTTTCGTTGAAAACTGAATATATTTTTCGGTAAAACTCCAGACGAGATCGATAACCAAACCCCAATCTCTTGAAGAGGTCGGGGTTTGTTTTTTTAAGATTTATTTTTTAAAAATTCACAAAAACTCTGAAGTCCTATTGCAGACTTACCTTATTACGATAAAAACAACACTTCAAGAAACACAAAAACAAACCCATGAACGCGCAAATCACTGCCGAAACCCTACGAGTTTGTGCGCTGCACGCCCTTGCCTATTGTCCGCGACTTTTCTATCTCGAAGAAGTCGAAGAACTCTATACCCAAAATCAATCCGTTTTTGAAGGTCGTCGGCTCCACGAAGAACTCGATCGAACCGAAGATGGCGAGTGGGAAGACTTGTTTCTCACCGACGAAACCCTCGGATTGCGCGGTCGCGTCGATGCCCTACGGACGCGGGACGGACACCTCATTCCCTACGAACATAAAAAAGGACGCTCCCATCGCGACGCCCAAAAACAACCCCAAGCTTGGGAGAGCGATCGACTGCAAATCTTAGCCTACTGCTGTCTCCTCGAAACCGTTGCCAAACACCCGATTCGAGAAGGTCGCATCCGCTACCACGGCGATAACGCTCTCGTGAAAGTTCCCTTCGATGAAAACAGTCGCGCTGAGGTGAAAGCAGCAGTCGATCGCGCCAAAGCCCTACGAGAATCCCCAGAACGACCCCCCATCGCCGAAAACGAACGCCTCTGTCAAAACTGCTCGTTGGCGATCGTCTGCTTGCCCGAAGAAACGCGCTTTTTCCAAGACGCGACCCATCAACCCTCGCGCCTGTTTCCCAAAGACGACGATCGCCAAATCGTCCATGTCCTCGAACCGGGAACCCGCGTCGGACGTACCGGGGAACAACTGAAAATTACTCGACGAGATCGATCGGTCGAAACCCTGGCTGTGCGGCAAATTAGCCAAGTGGTTTTACACAGCTTTTCGCAAATTTCCACCCAGGCGCTCCACCTGTGCGCCAGTCAGGATATCGGCATCCATTGGGTATCTGGCGGAGGGCGCTACGTGGGCAGTTTCGACGGACGGCGGGGCAGCATTCAGCGCCGCATCCAGCAGTACGCCGCACTGTCTCAACCGGACGTTTGTTTGAACTTAGCTCGTCGTTTGGTGGCTTGTCGCGGACGGGGACAGCGCCAGTTTTTGATGCGGTGTCAGCGCAATCTCAACGGAACGCGGGAAGCCGTCGCCGCTTCTGTCAAGCAGATGAAGTTGTTGCTCAAACAGGTGGAGACGGCGCAATCCCTGGCGCAGTTGTTGGGAATTGAGGGGAACTTGGCGGCGTTGTATTTTAAAGGACTGGCTCGGGCGATTTCGGTGAAAGTGCCGCCAGAGTTACAGTTTGAGGGACGCAACCGCCGGCCGCCGAAAGACCGTTTTAATACGCTGCTTGGGTTTGGCTACGGTTTGCTGCTGAAAGACGTGACGAACGCCATTCTCGCGGTGGGGTTGGAACCGGCTCTGGGGTTTTATCATCAACCGCGCACCCAAGCGCCGCCGCTGGCGTTGGATTTGATGGAAATTTTTCGGGTGTCTTTGGTGGATATGACGGTTTTGGCTTCCGTCAATCGCGGTCAGTGGGACGCGACGGCGGATTTCGACCCGCGCGGGAACGGGGTTTGGCTCAGCGATCTCGGTCGTCGGAAGTTCGTGGAACTGTACGAACGCCGCAAGGGGGAAAGTTGGAAGCATCCGGTGTTGGGGTATTCGCTGACTTATCGTCGTTTGTTGGAGTTGGAGGTGCGGCTTTTGGAAAAGGAATGGTTGGGGGAAGGCGATGGTTTTGCTCGGTTGGTGGTTCGTTAGAGGAGGAGATGATGGCTGAACTTCATCATTGGTACGTGATTGCTTATGATATTCGCTCTCCGAAACGCTGGCGCAAGGTGTATAAGTTGTTGCAAGGGTACGGGACGCGCTTGCAGTATTCGATTTTTCGCTGTTGGTTGAGTCCTCGGGAGCGGGAGAAGTTGCGTTGGCAGCTTGAAGCGATTTTGGAGGCGGAGGACGATATATTGCTGGTTCGCCTATCGCGGCAGTGCGTTCGCGATTTGCCGAAGTACAATCGCCCTGAGGCTTGGTCGATGGACGAGTTGCCTTACCGTTTGTTGTAGTTGACAGGGATCGCGCGATGTTGGGGTTGGGGTTGGGGTGGGAACGGCTCGATCGCTGGAGTGGTGGGGGTTTGGGAGGTAAAAGTGAGAGTCGAGATGCTTGTCAAGTTCGGAAAGTGCTGTGAGACGGAGGTTTTGGGATTGTGGCGATCGGGGTTGGCTGCGGGTTGGGCTGCGGGTCTTCTGTTAGGACGGGGTTCCTTGTAAGATTGAGGCAAGGAGTCTTGATTTGTGGCGGTTTTGAGACCCGCTGTGAATTTCCTTCGATCGCCGTTAGGCGTTGAGCACTACTTTTCGGCAATTTTTTCGAGTTCCGTTTTTACTCGGTGAATTTCCTTCGATCGCCGTTAGGCGTTGAGCACTTGGGAATGTATCCCGAGGCAACGGTTTCAGTGGAGTGAATTTCCTTCGATCGCCGTTAGGCGTTGAGCACGACTTGGCGATGCAGGGCTGCGGCACTGGCAGCGTCGGTGAATTTCCTTCGATCGCCGTTAGGCGTTGAGCACGGTATCGCCGCCCCTTGTATCGCGAACGGTTCACTGTGAATTTCCTTCGATCGCCGTTAGGCGTTGAGCACCGGCCGACGCCAACACCGTCGTCGTCCCCAACGCGTGAATTTCCTTCGATCGCCGTTAGGCGTTGAGCACTCTCTTCTTCGTCTTCGTCCTGTTGCGGGCGTCTGTGAATTTCCTTCGATCGCCGTTAGGCGTTGAGCACTATTCCTTTCTCCCCAGGGCGAAACCCCCTGGTACAGTGAATTTCCTTCGATCGCCGTTAGGCGTTGAGCACGGAACGCTGCGATCGCCCGTCAGCTTGCGGACGGTGAATTTCCTTCGATCGCCGTTAGGCGTTGAGCACGAACCCGTAGAGGATGCCTGCTTGGTTGCTGATGCCGGTGAATTTCCTTCGATCGCCGTTAGGCGTTGAGCACAGGGGGACGACTTCCGAGGCGATCGTCGTCTGCAACGTGAATTTCCTTCGATCGCCGTTAGGCGTTGAGCACAAACCAAACATCAGGACGCAAAACCGAGTGCGGTTGTGAATTTCCTTCGATCGCCGTTAGGCGTTGAGCACTGTTATGTTGTTACAGACATTCAAGTTCCTTGAGATGTGAATTTCCTTCGATCGCCGTTAGGCGTTGAGCACGTAATGAAGTCATTTAACGATAATCCTCCAAACCGTGAATTTCCTTCGATCGCCGTTAGGCGTTGAGCACATTGGGCTGACGAACAGCGACGATTGCAAGGGGAACGTGAATTTCCTTCGATCGCCGTTAGGCGTTGAGCACTTGGCGAAAACATGGTACAATACCTGTATGTATTAAGTGAATTTCCTTCGATCGCCGTTAGGCGTTGAGCACAGGTAGATTAATTCCCCTGCAGGGGCGGTAGTTTTGTGAATTTCCTTCGATCGCCGTTAGGCGTTGAGCACAAAAACCCTTCGGCGTGCTATACAGCGGGCTGTAAGGTGAATTTCCTTCGATCGCCGTTAGGCGTTGAGCACAACGCCCAGATGGTGGGAATTTGGGGCGAATTATTCGTGAATTTCCTTCGATCGCCGTTAGGCGTTGAGCACAATCTGGGCGATCGAGATGGGGAAGGCGGGATTAATGTGAATTTCCTTCGATCGCCGTTAGGCGTTGAGCACAATCGTCGCCGAGCGGCTGACTGTTACCGGAGTGTCGTGAATTTCCTTCGATCGCCGTTAGGCGTTGAGCACAGGATAGGGTAGGAATTGCCCCTGAATTCGATATCAAAGTGAATTTCCTTCGATCGCCGTTAGGCGTTGAGCACTCCGCGATAGGCTCCGGCAGTCTAGGTCGTTTAATGTGAATTTCCTTCGATCGCCGTTAGGCGTTGAGCACGGCTGGTTTTCGTCGCGGTACGCCGCCGCGCCGATTTGTGAATTTCCTTCGATCTCCGTTAGGCGTTGAGCACGTGACAAAGGTCTATCGAGTGACGGGAGCGAAAGGTGAATTTCCTTCGATCGCCGTTAGGCGTTGAGCACAAACAACAACAACTATCACTCTTTGGAAAAGCCGAGTGAATTTCCTTCGATCGCCGTTAGGCGTTGAGCACGCGATGCCCACCGACACTAATTCCATCGCCGCTAAAGTGTGAATTTCCTTCGATCTCCGTTAGGCGTTGAGCACTGGTGAACGGTGTTTCGGCGTACTGCACCGCCGACAGTGAATTTCCTTCGATCGCCGTTAGGCGTTGAGTACGGTGGAAGCGAGAGATATAGCCGAGTTCCCCGAGTGTGAATTTCCTTCGATCGCCGTTAGGCGTTGAGCACGATGTGACTAGAAATCGTGCGATTTCCCACTCCTGTGTAAATTTTTTTCGATCTCCATTAGACATTAAACACTCTATCAAACAAGCGTTTAAAAACTTGAATTTTATAGTATAAAATTCAAGCATCTACATATTAAAATAAAAAAACAGGGAAGACGTTTCGACCTCGAATTCGAGAAACTCGCCTTCCCCAAATTACATCAAGCATTGCGTTCTTGCCAAGCCAAATCGAGAAGTTTCGACCAACGTTTTTGAGCCTGTTTGGGCGTACACTTGAGTTCGGTGGAAATTTCGGATTCGCTGAAACCCGCCTGCTTGAGCGCAATTAACTTGCGTTGCTGAGGGGTTAGCTTTTCCAAAAACTCTTTCCACTGTGCCGGAGACATTCCCAAATTGCGATCGAGATCCGCACCCAGCCACTGATGCACCAGCTTCCAGTTTCCCGCCCGAGAAAACTTGTCAACGTGGTACTTAAACCGCTGTTGTAAGTAATCCCGTTGCCGTGCCGATAGTCCCAAGATCTCATCGATTTCGTGCGCCGATAGGTCTTGCAGCTTCAACACTAAATAATCGATGCAATCCGATTGACCTTGCTCTTTCAAGTAACCAATCAGAGACTTAATGACTCGATCGCGCATCACGGCTTCCGACGGATCGATGGTTTCCGCTACCATTTGCTCGCGCACCTGACGCACCGCCGCCGATCGACTGTGGCTTTCGTCCTCCTCAGTTTTACCTGATTCGACTGCTAACTCCATATCGATCGAGGTTTCTGGCGGTTGTCCTTTCGCAAATCCCTGCGCTCTGAGAATCACGAGTTGTTGTGCGTTTCGTCCCGGTAGCGAGATGCGACGTTTGGCATATTGTTCCGTAAACGCCATGTACTCCGCGAGTTCGACGCGGCTGCGCGGCGTGTAATCCTCGGGAACGTCGTGTTCGCGACGGAACGCCCGCAACACCTCGATGTAAAACCCTTGCAGGAAATCTTCGATGAGGTTGTAGCGCCCCTGAAAACCTAACTTGGCTTGCGTCGGTGCGATATGGCGGTACACCATGACGCTGAGATTGCTGTGCAGTTCGACACGTCCCCGTTTCGAGCCGAGTTTGTAGTAAGCTGCGATTTTTTGCAAGCGATGGCGAACTAGGGTTAATTTCCACTTTTCGATATCGCCCGATCGCTGAATTCGATCGCTCTTGCTACAAATTCGTTCGACTTCAGCAGCGATGCGTCGAGCGACGGATTTCCCACTGCGCGAAGACGTTTCTAGCTCCCCTTGTAGGTGTTGTAAGACAGTTTCCGCAAAGGGTTCGAGGGGCATTTCAGCGATCGAAGGTGCAGCATTGGTCGGAACCGGACTCGACACTAACCGTTCGACACCTCCCTGTGAGTTGTTGTCAATGCTCTGGTTGAACGAAGTTGCGAGTTTGATGTTCATAATCTTGCCTGAAGGTAGCGCACTCGTGTTGAAGAAGAAGTTGTGGAACCGTTTCGAGGCTTGAGCCTGTGTCGCCGTCCACAATTTCACTTTAGAAGCGCGAAAACACCGCTCAGGGTGAAAAAATGCCAGTATTCCAACCTTCAGACTGGTCTGAGTCCAATTCGGGAAGCGCTCTAGTCACCCGCCGATGTGTCTGAGGTGCTATCGATCGAGCAAAGCCCGATCCGATAACGGTTGCGCCGATTTAACGATCGAAACGATCGAGATCGTCGAGGTGGACAGTTCGAGAATCGATCGAAGCCACCGAAACCACTCGATCGACTGGCACAGTAAAATTCCTTAGATCGAGGATTCGACTAAGTCCGCCTGCAATCCCTTCCGCAGAATTTTCGGGCGGTTGTCTTCCGTCAAATCGAGAATCGTCGAAACTTCATAGCCGGGTTCCGAACCGTCATCGATAATGAGATCGACGAGTTTGTCCCATCGATCGAACAATTCGGCTTTATCGAGCGTTTGTCCCACAGCCATCGTCGGAATCGGCGTACTCCCGTCGTCGCTGAGGAGATACGCCGATGTTGAAATAATTGGATTGCCAAGCGTTTCGATCAGCGAAAGACAAACGGCTCGATCGGGAACGCGAATCCCTGTGGTTTTCCGCTTGGGGTCCATCACCAAGCGCGGAACGAGTTTTGTAGCGGGTAACAGAAAGGTAAACGGTCCTGGGATCAGACGCTTCATAATCCGATAAGCCGGATCGGAGACCCTGGCATAACTAGCAATATTCGACAACGAGGAACACAGGAAGGTTAAAGGTTTATCGTTGGCGAGTTGCTTGATTTGGCGCACTCGCTTCACTGCCGATTTGACGTTGATGTCGCAGCCGATGGCGTAAACCGTATCGGTGGGGTACAACATCACCGCACCCTTCGCTAGAGCGTCCCCGATTTGCTCTATTCGGCGAGCTTGCGGTGTTTCCGGATGAATTTCGTAAAGCGTTGCCATAATGATTCGTTCGTGCGGGGAAACCGATACGGTTGACGGTTGGCTGTGCGCGATGCGAGCGTTTGAGGGCGACTGAACCCTGACAGCCAAACAAAACTATAATCTCACCTAGACAGCGCAAGTTCGGACACCATGAGCAAAATTGCATATTTAGATTGCCCCACCGGGATTGCAGGGGATATGTGTTTGGGGGCGTTAATCGATGCAGGCGTTCCCGTGGAATACCTCACCGAAAACCTGAATCGGCTGGGAATTGCCGACGATTACCAACTGCGCGTCGAGGGGGTGCGTCGCAACGGACAGCAGGCGATGAAGGCATATGTCAATATTCCCAACGTGCAGGGAGAACCGCCGACGTTCGACCCCCACCGCCACCATCACGGAGAAGGAACTCGCTATTTACCGGAAATCGAGCAGATGTTGCAGGCGGCTGAGATTCCCGATCGCGTGCGAAAGTGGAGTTTGGCGGTGTTTCGGCGTTTAGCGGCGGCGGAGGGCGACGTTCACGGGGTTTCCCTCGATCGCGTGCATTTTCACGAAGTCGGGGCGACGGATGCCATTGTCGATATCGTGGGAACCTGTCTGGGGTTAGATTGGTTGGGAATCGATCGACTGTATTGTTCGCCACTGCCCACGGGAGGCGGAACGGTAAAAGCAGCGCACGGACAGATTCCCATTCCTTCGCCAGCGGTGTTGAGGCTGTGGGAGATGCGCCAAGTTCCCGTGTATGGAAACGGGATCGATCGAGAACTCGTCACCCCCACAGGAGCCGCGTTAACGGTGACGTTAGTGGATTCGTTCGGTACGCCTCCCGCGATGACGTTGCAAAAAATGGGACGCGGTGCTGGATCGCGAGATTTACCCATTCCCAATATTCTACGGTTGTGGATTGGGGAAGACGAGCAACCGCAACAAGTCGATCGCGTGTACGTTCTCGAAACGCAAATTGACGATCTCAGCCCTCAAGCGATCGGATATGTTTTCGACAAACTCTTTGAAGTAGGAGCGTTGGATGTTTTCACGCAACCTGTCGGAATGAAGAAAAATCGTCCGGGGGTGCTGTTAACGGTGGTGTGTGCGCCGGACAAACGAGACACTTGCGAGGCGGTGTTGTTTCGAGAAACGACGACGTTGGGAATTCGCCATACCTTGCAATATCGATCGATCCTCTCGCGAGAATTTCGATCGGTGAAACTGCCTTACGGTGAGGTTCGCCTCAAAATTGCTCGCGACACAACTGGAAAAATCGTCAACGTTCAACCCGAATACGAAGATGTCGCGACACTCGCGCGCCAGCAAGATTTAAGTTGGCAAAACATCTATCGTTTGGCGTTGTTGCAGTGGGAACAAAACGCGAATTAAAACACACATTCAACTGTCGGGGCGTGGTTGCCGCGCCCCGACAGTTGAATACCATAAAAATAAACGCTTCCTACACCGCCATGACTGCTCTAACTTTTCCGTTAGAACTCAATCTGAAGCTGACTGACGAGCAATTTTGGCATTTGTGTCAAAATAATCCAAACTTGCAGTTCGAGCGAACTGCCACGGGAGAACTCATCATCATGCCACCGACTGGAGGCGCAACCAGCGATCGAAACTCGGAGATTAACTTTCAACTGAGAGCTTGGAACCGAAAAACTCGACTTGGGAAAGTCTTCGAGTCCGCAGGTGGCTTCAAACTTCCCAATGGAGCAAATCGATCGCCCGATGCGTCGTGGCTGACGATCGATCGCTGGAATGCCTTAACCCGAGAAGAGCGAGACAAATTTCTTCCTCTTTGTCCCGATTTCGTCCTCGAACTGCGTTCGCCTTCGGACAGTTTGAGCCAAGTGCAAGCCAAAATGAAAGAATACGTCGAAAACGGGGCGAAACTCGGTTGGCTCATCGACCCTCAGCGTAAAATTGTCGAAATCTATCGGATCGATCGTCCCGTCGAAATCCTCGAAAACCCCATCCAAGTTTCCGGCGAACCCGTATTACCGGGATTCGTTCTCGACTTAAGCGAAATCTTTGAAGATTGAACCTAGAATTTTTATAAACTGATGAGTGAAGCTCGTCAAATGGATAAAACACTAACTTTATATCGACCGATCGGGCCAAAAGAGCTAGAACGGGTTAAAGCGTCAGGATATCAACAGTAGCCGCCTAGATTGCCCGGTCAACCCATTTTTTATCCTGTCACCAATGAAGAGTATGCCAAAGAAATTGCGAAAAAATGGAATATTAGAGATAGTGGTGTCGGCTATGTAACAAAATTCAGAGTCAAGAAAAGTTTTATGGATCGCTTTAAAATTCAATGTGTTGGTGCGTCACACCATACTGAATGGTGGATTCCATCCAATCTACTCGAAGAACTCAATGCAAATATTGTGGGTAAAATAGAAGTGATTGGCGAATATCGAAAATCGCTCTAATTCATTAGGCTTTGAATGAGAACACCAATACAGCATTCAGGAAGCTTGACGTTGTGATGGGGGAAGTGCGTTCGCGAGGATTTCACGGATGGAACTTCCACCAAATTCAGTGACCTGCGAACGCACCCTACGCGATTGTTGTACTCCAGTTTTCAAAACCCTAATTTAACGAAATAGCCCACAACACCAATGGCAACGTCACAAACGCCATCAATGTTGAAACCATGACCACCCTCGCCGTCCGCACGCCGTCCCCGCCAAACTCGTTTACCATCAAAAACGAACTCACCGCCGCAGGCATCGAACTCTGTAAAATTAAAACTTGCCAATCGAGTCCCGTTAATCCCAACGCCGTTGCAACCAAATACGCCACAATCGCACCACCGACAAGCCGTAACAAACTCGCCGCCCCTTCGTACAGCGTTAACTGAAACTTCGCACTGGCAATTTCCATTCCCAATAGCAACAATGCCATCGGAATCGTTCCTTGCGCTAAAACGTGCAATCCCTCATCGAGTTTGAACGGCAAATCGAAAGGCAATAACCGCAGCACCCCCCCCAATAACATCGCCCAAATCAGCGGAAGTTTCAGCGTAAATCCAATCGCTTTAAATAAGCCACCCCCCTTGAGAATCGCGGGCCCCGTCGAAAAAACGAGAACGCTACAAACGATCAAAACCACCACCGCTCGATCGAGTCCTGCATCGCCAAACGCAAAAAACGTCACGGACAATCCCATATTTCCCATATTGGGAAAAGAAGTGGTTGCAATGACACTTTTTTGGACGACGGACGGAAATTTGAAAACTTTCCCCAATCCCCAGGAAAGAACACACAGCAACAGGTACACTAACGTAAACGCCACGAACAGTTCAGCCGCGTTTTCCTTGGTCAGCGGCGTTCGATAAATAGCATCGGCGATGAGTGCTGGAGAAAAGACGAACAGCGTCAAGCGAGATAACGTCGATCGATCGAGATGCAACGTTTTTTCGACAAAAAAGCCGATGAAGACAATACACGCGACAGGGAGAACGGCGGATAAGATAGCACTCATGGCAATTTACGATTGAGGATTTACGCCTTACGATTGGCGATTGCGTAGGGCCAGACATTAAAGCAGTCAGACATTAAAGCATTGTAAGGATCGATCGAAATGCAGATAACGCCGATTTCCCATCAACCGAACCTTCCCCAACCGCCCGTATTCGAGACGATCGCCGAGGAACGCTTGCACCGCAAACAGCGACTCGCCGCCGCGTTTCGCTTGTTCGCCCGCTATGGTTTCGATGAGGGTGTCGCCGGACATATCACAGCCCGAGATCCGGAATTCCTCGATCGATTTTGGGTGAATCCCTTTGGAATGTATTTCGGACAGATTCGCGTGTCCGATTTGATTTTGGTCGACGATCGCGGTGAAGTCGTCGAAGGCGATCGCCCCGTCAACGCCGCTGCGTTCGCCATTCACTCGCAAGTTCACACCGCCCGCCCCGATATCGTCGCCGCCGCCCACGCCCACTCGCTTTACGGAAAAACTTGGTCGAGTTTGGGTCGTCTCCTCGCCCCCCTCACGCAAGATGCTTGTGCGTTTTACCAAGACCACGCTCTCTTCGATGACTATACGGGAGTCGTCCTCGATCTCAGTGAAGGACAGCGCATCGGGGAAACCTTAGGCGATCGAAAAGCGGCGATTCTCCGCAATCACGGCTTACTCACTGTCGGACATTCGATCGATGAGGCGGCGTGGTGGTTTATTACGATGGATCGTTGCTGTCAGTCGCAATTGCTGGTAGAAGCAGCGGGAAATCCTGTTTCGATCGATCCTGAAATTGCCAAACTAACCCACAGCCAAGTTGGAACACATTATATGGGTTGGTTTAGTTTTCAATCGCTTTATGACAAAATCGTGCGTGAAGAACCGGATTTATTAGATTGACGGTTAAATGGATGGAAATTCTCGATCTTTTCCGTTTTTTTCATCCCGCGTCAAACGTCCGTCTTCGAGAGACAACACACGATCGGCAATATCGATAATTCGATCGTCGTGGGTCACAATTAAAATTGCACTCCCAAATTCTCGGGCGAGATGCTGCATGAGTTCGACGACATCTCGCCCCGATCGACTGTCTAAAGAAGCGGTCGGTTCGTCGGCGAGAACGAGTTTGGGATGGCTGACGAGCGCCCGGGCGATGGCAACACGCTGTTTTTGTCCGACGGATAAACTATCGGGGTAGTCATCTAATCGATCGTTCAATCCAACGTTTTTTAAGATTGTATTCGTTCTCGTTAAAACTTCATGTTTTGACAGCCCGTGATGGAGTTGCAGGGACATCCAAACATTTTGTCGAGCTGTCAGAAAGCTCAGTAAATTATGAGATTGAAAAATATAACCGATCTGGCGACGAATTCGCACTCGTTCGGAATAAGACGAACCGCGAAGCTCATCGCCTAAAACTTTTAAACTTCCTTCCCGAAACGATCTCAACGCACCGATCAACGTTAGTAAGGTGGTTTTTCCCGAACCGGAAGGCCCTTTAATAATTGCGACTTCTCCCGGTCGAATCTTCAGGTCGATTTCAGATAAAACTTTTCGTTCGAGTTTGCCTTGCCCGAAAGAATAACTGAGTTTTTGAATGTCAATAATCATAGAAATTTACGATTTTCAATTTTAATTCATGGATAACAGACCAACATCAAAATACATCAGCTGGATCTGCCTCTCTCAATTTACGAACGGCAATTGCTGCTGAAATCGCACACATAAAAATTGTGATCGAAAGCATTGCAACTGCACGAGAAGTGGTCATAAAAATGGGCAACAGTGTCGATTTTCGAGTCATTTCATACAGCCACCAAGAAACCCCTAATCCTGGCAAATAGCCTAAAATTGCCAAAATAATGGCTTCTTGAATTAAAACTTTCAATAAATACGAATCTCGATATCCCATTGCTTTCAAAGTTGCATATTCTGGCAAGTGATCGGACACATCAGAATACAAAATTTGATAAACAATAACCAAGCCAACAATAAAACCAACAAACATTCCGAGATCGAAAATAAAACCAATTCCGGTACTATTTGCCCAGTACTCCCGCTCTGCCGAGGCAAACTCTTCTCGAGTTAAAACTTTGACTTCAGACGAAATAATTCGATCGATCTCTTGTTTGACACGTTCAATATCAGTATCTGACTCGAGCTGAATCACTCCAACTTCAATATCGTCGGGATCTCGATCGTCAAAAATTCTCAAAAATGTTAAATCGCTCGTCACTAAATTTCCTTCTGCTGAAAACGTCGCACCTAATGTAAATAATTCGACGACGTTAAGGCGAACTTCATTAACTTCAACTTCTAAATTTGGGTCTTTCTGAAATAAATTGGCAATCGGCCCGTATTCAGGACGAGACGCTCGATCGAACAGCACGAGATCGATCGATTTCAGTCGATCGATATTCTCGTTGACTTCCGGTAAATTTAACGTCGGTTCGACCGGATCGACTCCAAAAGCGAGAATCAATCGACTCGTACCGTTTTCGGGATTTTTCCAATCCGCAGAACCGATATAAACGGGACTTACCGATCGAACCCCCTCGATCGATCGAACGCGATACAACTGTCGCCGAGAAAAATTCTTCATTGAAAAAATCGTTTGATAGGTGGAATTAACTAAAACTAACTCCCCATTAATGCTGTTGTGCGGTCCGAGAGCGCTATCGTACAATGCATTTTGAAACCCGACTTGAACGAACATGAGAATATCGGCAAATGCAATCCCTGCAATGGCAGTCATAAGCCGCGTTTTCTCTCGAGTCAACTGCAACCAAGCCAAAGGTAATTGAGGTGTCATAATGGTGAAGAGTAAAAAGTGAGATAAAGCTGTCTAAGTCACTTTTGTTGAGCCAAGTCGCTCTCAAACCATCACGGTTCAAACGTCACTTGAACTTGTAAGTTCGTAAGATTTTGGACGCGCTCGCTAGACTCGGGAGTCAGGCGAATTCGTACTTCAACAACTCGTCGATCGACATCAGAACCGGGTTGCTGGCTGAAAATGTCTTGACGGCTCACTTGCGTTCCCAAACGGATTGCTTCTCCCTTCAGTTCGCCTTCAAAAACTGGACTCGTGAGCGTCGCTGTTTGTCCGAGTTGTATCCGTCCGATATCGGTTTGATACACTTCGGCGATCGCTTCCATCGTTTGCGTGCGACCAATTTCGATAATTCCCTCGCTTTCGACCACTTCTCCTGGGCGGGCGTGAATTTTCAAAACTTGACCCGTGATGGGAGATCGAACGAAAGATTGTTCTAAATCGGCTTCAGCTCGATGGACTTCGGCTGCGGCTAATGCAACTTCGGTTTGAGCTGTTCGCACATCCACTGGCCGCACTTCAGCAATCGCATCGAGCGTGGCGCGGTTTTCTTCGATTTGTCGCTGTAGCGTCGTCGTCGTTCGATCGAGTTCGGCTCTCGCTTGCTGAATCCCTTCTCGCCCGGAGGTGACGATGCGATTCAAGGTCGCTTGTGCTTCGACGAGTCGCTCCGTGGACGTGGTGGCGCTCAAACACACACTATCTCGCCCCGATGCAGAAATCGCCCCGTCGGTATACAGGACGTTATAGCGTTGGCACTCGGTGCGAGCGTGCTGAAGTTCGGCTTTGAGACGCTCGATCGTGGCTTGTTGCTCTGCGATTTCGCCGCGCAGACTGGCTTCGAGGTTCGCCAAGTTGGCCTGTTGGCTGGCAATTTGACCTTCGAGTTCTGCTCTCACCCCCTGAAACCGCGCTGCTTGAGCGTCGATTTCGCCGGTTTTCGCGCCAGCTTCGACTTGCGCCAGTCTCGATCGAGCGTTATCGACCCTCGAACGGGCCCGTTCGAGATCGGCAGTTCGTCGATCGACACTGTCTAAAACTGCGATAACTTGACCTTCATCGACCAAATCGCCTTCTTCGACGTTTAATCGATCGATCCGAATGCCTTCTACAGAAATAGGAGCTGACAAACGCACGACATCGCCGTTGGGAACCAGTCGTCCTAGTGCGCTGACGGGAGGTGGAGATCGATCGATCTCCGAACTCGTCGCAACATCTGGGCGATTTTGCTGCAACGAGACGAATTGACCCGCTATAAACCCCACACCGATCGCGATCGAGACTCCTAAAATGGCAGTTCGCTGTAGGGGAATTTGGGGGATAAATCGCGCTGTCATGGAAACAGACCTCACAAATTCGCTTGAGTGACTTTGAGACGATCGAGAAACATCGATCGAAACAGCTCGGACTGTTCGCGATAAGACACCTTGTCGCCTTCAAACAACCGTTCGACCAGTAAACCGTTCAGAAAACACATGAGGAAGGTCACGAGTTGAGTGTCGTGAATTCCAGTCAGCTCGGCACATTCTGCTTGCCAACGAGCTGCGAGCGCCTCGAGAAAGCGATTGTCTGTTACGCCCTCGTTTCTTTGCTGGCGGTAAAAGTCCACGATGACAAACAGAATTTTGAGATAGAAATCTTCGTTCTGTTCGACTAACTCGAATGCTTTGGCAATGCGAGATTCGATCGAACTTTCAGCGTCGAGGCTAGAACTGTAAAGTTCGATATCCCATTCGCACAGCAGTTCGACGAGTTGCTCGAACAGCGCTTTTTTATTGGGGAAGTAGTGATACAGCGTTCCCGTCGTCACGCCCAAAGCTGAGGCGATTTCGCGCATGGTAATCGCTTCGTAGCCTTTTTGGGCGAATAACTCGAAGCTTTGGGTCAGTAACATTTTGCGATATTCCTCTCGATCGACGATCTTCGGCATCTTGATTTGTCTTTACCCGCTTACTTTTTATTATATCTAACGTTCGTTATAAAAAACAAGGCTAAAAAAACGGGGCGCTGAAAAGCGCCCCACGAGGATGTTGTAACCGAAATCGTTGCTAACCGATGCTGTCCATCACAGCGAACATCGGGAGGTACATCGACAGCAGAATCGATCCCACCATCGCCCCAATCACCACGATCATCAGCGGTTCGAGCATTGAGGTTAGACCTTTAATCGCCTGTTCGACTTCGTCCTCGTAAAACTCCCCGACTTTAACCAACATCTTGTCGAGTTCCCCAGTTTCTTCACCGATCGACATCATTTGCACCGCCAGTGCGGGCATCACGCCCCGTTCTCGGAATGCCTCGCTAATACTGCCCCCTTCCTGAATCTTATCTTTGGCGTAATCGATCGCATCCGCAATCACCTCATTTCCCGCCGTATCCCGCACGATCTCCATCGCATTGAGAATCGGTACGCCCGAGCGAGTCAACGTTCCAAACACGTTGCAGAAACTTGCAACCGCCGACTTTTCAATCAAATCGCCAAAAATCGGCGCTTTGAGGAGGAGTCCGTCAATTTGGAACCGTCCAGCCGGAGTTTTGTAGTACTGCATTACGGCAAAAACAATCGCGATGAGTACGCCGACGAAGCCCAAGATGGCATAATTGCGTTCTTCCAGCCAGCTTTCTGCCGTCGGATCGGTACCCGGTGGCGGTAAAGTCGGCCCGCGCAGGAAAAAACTGATGCTCATCATCATCGCCGTAAAGGCGGGAAGTTCAGCATCGAGCTGGTCGAAAATACCAGTAAAGACTGGGAGCAAGAAAATCGTCATTCCCAAAAAGATGACGACGGCGATACCTCCGACTGTTTGAGGATAAGACATGGCCGACTTCAGCTCGTTTTGCAGCTTCGCCGATTTTTCCAACAGCAGAGCCAGACGGTTGAGGACTTCATCGAGAACCCCCCCAACTTCCCCCGCTGCCACCATACTGACGTAAAGTTTATCGAAACAGCCCGGGTGTTTGGTCATCGCCTCAGCGAGACTCCCACCCTGCTCCACCTCAGTGCTAATATCAGTCAGTGCTTTTTTGAGCTTGGGGTTGCCACATTGCTCGGTCAAAACCGTTAAGCATCGGAGCATTCCGACCCCAGCATTGAACATTGCAGCAAACTGACGAGAGAAGACCGCTTTGTCTTTCACCGTCACACTGGACAGCATGACCGATATCTTCTCTTCAATTTGGCTGAAATCAAAGCCTTTTGATTGAGTGGGTAGGGCGTTCGTCATGGTTGGTTTGGGGGGAGAGGAAGATGAGACATGAGTCGGTGAGGAGATGAAGCGTTGAAGGGTGAGATTTTAGTTCATCTCCTTATCCAGTCGTCGCCTCATCTCGAATCTCGGTGTGTTAACGGGCTTTCGCTTTCGCTTTCGCTTTGGCACCCGTCGGCGCTTTTCCACCTGCCAGGATGCGCGGATCGACAAGGCGGTTGAATTCATCGATCTTAGACGTTTTCGCAATCGCGTCTTCGTAACTGACTTTGCCTTCGTTGACCAGTCGGGCCAAACACATTTCCATCGTTTGCATCCCCATCTTGCTCCCCATTTGAATGGCAGAGTAGATCTGACTGGTTTTACCCTCCCGAATCAGGTTCGCAATGGCTGGCGTGTTGACCATAATTTCCTGAGCCGCACAGCGTCCGCCTCCAACTTTCTTGAGGAGGTTTTGCGAACAGACTCCCACCAGAGATCCCGCCATCTGAGCGCGAATTTGAGGTTGCTGAATGGGTGGGAAAACGTCGAGCATCCGATCGACCGTCGCCGCCGCCGAGTTCGTGTGGAGCGTTCCGAAGACCAAGTGACCGGTTTCAGCCGCCGAGATAGCCAGAGAAATCGTTTCCAGGTCGCGCATTTCCCCGACGAGAATGATATCCGGGTCTTCCCGTAGGGCTGCCTTGAGCGCGTTGGCAAAACTCTTCGTATCTTCCCCCTTCTGCCGTTGGTGGAACAAGCTTTTAACATTAGGGAACACGTACTCGATCGGGTCTTCCACCGTCAGGATATGCTCGGAGCGCGTGCGATTGATCAAATCCAAGATCGCCGCCATCGTGGTGGTTTTACCCGATCCCGTCTGACCCGTCACCAAGACCATTCCTCGAGGGCGCATTGCCATTTCGCGCATGATTTCGGGAACGCCCAGTTTCTCAAAGTTGGGAATTTGCGAGGCCAGTGCCCGCAGACAGCTCGCCCAGCACCCCCGCTCGCGGTAAACGTTGACCCGAAAACGAGACAACCCCTTCACCCCATAAGCGCAGTCGAGTTCCCAGTTCTGCTCCAAATCTTTGCGCTGGTTGTTGTTGAGCATACTGAAAATGAGTCTTTGGCACTCGTCGGGGGCCAGAGACTCGCCAAACTGCGGTTGCGGCGTGAGCTTCCCGCTAATGCGGAAGAAAATGGGCGCTCCTGCTTGAATGTGCATATCAGAGCCACCCTGTTCGACCAACGACTCCATTACGTCCTCGATCATGTAGTCCATCGATATCATTCCTCCTGTTTCGGGCTTTGGGTACGAGCTACGGGTCAACGGTAAAAGATCTCTCGGTCCCCTCGATCGCTCTCATTTTACCGTCGGGAACAATTGACCAGACGACAACGCGAGTCTACGAAGGGAATGAGATCAGTCTTGGAAGCGTGGAGTCATACAATAGGGACAGTCCATCCAATCGGGGTTCAATCCCGCCCCACAAGTGCTGCACGTTAGCGAACTCTTGCGTTTTGCCTTGAGTTCCGCTTCTAAGCCCGAATCGGTGAAGGTCACGCGATCGACTTCCTCAAACGTGGTATAGCCTTGCTTGACCAAATTGAGGCTGTAGGCCAACAAGGTTTTCATCTCCTGTTCGACCGCTTTTTCCTTAATCCGTTCGGTGGGAGCACCTTCGTTGATCAACAGGGCGAGTTCTTCAGTCGTTTGCAAGAATTCGTAGACCCCAACCCGTCCTTTGTAACCGACACCGTTGCATTTCGGACACAGCTCGCCCGCTTCTAGGGATGCTTTTCGCTCGGCGGCTGGAATGGTCTTCGCCTTGTAGAATGTCGTATCGACCTCACCGGACGATGCTAAACCATAGCGAGACAGTTCCTCTCGCGTCGGCGTATAGGGAATGCGGCACTCCGTACAGACGCGACGCATCAGACGTTGGGCGAGAACGCCCAGGAGAGCCCCAGAAACCATGAACGGCTCGACCCCCATTTCGTCGAGCCGGGCAATCGCACCGGCGGCATCGTTCGTGTGGAGTGTTGTCAAGACCAAGTGACCGGTTAGAGCCGCTTCGATCGCCGTTTTCGCCGTTTCGTAGTCCCGCGTCTCACCCACCAGAATGATATCCGGGTCTTGTCGCAAGAACGCCCGCAGAATGTTGGCAAAGGTGAGGTTTTTCTCTCGAATCACCTGACACTGAGTAATTCCATCGAGGGCGTATTCGATGGGATCTTCCGCCGTACTGATATTGACACCCGGATCGTTGCGTTCTGCCAGGATCGAATAAAGCGTCGTCGATTTCCCCGAGCCGGTCGGCCCGGTAACCAGAATCAAACCGAAAGGACGACTGGCAACATCTCGCACCTTTTGCAAGGTTTCCGGATCGGTGATCAGCTTATCGAGTCCTAACTGGGTCGAAGAGTTATCGAGAATCCGCAGGACGATTTTTTCACCGTAGCGACTGGGGAGGGCGTTAACCCGGAAATCCACCGGACGCTTTTGGAACACCCGTCGAATCCGTCCATCTTGAGCTTGACGGCGTTCGGCGATGTCCATATCAGAGATAATTTTGAAACGAGAGGTGAGTGCTGGAACAATCGCCTTCGGGAAGCGCGGGAACGGCTCGTGCAATACCCCGTCTTTCCGCATCCGAATGCGTAGCGACTCTTCTTGAGGTTCGACGTGAATATCTGAAACTCCGTCAGAAAGGGCTTTTCGGAGGATTTTGTTGACGAGGCTGATGACACTTTCATCTTCACTGCCATCGCCTTCAGTATCGAGTTCTTCTTGATCGGGTGGTGCTTCTTCGAGTTCGCCATCCTCACCGGCGAACTTGCTGATATCCTCGAGTGAGATCGTGTTTTTGAGTTCTTGCTCCCGTTTTTGGTTTTCCGCTTCTTTCTTAACCTGCTCGTCGAGGTAGCGCGAGATCGTTTGTTGGTAGTCGTCGAGGGTAATCGCCCGTCGCTGGAAGGAGTATTCCTGCGATCGAAGGACACGCCGCAGTTCGTCTTGGGCTTCGAGGTTGTCGGGATCGACCATAGCGACGACCAACTGGTTCTCCTCGAGAGTCAAGGGAACGAAGCGGTAGCGGCGACAACTATCGACGGAGACGATTTCTAAGAGACGTTTGATTTGGCCTTGTGGGATGTCTGCAACTTCCGGATCGAACGACTCGACACCGTAGAGAATTGTAAGCTCGAAAAGTTGTTGCTTTTTGTATTGGCGAACGAACTCAGCGGGAAGTTGTTTGCCCGTCACGCTCTCGATCGCTTCGATCAGCGATCGACCAGTGCGACGGCTTTCTTCAGCCGCCTTACTCATTTGGTCGGGACTGAGATGACCGGCTTGAATCAACTTATTACCAAACGGCGAAAAGTTAGTCTGAACGACTAGCGCACGCCGAGATTTGGAGGCGTTAGAAGGGAGATCAGTCATGGTGGATTTCGAGCATCGCGTTGCGAAAAGGTAGTCGTGTCGAGTCGATCGGCTCGGGAGCAAACACCACTACTCCTACTTAATCTAGTTTAACTCACCCAAGATGGCGATGGTGGAAGCGCTAATCCTGCAAATCCTCTCCTGTAGAGGTGATGAGGTGAGGGGGTGAGGGGATGGTCGTGAAAGGGCAAGTCATCTCCCCATCTTCACCCTTGCTTTGGCCGGTGGATGTGAGAGGATGTCAGAATAGGTTAATAACGCAGGGAAAGCAGTTCCGTCCGAAGCAACCGAACTGCGGGCGCGGAGTTTCCGTCGATCGGGTGTTCGGCGAAGCTCCGTTTGGTTTGTCCGCAACTTCGTCGGAGGGAAACGCAAGCCGCCTGCATTGGAGTTTTGCAATGGGGAAGTCAGAGATGGATGAAGAAAAGCAGTTAGAGATCGAGCGCCCGGCGGTCGCAGAAGGAACCGAAGCCGCCGCCGATCTAAATTCTGATACGGTGGAGGCAGCGAGCGAACCCGACCGGATGTCCTCCCCAGATGGCGAATCGGGCGATTCCGGAGCAACCGATATCGATCCGATCGTGGCGGAAGCCGAAGCCGCCGCACAGGAAGTGAAAGAACGAGCCGAGGCGGAAACCGCTACCATCGCTAAACTCAAAGCTACGGCTGAAACCACCCAAGCCCAGCTCGAAGACCTGCAATCGCAATACGCACGACTGGCTGCGGATTTCGATAACTTCCGAAAACGCACGCAAAAAGAAAAGAAAGACCTCGAAGAGCAGACCGTTTGCTCCACGATTAAAGAGCTGCTACCCGTCATCGACAACTTCGAGCGGGCACGCACGCAAATTAAACCCCAAAACGAGGGAGAAACGAACATCCACAAAAGCTATCAAAGTGTCTACAAGCAAATGGTGGATTGCTTAAAACGCTTGGGCGTTTCGCGGATGCGTCCGGAAGGGGAAGAATTCGACCCCAACCTGCACGAAGCCGTCATGCGCGAACCCACCGATAGCCACCCTGAAGGGACAGTCGTTGCAGAACTCATGGGGGGCTACACGCTCGCCGATCGAGTCTTGCGTCATGCCATGGTGAAGGTGGCAACCACCCCGGAACCCGTGGTAAGCTCAGAAGAAGCGGAATCTGACTCGTCGGAGGACTGACGTTTTTCTCGTCGAGACGACATCGGGAGACGAGCAAGCCGTCGCAGCGGTCGATCGTGCCAAAGAATTGCGACGCCGACGACCGCCCGCGATCCCCTACATTTTAAATTTTTCGATTCCTGACGTTCACCCCCGCACCAAGGGCTATGGGAAAAGTTATCGGTATCGACCTCGGGACAACCAATAGTTGCATTGCCGTCCTTGAAGGCGGCAAACCCGTCGTCATTCCCAACTCGGAAGGCGGACGCACGACACCCAGTATGGTGGGGTTTACGAAATCGGGAGACCGGCTCGTCGGGCAACTGGCCAAACGTCAGGGTGTCACGAATGCCGAAAACACGGTTTACAGCATCAAGCGGTTTATCGGCCGTCGCTGGGAAGAAACGGAAGAAGAGCGATCGCGAACGCCCTATACCTGCGTTGTCGGCCGCGATAGTACGGTAGATGTTAAGGTGCGCGACCGCCAACACACGCCCCAGGAAATTTCGGCCATGATCTTGCAAAAACTCAAGCAAGATGCCGAAACCTACCTCGGCGAACCCGTCTATCAAGCTGTGATTACCGTACCGGCTTACTTTACAGACGGACAGCGCCAAGCCACAAAAGACGCGGGAACGATCGCAGGGCTAGAAGTCCTGCGAATCATCAACGAGCCGACGGCCGCCGCCTTGGCATACGGTCTCGACAAGCAAGAACTCGATCGAACGATCTTAGTCTTCGACCTCGGTGGAGGCACCTTCGACGTGTCGATCTTGCAACTCGGAGACGGCGTGTTTGAAGTGAAGGCGACAGCGGGAAACAACCATCTCGGCGGTGACGACTTCGATAGCGCTTTGGTACGGTGGCTCGTCAACAATTTTCGGGAACACGAAGGCATCGACCTGTCCGGTGACAAAATGGCAATGCAGCGAGTGCGGGAGGCTGCAGAAAAAGCCAAGATCGAACTGTCTTCGGTGAAGCAAACGACGATCGACCTGCCCTTTATTACCGCTGACGAAACTGGACCGAAACACTTAGAAAGCACCTTAACACGGACGAAGTTTGAAGAGTTGGTCAAATCTCTCGTCGACAGCACGATCGAACCCGTTTCCCAAGCGTTAGAAGACGCTCAGATGAGTCCCGAAGATATCGATCGAATCGTTGTCGTGGGCGGTTCGACACGCATTCCCGCCGTGCAAGCCGCGATAAGCGAATACTTCGGCGGGCGCGAGCCCGATCGATCGGTCAACCCCGACGAAGCGGTGGCCACGGGGGCGGCCATTCAGGCTGGCGTTCTCGGCGGTGAGGTGCAAGACGTATTGCTCCTCGACGTGACGCCCTTATCTCTCGGAATCGAAACCCTCGGCGAGGTGTTTACGAAGATTATCGATCGCAACACGACAATTCCGACCAGTAAATCTCAAATGTTTTCGACGGCCACAGACGGCCAGACTTCTGTAGAAGTCCACGTTCTTCAAGGAGAACGGGCAATGGCCCGAGATAACAAAAGTTTGGGCAAGTTTATCTTGATGGGTATTCCCCCCGCCCCACGTGGAATTCCTCAGATCGAAGTCAGTTTTGAAATCGATGCCAACGGCATTCTCAACGTGTCCGCCCGCGACAAGGGAACGGGACGCGCCCAGAGCATTCAAATCACCAACACGGGAGGGTTGAGTCAAGACGAAATCGAGCAGATGCGTCGCGAAGCCGAAGCCTTTGCGGAACAAGACGAGTTCGCACGGGCGTTGACCGAACTTCGCAACCAAGCCGACGCTCTGTTTTATAACTACGAAGACACCCTCAAACACAACGCCGATCTCATCAACGATTCTCTCAAATTGGACGTTACCGAAAAAGCCCATCGCCTACAAGAAGCGCTTGAAGAGCGATCTCCCGATCTCGAAGACATTCGATCGAAGCTCAGCGAGTTCCAAAAAGTCCTGTTTGCCATCGGATCGGCCGTTTACCAAGGTAGCAGTGCTCCAGTAGACGCGACCGATAACCGCGTGGCTTCTTCAACCCAGCCGACGAACAACGCCCTCGCCGACCTCCTACCCAGTGGCGCTGACGACAGCTCTGCTTTAGACTTAGACGCCGAACTCAGTTTAGACTTAGATCGAGAACTGAAGGATCTCGAGGCCTTATTGGCCGAAGATTCGCCGCTCGAACCGCCAATATTGGCCGAAGATTCGCCGCTCGAACCGCCAATTATGCCGACTGCCCGTTCGGCTCCGCAATCCGAAGCGCCGTCACCTGCGATGGCGGGAGAAGAAGAGGACGTCGAACAGGCTGCTAACGGTGGTGAGGGTAGTAATCCATTCGACGTTTCCCAGAAAGAACCCCCGCCAGAAGGCGAAGCCGATCCCGACAATCCGTTTTTCTAACGGTGACTCCCTCTGCCGAACTGTCCGGTTTGCCTCCGTTATCGTGTCTGAGAATTTCCAACTATAGTGCGTTATGGCTGTCGATTACTACGAACTTCTAGGTGTCTCTCGCAACGCTGACAAGGACGAAATCAAACGTGCCTTCCGTCGGCTCGCTCGCAAATATCACCCCGATGTGAATAAAGAAGAGGAGGCAGAAGAGCGTTTTAAAGAAATCAACCGCGCCTACGAAGTTTTGTCTGACCCGAACCTCCGCGCTCGCTACGATCGATTCGGCGAGGCTGGAGTGGGTTCTGGTGCCGGTGCCGGTGCCGGTGCGGGTTTCTCTGACTTTGGCGACTTCTCAGGCGGCTTTGCCGATATTTTTGAAACCTTTTTTGGCGGCTTCAGCGGTACAACTCAAACCCGTCGTCGCGGCGGTCCAGTTCGGGGCGACGATTTGCGCCTCGATTTGAAACTCGATTTCCGCGAGGCGGTCTTTGGGGGTGAAAAGGAAATTCGCATCAGTCACCTCGAAACTTGCGAAACTTGCGGCGGTACGGGGGCTAAACCCGGTACGCGCCCGCAAACTTGTGCGACCTGTGGCGGTGTCGGCCAAGTGCGCCGAGCAACTCGTACCCCTTTCGGAAGTTTTACCCAAGTGTCGGACTGTCCCAGCTGTAACGGTACGGGCCAGACCATCGAGGAAAAATGTGGGTCTTGCGCGGGAAGAGGACAGAAGCAAGTCACCAAAAAACTCAAAATCAACGTTCCTGCTGGAGTCGATAACGGAACGCGCCTTCGGGTTCAATCCGAAGGTGATGCCGGGAAAAAGGGTGGACCGCCGGGAGATCTGTACGTCTACCTGTTCGTTAACGAAGACGAAGAATTCGAGCGGGAAGGCATCAATATCCTTTCGGAAGTCAACATTAGCTACTTGCAAGCCATTCTCGGCTGTAAAATTCCCGTGAACACGGTCGATGGCGAAATCGAAGTCGTGATTCCGTCGGGAACGCAACCGGGACACACGATTACCCTAGAAGAACAAGGCGTTCCCCGATTGGGAAATCCCGTCAGTCGCGGCGATCATTTGCTGACAGTGAACGTAGAAATTCCGCAGAAAGTCAGCACTGAAGAGCGCGAATTACTGGAAAAATTAGCCAAGTTGCGTGGCGATCGATTGGGTAAGGGCGGTGTTGAAGGATTTCTAGGAGGCTTGTTCAAGTGAGTCAGTCTGTCACCTCAACCCCAGACGCACAGATGGACTTGCGCGGAACGCCCTGTCCTATCAATTTCGTGCGGACGAAGTTGCGCTTACAACAGATGGAGCCGGGTCAGTTGCTCGAAGTGTGGCTCGACCCCGGCGAACCGATCGAACAAGTGCCGGAAAGCCTGACCGTGGCAGGATATGCGGTTGAAACCATTGAAGATCGATCGGAATACTTT
This sequence comes from Geitlerinema sp. BBD 1991-9, assembly GCA_001657325.1. Classification (GTDB taxonomy): domain Bacteria; phylum Cyanobacteriota; class Cyanobacteriia; order Cyanobacteriales; family Geitlerinemataceae; genus Geitlerinema. The sequence goes on along the minus strand of LWRO01000009.1, from coordinate 43,363 downwards.
GCCCTGTACGTTCGCCAATCGATCGCATGAGCGATCGACATTTACCCCCAACGGCTCTAACGGAAGCTGGCTGGTTGGGGACAGTCGTTGCCGTTCAAGCGAACTTTTATCGAGTTCAGATCGATCGAGCGGCCGAACCCCCAAAGTTTTCCCTATTGTGTACTCGGCGCACGCGCTTGAAGAAAATCGGCCAGCAGGTGATGGTCGGAGATCGCGTGGTCGTTGAAGAGCCAGATTGGGAAGGAGAACGGGGTGCGATCTCCGACGTGTTGCCGAGACGCACCGAACTCGACCGTCCACCCGTGGCCAACGCCGATTGCGTTCTGCTCGTGTTTGCCCTCGCAGAACCCTCGATCGATCCCATTCAACTCAGTCGATTTCTTATTAAAGCCGAATCGACCCAACTCGACGTTCAGCTCTGTTTGAACAAAAGCGATCTCGTGGGTGAGGAAGAACGAGAACAGTGGCGAGATCGCTTGCGGCAGTGGGGTTACGATCCCCTGTTGCTGAGCGTTCGCACGGCATGGGGAGTCGACGACCTGGCCCGACGCCTGCGCGATCGCGTAACGATTCTTGCCGGGCCCTCCGGTGTGGGGAAATCCAGTACGATCGATCGATTGGTACCCGCTGCTGACGTGCGCGTTGCTGGCGTGTCTGGAAAATTGAAGCGCGGCCGCCACACAACCCGCCACGTCGAACTGTTCGAGCTGCCGAACGGTGGCTTGCTGGCCGATACACCAGGGTTCGATCGACCGGAACTCGACTGTCTTCCTCGGGAACTCCCCCGTTATTTCCCCGAAATCCAACGGCGACTCGACCTCGAAACCTGTCAGTTTAGCGATTGCTTCCATCGGGAAGAACCGAACTGTGCAGTTCGAGGCACGTGGGAACGGTACGACCACTATCTGATGTTCGTCGAGGAAGCGATTGTCCGTCAGGAAGAACGCCAGCAACTCGGCGATCGAGAATCGACACTGAAACTCAGAACGAAAAAAAACGGGCAGCGCTATTACGAACCCAAACTCGCCTCGAAAAAGTATCGTCGCCTTTCCCGACGGCAGCAACACCAGAACTTACAAGAACTCTGCGAAGACCTCGAAGATATTTAAAAAGCAGCCAATCAAAAGCAGCAAAAGATCGCCGATCCTCTGCTGCACTTTAGATGAGCTTCGATCGATTAACGGAGATAATCAGCTTCCGCTTCCAGTTGACGTAACAACGCAGAATCGCCTTTAGCACGTGCGATTTCAATACGACGTTCTAACGTTTTTCGTAATGTCGTGCGGTGGATTTCAGCCGCATCTCGGACGGCTTTGCGAGAAATTTTGTTCATAGGAAACAGTATTTTTTAACGCGATCGTTTACGGCTTCAGTTTCTAATATATCATTACAAAGATTAAAATGTAGCGAATTTTACTGAATTGTTACGTTCGTGACGAAAAACAAGTTGCAGTGTTAAAATTCGATGAAATTCGATGCCCGATCTGCTATGAGACGTGCGCCGAGATCCTCTGGTATCGTTCGTATCGCTGTAGTTGCCGTTCTCCTCGCGCTGAGTGCTGGTGGAATGTTTGCGGTCGCTCGATACCGATCTCAACAGCAAAAACTCGCTCAGTGCAACCAGCTCGTCGATCTCACCAATCAAGGGTACGCCAAAGCCATCGCATTTCAAGGACAGGATGCTACGGCGCTCGATGCCCTTGCGGGTGACTTAGCCACGGTTGCCCAAAACCTAAGATCCCTCGACATGACGGACGAAACCCTCCAACAACAGCGACAGCAAGTCGCTCAAGCCTATCGAGAACTCAGCGAGGCGTATCGTCAAATGGGGACAGCACTCAAACTGGCCGAAACCTCTCCCGCCAGCGAGGTCGGACTCGATCGAGTCCAGCAAGCTAGAGCTGAAGTGAAAGCCGCCGGCTCTGCCGCCCACCAAGCGGCTCGCTACGTCGACGAACTCGCAGTCGAGATCGATCGGTACTGCGGTGTGGCGCTGAAGTGAAAGCTGCCGGCTCTGCTGCCCACCAAGCGGCTCGCTATGTCGACGAACTCGCAGTCGAGATCGATCGGTACTGCGGTGCGGTCTCGAACTAACCTTAAGCCGATAACGCCGCCAGTCGATCGGGAGATAGCGTCTGCCCCACCCGCACCGGAATATCGAGCAGTACTTCCGTTCCCCCCAGGGGAGACGATTCGATCGAAATTGTTCCCCCATGTAACTCAACGATAATCTGATAGGCGATCGCCAATCCCATTCCTGTCCCCCGACCGACGGGTTTCGTCGTGAAAAACGGATCGAACACTCTCTCGCGAATCTCCGACGGAATCCCCGGGCCGTTGTCAGCAATTTTAACGTACACCGACTGACGTTGCGGGTTGGGAACCACTGCTGTTTCAATCCAGATTTGCTTGTTCGGTCGTTCGATCTCCTGCAACGCATCAATCGCGTTCGTCAGCAAATTCATAAACACTTGGTTCATCTGCCCCGGATAGCATTCCACACTGGGCGAGTAAGCGTAATTCTTGACCACCTTCACGTCTTCGAGGCGGTGTTGTAACAACAACAGCGTGCTGTCGATACCCTCGTGCAAACTGACGAACTTTTTCTGAGCCTCGTCCAACCGCGAAAAGCTCCGCAACGACAGCACGACCTGACGAATACGTTCGGCGCCCCCCTGCATCGACGTTAACAGCCGCGCCAAATCTGTCTCGATGAACCCCAACTCGATCTGTTCCTGAAACTCTCGCACGTCCGGCGGAATGGGGGAAACCGCCGTCTCGTATAGGCGCACTAACTCCAACAACTCTTCAACGTACTCTCGCGCGTAAGGCAAATTTCCCAAAATAAAATTGACAGGATTGTTCAACTCATGGGCAATTCCCGCCACTAACTGCCCCAAACCCGACATTTTCTCCGTTTGAACCAGTTTCGTTTGCGTTTTCTTCAGCTCCTCAAGGGTTCGATCGAGGAGTTCGACCTGAGTTTGGGTTTGACGGTAGAGGTGTGCCTGCGTCATCGCGACAGCCAGAGAACTGGCCACCGATTCTAAAAACACCCGATCTTCAGGCGTCCAATGTCGTCGGGACGGTGCGATACCGATTAAAAATCCCCATCGATCGGCTTGTGGGCGTACGGGAACGGCACGATACCCACGCAGTTTCAACACGGACGGAGAATCGCCAATACCTTTCAGAACGAGAGGCTCAGCTTGCTCTAACTGCGTTGCTAAATCGCTGACGCGGTCAAAGCGTCCGCAGTCGATCGATCGTCCAGCTACCCAACCGACGTCCAAGGTCGCCGTTGTTTCGTCGTACCACGCGAAAGCTGCACCGTGCAACGCCAATAACGACACGACCTCGTCCAACGTCACTCGCACGATTCGATCGAGATCCAAAGACGACCGGATGCGTTCGTTCGTCTGGTTGAGCCAGTCGGCCTGCCGGGCCCGCTCCCGTTCTCGCTCCGCCACAAACACCTGTCTGGCCACCAATCCCAGCGAGATCGCTAACAATCCCGCCACAGCAACAGCTAAACGATGCAGAGGCATCAAGCGGTCTTCCAGCGTTTGCAGGGGAACTGCCAAGACAACTGTTCCCCCCACTTCAGTCAGCAGTTGAGCCGCAACTTCTGCCTTGAAGTGGGGGAGCTGTACTGGGGAGATCGAACCAACGACCCAGTCCGCGCGTAATTGCTCGATCGCCTCGGGATCGTCCGTCGTCCCCAAAAGCAGTTTTCCGTCCCCGTTCAAGAGTCCAGTCCAACCGTTCGGCACGTACTGTTGCAATCGATCGAGGGCGGCTCTAGCTTTTTCAGCATCCGTCACGCCCACCATCGAGCCTGCGTCCGAGGAAACCGTCACGATTAACGCATCGTCCGATCTCGCGATTCCCTTATCGATCGCTTGTCTTAGGATTGACGGATCGATCGAATCGACGCCTACCGTTGCAACAATCGATCCGTCAGCTGCCACCCACGCCAAACTTCTCCAAACCGACGAGTTGGAGAGCTGCGATTGCAAGAATGCCTCGATCTCACTCAGATTACCAGACGAGAGCGTCGGTGCAGCGGCCAGGGTTGCCAGATCGGTTTGGCGCTGCTCCAGCACACCATCGATTTCTCGAGCGCCTAAGCGAACGCGAAGTAATACATTTTCACGCACCTGTGCCAACAAAAACGATCGTGCGACACGATAACTCGCCCAAGCTGCCGTACTCGTTCCCACAGCCAAACCAGCCACCGCCAGCCAAACCAGCCATTGACGGGGAGACCATCCTCGACAGTAGTGAAAAATATGTTTCACGATCGATGTTTTAAGGGTAGTGAGAGAGGGAATTCTACGCGGCGAGAATTTTTACACAACTGCATCAGTTTGGAAAGAAAGAGAATCGAGAAAAGTCGGGAAAAATTTGGAAGCGGTAGGGCTTCTTCTTGAGGGGTTGCAAGCTCAGAGGCTTGCACTTCGATCGCAACTGGCATTCAAAAACCATAGCCTTGTGAGGTGGAAAGTCGATAATGCAAGGGAGTCGATCGAGGAAATGCCCTCGACCCATCGTTCAGTCCAATCTCGAGCGAGCTGAGCGCAAGTGTCGTGGAAATCTCGAAAGCCTGCCGATCGCTGACACGACTCAAAGCAGGAACTGTTTTGGCCAGACGCACCGTCACATCGAAACAGAGGTTGTCGTCACAGCGATGCGCTTCCCAAGATCCCGAATCGAAGACCCCCACGCTCCACTGTCCTTGCATATAATTCCTCTCCTCCACAATCGATCCCGTATAGTTAACAGCATGACGCGAACCGGTCATGTACCGCTTGACAAAATCGATATTGCGCCCGACAAACTCGCCAACAAGCAGCGCTTCCCCTAGCCAACTGTCGTCTAAAATATTGCCGCTTAATAGATTGCCGGACTGTACCAAGGTCATCTCAAACCGTGTCGGCGCTCCACCCTGCCAATAGGTTCCCAGCCAGGTTCCGCTGATATCGGTCATCGAGTTCGCCTCGCCCGTGTCGATCGATATTTTTCCCATCATAGCGAGAGCGAGGTGGGAGGTGCTAATGCCATCCTAAGGTGCGAAGCATCGTTAACGCTGCCCCATAAGCTGGCTCGTGACGCGGCCAAACCACGGTAGCGTTGGGAAGGTTCGATCGAAGAACCTGCTGAAACCGATCTCGTAAATCCGAGATGCCGTGCCAAACCCCGCCGATGGTCGCGATCTCAAAGGATTCACCCAGGTCGAACAGTTGCGTGCTGACGGCTTGCGTCGATCGAGCCAGCTCCCGCGCCGCATCATCGACGATCGAAACCGCAACCCGATCGCCGTCCGCAGCCAGCCGATCCACGACAGGAGCGAGGGCGGCGATATCTTTAGGACTCCAACCGCACCGATAGACCACTTCGACGAGATCGCGAATGTCTCGCAAGTCCAAACGCCGGCAAAACGCCTCCAACAACGCCGTTGGTTCCGAGCGACCGTCAGCAGCCCGAACTGCGGCTTTTAAACCCTGAAGGGCGATATCGTAGCCACTGCCTTCATCGCCGAGAAGATAACCCCATCCACTCGATCGAGCAGTTTGGCCGCGATCGTTGCAGCCGTAAACGATCGAACCCGTTCCCGCAATCGTTGCCACACCGATCTCGCGCCCCAAACCCCCCGCCAAAGCAATGGCGCAATCGTGACAAACTCGAACGCCTCGACGATGGAGCGACCAACCCACCGAGATTCGATCGTCGTCTTGAATCAACTCGACCCAATCGCGAACGACACGCTCGTCCTCCGGCCGTCCGATTCCCGCCAAACCCAAGGCGATCCCCCGTACTGTAACCGTTTGTCCGTCCGTTGCCCGTTCGATCGACTGAAGTAGCGATCGATAGGCGGCTTCCCCACCCACACTTTGATAGTTCGACGCCCCAGCTTCCCCCCGGCCGACGATCGTCCCCCCTCGATCGACCAATACACAAACCGTTTTTGTCCCGCCCCCGTCAATCCCTAAAATCCCTTGCATCGTTGAGAGTGTTTGCGCTTAACGCCTCGCGCTTCACTGTAAAATACGGAAGAATCGTAGCACGAGGAGACCGACAGATTGCCGACACTGGGAGTTAACATCGACCACATCGCCACCATCCGGCAGGCACGACAAACCACCGAACCCGATCCCGTTGCCGCTGCCGTCCTGGCGGAACTGGGGGGAGCCGACGGCATCACCACCCACCTGCGCGAAGACCGCCGTCACATCCAAGATCGAGACGTGTATCTGTTACGTCAGACTGTCAGTACCCACCTCAACCTAGAAATGGCAGCCACTGACGAAATGTTAAAGATCGCCCTCGATCTCAAACCCGACTACATCACCCTCGTTCCCGAGCGGCGCGAGGAGGTGACGACCGAAGGGGGGTTAGACGTAGCCGGACAGCGGGAGCGTCTGATCGATTTCGTCGGACAGTTGCAACGTTCGGGCATCCCCGTCAGTCTGTTCGTCGATGCTGAAGACGCTCAGCTCGAAGCCTGTGCGTCCACGCAAGCGCAGTTCGTCGAACTGCACACCGGTCAGTATGCGGAAGCGAAAACAGAAGCCGAACGAGCGCGAGAACTCGATATCCTGACCAAAGGATGTGCCTTCGCCATCGAACTCGGGTTGCGCGTCAACGCCGGTCACGGGCTAACCTATCGCAACGTCTACCCCGTTGCCTGTATTGCCGGTATGGAAGAACTCAATATCGGCCACACCATCGTTTCGCGAGCGGCGCTCGTCGGTTTAGAACGGGCCGTCTGCGATATGAAACAAGCCATGCGCGGTGTCCTATAGTGGAATATTGTGGTTACATCCTTATCGCTGTCAATAATTTGTGAAGATGAAAACTTATTACTATCTCGTTGCCAGCAAAAAATTCCTGTTTGAAGACGAGCCTCTCGAAGAGGTGTTTCGCGAACGGACACGGAACTATCAGGAGCGGGAAAAAGAAATCGATTTTTGGGCGATCGAGCAACCGGCCTTTTTAGAAGCGCCCGAATTCGCTCAAGTGAAGGCCAAATGCCCTCAACCGGCAGGTGCGATCGTCTCCACTAATCCGGAATTCATTACTTGGATGAAACTGCGGTTAGAATACGTTCTAACTGGCGAATTCCAAGCCCCCTCTGATGCAATCCCCGATCCGCTTGCGTCTCTGGTCTCTGCATAATTGATTCGATCGCCGCTCCTGTCCCGTCGCCGAAATCAAAACCATGCGCCAACGAGCCTTTTCTTTCCCGGCAACGTCCCTCGCCCTCGTTTTGGGATTAGCTAGTGCGTCCAGTTGGCAATCCCCAGCGACTGCCCAACTTCCGGAATGCGCCCCCCCACAAGCGGGAGAATACCTGCTCCTGGTCGTCACTGAGTCTGAAAACGATCCTGAGATCTTGCAAGGGCTGCTAACCCCGCAGTTAAACGCACGGGTTTGCACCTATCTCGACGAGGTGGTCGTCCGCGTTCAGGGATTTACCAGTCAAGAAGAAGCTGCAAGTTTGGCACGACTGGTGACGCAAGAATCGGGACTGGCGGCGTTCGTGACCCGGCCGCCTCGTGATGCATCGGCTGTTGCGGCGAGTTCGCCGCCAGCGGAAAACACCGAGGCAACAATTCCTTCCCCCTCCTCCTCAGTATTGCCGCCGTCGGGATTGTTAGATCTTCCCACAGTCGAAGTCATTGAAGCGAGATCGGCAGACGGAACGGAGCGCACGCCCTCGACCTCGGAAGCGGTAGACGAGGAAGAGGAAAATGTGGAAATCGATCCTGAAGACTTACCGCCGGCGACACTTCCGAGCGGTTCGATCGATTTTCCGCCCCCCGATACCGATACACCTACCTCGGATAGCCTTCCCGTATATGTTCCCGTTCCGGAAAGTTCTGTTTCTTACCCCCAAGCAACGGCGATCTCGCTTCCCACCCCAACCCCCACGACGACGGCCTATAATCCCCAAAGCCTCGCACCGGGATATGCCGTGTTGGTAGACTATTTCAACCAAACCCAAATTGCCGGACAACTCCAACAACTGACCAACCAACAAATCGGTTTGGTATCCTACGGGCAGCGTCCGTTTTTGTTGGTCGGATACACCGCCAGCGAAATGGAAGCCAACCGCTTGTTCCAGCAACTCAGTGCCAACGGGTTTTGGACGATGGTGGTTGACAGCCAGCGCGTGACGGTTATCGCACCCCAAGTTGTTGCTTATTGAGTCTGGTTGCGAGCGAACGGGTAGAGGCTTGAAGAAATCCCGCTATTAATGGGACGTATTTGTCAAACTTTCCATTGCCAAGCCACAATATATGCTCGAAAACGTTAAATTTGAATGACTGTCAACATTAGATCGTTCGCTTGACCGTGAGAGACTTCGGAAACTCGGAGATCGATCTGACTGTTGCGATTTAGCCAATCGTGAGATTGAGTTGATAACTTTATAGAAATAAACTATAAGACTCTCGATCGAGCTTTGACAATACACCCCATTTCATCTCAGGCTTTTTGGTCGTCTTTCAAAACCGAATTAGCGATTAACAGAGGTAGACTAGAAGCAATTTCCGAGGGTGCATCTCACTTTTGCGATCGAAACCCCACCCCTCCTCCCCTGGCTAAGGGGAGGTGCCGTTCGCGGTAGCGGGACGGAGTCCTTAGGCGGAGGGGTCATTCTACGAAAGTGAGATGCACCCATTTTCGAGTTGTTTTCTAATCAGGGGATGTATATATATGTCGAGCAAGCTAAAACGAACCTTGCAGGACTTTCTTCCGCCAAGACAGTTTGAGAAATTCATGATTTGTTTGATTTATCTTCGCGGAGGAGATCTCAAAAAAATTGCGGAGTTATGTAAAACAGACAAACATGGTTCACATTACTATATCCAACATTATCAGAAATACTTCACATCGTTAAGGTGGAAACGATTAAATATCCTTGAGATTGGGATTGGTGGACTCAAAGATCTCATGAAAGGTGGAGCTTCTCTCAGGATGTGGAAATATTTTTTTTCTTGGAGCAATATTTACGGAATCGATATTTATGATAAATCCTACCACGAAGAGAATCGAATCAAAACATTTATGGGAAGCCAGAGCGATCCTGACTTCTTAAAAGAAGTTGCTCGAAAGGTCGGAAAGATTGATATCGTTATCGATGATGACAGTCACATTAACGAACACGTTATTAAGACTTTCAAAGCCTGATTTCTATTGTTAGAAAATAATAGGATTTACATTATAGAATATATTCAAACTGCCTATTGTGTAAAGTATGACGGTAATAGCTACAATTTGAATGCCTCAACAACAGGTGTAGGACACTTTAAGTTAATGGTAGACGAGCTTAATTACGAAGAGTACAAAATTGACAATCATATCCCGAAACACCTCGATAAAAACATTGTATCAATTTCATTTTTTCGCAATGCCATATTCATTCAGAAGGGATTTAATTGCGATGGAAGTAATAAGCTTAAATACCGTTTTTAGGCGACTCATTTTCGATTGCAAGTCGAAATAAGTTGTTATCTCGAAAATCGATCGAACCTTCCTGACTCAGATATTCTGTCTATAGATCTGTAAAAAAAATCAAGATCGATACTTCAAGCTGAAGTGTCATATCGATTATCGCTCCAGATGGGCTGTACGATCGATCGTCGGAAATGGTATATAAACGGGGGTAGTCTGGCGGAATAGAGGTATTAGGAAACCCCGTGTCGATCGCAGCAATTCTCGGAGTCATCATCGGTGTTGTCGTGGCGGTGACCGCCCTCGGCGCACTCGCCATCGAGTGGAAATACCGACGGCAACCCGTTAACCCCCTCGTTTTTCATCCCGGTGCTTGGGAACTCATCGTTCGGGAGCGAGATCGATTTCTCGTTGTCGGGGAAGTGACATTGGACAACCCGACCCCCAACCTCGAAATTATGGTTCCCGAGGTCAAAGCTGAAGTTATGTTGCTGTCGAAAGGGAGTTTATCAGGGATTACGACCCACACCGAGATCGTATCCCAACACCCCGACGCACCAGCGCGAGAGGACGGTTACTGGTTCGCCTACATCGTCAAAACCCGACAATCCACGCGCTTCAAAGTCTCCGTTGAAATTCGCGGCGAGGATTTGACAGCTCTTCAAACACTTTGGGTCAAAGTCCGCTATCTGACTTACGGGCCTGGGGGGCGCATTCCTCGCACCGGACACGTCATTTTCCCGCTTCAGTATCCCAAATCGATCGAAACAGCAAAGTGGCTGACGAAAGAGAACGCTCAAGTCCTGCCCGTTAAAACTCACCTCCTCAACCATCTCGACGATCCAGTCGAGATCGTGCGTCGCTACGTTCTCCCCCACGCCAACCCCACCACCGATATCGTTACCATTGGGGAAACGCCTCTGGCTATCGTTCAAGGGCGTTGGCGAGATCCAGCTTCGGTCAAACCGGGTTGGGTGGCACGGCGACTGTGTTACTTCTTTCTACCGACTTCCAGCTTGGCGACGGCGTGCGGTTTGCAAACTTTAGTCGATGTCGTCGGGGCGTGGCGCGTGTTTTGGGCGTTCGTCGGGGGTGCAATTTTGAAGGTGTTGGGACGACCGGGTGGATTTTACCAACTCGCCGGGGAACAAGCACGATTGATCGACGACGTGACCGGGACGTTACCGCCCTACGATCGATTTATCGTTCTCGGACCGAAAAACCCACAAGCGGTGGTCGATCGGATTCGTCGCGAAACCGGCCTGTCTGCGGCCGTCGTCGATGTGAACGATTTGAAAGCCGTTAAAATATTAGCAGCGACCTCCGATCTTTCTGACTCGTTCCTCGAAACCGCACTGCGAACGAATCCAGCGGGCAATGCTGACGAACAGACACCGCTGGTTTTAATTCGACCGCGCCAGGAGTGATGAAGAGGTGAGGAGATGAGGAAATGAGGGAGTTTTACCTCATCCGGTCGTTTCCTCATCCGGTTGTCACCTCATTGAGTCGTCACCTCATCCGGTCGTTTCCTCACCTCGATAAACCCATGACTGCTTCCCCCAATTTGTCCAATACTTCGATCGAGCTTCGCCCCATTCAATTTCGAGATCTCGATGAAATCGAAACGCTGTCGCGCGCCAACCCGTTTGCGGCGAAACGTTTCGGCGAACCCTTGGATTTAGGAATTTACCTCGATCGAATCCGCCAATACTACGGCTTACTCAAAGTTCTCAGTTGGTTTCCCAACCCCTACCAAAATTTGCTGCGGGCTTATGTCGCCCAGCGCGAGCGAAAAATTCTCGGTGCCATTCAAGTGTCGCCGTTCAACCGCACGGCGAGTACCTGGCGCGTCGATCGAGCCATGGTCGATCCCGCCTGCGGTGCTCAGGAAATGGGAACAGCACTGTTGCGCCACTGTCTCCAAACCATTTGGGAAGCGCGAACTTGGATTGTCGAGGTCGATGTCAACGATCGATCGGCGATGGGATTGTACCGCCACAACGGATTTCAACCGTTGGCGCAAATGACCTATTGGGATATCGAGCCGAAGTTACTCGCCGTTCTAGGCGCACGCGAACCAGACTTGCCAAACCTCAACCCCGTTAGTAATTCCGACGCACAACTGCTATACCAATTAGATACAGTATCGATGCCGCCGTTGGTGCGTCAGGTGTTCGATCGACACATTTCAGACTTTAAAACCAGTCTGTTCGGCTCCTTGTTATCGGGGATCAAACAGTGGTTCGGCCAAAATGAAGTCGTGAGCGGGTACGTGTTCGAGCCGCAACGTAAAGCCGCCATTGGCTACTTCCAAATTCGGCTCGACCATCAAGGGGAAGTTCCCCACGAAGCACAGATGACCGTGCATCCAGCCTACACTTGGCTGTACCCCGAACTGCTGTCGCAAATGGCGCGAATCGTCCAACAATTGCCCTCGCAGTCGCTGCGGTTAGCATCGACCGATTACCAACCCGAACGGGAAGAGTATTTGACGCAAATCGGCGCGCAGCCCATCGCCCACACGTTGCTCATGTCTCGATCGGTGTGGCACAAGCTTCGGGAAACCAAGCAAGTGAGCCTCGAAGGATTGCAATTGTCAGATGTGTTGGGTGGGTTGCAACCGGCTCGTAAACCGTTACCGGGGCGGATGATGTGGTTTTACGAAACCCCACACCCCCATCGAGACGATCGATCGAGCAAGCCTTCGATCGATCGAAATAACGACAACGACCCTTGTGACGATCGAGATTTGACATGAAGCGAGTTGCTGCGTTAGGACTCGATCTCGGCCGCCGCCGCATCGGCGTTTCTGGGTGCGACGGTTTGGGGTTAGCAGCCACGGGACTGACAACCATTTCCCGAACGTCGTTCGATCGAGATATGGCTAAACTCAGCCAACTCATACAGGAACGAGATGTCCGAGTGTTAGTCGTGGGTTTACCCTATACGATGGACGGCCAACTGGGAAAGCAGGCGGTTCGCGTGCAAAAATTAGCAAAACGCATTGGGGCAGCGCTGCAACTTCCGATCGAGTTCGTCGACGAACGCCTGAGTTCGGTAGAAGCTCGAGAGTTGATGCACGAAGCGGGACAGATTCCGTCTCGAGAGAAAGCGTCGATCGATCGAAAGGCGGCAGCATTGATTTTACAGCGTTGGCTCGACGAGCGGCGTCAAGTGCAAAATTGACGATTCGTGAGAAGAGGCTCTAAGACGTCTCAGCCATCGCGAACATACAGGTTTCGAGATCGGCTTCCGTTTTAATCGCCTGGGCTTCGATGTGGGTTCGCCCAGTTCGATACCCTCGATCGAGCAATCGGCGAATTAACTCGTCTCGCGGTGGAATATCTCCTCGAAAGCGTTTTCCGAGAATTCCCAGCTTATAGAAATAGGGGGGTAAGTCCGCTTCTTCCGCCATCACATCCAACAGTTTCACCCGTTTCGACCATCCCCAAGACGCAGCTAACCCTCGCATCCGCTGCAAATATGCCAGATCGTGCAGCGACCCGAGCCACATCGGACCGCTGACCACCCAAGGCGTACCGTCGCGAGGACAGGGAGACACGCGGCCGAAATCTTGCCAAGACAAAGTTCGATAGGCTCCGCACTCGTGACAGTAGCCTAGAAAACCGTAGTTTTGATGGTTGAGACGCTGACCTTTCACCAAACGCAACATGACCCGATAGACCGAGTGAGCAAACAGGGAAAATACAGGTTCGACCCCGAGGCCTTTCGTTGCGGCTTGCTGTTGCGCTGTACCGATTATCAAGCGTAGTCCTTGTTCGTGAGCGCTCGGATGCGCTCTCGCTCGCGCGGCATACACCCGCAAACTCTGGTCTCCTGCGTGGCCGGTTGCGGTACGTCCGTCGGTACTGGTGAGGTATACCAATCCCCCGAGGCGCGTCGCCCACAGGCTCGTATTGAGAAAGGGAACAGGCGACCCGAAGCTATCGACATCGACGAGATCGTAATAGTCCTGTCGGGCGTAGCAGTCGAAAAACACGCGGTTGGCATCCCCATGGGTCAGTTGTCCGCATCCACCATCGAGTAAGGGTTTGAGGTTTTGGCTCAACCCAACGCCGACTTCGGGATTGCCTTCGTTCGCCCAGACCCAATTGGCTCCCGCTTCGAGCCAATAGCGCAACGATCGAACGCCACATCCGGCCATACTGTCGAGAACTCGCAACGATCCTCGATCTTGTTTTTCCAAGTGAGCGGCGAGAACGGCTAAATCTCGACCGACTTGACTCGTCGGACGGTAGAAAGCATTGCCAACAACGAACGTCGCGCGTCCTTCACGATAGGGTTTCAAAGGTTCGATCGTAAAAATGGGAAGTTTCTTATTCTATAGCAAGCCTAAATGAATCGTAAATTGGCAAATTCCTCGATCTCCACAGCACAGTCAACACGAGCAGCGAGTGCATCTGCAACTGAAATCGACTTGCGAGACCTGAGAAAACGATCGATAATTTTTTAGGTCTCCTTGGCTGAATTGAGTACGTTTTCCCGACAAAACGATCGATCGAATCGCAAAACCTTTAGCTCTCAAGCCTTTTACGATTTATTTCAACCTTGCCGTTGCTGGTAATTTTTTCTGCCTGAATTGAAGTCGCGTGTCAAGCCAAAAATATTAACAAAACCAACTCTGTCAATCAATAAGCTCACTCCACAACACCTCAAAGTTACTGGTTTGTGGAGGTTGCAGGGATTGAAGTCAGTATTTTAGCAGGACAGTTGAAGTAAGACGACATCCCAAAATCGATGGCTCATCTATAAACTTCCTGATGACGAAGAGGAATTGCGTATGCTAACTTGGGGGAAAATTCTATAAGCCGTATTACACTTGCGTATTACTGAGTGGCCTATGACGTTCGGCACTCGGGCCGTCCGCTTTTCCCAATGTCGGGTGCTATCTGCTCTACTGTAATTCGCGTTAGCCCTCTCGGCAGTTTCCTCGTTGGAGCTACAACAATGTCTCATTTCGGTAAAGTGTTGACCGTTGCTATCAGTACAGCGACACTCTCGTTATTACAAGCTGTCGGCACGACAACACCTGCCCTCAACGATCTCGTCACGACGACGGCTTCGGTGCGCGTTTTAGCAGCGGCACAAGCCTCGCCGATCACCTACGTTCCCCCCGATCGCGGAAGCCCCCGTCAAACCCAAGGAACTGGATCTCGGGGGTGCGAGGATCTCGATACGATCGTTGACGTATCGCTCATTGCACCGAGCGATCACACCGGGTTGACGGTGTCCGAACGTCCCGTTTTTTACTGGCACCTTCGCGATGCGGTTTCGGTTCCCCTCGAGTTTACGCTGGTTGAGGACGGCAATCCCGAACCCATCTACGTCAAACGCTTTGAAACCAGTTCAGCGGGAATGACCAGTGTTTCGTTGCCGGAAGCGCGAGTGTTGGAAGTTGGAAAAACATATCGCTGGACTGTATCAGTGGTGTGTAATCCCCAACGTCGATCGAGCGATGTTTTCGTGCAAAGCTGGATCGAACGGGTCGAACCGTCGGCGGACTTACAAACAGCGCTCGCCGAGGCAACGTCCGCTCGGGAAATCGCACAAGTCTACGCCCAAGCTGGGCTTTGGTACGATGCGATCGAAGCACTCGACAGCAACGAAGACCGCATGGCGTTAGTGAATGCCGAACGTTTGGTTGTTGTGGGCGAATAGTCAATCGATCGAATCGATCGACATAAGTTGAGTTCGACTTGCGTTCGACGCAATCTTGAAATTTGAAAACAGAAAAAACCCCGGTTGTTTAGAACTGACCGGGGTTTTCAATTAGCGATCGATTTCCAAATGCAGGACGTATCGCCCCAATTGCAATTGTCCGGCCCAAAGTTCGTATTCCAAGCGCACTCGATCGGGAAGGGGACGTCCAGACAGTTCCAAACTGCGCGTGTAGTTGCGCAGGCGGATTTGGCTGTGGGCGTCCGCATCATCGCCACGCAGCCAATAGCGACTAATGCCATACATTCCCCGCTCCCAAAGATGGCGGTAACTCAGTCCCCCTTGACCTTGCATTGTCGCGATCGCTCGGGAGGGAGACAACTCGAACCAAAGCAAGCGCGAAGCGTTCGGATCTGGGGAAGATTCGGGCCCGTCAGGTTCCCAGCCCATGACAACGGGTTCGTTGAGCAACAGGTGGAACCGCTGCTGGTCTTTTTGATACAGCGTCGCCGTTGTTTCAACAACCGACCAGAGGGGTAAGTCGAGGGAAATCAACGACAGACACGCAGGTTTGCGGTGAGTGAGCATAGTCGTGGAGTGCTAGAAGCGAACGGTCGATCGAGGGCGAAAGGGACGGTGATACAATCGATTCCACCGTCACAAGCTGTCTAAAAAAATCCATGTCTTCCCCCATCGTAACAGTCGAAATCGATCGAGATCGTCAAGATTTGGTTATCCAACCGCCCACCTCGGGCCTTGGCTTGCGCGGGAGGATTCGCGTACCGGGAGACAAGTCAATTTCTCACCGCGCTTTGATGCTCGGCGCGATTGCTGAGGGCGAAACACAAATTCGAGGTTTACTGCTCGGTGACGATCCCCGCAGTACGGCTGACTGTTTTCGTGACATGGGGGCCGAAATTTCCGATCTCAACGAAGATATCGTTCTCGTTCGAGGTTTAGGCATTGGCAACCTTCAAGAACCCGCCGATGTCCTGAATGCAGGTAACTCGGGGACGACATTGCGTTTGATGTTGGGACTGTTAGCCGCGCAGGAGGGGCGTTTTTTTACCGTGACGGGCGATAAATCCCTGCGTTCTCGTCCCATGTCGCGCGTGGTGACTCCTTTGGAAAAGATGGGGGCAACGATTTGGGGACGTGAAGGAAACAAGCTCGCCCCCCTAGCGGTTCTCGGACGAAAACTCGCCCCCAGTCACTATCATTCCCCGATCGCGTCGGCTCAGGTCAAATCCTGCGTGTTATTGGCAGGGTTGGGGATCGAAGGTCGAACCACCGTCACTGAACCCGCGTTATCTCGCGATCACAGCGAGCGGATGTTGCGGGCGTTTGGGGCAGATATCGAGGTGGACGTTGCAACCCACAGCGTCACGGTGACGGGGCCCGCTCGATTGACGGGCCAAACGGTCGTCGTACCGGGCGATATCAGTTCTGCTGCCTTTTGGCTCGTGGCGGCTGCCATCGTTCCCGACTCGGAATTAGTCCTTGAAAACATCGGGGTTAATCCGACGCGGACGGGCGTTTTGGAAGTGTTGCAACAGATGGAGGCGGATATTACATTAGAGAACGAGCGGGAAGTGGCGGGAGAACCGGTCGCCGATATTCGCGTTCGATCGAGCTGCCTCAGCGGTTGTGAAATTTCCGGTGATGTCATTCCGCGCCTCATTGACGAAATCCCCATTCTCGCAGTTGCGGCAACTCTCGCTCGCGGTAAAACCACTATTTGCAATGCGGCGGAGCTACGAGTCAAGGAAAGCGATCGACTGACCGCAATGGCGACAGAACTCGCCAAGATGGGGGCGAACGTTACAGAACGTCCCGATGGCTTAGAGATTGTCGGCGGTACTGGACTGACGGGGTCTCATGTGGAAAGTTACAACGATCACCGCGTCGCCATGAGTTTGGCGATCGCGGCCTTGGTGGCCAACACGCCGACTACTATTTATCGTGCGGAGTCGGCATCTATTTCGTACCCCAACTTTATCGAAACCCTCAAGCAGACGATTGGAGACGAGTAACGCGAATTGTCTCGACGATCTCACGGGAACTCAATTGACGGTTCCCGCTTTTTGTTCTACATTATTGAATATTATTCTCAACAATTTGAAAGGCTGTCACCTGGCAGCAGTTTTTTAAAAACGCTTCACAACCCTTCAACAAGCGATTTGGCCGTCGCGGTCTTCAATTGAAGACCGCTCGCAACCTGATTTCGATCGAGTTTAGCTCGAGTTCTTGATTGAAAATTTTTCTGATTAAAGTGGGATGTTTTCTCGCTCCCACATCTCCAACCCAAAATCTCCAAACAACATGAGTGGTTCCCAAATCAAAACTGACATTCGCATTGAGGGACAATTTCTCAGATTCGATCGAAACGAGAAAGGACAACCCCGGCGCATCGAACTGCTGAGCGACAACAGTATCGATCGAATCAAACTCAAGAAATCCTTACGCCGAGACTGTCCTCACCTCAAACCCGGAGATCGGGTGCTGGTTATCGGAACGAAAAAGCACGACCTCAAAACTGGACGAGTCAAGCACAAAGCTCGAAAAATCCTTAAAATTCAGACTCCAGAACCTCAAGGCCGTCCGACATCTTCAAAGTCCGTTGCTTCAAAAACAGCTCCTTCAAAAGACACGGGGAAAATTTTGATTTGTCAAAAAGGCCAATGTCGTAAGCGAGGCAGTGCAGAAGTCTACGAAGCCGTGCGACAAACACTCGAACAACAGGGTTTAGCCGACAGCGTTCGAGTCCGTTTGACAGGATGTCTCAAGCGCTGCAAATCTGCTCCTAACGCCATCGTTCTTCCCAATAAATCCCATCACAGCCACCTCAAACCTCAAAATATTCCCACTCTCATCCAACAGCACTTCCCCAGCGCCCCAAAACAACAAGGGCGAGTTAAACTCGCCCCAACCACTCTTCATTCTTAACTGAAAATACCCCCAGGGGAATTCGAATCCCCGTCGCCTCCGTGAAAGGGAGGTGTCCTAGGCCTCTAGACGATGGGGGCAGGTATTTTGTTTGAATGCTTTTGCAAGCGAAACTTATTCAAACCTTTACTATCCTAGCCAATCTCTTTATAACTGTCAACCCCTTTTTCCCAAAAAGTGCGGTTCAAAACAGTTGAGATCGAGAGTCAGTCAAAAAACACGAAGGGCGAGTTAAACTCGCCCCGATCGCTCTTAAATATTAACTTTTCAGTTTGAACTGAAAATACCCCCAGGGGAATTCGAATCCCCGTCGCCTCCGTGAAAGGGAGGTGTCCTAGGCCTCTAGACGATGGGGGCAGGTATTTATCGATTCTCAAGCTAGTGTGCCGTCCGGCGCACTTCCTTAAGCGTTTACTAAGATAACGAATCTCGATCGAGATGTCAACACTCGATCGAAAAAAAACTTCCCCCCAAGATCTCATAAAGACTGGCAATAACTTGCCAGGAGATGAATACAGCGATCGATCGCTCCCAAATGCGCGATCTCAAAACCGTGGGTGTTTTGGGTTGGAAAGCCCAAACAAGCCGCCCGAGCGACGTGTCCGAGCTTCATCGCGATCGAGCCATCACTGCCAAACCCCCGAACGATCGCGTGTTGAACCGGAATACTCGCCTGTTGCGCCGCCGCCCTCAGTTGAGCCGTCAACCCTTCGTCGTAAATCCCGTAGCCATCTTGAGACAACAGTACCGGAACGTCCCCATCCCGAATCGGATATTCCCGTGCGAGGGGGCAAATTTCCAACGCGACGAGCGCTTCGAGGCGAATGCGGTTCGTAAAATACAACGCTCCGATCGCGCCAACTTCTTCCTTCGCTGACGCGACGAGATACACCGTTACAGGAGGATGTTCGAGGGATTCCGCCAGTGCTAAAAGAATTGCAACCGAGGCTTTATTATCGAGGGTATAGCTAGCGATCGTGTTGTTGAGACGGAACGGGTGTTTGCGGTGTTTTCCGACGACGACGCGAGTTCCCGGGCGAACACCAACGGCATCGAGATCCTCGATCGAGCGTTGGGTTTCCACCCAGGCATCTTCCCAAGTTAACGGAGCTTTTTCCTGAAACAGCTTTTGAGGTGATTCGTGGGAAACGTGACGGGAACCAAAACTGAGAATCCCCGAAATGGTTTCTCGATCGCCGAGGAGATCGACTACACCTTCACCGTATACCCAGGGGAACGAGCCGCCGAGTTTGCGAATTTTGACGCGCCCGTCCACTTCGACGTGGTTGACGATCGCACCGATTTCATCCTTATGTCCCGTAATGGCGATCGATCGATCGGGATCGTTTCCCGGAATCTTAGCGATAACGTTATCCGCCTCATCTATCCACGCTTCAACACCCAACCCGGAAAATCGATCCAGGAGGAATCGATCGATCTCCCCTTCGTCACCACTGGGCGAGTGACACATCACCAATTCTTCAATGGTTTGGAACAGTTTCTCGAATGCCAACGACCTCTTCCCATACAAAATCACCTTTGAATTTTAGTCGGGTTGGGGAACTCGCTACCACCGGCGAACGCGGAAGCTGCACCCCCACCCGATTGCGCTACGATCGAGATATCGTCGCGAACTTACGAGATTATGGCTACTACCCGAGAAATCGAAACCCTCGCCGCTGAAATTGCCGACAAAATCTATATCGACGTGGCGAAATGGCATCTATACCTCGGTGACGCACACCTGCACACGACGCTCGCCGAGCGCTTTTATCCGCTACTGGAAGACGGCGATCTCAGTGAAGATAACATGCAAAAGGTGTTGCAAGACGTTTCAGTTCCCATCGGTGGCGGACGCAAGCAACTTTCATTAGTCGATTTACTTCCGATGCAGTGTCAAATTCAATTGATGGATTTGCTCGAGGAATTCCAGAAAGAAAATCTATAGAGAATTTACGATTTACAATTTACGATTTACGATTGGCAGAACGAGAAATTGTGGGTGAGATGCGAATTCGAGAAATTTTCGTTCACCCCGTTAAAGGACTGTCGCCACAGTCGATCGAACGGGTGAAGCTACAGGAAAACTCAGGAATTGTTGGCGATCGCGCCTTTGGTTTGATGTTCGTCGATACCGGAAAAGAGACGGGGATTCTCGCACCTTGGCAGCGCAAACAGCATTTCGCCGTTCAAAACGATTGGGCGGGATTAGCAGCACTAGCGTGTTACTACGACTTCGATCGTCAAGCGTTGACGGTGAAACGAGATGGAGAAATTTTACTGTTCGCGAAGACTGACAACGAGATCGATCGAGAGCGCATCGGTGAGTTTTTCACGCAATACCTTCAAACACTCAAACCGACAAAATCAGCGAGACACCCTCAACACGCCCCCGTTCGATTAGTGGGAACGGCGACGGGCGAAACTCGTTATCCCGATCGACAACAGGGACATATTTCAATCATTTCTCAAGCTACGTTTGACGAGCTGGCCAAAATGGTAGACGTTTCCTCGATCGATTCCCGGCGATTTCGTCCGAATTTCGTCGTCGAGGACGTGCCAGCGTGGGAGGAATTTAATTGGGTGGGGCATCCGCTACGATTGGGGGGCGTTCTCGTTGAAGTGACTGCTCGGATCGGACGCTGTTTCAATATCAACGTCAATCCCGAAACCGGAGAAGTCGATTTACCCCTGTTCGATCGACTTCCCCAGCATTTCAAACACGCACAAACCGGTGTGATTGCCAAGGTGTTAGAGTCGGGAACCGTGGCGGTTGGCGAAGCGTTATCGGTCGTTCGATCGATCGAGTAACGGTTCTGTCGGACGTGGGTTCAACGATCGATCGAATTCACGCTGACTTCACGCCCGGTGTAACAGTCGATATCCACCACTGAAGAGGGAAACCCTGCCACTAACTCAACCGTTCCATCGTCGTGCCTCACCCATCCCGTCACCTCCACCACGGGTTCGGGAATTTCTTCGATTTCCGGCAAGGCGCGAGGTGACTCAGTCGATAAACTCGCTTCGTCCGAGTCTAGTCGATCTCGCAGGTCAACCCAACTCCAACTTCCCGTTCCCCGTAACATTTCCGTTGGATTTTCGGGTAATCCCCCCCGTCCGCTAACGATAAAGGTATCGCCTCGATAGTTTGCACATCCTCGATCGATCTGGTTGGCAAGGTCGAGGGTTTCTTGCGATAACTGAATCAAACCCACCGTAGAATCCACATCTGGCTCGACGATCTCGATGGCACCGTCGATGCCGAGTTGCGAGCTGGCTGTAATAGTGGTGCTGGCAGCGTTCAAAAGACCTTCCGTGACAATGCGGATGTTCCCCCCCGTACCCCGAACGGCATTGGCTTGAATCTGGCTTCGATCGAGGAGGGCGATCGTCATGGCTTCGATCGACAAATTTCCGCCATTGCCAATATCGCCCAGTGCCGACAGGACAATTTGACTGTCATCGCGCAGTTGTAGAGAATCGCGTACGTTTAACGTGACGTTCCCCCCAACGCCGAACGCCGTCGTTGCCGTGATATTCGCATCGTTTTCGAGAACCACCTGCGACGCATCGATTTCCAACGTTCCGGCGTTTCCGATGCCATCGTGTTGAATGTTAATGCTACCGCCATCTCGAAGAATCAATCGATCGGTTTGGACGGTCACTTTTCCGATATTGCCTGTGGGTACATTTGGAATAAAGAAGACTTGCTGTAAAGATTCATCTGGCTCGAACGCATTAGCACCTAACGAAGAGGCTTCAAAGCCATTATCTCCCCGGCCGCTGGCGAGAATTTCGGAGGCGTTAATGCGAATCTGGCCGGTGTTCCCTGTGGCACTGGTGAACGTGCCGAGGGCCCCACTGTCGCGCAAGACCAGTCGCTCGGTGTTGGCGACAAACTCACCGGCATTGCCAATTCCAAAGGTTTGCGTACCCACAAAACTCGGGGCGACAATAAACGGATGGTTGCCAATCACCTCGATCGATTCCGATGCGTCAATTTGCAACCGTCCGCCGTTCCCCGTTCCGGAGCTGGCTAAGGGGTTTCCCAGAGCCGAGACGGAGGGAACGACAGATGATACCAAGACCGCACCGTCTCGAATTGAAATTTGTCGGGTTGAAACGTAAACGTCTCCGGCATTTCCCGATCCGAACGTCACACTTCCCATTTGGGTGAGGTTTTCGGGACTCAGAGAACTAACACCTGTTAACTCGATCGAATCGGCAAAAACGCTCACGTCTCCCGCATTCCCCGTTCCCGCATTGGGTAGCGGCTCGCCACTTAATTGCACGAACGTAAACGACGTTACACCGCCTCCATCCGACAGCCTGAGTTGAGGTGTAGAAACGTTGAGGTTGCCGCCGTTCCCCGAACTCAAGACATCGCTAAAAACCCCTGTTGGAATGACGTTCGCGACGGAATTGACCCCCCGAGCGGTAAGCGATTCTGAAGCATTGACGTTGACGGTTCCCCCAGCTCCCGAGTCTAGCGAAAACGAAACAATTTGTGCGCCGTTAAGTAGCGTCGCGCGTTGGGTTGAAAGGGCAATGTCTCCCCCTGCACCCGCTCCCGCCGTATAACTGGCGATACCACTGACGACGAAGGGATTGAGAGGAGAGGCGTTAACAGCCGTCAGATCGCGGGTATTGACCGTTATTGTGCCACCGCTCGCACTCGAACTGGCAAACGATTGAATTTGTCCGCCTTCACTGAGGAACAGATCGTTCGCCGTCACCTGGAGGTTTCCACCGGCTCCGGTTCCGAAATTCTCGCTGCTAATGCGGCTATGGGTGCTTTGCTCGAAGAGGGTGACGAGATCGAGGGCAAATCCAAACGAGGGCGCAACACCGACGATCGAGATTGAATCGGCATTCACGGTTACGTCTCCGGCATTTCCGGCACTGAAACTCGAGGTTTGAAGTCTCGCACCGTCGTTTATCGCGATTTGGGGCGATGTCACGTTGAGATTGCCACCATTGCCCGTTGCCGTTGTGTCGGTTTGGGTTTCGATCGAAGCGCTAAAGGGAAACCGATCGATCGATCCGCCTAAGGTCAGTAATTCTGAACCTTGGATGTCTATATTGCCGCTGGTTTGGCTGTTTTGCGTCAGCGTTGCAATTTGAGAGCCGTTGAGAGCAATCTGTCTGCCGACAATTTGAATTCCCGTATTGGGGGAATTCTCAATATTGCTGGTGGGGACAAAGACAGACGATCGATCGAGCAATTGTACGTTGCCCAATTCGCGAACGCCGCTATAATCGAGCGTCCAATCTGTATTGAAGCCGACGTTTCCTTCAACAACACTCCCGATTTCCACACGTCCCGACGGTGCGCTGACGAGGCCGCCGTTTAACGTCACGTTTCCCCCAACGACAGCGATCGAGCGTCCGGGTAAAACTGATAAGCCGAGGTTTTCAGTGGGAAATCGATCGAGACGACCCGTTCCTCGAATTTCGATCGGACTGGGCGAACCGCCCAACTGTACCCCCAGCGGAACGGAAATCGCCAGTAGGGGCGGCGTGTCGGGTTCGGTGGCGCTAAAGAAACTCCCATCGCTAAATGTGAGGCGACGAGCCGTACTGGCGAAAAAGGAGCCGCCGATGTCGAGCCTGGCGTTTTCGCCGAATACAATGCCGTTGGGATTGATCAAAAATAAATTTGCCGTTCCGTTGGCACGAATTAAACCGTCAATGTTAGAGATTCGATCGCCGGTCACACGAGTGAGAATATTTTCAACGGTCGTTGCGTTGTTGAAAAAAGCGTCCGAACCCGTCGGAACTGAAAATTCCTCAAAGCTGTGAAAAAGGTTGTTGCCGGCCGGTGTTCCACCGTCGAGGATTGAGGTATTGCCATCGAGCGTGACCCTTGAAGGCGTTGGCAGGGTCTCATCTGCGACAATTTGAGCGAGACTCGATCGAATATTGAGTCCACAGATAAAGACAACACAGGTCGAAAGGAGAAAAGAATGTGAAGAAATTGACATATTTGCTTAAGTTTATACTCAAAAATCACGGCGATCTAAATGAATTTTTAAAGAGCATTAAATTCTCAAAATCCCCGTATTCTTAATTGTAAAACCAGTGTTAAAACTACTATTTTTGATTTTAGTGAAGAAACTTTCTATTTTAATTAATTTTGTGCGATCGAGAGCTATTGCAGCCTTCAAAACACTAGCGTTCGAGTAAAAAAGAAAATAAAATAGAAAGTTGGAAATTCCTAAAGGTACTCGAGCGGGAGCGAGTCGATCCCCTAGACGGTGTGAAGACGGGAAGCGGATCGCCGAACGTCGCTCGCTCGATTTTCCGATCTGTAAGTTGCCCGAGCTACCTGGCAACTGTTCTAAAATGACAATGATTGCCAAGAACGCAATGACCGTTAACTTGCAGATAGAAATCCCATGCCGATCTCGATCGACTTCGGAACCAGCAACACCGTTGTCGCTCGGTGGAACGCTGCCACCGAACAGCCAGAAGTCCTCAAACTGCCCGAACTCACGCTGCAACAAGGACAAAACCCACCCGTCGTTCCGAGTCTCGTTTACGTCGAAAATGCCGCCACCGGCTCGATCGTTGCGGGACAAACCGTTAACGATCGAGGGTTGGACGTCAAATCCGATCCCCGCTTCTTCCGCAGCTTCAAACGAGGGATCGGCTCCGACATTCAAGGCTTTCTCCCCGAACTTGACGGAACGACCGTAAACTTCGAGCAAGTCGGCGAATGGTTTCTCCATCGCATCTTTGCCGCCGTTCGCGAGGTTCCCCTTCCGCTCGACTCCCTCGCGCTCACCGTTCCCGTCGATAGTTTCGAGATGTACCGACATTGGCTCGGCTCGATCGTGCGATCTCAAAACGTCGAACAAGTCCGGCTTATCGACGAACCGACCGCCGCCGCACTAGGTTACGGTTCGGCGGATGCAGATTTATTGCTAGTTGTCGATTTCGGCGGTGGAACCTTGGATTTATCGCTGGTGCAACTCGCACGCAACAGCCAAGCCTCAAAAGCACCACTGGGCTTTATTTTAAAATGGGGCAATAAGTCTTTTGCAGAAAAATCCGGACAGAAAGTCCAGTCGGCGCGAGTTTTGGCGAAGTCGGGGCAGAATTTGGGCGGCGTAGATATCGATAACTGGTTAGTCGATCGATTTTCCCAAACCCAAGGCATCGAGAAAACCCCTCTGACGGCGCGACTTGCGGAACGGCTCAAAATTCAACTGTCGTTGCAGCCAGAAGCCAGCGAGGTCTATTTCGACGATGAAACCTTTCAAAGTTACGAACTAAACCTCGATCGAGCGGGTTTTGAAGCAATCCTCAAAGAACACGAGTTTTTCGATCGACTGGACGAATCGATGAGCCAGATTCTGCAACAGGCGCGGCGACAAGGGATCGAAGTCAGCGATGTCGATGCTGTGTTGCTGGTGGGGGGAACCTCGCAAATTCCAGCGGTGCAAACGTGGGTTCGCCAATATTTCCCGCCGGAAAAAGTCCGCAGCGATCGACCCCTCGACGCCATCGCTCGAGGTGCGCTCCAACTCACCCGAGGTGTCGAACTGAAAGACTTTCTCTATCACGGCTACGGAATCCGCTACTGGAACCGACGCAAAAACGCCCACGATTGGCATCCAATTATCAAATCGGGACAACCCTATCCCACTTCCGAACCGGTCGAACTGTTGCTCGGTGCGTCGATGGAACAGCAGCCGAAAATCGAACTCGTCATTGGAGAGTTGGGATCGGATAATGGAGGCACTGAGGTTTATTTTGACGGAGATCGAATCGTGACTCGTGCTGTGGGTGGCGAACGCACCGTCCAAGCGCTCAACGATACTGAAGACGGCCGGTCGATCGCGACCCTCACCCCACCGGGTTCTCCTGGGAACGATCGAATTAAAGTGCAGTTTCGCATTGACGAGCGACGGTTTTTGCGAATTACCGTCGAAGACTTACTAACGCTCGATACCTTGCTCGACGATACACCTGTGGTGCAGTTGAGTTAGACCGGGAGGGCAGTTCGATGGCAGAAAGTTCGATGGCATAAATCGACTGCGCCCCATGCTCGATCGTGTTGCGACTAATTCCACGGTTCCGTCTTCCTTGAGATGCCAACCCGTCGCTTCCACGAGAGTTGGCTCGATCGTGCGACGTACCGCTTCTGCGAACGAGGTGTCTTCTTCTTCGCTCGATCGAGAGTCGATCGGTGGACTCAACTCTCGAATTTCCGACAGTCGCATATCGACCCAGATGTTCTGACCTCTCAATACGTCGGTGGGATCGGGGGGGATGCCGCCGTTCCCCGTGACGATAAAGGAGTTTTCGCGAGCAATGCCACAGACTGAAACAATTTGCGTTGTCGGATCGATGGGATCTTGGGTCAACGAAACCCAGGTCGAATCCGTATCGACCTCCAGTTGAGAAATGGAGACGACACCGTCAACCCCCAATTGAGAACTGGCAGTGATGCGGCTATCTGGAGCAACAAACAAGCCTCGGGTCGTTATTCCAATATTGCCACCCCGACCTTCAAAGGCATTCACATCGATCGTACTGCCTTCCAGCAGTGAAATCGTATCCGCCACAATTGTCAAGTTGCCGCCATTTCCCTGTCCTCCGGCTTCGACGGTAATTTGACTCGCACGGCGCAGTTGTAACGAGTCGTCGATGCGGAGGACAACGTTACCCCCTTCCCCCGATTGCGTTGCGGCAGTCATGCTTCCTCCGTCATCGAGCGAAATGGTCTCGGCGTGAATACGAAGACTGCCCGCGGGTCCCGTACCGTTATTGCGAACGTTGATATCCCCTCCACGGGCCACGACAAGTTGAGGCGTATTAATTTCTATGCTCCCGGGAATTCCAGATAGCACGGGAGGAAGTCCCAGTGCTTGCCGTATAGCTTCATCGGGCAGAACGGCACTCGACGAGATCGAGCTGGGAACCGCTCCGAAACCGATACCACTGACCTCTACGAACTCACTTGCATTAATAACGACTTTCCCGCCATTCCCAATCACACCGGTTGCTGACGTAATTCGCCCACCATCTCGAACGATGATTCTCGACGTGTTAACGGTGACGTTGCCTGAATTCCCGATGCCAAGGGAGTTAGAAAAAATACCGCTTGACAGCAAAAATTCGGATTCGACGTTCGTCAGGTGGTAGAGGCTAAGTTTCCTCCGCTGCGAACGCTCAAATGCCGGGTTGAAATCGCGATATTACCCGCCGATCTGCTCTCGAAACCGATCGTTGCAATGATACTTCTCACGAGAGGTGCAACGGGGGAAAGACCTATCACTTCGATATTTTCAGACGCTCGAACGTCAATATTTCCACCAATTCCCTCTCCGATTGTTTGATTGAAAACTTGTGCGCCCTCGCGAACGGTTAATTGGGACGTTGTAATTTCAATATTGCCAGCACGACCCGAACCGGTTGTTGCTTGAAGAAGATTTGTCGCAAAACTTTCGTCAGGCGTCGTTCCCGTTAAGGTGACAGATTCTGACGCTCGCACTCGCAAATCGCCGAACGTCTGTGTCCCTTGATTTTGCAGCAAGGCGATCGACCCGTCACTCAGTACAATTTGTCGACCGACCATTTGTATGGAACCGATCTCCGTACCACTGACATCGACAGACGATTGTCGCACGAGCCGAACGTCTCGGAAACGGGAAACACCCTCGTAGTCAAACGTCCATTGATGTTCTCCCTGGACGTTCGATCGAACAAATCCTTCTTCAACGCCCCCCAATTCGATGCGTCCGCTTTCGGCGGTGAGAATAGCACCGTCTAAGAGCGTGTTGCCCCCCACCAAGGCCAGGGTACGACCGGGCTTGACATCCAATTCTCCAGAGTTATCCTCTCTGACAATTGTTGAAAACTCAGGGCTTCTCAAACGATGTCCTTCTCCACGAACCTGAATATTTTCCCCCTGTCCGTTGAATTGCAAGCCGATGGGGACGCTGACTGTTAGGAGTGTTTGCCCTTCAGGTGCAGTTGCGCTGAATTCTAAGCCGTTTTCAAATACGATACTGTTAGCAGTCGTCCCGAGAAACGAACCGCCGATGTTTAATCGGGCGTTGAGTCCGAAACTCAATCCCAACGGATTGAGTAGGAACAGGTTGGCCGTTCCGTTCGCTCGGATCGATCCGTCAATGTTGGAAGCACTCCCCCCAGTGACGCGAGTGAGGATGTTTTCAACGGTGACGGTATTATTGAAAAATGCTTCGGTTCCTGTGGGAACTGAAAAATTTTGAAACGAGTGAAAAAGGTTACTTCCCGCTTCGGTTCCCTCGTCAATCGTGTAAGTATTGTCTTCCACAGTGACTGTGGACGGTCTGGGAAGGGTATTGTCGGGGACGATTTGCGAAAAAGTCAGCTGTGAAGAGAGAACCCAGAACGAGAAGATTTGGGGTACCGAAGCCGCTGCAATAACCCAAAATCGATTGGCATTGACGGGGGAATCCTTGCTGTCCATCGATCGTTTATCGTCCGAGTTTGCCAGCATTGCTCTGATGTGAAGATACGATCGGGATGCTCACTTTTTAGGATGACATAATTTGTGAGTCATGTCGATTCTCGATCGATCCATAAAGCGAGCAGATTATATTACGAAGCACCTTAAAATAAACGTATATTAGAGTTCTCAGCATTTCTGCTGTACTGTAAAATGCTGAGTTTCATTGAATACTTTTGATTTGCCTATTTCTTTCTATCGAAAAAGGCTGTACGTACAAAATGGAGGGTTGAGAAGGAATTATAAATCTCTATGACAAGGCGATCGAACTCTACGATTTTCTTGTTGCGTCGAAGAGGTGACGACTAATTCCACGAGTCCGTTCTCGTGACGTTTCCAACCCGTTGCTTCGACGGGAGGCGAATCGATCGAGCTTTCCTCGATTTCGTCAGCCGAAATTTCACCGGAGGAACTCAATTCGATCTCATCGGATAGTCGCGTATCGACCCACACCGTTTGACCTCTCAATACGGCTGTGGGATCGGGAGGTAATCCCCCATTTCCCGTCACAATAAAGGAGTTATCGCGAGCCACGCCACAAGCAGACACAATTTGCGTCGTCGGATCGATCGGGGTGTTGTTTAATTGAACGAAAGCGGCACGGGTATCGACGGTCGGTTGCGTAATTTCCACGATACCGTCAATTCCCAATTGCGAACTCGCGGTAATCGATGACTGGGGCGATGTAAAGATGCCTTCCGTGGCGATGCGGATGTTGCCACCACTCCCCCGAAGGGCGTTGGCTTGAATGGTGTTTCGATCGAGTAGCGAAATCGTTCCCGCCTCGATCGATAAGTTTCCGCCGTTGCCAACATCTCCAAGCGCTGACAGTGCAATCGTTCCGTTATCGTGCAGTTGCAGCGACTCGCGAGCGTGTAAAGCGACGTCACCCCCAACGCCGAAGGCAGTGGTAGCCGTAATCCTCGCATCGCGTCCAATCACGATCTCCGACGCATCGATGTCTAACCTTCCTGCATTTCCGATACCGTCGTGTCGGACGTTAATACCACCGCCATCTTCAAGGATCAGTCGATCGGTTTGGATCGTCACGTTTCCCGTGTTCCCCGTCGGAATATCCGGAATAAAAAATGCCTGTTGCAGTGATTCATCTGGCTCGAACGCGGTTGCGGCTAAGGTAGAGGCCCGAAAACCGTTCTGTCCCCGGCCGCGAATGACAATTTCCGAGGCATTCACTTGAATCTGACCGGCATTCCCTGTAGCACTGGTAAAAGAGCCGAGAGATCCCCCATCGCGCAAAAGCAGTCGATCGGTGTTGAGAGTAAAGTCACCGGCGCTTCCAATACCGAAAGTTTGAGTTCCGACAAAGGTTGCAGAAGCGAGGACGGGGTTCGTCCCGAAAACTTCGAGCGATTCTGAGACATCGACGTGCAATTGTCCGCTGTTACCCGTTCCCGCGCGATCGACAGGGTCTCCCCAAATAGACACGGAAGAGACGACTGATGAAACTAAGACCGCACCGTCTCGAAGCTGAATTTGTCTGGCCGAAACGCGAACGTCTCCCGCATCCCCGACTCCGAAGGTCACACTACCCATTTGGGTGAAGTTTTCGGGATTGAGGGGACTGACACCGAGAAGCTCGATCGAATCGGCAACAATATTGACATCCCCGGCATTTCCCAGTCCCCCACCGGGTAAGGTGCTACCTGCAATTTGTGACAACACGAACGAGGTCATACCTCCTCCCTCAGATAGCGTCAGTTGAGGTGCTGTGACGCTCAAGGTTCCACCGTCACCGGAACCCAAGACATCGGCAAATACCCCTGACAGGATGAAAGAGAAAGTTGGACTGACCCCTCGGGCCGCGATCGATTCGGAAGCGCGAACCCTCACACTTCCCCCCAACCCCGCACTCAAGGTTCGCGCGGAGATTTGCGCGCCATCTTGAAGGGTCGCCCTTTGAGTCGTAACGTTGATATCACCGCCTATTCCGGTGTCTGTCGTCAGGCTACTGATGCCACTACTAACGAATGGATTGAGAGGAGCGCTGTTCTCAGCACTTAGATCGCGAGCGTTGACGTTTATCGTGCCGCCATTTGCCTCGGAGCCGGTCAGCGTTCGGATTTGTCCGCTGTTGTTGAAGTATAAGTCGTGAGTTATAACGTTGACGTTTCCACCCTCTCCGCCGCCGAAGGTCTCACTGCTAATGCGGCTGTTCGTTGTTTGTTCGAAGATCTTAATGGGATCGATGATGAATCCACGCGAGGGTGCAGAGCCGATAATTTGAATTGAGTCGGCATTGACAGTTACGTCTCCGGCATTTCCGCTCCCAAAGCTCAGGGTTTCGATTCTCGCTCCATCCCCGACCTCAACTCGAGGTGACGTGACGTTGAGATTTCCGCCGTTTCCGGTAGCGGTTTCACTGACTTGTGTTTCGATGGAAGCGCTAAAGGGAAAAATATCGATCGATCCACCTAATCTCAGTAATTCTGAAGCTTGAATGTCTACAGAGCCACTGGCTTGATGGTTTTGCGTCAACGTCGCAATTTGTGAACCATCGAGGGCGATCTGTCTGCCGACGATTTGAATTCCGGTATTTGGTGCATTGTCGAGATCGCTGGTGGGAACGACAACCGACGATCGATTGAGGAACTGCACGTCTCCCCATTCACTGACGCTGTCGTAGTCGAAGGTTAGACCCTCATCGAAACCGACTGCACCTTCGAGAACGCCGCCGATTTCCACTCGTCCCGATGGCGCACTGACGATCCCTCCGTTTAGGGTGATGTTCCCCCCGAGGAGTGCGATCGATCGTCCGGGTTTAACGGACAACCCTGAATTGGAAAGCTCGAATCGATCGGCTAATCCAGAACCTCGAATGTCGATCGAGCCGGGTGCGTTACCCAACTGCACGCCGACTGGAACTGAAACTGTCAACAGTGGTGTTTCAGGTTCGGTTGCACTGAAAAAGCTTCCATCGCTCAGTTCGAGACGATGGGCAGTACTGGCGAAGAAGGAACCGCCGATCTCGAGTCGGGCGTTTTCTCCAAAGACAATACCGTTAGGGTTAAGTAAAAATAAGTTTGCCGTTCCGTTGGCGCGAATTAAACCGTCAATATTAGAAATTTGTCCGCCAGTGACTCGGGTGAGAATATTGTCGATGGTTGAGGCGTTGTTAAAAAAAGCTTCAGCTCCTGTGGGAACAGAAAAATCTTCAAAGCTGTGAAAAAGATTGCTTCCCACCTCTACGCCACCTTCAATGGTGTAAATATTATCTTCTACAGTTACCTGAGAGGGAATGGAAAGTGTGGTGTCGGGAGCAATTTGTGCCATAGCCGGACTGGCAACAAGCAGTCCGATAGATAAAGCTTTAACACTGAAAATTTTTGAAAAAGCCAGCAATTT
The DNA here is from genome assembly GCA_001657325.1 of Geitlerinema sp. BBD 1991-9. GTDB lineage: Bacteria > Cyanobacteriota > Cyanobacteriia > Cyanobacteriales > Geitlerinemataceae > Geitlerinema. The sequence continues at coordinate 11,412 of LWRO01000009.1, read as the reverse complement.
ATTTGCTTTTTTTGTGGATTTGCAACCGATCGTTTTGTTTTCTGCGACTGGGAGCATTTTGTCAATCTCAAAAAATGGCTTTTCTGATTTTTATTGTGACATATTTTTTGATGAATGTCGATAGTCTGACTTGGAATAAATACATATAAAAAATACGTGAATACACGCAAAAAATCGAGAAAAGCTAGATCGGGATTATCGTGGATATCCCCCAAAAATCACACACTCGAGTCAGTAATTTCCGACAAAATTATCGTGTTTTGTAATGAAGTCTAACACGTTTTGCTTCGTCAGCTTCAGTTGTCATTCGACCTCGATCGTATTAGCGATTTCCGGATACACATAACCCATGACAGAGATCGACCCGTGGGCAAAATTAATATGGCGTTCCCACAAGCCAACAGTACTTTTCATAGAACAGGCAGGTTACTTTGAGATGACGCAAGCTACCATCGTATTGATGTAAGAGATCGAGTCCAGTACGAGATCGAGGCCGCATCTCACTCGAACGGCGACAGTCAAAATTCGACCGAATTGACTGAAACATCTGCACTTAACCGCAATGTGAGGTCAGTTTGCATCACGTCGAACACGAGTCCATTATTAAAAATGGTTCTGTTGATGTTAGGGGGATAAGTAGAGAGTTTATGACGTTGCAAAACCCTTGGTATAGGGACGAACGGCCGCTCGCCCCTACACCGATTTTGATATCGCAAGCAACCCAATTACACCACAATTCCAAGAGAGCCTTAAAAATAAGTTGCTGTTCGAGATAACGCTTTGCAGTTGGCACAAAATAAGATCGGCTTCGATCTCAGCAGCCATTTTCTCCGAAGGCTTAGGGAGTGCCCTTCGGTCTACAAAATTCGGCTGCAGTCGAGACTAATTAGATTCCCGCGTAACGCACTAAAAACTATTTTTACAGTCTTGAGATGCACCCGACATCGATCGCCCGATCACCCGGGGCAGAATCGTTGTGATGGTGAAAAGAATTATTAAAATAAAGATTTATTTAAAAGTGAATGTAGTTTGCATATCCGAGCCGCACAAATAACTCAATAGAACTGGTAACGTACTACCCGCCAATTCAAAACTGAAACGCAACACTGGCGGCATCTCAAGACTGTAAATTCATACGAAAGAATAAGGGTTTCAGCGACCAATTTTGATGTTTTTACAGTCTTGATATACCGTCACTGCAAAAGCCCAGAAGTGTTGAACGTAAAAATCCAAGGCCCTATCAATAGATACACGAATCCTGTGAAATTCTAAATTTAGCATCTCGAAGCCAGCTTTCGCAATCAATGAACATCATTTGTTTTTTTAGGCATAAAACTCTGCAAATATCGCAGTTTATCTAGTAGTGTTTTTTCAAAAGTTTGTAAATATTAACTAGCTAAAGTATTAAATATACTATTAAATTTGCATAAATTTGAATGCGAATTCTGTTTGTATTCTTGGTAATAATACAATCTAACTTGAGGTGAATTTTTAGGAACTTCCAGAACAACTCGATTTGCCATCTTCGGCGATAAATCTTTCCGATTTCTTCATTCGTATATGCCCCTTCTCCCGTTTCGGGTAAATGGGTCACAAAGCGAAATTCTCGACCACTCTTTTAATCGCAAAAAGTGACGAATCTAACGAGAACAGTACGCTGTCCACTCCACACTTAATACCATTTTAAAAATTCATGCCATAGATGTCTGTCGGGGCGAACGGTGTTCGCCCAAGTTCAGCCGAAGATCTCTAGCCGGATTATCGAGAAACGCTGTATAGCCGATGAGCCTTTCTTCGTAAACCCGCCGGTGTTGCGTTTCAGTTTTGAATTGGCATTTTTAATTAAGTGGAGCTACTTATCAGGGTTATCTCAAGTACTAAAAGCGGCAAAATCCTCTAAGTTGCCCCTGATGACAGCTTCGCTAGATCTTCCCCAAATTCACGGCACACCATCGCGTGCGGTCAATGGCTATATAGAGAGTTTCTCCGGCAGAGAATTCTTGGGAGAGCCGCTGGGTAAAAAAAGGAAACCACAAGGACTCAAACGTTAGCTGGGGTAAGTCCATGGGTGTCTACCGTTTTGAACGTTACAACATTGGTTCCGGGATTATACAAGACGTAGCTAGCCTCTCCGGGTGTGCGACCAACAGAGCCAACCCCCACCACACGACGAGGTGTTTTGCCTTGATCTTGCGGCTCCTGGATTTCATCTAATGTGATGACGGTTGAGCGTAATTGCTGGGGTTCAACCCAGCATTCAAAGATCAGCCCCGATCGACCACAAAATAAGGTATTAGCATCAGCGCGGATGAGACGATCGCACAACTGAATGGCGGGTGTATCCGGTGTTAGTTCGTCGGCATAGCTGACGGTACTACCGTGAATCAGTAAGCAATCCAGTTCATGGAAGCCAAAGTGGCGAGATCGCAACCAGCGCACCGACTCCCGCGACACCGATTCCCACAGTTGCTTCACTCCATCGCCTCCAAATTGTGCCATCAGTTCGGGGGCATCTGGCAACCCACTCAGCCCATGCAAACTAAAGCATTGCTCTTCCCACCAACCGATACAAACCTGGGGTTCGAGTTCTCCTAAGCGAGGCGATCGCAGTCGCTCGATCGCTGCCTCATTATTCCCCTTTAGCCCCACCACATCTCCGACTATGTATAGGTCAGTGACCGGGCTGCGCTGCCGTCGAATATCCTGCAACACCGCTTCATAGGCTGCCAGGTTGCCCTCAATACCACTCAAAATTGCCCATTGCATCTGCTCACCTCCTAGAGCCTGATTAGACTATCTCAGATCCTGCAGGTCCTGCAGTAAAGGAAGGGATGGCAAAACAGAGTTTTCCACATCTCTAAATGCCAATCCTCATTTACTTGGGCTTCTGAATTACTTGGGCTTCTGAATCGTTCGCTCCAACTGACGCTGTTTCACCCTGGGGTCAATGCCCAACAATCGCACATAGTCGCTGGGATGATCCGTTAAAAACTGCTCCACCTGGGTTAGTACCTGAGCCTCATGGTCACTAGCAATCGTAGGACCACTCTGCCAGGAGCCTGCTTTAAAGCGCCGGACATCGGCAAATTCTAGCCCAATGCGGTGTCCTAAGTGGAGTTGTTGCCTGATTACGTCCACGATGTCTGCTCTCAAAGGGTGAGCCGTCCGGCCATTTTGATGCATAGATTGGACGCTGTTACTGGATGAGGGATTCTGCAAAGTGGTGACGCAGGTGATATCATCCGCGCAGCGATACCCAGCTCGCAGGGCCTGGTTGATTTCGACCACATGGTGAGAAAAGGCGCGATCGCTCTTCTTAGCATCCGGTAGTCGATCGGCCGCCTGTTGGGTCGTAATCACCGCTCCCGATGGCACATACTTCCCAGGAGGAATTTTCACATCCTGAATCAGAGCATGCATCATCACAATGCACCCGTGACCCACCTGGGCATTAAACACCGTCGAGCGAAAGCCAATAAAACACTCATTCCCAACGTAAGCCGGGCCGTGGATCAATGCCATGTGGGTAATGCAGGTGTCGTGGCCTATCCACACCGAGTAGGGTTTCTGGTCATCCCCTAAGACACGACCCTGCTCTAAACCATGGATGACCACTCCATCCTGAATGTTGGTATTCGCCCCGATGTAAAAGGGAGCCCCTTCATCCGCACGAATGGAGGTATTGGGAGCAACTATTACATTTTCACCTAGTTGCACATCCCCAATCAGACTGCACTGGGGATGGACATAGGCAGATGTGGCAATAGTGGGCCGATCCAGATCGCGATCCCAGGGAGTGGGTGGGGCAGGTTGATGACGCAGCGGCATGATATTGTCCTTGGTTCAAAGTTGAGTCGGATTGGGCGCGTCCCCATAGGCGGCAATGGGGTCAAAGGTCTTAGTGGTTTCCGTAAAGGTGAGGACAAAGGGGCGATTTGCCCTCAGATCGCCCTCGCCAGGAGAAATCTGGCGGTAGAAGCAAGAGCGATAGCCCACATGGCAACTGGCCCCTGTTCCAGCTATCGTAACCTTCATCCACAGACAATCCTGGTCATCATCAATCAGCAATTGCTGCACGGTCTGCACCAGCCCACTGGTTGCACCTTTGTGCCAGAGCTGCTGACGGCTGCGGCTGTAGTAGTGGGCTTCGCCCGTTTCAAGGGTTTTCAGCAATGCTGCTTCATTCATATAGGCATGCATCAGTACCTCGCCGGTTGCAGCATCCGTGGTGATAACGGGGATGAGCCCATTGGCGTCAAACTTAGGAGCCAAGAGCATCCCTTCTTCGACTGCTTCAACTGAAGTTCGGGCAGCAAATGGTGATGACATTAGCACAAAAAAACGAGAACGATAATCACTATTGCATAATTTGGCAAACTATAGCTGTTACAACCAGTTGCCTCCCCAGGCCAGAAGCATCGAAAAAACGATCGCGGCGATCGCCTGGCGAGCCATCAGCCCCACCGCAAACCGCACCGACTGTTCGCGGGCGATGGTCAGTGCGGTGACCAGGCAAGGCAGCAACACCCCGGCCAGGTACACACCCGTCAAGATTTGCAGAGGTGTTCGTACCGCTAGGGTGTCTGGTTCGGCAAAGAGCAGCAGTCCGTCTTTGCGAATCGAGGCCAAAATAACAGGTAGAGCTGCTTCTGGAGGCAGGCCAAACAGCCCCATTAGGGGACTAATCCATCCCGCCAGAGCGGTGATGACGCCAAACCAGTCCAATACTGAAGCCACGATCGCGATCGCTAAAAAGATGGGAATTGCATTGGTGAAAAACTGGCTGAGGGTACCTTGGGTTTCGCGCCAGATGGCCGACCAACGGGGCATTTCCAAAAACGTGCACCGTTCGATCGTCAGCGTATTGTAGACCGAGCGGGCGGCTTTAGGCGCAATCAGACGGGTGTAGATTAGGGTGGTTAGGGTTAAGTAGCCCAGGTAGGGCACCACTAAACCGGGCAAATTGGCGGCACTGAAAACCCCCAGGGTGGCCCCGAACTGGTAGGAACAGGCGGAGCCAAAGGCGATCGCACTCATACAGGTCTGCCGGTAACAACTGGAACAGGCGCGAGTACCGATCGCGGCGGGCACATTGCAGCCAAACCCCATAATTATCCGCACTAAATCTCGCCCAGATAGGCCGAAAGGTCTCAAGAGTGGATGCAGCGCCACGGTAATGCGTTCCACCAACCCGCTGGCCTTGTATGCGCCTAAAAACAGGGCATACAGAATCACCGTAGGCACCGCCCAGACAAATAACAGCGGTCCCATCGTCACTAAGCCATAGCGGCCAATCAGAATCGCCTCTAGGAGCGGTGGGGCAAAGGATAGGAAATCGACTAGAGGGGCTAATCTGGTTTGGATCGGTGGGTCGAGTATGTCCGCGACTCCATTGGCGACCCAAACGGCAATGACCGCAGGCAACAGCAACAGCAGGATGGCCAGCAACCCACCCCAGCGGGGATGCTCCAGCAAAGTGGGCGCGGGCTCGATCCGCCAGCCCGCCGGAATCGGATGCCATTGCTGGGGGAAGGGGGCTGGAGTCTGCAACGCCTCTAGAATCTGCTGGCGTTGACTCTGGCTTAGATGACGGGCATCCACGGGAATAAACCTCACCTGGGAGGTTTGCTCCCAACGGCCCAAGACCTGCTGGGTGAAGTCAGAGGGCAATACTTTATCCCAGAAGGTGACGACTATCAGCCCTTGCTTCCCAGCGACTAGGGGTAGCAGGTCTGCCAGGTCATCGTCCACATGGGTCGCTTTCACCACCAACAAAATAGTTTCATGGGTCTGGAGTTGCGCCAGGGCGGTTCGGGTGGTGGCGGTGTCAGAGCGAAAGAGAATGCCGGGAGTGTCGATAAAGGTATCGTCCCTGGTTTGATAGGTTTCGCAGGCGATCGTCGAACCCTGAATGTTGGTGCTGACAGGAGAACGCCCTGTGAGCGCTGCTGCCAGTTCGGATTTGCCGGTACTTTCTTTGCCGACAATTACGGTGGTGCGATGGGTGGGAGTGGCGCTGGGCATGGGGAGGGTGATGGGTCTTTCAAGGGAATGATTTTAAGATTCGACTCAGGAAGACACAGAGAAACGGGGACGCGGGGACACGGAGAATGGGATGACTCTATTTGAGTTTTGAGTTGGTGGCTAAGTAGAAGAATTCAAAACTCAAAATTCAAAATTCTGAACCTCGCTAACAAATGCAGTCGTTGCTGCAGCAGGAGAGGTCATCGAGGAAGAGTCCGGCCTGACGGTAGGCATCAAGGGGGCTGGGGTCGAGGCCGAGGCGATGGGCGATCGCATTGGCCACCACGGCAAAGCGCTGACGAAACTTGTAGATGAAGCAAAAAATCAAATCCCCATGGCGCACGGAAGGCCCGGCGACAAAGAGTCCAGGAGCGATCGTGGATTCATCGTTCTCAGTGAGGGCAGCATAGCCCTCGGACCAATCGAATAGGGAAGCAATCGTTTTCAAACTGCTGTTGAAGCCCGTGCAGAGAATGGGGGGATGGGCTGTCGTCCACTTCTCATATTCGCTGTAGACTGCGTAGCCGCCGGGGATAGTTTTGACTTCTTCAATGAGGGCGTCATCGACCAGATCCAGAAGCCCTGTGCGGTAGACAAACTCTAATCGCTGTAGGGTGTAGGGGGAGAGGGCAATGCTGGGGTCGGTGTCGGGATTGGCCCAGGCTCCGGTGCTATCGAGCGCAACGACTTTCTTACCCAGCGCTACTAAATTGGCAGCAGCATCCATACCGCTTTCGTAGCCGCCGATGATGATGAATTCGTCGCCCTCTAGATCTGCCCACGATCGAATTTGAGCGTTGTGGATGCAATGCTCTGCCCCCGGAAAGGGATTGAGATGGGGATATTGATATTCCCCGGCGGCCCAAATGACAAACTGCGTGCGGATGTCTCCAGCGGCAGTATGTAGTTTAAAGCCTCCCTGAGGCAGCGGCTCGACGGCCTTTACGTCAACCTCAGTCTGAATCGGTAACTCAAAGTGGTCGGCAACGGTTTGCAGGTATAGGGCGTACTGCTTGCCGCTGATGTGCTCTCGCCGAAAGGCGATCGCAGGCGAGGTCTTCAAGGTCACTGCATTCAGGTCGAGCAGTCCAAAACCATGGCTTGGGAATGACGGGGTGATGAAGTTCATCTCCTCAGGCCAGCGGCTAAAGGAGGCTCCAACCTGATGCCGTTCTAAAATGGTGAAACGCTCTAAACCCAGGTCTTTGAGCACGACACCACAGCCAACGCCTGCTGCTCCGGCACCCACGATCGCAACGTCGTAGGACTGATTCGTTTGGGGTTGACTCATACTGGTGTACTCGAACCACTGAAAATACAAGAATGATTATCATTCTCACACACTCTTGCCTATGACGGCAGCTAACCCCAGGCTAGTCAGCACGGATACCAGCCCCAAATTAAAGCCACCGCTCAGCACTCACCCTCGAAACTTGCAGGAGGCAGAGACAGATGAAACATCAACGTCCGCAATCACCGGGCTGCGACGAGCGATTGACCATTTGAAAATGTCGGGCTTCACGGCTCCGGCGCATTGTATTGCATTGTTATGCTACTCCAACCATGATTCACATCACACACTCCACACTCTCCCACATAGAGGGCCTCAGCGCTCTGGATGGCCATCTGGATCGGACCCAGATGCAGAGCAAGATAGTGGCTGGTGAGGTGATCCATGCCGAACAGGGCAATGCAATCATAGGTATCCTGAGGTACAGCCTGTTCTGGGATCAGATACCTTTCATGAATCTCATCCGGATCTCAGAGCAACACCAACGTCAAGGGGTTGGCAAGTCGCTGGTGGCCACATGGGAGCAGAGCATGGCCAAACTGGGGCACAGATATGTGCTCACATCAACTCAATCTGATGAACAAGCGCAGCACTTCTACAGGCACTTGGGCTACACTGACATTGGCGGATTCGTCATACCCTCAGAACCCCTTGAGATCATCCTTCATAAGGCAATTGCATAACAAGCTACTGCACGCGGACGCCGCTGCGCGGCGCCGGTGAGTAGAAACGTTATGTATCATCTTGGAACGGTGTACCTCAGTTGGACAAAGCCAAAGTCGTATGCCTTTGCTCCAACGCACGTCAGCGACAAATCTGAAGCTATCGGCCCAAAGAGTGGAATTCCGTCACCGAGAATCACCGGGATTATCGTGATTGTAAGTTCGTCAACCAGCCCAGCAGCTAGAAATCGCTGGATCGTGTTACCGCCGTCAATATAGACGTGGGATACACCTTCACGGGCGAGTCGTTCATACAGTTTCTGAGGCTGTTCGGACGAGTGCTGAATTGTCTTCGGCAAGCTATCTGGGAATGCGATCGGATTACGACTCATAACCGTGACGGGTATACCACCATAGGGCCATGAACCGAATGACAGCACCTTCTCGTATGATTTGCGGCCCATTACCAAGACATCGACAGTGCGAATCAGCGCATCGTAGCCACAATCTTCGCCGTCTGGCACCGTTGCATTGGCGGCATCGAGCCAGTCAATGTCACCGTTCGGACGTGCAATGTAGCCGTCGAGACTTGTGGCAATGAATACGGAAACTTTGGGTTTCATTGTTCACCATAGCAATTTCGGCTGATTACTGAAACTCAAGTGACGCCTCGCCTTGCTCTCGCAGATGCAGCCCTTGCTCCGTTTTCAAAATTCACGACGAATTGCTATACTCTGATTAAAATTTCATCTGCATAACACCCTCCATAGGGATGTTGGAACTGGACTCTTAGAAGGTGATGAATGTGCTGAATCCCTGGCACATCAAAGATTTTGAGGTATTTTTATGATGATCGCCAGAACCCTTTATCTCACAAAGCTTACGGCTCCCATCACCTGTTAGTAATCTAGTGCCGCTCAAGCAAGATCGGCACACAACATTGGTGCAGGCAGTTAGAATCGCCGAGAGAGAATACGAACAAGGCCAAGCTCGTCAAGGTTCCGTTGCAGACTTGATGGCAGAGCTGGACCATTGAAGAAGATGACGTGTATTGAGCAGTAGATTGGGCTTCACCGGCTGAAGCGGGCTGACCAAGATAGATGCCTTTGAGCCGAGGCTGAAGAGGAGAGACTCATAACGGTACATTATGGGCTCGATTGTGATGGGCCGCTCTACAAAATGGAGCAGCCCTTAGTGCTTTATGGCTCCACCTCAATCACGACGTTGCTGATGTGGGTAATCAAGGTGCGGCCATCAGAGGGCATGATTTTGACATATCCACTAGCGATGCAATATTCCACTGCAGATGACTCTAGAGTTTGGCTTGGAGAAATCAGCATCACCTTGACGTTTTCCAGATAATTAGTTGCATAGTGCTGGACAGCAGTCATGGACGTTTACCTCATTGTTTAGACAGCTTTGTGAAAGCGAACTTGTTCGCTTTGACCCCTTTGAAACCGAGGATGGCGACTAACAGACAGACTTTTGAGCGATCGCCCCTTGCAATTTCTCGACTACCTCAGGCACCGTTAGCGCCCCCAGATCCCCACTCCGACGGGTGCGAATACTTAAAGTCTGGGAATCGACTTCTCGCTTGCCCACAACCGCAGCCACTGGGATCTTCTCTAACTCAGCTGTGCGAATTTGCTTACCCAGGCGATCTCCACTGGCATCGACCTCTACCCGAAAGCCCCGTTCTTGGAGTTGTTGAGCAGTTGCCTCAGCATAGGAACGCTGCGCATCACTGACTGGCAGCAAGCGTATTTGCACGGGCGCTAACCACAGGGGAAAATTACCCGCATAGTTCTCCACCAAAATGCCAAAAAAGCGCTCCAAAGACCCAAAAATGGCCCGATGAATCATAATCGGACGCTGGCGCGAGCCATCCGCCGCCACATAGTTCATATCAAACCGTTCCGGCAGGTTGAAATCCACCTGAATTGTCGAACATTGCCAGAGCCGCCCAATGGCATCCTTAATTTTGATATCGATTTTGGGACCATAAAACGCGCCCCCGCCTTCATCGGTCACATAGTTCCAACCCTTAGTATTCAATGCTTCCAATAAAGCTTCGGTGGCGAGTTGCCAAATGTCATCGGTTCCCACCGACTTGGCCGGACGTGTCGAAAGATTCACTTCATACTCAGGAAAACCAAAGTCCGACAAAATTTTCTCCGTCAGATTTAGCACTCCCAAAATTTCCCGTGCCACCTGCTCTGGGAGACAAAAGATGTGAGCATCGTCCTGGGTAAAGCCCCGCACCCGCATCAGTCCATGTAACACCCCCGATCGCTCATAACGATACACCGTCCCCAACTCCGCCCACCGGATTGGCAGCTCGCGATAGGAATGCAATTGGTTTTGATAGGTCAACACATGGAACGGGCAATTCATGGGTTTGAGTTGATACTGTTGCGCATCAACTTCAATGGGATCGAACATATTCTCCCGGTAGAAATCGACATGCCCTGAAGTCTTCCACAACTCCACATTCGCCACATGGGGGGTATACAACAGGTCATAACCTGCTGCCAGATGAGCCGAACGCCAGTAATCCTCGATCGCCAACCGCATCCGTGCGCCCTTGGGATGCCAGAACACCAACCCGCCTCCAGCATCTTCTTGAATGCTGAACAAATCCAACTCTTGCCCCAGCTTCCTATGATCGCGGCGCTTGGCTTCTTCCTTCTGCTCTAGATAGGCTTGCAGTTGGTCGGGTGTTTCCCAGGCCGTGCCATAGATCCGCTGCAACTGGGACTTGGTCTCGTCCCCGCGCCAGTAGGCTCCCGCCACACTTAAGAGCGCAAATGCATCGGGGTGAATATCTCCCGTAAAGTTCAGGTGTGGTCCAGCACAAATGTCCCACCACACTTCTGTGGGTGGCACAGTAACTGGATTAATCAAGGATGGTTCAAGCTCTGGATAGGAGGCAACCCCCCCGTCAGGAGAGCCAATGAAGTAGCGGGTAATGGGTTCATCGGCAGGAATGCTGTCTAGAATTTCTTGCTTGTAGGGTTCCTGGAGCGCGGTAATTTCCGCCCGAATGTCTTCCCGGTTTACGACCTCTCGGATGATGGGCAGGTTGGCGCGAACAATCCGCCGCATCTCTGCTTCAATTTTCTCTAAGTCTTCAGGGGTGAAGGGTGTCGGGCGATCGAAGTCGTAGTAGAACCCAGTCTCTGTCCAGGGACCAATCGTCACCTTGGTTTCGGGGAACAAGGACTGTACGGCCATTGCAAGGATATGGGCACAGGTATGCCGAATCCGCAACAATGTCTGTGGGTCGCTTTGAGCAAGCAAGTTTTTTTTGGGAGACTGAGTTGAATTCATCATATGTGTTCAATTTTGTTAAACTAAGCCGGGCAGTCGCCCACCCGACTCGTCTTCAAAACCGGACTTGATAGTTTCCCATCATCCGGCTCCTCAACAACTTGG
>LWRO01000008.1 GCA_001657325.1 Geitlerinema sp. BBD 1991-9 | reverse complement strand
AGGTCGAATTCGTTCGACGCTTTCCGAGGCGATTCCCTTTGAAGCTGGAAGCCACTCATCAATCGCCTCGCGATGATGAGTGGTAGTTCACAAACAAGAAAGCTGATACTCAAAGTGGGCAATTCCGATAACCTTCATAACGTACTTTCGTCCGCAGAAATTGAAAACTTGTCTTGCAAACATCTCCAAGACATCGATCGACTCTGGGCTCAATACAGCAACGGCAAATTCGGCTTAAGCGTCCAGAAGAAGATTTATCAAAGGCTTGGAGGTATGAGAGAGTACGAGGACAAAAGCTGGCTAGACTTTCTCCATGAGGTGGGGTGGCATAGGGACGGCAATCCGTTGTCATACAATGATTTGACCTTTGATCTCGAAGCTCGAGAGGGACATCTACCAGCTGAATGCTTTTGGGACACCAAGGTTTGTCAATCCGCACCGGAGGGAAAACAGTTTTTCTTCTCGCGCCTCATTCGGTGTAGTGTATAGCATGGAGAACTACAAGTTTTCTCGGATTCGCGACCACCACATTTTCTGTCCAGCTCGCAACTTGTGAGGTCAATAGATTGACTCGACTGGGCTTGTACCAATTGCAAAACCCCCGATATTGCCGAGCGCACTCATCCAACATTTGCCCCAAGGACAGAAACGCCGGATGCCACTCGGTCAAACCGTCATTGGTCAAGCGATCGTGCGTGCCATAGTTGCTGAAGTCGTAGAAAAAGCCCTGCTGCATATTGGCAGCTTTCGGGTTGGCGTGGATGTACCGCAGCGTATTCAACCTGCGGCGAAAGCATTTACACCATTTGTAGGGTAAGCATTGCCCACCGACCTCTACATTTAGTGTGGTTAACGCTGAAGTGCGTAAGTCCCATGAATAATGCAGGCTAGAGTTGGCAAGTCTCGGCCCGATCGAAAAATTCAACCACCTCAAATCCGCTCCACACCAAATCTCCCTCAACCCGCACGACAGGAAGATGCCCCACAGGAGCGCTCAGGTCAAAGGTCAGGTCGTCGTAGAGTAACCACTCGCCTCCCTCACGCCAGCCCACGCGAGCTTCAAAAGCTTCCCAGATTTCTGCACTGTATTCTCTCGTGCCGCCCAGACTTCGATAAATGTCTTTCTGAACGCTAAAGCCAAAGCGACCGTCACTGTACTCGACCCAGAGGAGATCGAGTTGTTGGAGATCCGCACAGGAGAATCGATCGATTTCTGGAGACAGAACCCCGCCGCTGTTATCGAGATCGCCCACTTCGCGCATCAGCCTCGCGGTTTCACCATCAGCCTCTCGCCACTGTCTCGATCGCAATTGGTTTTCGAGTTGGGTATAATCGGCACTCGATCGAGCCTCGGTTTCCGGTATCGTTTCCTCAGACGAGTCCCGCTGCCAGATCGCGACGGGAACGGCGATCGCCAACAGCACGATTCCCACCCAACTGGCGAATTGGCGACGATGGGATCGAGACCAAACGGTTTTCAAACTGTGGTGAGACACGGACGACCTCCCGAGCGTGCTTTGGACTGTGTTCGTCCAACGCTCCAAAGCGGCGAGGTATTGAAATATCGAGATTTTCTAATAAACCATCACCTCGGGCTTGACAGCTTCTTCAAGCAGCAGATCGACCACCGCCGTCAAAATCAATCCAGCCACCTCAAGCATTTCTGCCGACCAGATCCATTCAGCATCTGCATGGCCGCTCACCATAACGAGCCGGCCCTCATATTCGTCGAGATGCAGTTCCTGAAGCTCAGGGGGTTGCTCGGCTTTCATGGCCATCGAGGTGAGCCGACGACACGTCCCGGCTTCCGATACCGGCAACAGAAGTTTGAAGTGTCCGCCTTCTACCTTGCCTAAATATTGGTTGTTAGGATTCATTTTGGTATGCTCCTAAATTGAATTTTTAACATACCGTAAAACAGGAAAAAGCTTTGAGTAAACACTCAAAAACACACTTTTTCCTTAAACATTTGACACGGAGCGAATTTAGTCTATATTCTAAGTTTATCGGCTTTAAGAAGTCTGATTTTTAATCGATACTAAACTCAATAAAAAAATAGAAAACTTAACTGGAATGGGTGCATCTCAATTTCGTAGAATGACCCCTCCGCCTTCGGCACTTCCCCTTAGCAAGGGGAGGATGGGTGGGGTGGCGATGGCAAAAGTGAGATGCACCCAGTGTGTTGGGTTTCGCGATGTCCACCCAATCTACGGACTCACGAACCATTTTCGATACGATAAAACCAAGTAGAACTCTCGGACGCGATCGCTATGGTGACGCACGTTAACCCTTCTGCCCCATCGTCCGACGACGCGATCGATTATCCCGAAAGCGACGGATAGCCAATAGCCGACAATACCCTACTTTCGCTGGATTACCATCACTCACGACAATCTTGCTTGGCTTTTCGCCGACGATCCCAACGTCTTCGTCGCAGGAGATTGGCCGGGAATCGATCCCGCGCAAATCGACAATCTCGAGTCCAGCCCCTAAACCTCAAATCTTCTTCGTATAAGAAATGCCCGTGTGCTGATGTTCAAATCCAACCGATTCATACAAGCGCCGAGCCTGATTGGGATTTTCAGAATCCACCCCCAGCAGTGCAATTTCCATTCCCGCCGCTTTGAGTTCGTGCAATCCTAACAGCAACATCGCCCGTCCCAAACCCCGGCGGCGGAACCCTCGCCGAGTTCCCAAAACTTCCACCCAACCTTCTTTCCGTCCGTTGCGGGTATTCCGTTCCTCAAAAATCCTGCAACCGCAAAACGCGGAAAACGTCCCGTCAGGCGAGAGCGCAAGCCAGTTAAGATCGGCTCGATAAGTCGGTAATTGAACGTGGTGTCGATAGTTTTCAATCGGGAGCGGGTGAAAATTCCAACGATCGATAAACGTCTGATTAAACATTTCCACCCAAGGTTCTGCATCCACTTCCCCTTGGCAAGTTCGCACCGTAAAACCCTCGGGAAAATTCGGTTCGGGAATCGGTTCTAAAAGCGATCGACGCATTTGATAAAACCAACGAACCGCCTGATAACCGAAATCTTCGTACAATTGTCGGTAATGGGGTTTATCAGAACGCACCCCCGTCCAGAAATGAATCGGCGATTCCGAATTCGGCTTTAAACGCCGAACTTCCTGCTCGCACCACGCCAAAATATCTCGTTCTAACGAACTATCTCGATAGTCTGGATGCACACGCACCGACGGATACGCCTCGCACACGTCCTCCGGGCGATCGAAAATCGTATAACGACCGTATCCAACCGTGCGATCGTCTTCAGTTTCCCACAATTGCCAAACTCGAACCGTATTCGGGGGTGGGTTGTCGAAACTCCGCTGAAGCTCGATCGTGGAACGGTTGGATTCCGATCGATCGACAGATTCGCAAGCCTCCAACAAATCCACGAGCCTCGGGAGATCGTCACGTTCGAGCGGTCTAGACTTAAAGGTCGTGCTGGTCGATCGCGGCATAGCAACACCAATCTAAAATCGCATTCTAAAATCGCATGTTGTTGTCTTCAATTGAACGCGCTACAATTCCCGAAATTCCATCTCGAAATTTCAAGATAATGACAACAAAAGCAACTATTCTAACTGAATGGAGATCGATCGCAAGTGTTCCCGAAAACGAAACATATTCGCCCCAAACAAAACGTCAAGAATCTTTAAATTATTTAATTTATCAGTCGATCGAAATTTTCCAATAAAAGAGATTGAAAATCATCCACAAACATTCAACTGTTACAATCCTAATTGTACGGTCGTTGTGACTGTATATTTGTTTATAATCCACAAAGAATTACAATCGCTCGATCGAAACGACCCGAGAAAGCCAGAACCTTCCGTTCGCCTTCTTTGGTAACATCGTTCGAGTACGCGCAGCCTGAAAACATCCCTTATGATCGACGACACCTTACTCCAGCAGCTTGTCTGGACAGACTACCGCCTCGCGGTCTTCTTTACCGTCTCACTTCCCCTCATCTTGCTGGTGTGGGCGTTCGTACAGAAAGCCGAAGCCATGCAACGCCTGCTTATCATCTATTGGCGCGTGGCGAGTCTCTTGGCGATTACCGTCTATATGATGTTTGCATCGCTCCCGATTAGCTTCATTGCCGGTTGGATGGCTCGCATCTTAATTCCCATTTCCCTGTGGTTTTGGGTCGATATCAACGACGAAATCGACGATCGTTCACCGTCGCCGCTGAAGTGGACGCTAACCGCGTGGCGTTGGGCGGTCACAGTTTATTGCATTTTAGGTGCGTTGTTCCAAATCTCCTCACTGCAATGCGCCACCCTCACCACAGAGCAACTCGTCGATACCCCCGCCTGTCGCGTTTGGCTCGAAGCTCCCTGGGGATATCACGCGATGTTCCACCCCAACACCTCTCCCCAATTCCTCGGATTTCTGGGTATCGTTGGACTGGTGATTTACGTCGTTTATTTACTGTATTTCTGCTTCGTTCGCTTTGGGAAACAAGGGCGATCGGCGTTGGGATAGGGTAACTTGAATAGGCGAATTTCAATCATTATGGCTTCTAAGATCGATCGTCTCGAACGCTACACCCTTAAGCGCCCCCAGGAAGTACTACTCGTCTGCGCAACGGTAGACGGGGAAGACGACGAAATCGTCATTTTCAAAGGGTTTTCCAGTTCTCTGATGCGTCCGACAGCGTTCGACCCGGATGTGTCAGTTCTTCCTGACGATGCAACCATCGAGAAGATCGATCGACTCGCTAGTCCCTATACTCCCGAAAATCCCCAGTACATCGAGCAGGGGTTAACTTGGGAAACCATGCAACCCTATCTCGAAGCTGTGGGCGCTTAACGATGTTAGAGAAATGCAATCGAATCGTAATTCGATCGATCTCACGGTAAATCGTTTTCGGTTAACCCAGTAACTTTTAAAATAGAGCGTAGTGTTCCAATTTTGAGATCTCTATTTCGATGAATGGGAACTGCAGCGATTTCACGGGTTTCAGGGTTACGGAAAATAGGGTGGATTCCAGTCACTCGACGCAGCTCCCAACCTCATTTTTCGAGAACTTTTGCGAGTTTTTTGCCTGAAATTGATTTCATACGGCGATTTCAACTTCTTCACCGGGTTCTGTAGTTTGATTGCTCTCATTAGCCACCTCAAGCCACCCTTGAATAGCATCTTCAAGATTAGCTAAAACTTCTTCCCAGGTATCTCCCTCAGTGATACACCCTTGAAGGGCGGGGACTTCTGCCCAGTAACCCCCTTCTTCTGCGGTATGAATGATTGCTTTGAGTTTCATCGAACGTTCACCCAATGAATTAAAAAGTCTGTTCTTTTAAATAGCGCTTCAACCCCTGAGTAAAGTGAACTTCCGTCACGATCGGTCTTCCCAATCCTCCCAGAGTTGAGAAACGGGGAAAGTTCGATCGGGTGCATCTCAATTCTGTAACCCTCACCCTAAATCCCTCTCCCAATATTGGGAGAGGGACTTGAAAATAGCTCCCCTTCTCCCAATATTGGGAGAAGGGGTTGGGGGATGAGGGCATCGGAAATCGGATAGATTGCAAACGTGAAATGCACCCAGTTCGATCTGCGACAGCTTGCTGCAACGAGACTTGTAAATCTGCCAAAATTTGCGCGTTGGGTTCGTGTTCTTCAATCCAAGCCAAACCACTATCTGCATCTTTCAGTAACCCGATTACTTGCTCCCAAAGTGTTAAAACAGCTGCACAGAAGTTAGGACGTTTACTATTGTGATAGAGTTGGTGCGTTCGCGTAAATTTTATTAGCTAGACTTTCGCTAGATTTTCTTGCCCGCGAACACACCCTACACGATTCTCAAAGGATGAATTTACTATTGTTGTCAAAATACCACCGTTTTAAAAATTAAGCAAAAACAACTGTGCGATTCGTATAAGTCAAAACGCGACGATGCAAATGAGATCGAACCGCTCTCGCTAACACCATCCGCTCCAAATCTTTCCCTTTGCGAATCAAATCGGCCACGTTATCTCGGTGACTCACCCGCACGACATCCTGCTCGATAATCGGCCCCTCATCGAGATCGGCCGTCACGTAATGCGCCGTTGCCCCAATAATTTTAACGCCTCGCGAATAAGCTCGATGGTAGGGTTTCGCCCCCGCAAATGCAGGCAAAAATGAATGATGAATGTTGATTACTTTGGGAAACTGCGCGACAAAATCAGCGCTGAGAATCTGCATATATTTTGCAAGCACCACGAGATCGATCTCGTACTCTCGTAACAGTTCGAGTTCTCGCGCTTCCTGTTCTGCTTTCGTCTCTTTCGTGATGGGAACGTGGTAAAAATCAATCCCAAATTGTTCGGCAATGGGTTGTAAATCCGTGTGATTGCTAATAATTAACGGAATCTCCGCCTGAAATTCTCTCGCCTTTTGTCGCCACAACAAATCAAGCAAACAGTGGTCTTGCTTGGTTACCCAAATGGCAATGCGCGGTACGTCGTCGGAAAAGTGAAGTTCCCAAGTGGCTTCGAGGGGTTTAGCCACCGCATCAAAAGCAGGTGCGATGATATCTCGGGGTAAATTAAACCCGTCGAGTTGCCATTCAATACGGCTGAGAAACAATCCCGCCGATAAGTCTGTATGGTGATCGGCGTGAATGATGTTGCCACCGTTCGAGTAAATGAAATTGGCGATTTTGGCCACGAGTCCCTGTTGGTCGGGACAAGCCAGCAATAAGATTGCGGTTGAGTCAGTCATGGGTTGTGATGTTGAGTTTGAGGACGGGATTTCGTCAACGCGATTGCTACGGGACGCAACCCTCGATTATATCGATCGAACTCCACCACAATGCACTCAGCACCGATCGAATTCCGAATCCCTCAAGCCGAACGGGGTAACTCGATCTCAGTTTGCTGCTGCTGGAGGCTATACATATGCTCGAACAACTTCCAGCAATACGCTTCGGACAAGCCGCAGGTTACAGCCCCCCGCAACACCACCTCAAAGTACCAGTCGTTCGGGGCGAGTTCGCGGGAAAGTTTGTTGACGACCACGTAAGTCCGAACGTCGCTGTAATGACGATCTCCACAGCGCACCGCAATTGTTTCGCGACGATAGCCGCCAGCGGGAACTTCTTCTCGTTCGTCGAGTCGATCGCTCAATCGCCAGGGTAGTGCGTAGAGAACCCCTTCGACGCAAGCCGATCGATCTCTGACGATATCGAGTACGCCGCAGTTTCGACGGCGAGATCGACGGTTGAAGCCCAGGCGATATCCCTCTAAAACAGCCGTGCCAATGGCGTAATCTCGTGTGTTTTCACCCAGGGTTCGCTGCAAATCCACCGGACACATACAACTTCCATAGGCGAAGTAATAAAACGTCGCTTCAGATGAAGTCGGAACGTTTGTCTGTCGGAATAAGGACGATTTACCCTGTGAGGCATTAATTTGCCATTGGTGATGGAAACGATCGTTCATTTTTACACTTCGACTTTACACTTCGACTGGACGCTTCAACGTTCGATGAATTCAAAACGGTTACACTCGCCACAACTTCGATCGTTGTAATCTGCTTGTATTACCTTTAAGTGGAAATTATAACAATAATCCACTATTCCGACCGATAAATCGGGGATTAAGATTGGTAATCTGGGCTTGTAATCTGAAAGATTTGCCACCTGAGAAAAACCCAAAAAATTGGCGCACCGTGAGGTGCGCCGTTGTCTTCTCTGTCGTGACCGAAGCGATTGCAAGAATTTAAGCGGGGACGAGAACCTCTTCCAGAGAAGTCCAACGAAACACGCGATCGCCTCCAACTTCGACCACCACCTTCACGCGAGGTTCGAGTTTGGGTAAAGCCGTCAGATATTCCAACTCTTGGCGAGAGAGAACTTTACCGTCGATAATCCACAACAGGAGTCCCTTCGATCGAGGCGGTAAAACGTCTAATTGCGTTTGCACGATCGGCGGCACAAAAACCACCGGGCCCGCAGCCCCTTCGAGGAAGTCCTTTTTTCCTAAGTGAGGTGGACGAACGCCGTGAACCCCCGTCAGGTAGGCCGCCAAATCGCCCAAACCGCGAGCGTTCAAAGACAGACTGACGTAACCCGCCGCTCTCACACGACGTTGGTAGCGTCCTTCAAAACCACCCTCGAGAGGGGCATACACCCCTAGCGCACCGCACTGTTCGAGATCCCGAAGAAATTTTTTGCCGTTTGCCAGTAATGTCATCATGTAAAATTCAAATAGCCTGCGATCGTCGAGACCGAAAAGCGATCGCTGCGGCAGAGCGCGACGAAGCGAGAGTCGATCGTGGCATTCCGCAACAATCCTTAAAAGAAGTATAGCCTGACGGTTGTATTCCCATCGCTCTCACCCAACAACACTGACTTCATCAAAAAAAACGCCAGTGCGACTAGACAATTGTCACGACATTGTCTACACTGGGATATTGCGACTGAAGCTTATAACAAAACGTTAACACTATTGACATAGTGTGTTCGATCTCGTAGCCTGTCGGACGATCTCACTCTCCCCAGTCAGGCACGACGATCGCCAGCGTGGAGGCTTTTTCCGAGTCCACCAGCTCGAATGAACGGATGGATCGGGAAGACGGAAGGGAGTCGCCCCCTTTGGGAGCAAGTCCTTCCGTGGATACTGGGCAAACGATCGATTTGCCTAAGTCCCAGCCCAAAATGGCAGCCTCGACACCAGCTTTAGCGAACATCCCAGTATCGATCGCCCTTCGAACGCGACACTCGAATCGCTCCAAGAGAGCGAGGGTTGTTGTTGGGGGAGGTTCGCTGCGGTCTGGGTCGAGTGAGATAGAGCAACCGCCTGTCTTCATATGTGTAGTGGCTAAACAAGGAGAAAACAGTACCGTGTCTGTTGGGATTCTCGGCAAAAAAGTCGGCATGACGCAAATCTTCGACGAAGAGGGAAAAGCCATTCCCGTTACCGTTGTCGAAGCAGGGCCGTGCAAAGTCACGCAAATCAAAACCAGAGCAACCGACGGTTACGACGCGATCCAGATTGGCTACGAAGAAGTCAAAGCCAAAGCGCTCAACAAACCTTTAATCGGTCACCTGAACAAATCCGATGCCCCGGCTCTGCGTCATCTGCGCGAATACAAACCCCAAAACCTCGGAAACTACGAACTCGGACAATCCGTCACCGTTGAAATTTTCAGCGCCGGCCAGCTCGTAGACGTAGTTGGGAACAGCATTGGAAGAGGTTTTACCGGCTATCAGAAGCGTCACAACTTCAAGCGCGGGCCGATGGCTCACGGTTCCAAAAACCACCGATTACCCGGTTCGACAGGGGCGGGAACGACCCCCGGTCGCGTGTATCCCGGCAAACGGATGGCAGGTCGCAAAGGAAACGATCGCGTCACGGTTCGCAAACTGACCGTTGTCAAAATCGATACCGAACGGAATCTCCTGCTCGTCAAAGGAGCCGTCCCCGGCAAACCCGGAACCTTAGTCAGCATTACGCCCGCCAAGGTTGTCGGCTAAAAATAGTTTTCTCCACCCTCGAACGAATAACAAACGATCGACATGGTTAATTGTGTAGTTCGCAACTGGCAAGGCGAAGAAGTGGCACAAGCCACCCTCGACCTGAAAGTTGCCAAAGAAGAAAACGCCGCCCACATCGTCCATCGCGCCCTCGTGCGTCAGATGAACAACGCCCGTCAGGGAACGGCTGCGAGTAAAACCCGCGCTCAAGTTCGCGGGGGCGGACGCAAACCCTGGCGGCAGAAAGGAACTGGACGCGCCCGGGCCGGTTCGACTCGATCTCCCCTTTGGAGAGGAGGTGGGGTCATCTTCGGGCCTCAGCCGCGAGAACACAACATCAAAATGAACCGCAAAGAACGGCGGCTCGCCTTGCGGACAGCTTTCCAAAGTCGTGCTGAGGACCTGGTCGTCGTTGAAGAATTTGCCGATCGGCTCCCGCGTCCCAAAACTCAAGAACTCGTCAAAGCCCTCGATCGTTGGGGGATTGCGTCTGGAGAGAAGGTGCTGATCGTCCTGGCAGACATCGCCGACAACGTCTATCTTTCTGCCCGTAACATCGAGCGACTCAAGCTCATCAGCGCGACCAACCTCAATGTCTACGACCTGCTGCACGCCGACAAAATCGTCACGACAGCATCGGGGTTAGCCAAGATTCAGGAGGTTTACAGTGACTAAGACCATCGCCCAGCGCGACTTACCCGACATCATTCGTCGCCCCCTCATTACCGAAAAAGCGACGCGCCTGATGGAAAACAACCAGTACAGCTTTGAAGTTGCTCTTAAAGCAACCAAGCCCGAGATCAAAGCTGCCGTCGAAGCGATGTTCGATGTCAAAGTCATCGCCGTCAACACCATTCGCCAGGCCCTTAAGAAAAAGCGGGTCGGTCGGTTCGTCGGATACAAGCCCCAATACAAACGAGCGATCGTTCGATTAGCCGAGGGCGACACCATTAGCCTGTTCCCCGACGTCTAAACGATCGGTTTTCCATTCGTAGCAAACCAACGTCAAAACAAAGATCATGGGTATTCGTTCGTACCGGCCTTACACCCCGAGTACTCGCCAAGCGACCGTATCGGACTTTTCAGAAGTTACCCGCAGTCAGCCCGAGAAAAGTCTGACCAAATCGAAACACCGCGCCAAGGGTCGTAACAACCGAGGCGTTATCACCTGCCGCCATCGCGGTGGCGGCCACAAACGCCGGTATCGCACCATCGATTTCCGTCGCGACAAGCACAACATCCCGGCCAAGGTCGCTCATATCGAGTACGACCCCAACCGGAACGCCCGCATCGCCCTGCTGCACTACCAAGACGGCGAAAAGCGATACATCCTCCATCCCAACAGCTTAGAGGTCGGTAGTACCGTCGTAGCGGGGCCCGACTCTCCCATTGAGGTTGGGAACGCTTTACCCCTTGGAAGCATTCCGTTAGGAACGAGCGTCCACAACGTCGAACTCATGCCCGGACGGGGCGGACAGATCGTTCGCGCAGCTGGAACGAGCGCCCAGGTCGTCGCCAAAGAAGGAAACTTCGTCACCCTCAAACTACCGTCTACCGAAGTGCGGATGGTTCGGCGCGAGTGCTACGCCACCATCGGACAAGTGGGGAACGCCGACGTCCGCAACACGACCCTCGGGAAAGCGGGCCGCACCCGATGGAAAGGCCGTCGCCCACAGGTTCGCGGAAGCGTGATGAACCCCGTCGATCACCCTCACGGTGGGGGTGAAGGGCGTGCGCCGATCGGTCGTAGCGGTCCGATGACCCCTTGGGGTAAACCCGCCCTAGGGATGAAAACTCGCAAGAAGAACAAACAAAGCGACAAATTCATCGTGCGTCGCCGTCGTAAGTCCTCCAAGCGCAGCCGGGGCGGACGCGAAAGCTAAACCCTTCGGCATCGGGCAGCCGTTCGCGCCGTTTCCCTCGATCGTATTACTTCACAGTCACGAAACCATGAGTCGATCGCTCAAAAAAGGGCCCTTCATTGCCGACAGCTTAATGAAGAAAATCGAAGCCCTCAACGCCAAAAACGAAAAACAAGTCATCAAAACTTGGTCGCGGGCATCTACGATCGTTCCCCAAATGATCGGTCATACCATCGCCGTTCACAACGGACGCGCCCACGTACCCGTGTACGTTTCCGAGCAAATGGTCGGACACAAACTTGGAGAGTTCGCGCCCACGCGCACCTTCCGAGGCCATGCCAAAAGCGATAAAAAAGCCCGCCGCTAGACGAGAAGGAGAAGCCTGATGGCTGTCGATACCACCGAAAAAGCAAAGGCGACTGCGCGGTACATCCGCATGTCCCCTCACAAAGTCCGTCGCGTCCTCGACCAAATCCGAGGACGGTCGTACCGGGAGGCATTGATTATTTTGGAATTCATGCCCTATCGGGCTTGCGATCCCGTGCTGAAAGTCCTCCGTTCGGCTGTGGCCAACGCCGAGCATAACCTCGGTCTCGACCCGGCTTCCCTCGTCGTCGCCGAGGCCTACGCCGATCAAGGCCCGAGTTTGAAGCGCTACCGACCGCGTGCCCAGGGTCGTGCTTACGCCATTCGCCGGCCGACCTGTCATATCACCGTGGCGGTCGCGCCCGAACTTGACGAAGAGTAAAAAGAGGACTGAACTTGTGGGACAGAAGATTCACCCAATTGGTTTTCGCTTAGGAATTACCCAAGAACACCGTTCTCGGTGGTTCGCTGATAGCAAGCGCTATCCCGAACTCCTTAAAGAAGACCGTCTAATCCGCGACTACATCCAAAACAACCTGAACAACGCCGGAATTTCGGACGTGCGAATCGAGCGTAAAGCCGATCAAATCGATCTCGAAATTCGAACCGCGCGTCCAGGTGTGGTGGTCGGCCGTGGTGGCAGCGGGATCGAGAGCCTGCGGACGAGCTTGCAAAAACTGCTCGGTGGCAGCAACCGCCAAATTCGCATTAACGTCGTCGAAGTCGCTCGCGTCGATGCTGATGCCGCACTGATTGCCGAATATATCGCCCAACAACTCGAACGCCGGGTTTCCTTCCGTCGCGTCGTGCGCCAAGCGATCCAACGCGCTCAACGGGCGGGCGTTCAGGGAATCAAGGTGCAAGTGGCCGGACGACTCAACGGTGCGGAAATCGCCCGTACTGAGTGGACTCGAGAAGGTCGCGTCCCCCTTCACACTCTGCGAGCCGACATCGATTACTCCTACCGCACTGCCCGCACCATCTACGGCATCTTGGGCATCAAAGTTTGGATTTTCCAAGGTGAAATTTTGCCCGGCCAAGAGGAGAAGGCAACCGCTAACGTCGATCGACCGCGCCGACGGCAACAACGTCGCAGACAATTTGAAGATCGCTCGAACGAAGGGTAAGCCCCCCGCACGGATTGCCCCCCTTCTTTTTCGATTGCTCACCCGTTCGATTCGCAAACCATGCTCAGTCCGAAACGTACTAAATTCCGCAAGCAGCAGCGCGGACGGCTCAGAGGTCAAGCCACTCGCGGCAACAAAGTCGATTTCGGGGATTTTGGACTCCAGGCCTTAGAACCGTCCTGGATTACCTCCCGTCAGATCGAGGCCAGCCGTCGAGCCATGACCCGCTATATCCGTCGCGGTGGAAAAATCTGGATTCGCATTTTCCCCGACAAACCCGTGACCATGCGTCCGGCAGAAACCCGGATGGGTTCGGGGAAAGGATCGCCTGAATTCTGGGTTGCCGTCGTCAAACCCGGTCGCATCATGTTTGAGATTGCAGGGGTTCCCGAAGCAACCGCACGGGAAGCTATGCGCCTAGCGTCCTTCAAGCTACCCATCAAAACGAAGTTCATCAAGCGCGAAGGAGAGTAGATACCGACGATGTCTTTGCCAAAGATCGACGAAGTTCGGAACCTCAGCGATGAAGAAATCGCAGAAGAAGTTCTCAAGGTTAAAAAACAACTGTTCGACCTGCGACTAGAACAGGCCACCGGACAGCTTGAAAAACCTCATCAGTTCAAACACTTGCGCCATCGCCTCGCGCAGTTGCTGACGATCGAACACCAGCGCCAACGCGCAGCCCAAGGGCAGAACTCTGATTCCCCCGCCAGCAACGAGAGCGACTCCCCGGCGGCAACCGTTGAAGAAACGCCCGCCGCCTCTGAAGAGGAATAAATTCCCGTCCGTTTACCGCTTGAGAAAGTCATCCACTTATGGCAGTCAAAGAAAGAGTCGGCACCGTCGTCAGTAACAAGATGGACAAAACCGTCGTGGTGGCCGTAGAAAACCGAGTGCCTCACCCCAAATACGGCAAAACGATCGTGAAAACCAAGCGATATAAAGCCCACGACGCCAACAACGAGTGTCAGATCGGCGATCGAATTCGCATTCGCGAAACCCGCCCCCTCAGCAAAACCAAGCGCTGGATGGTGGTTGAAACCCTCAGCCACGCAGCGGACTTGTAGTAACAGAACTCCGTTCCGCTATCGCGAACGACTCAGTCACCACAGGCGAGTCCGCCTGCTCGGAGTAAGGGAGAACAACCGTGATTCAGAAAGAAAGTTATCTCAACGTAGCCGATAACAGCGGGGCGCGAAAGCTCATGTGTATTCGCGTTCTCGGGGGCAATCGCCGCTACGCTCACGTCGGCGACGTGATTATCGCCGTTGTCAAAGACGCGATCCCCAATATGGCGGTGAAGAAATCCGATATCGTCAGAGCTGTAGTCGTCCGCACGCGCAAGAACTTGCGTCGAGACAGCGGCATGAGCATTCGCTTTGACGACAACGCCGCCGTCATCATCAACCCAGACGGCAATCCGAGAGGAACCCGGGTCTTCGGACCGGTCGCACGGGAACTGAGGGATAAAAACTTTACCAAAATTGTTTCGCTAGCACCGGAGGTGCTGTAAATGTCGAACAAGACTCAACCCAGTCGCACCAAAATGCACGTCAAAAAAGGCGATACGGTGCAGGTCATTGCAGGCAAAGACAAGGGCAAAGTCGGAGAAGTCCTGCGTGCGATTCCCGAAAACAGCCAAGTGGTCGTCCAAGGCGTTAACGTCCGCACGAAGCACGTCAAGCCCACTCAAGAAGACGAGTCGGGTCGCATCGTCAACTACGAAGCCCCCGTTCACAGCTCGAACGTCATGCTCTATTCCACCAAGGAAAAAGTCGCCAGTCGCGCGTGCTACACCTTTACCGAAGACGGGCGCAAAGTGAGAAAACTCAAAAAAACTGGCGAAATCATCGATTGATCGAGCGTTCGAGTTTTCAGATAGAGACAGTGCCTCGTGCCTGTCTGCTGGTACAGTCCTGACCCCGACCAGGACGCTATCGTACGACCACGACTATGACACAGCGACTCAAAACCCTTTATATCGATACGATCGTTCCCAAACTCAAGGACGAGTTCGGCTACACCAACGTTCACCAAGTCCCCAAATTGGTGAAAGTCACCGTCAACCGAGGCTTGGGCGAAGCGTCTCAAAACGCGAAAGCCCTCGAGTCCTCTCTGCGGGAGCTGGCAACGATTACCGGGCAGAAGCCCGTCGTCACTCGCGCGAAAAAATCGATCGCCGGCTTTAAACTCCGTCAAGGAATGCCCGTAGGCGTGATGGTGACGCTTCGACAAGAGCGGATGTACGCCTTTCTCGATCGATTGATCAACTTAGCACTGCCTCGGATTCGAGACTTTCGCGGTATCAGCGCTAACAGTTTCGACGGTCGGGGCAACTACACCCTGGGCGTGCGCGAACAGCTCATTTTCCCTGAAGTCGATTACGACAGTATCGAACAGATCCGGGGGATGGACATCACGATCGTCACGTCGGCGACAACCGACGAAGAGGGTCGCGCGTTGCTCAGAGAAATGGGAATGCCCTTCCGCAATTAGGCAGGTTAGATTCAGAGGAAATTATGGCGGTTAACGACACCATTGCAGATATGCTGACGCGCATTCGCAACGCCAATATGGCTCGACACGACACGACACACGTGCCGTCGACGAAGATGACGCGCAGCATCGCCCAAGTCCTGAAGGACGAGGGGTTTATTTCCGAATATCAAGAGGTCGGCGAAGGCGTAGAGCGTCATCTTGTGGTTTCACTGAAGTACAAAGGCAAAAACCGCCAGCCGATCGTTAAAATGCTCAAGCGCGTCAGCAAACCGGGATTGCGAGTCTATGCCAACCGCAAAGAGCTACCTCGAGTTCTCGGTGGGATCGGCGTGGCAATTATTTCGACCTCTCACGGCATTATGACCGATCGCGAAGCCCGTCGCCAAGGTATTGGCGGTGAAGTCCTCTGTTACGTCTACTAACTTCTCGTTCGTCGAGAACGAGGGGCATGACGATCGTGCGCCGTGCCGCCACTCTTCCCTCGAACAGGCTTTGTCTCGCTTAACGCGAACTGGCCGCGAATCCGTCACACATTTCAAGAACTAGCTATGTCTCGAATTGGCAAACGCCCCGTTGCGATCCCCAAAAACGTTAACGTCACGATCGACGGGCAAGCAGTTTCTGTTAAAGGTCCCAAAGGCGAACTCGCTCGGGTATTTCCGAGAGAGGTTTCCCTCCAACAAGACGGCGACACCATCGTCGTCAAGCGTCGAGATGACTCCCGCGTCTGTCGCGCCCGCCACGGACTCAGTCGGACGTTGCTGTTCAACATGGTTGAAGGTGTATCCCGAGGCTTCGAGCGTCGCCTCGAAATTCAGGGGGTCGGCTACCGGGCGCAAGTCAAAGGTAAAAACCTCGTCCTGAACGTCGGTTACAGCAAACCTGTGGAAATTCAACCGCCCGATGGTATCGAACTGGCGGTCGAAGGAAACACCAACGTGATCGTTAAAGGCATTAATAAAGAAGTCGTCGGCAATACGGCTGCCCGCATTCGCGACGTGCGTCCTCCCGAAGTTTA
This sequence comes from Geitlerinema sp. BBD 1991-9, assembly GCA_001657325.1. GTDB lineage: Bacteria > Cyanobacteriota > Cyanobacteriia > Cyanobacteriales > Geitlerinemataceae > Geitlerinema. Next base: position 277,785 of record LWRO01000008.1, on the reverse strand, counting down.
TAAAGGCAAGGGAATTCGCTACGCCGGCGAGCAAGTCCGGCGCAAAGCCGGAAAGGCCGGGAAGAAATAAAACGATACTCGTTAACCGTTTGTTTTCGAGTGCGACCTCGCTTACGATTCACTGTCACAGTTATGAAACTGACCCGCAAACAATCTATTCAGCGCAGACATCGCCGCATTCGGCGCAAAGTCCAAGGTACGGCCGACCGCCCTCGGCTGGCCGTGTTCCGCTCGAACCAGCACATCTACGTGCAGGCGATCGACGATACGAGCCATCACACCCTCGCTTGTGCCTCGACCCTCGATCCGGATCTCAAATCCGATCTCGACGGTGCGGCGACCTGCAGCGCTTCCGCGAAAGTCGGCGAACTCGTCGCGAAGCGACTGCTCCAACAAGGCATCGAGAAAGTCGTTTTCGATCGTGGGGGCAATCTCTACCACGGTCGAGTCAAAGCCCTCGCCGACGCCGCCCGCCAAGCGGGGCTAAACTTCTAGCGTACAACACACGACAGGATCGAACATGGCAGAACAACGGGAACGTCGGAAAAAAAGTAACCGCAACCGCGAAAAAGAATCCGAATGGCAAGAACGCGTCGTGCAAATTCGCCGCGTGACGAAGGTGGTCAAAGGAGGTAAAAAACTCAGCTTCCGAGCCATCGTCGTGGTTGGAAACGAACGCGGTCAGGTCGGTGTCGGTGTCGGCAAGGCGGGAGACGTGATCGGTGCCGTTAAGAAAGGCGTGGCCGACGCGAAAAAACACACGATTTCTATCCCTTTGACGAAAGCGAATTCAATTCCCCATCGATCGAACGGTATTGCTGGCGGTGCGAAAGTGATGATGCGACCCGCTGCACCCGGGACGGGGGTAATTGCAGGTGGAGCCGTGCGAACGGTTCTCGAACTCGCGGGCGTGCGGAATATCCTCGCCAAGCAACTCGGGTCGAGCAACCCCTTGAACAACGCTCGGGCAGCCGTCGATGCCCTGTCGAGTTTGCGGACGTTCTCTGAAGTCGCCCGCGAGCGAGATATCCCCATCGAGCAAGTTTTTGCTTGACCGCCTCGATCGATTCGTTTTGAGGATGTGTTTATTCACGGAAAACCATGAGATTTGAAGACGTACAGCCTAAATCTGGCTCTAAAAAGCGCCGTCGCCGCCTCGGGCGCGGCATCTCCGCCGGACAGGGTGCCAGTTGTGGAAAAGGGATGCGCGGACAAAAATCTCGATCGGGGGGTGGAACCCGACCGGGATTTGAAGGGGGACAAATGCCCCTGTACCGGCGAGTCCCGAAATTGAAGCACTTTACGGTCGTCAATCGCAAACAGTACACTGTTGTTAACGTCAGCAAGCTGGCAGCACTCGCCCCCAACAGCGACGTGACGCTTGCCTCGCTGATGGAAGTCGGCCTCGTGACGACCGACGACGGCCCGCTTAAAATTCTCGGTGACGGCGATCTGAACGTGCCTCTGACCGTCAAGGCAGCAGCATTTTCGGCGAGTGCTCGCCAGAAAATTGAAGCGGCCGGCGGTCGCTGTGAAACGGACGGCTCCACGGAAGCGGATGCGGGAGACGAAGCATCGTCTTCTGACACGTCAGCTTGACACGTGGGATGCATCGGTCGAGCGCGGTTCGGCGATGACACGTACAGGTAGAGGTTCTTCATGGTGGTCAATCGAGAAAAAGCCCCAACAGCTCAAGAAACCTTCTTACAGATGGCGCAAGCGGCCGGACTCCGAGGTCGCTTGCTCGTGACGATCGGTTTGCTCGTCGTCGTGCGGTTGGGCGTTTACCTACCCGTTCCCGGCATCGATCGGGCGCGATTTGCTGCCGATTTGCAAAACAGCCCGTTTTTCGGTCTGCTCGATGCCTTTTCCGGTGGTGGCTTGCAAGCCCTCGGGATTTTCGCGTTAGGGATTTTGCCCTACATTAATGCCTCGATCGCCATTCAGCTCCTGACGGCGGCCATTCCCAGCCTCGAAGACTTGCAGAAAAACGAAGGTGAGGCGGGACGGCGTAAAATCTCTCAAATCACCCGCTACATTGCCCTCGGCGTTGCAGTTTTGCAAAGTATCGGGATCGCCCTCTGGACGAGTGCTTACGCTTACAATCCCAGCTCGGCATTCGTCGTGCAAACCGTGCTGGCGCTGGTCGCAGGCGCGATGTTTGTCATGTGGATATCGGAGTTGATTACCGAACGGGGGATTGGGAACGGCGCGTCTTTGTTGATTTTCATCAATATCGTCGCGGTCTTGCCCCGATCGCTCGGCGATACGATTCAACTGGCTCAGGAAGATCGCGCGATCGTCGGACGAGTGATTTTGCTACTGTTGGTATTCCTCGTCACGATTGTCGGCATCGTGTTCGTACAGGAAGGATCGCGACGCATTCCGATTATTTCAGCCCGCCGACAGGTCGGCCGTCGCTTGTATCGAGAGCGCACGAGCTATCTTCCCTTGCGCTTAAATCAAGGGGGGGTTATGCCGATCATTTTCGCCTCTAGCTTTTTGATCCTACCGGGGATTATTGCCAGCTCCACGAATAACCCCGTACTCCTTCGCATTGCGGAGTACCTAAGTCCGAACGGGCCGGCTCCCTGGTTGTATGCAATGTTTTACCTGCTGTCGATCCTCTTCTTTAGCTACTTTTACGCATCGCTGATCCTCAACCCCGTGGATCTGGCGCAAAACCTCAAAAAGATGGGATCGAGTATTCCTGGGATTCGACCGGGACGGGCGACAAGCGAATATATCGAGCGCGTTCTCAACCGATTGACTTTCCTCGGCGCTGTGTTCCTCGGTCTCGTCGCCACAGTGCCGACGGCTGTTGAAGGCGCGACGCGGGTGACGACATTTCAGGGATTGGGGGCGACTTCGCTGCTGATTTTGGTGGGGGTCGCCATCGATACAGCGAAGCAGATTCAGACTTACGTGATTTCGCAACGATACGAAGGAATGGTGAAACAATAATCATGCGTTTGATTTTCTTGGGACCGCCGGGAGCGGGGAAGGGTACACAGGCTCAGCGAATCGCCGAGCGCTTTCAAATCCCTCATATTTCAACGGGTGAAATCCTGCGTCAGGCGGTTGCTGACGAAACGCCTCTCGGACGACAAGCAAAAGCTTATATGGATCGCGGCGATCTCGTCCCTGACGAGCTAATCCTCGGTATGGTACGCGAGCGCCTCGATCGAGCTGATGCTCGACCGGGATGGATTTTAGACGGGTTTCCTCGGAACTTGCCCCAGGCCGAGTTTCTCGACGATCTGTTACGAGACATCCAGCAAGTTTGCGATCGAGCGGTGAATTTTGAAGTGTCTGACGACGAAATCGTCCAGCGAATGCTCGGGCGCGGCCGTAAAGACGATAACGAAGATACGATTCGCCATCGGTTGGAAGTTTACCGCGCTGCAACGGCACCGGTGATCGACTTCTACCGCCAATACGACCGCATCGTCTCGATCGATGGCAGTCTTTCCATGGATGACGTTACCCAGGTGCTGGTGGAATCACTGCCAAGAAACTAAAGTCTGATATTTGTCAAGTCGATCTTTGATAAGATATTTAAAGAAAGCGAGAGCGACAACCCCAATTTTTGGGGTGTCCTCTATCGTTGACAGCTGTACTTCGAGGAACTGCCTGTGGCTAAACAAGATCTCATTGAAATGGAAGGCACGGTAACGGAATCGTTGCCGAACGCCATGTTCCGCGTCGATCTCGACAACGGTTTTAACGTTTTGGCGCATATTTCCGGCAAAATTCGCCGAAATTACATTAAGATTCTGCCAGGAGATCGCGTGAAAGTCGAACTCACGCCCTACGACCTTCAAAAAGGTCGAATCACTTATCGTTTACGGAAAAAATAAAGGTTTACAGTGACGTTCGATCGACTAGAAACGCTCCCAACGGAGTCGTTTTTAGTTTTCTCTGTCCGTAAAATCTGATATAATACCCAGTTTGTAAGTATCGCCCCAATCTCATGAAAGTCCGAACATCAGTCCGCAAAATTTGCGAGAAGTGCCGTGTCATCCGCAGACGCGGCCGCGTCATGGTGATTTGTTCCAATCCCAAACACAAACAGCGTCAGGGTTAACCCCCTCAGCTTGGCCTTTATTGTAGTACCAAATGCCAGCAACGTCCGCAATCACTGCACGATCGACTGGCTGACCACATTTAACTCGAAAGAATAATGGCACGTATTGCTGGAGTAGACCTTCCCCGCGACAAGCGCGTCGAAATTGGCTTGACCTACATTTACGGTATCGGCCTGGCGAGAGCGCAGCAAATCTTAACGGCAACGGGCATCAATCCCGACACCCGCGTTAAAAACCTGACCGACAGTGATGTCGCAGCCCTTCGCGAGTACGTCGAAAACACCTACCAAGTCGAAGGGGACTTGCGGCGTTGGGAATCGATGAACATCAAGCGACTCGTCGATATCGGGTGTTACCGGGGTCGCCGCCACCGGATGGGCTTGCCCGTCCGGGGACAGCGCACGCGCACCAACGCACGGACTCGTCGGGGCGTGCGTCGTACCGTTGCGGGTAAGAAAAAACCCGCAGCCAAGAAATAATACCCGCACAGATACCTATCGACAACAACGACTATGGCGAGACAATCAGGCAAAAAATCCGGCTCCCGCAAACAAAAACGGAACGTTCCCAACGGTGTCGCTTACATCCAATCGACGTTCAACAACACGATCGTCACGATTACCGATCCCCGTGGCGAGGTGATTTCTTGGGCATCTGCCGGATCGAGTGGCTTCAAAGGTGCGAAAAAAGGAACGCCTTACGCCGCTCAAACCGCAGCCGAAAGTGCAGCCCGACGGGCGGGCGACCAAGGAATGCGTCAGATCGAAGTGATGGTCAGCGGACCGGGTGCCGGTCGAGAAACGGCCATTCGCGCCCTACAAGGTGCCGGTTTAGAAATCACGTTGATTCGAGATATTACCCCCATTCCCCACAACGGTTGCCGGCCGCCCAAACGCCGGCGCGTGTAACCGCAACGGCGTATTTAACGCAGGCGATACCGCATCGCAATCGAGGCTCAGATGGGGAATATGGAGAAGGGAGGTTCCGCTGTGGCGCAGTTTCAGATTGAGTGTGTCGAGACCAATACAGAGAAAGACCAAGGGCAATACGGGAAGTTCACGATCGAACCCCTCGAACGGGGACAAGGAACGACCGTCGGTAACGCCCTGCGGCGCGTGTTGCTGTCCAACTTAGAAGGCACAGCTATTACCGCCGTCCGCATTGCCGGAGTCAACCACGAATTCGCAACCATTTCCGGCGTTCGAGAAGACGTTCTGGAAATCCTATTAAACATGAAAGAGGTGGTTCTTAAAAGTCACACCTCGCAACCGCAAATCGGTCGCCTACTCGTCAAAGGGCCGTCCATGGTTCGTGCCGAGCATTTCGACTTACCCTCGGAAGTCGAGGTGACCGCTCCTAACCAATATATTGCCACGCTCGCTGAAAACGCCACCTTAGAAATGGAATTTCGCATCGAGCGCGGTACGGGATACCGTTCTGTCGATCGAAACCGGGACGAGTCGGGGGGACTCGACTTTCTCCAGATCGACGCCGTTTTCATGCCCGTGCGAAAAGTCAACTACACCGTTGAAGACGCACGGATCGGCGGCTCTCTCGAAAAAGACCGCCTCATTTTGGAGCTGTGGACGAACGGGAGCATTACCCCCCAAGAGGCACTCAGCGAGGCCGCGAACATCTTAGTCGATCTCTTCGTTCCCCTCAAAGACATTACCCTAGAATCTCTCAAAGACGATTACCCGTCTGACGAAGATCCGACCAGTCAAATCCCGATCGAAGAGCTACAGCTTTCCGTTCGTGCCTACAACTGCCTCAAACGCGCCCAAATCAACTCTGTCGCCGACTTGCTCGATTATTCCCAAGAAGACCTTTTGGAAATCAAAAACTTCGGGCAGAAATCGGCAGAAGAGGTGATCGAGGCCTTGCAAAAGCGCTTGGGAATTACACTCCCCCAAGAAAAAACGAAGGCTTAACTCGTCCTCGATCGAACTCGAGCGTGCCTCCAATCCGCTAAATTTGTTGTTATTGCATCGTTTTCAACTATGCGTCACCGTTGTCGCGTCCCCCAACTCGGCAAACCTGCCGACCAGCGCAAAGCGCTCCTGCGATCTCTGACCACGGAACTCATCCGCCACGGCCGGATCGTGACCACGAAAGCACGGGCAAAAGCCGTGCGCTCCGAAGCCGATAAGATCGTCTCCCTCGCAAAAGTGGGAACCCTCGCTGCCCGCCGACAGGCGATGGGCTACCTGTACGACAAACAGCTCGTTCACGCGCTGTTTGAAGGCGTTCAAGAGCGGTACGGCAACCGTAACGGCGGCTACACCCGCATTATGCGAACGGTCAGCCGCCGGGGAGACAATGCCGAAATGGCTATTATCGAACTCGTTTAAATGTTCGATCGCCGTCCTGCGCCCAACCAGCGCGTTGCCCTGTTGGTGCAATATCTCGGCAGTGGCTTTCACGGATGGCAGTGGCAGCCCAACCAACGTAGCGTTCAAGCCGAACTCGAAACGGTCATCGAGAAAATCGCGGGGTATCCCGTGCGCGTGTGTGCTGCTGGGCGAACCGATACAGGCGTTCACGCAGCCGGCCAAGTCGCGCACTTCGACATCAACAGTCCCATTCCCGCGCACAAGTGGGCGGTTGTCCTCAACAACCACCTTCCCGATGGCGTCCTCGTTCGCGCCTCTGCGCCCGTGAGCTTTGACTGGCACGCCCAGTACTCGGCAATTTGGCGGCGCTATCGCTATACCCTGTACACCGAAGCGCAACCGAACTTGTTCGTCGATCCCTTCGTTTGGCATTATTACCACACGCCGATCGACGAAACCGATATCCAAGCTGCCCTAAAGCCCCTCGTAGGTCGACACCATCTTTCTGCGTTTCGGCGAGCTGGCTCGAAACGGGCCCATTCTTGGGTCGATATCCACGCCGCCGAATGTTGCCGTCGCGGTGCGTTCGTCACCCTCGAAGTGCAAGCTAGCGGGTTTCTCTACGGCATGATGCGTTTGTTGGTGGGGATGCTCGTCCAAGTGGGCAGCCAACGCCGCTCGATCGACGACTTCCACCACATCTGGAAAAACGAGCGTCGCGAGGCCGTCAAGTATGCCGCACCCGCCAAGGGTCTGTGTTTGATCGGCATCGGTTATCCCGAACCCCCCTTTCCTGCCCAAGCGCGATCGAGCGCGATGCCTCACTTCGCTTTCGACCCCTTACCGATTAGCTGCTAATTCGCCATGACATCGAAAACCTACGTTCCTCCTGTCGATTCTCTCGAACGCCGCTGGTACGCCATCGACGCGACCGACCAACGGCTCGGCCGCCTCGCCAGCGAAATCGCGAAAATCCTGAGAGGCAAAAACAAACCCAACTACACCCCTCACATGGACGTGGGTGACTTCGTCATCGTCGTCAACGCTGAAAAAGTTCAAGTGACGGGCAAAAAACGGTCTCAAAAACTTTACCGCCGACACTCTGGCCGTCCGGGTGGGATGAAAGTCGAAACCTTCGACAAACTTCAAGCCCGCATTCCCGAACGGATTATCGAACAAGCCGTTAAAGGAATGCTTCCGAAAAACGCGCTCGGTCGGAAACTGTTCACCAAGCTGAAAGTGTACGCCGGCCCCGATCATCCCCACGATGCCCAACAGCCTGAATTGCTGACTGTCGATACCAACACTGGAGAACAAGCCTAATGGAAGTCGTCGAACAACAAGACCGCGTCGTTTACTGGGGGACTGGCCGCCGCAAGGAAGCCATCGCCCGCGTGCGCTTAGTCCCTGGGGAAGGCAAATTAGTCGTCAACGGTAAACCCGGCGATCTCTATTTACAATTCAACCCCACGTATATCTCTGCCGCTCGCTCCCCCTTAGAAACCTTGGGACTCGAGTCCGAATACGATATTCTCGTCAACGTAACGGGAGGTGGGCTGACCGGACAAGCCGATGCCATCCGCCTCGGTGTCGCTCGAGCATTGTGCAAGCTCGACCCCGACAACCGCCAACCCCTCAAAAGTGAAGGATATCTCACCCGAGACTCCCGTGCCAAAGAGCGGAAAAAATACGGGTTGCGGAAAGCTCGTAAAGCCCCGCAATACTCGAAACGTTAATGCCTTTTGGACAGTACTCCCTTGCCTGCCACTCGGTGCGTTCGGGCAAGGGGAAATTCACCGTTCAGAAATTCGCGTTAAAATAGTAAAGCCGCTTTTTTCATACCGATCGAACACCCGGAAGAAATTGCCATGCCCAAATCAGATATTCACCCCGAATGGTATCCCGAAGCCAAAGTTTACTGCAACGGCGAAGTCGTGATGACTGTCGGTGCAACTCAACCGGAAATTCACGTTGACGTATGGTCGGGTAACCATCCGTTCTATACCGGAAACCAAAAGATTATCGATACCGAAGGACGGGTCGAACGTTTCTTGCGGAAGTACGGCATGATGGATACGCGCACATCGTCTCAAGAGAGTTCTACCCAAGAGGGTTCCGCCGAGAAATAGCGGGGGTGTGGTTTGAAACTGAACGGAGATCGAGGCACTTTTTCGATCTCGAACCACCACTTCAAGTCATCCCAAAACCCCCCACGTCATCATGGCTGAACGTTACCTGCTAGACAAACTCCAGTCCGTCGAGCAAACTTTCAACGAGTTAACTCGGCGGCTTGCCGATCCCGATATTGCCAGCGACCCCGGCGAGTTTCAAAAAGTGGCAAAGGCTCGTGCTTCCTTAGAAGAAACTGTCGATACATACGATCGATGGAAATCGACCGGTGACGAACTCGTCGGCGCTCAGCAGGTGTTGAAAGAATCCGCAGGCGATCCCGAAATGCGCGAAATGGCTGCTTTGGAAGTTGAAGAACTCCAACAAAGCCTCGACGATTTGGAACAACGCCTGAAAATTTTACTGCTCCCGCGCGATCCCAACGACGAAAAAAACATCATGTTGGAAATTCGAGCGGGAACGGGAGGCGACGAAGCTTGCATCTGGGCCGGCGATTTGGTGCGAATGTATTCTCGCTATGCCGAGCGCCAAAACTGGAAAGTGACGCTGGTTAGCGAGTCGTTGGCAGATATGGGTGGATTTAAAGAAGCCATCTTAGAGATTAAAGGCGATTCAGTGTACAGCAAGCTCAAATTTGAGGCGGGCGTTCACCGAGTCCAGCGCGTTCCCGTAACGGAAGCAGGCGGACGCGTCCATACCTCTACCGCGACGGTTGCTGTCATGCCGGAAGTGGATGATGTCGAAGTCCAGATCGATGCGAAGGACTTGGAAATTTCGACAGCTCGATCGGGCGGTGCCGGCGGTCAAAATGTGAACAAGGTGGAAACCGCCGTCGATTTGCTGCACAAACCGACGGGAATTCGGATTTTCTGCACGGAGGAGCGGTCGCAGCTTCAAAACCGCGAACGGGCGATGCAAATTCTGCGAGCGAAGTTGTACGAGATGAAGTTGCGGGAACAACAAGAAGCCGTCACGTCCATGCGTCGATCGCAGGTGGGAACCGGATCGCGTTCGGAAAAAATTCGCACCTACAACTATAAAGACACCCGCGTCACCGATCACCGTCTCTGTCAGAACTTCAACCTAGACGGCGTTCTTGAAGGAGATATCGAAACACTCGTTCAGTCTTGTATCTCCCAAGACCAGCAAGAACGTCTGGAAAAACTTGCTGAATCGACAGCTGCAACAGCCGCTGTGTAATTCGCGTTTTAACGAACCATTCGATTGTTTGAAACGTTCGAGGTGTCGATCGACACCTCGATTTTTGTCTCCGTGTTTTTGAGATTACCGTTCGGATAACCGGGGCATTAAGGCAACGAGATTGCAAGGACGATAGCGGCTGTCTAACTGCCAGCGTAGAATGTCGTCCCAACCATCGCGACAAGCACCTGACGAACCGGGGAGGGCGAACAAGTACGTCCCGCCTGCGACCCCAGCCGTCGCTCGCGATTGTAAGGCAGAAACGCCGATTTTCGCGAAGCTGAGATGGCGAAATAACTCGCCGAAACCGGGAATTTCTTTCTCGCAGACTTTTTGAAACGCTTCGGGTGTTACGTCGCGTCCTGTAATTCCTGTTCCCCCGGTCGAGATTGCGACGTCGATTTCGGGATTGGCAATCCAAGCTTTTAACTGGGTGACGATTTCGTCGCAGTGGTCGGGAACGAGCGCTCGATCGAGAACCCGATGTCCGGCTTCGACGATTCGATCGACCAACAGTTGACCGGATTTATCTGTTTCGATCGATCTCGTGTCCGATACCGTTAACACGGCAATATTCACGGGAACGAAGGGAAGTGATTCGTCAATACCTGCCATAGTTGCGGAGTCGAACGATACCCATTCAATTGCCAAATTCAATTTTACTGTAGCGGTAGACAGATTTGGAAATGCGCTCCATGTCCCGGTTGCGAGGATAAATTCAACCGTCCACCGTGATTTTCGACGACAATTTGATAGCCGATCGCTAATCCTAACCCCGTTCCCTGTCCGGGTGGTTTTGTCGTAAAAAAGTTTTCAAAAATACGCTGCTGGATTTTTTCGGGAATTCCTGGGCCGTTATCTGCAATACAAATCGAGATCCAATCGTCGCTTAAAACTTCTGTCGCGATTTCAATACGAGGTTCCGGGGTAGATTCCAAAGCATCGATCGCGTTACCGATAACATTCATAAAAACTTGGCTCAACTGCCCCGAATAGCACTTGACTAAGGGCAGATCGCCATAGCGTTTGACAACCTTAATACCGTTTTTAAGACGGTTGTTTAAAATCAACAACGTACTGTCAATACACTCGTGTAAGTCAGCCAGTTTTTGACTGCCATGACCGACATGGGAAAAACTGTGTAAACTGCCGACAATTTGCACGAGACGCTCGGCACTAGCTTTTAGCGTTTCCAAGATTTTGGGCAAGTCTTGTTTTAGAAACTCAAACTCGAGTTCTTTTTTCAGATCCTCAATGTCTTCCTGAGACCCTTCTAATTCGTCCTCGTAAGCAGCGATCGATTCCATCAAATCTTCAAAATAGTTATTGATAAATCCCATGTTTCCATTGATGCAGTTGACGGGATTGCGGATTTCGTGGGCGACACCGGCCACCATTCGCCCCAAACTGGACATTTTTTCCGTTTGCATCATCTGGGCTTTCGTTTGCTCGTGCAGCATCTGCGTCGTCAACTGGTGAATTTGCGACTGGGCGACGAGGAGTTGGTGAACGTCGAGTAAGCGATAAACTTGGGGTTCGAGTTCGACGACGATCGGTTCGTATAGCAGTTCGGGCGGCCGTTGGAGCGATCGACGGGCTGCCATGACGATTAACGTCTGATGCGGACAGCAAAGAACTTCCGTTTGAGCGAAACGTTAGAGCAACGAGATCGGGCGTCGCGAAAACAGCTCGACACCATAGGGTCGGCTCATGTGTTCCAAAAAGCAACGACGTGATACTACCCCGACAAACTGACCGCGATCGAGTAAAATTACGCCCGGTAACAGTGGATTTCGATCGAACAGTTCGACAACCTCTCGACCGGGACGAGACAGCTCGATCGGACAATCGTGTAAGGAAAGCTCTTCCAACGTCGAGTCGAGATTTAACGACGATTTGGACGATCCAGAATCCCTCAACTCGTGACTTGGAAGGGGAGGTAGCAACGTAGCAGACATCGCTGAAAAGATAAAAATACTGAGATATTTGAGAAAAAATTAGCCCTTGTTTTTATGATAATCGATCTCGTTAAATTGTTAGGAATCGATTGAAAAATCTTTAAAAACCCTCTTTTTAGGTTTGGGTTAAACAAAGGTTAACCTATAATTAATCTTTGTGGATGGGTTCGCTAATTGAAGTGCAGGCTTGAATCGAACCCTCAAAAAAGCCCGAAAATCCGTCATTCAGGAACCGCAAAACGTCATCCGAACATTTCTTAAAATCACACAAAAGACAAGATATGACTAGGATATCTGAGGATTGGCACGACCTATACTGCTACCGAAGTCGATCGAGAAACTCAAAAGATTCAAAAAAGGGTTCGGCATCTTCAAAAAATGCAACTTTTTCCACCTCAGAAGTATCTGATGGAATCACTGCAACAACTTGATACAATCGCCGATCGACTAAATAGAGGCGATGTCGGTAGATCAATCCATCTCGGCCTTCATAAAACATTTCCAATCCCGGATAGCCCGCTAGTGAAATTTGTCGGTCTTGCGAAAAGCGCTCGTTGACATTGGCAACCACTCCCTCGATCGCGCCGTCAAACAATGTCGAACGTGGAATGGCCCCAAAAAACGCTGGGAATTCTGCAACCATCACCGCCAAGGCTCGATCGTTGAGATCCACGCCCAAAATATACATATCGAGGGTGCCAAAGCTCGTTTCGACAGGCTGAACCCCTTCCCGTAGCGTTCCCGGGGGCATCGTCACGGCAAACCCCGCATCGAGATTTTCCAACGCTTGCCAATCTGCCACGTCTCCGACGGCTAAGACAGACAGATGCGGCGGTAAAACCTCGATCGATCCCCACGACAGCGCAGCCAACACAACGGCTCCTAACACTCGTCGTTTCATCACACCTCACCTCGATCTAAAACTTGGCTATGATACTCCCATTGTGCCGAGCCGACGAACGGACATCCACACCTCACGAGAAGGGGAGCAACCTGGCACAATTTGAAATAGCAGATTTGAAATAGCAGATTTAACGAGTCGTTTAAATCACCGATTTCAATCTAAGTTGTTTGACTCCACAGCCCTACACCTTCACCGTTTCAACTCAGACTGACGAAATCGCTATGCGACGGACTCCCATCACGTTTCTCAAGAGTGCATTGACCTATCTTCTCGCCATCGGTCTCGGGGTTTCCCTCATGCTCGGCTTGACCCCGAGCTTACCGAGCCAAGCCGCACCCACTTCGAGCGTTGCCCAAGCTCCAAACCTGACAACACCGACGGGTAGTTTCGTAACCGCCGCAGTGAACCGCGTGGGTTCTGCTGTCGTGCGTATCGATACCGAGCGCGTCGTCACTCGCCAAGTCGATCCCTTCTTTGACGATCCCTTCTTCCGCCAGTTTTTCGGCAACGAATTCTTTCCCTCCATACCGCGCGAACAGCTGCAACGGGGTCAAGGTTCCGGTTTCATCATCGATGGAAACGGTACCGTCTTAACCAACGCCCACGTGGTGAACCAAGCCGATCGCGTCACCGTCAAGCTCAAAGACGGACGGGAATTTGAAGGTCAGGTTATGGGCGTGGACGCTCTCACTGATTTAGCGGTGGTGAAAATCGAGGCAGGAAATACAAGTCTTCCGATCGCTCCCCTCGGCGATAGCGATCGCGTGCAAGTGGGCGACTGGGCGATCGCCGTGGGTAATCCCCTCGGACTCGACAACACCGTGACTTTGGGCATTGTCAGCACTCTCAATCGATCGAGCGCCCAAGTCGGTATTCCCGACAAACGCCTCGACTTCATCCAAACCGATGCAGCCATCAACCCCGGTAATTCCGGCGGTCCTTTACTCAACGAACGGGGAGAAGTCATCGGCGTGAACACAGCGATTCGCGCTGACGCGAACGGTATCGGGTTTGCCATTCCTATCAACACGGTTAAAGAGGTAAAAGACCAATTGGCGCGAGGCGAAAATATCGCCCATCCCTTCATCGGCATTCAAATGATTACCCTCACGCCCGAGATCGCCCGCGAGAACAACCGCAATCCCAATGCAGCGTTCCTCGTTCCCGAACGAGAGGGGGTTCTCGTCATGCGCGTTCTCGCCCAAAGTCCGGCTGAAGCTGCTGGATTGCGTCGCTCAGATGTCATTATCCGAATCGACGGACAAAGCGTCACCAGTGCCGACCAGTTGCAACGTCTCGTCGAAAATAGCAAAATCGGTCAGGTCTTGCGATTAGAAGTGGTTCGCGGCGATCGAACGTTACAACTGCGGGTTCGTACTGGAGAATTGCAAATGTCGCAAGACGGTTAGCCTCTTAGCACTCGAGGACGTTGTCGCGTTCGTGAAGGGCGGGGCCACCCCGTCCTTCTACTAGCTTTCGAGATCGCCTGAGCCATTGACGTTGTTTTATTGAGATCGATCGTTCGATCGAAACCATTCATGCTCGTTCCACTCACTCGCCGAAAATTTGAAGAAGTCCTTCCCTTGGCTGCCACCGGGCCGCAGTACGCTTACTACTGGGGAGACTGGCAAAACCTCGTCAAGCAAGTTTTGTTTTCTCTGGGGGGGGTTCTCCTTGTCTGGCTGTCGAGCGGACTGTTTCAATCTTCAGGTTTAACCTTATTTTTAGCGATCGTGGCCGGACTGTATTGGTTATGGGGACCTGTTGCCAAAGCCAGCCTGCGAAACGCCCGTTACCGTCGATATCCTTATAGTGGCTTTTGGCAGGGAAAAATCCTCGATCTCTACGTCACGGAAGAAGTCATCGGTACGGAAGAAACGGCGAATCAAAGGGGAGAACTCGTCGTCGTTGAAAACTGCGAACGCCGTCTCAACCTTAAAATTGGCGACGAGACGGGATTTGTGGCGAAGGTGCAAGTTCCCTTGCAACGGCAGCATCAACTTCTCGCGATCGATCGAACGGTACAAACGATCGTTTTGTCTGAAGATCGGGATTTACGACGAATTGCTAAAATAGCCGATCTTTACGTTCCCAACCGCAATGTATGGGTGAGTGATTATCCTTGGTTGGAACGAGGTGCGTTTGTCGAAGTCAGCCGACGACTCGGAACGTTGAATCGTGCGACAGGAGATCGATCGACACGCCAGCGTCGTCCGATGCGTCGTTCTCAGTAGATCGATTTCGATCGAGGCTATATCTCGATGCTTTTTGTCCTAAGCTGTTCCTTCAAAGCTTGTCATTCGGTGTCCGCTCTTGTCGAGCGAGTTCTTCGGGTAACCGAATCAGATGGCCGTCGCCATTGACAAACCAACACTTAACTTTGATTTCCCCTTACAGCGTCTCCGGCCAAGTTCCCAGCCACAAGCCGAACAATTTACACCATAGTCGATCTCGTCGTTTCGATCGTTCTTCATCGCCACTCGATTTTAACGAATTTACCGAGAGACGATCTGGGCAGATCGATTTCTTTCGATCGTCAATGGATCGCCCCTGAAAATATGGTTTTCTTGGAATTGTGGTGGTATTGGGTTGCTTACGATACCAATATCATTGTCGGGGCGAACGGCCGTTCGCCCCGATGCCAAGGGTTTTGGAGTCTTATAGGTTCTGCTTATCATCCTAATTCCAACAGACCCAAAAATATTAAAACATTCGAGTTTTTTTGAAGTTTTTTGGACTGAATTTCTAGATTGGGGTTGTTGCAGACACTCAAATATAGCTTACATCGTTCCTTCTTTTTAACAAATTGCTCTTTTTTTGAATTTAAAATAATTAAAATTTCACAGATTGAATACTTTATTTAGAGCTATGTTTTTTGCTTTTGTAGGCAATTCTTGCAGTTAAGAAAAATCAATTTATTTATTTTTGGTTATTTTTTGCCTTAAAAAGTAAATATAAAAAATACTCACTTCAAAATTGAGAGGCATTGAATTACTTCGATCTATAGACTTGCTAGGAAATTTGTAAACACCCGGCGAAATCCTCAGATCGTGCAGTCGATCGAACCTTAAAATTTCGATCGCAACAAATATTTCAGACTCGGACAGCTTAAAATCTTCGAGTCAAAAAATGTTAAAGTTAGTCACAATTGAGAGATAACGGTCAAGCGGGTTATATCGGGTTCGATCGTGCGAGGCACTGTTTCCACGATCGAACGTTGAAAAAGCTCCCGTGCTGCACTCAGGAAAAACAATGCTCATGTTACCTGCCGATCTTCAAAACCTCGTAGCAGATGCGATCGATCGATACCGCTCTCGCGTTGATTACCTGGCCGTTCGTTTAGAAGAATCTGAGGGTACCGAAATTTTCGTGCGTTCCGATCGCGTTGAAACCCTCAGCGAAGAAGTGTCTGTGGGCGGCCAAGTCCGCGCTTGCTACAAAGGCGGTTGGGGATTTGCCAGTTTTAACCGCATTTCACAACTTCAAGAACGCATTGCAGAAGCTGTCACCGCCGCCCGACTCGTCGGTACCGAACGCACATTTCTCGCCCCCATCCCCATCGTGCAGGATCTTTGTCATTTACCCTTGACCGGCACAGATCCCCGCAACATTCCTCTAGCCGATAAAAAAGCCCTCTGCGATCGATATACCGAAATTCTCCGCAGCGTGGACGATCGCATTACCACAACCTCCGTGCGCTATAGCGATTGTGCGCAGCGGGTTATCTTTGTCACCTCCGAAGGCACTTCAATCGAGCAGTCCTGGGTCGATCTGGAAATGCGCTTCGCCGCCACCGCCCGCAATGGCGACACGGTGCAAACAGGACGTGAAACGGCCGGATCGCGTAAAGCTTACGACGACATGACCCAACTCGACGATCGCGTTCGCAGTGCAGCCCAACGAGCCATCGATACCCTCGCTCTCCCCTCCGTTCAAGGTAAAACCTACACGGTTGTCATCGATCCGGTACTCACGGGCCTGTTCGTTCACGAAGCGTTCGGCCATCTTTCGGAAGCGGATATGGCTTACGAAAACCCCGATTTACTGGAAGTCATGACCCTAGGACGGCGGTTCGGTTCTTCCGACTTACAAATTTTTGACGGAGCCGCACCGGAAGGCCATCGCGGTAGTTATCTTTACGACGATGAAGGGACACCTGCTAGTGTCACGCAACTGATTGAAGACGGGGTGCTCGTGGGACGGTTGCACTCGCGGGAAACCGCCGGCAAACTCGGTGAAAAACCGACGGGAAACGCTCGCTGTTTGAACTACCACCATTCCCCCATCGTTCGTATGACCAACACCTGGATTGCTTCGGGTAATACGCCAGTCGATCGATTGTTCGACGATATCCAAGAAGGTGTTTACGCCCGCAATTGGCTCGGTGGTATGACGAACGGTGAAATGTTTACCTTTAGTGCGGGTGAAGCTTGGATGATTCGTCGGGGCCAACTTGCGGAAAAAGTTCGCGACGTAACGCTTTCGGGCAACGTGTTTACCACTCTGGCTGACATTGAAGCCATCGGCGACGATTTTTACTGGGACGAATCGGGGGGTTGCGGGAAAGGCGGGCAAAATGGATTACCGGTCGGATGTGGCGGTCCGAGCCTGCGTATCCGTAACGTTGTGGTCGGCGGTGAGTAGGGACGGGATTGTCTTGCCCTTGGGAGGTTGAGAACGTTCACCCCGAAGATCTCAAGGGTCAGTTGAGATTGCCAACAGTTCTCGCGAGATTCGATCGAACCGTTATTATAATGCCGCGTTGCCGAGTCCTTGGAACATTGCCCAGGACAGGAAAAAGTTCGCAATAAAAATCGCCATCAAGGAGGTGACGACGGCAGCCGTCGTCGATTCTCCAACCCCTTTCGCACCGCCCGAGGTCGTTAATCCCCAGCTACAACCGATGACAGCAATGAGCGTTCCAAATACTGACCCTTTCGTCATGGCGTGAATCAAATCCCAAAGCCCCAAAAAACTCCGTGCCGATTCTAAAAATACCGATTGAGAAATGTTGTACTGAGTTGTCGCGATGAGCAATCCGCCACTCATCCCAATCAATAGGGAAAACAAAGTGAGGACGGGCATCATCAAGCCGCAGGCGAGAACGCGGGGGATAACTAAATAGTTGATGGGATCGGTTCGCAAGAGGTACAGAGCATCGATTTGTTCGGTGACTTGCATCGTGCCGATTTCTGCAGCAAAGGCTGACCCAATGCGCCCTGCGACAACGACGGCGGTTAGCACGGGTGAGAGTTCCCGGGCGAGGGCGAGGGCCAGAACGCCGCCCACAGCTGACCCCGCACCAAAGTTAAGAAATTCCCGTGCCACCTGAATGGTAAACACCATCCCGACAAAGGCGGCGGTAATGGTGTTGATGAGTAGGGATTGGGGGCCAACCACCGACATTTGGCTGATGGTGTTCCGACGGTGAACTTTTCCTTGGAGGAGATGCACGACAACTTGTCCGCCGAGGAGAATCGCGGCTAACAAGCGCCAACTCCACCGTATGAGGCTGGATTGAGTGAGGGGTTTTTTCAAAACCGTCGCAAAACGACAACATTGAAGACGAACTGCAAGGTAACGTAACGGGAGAGGCGAAGTTTTTTTAGGTTTATTTAAGATTTCTACATTTTAGGGAAATCGGAATCGTATCGAGCCTATGGTAGAAGCAGAATGGCCTCGGAGCCAACTCACTCGATCGCTTTGTGCGCTCGCCTCCCATGTCGGTTTTTCTCTCCCGCTGTCGATCTCTTCTGCTCACGAGCCTGTTGAGCTTTACACTCCCCTGGCTCGTCATCGGTATCGGGATCGTCAGTTCGCTCTTCATTAGCTATATTCCAGAGTTCGCGGCCGTCGGTCAAGAGGGCGTGCGACAATTCCTGTGGTTCTTGGAAGTTTTTGGTAAAGGTTCCCCCTTACAAGGCCTGTTGCTGATGAGCTTGGCCTTCAGTTTTGTCTGTGTCCTGTTCGATGTATTCGCTGCAACGCGCATCTTTTACAGTGAACAGTGAACAGTGAGCAGTGAGCAGTGGGGACAGGCGCCTGGCGCCAGTTGCCAGTTGCTAGTTGCTAGTTGCCAGGTTGTTAGCTCATTATCTCAATAAATTTCGGGAACGAAGGTTTGCTTGCTGATGGGGGGGCGTAGGTAGTCTTTGTCCCGTTGGCGGGGTGGAAGCTCGATGGGTTCGGGGGTGAGGTCTTCGTAGGGAACCATCGATAAAATGTGGTGAATGCAGTTGAGACGGGCGCGTTTTTTGTCGTCGGCGTTGACGACGTACCACGGTGAACGTTTGATGTCGGTGTGGGAGAACATTTCATCTTTGGCGATCGAATACTCTACCCATTTTTCTCGGGCTTTGAGATCCATGGGACTCAGTTTCCACCGCTTGGTCGGATCGTCGATGCGAGCTTGAAATCGGTGTTCTTGTTCTTCGTCACTCACAGAAAACCAGTATTTGAGTAGGATAATCCCCGATCGAATTAACATACATTCAAATTCGGGACAAGATCGCAGAAATTCGTGATATTCGGCTTCCGTACAAAAGTCCATCACGCGCTCGACCCCCGCTCGGTTGTACCAGCTTCGATCGAATAACACCATTTCTCCAGCAGCGGGTAAATGAGGGACGTAACGCTGGAAGTACCATTGGGTTTTTTCCCGCTCTGTTGGCGTTCCTAACGCAACAACACGACAAATCCGTGGATTGAGACATTCTGTGATGCGCTTGATGGTTCCACCTTTGCCGGCTGCGTCTCGCCCTTCAAAAATAATTGCAACTTTCAAGCCTTTATGCTTGATCCATTCTTGTAATTTAACGAGTTCGATGTGAAGTTTTGTAAGTTCTCGTTCGTAAATCTTGCTCGAGAGCTTTGTATCTTTTTTGCCGTTCTTCGAGTTTGAGTCTTCAGTTAGCGTCTCAGGCGGCAATTCTTTGACGTTATCTTTATGTTTTTTCTTGCCCATATCGTTCGAGAGATGTTTGAAAGATCTTACTTTAGTGTATCTCGAGAATTTTGTGCGGGCGTGAAATTTAAGGTATTTTAAACCTTTCTTTGGCTGATTTTCATAATGAATCAAGGCTTGCCGTTACGATCGAGAAACTTTCGTTCTAAGTGTTTTCCCCGACGGCAAACCAAATCGTGGCAGCAGTACTGACAGGCTTTAAAGTCTCGATCGGGTTCGACGGGATAGGCACCACGTTCCAACTGTTCGGTCATTTGACTGGCAAACTTCGAGAGCGCTTCCTCATCAATTTTTTTGACGCTGGCGAGTTTTCGACCTTTGGTCAGCGAGTAATAATAAGCATCGACCGCTTGCGATCCGGCGGCCATTTGTGGTGCGGCAACTTGTACGTAGAGGGGAAGTTGTATGTCTAAACTCGCCTTACCCGTTGCGTCTTTGGCTTGTGTCGGACGAGAGGAGCGGTTTTTGTACTCGACGATCGCCACGCCGTCGGGGGATACATCCACCCGATCGAGAATTCCCTTAACGCGCAAACCGTACCAAATTCCCTCAAACTCCCGTTCTGTTGCCAAAACCTGCGTGTTTTCCGGTAAAAACGACTCCTGAGAAACCGTCTGGCGCAATCGATCGAGATGTTCTCGCCGTCTGGCTTGCCAAGCTGCCAAAGCGGGAAGGTGTTCTTGCTGTTCTGCTTCTAAAAATGCCCGCTCTAACTGCGCGAGAACCCCCTCTCGTAAATTCTCACTATCCCGCGCCCAATCAAAGGCTAATTGCAAGGTTTTGTGATACAAACGCCCACGCAACCGCCCTGAAAGCTCCGTTTCAGCTTCCGCCAGTTGTACCAACCGCAGCAGTTGACTGGCAAACCACTTAAACCCGCACTGTCCCAGCGTCGTCAGTTGCGAAGCACTGAACACTCGTTTTTTCGGATTGAGAGGAATCGCCGTCGCGCCGTCGAATCGATCGTACTCGATACCATTAGCCGCAACGAACGGCGTATGACTTTCCCGATACCCTTCCACCGCCCAAGTTCGGGTTGCGTGAACGAGGACGGGGTCTTTCAACGCCGCTTCCGGCTGGCGAAGGCAGATTTTTCGGGCTTCTTCCCAACTGGCAGCCGTTTTGATACGATCCGGTTCGATATTGCTCGGTTGTGTCTCCACTGCACCGCGACACCGTTCTAAATAAGGACTCGGTAACGTCGGTTTGTCTTCCAACTGGAGAGGATAGGACAGGACGAGACGTTCGACCGCCACCCACGACAGGGAAGTGAAGGAAACGGCTTCCTGACGAGCGATTCGATCGGCGGTTTCTAACGGGAAACCTCGCTGGGATAGCTGCTTGCGCGTGTAAAAGTCTAACGTCGGATCGTCGCGCACGGGAGCGGGAAAAAGACCTTCCGCCATCCCCAAGACAAAAACATAGGGAAATTTTCCGCCCGATAAGGATACAGGCGTGTGGAGTGGGACACCTCCCCATCCCGGTTGAGCGGGAACGGTGAGGAGATCGAGGCTGTCCGTGACGTTACGATCGAACTCGTCGAAGTCGAGGCGTTCTCGTTCCGGTTGGGAAAGGGTGGCTAATCCTTCTCGAAAGGTATAGAGTGCCATGAGTTCTCGCGCCCAGGGACTACATTGATATTGCAGGTTCCACTTCTCGAGAAGGACTTGAAGGCGACGAACCCAGGTGCAGCGGGTGGCGGGTTTCCAGCCGCTTAAGGGTTTGAGATCTGCACCGAGGTTTTCCCAGGCGCGACGGTTGTCGGGATGTTGTAACCGCACTTGCGGCCAGTTCAGCTTGGAAGATGAGGGGGTGAGGGGGTGGCGAAGGAGGTGAGCGGTTGTTTCAAAGGCGAAGTTCGATCGAACGGCATCTAATAGCAAACGCATCCAAGTCCCGAAGCGGGTGGCGCTGAGGGGAACGGCATAGAGAGCGCGAACGTCGATTTCGTATTCCCAGGCGATATCGAGAATTCGATCGCCGTAAGTGGTTTCATCGCGGGTGACGAGAACGATGTCTTCGGAAGAAACACCGCCATTGAGGAGCGATTTAACTTGGGTTAATACGCCGCGAATTTCGGTGTCGAGGTTGGGATACGGGACAATTTGGGTGGGAGGCTGAGGTCGATCGTAGGTGTTAAGGGTGACGTGCCAACCGCGTTTTTGCAAGTATTCGACAGTGTCGCGGTGGTCTTGAAAGATGTCGTCGTCGGAACAGGGAAGGTAGAAAATACTTCCGTCTCCAGCGATCGAGTTGAGAAAGGCGATTCGATCGCGTTGGGGGTCAATGTAGCCGTAGACGAAGAGGGGTTGCGGTTCGGGAGACAGTCGTGCGGCGTGCCAAAATAATTCGGCGGGATCGATCGATTTCGCTGTGTGTAGGTGAGTACGATAGGCACGCACGAATTGAGCCAGGGTTTTGAGTTGGGGAGATAGATCGCTTTGAGCTAGTAGAGCATCAAAATCGATTCCGGAACGCAATAGGGTATCGATCGAGCTGTTGGTACTGCGAAGCGTTCCTTCGAGATCTCGGGTTTGCAGAATGCTACGCGCTACCTCGAAACGGCTGCGGCGAACGGTTAGAGGTGAGGCGATACGCCAACCGCGAGATTGGCAAATTTGACGGGCGAGGCTGTCGAGATTGCGATGGGGAACGCCGAGGGCTTTTGCGGCGTGAGGCGTAGCCGCGATCGATGTCAAACCGTGTGGGGTTCGATTTTCGTTCCGATCTCCAGAGATAGAAAGTTCGACAGTTCGCTTCATCGTGCGAAAAACCTAAGTTTTCTTAACCTCAATTAAAACAAATTTTTATAGCGTGGCAAGATTTTAAAGGTTTTTGACGGTATGAATTTCGATCGAATCTATACGATCGAAAACGGGATTTCGATCTTGCCGCTACGATGGAGCCAGAGCTTGTACCTCGATCGACTTTGTTAGGTTGTACGTTGCTATGGTGCAAAACGGTGCGATCGCCAACAGTATCGCTTTTGTCTGCTTTAGCAGTGCCGCGTTACTCGTGGTGTTGCAAGTTCGGCCGCTTTCGCGTCCCGTTCGATCGATCTCGACGCTCTCAACTCCGATTGCTCCTGAGACAACCGTTCGATCGAAGGTTCTGCTGACGACAAACCCTTCCACCTCGGAGGCGACGAAAACGACACCTAAGCTCGTCGTCGATCTCAGCGATCGAACAGTTTCGTTTTACCAGGGAAATCGTTTAGAGCGACAATATCCGATCGCCGTCGGACAACCGGGATGGGAAACACCCACCGGAACGTTTACCGTTCTCGACAAAATTGCCTATCCCACTTGGCAACATCCGATTACGGGTGCGAGGATTCCACCGGGTCGAGACAATCCTTTAGGCGACCGCTGGATTGGATTTTGGACGGATGGAACTCATCAGATCGGGTTTCACGGAACCCCCGACGAATCCCTCGTGGGCCAAGCTGTTTCTCACGGGTGTTTGCGGATGCGAAACGCTCACATTCGAGAATTATTCGATCGAATTGAAATCGGAACACTTACACTTGTCAAGCCTTAGCGAACATACGATTGATAAGAATTTTCTGGGTGCATCTCAAGACTGTAAAAATAGTCGGTGCGTTACGCGGGCATCTAATTTATATTGACTTCAGCTGAATTTTGGCGCCCGCTAACACACCCTACACCTCAGGTTCTGGTAAAACTGAGATGCACCCAAATTTCTTGCTTTAAGTTGGGTTTGGTATACCAATATTTAAAACTCGATTGTGTTTATGTGAAGAGAGAGAATCGACATGTTATAAAATAAACAAAAAAACAGATTTCTGCGATAAAATAAATTTTAAAACTCGATTGATGTTCGCAAAAATATTAGAAGATCGTCAATGATTTTCAATATAAGTCATTGACGATTTCTTGTTTTTGAAGTATTCTAGGTTTATGAGTCAAAGATCGTATTTTTTTTGAATTTTTAACGATCGCATTAAAAAGTAATTGATTTTGGTAATTTCAGGTTTAACTTAAAGAGTTGAAATCTCGATTTTTTGCTTTTTATGCAATTATCAACTGCAAAGCAATAGAAACATGGCTTTATTAATTCATAAAAAGCTATCCCATTTTTGTTTTTAGTCATTTCCATCCTTCCATGAAAGCACTTTGGCTCGAAAATCAAACACTACAATTGCGAGACGACTTACCCGTTCCCGAACCCAAATCGGGAGAAGCATTAATCGAAGTGTTGAGAGCGGGGATTTGTAATACCGACTTAGAATTATTGCGCGGTTACTATCCCTATTGTGGCGTTCCCGGACACGAGTTTGTCGGGCGAGTCGCACAGGGGCCGCCAGAATGGACGGGAAAGCGTGTCGTGGGTGAAATTAACGCGGCTTGCGGTCACTGTCGATTCTGTCAAAGCGGACAACCGACTCACTGCGAAAATCGCACCGTACTGGGAATTGTCAACCGCAACGGTGCGTTTGCAGAATATTTGACACTTCCCGTGCAGAACCTCCATGCAATTCCCGAAAACGTTTCGATCGAGGCGGCAACGTTTACCGAACCCATCGCAGCCGCGTTGGAAATTCAGCAACAAGTCGCGGTCGGCGATCGATCGAAAGTTCTCGTCGTCGGCGATGGCAAACTCGGATTGTTAGTGGCGCAAACCCTGGCCTTGAGGGGATGCGACTTACTCGCAGTCGGTCGTCATCGCGAGAAACTGGCCCTGTTAGAAAAACGAGGAATTCAAACAGGATTCGCCGATGCAGTCGTCGATCGAGCGTTCGATCTCGCCGTTGAATGTACTGGCAATCCCGAAGGATTTTCGATCGCGCGTCGCGGATTGCGGCCGCGGGGAACGTTGGTTTTGAAAAGTACCTACGCCGGGAATCTCAGTTTAGACGTGTCGTCCCTGGTCGTAGACGAAATCACCTTAATCGGATCGCGTTGCGGCCCGTTTCCTCCCGCGATCGAGCTATTGGCGAACGATCGAATCGACGTACTATCGCTTGTCTGCGATCGATTTTCTTTAAACAACGGGTTGGCTGCCTTCGATCGCGCTCGAGAACGAGGCGTTTTGAAAGTGTTGTTGACAGTATCCGATTGAAACCAGACGATCTTAAAAACCCCAAACGCGCAAGTTATCGCCGTCAGTCACGCCCAAGCCGGTACTGTCTGGACTGAAACGCACGCCGCCGTAACAGAAGTTATCGATCTCGATCGAGCGCACGAGACTTCCCGCGCGATCCCACACCGTCACGTTTTTTCGATCGTCGGATACGATCGCCAGCAGTTGGCCGTTAGGACTCCATCGTGCGAGATCGCCTCGCTGGGCCATGACCGTTTGCCGTTCGAGATGCCAGCGTCGCACCCAACCGTTCGAGATCGATATTAAAAATTCCCCGTCCGAACTGAACTGAAGCTGACTGACGCGATCGCCGTTTGCTGGCAATACCATGAGTCGTTCGCCTTCCCGCGTCCATAGCGTCACCTCCCCTCGATCGTTTCCCGTAGCGATGTACTGTCCGTCTCGACGAACGCCGATCCCCGTAATCGGCGCACCTGTGTCGAACTCACCGCTCGATCGAACGCGCGTTCGATCCATTTTCCAAATCTTCACTCGTCCGGTTCGATCTCCCGTAACCCACTGTTCGCTGTTGGCGACAAACGCGAAATCTGTTGCCGCAATCGTGTTGATGTTTCTGCCGTTGTTATCCCAAAGCTTCAGTTGTCGATCTCGCCCCAACGTCGCGAGGAATTGCCCATCTGGAGAAAACTGCAACTTTTCGACCCAAGCACCGTGAACGATCGATCGAACTGACTCGAATCGATCGTTCGCCACGCGCCAGATCTCAACAGTTTTATAGCGATTGTCAATCTCGAATGCCTCGTCAGGCGTCGTGACCGCAGCGGCGATCGTCGTTCCGTCGGGGCTGTACTCGACAAAGCGAATGGGGAGAGAATGTCGCTCGGAATCGAGCTGTTGCGTACCGTCACCTTGCCACAAAATGAGATCGTAAGAGGCAGCAACGACGATCGATCGACGATCGGGACTGAAACGCACGTCCCATAACGCCCCTCCCATCGTTCCATCGAGTCGAAATTGCTCTCGAAACGTGCGATCTTGAGAAATCGTCGATCGATCGAAGTCAGGTGGTATTTCGATCGGCTTGGTACTGGCGAAAGTGGGACGCGAAATCAACAGGGGCATGAGTGCTGTTGCTAACCCTAAAAATGGAAACAGTTTCATGGCAACTCCTTCGATTTCGCACGTTCTCGGTACGATTCCTCAAACCTTCTTCAGACCCAAGCTCGTGAAATCCGCGATCTGAAGATACGATATCTCTAGTTTTCGCTCGTTTTGAAAGGCAAAGCTTTTACAAGATTCAACCCACTCGTTCGATCGAGGTTCGATCGAACGTTATCTCAACACTAAAAATCCCGTCTTTTTACTGTTGCGTTCTCTTCGGGTACGGGCTGAGCGGGTGAAAATATCGAGTGTGAGATCGTGTCAACGTTGTATTCAATCTGTCGATCGAACGATCCCGAAATTCTTCAGTCGTTCGATCGAGGGACACACAGCCCCAGTGTAGAATAAACGGGTTGTGCGCATAGGAAAGGTTTGCATTGTGGCGCGTCTAGCTCTACTGAGTGTATCGGATAAAACAGGATTGGTTGATTTCGCTCGCATTCTGGTGAACGAATTCGACTTTGATGTGATTAGTAGTGGTGGCACAGCAAAAGTTTTGCAGGAAGCCGGGATTCCCGTCACCAAAGTGTCTGACTACACGGGATTTCCGGAAATTTTAGGCGGGCGCGTCAAAACCCTACATCCGCGCGTCCACGGCGGCATTCTCGCCCGTCGCGATTTCGATCGAGATATTCAAGATCTAGAAGCGAACGACGTTCGGCCGATCGATCTCGTCGTGGTGAACTTGTACCCCTTCGAGGCGACAATTTCCAAACCCGATGTCACGCTCTCAGAAGCCGTTGAAAACATCGATATCGGCGGTCCGGCAATGTTAAGAGCGGCGGCGAAAAACTTCAAATACTTAACCGTCTTGTCGAACCCGGAACAGTACGAGAATTACGTCAAAGAATTGCGAGACAACGGCGAACCCTCGTTAGAATTCCGTCGCGATTGTGCGAAAGCAGGATTTTGGCATACGTGCCAGTACGATCGAGCCATTGCTTCGTATCTCGACGCTCAGTCGGAATCCGAAACGCTCCCACCAGAATTTGGCATCGTCGGTTCGCAAATCCAAGCCCTGCGCTATGGTGAGAATCCCCACCAAAAAGCGGCGTGGTATCAAATTGGCAAAACGGCAAGCGGTTGGGGTGCGGCGGAGAAGTTGCAAGGAAAAGAACTCAGCTACAACAACCTCGTCGATTTGGAAGCCGCACGGCGACTGATCGCGGAATTCCTCGGTGAAGAAAATCCCCCAGCGGCGGCGGTGTTGAAACACACGAACCCCTGTGGTGTAGCCCTCGGCGATACGCTCGTTCGGGCTTACGAAAATGCATTTAACGCAGATTCCGTCTCGGCGTTCGGGGGTATTGTGGCGTTAAACCGTTCGATCGACGCACCAACAGCGAGCGCGTTGACGAAGACGTTTTTAGAATGTGTCGTTGCCCCGGATTGCGACGACGAAGCGCGAGAAATTTTGACGAAAAAATCGAAAGTTCGCGTGTTGACGATGTCCGATCTCGCGGTAGGAACGGGCGAAACGATTAAGGCGATCGCGGGTGGTTTTCTCGTGCAAAACGCCGATGACTTGGTAGAGCAAACGAGTCAATGGCAGATCGCGACGGAGAAACAGCCAACACCGCAAGAATTAGAAGAGTTGCTGTTCGCGTGGAAAGTCTGCAAACACGTCAAATCTAACGCCATTGTCGTGACGAAAGATCGCACCACGTTCGGCATTGGTGCAGGGCAAATGAACCGCGTGGGTGCGGCGAAAATTGCCTTAGAACAGGCCGGTGAAAACGCCCGAGGTGCAGTGTTAGCCAGCGATGGCTTTTTCCCGTTCGACGATTCGGTTCGCACGGCGGCAGCGGCAGGCATTACAGCAATCGTTCAACCCGGTGGCAGTATCCGAGATAAGGATTCGATCGCGGCTGCGAACGAGTTAGGAGTAGTCATGGCTTTAACTGGCGTGCGCCATTTCCTGCATTAAATTTCCTGCATTAAACTGAAAGAACCCGATCGCTCACCAGTTACCAGTCACCAGTTACCAGTTGCTAGAGCGCCAGTACAGAAGTCAGGAGGCTTGATGTTGTGATGGGGGGGCGTTCGTGGGAATTTCACGAGCTGGACTTCCACCGAATTCGGTGGCCCGCGAACACACCCGACGCGACTTTTGTACTGCTGTTCTAGGGAGAGGTGGTAATATTGCTGATTAACCTTTCGTTTTTAATGGAGAAACCCACGGGAATTAGCACCTACGCGCTAAACGTGATTCCCCATTTAAAAAATCTCGATCCGACGTTACTCACCTCTCGGTGCGTTCCCGACTTTCGCTGTTATCCCATTCCCGCCGGACAAACGCCAGAACAGGGAATTCGCGGACATCTCAAGCGGCTGTGGTGGACGCAGTTCGACTTACCCCAGATTTACCGAAAACTCAACGCCGATTTTCTGTTTTCACCCATCACTGAAGCCCCGTTGGGATGGAACGGGCGTTACGCTGTGACTGTGTACGATGCCATCCCCATGCGGTTTCCCAAGCGGTTCTCCCCGATGAACCTCTATCACCGCTATTACATTCCCCAGGTGTTGAAACAGGCGCAGGTGGCGATCTGTATTTCCGAATCGACAGCCAACGACACGATCGAATTTTACGGAATCTCCGCCTCGAAGTTAGTTTCGATTCCCCTGGGATTCGATCGATCTCGATACCGTTTTCTCGATCTCCCGACGGGGAACTATTTTCTCTACATCGGCCGTCACGATCCTTATAAGAATCTCAGTCGCTCGATCGAAGCCTTTGCGAAACTCCCCAAAACCCTCGATTGCGAGTTTTGGATCGCCGGATCGTTCGATCGACGCTACACGCCACAGCTTCAAGCACAAGTCGTTGAATTGGGGTTGGTCGATCGCATCAAATTCCTCGACTACGTCAAACGCGACGATCTCCCCGTTTTAATGAATCGATCGATCTCGCTGGTGTTTCCATCGCTGTGGGAAGGATTCGGCTTACCTGTTCTCGAAGCCATGGCCTGTGGTTGTCCCGTCATTGCCTCGAACGTTGCTTCAATTCCAGAAGTTGCCGGAAATGCTGCGATCCTTATCGATCCCTATAATGTTGCAGAAATTTCCGCAGCCATGCAACAAGTCGCAACTGACGAAACTGCTCGATCGAATCTCAGACAAGCAGGACTCGATCGATCTCGTCAGTTTAGCTGGGACAAAACCGGACGAGAAACTCAAGCCGTTTTACAACATTTCAAATTTTTTAACCAGGCTTAATGGACGTGCCAAAAACAAACCTCGCATAGAGAAATGTCGAAAAATAGCTTCAGTAAATCCTTTCTGTCCGACCCGATTGTCGTCATATGCGTTTTGAGTTTAATTTTAAACGTCTGCGGGATGTGGTGGGGATTGCCGAGTAAAGGGGGCTGGGCGATGGATGAAATACCGCCTTATAAGGTCTGGGACGGAATAGATGTTAGATTTTCACAGGGATGGCATGATAAATATCCGCCACTTCACTACTATTTGCTCAGCTTGACTTATGCGCCGGTTTATGTTCTCTCCAAGCTAAAACTTCTGGATTTTTACGATCTAAAAGTTTATGGTTTTATGTATTTCGTCAATCGATTTGTGAGTGTCTTGATGGGAGTTGGATCGGTTTATCTCGTTTATCAATGTGGGCGAGAAATTTCGTCAAAAAGTAGCGCTTTATTTGCCGCTTTGAGTTTTGCGCTGCTGCCAACAACCCTTTATTACTCGAAAATCGTCAATCCCGATGTTCCTTATGTCTTCTGGTTTTGCCTGTCTTTGTGGTTTTATATTAAAATCTTAAAAACACATCGTTTGCGAGACTATTTAGGATTCGCCATAGCAGCGACAGTATCAGTTTGCACGAAGGATCAGGCTTACGGATTATATGTCTTAACGACTTTATTTTTGTTGTTCGATTTATATCGACATCAAAAACAATCTCGATCGTACTATTCTCCAATTTCTTTAATCCTCGATCGTCGCATTTATCTACCCATGGTAACGGGATTGGGGCTGTTTGTTGTTTTTCAGAATCTCCTATTTAATTGGTCGGGATTTTTAAAACATTTAAATTATTTAACTGGCACTGGAAGTTACAATAGTGGAGATTTATTGTCTCGCCCCCAACATAATATTATCGAGCATTTTAGATTGCTCGATCGAACCCTATCCGATCTGACTTTTTCATTGGGTATTCCCATCTTGATTCTCGTAGCTCTGGGCTTATCGATCGCAATCTTGAAATTTCAAAAAATCCCAAAATATAAAATTCATCTATTCTTGCTCGTACCTGTCGCATCCTATTATATAACTTTTCTAAGCGTTATCATCTATTCAAGAGACCGTTTTTTGCTACCCATCTGTGCTGTCTTATCTCTTTTCGCGGGTGAAGCTTGCTATCGCTTATTGCAGCTTCCCAAAAAACGAAAACTTATCAAAACCATCATTTGTCTTATTTTTACATACTCTTTCTTTTACGGATCTTCCGTCAACACCTTGATGATTCAAGATTCCCGCTACGCTGCCGAGCATTGGATGAACGAGTCGTTCCCACTTAATACCTCAGTTATGGGAATCGGCACAACTCGCTTTCTGCCCAGATCTGAGGTGTTAAAATTCGGTGAAATGCCTATTTTGAAAGATGTCGAACAGGTTTTGAACGAGCAACCCGAATATATTGTAACCACCAGTTTATTTAACGAAAATCTATTTTTACACGAGACCCCCAAGAAACACCTGTTTGTTCGCCTCAATCGAGAACAACTCGATTACAAAAAAGTTTTTCAATACCAAAGCCAGCCGCTTTGGAACCTATTACATATCGAGCCATTTGTGGCGATCGCCGATCTCCGATACGCCACCGGGAACTTTAATAAAATCAATCCCGAAGTCACCATTTTTCGGCGAAGTCCCCCTCGCGCCTCGCCTTAAGGTCAGCTTCGGATTCTACGAGGTCGTGCTATTCTCCTGTTGAGTGTGTTTTGTGTGGAGTGACTCGATAAAACTATGGTCATGTCTCCGGCTGTTCGACAATCTGACAACGCGACAACGGCTCGATCGACATTCGCAAAGAGTTCGCTGTCGCTACCCAAGTCGCCTCTGTTCGGAACGGACGGCATTCGAGGTCAAGTGGGCGATCTGCTCGATGCCCCCCTCGCGCTTCAAGTGGGATTCTGGGCGGGACAGGTGTTGCGAGACAACTATGGCACGGGATCGATCGTTCTCGGGCAAGATTCGCGCAACTCGAGCAGTATGTTAGCAATGGCGCTCTCAGCAGGATTAACAGCTGCGGGTTTAGAAGTGTGGGATCTCGGTTTGTGTCCGACGCCTTGCGTTGCTTATCTCACCCATGCCTCTGAAGCCATTGGAGGCGTCATGGTTTCCGCCAGCCACAACCCCCCCGGCGATAACGGGATTAAATTTTTCGGCGCAGACGGTGCGAAGCTTTCGGGTGACTTGCAAAAGCGAGTTGAAGCGGGAATTCGAGGACAACTCGACCCACTGACGAGTGAGGCTTGGGGACATCACTACAGCCGCTCCGAACTCGTCAATCGTTATCTGAACGCCCTGCAAACCCCCCTCAACGGCGATCTCGATTTCCGAGGAATGCGAATTGTTTTAGATTTAGCCTGGGGTGCTGCCTGTGACGTTGCCCCGAAGGCATTCCGGGCTTTGGATGCCGATGTCGTTTGTCTGCACGATCGACCCGATGGCGATCGAATTAACGTCAACTGCGGTTCGACACACTTGGAAGCCTTGCAGGCGGCGGTTCTCGAGCGTCACGCCGATCTCGGGTTTGCCTTCGATGGCGATGCCGATCGCGTTTTGGCTGTTGACGGACGCGGCCGTTCGATCGATGGCGACTACATCCTTTATTTATGGGGACAACACCTGCGTCAGACGGGGCAACTTCCCGAGAATTCGATCGTCTCTACGGTTATGGCCAACCTGGGATTTGAGAAAGCCTGGGAACGCCAAGGTGGAAAACTCGTTCGTACCCCTGTCGGCGATCGATACGTTCACGCGGAAATGCAACGCACGGGTGCGACGTTAGGAGGCGAGCAGTCAGGACACGTGATTTGCAGTCACTACGGCGTCAGTGGAGACGGTTTGATGACGGCGTTGCACCTAGCGGCGTTAGTCAAACGCCGTCAAAATCCCCTGTCGGATTTGGTCGATGGTAGTTTTCAAACCTATCCGCAACTGCTGCGAAACGTGCGAGTCGAAGATCGAGAACTGCGCTTGAACTGGCAACATTGCGCTCCCTTACAAGCTGCGATCGAACACGCGAAAACCGCTATGGGCGACTTAGGGCGGGTGTTGGTTCGCGCGTCGGGAACCGAACCCGTGATTCGCGTGATGGTCGAAGCCGCCCACGCCGAACTCGCCGATCGTTGGGCCGATCGCCTCGTTCTCGCCGTTCGCCAACATCTGGTTGGTTGACTCGGTGTTGCTGAAGTCGGTTCAGAGAAACGCTGTCGGGACGTTGTCTGCAACGTCCCGACAGAGGCTCGATCGTGGCTGAGTTTTGTCTCTCCTCGATCGGGACTTCATCACGATATATTTTTATGTGTTTGGAATTTTTGATGTGATGGCTTTAGAGTTTTAAAACTAACTGAATTCAAAATAATTGGGTCTATTGGAGTTAGGGTGATAAGCCGAGTTTATGAGGCTCCAAAACCCTTGACGTTGGGGCGAACGGCCGTTCGCCCCGACAACGATATTGGTATTGTAAGCAACCCAATACCACCGCAATTCCAAGAGAACCCAATAATTTTTGAGAATACTTCAAAAAGCCTAAACCCATCTCAAACATCCTAAAAATTGGGATTAGATATTAAAAAACCCGCCCGATGGCAGGTCTTTGATAACATTCGATCGAAAGTCAGACGGTAGATCGACGCACCCGAGAAACAAAGCTCGAATTAGCACGCACCGCTACCTTTAAACACGACGGTAATCGTTTTGAAGACGAGTTTTAAATCGTAGAGAACCGACCATTTCTTCTGATATTCGAGATCCATCTCGATGATGTCTTCAAAGTCTTTGACAGAAGATCGACCGTTGACTTGCCATTCCCCAGTAATGCCGGGTTTAACATCCAAACGCCGCCAGTGGTGGGCGTTATAGCGTTCGACTTCGTCAGGGGTCGGGGGGCGGGTTCCCACGAGCGTCATATCGCCGAGAAGCACGTTCCAGAATTGAGGCAGCTCGTCTAGACTCGTGCGGCGAAGGAAGCGACCGATGGGAGTAATCCGCGGATCGTTTTCGTTTTTAAAGATAAACCCGCTGGCTTGGTTTTCAACCAAGTGCTTTTTCCGATCGGCATCGACAACCATCGACCGGAACTTCCAAATCCGAAACGGCTTCCCTTTGTAGCCACAGCGAATCTGACTGTACAAAATCGGACCGGGGTCCGATAATTGTGTAGCGATTGCAACGGGAACAGCAACAATTGAAGTGAGACCCAGACCGACGATCGCACCAGCGATGTCGAGGGCGCGTTTGAGGCGGCTGTTCACGGACGGATGGATGGGTTCCGAGAATGCCTCAACACCAGTGGGTTGGTGTTGTTCGAACGAAGTGAGTTGCGAAGGCAGTGTCGTAGTCACGGTTGGCGCTCTTCGTAGCTTTACAAGTCAGCCCTTTGATTCCAATCATATGAGATGCTTTTTGGAGGTGTCTTGTTTCCCCCCCTAGATTTGCTTAATCTTCATGGTTCCCCTGGTTTTTTAAAGTTCCCGTGAGGGCGCTTCACCAATACCCCTGATGCCAAGCGAGTTTGGCTCGTTTGAGTGTTGCTGTTGTATCCGGTTAGACAATGCGGTCGATCGAATTTTGAAAATCCTGATAAAGTGACAAAGGCATCGTTCGTACCGTCAGCGTTTCGCCAGTGGTATTCCTTATGATAAAACTTCGGAAATCCCCCCCTTGGCGCGTTTTGGGTGTCGCCGCACTCCTGGTTTTCGGTGGCGGTATCTCCTATTGGGTACTCGCCCGTAAACCCTCAGAAAATGCAGCAGTGGTTGGCTCGCGCCTCGTTCCCCAAGACGCATTAATGGCGGTATCTGTTTCCACTGCGCCCGATCGATGGCAACAACTCGATGGCTACGGTACGCCGGACAGCCAAAAACTCTTTCAAGATCGACTGACGCAACTTCAAGATCGTCTGTTGAAAGAAAGCGGGTACAACTATCGCGCAGACATTCAGCCTTGGGTTGGCGATCGCATCACGGTTGCGTTACTTCCCCCATCCCCAATTACGCCAGACCGACCGACTGAAGCGGACAAGATCCAAGTCGACTTTGCCACCGTGTTCGTCCTCCCCGTGAAGAATCTCAACCGGGCCCGACAGTTGGCGAACGGTGAGGAAACGGCACCGGCTTGGA
The DNA here is from genome assembly GCA_001657325.1 of Geitlerinema sp. BBD 1991-9. Lineage (GTDB taxonomy): Bacteria > Cyanobacteriota > Cyanobacteriia > Cyanobacteriales > Geitlerinemataceae > Geitlerinema. The sequence continues at coordinate 243,620 of LWRO01000008.1, read as the reverse complement.
CGGAACGCACTTATAAAGGTATTACGATACGCGAGCGGGAAAGCGATGAGATGCACTACTCAATGGCACTCGTCGATCGAAACTTCGTCGTCGTTACGACCGACCCCGTTGCGATCGATCGCGCCATCGATGCCTACAAGCAAAACGCCTCGATCGCTTCGATGCCCGGTTACAACCGCGCTTGGTCGAACCTCAACGTCGCCAATCCATTTATCTACGCGTTCGTCAACGTGCCTGCGGCACTCGAGTCGGCCGCAGAAACGTCTACCCGTTCGATCGATGTCGAAGCATTAGCCAACGTCGAAACCCAAGGTATCGCCACAGCCGTCACTTTGGAAAACGACGGTATTCGCTTGCAAAGTCTCTCTTGGCTGGATTCGGATTCTCAAACGACCTTCGATGTTGAAGGAAACTCGCCCCCGACGACAATCGATCGACTTCCCGCCGAAACCCAGTTGGCGATTGCGGGGTCGAACCTCAATCGAATTTGGCAGGATTATTTACAAAACGCGCAAGCCAACCCCCTGTTACCCCTCGATGTGGGTTGGTTGCGGACGGCGTTACAACAAACGGTCGGGATCGATCTCGATTCCGAACTGCTGTCTTGGATGACGGGAGAATTTGCCTTCGCCATCGTTCCCACTCTGGATGAGGAAGATGTCATGTTTCCGCAGGCGTTGGTATTGATGGTACAAGTCGGCGATCGCAATGCGGCCGAATCGTTTTTTAGAAAACTCGATCGAGCCGTTGCCGAAAAGTACGAGTTCAACATCGAAGAACGAGAGGTCGAAGGATTTCCCGTCGTTCACTGGGACACGCGACGTAAGGGTTTAGACGTGAGCCACGGTTGGGTGGATAACGGCGTGGCGTTTTTCAGCGTCGGCGTTCCCGTCACTTCCCGCCTCCTTCCCCAACCTAGCGAAAGCCTCGCTCGCACGTCATTGTTTCAGGAGGTTGTCCCTCGCCAACCCGACCCCAGCAACGGCTTGTTTTTCGTCAATTTAACCGATTCCCAAGGGGAGACGAACCTCTTCCTGCCTCGCTTTCCCGACGACCGACAGGCAATTGTCGATGCGATCGATTCGATCGGCGTTCGGGCGGGTATCCTCGACGAACGTAGCAGTCGCTACGATATCTTTGTGAAAATTTCGAGCGAGAAGTGAGCAGTCTGAAAAGAGTGCGCCACCGTTCGATCGATCTTCGATAATATCGATGCACGCGCGATCGAGAACACGAACGATGAAATCTTCTCTAGCTTCAGTTACGTTAACGACCTTGGTAGCACTGCTTGCCCCTCAATCTGCATGGGCTGAAATTCGCACGGAAATCGTAGAATACCGGGATGGCGACACCGTTCTCGAAGGCTATCTCGCCTACGACGACGCGAGAACGACACCGCGTGCGGGCGTAATGGTGGTTCACACCTGGATGGGATTGACAGACTTCGAGCGAGAACGGGCCCGCGAACTGGCGGAAATGGGATATGTCGCACTCGCCACGGACATTTACGGACAAGGCGTGCGCCCGAGTAATACCGACGAAGCCAGCGCACAGGCGACGTTGTACCGGGAAAATCGGGCGTTACTTCGATCGAGAGCCAACGCCGGACTAGACTTTTTACAGCAACATCCGCTGACCGAGGTCGATCGAACCGCCGCCATCGGCTACTGTTTCGGTGGTGGAACCGTCCTCGAACTCGCCCGCAGCGGTGCGTCCGTCGCCGGCGTCGTCAGCTTCCACGGTAATCTCGACACGCCCGATCCCGCAGATGCAGCGAATATTCAAGGGCACGTTTTAGTGCTACACGGGGTTGACGATCCCTTCGTTCCCATTGAGGATGTCAATGCTTTTATCACCGAAATGCAAACGGCCAACGTCGATTGGCAAATGGTAATGTATGGCAATGCCGTTCACAGTTTTACCGATCCGAAGGCGAACGACGATCCGTTTGAAGGGACGGCTTACGATCCGCAACTCGATCGAGACTCTTGGGCGACGATGCAACGGTTTTTTGACGAAGTGTTGAACGAACGCGACTAGATCGAAACGATCTTTTCGCGAACTTGCCAGGAAAAGGCAGCCGGAAAAGCGCTGCCTTCCGAATGCCTCTTATGATACAGACAGCAACGCTCGAACGGAGACGATCAGATAATTGCTCCGGTTACGTTCAAAACAGCTTTCAAATTAGCAAACTGCCGATCGTAGAATCGCTCGATGAAACAATCCACTTAACGAGGGGGTGTACCATGAAAATTCTTCACGGTACGTGGATTCCTCAAGTTGAAGAGGAATTCGTACAAAAGGGTGCGTTTTACCTGTGGGTAGAAATCGAGCCACCGCAAAAACGACGGAAATCGCTGACTGAAAACCAACATACAGCTCATCTGTTCAAACGCGAGCTACAAACGTTCTTGATGGACGAGTTGACGATCGTTCCAGATCGATACGTCCGAATCGAGCATCGCATTTCGCCTCAATATTTCGTGCTTCCGAGTACGGATACCGAACCCCTACCCTCGATCGAACTCGCTCGCTACCTCGAAACGGCTCCCCCCGAACCGTCGCAGTGGAAAGCATGGTCGATCGACTGTTATCAATCCGATACCTCGATCGTCAAACGGCTCAACGACATTCACTTTGTTTGCCTTCACAGCGATTCGAGCGTACAAATCGGCAGCGATCTCTTATTTTGGTATTATTACACGCAATTTTTCAAACAAATTCTATTGAAAGACCAATATATTCCCGCCTTGAAATATCGGGAAATTCAGACTGGAAAGGGGAAGAAGAAAAAGTCGTCTTTTGAAATTTATCCAACTTGGGAAATCGTTTCTCATACCTACGACAACGAATTGCAAGATTATATCGATCGAATGCCGTTAGCTTGTACGTCAGGTTTGGGAACGGAGGGAGATTCGATCGCCTTTTTCGATCGAGAGACCTTACTGCGTCATTTTTCAGAATGTCTGTTAAACGACATCCTCAACGAGCTGAGTATTCCCGCAACATTTTAAAAAAAACTGGCTAGCTCTCCGCTTTTGTCGGGTTGTCTCCATCTGTCAAACAGCAAAATTCCCACCACAGACGATCGAGCGTTCCAAGAGTACCGAAAATGGCTGGGTTGGAGGCAAAAAATCGTTGGAGATCGCACTCGAATTGCATTTTACATTGGCTTCCAGCTCCGAGAAGCATCCGCCCAAACTCCTGACGATTGGGTTTTAAAATTTATCGTTTCTTCTCGACAAGATCCGTCGTTAAAACTCGAACTCGATGACTATTGGTTTCTCGATGAAGAAACTGGAGCAACCGTTCCACAGCACTTCAGTCAAAACGTCGAGCGAGACTTGTTAATTCACTTAGGATATGCCGCTCGAATCTATCCAAAACTTTGGCAAGGATTGGACACGGATAAACCCATCGGTTGTGCGTTAACGCTTCAAGAAGCCTTTGACTTTTTAAAAGAAAGTGCTTGGGTTCTCGAAGATGCAGGATATAAAGTTATCGTTCCCGCCTGGTGGACACCTCAAGGTCGTCAGCAGGCTAAAATTCACTTGAAAGCCTCCCCCTCTAAAGCCAGTTCTCGCAACGATGGGAAAGGCCGCTTTCAACTTCAGAACCTCGTTCAATATCGATACGAACTTGCCATTGGAAGCCAAGCGATCTCTCCGGAAGAATGGCAACAATTAGTCGATGTGAAAACGCCACTGGTGCAGTTTCGAGGTGAATGGATTGAAATCGATCGATCGAAAATGCAGCAAATGCTCGAATTTTGGCAAAAGAACCAAAACGAGCAACCGGAACTGACGTTGCTAGAGTTGATGCAGAAAAATTCCGAGTCGGAAGCCGATATCGAAGTCGAACCGGACGATAGCTTAGCCACGATGATGGCGAATTTACACGATCCGAGTCGTCTCGAACCGATCGAAAACCCCTCAAAATTACACGGAATGCTGCGAGACTATCAAAAACGCGGCGTTGCTTGGATACAATATCTCGAACAACTCGGTTTAAACGGCTGTCTCGCCGATGATATGGGGCTGGGAAAGTCTATTCAAGTCATCGCGAGATTGCTAGGAGAACGAGACACTTTGGAAGAGGTGGCTCCAACCCTCTTAATTGCACCGACTTCAGTCGTGAGTAACTGGCGCAAAGAAATCGAAAAATTCGCGCCGCATCTTTGCATTGCAGTTCACCAAGGGATCGATCGAATTAAAACCGAAAAAAAAATCATCAAAACGAGTTTGAAGCAAGATGTTGTGATTACATCTTTCGCGTTGATTCGCAAAGATTTAAAATTATTTCAAAACATTCAATGGCATCGGGTCGTCCTCGACGAAGCACAAAATATTAAGAATCCCAAAGCCGCACAAGCGAAAGCCACACTCAAGCTAAAAGCAAATTTTCGACTGGCGTTGACGGGAACACCAGTCGAAAACCGACTGTTAGACTTATGGTCGATCTTCAACTTTCTCAATCCAGGTTATCTCGGCAAAGAAAATCAGTTTCGTAAAGCCTTTGAACTGCCCATCCAAAAAGACAACAACCCGTTGAAGTCTGGCGTACTCAAGAAACTCGTTCAACCGTTTATTTTACGACGTTTGAAAACCGATACGCAAATCATTAAAGATTTGCCCGACAAAGTCGAACACAAACAATACTGTAACCTCACGAAAGAACAAGCCTCGCTGTATGAAGCTGTGGTACAGAACGTGATGAAGGAGTTGGACGACGCAGAAGGAATTCAACGCAAAGGATTGATTTTCACGACACTGCTGAGACTCAAGCAAATCTGCAATCATCCTCGACAGTTTTTACAAGATAACAGTGAATTTACTCCCAGTCGATCGCATAAACTGAAGCGGTTGGGAGAAATGGTCGATGAAGCGATCTCGGAAGGCGAGAGTCTGTTAGTTTTCACGCAGTTTACAGAAATCGGATCGGCTTTGCAACGATACTTCAAACACGATCGACATATTAATACGTATTATCTCCACGGTGGAACGCCTCCACAGCAGCGAGAACGATCGATCGATGAATTTCAAGATCCCGAGATCGAACCTTCGGTGTTTATTCTGTCGTTGAAAGCCGGCGGCGTGGGAATTACCCTGACGAAAGCCAATCACGTCTTTCATTTCGATCGATGGTGGAATCCGGCGGTGGAAAATCAAGCCACCGATCGAGCATTTCGGATCGGCCAAACGAAGAACGTTTTCGTGCATAAGTTCGTGACCTTGGGAACTGTTGAAGAACAGATCGATCGAACGATTGAAGACAAACAAAAAATTGCCGGTGCGATCGTGGGAAACGATGAATCTTGGCTGAGCGAACTCGATAACGAAACGTTCAAAAAACCGATCGCACTCAATTGGCAAATGGTACTTTAATGGCGCTTTAGGAGAAAACGAGATCGTGGCAAAAGTCAGTAAAACTTGGTGGGGACAACGGTTTATTCAAGCCTTAGAAGGATTTACCGATTCAGGACGGTTGGCGAGAGGTCGTGCTTACGTTCGCAACGGTAAAATTGAAGAATACGTTATCGATCGAGGTCGGATTACGGCGTTTGTCAGAGGTTCGATAAATCCTTATTTCGGTGTTTATACAGAGCCGATGTATCGGACAACCGTTGAAATTCCCCAATTTTCTCAAAAACAATGGTCGAAGGCGATCGATATCTTGGGAGCGAAAGCGGGTACGATTGCCAAGCTGCTCTTAGGGGAAATTCCTGAAAATATTGAAGATGCGTTTTCCGATCTCCAATTAAACTTACTTCCGAGCAATAAAAAAGAATTTTCCACCTCTTGCAGTTGTCCGGATTCTTGGAATACATGCAAACACATTGCTGGCGTGTGTTATTCGATCGCAGCGGAATTAGATAGCGATCCGTTTTTATTGTTTGAACTGCGAGGACTTTCTCGTGCAAAACTCAAGCAAGAACTCCTCAGAACGCCGCTCGGTCGAATTTTTTCGGATGCGTTAGACAGCGAAGACGTATCGATCGAACCGTCTGAATCTTACTATACGCGCCCCCAAAAGCTTGCCCCCGGAGAACTGACATCACTTAAAGACTTTTGGCATGGAGAAAAGCGACTTCCTCAAGACATCGAACCCGCACTTCCCGCAATGATTCCGGCAATTGTCGTTAAAAAAGGTGGAGATTTTCCGCCATTTTGGGATCGAGATACGTCTTTTGTCGAAGTCATGGAAGAGTTGTATCAACGAGTCCGCAAAAGGAAAGGCGTGTTTTAGCTGTTATTTCATATTTTCCCGTTCCCGGATGTAAAATTCAAATCGTTCCTGTAATTTCTCGATCGATAAATCTCGTACCCAATACTCAATTAACGCATGACCGAACGCCCAAGCATTTCGATCGGCGGGTTCGGGATTATCTAGCAACACCGGCCACAACGATAATAAATCGAAGTTGCGAATATCAGAATTACCGGAACTCAACATTGAAAAGAGATCGTAAGCCATCTGAAGTTTGCCCAGAACCACGGGTAACTGCTCGATCGGAATTTGTTCGGCGAGAAGATACGCAAGGGTCGGTTGTCCGGTGGTGAGTGTTGAAATAAACTGGAGAACGGGACTTTTGAGAAATTCCGTAATGCCCCGAGTCGTCGCCATTTGAAACGTGTATCGATCGATAATCTGAGTGGCGGCACGAATTCGAGTTTCTCGATCTCTTAAAAAACGAGCCAATCGCAACTGTTTTGCGGGTTCGATTGACGCCATTAAAACCAACGATAAACCATCAGCATTCCAAGCTAAACGCTCGGTTTTCGTATCGATCGTCACGATCGGAATCGTTTGCTGACACAGGCCGCCGAATTCTTGACGGCGGTATTCGACGGCTTCTCGAATCGATTTTTCTTTCGCTCGATCGCCGTTTTGCCAATCGTAAGGGGGATTCCATTCGCGAATCGGACGCAATCGATCGATCTGCGTGACAACAGCAACAGTCGGTAAATCCTCAATGTTCCGGGTCACGTCTTTTAAAAAATCTGCATCCATCTGCAAAGCCGGATCGAGAGCAGGTGTAACTAATACGAATAAATCCGCCGTTCGTGCGTAATCGACGACTAAATCTCGAAAATCACTTCGATTGGCTTGTTCGTATCCGGGTGTATCCCAAAGCGTTAGGGTTTCTCCGGTTGGACTCTGCCAAGAATAACGCTTGATTTCATCGGTACTAGGTAACACGTCAACTTCTGCAAGTTCCGATTGAAATAACGTATTGATGAGGCTACTTTTTCCAGATCCCGTGCGTCCGACGAGCAATAAATTGACGGGTTTTTTCTCGATTACTTCCGTCGGTTCTGCTCGATCGAGAATCTCTCGAAGGGTTTGTGTTTGAGCCGCAAGTTGTTTCGGTTGTTCGGTTTCCAAACTCGGCAAGTTGCCCCCGCTGTACAAAACAACCGCTTGCTGACATAAATTACGTAATGCCGCTTCTCGTAACATTTGACCGAGGTTTCCGAGGAGTTGTTGCGTCGCTCGATCGCTCGATTTTTGAGTCACTTGTTTGGCCGCAGCAGCGGCGGGGTTGAGAATCCATTGCGCCACGTTCCAAACTCGCCAAAGTTTGCGAGCAGACGGCTCGAATTTTTGATACAATTCGTAGGCCTGATACGCTTGGCCGACCGTCACTTGCCCGAGAACTGGAGATAGTTGTTGTATCCATCGATCGACTTCATCGACCGTTCCACGAATTAATCCGTAAGCTTGGGGAACGTAAATGTTGAGTAACGGATACTTTACCTCTGGGTGATAAGCGTTGGCAACTGAAACGACCAACGATTGACACCGTTCCCAAAACTTCGGCCAGTCTTCCCAAATGGGGGCATCGTTGCGACAGTCTTCGAGGAGACGTTCTAAAGACAGTTCGACTTGTCGAGTCGCTTCGTCCGTGTCGGTAACGTTCCAATTGTTGACCGATTCGAGCTTTTCGCTGGCTTCGGCAACGGTGGCTTCCATCTCTGCGATGAGGGGTTGCGTCCACTTCGCGAGTAGCCAACGCCAACCGACAAAAACGAGAATAAAAATCCCCCAAATCCAATTAATTTTCCAGTCGTGAATTTGCGTTCCAGCGGCAACGAGTAGGAAGAGGCCGATACTGGCGACAGGGACGAGTAGAGTGACCCACTGCCACGGCTTTAAAGGTACCATCGATCGATCCCTTGGTTTCAACGTTTCTCAAAAGTTTAACGCTTCTCTCGGGAATTCGGCGAAGGAACCGTGTCGGTTTGCGGGTTGGGTGAAGATCGATTCAGCAACGTTCTCTTTGGAGGTCAATTGTGATGGAACAGCATCGTTTTCGGTGGCAACTCGTGCGCTTTTTCGGACTGTTTTTACCGCTCGTCGGACTGAGTTTTGTGGGTTCGATCGCGTTCTCAAAGTGGCAATGGGGTTACTTTCTGCAACCGCCGGGTTTACCGAAGCGAGTGAACGAGTTTGAAACGATTCGATCGATTACACCGGTTTCGTCGTTAGAAAAGGCAAACGGTCAATTGACTTTTCAACCCGATGTCTTGTTGCTCTGCGATCGAGACGATCGAATCCAACTCGGTGATTCGAGATATTGTGGTTCTGCAAAATGTAATAGCGAATATTGCGATACGAGTCGGGTGCTATTAAGATTGTTCGATCGAGGAAAACTCAACGCTTCTAAGCCTCAGATGTCGCCTCGTGATTTATCAACATTATATGGCGATCTCGAAGCAACAAATTTATTCTATTCAGGTGAATCTAAAATTTACAAAAATTCGGCTAAAGACTTTAAAGGTTTTGTGTTAGAAGCGATCGATCGAAACGGACAAAATTATTTATTTTTTGCATTAACTAGCGGACAAGTGAGCAACGATCGTTATCCTTATTATGAATTTCTATTTTTAAAAAACCCGGATGGATCGATGCAATTGCTGAACGCCAATCGATTTTTCTACGAAATTGCAGGAATTGAAGGATTTGAATGGTGGTCGGTTTGGTTCTTGCTCGTGTTGATGAGTTTTATCTTGAGTTTTGCAGTTGTCGGGATTATGGATTTACGAGATCGATCGTTTCACCCACGCAAAAGTTTATGGCATTGACAGCAAGGAAATCGATATCTCTTTAAAAATCTATTCAAAAAGCGGGCTTCTCACTGAGAAAACCCACTTTTGAGAACGAACGGCTATGTTTTTAAACTTTCTAATGGTTCAGCCAATTTTATCTCTATCCCCCCATGCGATCTCACGTTGCTTCAAAATTTTGCGCGTAAGCTTCGAGCAGCGTACTCACCTGAGATAAAACTTCCTTGGGATCGGTTTTGCCGAGAAGTTGCCGTTCTGGGAAAAATTCCGGACGGTCTAAACTTTGCTGAATGGCATCGCTGACTTGTTTGGCGATCAAATCGGACAGTTGTTCCCTCGCCCTAGCCCGTTGGAAATTCGCACCTTCCTCCGTCGTCGCGTACAGCGGGGGCAAACGGTTGAGGGCGTAAGCCGCGATGTCACCGACATCGAGCGTTCGATCCGTGGTTGCCTCAATTTCAGCTACCTTTGTAATCGCTTCCGACAGCACCAACTCTTCCATAACATTGATAAACTGCTTGCGAGGCAAAACCACCACGTCCCCAGTTAACAAAGCTCCCATCAATCGATCGAGTGCCATGTACTCCTCGATCGACAGCTCAGAAGCCGTGTTGCAGATCCGTCCGACCTCCGCTTCCATGACGGGCGTAAGGTAACCATCTGCCAGTGCCTGTTCGACAATTTTGACAATACTCATAGCCTATCGGTTTTGGATTACATCAATGTTGACGTCTCTGGCTCGTTCGGTAGATGGATGCGACGTGCGAGATCGCAAACAGACGTTCCGGGCGGGCGATAAACCCTGCAATTATACTGTCTTCGATCGGTCAAACGGGCCGGATCGAGCCATTTTCAGCCCCTTATTTTAAACCCAGACTTTGCCAGGGAAGCGGATCGACCGATTCTCCCCGAACGTACAGTCCCCAATGCAAATGCGGGCCGGTCGAAATCCCAGTCGAACCCACCGCACCGATGGGTTGACCCGCTTCCACCAATTGCCCTTCTCGCACGTCGATGCGACTCAAGTGCAAATAAATCGTCGTCACCCCCTGACCGTGATCGAGGCCGACCGTGTTGCCGTGCAACTCAAACCCTTGAGATTCACGTCCGACGAGCGCCACGCGACCTCGTGCGGCCGCGAGAACAGGAGCGCCAGCGGGCGCAGCGTAATCAATACCGCGATGGTAGTAATTTTCCGCCCACTCACCGTTATAGTAGCGGCGCACGCCGTACACTGTCGTCACCGGCCCGTCGCTCGGCGGTCGAAACGGCCCCGTCCACAACCGCTCTGGCGAGACCAATTGCTTAAATGCATCGACGAGATCGAACTCGTAATCGGTTCCTTCGATGGCGTTTGTTTCGGGAGACAACCAAATTTCTTGAATCGGAAAACTTCGATCGCTCACGACCACCGACACCGTTTCCACCGCTCCATCACCGCTCACCTGTAGCGTGCGCGTACCAGGCGCTTCCAACGGTGTGGTCGGCAAAAACGCGCGATAGCGGTTCGTCCCAACGAGAAACGTCTCATACGTTCTCCCATTAACGCTAACGGTTGGATGGGGAAGATCGGGATCGTCCGTGCGAACCATGACCGATAGCGTATCGCCCAACCTCGGGCGATCGGGGGCGACGCGCACTTCTAAAGCGGTTGCAGACGAGGCCAGGACAGTCCAAATCGCCGAAGTGGCAGCTACCATCCCCGAGCGCAAACGGTGCTTTGACATCAAAACGGAATCGAAATCGGCGGTCATGATTAACGTACTTCGCGTACCGCAAAAACTAGCTATGCTGATTTTGAAAGCTTAACACTTTTCTTTTTTTCCTTTCGCCCGTGCAAGAAGACTTCCGCCTGATTTTAGATTTAGTCACGGTACTCGCTGCAGCGGCGGCAGGGGGATTGCTCGCCTCGCTGTTGCGCCAACCTGTTCTGTTGGGCTACCTCCTGGGGGGAATGGCCATCGGTCCAGCAGGGTTGGGGTGGATTAAAGAATTGGTACAGGTGGAAACGCTCGCACAGTTCGGTGTGGCGTTTTTGCTGTTCGCATTGGGAGTGGAATTTTCCTTGGGCGAACTCAAAAAAGTACAAGGTATCGCGCTCGGGGGCGGCGCCTTGCAAATCCTGCTGACCATTTCGATCGCGACGGGTGTTTCGATCGCGGTGGGATGGGCGAGCGATCCCATACAAGGTATCTTTTTGGGGGCAACCCTTTCGCTGTCCTCAACAGCCGTCGTGCTGAAGTGTTTGATGGAGCGCAACGAAACTGAAACAGCTCACGGTCAGGTCATGCTCGGCGTGTTAGTCGTTCAAGACCTCGCTCTGGGGTTGATGTTGGCGGTGCTTCCGGCGTTGAGCGAATCCCCCGAACGTTTGGGGGGGGCGGTGGTTTGGGCGCTGTTAAAAATCGGCGCGTTCGCCATCGCCGCAGCGATCGCGGGACTGTGGGTGATTCCGCCACTGTTGCGGTTTTTGGCCCGACGGGAAAGCGACGAATTGTTTTTATTGGGCGTGGTGGCTTTGTGTTTGGGGATTGCGCTTCTGACCGATCGATTGGGATTTTCGATCGAAATGGGTGCGTTCGTTGCCGGTTTGACCATTTCAGAAGTCGAGTACGCCGACCAAACGCTCACTTACGTAGAACCGTTGCGCGACGTGTTTTCTGCGCTATTTTTCGTTGCTGTGGGAATGCTGATCGACCCCGTATTTCTCTGGCAACATCTCGACTCGATTTTAGGGTTGGTCGCCTTGGTCGTCGTTGGCAAATCCCTCATCGTCGCCCCTCTCGTCCGGGGCTTCGGCTACGACCCGAAAACGTCGATTTTAGTTAGTTTGGGACTGGCACAAATTGGAGAATTTTCCTTCGTCCTCGCCAGTAAAGCGCAACTGATGGGATTGGTCTCGAAAGCCGTGTATCTTCCGATTGCGGGGACGACAGCTGTGACGCTGGTATTGACACCGTTTATTTTGCGCGTCGTTCCCCTACTGCTCGATTGGGTCGAGTCGCAACCGACGTTGCAGCCTCTACTCGACGGGTCGCCCGCGCCCTCGATCGAACCCCCAGATAGCGTTCTCGAACATCACGTCGTGGTGTGCGGGTACGGTCGCGTCGGGCGTAATTTAATCAAGCGACTGCGAGAAATGCCCGATTGTCCCGTACTGGCGATCGATCGATCGGAAGCGGCGGTGAGTCAGGCGCGAGCCGATAGCATTCCTTATCTCTATGGAAACGCGGCTAGTTTGAAAGTATTAGAAGCTGCCCGACTCGATCGCGCGCGAACGTTAGCCATCGCACTCCCCGACCCCATGAGTACGCGGCTGTGTTTGAAGCGAGCGTTAGAATTCTCGCCGGATCTCGACATCGTGGTGCAAGCGAACCGGGAACGAGATATCGAACTGCTGTATCAATTAGGTGCGAAAGAGGTCGTCCAACCGGAGTTTGAGGGGAGTTTGGAAATCCTCTCGCACTTGTTTTTGGCCTTGGGCTTGTCGCCGTTGCGAATTCAGCGGGAGGTGGAGCAAATTCGCAACAGTCACTATTTAGAATTGCGTCCCCAACGAGAACCCGATCTCGTAGCACGGGAGTTACAAGCGGCCGCCCAAGACTTAAACAGTCGATGGACAACCCTTCCCACGGGATCGCCTCTGGCTGGCATGACGCTAGAACAGACCAATTTACGGCGGTTGACGGGGGTGACGCTGATGGCCGTCCAACGTCACAACGGCGAAGAAATCGACTATCCCGATGCGACCACGGTGCTGCTTCCGAAAGACCGCTTGCTCGTGGTGGGGGGCGACGAGGAGTTAGCGGCGTTTCAGCAATTGGCCAACAGCGATATCGTCGTCCCAAACTGGCGGCGTGCCAGTTTGTGGTTGGAGATTCCGGAGAACAGTCCGGCTGTCGATCGAACGCTGTCGGAATTGGACTTACGCCAGCGCTTTCGGGTGCAGGTGCAGTCAATTCGTCGGGGAGATCGCAACGTCGGCTTCCCCCACGCTAGCACTCACGTTCGATCGGGCGATCGATTGCTGTTGTGCGGTCGAGAAGACCAACTGGTTCAAGTGCAGGCTTGGCTCGTTCCGGCCGACGATCCGGTAGACAACACGGTCTCGTCTTAGCTCTCAGAAGCCGCTGGCGCGAGCGGCCGCAAGTAGACGAGACCGTTACGATTGATAAAGTACTGTTGGTTGTTGTCGTCTGAGAAGCACAGATAGACGGGATCTTGCCACAAGAGGCGGCCTTGGATGCGATCGCCCGTCGTCAGTTGGACTTCGAGGTGCGTTTTCTCTTGCACGTAGGCTTGGAAAATGCGAATGCTCGGAAGGCTCGTATCGAATTCGATCGCCATAAGTTCGCTCCTATAACATTCACCCCACTTGAACGGGCGGTGCTTTTCAAAACATCTATCACATTAACAAACAGAACCCACGAGCTAAAGCCAGTGTTCTGTAGGACAATGAAAAAGGTTTGCCCGACGGCACGATCGAATGCGATTCTGCATTCTGGATTTGCCACGGTTTCTGTTCCCCATTCCGATCCACGCCCCGATGACGATGTCCATTGAATTTACCAAATACCAAGGCTTAGGCAACGATTTTGTTCTCATCGACAATCGACACCAAACCGAGCCGATTTTAACGCCTCAACAGGCAAAAAAACTCTGCCACCGCAACTTCGGCATCGGTGCAGACGGCGTAATTTTCGTGCTTCCGGGTACGGCCGATACCGATTACACGATGCGGATCTTTAACTCCGATGGGTCGGAACCGGAAATGTGCGGCAATGGAATTCGCTGTTTCATGCAGTTTGTTGACGAACTCGAAGGAGACAACGCTCGCAACACTTATCGCGTTCACACGCTGGCAGGGGTCATGACCCCTCAACGACTCGCCGATGGGCGGGTTAAAGTGGATATGGGAGAACCTCGGCTGTTAGCCGCTGAAATTCCGACGTTGCTGGTTCCCGAAGGCGAAAAAGTTATCGATCGAGCGCTGGAGGTGGCCGGACAAACCTGGTCTGTCACCTGCGTCAGTATGGGAAATCCCCATTGCATTACCTTTGTTGAAAATGCCGAGGCCGTCGCGCTCGCCGAAATCGGCCCCCAGTTTGAATGCCATTCCGCGTTTCCCAAACGCACGAACGTCGAGTTTATCGAGGTCGTTCGTCCGAATACCGTGAAAATGCGGGTGTGGGAACGGGGGGCAGGTGCTACGCTGGCCTGTGGGACAGGTGCGTGTGCGTCTGTCGTGGCCGGCGTGCTGACTCAACGGTGCGACCGCATGACGACGGTAGAACTTCCTGGCGGACAGCTAGACATCGAATGGTCTCCAAGCGACGGGCGCGTGTATATGACAGGGCCTGCCGAGCGCGTGTTTTCCGGTCGTGTCGGCTGAGGACACCCCTCGCCGAACCGAATTCACTAACAGCAATCACAGAGGACAATCGATGGGTGGAGGCATTTATCTGATTCAAGACGACGAGCAGTTGGTCGAAATGACCGAACAAGCTTACGAGTCAGAGGAACAACTGCAGGAACTTCTGGAAACTTACCCGAACCTCTTGGCTGGCGATCAGATCGATACGGCGTTGCCCCGTCATTGGTTGCTCGTGCGCCGAGAGATGCCCATTCCCTCAGAGGAAGACGGGACGGGGCGTTGGTCGCTCGATCGACTGTTTATCGACCAAAACGCGATTCCAACCCTCGTTGAAGTCAAGCGCATTGACAACATCCGCACGCGCCAAGAAGTCATCGGGCAAATGCTCGATTACGCGGCCAACGCCAGTCTTTACTGGCCCGTCGATACGATCGTGTCTCAGTTCGAGTCGAATTGCCGCGAACAAGGACGCGATCCGGAACAGGTTTTCGAGGAGTTTCTGGGAACGGAAGCCAGCGAGGAGCGTTTCTGGCAAAAGGTGAAAACGCACCTGCAAGCGGGAAAAATTCGTTTGGTTTTCGTGGCTGACGTGATTCCACCGGAACTTCGCCGCGTGGTGGAATTTCTCAACGAACAGGTCGATCCGGCGGAAGTGCTGGCGATCGAGCTGAAGCAATATTCGGACGACCAACCGGACAACCTCAGGATGCTCGTTCCCCGCGTTCTCGGACAAACGGCTGAAGCCCGTTTGAAAAAGTCCAGTGCGACGCGCGAACGTCGGCGATGGGACGAAACGTCGTTTTTCCAAGAGTTCGAGGTTCGTCGAGGTCGAGAAGAAGCTTACGTTGCCCGTAAAATTTACGAGTGGGCGGAAGGTCATTCGCCTAGCGTGGAAGTGCAGTGGGGTAAAGGTGATAATTACGGTGGCTTCGTGGCGGTCTGGATGGGTTCCCACGGCCAAGCCGAACGGGAATTGTTCAACATTGGTATTTGGGGCGGGTTGGAAATTTCTTCCCAAAGTTACGGTCTCAAACCACCGTTCGACGATCTCGAAAATTGGAACGCACTTCGATCGAAATTCAGTTCGATCGGCATGGCACTCCCGACAAATCCTCACGAACCGCGTTTTCCGTATCTGCGTCTGTCAGCGTTACAGGACGAGTTGACTTTGGAGCAAGTCCAGCAAACGCTGAATTGGATCGTAGAGGAACTCTCTCACGTAGAGTCTTAGGCGTTAGCTGGAAACGCCTCATGCTTTAGCTGGCATGGTTCTTGTGAAATCCGACTTAAATCATTGCCCCTCTCCCGTAGAGTCCTTGCTGACAAGAACTCTACGGTTTTTATTTGCGATCGAGAAAACACGGTCGATCGAGACTGAATGGCGTATCCAATTTCAGATCGCCCGTTTCATGAAAGGCGATCGACAGATTGAACCGGGATCGATCTCTAGAAACTCAAGGGGGGCATCTCACTTTTGCAATCTGCCCGATTCCTCATGCCCTCATCCCCCAACCCCTTCTCCCAATTTTGGGAGAAGGGGAGCCATTTTCAAGTCCCTCTCCCAAGCTTGGGAGAGGGATTTAGGGTGAGGGTTGCATTTTTGAGATGCACCCTTCAGCTGGCGTTGTCAATTCAATAACAAGCTTATTGTTTACCAATTTGTTTTTTCGACTCGAACACTCGATCGAGATGTCTCTATCTGCTTTGACGTTAAGTCCCTCTAAAAAGCAATTGTTGGTGCGAGTTTTTACTGGTATTTTTTGTGTCAAGTTGTAAAAAGCGTAAGTAAAAACACGGATATACTCAAACGATCTGCATAACAAATCTTCTTAAGTGAGATGTTCTAAAAATACGTTATAATATATCGATAGATAGTTAAATAAAAGTTTTAACTATATTTAGCCTTCTCTAAAATTTGAATTTCCAAATCTCAGACTGATTGCGAGTCAGAATAAAGATCGATCGTCGATCGAACATTTCATTCACTTGATTTTCTGCCATCAAGGAGAGCACAGAAAGATGTTGTTTTTTGCAGCTTTCATCCTCGTAATTATACTTGCAGCCATCCTTTTGGCGATGTGGGGAATTTGGATTTACAACGGTTTAATTCGACTCAGAAACCAAGTTGAAAATGCTTTTTCAAGTATTGATGTCATCCTTAAAAAGAGACACGATTTAATTCCGAATTTAGTCGCAGTAGCTAAAAAGTATGCAGATTTTGAGATGCAAACCTTGACTAAAATTTCAGGTTTGCGCTCTCGGGCGATTTCAGGACGGCTCCGAAGCAATGCACGTTTAGATGTTGAAAACCAGCTATCTCGCGAAATTGGGAATTTTTTAGTGGCAGTTGAAGCTTACCCTCAGCTAAAAGCCGATCGCAATTTTCTACAGCTGCAAGCCTCATTGAACGAAGTTGAAGAACAACTGTCAGCAGCGCGACGTTTCTACAACACCTCTGTCACTGAATATAACAATGCCATTGAAATGTTTCCCACAAACATTGTGGCTAATCATCTGAACTATCGCCGCAAAAAAGTGTTAGAAACACCTGCGTCCGAGCGCCAAAACGTTGACGTCGGCCAACTATTCAACAATTAAGCCATGACTCAGTCTCAAGTCTTAGCAAAAACCTTGCAAGAAGGGATAGCTGCCTTCGAGCAAAAACGTTATGCCGAAAGTATCGCCTTGTTAACTCCCTTGTGCGAGCAGGAATTTCCCCGAAGTCAGCAGCAAGTCACCGCCTGCACGATCCTCGTGCAGGCCCATTATGCCTGTCAGCAACTCGAGCCAGCCATCGAACTCTGTACGAAACTGGCAGCGCACCCTCACCCAAAAGTCAACCGTTGGGGTCAGCAAGTCCTGACAAAGCTTCGCCAACGCAGCGAGCGCGTCAAAGCGGCCGAAGCCAAGAACAGTACGACGAAGAACTCGACGATCGAATCGATCGACAATCGAGCATCCGTCTCCTCCTCGAATTCTCAAACTTCCGAGGCTCCCATCAGCGCACCCCAACCCACAACTACATCCGAGTCTCTGTCCTCCCAAGAAATTCAGCAGTTGCTCAACCAGAGTAAAATCGCAATTCGTCAGAAAGACTACGACGTGGCACTCGAGCGTCTCGATCGTTACTTGGCCGGAGTTTCATCGCAATCTCGATCGCCGCAGTATTGGCAAGCCCAAACTCTACTCGCTCAGGCTTACCGAGGCAGCGGACAAATGGACGAGGCCGTTGATTTGTGCGAGCAACTGGCGAGTCAATCCAATCCTGAAACTCAACAATGGGCGCAGCAATTTTTAGCTTCAATTTTTGCTTCATTAGAACAAGCCAAACAAGCAGCCGAGCAAGCTGCTGCTGAGGCAGAAGCGGAAGCCCAAAGACTGCAAGCGATCGAACAAGCACGAATCGAGCCAAGACGTGTTTCAGAACTCAAGCAGTTTTATAAAAAAACACTGCTCCCAGAACTTAAGAAAGTCGAGAAATCCCGTCGATCGACCTTGATTTCTGTTCTGATTATATCGGCTATCTTTTTAGCGATCTTTATTTACTCGGCGACTCTAACATTCCAGTGGCCTAAAATATTTTTTATTTCATCATCAATTTGGCTGACACTTTGGATATTCTTCTATAGTTTTCGCACGAGTCAATATGGATTCGGTTTCAAACGTGATGTCATTCAAAAATTACTTGAGTTTATGGACTCAGATGGATATTTAAAGTATTCTCCAACCGGAGAGTTGGGTGCTGCACGGAAAGCACTGATGAAGAGTACGCTGTTGGGCGAACTGTTTCCCGATATCGTCCATCAAGATGACTATGTTTCAGGTACAGTGGGTAGAACACGTCTATGTTTTACCGATGTTTGTGCTGAGAAGTCATCTATTACTCTGTTATCTCTATTTAAAGAAGGACGTGGTTCAGAAAAAACATTTTGGATTGCGAGTTTAGTTGTTGTTGTTTTTGGTTTTCCATATGCGTTTTCGCGAATTGCGCGAGGACGAAAGTTAGTCTTTTCTGAATTTTGGGAACATTTTTATGATTCATCTATTTCAAAAAGACTTTTATTTAAAGGTCTTTTATATTGGTCGGATTTTTCAAAAACTTTTAAATCTCGCACAGTGATTATCCCCAATAAAATTACTGAAAGAATCAGTAAAAATGGTGCCATCAATGGTCTGAATCGAATTAAGCTTGAAGATCCACAATTCAATAAATACTTTCTCGTCTATGGAGAAGACCAAGTCGAGGCGCGGTATATCCTCTCAACCAATCTCATGCATAGAATTGCAAACTTGCGAAAAAAATTAAATCGAGATATTTGTCTTTCTTTTGTTTCCTATACAATGTACATCACGATTAATTATGAAGAAGACTTATTTGAACCCAAAATATTCTCGAGTATGTTGAGTTTTAAGCCAATTCTTGAATACTTTGAAATCTTCCAAATGGCGATTGCAATTGTCGATGACTTGCGATTAAATCGTCGTATTTGGGATGCTGACTGAATAGAGGTGTCGAGTTCGATCGATCTTCCCAAACGATCCGTGATGTCCAATCATTGGATTGAGTCTTCTCCGTTCACTGACAAACTAAATAAATTTTTCAACCGCTTCTTGACCCAATTTAGAGGATTTTTGTCATCTTCAGAAGCATCGACCAATCCTAACGCTCGTAACTCCTGCTGACGCTGTGCGAGTTCGGCTTTGTGTCGCTCCAACCCTGTCACGATCGAATCGTAGAGTTCAGGGTGTTGGTGCAACAACCGCTCGAAGTGAAAGCGATCGAGAGCAAACAAAATCGTCGGTTCCAACGCCCGAACCGAAGCCGTGCGCGGAATCCCCAACATCAGCGCCAGTTCCCCGAAAAAACTGCCCGCCTCCAATACCGTTAACCGTCGATCGAGCCGTTCGACATAAACTTCAACTTTCCCAGCAATCACAATATAGAACGCATCGCCCGGTGCGCCTTCGTGAAACAAAATCTCGCCGGAAGACAGCAACTTTCGACACCCCTGTTCGATCAGCTGACGCAATTGCAACTCGTTAAAATTCTCAAAGTAAGGAATTTGTCGTAAAGCATGACTGAGCGACACCCCCGTCGCATGAGTGACGCTGTGATGGTGGTGCAGGTGGAACGAACCGAACGGTGGTGAATTCCAATCGATCGCGGCTTTCGGCGAATTAAACCACACCTCCGTTTGTGGAAAGGGAATCTTAATTCCCTGTTGACGCAAGTGGTACTCAATGAGAAAGTTTAGCGAACTGACGATAAACGGCTCTCGATCGATTCGATCGACCCACACCCACAACTCGAACAGCAACGCCGAATCCCCAAATCCCATCAACATCACCTTCGGGGCTGGATCGAACACCACGGACGGTTCCATGTACGCGCAAGTTAACAGCGTCTCCGTAACCTGTACCGGATCGCTGCCATAAGCAACGCCCACCGGAATATGAACCCGCGCCACATAGCAGTTATCGTAACTCCAATTCACGACCCGGTTCGAGATCAGCTCGCTGTTCGGTACCACCACATCCGCCCCTTCCCGCGTGCGAAGCACCGTCGATTGCAAAAATACTTCTTTGATATATCCCGACAAGCCATCGAACTCGATGAAATCCCCCACTTTTAACTTTTGTTCGATGAGGATCGTTACACCACTGATGAAGTTGTTCGCCATACTTTGCAAGCCAAACCCGATCCCCACGCCTAACCCTCCAGCGATGACGGCGAGGGACGACAGGTTCAGCCCCGAGGCTTGCACGATAACTAAGATACTGAGCGTTCCTAAACCATAACTGACAATTGTTGCAATCGCGGCGCGGTTGCCCTCGTCGATCCCGAACTTAACCAACAAACGATATTTCAAAAAATTCCGTAACGCTCGCGCCAGAAACAGAGCGACTGCTAGAGACACCACGAGCTGGACGACTGACACGATCGAAACTGACGTGTTCCCGATGCGAAACAATTCTCGGGTAAAAACCTGTGTAAATGGAGTGAGCCAGGCTTGTGAGTCGAACACGATCGAATGCTATTCCATTTCTACAAGGGCTACGTTCAGCAAATTTAGCGTACAAAAGACTGAAATAACTTGCACGTTTCTCAAGCAAACGTCCGGAGTGTCCGCAACCCATTGTTGAAAATCTCAAAGTCGGATCGATCTCCTGAGAGACCGCACGATGCCGTTGGACGTCCAATTCGAGAACTGTCTACTCTCGCGGTTTCCCGCCGTTCGTTTTAGGTTGATTTTCTTCGATTCTGCGGCTGAGTTGCCAACCAGATTGGGAAACGTCTACTTTCGATCTCCAATGTTCGATCGAACGAGTATCGTGAAACAAAATCCCTTCGTTGGGAGTCCAACACCATGACTTCGGACAAATTTCGCCGCCAACTGCGCCAGGAGGCCGAGAAGTGGTGGAAAGACGGTCTGATCGATTCGTCTCTTTACGGCCAACTCGCAGAGCGTTACAGATTTGACGGGTTGGAAGCTGAAGCCCGTAGCCGCTTCACCACCATTTTGATCGGACTCGGCGGCATTCTCCTCGGATTGGGCGCAATTACCTTCGTCGCTGCCAACTGGTCGGTTTGGTCGCGAGATGTGAAACTCGTTTTATTGCTCGGGTTGTTTCTCGGTGTCAATATTACCGGTTTTTCCCTGTGGCGATCGAACGATCGAGGCGGACTTCACAAACTCGGTGCGGCCTTGCTCTTACTTGGCGGCTTGGTTCTCGGCGCCGATCTCGCCCTCGTCTCGCAAATGTTTCACCAAAGCGGGCCGATCTATCAACTCCTGCTCGCCTGGAGTTTGGGGGTTTGGCTGATGGCGATGAGTTTGCAAATGCCTGCCCTCGCGATCTTATCCTCGATCCTGTTCGGCTGTGGATACGCTCCCGCGATCGTCGATGCAGTTTCCGCCAGTACCCTCGATATTTGGCAGTTTGCGGGGTTGCACGTTCCCCTCATCACCTTAGTACTGTTCGTACCACTCGCTTATATCAGTCGATCGAACATTACCTTTTTCCTCGTCGGGGTGTTATTGACCGCCTCGATCGTCGGGAACGTCGCAACGCTGAACCTGTGGGCGATCGAGTGTGCCTTCGTCCTTCCCCCTGCGTTGCTGTGGGCTTACGGCACTCAATCCCCTCAGCGTTTTATCGTTTCCCGATTTCAAGCGATCGCCCGCAGTCTGGCTGTCATCGTTATGGCCGGATGGTTTTACGTCATGTCGTTCAACTTTTGGAACGACTTCGAGCTGAACGGCTCCGAGTTTTATTTCAAGTGGGGGTATCACGTCGCCATCGACTTGCTCGTTATCGGTGGGTTAACGCTCTGGTTGTGGCTGAAACTGCGCGATCGATTGCATCAGTTCCAGTTCTTTCAAGCTCGATCGCTCAACACGGGAATCGTTGCCCTCATGCTGCTCGCGACCGGCATCACCCCTTACATCCACCTGCACGTCACGCCCCTTCCCGTCCTCGCACCTTTAATCTTCAACATCCTGCTGTTCTTTCTCGCCATCGCTGCCATTCGCGACAGCCTAGCCTTGGGTAGTCGTCGCACCTTCTGGGGAGGCATGATTTTACTGGTACTCGGCATCGTGACGCGAATGTTGGAGTACGACACGGGACTGTTAATGAAAGCCCTCGTCTTTGCCGGGTGCGGACTGGGGGTCATTGCTGCCGGATTGTGGTTCGAGCGTAACATCCACCTCGACAAAACCAAAGCACGACCTCTCGATCGATTCAACCCTCAACCTCCCCAGGAGGAACAACCATGAACCCCGAATCTCCCATCACAGTTCCCCAAACCCAACCGCAAACTCAACTTCCCCCAAAACGCAAACTTCCCCTCTGGCGGCTCGGGATTCCCCTGGTGCTACAAACCCTATTAATCGTCGCCGTTCCCGCTCGCGATGCTTACGTTTTTGCCAACGGAACCCCCGTCGTTTTACAAACCGCCCCTGTCGATCCTTACGATCTCATGCGAGGGTACTACCAAATCCTAAATTACGAGATTTCCCAGACCAATACGTTGTCGAGTTTACCGGGCGGTGAAACTCTTTTTGGCTCCTACCGACAGGGTTCGTCGTTTGACTTTTACGTGGTTTTAGAAGCGCCCGAATCGCCAACGAGCCAACCGCCGAGTCCTTGGATTCCCGTGCGCGTCAGCGAAGACTTTCCCAAAAACCTGCCAGATCATCAAATTGCACTGCGCGGTCAATACCGTCAATGGCGAGTCACTTACGGACTGGAAACTTACTATATGCCTGAAGATCGGCGAGAGGAAATCAACGCGACCATTCGACAAATCCAACAAGATTCGCCAGAAGCTTTTTTAGTTGAAGTGAGAGTCGGTCAACAAGCTGATGCCGTTCCCGTCAGTTTGTGGGTTCGCGATCGAAACTATCAATTTTGATGCCAAATCCGATTCCGAATGTGTGCTTTTGTCCGCTTGCCTGAAATCCCGTAGAAGCGTTGCATAAAACGCCTCTACGGGGGCAATTTTATAAGGGAATTTGAGCAGTGGATTCCGTATGAAATTATGGGGTGCATCTCAATTTCGTAGAAAGACCCCTCCGCGCCTCGACTGAGCGATCTCAACCCCTCCCATCTTCCCCTGGCTAAGGGGAGGTACCGAAGGCGGAGGGGTTCCGATCGCAAAAGCTGAGATGCACCCCAATTATGCTTTATAAAAATTCATGCCATAGATGTCTGTCGGGGCGAACGGTGTTCGCCCAAGTTCAGCCGAAGATCTCTAGCAGGATTATCGAGAAATGGTATTACAAGTACGAGTCAAGCTTGTGGGTTCTGTGATTCGTGGAGCCGATCTAACTTGTCCAACAATTTCAAACCCCGATTGACGTTTCCCGTCGCTGCCAATGCCTGAAAACGAGTCTGAGCGTCAAACTCTGCCAAGGCAACCGTCGAGAGTTCCTCCATCAGTTTGTTCACACTCATTCCTCGCGCTTTCGCCAATTCTTTAAGTCTCAAGTGCTTGTCGTCGGGTAAACGAATTGTCAGGGTTTCCATTGTCAGCTACCTCCGAATCATATCGTCTGGTTTCAAAATGGATAACTGCGGAAACATCAATGGTTCTGAATATGACTTTGCTCAACTGCAAGGAGGAGTTAGGGGCAAGTATGTCGAGCGATATCGTTCAGGGACAAATTTAGTGCTCCTAGATCCTGATGTTGCTCGAGCTTTTCCGAGTGATGCTGAAGTAAATGAAGCATTACGCCTTCTGATGCAGGTTGCCCAGCGCCAGCAGCCCAACACTGAGGTGCAGCAGACGGAATAAAAGTTGTTGGCAGGAGTTCAAGATTACTAGCCGCCGCTGACCTCTGCCGTTAGAGTACTTGGTGCCTGGTGGGGACGGTGTGAGGTTGTCTGCTAACATGAAAGTCTAGTATCGATCCCTTAGTTCCTGAGAATAAAGCCCGAGTTCGGTTTTTCCTCAACTGTACTCACGAAACCGTTGATTTACAGCGAACGATCGAGAAATCGTCAGCAGCAGGCTTTAGCGCTTTTCGTTGGCTTTCCTAACATCAATCTAACCGAAGAGATCGATCGAATCTTGACACATAACTAAAGATAAAACCCGATCTCTCGGAGAGATCGGGTTTTATCTTGCAATATTTTGGCTTTCCTTGAAATGCCCCTAATTCAGCTTTGGGTTAAGATTTAGGCGTTGCCACCTCTTCAGAAACTTCAGGTTCTTCAGGTTCTGCTGCTTCAGAAACCTCGGGTTCGGGTTGGGGTTTGGCTTCCTCCATCGTTTGCGGCGGTAAACCGTGCATCTCGCGATAGAGGTTGTGGTATTCCAACGCCGACTTATCCCAACTGAAATCTTGCCGCATTCCCCGCTGTTGGAGTTTTTGCCAGCTCTCTTTATAGCGGAAACTTTCCCACGCCCGCACCATCGACGTGTACAAATCGAGGGGTTCGTATCGATCGAAACAGAATCCCGTTCCCGCTTCGCCCATCGGATCGTGATGGGACACGGTATCGACCAAGCCCCCAGTACGGCGCACGATGGGAACGCAACCGTACCGCATCGCCAGCATTTGACTGATGCCACAAGGCTCGAAGCGACTGGGCATCAAAAACGCATCGCTTCCGGCATAGATGCGGCGCGCTAAATTGTCGTTATACAACAGATAGCTGGCCATGCGTCCGGGGTAGCGGGTGCTGAGTTGCCACATTTGGGTTTCGTAATACCGTTCCCCAGTTCCCAGCAAAACGAGCTGACAATCGGTGTAGGACATGAATCGATCGAGGACTTGCATTAGCAGATCGATTCCCTTCTGTTCCACCAGTCGCGCCACCATCCCGATGAGGAACTTGTCGGAGTTCACTTCTAGGCCGACTTCCTCCTGTAGCGCGATTTTGTTCGCTTTCCGTTTTTCGATAGTGTCGGCGGTAAAGTTTTGCACCAAATTCGGATCGGTTTCGGGATCGTAACTTTCCGTATCGATCCCGTTGAGAATTCCGCTGAGCTTCCCACTAATAAACGAAAGCAAACCTTCAATTTTCTCGCCGTACTCGACGGTTTGAATCTGTTGCGCGTAAGTCGGCGAAACCGTCGTCACGCGCTCGGCGTATTGCACTGCAGCAGCCATCGTATTGTGACCCTGCATATACCAAGGACACCAAGTAATCCGATCGAGGTACCAACGCCACGGCCCTTGATAGGCCAAGTTGTGAATCGTAAACACGCTCATAATATCCGGCGACTGGTGCATCCAGATGGGAATCATGCCCGTGTGCCAGTCGTGGCAGTGAACGATGTCCGGTTTCCAGTAATTCCAACAAAATTCTGCGGCACCGTTGGCGAAGAGGGTGAACCGCCAGTCCTCATCGTCTCCGTAGTACACGCGACGGGGCGTGAACGAGGAATGTCCGAACAGGTAGAGCGGTACGTCGGTGCCGGGAAGCGTGGTTTCGTAAATGCCAAACCACTGAAACATGGCGTATCCCCACCAAACGGCCTCTTCGGGAATTTCCATTTTGTCGGGCAGGAAGCCGTAGTAGGGCATAAAAACGCGGACATCGTGTCCCAACCGCCGCAAATATTTGGGAAGTGCGCCCACAACATCGCCCATTCCGCCGACTTTTGCCAGGGGGGCCGCTTCTGCCGCGACAAATAGAATTCGCATCCTTAACCTCTTCCTGCCGTCACGATGTGGTCTGATTTCTGTTTGCCACAGTAGCAGATTTTTTCGCGAACGATACATTTCTTTGCAATTTCGGGCAAACGAGTCGATCGAGCCACCAGAAAGACGATTCGATCGAACGGCTCAGATCGCGATCTGACGGGACTTTCCCCTTTTCGATCGCTCCCGACTCAGACCCGACTCACCCCCTATTTGCGGTGTCAAACCCCCTCTAACGCCTCACAAATTCGTGCAAAGGCCGAGGGCGGATCGTCAGACGCGGTAATCGGGCGACCGATGACGAGATAACTCGCACCCGCTTCGATCGCAGCTTTGGGCGTCATCACCCGCTGCTGATCGCCCGTCTCCGCCCAAGTCGGACGTACCCCCGGACAAACGAGTAGGAAATCCTGTCCACAAACGCGCCGCAATTGCTCGACTTCCTGGGGCGAACAAACTGCACCCGACAACCCCGATTCTCGGGCGAGTAATGCCATATTTAAGGCATATTCAGGCAGCTCGACAGGGACTTTTAAATCGAAGGCTAAATCGCGAGAATTGAGACTCGTTAATAACGTAATTGCCAGGGATTTCGGCGGTTCTACACCGGCTACCCTAGCACCTTCGATCAGGGCTTCCCGAGCCGCTTGGAGAGCGCGACGGCCGGCCGTTGCGTGCAGCGTGAGTAAGTCAACACCGTATTTTGCCGCCGAGCGACACGCACCCGCGACGGTGTTGGGGATGTCGTGGAATTTGAGATCGAGGAAAATTTGTTTTTCGCGTTCTTTAAGATGTTGAAGAATTGCGGGGCCGCAACTGACAAACAGCTCGAGTCCGACTTTCCAAAATTTGACTTTCGGGAGTTTGTCGAGAGTTTCTAGCGCTTGGGCTTCGTCTGGTACGTCGAGGGGAACGATGATTCGATCGACTGGAGATATCATAAATTTAGGTTGACGATCTGCGTCTGGGAATTTTATCGCAATTCTCGCTCGAACGAGATACACTTACGGTTTGTCGAGTTTTAAATTCTGATTTTTTGCTCGATCGAAATAACAAAAAATATTCGAGTTTACGTTTTTTGTGGTTCTGTTGGAGTTGGTAGGGGCGAACGGCCGTTCGCCCCTACACCGATATAGGTATCGCAAGCAACTCAATTACACCGAAATTTCAAAAGAGCCTTTTTGTTTATTGTATCTTCATAAAAAGTAAAAAAATTTATTGAATCAACATCAGAAAAAATATCAAAAAACTCTAATTTTTGAGTTCGATCGAGCTTCAAATTTTATGACTTCGATAAAAAATATAAAATTTTGTATAATCTTATTATCTTCCTATTTCTACGTGAATTTTTCAGACCTTTTTCTCTTCAATTATGGATCTCATCCTCTGTCACACCACCGCCGATTTCGATAGTCTCGGAGCCGCTGTGGGATTGACGCGACTGCTTCCCGGTGCGCGAATCGTACTGACTGGGGGATGTCATCCGGGGGTCGAAGAATTTTTACGATTGCACCGGGACGAATATCCTCTCATCGAACGGCGAGCGGTCAATCCCGATCGAATTCGATCGATTACCGTCGTCGATACCCAATACCGCAATCGACTCGGAAAAGCTGCCCTCTGGTTCGATTACCCAAACGTCGAAGAAATTACCATCTACGACCACCATCCCAACACGAACTCAGACATTCCCGCCTCGTTTCGTCAAGTCGAACCCGTCGGTGCCGTCACCACGATCGTCGCAGAAAAACTTCAAGAACAACACATTAACATGACCGTTCACGAAGCCACGGTCATGGCGTTAGGCATTCACGTCGATAGCGGCTCCTTAACTTACGACCACTCCACCGCACGAGATGCGTTGGCTTTAGCCTGGTTGATGCAGCAGGGGGCGAGCGTTCACGTCATCGCCGAATATATCGAACCGAGCTTGTCCGACAACTTACAAAATCTCCTATCCGTGGCCTTAGATACCGTGCAAACGGAGGAAGTCTGGGGTTGGGCGATTGCATGGGTTGTGTTGAAAACGCCAGACTATGCACCGGGGTTAGCCGGTTTAGCGTCGCGACTGCTGGAACTGACCGATACGGACGCGATCGTGTTGGCGCACCAGTACACCACCCACAGCGAAGAACCTCGCCTTGCGGTCATCGGTCGATCGAGAATTCCCGATACCGACCTCAACAGCATCTTTCAATCAATCGGCGGCGGCGGCCACGCTAAAGCAGCCTCGGCGCAACTCAAAAGTGTCGAACCGTTATCCACCGTTGAAACCCTGCTGGCGCTCCTCAAACAACAGATTCCACAACCGCCAACGGCGCGCGACATCATGTCGTCTCCCGTCCGCACGATTCGCCCTCAAACGCTCATCGGCGAGGCACATCGCATTTTGTTGCGTTACGGTCATTCCGGTTTGTCCGTGGTGGACGACGACGATCGACTCGTCGGCGTGATTTCTCGGCGCGATCTCGATATTGCCTTACACCACGGCTTCGATCGAGCGCCCGTCAAAGGATACATGACCACCCACTTAAAAACGATTTCACCGCAAACCCTCTTACCGGAAATCGAATCTTTGATGGTCACATACGATATCGGTCGGCTTCCCGTTCTCGAGGATAGTGAATTAGTGGGCATCGTCACGCGAACCGACGTGTTGCGAGAATTGCACCAAGACCACGCGAAACTCTGTCCGTTGAAGCCCTCAGAACATCATCGAAAAGATCGGCCGTGGCGCATTTCGGTAGACGAGTTATCGGTCTTTCGGGAATCGGATTTACTCGAAACCGTTCGATCGAGCGTTCCGACTGCATTGTGGCAACTCCTCACCGATGCGGCGGATGCGGCGGAAGAACGAGGTTGGCATTTATATCTCGTCGGCGGTGCCGTCCGAGATTTGATGTTAGCCATTCTCGAGGAGACGATCGGATGGGAAGATGATGAGATGGGGCGATCGATCGATGCCTCATCACCTTCTCATCGCTCCGAAACGCGACTGAATTTGACCGATATCGATTTGGTCGTCGATGGATTTCATCGATCGGCAACCGTCGGGGCTGGGGTAGAGTTGGCGAAAGCCTTGCGAGACAAGTATTCCGCTGCTCGATTAGAAGTCCACGGTCAATTTCAAACCGCTGCACTTCTGTGGCACAAAGATCCAGTCTTCGATTCCCTCTGGTTCGATTCCCTCTGGTTGGATATTGCCACAGCGAGAACAGAATTTTATCCGTATCCCGCAGCGAATCCCGAAGTCGAAGCCAGTTCGATTCGTCAAGATCTCTATCGCCGCGACTTTACAATCAACGCACTTGCCATTCGATTAACTTATCCCCATCGCGGTAAGTTGTTAGATTTTTTCGGTGGAATGTTGGATTTACAAGATGGATTAGTTCGGGTTTTACATCCGAATAGTTTTATCGAAGATCCGACGCGCATCTATCGTGCGGTTCGGTTTGCCGTTCGGCTGGGGTTCTCGATCGAAGCGCAAACGGAGGGGTATATTCGTCACGCCATCGAAAGTGGTGCTTACGATCGATCTCGCTTGGAAAACGATCGAGCGCCTGCCCTACAAACTCGCTTGAAAAGCGAACTGAAGTATTTATTGGAAGCCCCCTACTGGAAACCCGCCCTACAGAAAATCGACAATTTAAAAGCCCTGCAATGTATTCATCCGGCGTTGGAGTTAAACCGTCGCCTATGGCATCAAGTTCGATTGGTCGATCGATGGTGGCGGCGATTTGCCAAACTGCACAACCTCAGTCATTGGCAAACCCTGCTCGAAGTGATTCTCTCCCACATCCCACCAGACGATCGCGAAACTGTGGTGCGCCAGCTACAACTGCCCGAAAATGCTATCCAACGGCTCAGTCAACTGTCGTCGGTTTGCGAAACGATCGTGTTTGAATTGTCCGAGACCACTCGTCCGAGCGAAGTCGTTCGCGTGTTGCGCCAATACGATTGGGTTACGACTGTTCTCGTCGCCTTGTCGAGTCCGAGAGCTGTGCGTCGCCAGATTTGGCAGTATCTCGTCCGTTGGTCTCACGTCAAGCCAATTCTCAACGGTCGCGACTTACAAAAACTCGGATACCGACCCGGCCCGCAATTTAAAGCCGTTCTCGACGATCTCCTCGCTGCAACCCTCGACGGCACGTTCGATCGTGACGGTGCTGCGTTAACCCAACAACAAGAGCGAGCGAGGGCGTTTGTCGAAGCACACCACAGTCATATCTTGCGTAAATCCACTTAGATATTTACCGATCCCAGATTCTCGGTAAACACGGATGAATTCCAAGACGATCGCGAATACCTTAGACAAAGCTTTAATAAGTTATCGAAAATCACGGGGGTTTATAAAGATTTTGTAAAAAGAATTCCGAAATCCTACTGACTCAAAAAAGCATTGAGTAGTATAATTAAAGTAAACAGACTATCGATCCGAATACTCAACAAGATGCGAGCCAAATTACTTGTGAGTGAATCGATCGATCGTCTGGGTGTCGTCTAACCCAAACCCAAACCCACAACCCCGATCGAATCCAGGTGAATTTTCCGTTTGGGGTTGCATCTGCCTTCGTTCGACAATTCAATCGCGATTGACATAGCATCCTTCAATGTTGGGGTAATTGCCTTCTATCTGCCCTAAACGTTACGAAGGTTGTCTGTGTCTGCGCGAAGCAATATTTGAGGAGCTGAAGTTAACCAGACTGGGATGAGACTTCAGCTCAGAGCCTGGATCGGCGCGAATTTAACTGTCGCCTATCCGATCTATGATCTGCAATTTCTACCAACCCAACAATACGACAGTTGCCCGAAGCGACCGTCTCGTGCTGATCGATGCCAAAGTCGAGGGAATTGCCGGCCTGATTGCAGGTCTCCTTCCCGGAAGCGACGCGATCGTCATCGATCCTCGACAAGACGGCATCGTCCAAACCACCGAAATTTTAAGGCAATACCGAAACCTCACCGAGCTGCATATCGTCACACACGGACGTCCCGGCTCGATCGAACTCGGCATTGCCGAACTGAGCGAGCGAACCCTCGGTCAGTACGCCTCACAGATCGGACGTTGGCGGCGTTCTTTGCAGCCAGATGCCGAAATTCTCATTTACGGCTGTCGCGTTGCCGCCGGAAAAGAAGGACGGCGATTCCTCGATCGACTCACCAAACTGACCCAACTGTCGGTCAGCGCCTCAGAGCATCTCATGGGTGGGAATCAGCCGTGGCATCTCGAAATCTGTACGATGGGTGCGAGACGCGCGAAACTCGCCTTTCACGACGACGCAACGATCGCTTACACGCCCGTTTTAGGCCCGACCAACCTCGTCTACGGCGTTGATGAAGATCGCAACATTCGCATTCTCAACCTCGAAGACGGCACCTCAGAAATCGTCGGTCGAGCAGCCTTCAATACTTGGACGTTGGCACGG
Source organism: Geitlerinema sp. BBD 1991-9 (assembly GCA_001657325.1). GTDB lineage: Bacteria > Cyanobacteriota > Cyanobacteriia > Cyanobacteriales > Geitlerinemataceae > Geitlerinema. The sequence continues at coordinate 212,596 of LWRO01000008.1, read as the reverse complement.
TATAGCGATCTCAACGATCCGAACGATCCCGGTTTCCTCTACTACATCGACCTCGCATCAGACAACGCCCAGGTCGCCTATTGGAACCCCAGTAGCGCGAATACCAACAATTCCACCCTTCTACCCAACACCACTGGCCTCAACACGGGACGCGCTGGCTTTAGCAAGATGGCCCAGTCTGCGGACGGTACCATCTACGCCATGGCTTCGCCGACGACCGATCTCTACACCATCGATCGAACCACAGGAGAAGCCACCGTACTCGGCACCGTGACCGGAGGCGTTCCCGAGTTCATCCAAGGCGGCGGCGACATGGCCTTCGATCCGAACGATCCGAGTCGCCTCTTTATCTCCACCCGAAACACCATTCTCGGACAAGACGTTTATCGACTCTACAGCGTCAATATCAATACCCTCCAAGCCACCTTCATCGGCGATACGGGACTGCCGAAAGCCAATGCCGGGGCCCTGGCCTTTGGCGAGGACGGCTATCTCTACACCACCGTTCGATTTAAAACCCCCAACGATCCCACCGATAACGAATTCAAACTCTACCGCCTCGATCCGATAGATGCCAGCGCCGAATTCATCGCTGACGTCGATGGGGGCGTTATCTTTACCGACTTTGCTTCGCTGCCGACTCCCACCCCCAGCATCGACCTCGTTGCCGACAAAACCGACAACACCACCGATGCCCAAGTCGGCGATACCCTCACCTATACCATTACCGTCACGAACAATTCCCTGGCAGGCGACGGCACGAGCAATCTCGGCGACGGCATTCGCGTCCTCGATACGGTTCCCGACGGATTGATCGATGTGACCTGGGAAGCCGACATTACGACAGGTCTGGGGAGTTTTCCCACTGCCGCCGATCGACAGGGAACCGGTAACACCATCGACTCCACTGTCAACCTCGCACCGGGGGCGACGGCCACGTACTCGATCGTGGGAATTGTTTCCGCCGCCGCTATCGGGACACTCGAAAACACCGCGACGATTTTGCCACCGCCGGGTGTGAACCTCGCTTCGCCAACCCCAGGCGCAACCCCGAACGACAGTCTCCAAGTAACCGACGACGACACGCAAATCGTTGCGGGTACGGTCGATCTCAGCGTGACCAAAACCGATAACGTGACGAGTACGCCGTCGGGATCGCAAGTCGTCTACACCATCACCGTTTCCAATACCGGAAATATCGACGTTCCCGACGTTCGCGTCGTTGACGACCTGCCCGCTGCCACGATCGATGTGACCTGGACGAGTGAAAGTAGCGATGGTGTTACCGATCGCGGAAGTGGCGATCTCGACGTTTTAACCAACGTTCCCGCCAACGGCAACGTCGTCTTTACCATTACCGGATTTGTCGATTCCAGCGTTTCGATCGGGACGACCTTAAGCAACAGCGTTTCGATCGATCCACCCGACAGCATCGTCGATCCCGATCCGAGTAACAATAGCGACACCGACAGCAACACGAAGGTTTCTGCCCCCGAAGCCGACCTGCGGGTGATGAAAACAGACGGTTTGACAACCATCGCCCCAGGAGACTCGATCGCCTATACCATCGAAGTCACCAACGACGGCCCCTCACGACTGGGACAGATTACCCTCACCGACGATCTCCCCAGCGACATCGTCAGCGTCAGTTTCGACACCAACGGTACCGGTAGTTATAACGCCAATACAGGAGCTTGGACGGGACTCGACCTCAAACCGGGCGAAACCATCACCCTGACGATTTCCGGAACCGTAGACGACACAGCCACTATCGGCGGTACGCTGCGAAACGTCGTTGACGTCTCCGTCCCCAACGGAGTGCAAGAACTCGACCCCAGCAACAACCGCTCGATCGACGAAAACACCATCCTGACCGAGAACACGCCGACAGCCGACCTAAAAATCACCAAAACCGACGGCCAGAGCCAAGTCCGAGCGGGCGATTCTCTGAGTTATACCATTACCGTCACCAACCTCAGCGACGAAATTCTCAACCAGGTCAACGTCATCGAAAACCTGCCCGACCAGCTACTCGATCCCGTATTTACGCCGAGTACGGGAAATTACAATCCCCTCACGGGGGCTTGGACGGGGTTGGATTTGGGCAAAAACGACACCGTAACCTTAGACGTAACGGGAACCGTCGATCCCGATGCCGCAGCGGGAACCCTGACGAACTCCGTCGTCGTTGTCACCCCCACAGGGGTTATCGATCCGACTGACGATAACGACACGGCGATCGATCGAACTACCCTCATTCCAAAACCGCCAAGTCCCGATCCTTCGGGTGGCAATCCTGGCGGTGGCAATCCCGACGATCTCGATCTCGGCGATCCCGACCCAAACCCGATTCCCAGCCAACCCATTCCCGGTATTCCCGCATCGAACGAAGACGAGAAGATTTGCTGCTGTCCCGACGCACCGATCGTTCCCACCCTCGGCGCGATGTCGAGTATCGTCTTGTCATCTCCCGTTCCCATCGATCGTGAAATCTTTCCTTCGACCTATGCCAGCCTCAGAATTGGCAGTACCGACAACGACATTTTCATCGGAGAAGCCATCGGTGAAGAACTTCGCAGTCTGGAAGGCGACGATCTCGTTCGCGGCGAAGGTGGAGACGACCTAATCGTCGGTGGCGTTGCCAGCCGCGAACCGGTCGGAGGCGAGCGAGACCGAGATTGGCTGGCTGGTAACGAAGGCAGCGACGTTATCAACGGCAACGAAGGCAACGATACCCTTCACGGCGGGAGAGATAACGATCTCGTTCGCGGTGGTAAAGACGACGATCTGATTTGGGGCGATCGCGGTAACGATTGGCTGTTCGGCGATTTGGGTGACGATTGGATTGCTGGTGACGAACGCAATCCCGGTCGATTTGCCGATCCCGGCCGCGATTGGATCGAAGGCGGTGACGGTAACGACATCTTGTTTGGCAACGCCAACGCCGACACGCTAATGGGAGGAGACGGTGATGACATCGCTTACGGCGGCCGCGATGGCGATTGGATTTCGGGAGAAAGCGGTCGCGACGTGGCGATCGGCGATTTAGGTGACGATACGATCTCGGGCCGGGTCGATCGATCGACTCCCTCTCCCGAAGACGGCGACGAAAGCTTCGGAAACGAAGGCCGCGACCTCATTGCAGGCAGCGGCGGACAAGACACCGTTTACGGCGGACGAGACGACGATCGAATTTACGGCGGTCACGGCAACGATCGACTCTGGGGCGATCTCGGAAGCGATACGGTGATGGGAGAAGGTGGCGACGATCTGATTACAGGTCGATCGATTAACCTCGCCGCAGCTGATACAGAAGGACTCGATCGACTCGACGGCGGAGATGGTCACGACGCGATTGCGGGTAACGAACGGGAAGACACGCTCACGGGAGGAACGGGAAACGACACCCTCTTCGGCGGACGCGATACTGACCTGCTCGACGGTGGAGATGGCGAAGACGACTTGCGCGGCGATCTCGGTGACGATGTCATTGTGGGGGGTAGCGGTAACGATTCGATCGTTGGCGGTACTGGACTGACCAACCAACGCGATACAGCTGGCCGCGACCTGGCCTTCGGCGGCGAAGGGGACGACTTGATCTTGGGTAACCAAGCCAACGATTCCCTCGTTGGCGGAAACGGCGACGATACCGCTTACGGCGGCAGAGACGACGATATTATTTGGGGGGCGGCCGGTAACGACTTGTTGCAAGGGGATATCGGGAACGACTCTCTCTGTGGCGAAGACGGCGACGATACCCTCATCGGTGCGAACAACAGCCTGACGCGCACCAGCGACGGCGACGATATGATGTGCGGCGGTGCTGGCAACGATCTCGTGGTGGGCAACCAAGGCAACGATTTCGTCGGTGGCGGAGAAGGGAACGATACCCTGTTTGGCGGTTACGGCGACGATACCGTGATGGGAGGGGATGGTGACGATCTCTTAAGCGGCGATCGCGGTAACGACCTTCTCGAAGGAGGCGAAGGGAACGATCGATTTATCTTGTCCGTTAACAGTTCTCTCAACCGTGAAGGCGCGACGATCGGAGATTTCCAAGTTGGGGAAGACCAGTTAGTCCTGACGGGAGGCTTGTCTTTCGAGGAACTTTCGATCGTCTCCGAGGGCGATGCGACAAGGATCGACTGGGCCGGAAGACGACTGGTGACGTTGGAAGGCATTCGATCGATCGACCTCGGACGAGAACAGTTTCAAATCTAGGGAATGGAGAAGTGGCAATTGAGAATATCTCCTCTCCCCACTTCTCCTTCCCCCAAGACCAATCTGCCGATTACCAGGGCAAATCTCGTTGGAGTAATTCTTGAAGTTTGAGGTTTTCTTCTCGGAAAATCTGTTTCAATCGATCTACGATCTTGGGAGAGATCGGTGGAATTACTTCGCGATTCATCGATCTCAAAAAGGTCATTAAGCTTTGGTAAACTTGAGCTGGCAGAATTCGCCTTAATTTTTCTCACCCGAAATCGGGTTCTAAAATAATTTTTTGCAGCAAAAGGTTTCGGGGACGATATCCTTCATTTAATCGTTGTTGAATACAAGCATTGAAAGAATCATCAACGCCCAAAAATCGATAAACTTCGTGACTGATTTCAATCGGATTTTTGTTAAAATCGTCATAGATAATTACTTTTACATTCTCTCGCCCAAAACAATTTATATATTTCTCGATCTGAGGATAATACATTCCCACTTTCGTATAATGCCAATCATAGTCCCAGCCAGCCTGAATTCTTTCTGCTTCTCGATCGAGTGCTTTGTCTAGCGAAAGGGGTTCGAGGAGAGAGCGATAATTCATATTATAGTGAGAGTACAAGCGCTCGATTGGATTTCTCAGCATCACGATAATTTTGGCGTCGGGGATTTTTTCGTGAATTCGTCGTGCAGTTTCAGGAAAATATAAATAGCGAACTGATGCTTCGCCGACTGCTGGTATGTCGCGAGCGTCTTCAAACAGATTTTGATATTCGTCAAAATTCAAAATCGAATTTCGATATAACTTTCGATATAAAATATCAGGGCGGCTCGGACCTTTTTGATGGTGTAGATCGACGCCTTTAAAGACAAAAAAATTGGGTTCTTTGGGAGACGACATAAAGATAGAAGGATGCTGTTTTAGATAATGCCACAAAGAACTCGTTCCCGATTTAGCCGCACCAACGATAAAAAAGCTTGGCAGTCTCTTGCTCACGATTGTCTCCTGCTTTTTAGCTTGAATTTGACCGACGAAAAACTGAATTATTTTTGAATCGTGTTGGTGGATGCACTCAATGTTTTTTGGGCAACAGATCTAATGTAACAGATGTCAAAAAAACACACCAAAAAAGAATTTAATTTCGGAGTCTTCTGAGTTTGAGGTGATAAGCTGATTTGATGCCCGGTCAAGACCCCCGCTGTCGGGGCGAACGGCCGTTCGCCCCGACCCAAATCTTGTATTCAGTTCAACAAATTACACCGTAATCTCAGAAGATCCAAATTTCGTTTGACGAATTGTTTGAGCGTGTTTTGAGTAGGTCACGAGGCTGGCGATTGAAACGAAAAATACTGGATCGACAACATCCCACGACAAACGCCATTTCGATCGATCGAAATATCGTCGTCAGACATTTGACGTGGACAAGTTCGACCCAATAGGCAGTCATCGCTTATCGATCGTATTCTCAGTGCGTTTTTCGTGCATTCTGACAGAGCAATTAACCAACAGCAAAAACAATCGATCGACCTTTTCTCAATATCTTATCTTTTCCCAGCTTCTCTCTGACAGACCCAACATAGATTGTCGTTTTCGGGGATTCGAGAGACGATAGACACAACCATAAGGATTTTTCGGCAAACGCACGTCAACCACGTAAACGCATGACCCTCAACGACACTTTAACAAACGTTCTCATTGGCGATAGCAGCAACGACATCTTGTCACTTATCGGTCGAGGTACCGGAATCCTCATTGGATTTGGCGGGGACGATACCCTAACGAGTAGTATTAACGGTCAGAAACCCGGTAGTCAACTCTTCGGCAACCGAGGACAAGACTATCTCGAAAGCAAAGGAATCGGCGATACAGTCTTTGGCGGACGAGATGGCGATACCATTTTCAACGAAACCGGACAAGCCGTCCTTTCCGGAGATCGAGGACGCGACAGTCTTTTCGGCGAAGAAGGCAACTACATCCTACTCGGCGGACTCGGAGACGACTACGCTTTCGTCAAAGAAGCAGAAAATTTATTTATCGGTCACGAGGGAGACGATCGATTCATCGGCGAAGGGGGTCTGGATACTGCCATTGGTGGAGACGGAGACGACAACCTACAGGGCAACGGTCGATCGATCTTGGCGGGAAACGCCGGAAAAGATACCCTCGAATCCAGAGCGGTTGGCAACGACGAAGATAGTCTCTTGGGAGGGCGAGATGGCGATTACCTCCTCGTCGGCAGTACCAGCAACGCCGATAACCCCGTACTGCTCGGTGAAGAAGGAAACGATCGACTGCGCGTCCAAGGAACACAAGTCGATGCGGCATTACTGATCGGAGATGGCACCGACGCCGGAGACGATCGCCTCTTCGTCGCGGGTGGAAACCGACACCTTCTCTTTGGCAACCGTGGCGACGACGAACTCGAACTCGGCGAAGTCGGATCGGGGGTTGAGTTGTTGGGGGGCAAAGGCAAAGATCGACTCACGGGTAAAGCCGTCGGCAACGAACTCTTTGCCAGTGGAGACGAAGGAAACGACAATCTCAACCTTTCCGCCAGTGGCGCGCAGTTGTGGGGAGACAATCCCAATGCCACTGAAAACTTCGGTAACGATGTCGTTCGGGGTGTCGGCAATAACAACCGACTAGCCGGCGACAACGACAACGCCGCCACAGCTAACGGAGGGAACGACGAATTGGTCGCCGTCGGCAGTAACAATCTACTCCTCGGATTTAGCGGGAACGACGAACTGACGAGCGAAGGTTCCGGCGGCGGCAATACCCTGATTGGCGGTGTTGGCAACGATACTTATACCTTTCAAGAAGGCGATATCATCCCCTTCGACGACGACGGCATCAACATCTACATCGGAAACAACGCCGATCGAACCCCCGTTACCCTCCAATCGGACGACTCGTTGTCCGGTCGAGCCACCTTTATCGTTCTCGGCGACGAGAATCGCTTCATCAACATCGAGGGAGGCGGTGTCGTCGTCGGAAGCGGGATCGATCGAATCGAAATCCAAATGGCCTCGGGACTCACCGATGCTGGAGGCGGCAACGACACCCTCGAATTCGAGACGGTTTCGGGTACCGTCAGAGGAGGAGACGGCAACGATGTCATGACCGTCTCCGGTCGTGCTGGACTAACCTCGACCGGCCGCATCAGTGGCGGCGATGGTGACGATACCCTGAGCATCACCCGCGTTGCTGGAACCGTTGAAGCTGGCGCGGGAGACGACAGCCTAACCTTCGAGACGATTTCACCCAATGCCTTTATCAGCACGGGCAACGGTGACGATCTTGCAGCACTCGGTATCGTCGGGGATGGCGTTCGCATTGACGGAGACGACGGTAACGACTCCCTGACCCTATCGGGATTGGGAACAGCCGACGATGCTACTCCAACCACCCTCAGCGGCGGGGACGGAAGCGATACCTTGGGAATTGCTTCGAGTGCCACAGTTGGAACGAACACCGCAGCCTTAGTTATCGATGCTGGCGTTGGAGACGATTTCCTACAAGGTCGTCAGTACGCCGGCGATCGACTCCTCGGTGGCAACGGCAACGATACCCTCTTTGGTGGTGTTGGAAATCTCGACGAGTGGAAAAACGTAGCGGGGTCGCTACGAGCCAATACGGGAACCGTATTCACCGATGGCGATATCCTCTCAGGAGGTGCTGGAGCTGACATTTTCCTATTTACCGACGATCGACAAACGGCTCGTACAGAAGTCGGTACAGTCGGTTCGGGGGTCACCGTTGCCCCAGGTGCAGTCATTGGAACGAGCGGACAAACAGTCGAAAGTGCCACCGGAACGAACGTCGGTGATATCGGAACCGTAAATCCCGCCCTTCACGTCGATACCATTACCGATTTCAACTTTAGCGAGGGCGATCGCATCATCGTCAACGAAAACGATATCGGCTTTTCGATTTCGGGAACGGGCGTTGACTTCATCGTATTTTCCGGCGGCACTCTCCTCGGTAACTTAGACGCAACCCCTAACAATAGCGGCGATTTCATTTTCGCGAATTTTCCCGGCTTTCCAGTAGCAGGAACGAGCCAAGGCGTCATCAGCTACGACCGTCAAACGGGAGGCTTGTACTTCGGTAGCGGTGGCGACCCCGATTCAATGAGTTTGCTCGTCGTTTTAAGCAACCGTCCGAACCTCACGCAATCCCCAATCGTCGCCTTACCCGAAAACGATCCGTCGGCGATTCGATTTTTCTAGGGACGCTGGGTCGTGAGGAGATGAGATGGAGATCGGAGATTGACCGTGAAAAGTGGAAACAGCCTTCAGTTTATCTTTCCCATCTATTCCTCTTCATTTGCAGCTTCCAAATGCGCCAAGAGCGTCCGCAGTCGCATCCGGGGAATATACGGCCAACCCCCTTTTGTATCGAGTTCTCGCAAAAATGCATAAAGGGCTTGGCGCGTTTGGGGGAGTACGGGTTGGAATCGAGTTTCACAAATTTCTCGATGCAACCCTTCGAGTAAGCGTAACAGTTCCAGTAACGCCATCGGGTCGTCATCACACTGTTGCACGACTTCCCCAACCCGTTTTTCAATCTCGTACAGGTCATCCGAAATGGGGGTGAGGTTTGCGTTGGAATCGTGCGTCATAAAATTTTCAATGGCTTCCCGAGGCATTTCGCAATGATGATAGCCGATTCTAGACCCGATCGAACATTCTTCAATCTCAACAGCATCGTTGCTCGTCGCATGACGTCTGGGATCGGACTTCCCCGGCTCGCTCCCAACCGACCGCGATAAAATAAGAAGGGTTTGCGAAGTGTTGACGGTGGCGCAACATAAATTCATAGAATAAAGTCAAACCGTTGGAAGCGTGTTGACTTCCAGAGGCAGACCGATACACGACGAGGAGACAACAACGAGATTATGGGCAGAGTCGTCGGCATTGACCTGGGTACGACCAATTCAGTAGTAGCCGTTATGGAAGGCGGAAAACCCGTCGTCATCGCGAACTCAGAAGGAATGCGGACGACTCCCTCTGTTGTAGCCTTCAGCAAAGACGGCGAGCGGCTGGTGGGGCAGATGGCACGCCGACAAACCGTTCTCAACCCGCAAAATACCTTTTACAACATCAAGCGGTTTATCGGGCGCAAGTATACCGAACTCGATCCCATTTCCAAGCGCGTGCCTTACACGATTCGCCGCGACGAATACGGTAACGTTAGAATTCGATGCCCGCGCCTCAAGCGAGATTTTGCACCCGAAGAGACCTCAGCCGCTGTGTTGCGAAAACTGGCTGACGAAGCACAGCGCTACCTCGGCGAAGAGGTGACTGGAGCCGTCATTACCGTTCCTGCCTATTTCAACGACGCTCAACGTCAAGCTACGCGCGATGCCGGACGGATTGCGGGATTAGAGGTCAAACGGATTCTCAACGAACCGACTGCGGCTTCTTTAGCTTACGGATTCGATCGAGCGGACAGCCAAACGATTTTAGTGTTCGACCTCGGCGGCGGAACGTTCGACGTGTCGGTGTTGGAAGTGGGGGATGGCGTGTTTGAGGTGAAAGCCACGAGCGGCGACACGCAACTCGGGGGCAACGACTTCGATAAAAAAATTGTTGATTGGTTGGCAGAGCCGTTTCTCGAAGCTGAAGAAATCGACTTGCGCCGAGACCGACAAGCCCTGCAACGGCTGACGGAAGCTGCTGAAAAAGCGAAAATTGAATTGAGCGGTGTTGGCGTTACGGATATCAACCTGCCCTTCATTACGGCTACGGAAGACGGCCCCAAACACCTGGAAACGCGACTGACGCGGGGCGAGTTCGAGAACTTGTGCGGGGATTTACTCCGCCGTCTGCGTCTTCCCGTCAAACAAGCGATTCTCGATGCCGGACTGCATCCGCGTCAAATCGACGAAGTGGTTCTCGTGGGGGGGTCGACACGAATGCCGATGGTACAGGAGTTGGTTCGCAACCTGATTCGCAAGGAACCCAACCAAAACGTCAACCCCGACGAAGTCGTTGCGGTGGGTGCAGCAGTTCAGGCGGCGATTCTCGAAGGGGACGTTCCCGACGTGTTGCTGCTCGACGTGACCCCGCTGTCAGTGGGTTTGGAAACGGTCGGTGGCGTGATGAAAAAACTCATTCCCCGCAACACGACGATTCCCGTCCGTCGATCGGATATTTTCTCGACGTCGGAAAACAACCAAAGTCAAGTGGAAGTCCACGTGGCGCAAGGGGAGCGGGAAATGGCCGACGATAACAAGTCTTTGGGACGTTTCAAACTGACGGGGATTCCCCCTGCCCCCCGTGGCGTTCCTCAAATTCAAGTTTCGTTTGATATCGATGCTAACGGAATTTTACAGGTGAGCGCCCTCGATCGAGCCACCGGACGAGAGCAAAGCATTACCATTTCGGGTGCGTCGACCCTCAACGAACAGGATATCCAACAGGCAATTCGTCAAGCGGAGAAGTTTGCTGAAACCGATCGATTGCGTCGGGAAAAAGTCGATCGACGCAATCGTGCCGAAGCCTTAGCTTCCCGAGCCGAACGCGAATTACGCACGATCGCCCTCGACTTCGGACTTTCGTTTGCTCAAGGTTTGCGACGGCGCATCGAAGCCCTCGTTCGAGACCTGCGGGACAGCCTAGCCCGTAACGACGATCGTGGCATTGACATGGCCTCGGCAAGCCTGCAAGATGCCCTGTACGAGTTGAATCGAGAAGTCTCGGAATATTCCCTCGATGGCGACGGCGAAGGCTTTTTAGATAACTTGCGACGCACGTTCGTCGGTGAAGACGACGATCCGAATTACGGATTCGAGCAACGCCGTCCCCCTCGCAACCGCACCTCTCGCATCGCTCGCACCAACGCTTACGATGAAGATTGGGGAGATGATGACGATTGGTTTTAGCCTTTGAGATGAGGGGTTGAGGAGATGGGGAGAACGTGTAAACTCTCAACGTTCGACGCTCAACTTCCCCACGCTTCACGCTTCACTTTTCAAGCTTCACTGTAAAAGTTTCGTTGACTTCTGAATTTTTTAAAAAAACAATGCAAAACTTCCGAGACTATTACAAAATCCTGGGAGTTACCCGCGACGTTTCAACAGACGACATCAAACGCGCTTATCGCCGCCTGGCCCGCAAATATCACCCCGATCTCAATCCCGGAGATAAATCGGCGGAAGAACGATTTAAAGATATCGGCGAGGCTTATAACATTCTGTCCGACCCGGAAAAACGGAGCCAGTACGACCAGTTCAGCCGCTTCATCAGCCAGAAGAAAACGAAACGCAAACCGTCCCGTACCGTTCGCAACGGCACGAGCGATCGAGACGTTCGCTTCGAGCAATATGCCGACTTCAACAGCTTTCTCGACGATCTGCTCAACCGACGCGCCCGCACGGCGATGCGAACGGTCACGCAACCCCCACCGAAAACGCGGCGAGTCGATTCTCCCGATGCGTTTCGGCCGCGCACGACGAAAACAGCGTACACGGTCTCCCGTCCTGCGCCGCGCGATATCGAAGCCCGCTTGACGTTACCGCTGGAAAAGGCCTATACGGGAGGGCGGGAGCGCATTCGCCTCGAAGACGGTCGATCGTTGGAAGTGACGATGCCTTCGGGTATGATTAGCGGTCAACGCATTCGATTGAAGGGTCAGGGAGACAACGGGGGCGATCTGTACCTGAAAATTACGGTGGCTGTCCATCCGTTTTTCCATCACGAAGGCAGTGACATTACCTGTCAATTGCCCATTACGCCATCGGAGGCGATTTTGGGGGCATCTGTGGAAGTGCCAACCCTCGACGGCTTGGTGAAGATGACACTTCCATCCGGTGTGAAGTCCGGTCAGCGTTTTCGTTTGTCGGGTAAGGGCTATCCGACTCGTGGGGGAAAGCGAGGCGATCAGTTGGTGGAAATTTCGATCGCCGTACCGAGGGACGTCACCCCCGCAGAGCGGGAGTTATACGAAAAACTCCATCAGTTAGAAACGTTTAATCCCCGTCGGGACTTGTTAGGTTAATTCCACGGTTCTCTCTTGACCCTGTCCTTTTCTCAAAATAACGATCGAATATCGATCGATATCGGATGTACGCTCGATCGACGATTCGGAAATCCAGACTGCATACTCCCCTTTAAAAACCCTTCATAGAGCGGCTGTAGACAACAGCTCCATGAAGGGTGGTTCGATCGTGTTAATCGTGTTAGAAAGGGTCTATTGTTACCAGATTTCGTATCATCCCAATTTCCAATACGTCACGGGAGCCATTGATGGCGCGGGCGTGGCAAATTCCAAGAACAGGTCGATGGTTTCTTGTTTGACCCATCCCATCAGGACAGCCATTTCGCCAAACGGTAATCCGATATGTTGCTGAGCGACCAGAATCTGATCGATTTGACTGTCGTCGAGCAGCGCTGCGGATTTGAGATAGTGGCCGATCGGATGCCGAGATTCGGTTTCAGAAATGCGGGTGAGTTGTTCGGCAAAGAAATCAACGGTTTCTTGCTTGACTAAGCCTTGCTGAACCAAAATTTCACCGAAGCGTAAGTTGCGATATTCATTGGCTTGAGCAGCTAAAGCCGCTTCGACTCGATCTCGCGAAATCAATCCCGCTTCCTGTAAAAGTTGCCCGATACGGCGATCTCGCCATTCGTCTTCTAAACGTTTGTCATATCGTTCGAGTTTCGACTTCACCACTCGTACCGCTTTGCGGGCGTAATGAGCGGCGAGTTGCTTAGCCGCTAACCACAGGAAGGGCGGAATCGTTTCCATGTATCGCTTCCACAGGCGACGCGGTTCTTGAACGAGCCGATAGAACCATTCGAGTCCTGCCTCGCGCATCATTTGAGGAGCGCGACGGTGAAGTCCGGCGTAGACGGGAAAGACACCTCCAACACCGAGGGTAACGGCGTTGATGCGATCTCGATGAGCGTCGATCCATTTTTCCTGTTTGGGACATCCAAGGGAAACGAAGACGATACCCGCTCCACTTCGGTTAATTCGATCGACGAGTTCGTCGTCTTCTTCAGGAGTCAGAGGACGGAACGGAAGCGGTTCCATTCCGGCAATGTCGAGGTCGCTGAATTCTCGATCGAGCCGTTGTTTCATTCGATCGAGGACGGCTTGATGAGAACCGAGGAAGTAAGCGCTGACACCGTATTTCGGTGCTTGTTGGCAGAGACTGAAGAGGATGTCCATTCCGGCAACTCGGTCTTGCTTAGCAGCGCCTAACAGTCGCAGCATCCACACCAACGGCATACCGTCCGGTGTCACCAAGTCAGAATTGCGCAATACACGGGCAAAGTCTGGGTTCCAGTGCGCTTCCATCAGCATATGGACGTTTGCCACACAGACGGTACGATTTTCCCGATGACTTGCCCAGGACAATATGACTTGCATCTGCCGTTCGAAACTTAACGCCGAAACTGGCGATTCCACGACTTGCTTTTTCGGAATGCAATTTTGAGGAACAGGCAGGGAAAGTACCTTGGCCATAGTTCGCACCTTAGCTGGTAGAGAATTACGAAGAGAGTACGGTTCTCACGGAAACGCCTCTCGATAACCCATGAACCCGAGCGTTTCTGCCCTCGATCGAGCGTATTGAGCGAGCCTGCCTTCTAAAAGTTTCGATCGAGCGCCAGAGCGTACGGTTCAACGCACGCTCTTCGAACAGAAAATTCTGGAAAGAAGCCTCTGTGACGAGGCTTGTGTGCGTGTTTTTTCGTTCGCTGCGCGAGCCGTTAACCCAAGCCTCGCGGATAACCCACAGGAGCGTCAAGTGTTTACACGGAGTCTTTGCAGAAACTTTATGGTGAAATCTGTAGTCTTACGAATTCTTCACTGAAAGTTTAAAGTCGGTTCCGAGCGGTCATACTTACGCAGTTGTACGGAGGAAATCCGGATAATTCTCGAAAGGTCGTGTAAATGTAGGGGCATGATATGCTAGGAAACCATCCGGATAGAGAGGTTGAGTCGATCCTCCAGCCTCGATCGAGAAGTATGAATCGCATCGTCAAAAGTGGGCAAGGGTGGCGACTGGGCTACTGTCCCGATATCGATCGTTCTCAGGATAACTCAGGTTCGCAGGGCAATACATCTTTAACGTTTGTCGGCCTGATCGGTGCAGACGATTGGGCATTTGAACTGACTGATGCCGAGTTTCGAGATTTTCGACGTTTGCTCGTCCAGCTCGATGAAACGCTACATCAAATGTCGGGGGAACTGATGGACGAGGAAAACATTACCTGTGAAGTTGAAAGTGAGTGTTTGTGGATGGAAGCCGCCGGTTTTTCCCACGCCTATCGCATTCGCGTTATTTTGAACACCGGCCGCCGTTGTGAAGGAGAATGGTTGCCTGAGGCTGTTCCCGAACTTCTCCGAGCTGCTCAAACCCTTGACGTTTTTTAAATCGAGGATGGGTCATGCGAGACCTGGGAAAATATCACGGATTGGAAGACCCGAGACACGGGTGGAGAAACACCACCACAACTACAGCAACGCGAGACCTTTGGCAAAAACGACCTCACGCTAGACGACAGACAACCTTAACAGCTCGATCGATCGCACTCGCAATCTTTCTTTGTACGGCTCCACAGCAGGCTTCTTCGCAGATCGCTCCGGCAGACGACGGAACGGGAACTCGGGTCGTCCCAGACGGTGACACCTTCGTCATTGACGGCGGGCAACAGTCCGGTGACGGTCGCAACCTCTTCCACAGCTTTGATGCATTCGGTCTCGAAACCGACCAAACTGCCAACTTTCTGTCGCAACCCCAAATCCAAAATGTCCTCGGGCGTGTGACAGGTGGCGATCCGTCCGTCATCAACGGCTTGCTGCAACTGACTGGGGGATCGTCGAATTTGTTCCTGCTCAATCCAGCCGGACTGATCTTCGGGCCGAACGCCCAACTCGACGTTCCAGCATCCTTTGTGGCCAGTACGGCTGACGGCGTGGGGTTCGAGGGCGGTTGGTTCGACGTTTTCTCGTCCAACGACACCGCTCAACTCGTGGGAACGCCCAATGCTTTTCGGTTCGACGAGTCCAATCCCAGTGCGATTTTCAACACCGCCCACCTGGCCGTTTCACCGGGGTTTCAGTTGGGGTTGCTCGGTTCGACGGTCGTCAGTACCGGACAACTCGAGGCACCCAACGGCAATGTCATCGTGGCAGCCGTCGGCGGGGAACCCTTCGTACGGCTTAGCGTTCCCGGAAACTTGTTGAGTTTGGAACTCCCGCTGTCCCCAGAACCAACGATCGATTCGGTTTCGACGTTACCGGATTTGCTGACGGGGGGACAGGCGCTGTCTGCGAATCACATTGCAGTCGCGTCAGATGGCCGCGTCGTGTTGTCGTTGTCTTTACCGTCGATCGAATTAGGCGATGTTGCCCTAGCCGCCACAGAGGGGGAGGCGGTTCGATCGAGTGAAGTTTTACTTCAAAGCCGTCACAATTTACTCCTTTCCGAAACGACCCTCGACATCGCAGGTTCGGCGCGTCTGTTGGCAGAAGATACTGTTTTCGTCCGCGATAGCCTCGATCGAGCTGCGATCGTCCGGACGGGTTCGGATTTGTGGATTCAGGGTAACGCGGGCATCGACCTGTGGGCGCTCAACCATCCGCTCGTTCCCTTTACGAGTGGCGGAAACCTCAGTCTCGTGAGCGATGGCATCGTTTCGGGAGACGCGCACTTTAGCAGCGGCGGGAGCTTTGCCATTCTCGACACCACTGGCGCACCGGGAACGTTCTTCAGTCGCTACGACCCCATTATCCGTGCGTCGGGAGATGTATTTTTCGGGGACTATACGGGCGTTTCTTTAAAAATCGAGAGTTTGGGGGGAATTATCGGAGGAGACATCGTCATTACCGGCCCCGATACGACCCTCTCGGGAACCGATCCCGATTTGGCAATCCTCACGAGTTCTCCAGCGTTAATTTTGCGGTCTGAGGTGGGAACCCTCATCGACACTCCAAACGTCCCTCCCGACGTGGATGCAGGCAATACAACGATTGCTTCGTCGGGTGTGGCCGTCTTTCCGGGAATTAGTGTCGGACGAGTTTCGATTCCTGGGGGACCGGCGATTTTCGAGGCTTCGGGAGATATTGTGGCGGATGCGATCGAGACCGATGGGGGATCGATCGATCTCACCAGTCAAAACGGTACGATTGCGATTTCAGATGGTCTCGACAGCAGCGCTCTCGGTATGGGAGGTGATGTGACGCTGTCAGCCAACGGCAATATCGACATTTTGGAAATTCTCGCGAGCGGCGGGTCTGACGGTGGTGACGTGCAGATCGACAGCCAAACGGGAACGTTTATTGGCGGATCGATCGACACGTCTTCTGGAACGGGAACGGGGGGTAACGTCGCCGTTCGCGTTTTGGAAGATTTATCTCAAACAGCGGATATCGCCACGGAAGGTGCTCTCGGCGGTGGGAGTATCACGCTCGAAAGTCTCGGCGGCAGTATTTTTCTCGATTCGATCGGGGGAACCGCACAGTTGAGAACAGATGCTAGTTCCGGCATCGCTGGCGATGTGACCGTATCGGCAGCCGACGATCTCGTTTTCAGATCTGACATTTCAGCCAGCGGCCGCGATGGCGGGGGGACGGTCGCTCTGGAAAGTTTCGGAGACTTGGAGGGAGGAGCAGCAACCGTCAATACGACATCGAGTCAGGGGACAGGGGGGGCTGTATCGATTTCAGCGAGCTTGAGCGGCGAACTGAGTAACGTGCTGGCAAGTGGTGCGATCGGAGGGGGCAACGTTTCGATCGAGGTCACGCAAGGAGAGTTCAATGGCGATCGTATCGATACGTCTTCTTCCGCTGGAACGGGGGGCGCAATTTCGTTTGACGTGCGCGATGGCATTCTTATCGATACGTTGGATTCCAGCGGACTTCTAGCTGGGGGGGGGATTACCGTTACAGCGAATCCCGGCGGATTTGAAGGCACATCTGTTAATACGAGTTCTTCTCAGGGAACGGGGGGAAGCCAAGTCTTCGACCTCGGCTTCGGGTTAGATATCGGCGATCTCGACGCCCGGGGTCTGGTCAGTGGCGGTGCCGTTTCTGTAACCAGTGGCGGTTTACTGAGTGCGGGACAGATTTTTTCCTCGAGTTCTCAAGGGAGCGGGGGGAATGTTTTTCTATCTTCAGCGGGCGATATCGAGTTGCGTTCGATCGACGCTCAAGGTGGAACGAGCGGTGCGGCGGTGGAGATTAACGCCACAGGGTTTTTACGAGTGAGCGATGCATTTGTCGATCGAAACGGTCTTTCTGCGAGTATTTCCGCTGCAGGGGGAACCGCACCGGGTTCGATTCTGATTTTTCATGGGGGAACGGCCGTCGACGTACCGTTTATCGTCGGCGACGCGAGTGAAAACGGTACGCAAGGCGCACTAACGACGGGTAGCGACACCATTTCGCCGATTACCGTCATTCCCGGTTCGGAAATTCGCCCGACGATTCAAATCAATCCCTCTCCAACACCCACGCCGGTACCGACTCCATCGCCGACTCCCGTGCCAACACCCACGCCGACACCCGCACCGAGTCCCGTGCCGACACCTGCACCGAGTCCCGCACCGACACCCATGCCGACACCCATGCCGAGTCCTGCACCGAGTCCCGCACCGAGTCCCGTGCCGACACCCATGCCGACACCCGCACCGACTCCCTCTCCAACGGACGGGCCCGATCCCACTTCTGAGCGAGGAATTGCCGCAGTCACCGATCTTCAAGGACAACCTACTACAGCCGTGTTGGATGTTTTGGCTGACGTCAGGATCGATCGCATCGAGCTGCTCGATCGACCCTTGGCAGCAAACTTCAACCGCATCGAACTGTTCCGACGCTTAGCCCAGGGGGATATCGAGAATGCAATTCCCCTCATCGAAGAAACGTTAAGCGGCGAATTTACAGAAGCCTTGGGTTTAGAGCCTCAACCGGATTATCCCTCGCTGCCCGAAATTCAAACGCGCCTGCAAACCCTCGCCTCGGAAACGGGAACCGTACCCACGGTTTTGTATGTCATGCTTCGCCCCAACAGCCTTGATTTAATCGCGATTCCAACCCGTGGCGGGCCAATTTATCGATCGATCCCGATCGAGTCGAGCGACGCGGTTCTCAATGCGAAGCTGCAACTCCTCGAAGGTTTACTCAATCCTCGATTGCGCCGTCGGGATTCCTATCGAGAACCCGCTCGTCAGCTTTACGAGTGGCTCGTCACGCCGATTTTGCCAGAATTAGAACGTTTGGGAACGACAACGTTAGTCTTGGCACTCGATCGAGGCTTGCGAGGGATTCCTTTAGCCGCCTTGTGGAATGGCGAACAGTTTCTAGTCGAACAGTTCGACCTTGCTTTAATTCCGAGTCTCAACCTCGTCGATACGCGCTATCGCAGTGTTCGAGATGCCAACGTTTTGGCACTAGGGGCGTCGACGTTTGCCGATCAAATTCCGCTGCCTGCCGTACCGTTGGAAGTCGGAATCGTTATGGATATCTTTTCCGGGCGCGGTTTTCTCGATGCAGACTTTACGTTTGAAAATCTACGACGACAGCGGGAACGAGAACCCGTCCCTCTGATTCACCTGGCAACCCACGGTGAGTTTACATCCGCCTCTGCCGATCGTGCTTATATTCAATTTGCCGACGAGCGCGTGGGGTTCGATCGAATTCGCAGTCTCGATTGGAACGATCCCCCGGTGGAGTTAGTGGTGTTGAGTGCGTGTCGAACTGCGGTTGGCAGTGACGAGGCAGAATTAGGATTTGCGGGATTTACCGTTCAATCGGGCGCGAAAACGGCTCTGGCGAGTTTGTGGTACGTCAGTGATTTGGGAACGCTCGGATTGATGAGTGAGTTTTACTACCATCTGAAAACGGCTCCGATTAAAGCCGAAGCATTACAACGGACACAACTGGCTGTGTTGCGAGGTGACGTGCGTGTGGAAAACGGACAGTTAATCTATTCGGGTGGATCGATCGATCTCCCGAGTGATGTAGCGCCGCCTCAAGATTTGGATTTCGTACATCCATATTTTTGGGCTTCGTTTACGATCGTTGGAAGTCCCTGGTAATCTCTGAAAGATTCTGTTCGGTTCTCTCAACGATCGAGTTTATCCCCTTCTCTGTTCGATCGAAAATCCAGAAACCATAGTTTTTCGCCAATTCAAGTTTGAAATATACAATTTTAGCCGTCGATCGATAATTTTTTTAACACAAATTTTTTGATTAAAATCTCCCAGTTTTTGGGAGCTGGGAGATTTTAAATATTAAAAATTCCGTGTATCTTGCAAATCTTCAAGATTGAACAAGAAAGGAACCCCCGGAGATTTATCTCCTAAAACCAAAACGTTCGGCATCTGTGCGCCACCTTCACGCCAAGCCTGAATGGCTTCTTTCTGCAACACTAAACGCCCACCCTGACTTTTGAGCGTTTCAGCCAGTAATTTCTGGGCTTCTGATTTGCCTCGTGCGCGGTTGATTTCTGCTTGTGCTTCTTGTTCGGCTTCTTGCGCGACATAAACGGCACGACGCGCTCGCTGTTCGGCAATTTGCTTTTCTTCAACCGCCTTCGCAAATTCCCTCGAGAAATTGAGATCGACCACGCTCGTATCGAGAACGATCACGCCATATTTTTCGAGTCGCTCCTGTAGTGCGTCGTCGAAATCTTGTTTGAGTTTACTCCGTTGCGTGATACTTTCTTCTGCCGTCCGATTTGCCGCTGCGATTTTAAACGATTCCTGCGTCTGGGGAGCGATAACCTTCGAGACGATGTTGGCAAGGGTTCCCTGAGTGCGTCGAATTTCTACCACGCGAGCCGGATCGAGTCGGAAGTTAATGGCAAATCGTCCTTTTAAATCTTGAAGGTCTTTGGTCGAACTTTCTGCGGGAACTTCAAATTTTTGAACGGTCACGTCATAAATATCGACTTTCGAGATGAGGGGTGGTTTAAAGTGCAATCCTTCGAGTAAAGCGCCGTCTCTGGCTTTTCCAAGAATACTGATTACGCCTGCTTCCCCAGGTGAAATGATGACAAAAGAACTGAGTCCAACAATGGCAATAGCTGCAACGATCGCACCGATGACGATCGACTGCCAGTTGGAGGAAGAAGGTTGTGCGTTTTTCAAGATTCGCGCTCCTTACCTGTGCTTGGTTTCCTTTTTAGGGTATCGCACCGATCGAACCTCGGTACAGCGTTATTTTTAGCACTCGGCTGCGAGTTGTGTTTTCGCCCAACGCCGAAATTCTCGAAATAGGGTGGCTTCTCCGACCGTTTGGTCGCTTCAAAAGTTAGATATATTTTTGAGAACATCATCAAACGTCGATCTTCACACCGTAATTTTATCTCGATCGATCCTCGTAAAAAATAAAAATCAGAAACCTGGCTATGCTTACATAACCAGGTTTTTGACACGAGTGCGATGATTCAGCTAGGGGTGTCAGCGATTGACGTAAATGACATTACTCCGTGTCTACATTTGTTTTATCTCGCTCGAGCTTAAACATTAACACTGCCAACGGAGGCAAACACAAATCTAACGAGTAGGGACGGCCGTGGAACGCCCATTCATCCGTCCACTTACCGCCTAAATTCCCCATATTACTTCCGCCGAACTCGCCTGCGTCGCTGTTGAACAACTCGCTATAAAATCCGGGTTCGGAGACACCGATGCGATAGTGGCTGTGGGGTTGTGGCGTGAAGTTACACGCGACGACGATACAATCCCCCGAGAACTTGTCGCGACGGATAAACGAAACAACACTGTGTCGGTTGTCGTTGCAGTCAATCCACTCAAAGCCCGGCTCGTCGAAATCCTGGGAGTACAAAGCGGGTTCGCTGCGATAGAGTGCGTTGAGTCTGCTCATAAACGCCTTGAGCTTCTTGTGCGGCTCGTACTGCAACAGATCCCATTCGAGATCGCCCCAAACGTTCCACTCGCTCCACTGCCCGAACTCCATACTCATAAACAGCGTTTTCTTGCCGGGGTGGGCGAACATATAGCCGTACAGACAGCGCAGGTTGGCAAACTTTTGCCACTCATCCCCCGGAACTTTGCCGAGCATATTACTCTTGCCGTGGACGATTTCGTCGTGAGACAGCGCCAGAACGTAGTTTTCGCTGTGGTGGTACCAAATACTGAACGTGACGTTATTTTGGTGGAACTGGCGGAACCACGGGTCCATGCCGAAGTAGTCGAGCATATCGTGCATCCAACCCATGTTCCATTTGAGGTTGAAGCCCAAACCCCCGACGTAAGTCGGCCAGGATACCATCGGCCAGGCGGTAGACTCTTCCGCGATCGAGAGAATGCCAGGATAGTAGCTGAAAATCAGATGGTTGACTTGGCGTAAGAAATCTGCCGCTTCGATGTTCTCGCAACCGCCGTATTTGTTGGCAACCCACTCACCGTCTTTGCGAGCGTAGTTGAGATAAAGCATCGAGGCAACCGCATCGACGCGAATACCATCGATGTGGTACTTGTCGAACCAAAATAGGGCGTTGGCAACGAGGAAGTTGCGAACTTCGTTGCGGCCGTAGTTAAACACTAAGGTTCCCCATTCCTTGTGTTCGCCCTGACGGGGATCGGCGTGTTCGTAAAGATGCGTACCGTCAAAGAAGGCTAAGCCGTGGCCGTCTTTGGGGAAGTGTCCCGGTACCCAGTCCACGACGACACCGATGCCGTTTTGGTGGCATTGGTCTACGAAATACATGAAATCCTGGGGGCTGCCGTAGCGAGAGGTCGCGGCGTAGTATCCCGTTACTTGGTATCCCCAAGATCCGTCAAAGGGGTGTTCGGCAATCGGAAGCAGTTCGATGTGAGTAAAACCGAGGTCTTTAACGTAGGGAATGAGTCGATCGGCCAGTTCCTTGTATGTTAAAAACCGAGCGCCCGGTTTGAGGTCGGCGACGGGTACCGATGGGATGGAATTTCCCAAGTAGTCGGTTCCCGGTTCGTCGTAGGAAGCGTTCAACCACGATCCCAAGTGGACTTCGTAGATGGAGACGGGCGAACTCATCGGATCGGTATTGCGCCGTTTTTCCATCCAGTCGCCGTCTTGCCAGGTGTAGGTTTCGAGATCGGCGACGATCGAAGCGGTTTTGGGACGAACTTCTTGCTGGAAGCCGTAGGGATCGGATTTTTCGTAGATGTGGCCGTCGAAGTTTTTGATTTCGTATTTGTAGTGTTCGCCCGCGCCGAGTTCGGGGATGAAGAGTTCCCAAACACCGTTCCCCCGCTTGGCCATTTGGTGTTTGCGGCCGTCCCAGTGGTTGAATTCGCCGAGAACTGAGGCGTTACGGGCGTTGGGGGCCCAGACGGCAAAATACACGCCTTTGACACCCTCTTGTACCATGGGGTGCGCGCCGAGCTTTTCGTAAATGCGGTGGTGGTTGCCTTCGACAAACAGGTGAATGTCGAAGTCTGTAAGTTTGGGAGAACGAAACGCATAGGAGTCGTAAACGACACGCTCGTGTTCCCCTTGCTTGAGGCGAAGTTGGTAGTTGACGGGGAAAGAATCGGTTTCGGGATCTTCGATCTTAATATCGAGGGGACACTCAAAAAAGTAAGGATGGTGAGCGGCTTTCATGGGGTATTCTTCCCGCGATTCGGGGAGAACGACCCAGGCTGCTTCGACATCGGGAAGATACGCCCGCACGACCCAAACGGTTTTACCGTCCTGTTCGATCGTGTGGGGGCCGAGCACTGAAAAGGGGTCGTGATGTTGGTTGTGAACGATCAGATCGATTTGCTCGGTGGCGATGGTTATGGACATGAACCTACCCGTGTGACGTTTTCAGTTTAATTTTTTTAGACGATGTTTTTTAAGAGGGCGATGAGATGTCGAACGTGAGTCTGAAAACGGCTCCCGACCGTGCAACTTTACGATTCCCTCAGCGTTATTCGATCTCGCACCCAACACTCCCAGGAATATAGCGCTGTCGCGATTCAGGTTCAAAGATAGCGCATATTGCAACAAATCTTTACGTTTTCGACAAACTGGCCGAGGGTTGGCTGAGACGTTTCAAAGTGGCGTGACCGTGCGAAAGAATTTGAGCAATCGTATCAGAAAAACGTTATACCGAACGTCGGCACTGAGTTGGGGGGGATCGCTCGGTTGTTGGAGTTCAGCTTGCAATCGGGCGTATTCGTCCGGTGTGAGGTGTTGCCCGTCGATCGGAGAGCGAGCGTCTAGGACGATCTCGGTTCGCAAGATTTCTTCAGGGGGATCGTCCGGTGGTGGTAAAGCCGACGCTTTTGAAGGACAGATCGGGGACAGGAACGTCCCGACGATCGAGAGCGTCCAAAGGGTTGCCAAGGGTTTCATAAAGGACTTTCGACTCGCCCGGCGAAACAGCACACAACAGTGTCGTCCGTCAGTTTAATGGATTTTTCAACCGATTTTGCGGTCGGGACTCGCGTTGGCGGACAGGCCGGGGGGCAAGGGTTCGCCACACTGTTGGTGAACGTCTCGAATTCGATCGAACAGCCAGGAATAATTTTGACGATAGTGAGGGATGAGTGCCAGGGGACTGAGCAATGCTGCTGCGGCGATATCGGCAACGCTGAGGCGATCTCCCACTAAATAAGGGGTGTTTTGCCAACGAGCGGCCAGTTCTTCCAGGGCGAGGGTCAACCGATCGACGGCTAATTTTACAGTCGCGGCGTTAATGGCGTATTGAAACCGCACGACCCGAACGAGGAGTTGACTGAACCAGGACGGATCGATCGAGCGACCGTCTCCGGCTCGAAAATCGTAATAAACGAAGCGCGTTGCGGTTCCGATACTTTCGTCGAACCAATCTTCGAGCGTCCAAGCGTGGCGGTTGAGATCTGGGCAGTCAAAGGTGAGCGACGGTTCGGGAAATTGGGTTTCGAGAAATCGCAAGATTTGAGTCGAGTCGCCAATGGCATCGGGTTGTCCTGACGCTTCCGGTAGGAGGGTCGGTACAGTCGTCAGTCCCGTTAGCGGTTCGAGTTGCCAGCGATGAGCGCCTGGGGTGAGATTTTCGACATCGTAAGCTAAGCGCTTGTATCCTAGCGCCAGTCGAATTTTTCGGCAGTAGTGCGAGGTGCTGAACTGGAGTAAACGCATAGCCGATTGCCGAACCCATACGAGGGAATACGCAGTGAGTGATAGGTCGTGAGGATAGTGTCAGATGCCATCTGTTTCGTCCCGTCAAGCTTTCACAGGCATCAGGACGGAGGCAACACGGTAAGGCGCGAATTTAGCTCGCGCAGCAACCATAGCCGAATGGAGTGTGAGGAGCAAATGGTGCCGCATCTAGGTTGATTTGGGAAAGTTACCACGGTAACACCCTCGATGCGCGAGCGAAAATTGACGTTGGACGTTACTCGCCGGCTTCTGCTGGGGCTTCAGTTGCGCCTTCTGCACCTTCCTCGGCTGCACCTTCCTCGGTTTCGTCAGCGGCTTCTGCCGGTTCGCCTTCTGCTTCTGCCGGGGCTTCAGTTGCGCCTTCTGCCGGTGTTTCGGTGGTCTCGTCTGCCGGCGTTTCAGTGGTCTCGTCTGCTGGCGTTTCCGGTGTGGTGGTCTCGCTACCCTGGGTGCAAGCGCCCAGGATGAGGGAAACGCCCAGTAAGAATGTCCAGCTCAATGCTTTAAAGTTCATAGTCGTACCTCTGTTGGTGAAACATTTGTGAAAAAGTTCTTGCAAGGCCGCGACGGGGCCGCGAGCTTGTAATTTAACCAGAACTTAACTCAAAAATTTAACACAGTTCGTCAAGTGTCAATTCCGAAACTCGCGACTGGAGCAATTGGGAAGCGGAAATGGCGGTGCTAGGATGGGAGGGACTTCGAGCGAGTCCAAAACGCTGATGAAAACAGGTTGATTCACCGGAGTGTCTGTTGGGATCGGGTCGTTCAATTTCTTTTTCCCTCTTTTGGTAGCTTTTATGACTTACGCACTTCGTTCTGAGCCTTTAACACCCGAGCGTCCGTCTGCACGTTTGGCCGAGGGAACCCGACTCGATCGCCATCGCAAGCTGAGACGGCAGCGTCGCCCCCATAAAGTTCGATCGTCAGCTCGGGTGATCCCCCTTCAAGCGAAACCGGTTGTACCCGCCAAAAACGTACAGGCCCTCGTTTGGATTCGCCGCGTTTCTGCTGCCGTCAGCCTGACGCTCGTGGCGGCGACATTCGGCGTTTACAGCAATACGGTGGCCGTACAATCTCGCTGGCGGCAAGCGACCGACGACCTCGATCGACTCCGCCTACAAGAACGCCAACTCACCGTTGCGATGGAATCTCTGCGACAGCACTTAGCCGCGCCCGAGTCGGAAGACGAGACCGAGTCCCCCTCGTTACTGTCGAATCCGACGGTGTACGTCGAACCCGCTACCCCCCGCGCCGTTCGAGCAACGACGACAACAGCTCCCACCCCTCAAAAGTCCCTTCCTGCGGCCTATTGAGGAAAAAGCTCGAGTGTTGGGAGATGACAAACATTGCGACAACGCGCAGTGAGTAAGACGCGGTACGAGAAGACTATGACCGATCGATCCTCGAGATTCCCGCCTCAACCCCGAGATCGGATGTATCGACCCGCAAGACAGCCGAGAACTTCGGACGGTCGATCGATTCCCTCGCGATCTCCGACTCGCCAGAATTCAGAGGGGATTCGTCGCCTGCTGCCCTTGCAGGCGGTGAAGACAGCGGTCGCCTCACCGTCGAACCTTCGTTTGGCAATCGTTTGGGGAACGCTCGTTGCTGGGGGATTGGGACTCATTGCGAACTTGTTTGGCTTGCAGGTCTTACGAGCCTCAACCCTTCGCCATCTCGCCGATCGACAGCAGCGCACGCCCGACGTGCGATTTGTGCCTCGACGCACGATCGTCGATCGAAATGAAACGCCTCTGGCGGTCGATCGACCGGCTTACACGCTCTACGCTCACCCGCGCTTGTTTGACGTGCCAGCGGCTGAAGTGGCTGACGCCCTCGCTCCGTTGTTAAACCGTCCTGCCCCAGAACTCGAAGAGACCTTCGCCATTGCTCCAAGCGGCATCCGACTTGCCGATTTTCTGCCGGATAGTACGATCGATCGAATTCTCGATTTAAGACTCGACGGTCTCGAACCCATTCGCTACGCTGCACGACTCTACCCTCAAAACGAATTGGCGGCGGAGGTTGTGGGATACGTCAACTTTGACGGCCAAGGGCAGGCTGGGGTGGAATACAGTCAGGACGACCTGCTGCGCCGAACTGCCGAGACGATCGGCGATCGAGTGGGGGAAACGGGAATTGTCGATCGCAGCGTCTCGCCCTTCGTCCAACTCGACAGCAATCGACTCCAATTGACCCTCGATTCGCGCTTACAACGATCGGCACGTCAAGCCCTCAGTCAGCAAATGGCGAAGTTCGATGCGAAGCAGGGAACGGTTATCGTCATGGATGCTCGAGATGGCTCTCTACTGTGTTTGGTGTCCGAGCCGTCCTACAATCCGAACGAGTATTACAACACGCCCGTCGAACGCTTCAACAACTGGGCGTTAAGCGATCTGTACGAGCCGGGTTCGACCTTTAAACCGATTAACGTCGCGATTGCGATCGAGGCGGGGGTCGTTCGATCGACCGATACGTTTTACGATCCCGGACAGATTTTCGTCGATGGTTGGGAAATTGCCAACTACGATTACGAATTGGCGGGCGGACGCGGACAGATTAGCGTGACGGACATTTTGCGCGATTCGAGCAATGTCGGCATGGTTCGCATCATGCAGCAGATGAGTGCGTCGGACTACTACGATTGGTTAGAGCGGATTGGGTTGGGACAACCGACGCAGATCGATTTACCGTTTGAAGTGGCCGGTCAACTCAAAAGCCGCGAGGCCTTTATGGGATCGCCTGTAGAAGCGGCAACGACCTCTTTCGGCCAGGGCTTTGCCATTACCCCCATCCAACTTGTTAAGTTGTACGGCAGTCTCGCCAATAACGGGTATTTGGTCACGCCCCACGTCGTCCGGGGATCGATCGATCCGAGGGGCAATTTGAACCCGGAAGTCGCTCGTCCCGAACCGCGACGGGTATTTTCTGAAGAAACGGTCAATTCGGTGCTGGCCATGATGGAAGAGGTCGTGGACGCGGGAACCGGACAAAACGCCCAGATTTTCGGGTACCGCATCGCGGGGAAAACGGGAACGGCACAAAAAGTGACCGACAGTGGCGGCTATTCTAAATCTGCTGTGGTGACGAGTTTTGTGGCGGTGTTTCCCGTCGATCGACCTCGTTACGTCGTGTTCGTCGCTTTAGACGAACCGAGTAGCGGTACGGGGGGCGATGTGGCAGCGCCCGTGGCCCGATCGGTGATGGAAATGTCGATCGCCATTGAGGGCATTCCACCAAGTTCTTTGGAGTGACTGTAGGAGGTTTTGTCGTGCATCGCGTTCGTGTAGCTAAGGATAAAGCGGAATTCGTTCGGGGTTTGGTGGTGTCGGATTCGGAACTGTCGCCACCGTTTCAAACTTATGCGGACGTTCTGGCCTTTGCAGCGGCTTTGGGAATGCAGCGTCAGCAACGCTCGCCCTTCACGGAGGTGTCGAATCGAGAACCCGCTCCGATTTCCCTGGAAATTTTCGTGTCTCGGGGCTACGATCGACTGTTCAAGCTCTTGGCCGTGGTGGAAACAGGCGATCCCAACGTGTTGTCCCCGACCGCAGCGGACGCGGAGAAGCTGCGGGTGCAGACGTTTGAAGAATACGCCAACGGTGGATTGGAGATTTTACAGGGAGAGTTACGAGGCGCGATCGACTACACCGAGCAACTGTTGCTCGTCATGTCCGCCAAACGCTTTTCTGAAGGGTCGATCGAAGACAGCTTTGATTTACGGCGTTTTCTATAGAACCGTTCGATCGACGGAATTTTACACGATTTTTATCGAACGACGCGAGATCTTTACCGATTTTTTGCTGAATTGGGGCGGTTGCTTTTGATAATAAAGGTGAGGAGATATGATGGAGGAACGTAAGATGTCTCGCTACAACCCAGCTGGATCGCCACTGGTCAAGATTAGCTACGTGAAAGTCGTTCGTAACGGTCGGGTTGTTCTCGTTCCCATGGAAGTGTATGCTGACGGCTCGCTTCGACGTGCGGCTTGAAGTCGATCGGTTCCGCATATCGCTCGCAATGACGAGCCAATCGTTTAGGGTTGTACGCCTCGACGATCGAAAGCGACAACAAGTGTTCTGAAAACAAATTCGATCGTCTGGGGGTGTATAACGTCTCGAATGGTGGAGTTTTTTCTATTCAGTTTTACGGGCGTTTTCCGCCTCGATCGAACTCGCAATTGACGCTGTGTTTTGCGCGACTTTCGTAATTCTGGAAGGATTTGGCAACGAGACTTTCTCTGATGCAACAGAGCGAAATGTATTCTATTGAAAATTGCGAGACAGATTGAACAGCACGCCCACGAGAGAGCCAGCGAGTAAGATCGTCGTTGCAAAAGAAGACATTCCAAATCCCGGCATTCGTTTTTCAGTTGCCTGATAGTATCCCCATGCATATAAAATTCGTCCGACAACCCATATCGATCCGAGGATTGCGCCCCAAAATTCGCTGACGAAAATCGAAAAAATCCAGAGAATCGGTAGAAATAAAACCAGTTGTTCGGTGGTATTTTGTTGGACGCGGAACACTCGATCGAATTCGGGAGAGCCTGAAGTCAACGGAGGCATGATTTTATATTTCAGGCGCGCTCGTGCGACATTAATCGTTACCGAAAAGTAAACGATCAGAGCTGAGATCGTGACGAGAGCAGTCCAGGCATACATCGCCAATTGTCCTGATTACGACGAGGAAATATCAAAAATTATAAATGGGTTTCGATCGAGCGACAACATCGTCGTGCCTGGTACTCGTTTCTCAGCGCTCGATTGAAATATTCCTGTCAATATGTTCTGTCGATATAAGAATCTCGGTTTCTCGTCAAAGGCGGTGAATTCAACGATGAATTCAAGCTGTAATTCAAAACGATCGAGTTCGGGTGTTATCGAGAGAGTTGAATCTGTACGGGATTGCGAGCATCCGTTGTTTCTACAACCAATTGACTCACCGAAGCGTCGGCGGGCATTTCAAACAACAGATCCATCGATCGAACTTCCCCTGACGCAAACGGTTTTTCCGAAAACGCTAAATCGTATTTATAATCAATTTCTGTGACACCATACTCGTTCCCTGTCTCATCGAGCAATTTCGCCAAAAATAAAAAAAAGGGGGCTTCTCGAGCCTCTCGGCGCTCTCTATTTGTATTTTTAACCCCCACCGATACCACGACCCAAGTTTCCGACGTTTCGTAAACAACCGACTTTCCGAGATAGGACGTTCCCGGCGACATCCAGTCTGTCAGGCGAAATTCCCAACCGTTGTACGCGAACTTTCCCGTTTTAACGGGTTCGGGAGGTGACGTAACCACGAGTGTTGTAGTTGTGGCGGAAGGTTCCACAGGTGAGTCTGCCGAGGAAGCTGGCCGAACGCCCATTTCGTCCAAATCCGGCACCATCGCCGCCGAACATCCCGTTAACATCAAAACTGCCGCACTCAAACCAATCGCTTTCATGGCTGTTTTTTTCATGAGGGTGGATGAATTGACCGCAACTGTAGCCCTTTGGTCTCGGAAGTTTTGGCAATCTTTTCCCCATCAGTATACAATTCGGTCACTTTATGCGGGGGCGCATCAGCTTCTTTGTGCTTAATTGTATACCTTGAATAAGCCCTGAAAATAAGCCCCTTTCGAGGTCTACAATCGATAATCAACGCTGAGTTAAAAGCCGCCAGAGCGGGCGTGAGCGTGTATAGGAAGCGAGATCGCCTCTATCTTCAAGCAACGCTCCCTCCGAAACTGTGGCTCGACTCTCCGAAAGCGCGGGCAGGCAAGCCCTACCAACAGAGAATCTCTCTAGGTATCTATAAAGAAAAAATTAAGAGGTCAGACGTTGGAGCATCAAAGCAGTCATGACTTGATAAACAAAGCACTCATTCATCTGAGGCAGACGTTCGTAATCCTTACTCAAGCGTCGGTACTTGCCTAACCCAGCTAGGGTGCGTTCGACGACCCAACGTCGCGGCAAAACCGTAAAACCCGGTTCAGTTCGTTCGACCACCTCTAACTCTAAGTCGCAACCGCGAGCGACTCGCTGTAATCTCTCACCGCGATATCCTAGGTCAACCCAGACCGACCCGAGAGTTGGCTCGCACCACGTACTCTCCGTCAACAGCATTCGGGCTGAGGTGGCATCGGCGAGATTCGCGGTATGGGCGAAGACCCCAATTATCAACCCCAAGGTATCGACCAGGATGTGTCGTTTGCGGCCGTTGACTTTCTTGCCGCCATCATACCCTCGGTCTGTCCTCCCCCACGTCTGTCATTTTGACCAATTGACTGTCAATTATGCCAACGGTGGCTTTTACCCCTCGTTTTATCTTTTCTTCACAGATACTCTTTATCGGGTGCATCTCAATTTCCTAGAATGACTCCTCCGCCTTCGGCACCTCCCCTTAGCCAGGGGAGGAGGGGTGGGGTTGCGATCGCAAACGTGAGATACACCCCTTTATCCTTACTTTTTGATGACAACAAATACTGACACCAATTTTTTTGATGATAACGAACATATATATAAATGTGAAGATAATCCGTGAAAATACGGAAATCGATCTACTATTTACTCATTGCTTTTTATACAAAATTTGTCATCTTTGTAAACAAAAGCGAGAGCGATTCGATCTTTATTGTTTCTAAAATTTAATATCTTTCAGTTCGAGCTTGCAATGTGAAAAGTTTTCAACAAATACCTTGCAAGCCCCTTGAAATGACACAAATAAATCTGATTTAAATCACAAATCTTTTGCAAGCTCGGGGCTGAATCGTTAGATCGATCGCAGCAATTTCGGAAAAGTCGCAACAATATCTCGACTGACGATTCACCCTTTGTCAGCTGTTCTTTGCTTTTTTGATTTCTTCTGAAAGCTTCACCTCGATCGAAGTGAAGTTTCGTGGAAGAACTTCTGGGTTAGTTCGGGCGCACGTCAAGAGAGAATAGAGCATTTATCGTTTTAACAAGCAAGAGGTAATTATGTCTTTACGAATCCTAGCTGTCGGCGACTCGTTGACGACTGGTTTTACCAGGAACGCCCCAGCCCCAGCTCCTCGTGATAGATTTACAGGCGGATACCGAGAGCTTTTAGAAAACATCCTTGAAAACGAACTGGGAATCACCCCAGATTTCTTCGGACGATTCAAGAATCCTCCGCCAGCTTATCAAGCATATCCAGGGTTGTTTCTCGAACAGTTGAACGAACTTTTTAATGGCGGGCAAGTTGTAGTAGATAACGGACAAGTTACCCTAAAAGGGTGGTTGGACGATTTAACAACTTTCCAAGATACGAACGAGCCAAATGCTATCTTACTGATGGCAGGAACGAACAATCTTTTGCCTGACGATCGGTTTCCAAAGGCTGTAGATTCCGCGAGACTGGGAACAGCAACACAGCAAGCTGCCGTGTTGGTCGAGCTATCACTCTTGAGTCAGACTAGCCCAGACACGAACATCTTTGTTGCCACCATTCCCTACATGAGGACGCAAGATCCCGCCAAACAAGATGACTTTAACCAAGTTATTGGCGATCCCAACGACTTTACGCCCGTTTTTGTAGAAGATGTTGGTGGTTCGCAGGTATTTTTCAACAGTTATAATTCCGAGCTTCAGTCTATTGCCAGTCAAGAACCCACCCGCGTCCACCTGGTTGATATCAACCGCCTGTTTAGGGTTGGCGAACTCAATGTAAACACCGATCTCCCCGATGGAGTCCATCCCAGCGACGACAAAAGGGTCTACCAGAAATTTGCTGAAGAATGGGCACTAGAAATTGGCAGCGTATACGATGTTTTTGAAGTAGACCTCGAACTTACGCCAAACAGCCTCAGTGGAAGTTTTGCCGAAGTAGACTTCGAACTCACACAAAACAGCCTCGACCAAAGCTTTGCCTTTGATGCGATCGATGCAGGATTTCTCGCACCGCAAGAAGAGTTTGACTCGATTTCCTATGCGAAGCTAATTTTGGATCTCGAGGTACAGAGTGCCGGCGTTGACGACGATGCAATTACGATCGCCGATCGAGATAGCGAAGGGGAAAACACCGACATTGCTTACGGTAACGAGCAGATTTCTCGCTTGACGGTGGGGCAACGAGAAAAACTTGTTTTTGATTTAACAGAAATTGGCACGAGTCAGGGTGGCACCACAGATCTCACGAGTGAATTGAAAGATGGCAAGTTTGAAGTCGTGTATGCCGATCGAGACGCCATCGTTCACAGTGCCCGTTTGGTCATCAACGGTGAAATCGCCGTGCAAGCAGACGAAGGGGAAGGCGAAGGGTACGATCTCCATCAACAATGGGGAAATCCCGGTACTGGGGATCTGCTCTTAGATGGTGGAAGTTCCGATGCCGAGGCTGCCCCCAGTCTTGAGGTACTCGCAACGTTTGACACTGAAACCTCCCATTTTCAACCTAGCCACTACGAGGAAGCGAGCGCTTGGGCCCGGTCGAACGGCATTCCCTTAGCGTTAGCTGATGAAATGAGTAACTCAGAAGCCTCGATGGCAAACGAGATGTTAGCTGATACCGTGTTTTCGTGAAAGAAAGCCTGAAAGCGCCAGGACTGCGTCACCGTTGAGAACTTCTACTGTGACGAGGTCGAGGCTTTGACAGACATCTTGGTAATCGGCAGAGAATCGATCGAGTTGTCGATCGATTCTCCGTCTATATGGATCGATGCCAAAATCGTTTCACGGCTACTGCCAAAACCTTGAGGGTGACAGTACGATCTCAAAATTTGCGAGGTTAATGAATTCAGATTTTGGCGGCGATTTCGAGATGTCAATTTTTGAGACCTTGAGGGCGTAGCTTCGATGATGTAGTTGGCTGGGTTTTGGGAAGACCTCCCCGAGAACGACTCCCTCAACGCTTGGCTGGGGATGTTGGAGGCACGGGAAAGCACGTAAACTTAGTTGTTCCCTCGGTCGTCGGGTTCGAGAGGATTGTTGTGGGTGGCCTAGCAGTTTGTGAGGCTACACTACCGTTCGAGTTGAAGGTACGTATTTAAACACATATTTTCATCATTTGTTAGCTCGGCTTGACAATTCGATCGACTCTTGTATCCCCCAGAAGCTCGTGCCATATTGGGGGCAAAAAGCGATTTCTTCAACCTAAAACATCGTGCTGGCAACTCAGGGTAAACGTACTGCTCATGACCTTTAGCCACTTTCAAAGTATTTTGAATCGATTGCTGGTCTTTACGACAGTTTCGAGTCCCCAGATATTATCGTTCGGATTTCTATCTTCAAAACCCGCATTTGCTCAGATCGTTCCAGACAATACTCTATCCATCTCTTCTCAGGTAACCATTGATGGAAAAATTCACACGATTGACGGAGGAACGGCAGCGGGAACCAACCTCTTTCACTCCTTTGAAAGCTTTTCCGTTCCAGCAGGTACCGAAGCGTTTTTCAACAACGCCACGACTATCGAAAACATCCTGACCCGCGTGACGGGCGGCAATATTTCCAACATCGACGGGTTAATTCGCGCTAACGGTACGGCGAACCTGTTTCTCCTCAATCCCAACGGACTGGTTTTCGGGCCGAACGCTCGCTTGGATATTGGCGGTTCGTTTTTTGGGAGTACCGCCGACAGTCTCGTCTTTGAAAACGGTTGGGAATTCAGCGCCACGGCTCCCGAAGCACAACCGTTACTCAGCGTGAACGTTCCCATCGGCTTACAAGTGGGAAGCCATCCCGGCGAGATTCGCGTTGAGGGGCCGGGACATGAGTTTACCCCATCTGGGCCAGATATTCTCTTCTCTCCCATTAACCGGGGAACAGCCAATACGGGTTTGCAAGTGAACGCCGGTCAAACTTTAGCCCTGATTGGGGGGAATATTAGCCTAGAGGGCGGCATCGTTACTGCCGAAGGAGGGCAAGTTGAACTCGGAGCGGTAGCCACAGGTTCAGTCAGCCTCAATCCCCTTCAGTCTGGGGGGTTTGCTTTGGACTATAACGGCGTGGAGACTTTTCGGGATATCAGCCTGTCGCAACAGGCAACGGCAGATGCATCGGGGGTGGGCAGTGGCTCAATTCAGATTGCCGGTGGAAGAGTCGCGCTAATCGATGGAGCGATTGTCTTGATTCAAAGCCAAGCCAGTCACGGTGGAGGTGACATCGGCGTCACAGCTTCGGCTTTGTTGACCGTAGACGGAACTAACCCGGATGGTAGCATTCTCAGCGGCTTCCGCACTGACACCTTAGCAGCAGGACAAAGTGCAGACATTACGGTTACGACACGCCAGTTAGTCGTGCGGGGCGGGGGACAGATATTTTCGAGAACTTCTAGCACGGGCAATGCCGGGAAAGTAACTGTCAACGCCTCAGAGTCTATAGAAGTGAGTGGGGATTCCCCCATTTCTGCTGTATTTTCGCTGATCGGTGGGACGACTGCGGCAGAAGGAAATGCTGGAGATGTCGAGATATCAACGCGACGCTTAAGTCTTTTCAACGGAGGCACGATCGGAAGCACAAGCTTTGGTTTCGGGAACGGTGGTAATTTAACGATTAACGTTGCAGACTTCATCGAACTCAGAGGAGTCGCCCCAACTTCCCCTCTCATAAGCGCTAGTATCAATTCTGCGACTGCGTCTTCGGGAAACGCGGGCAATACGACCGTTAACACGGCAAGATTAACTGTGGAAGATGGCGCATTTATTACCAGTTCTACTACTGTGAGCGGCACTTCGGGGAGTATTACCATCAACGCTTCCGAGTCTGTGGAAGTGACGGGCGTTAGCGATCGCAGCCCCTCTCGAATTGGAGCGTCCGGCGATCTTCTTTTTTCTCAAGAAACCAGGCAGTCGCTCGGGCTGCCGCCCTTCCTGTCTGGTGACTCAGGAAACGTGACGATTAACACGCCCCAGTTAACAGTCTCTAATGGAGCTGAGGTCAGTGTAGGCAACGAAGGGACTGGATTCGCAGGCAACCTACAAATTCGAGCCAACCGCATTGGGTTGCGAGATCGAGGACAGTTCACGGCGGCCACGGCTTCGGGTGAAGGGGGCAACATCGCCCTGCAAGTGCAAGACTCGTTACAACTGCGCCGCACCAGTCAAATTACTGCCGAAGCCGGGGGCAGTGGCAACGGTGGTAACGTAGCGATCTCAGCCGACACGATCGTACTGCTCGAAGGCAGCACCATCAGTGCTAATGCCTTTGAAGGGATGGGAGGCAATATCGAGATTGCAGCTCAAGGTCTGTTTCTCTCCCCAGAGAACAGCATTACCGCCAGTTCTCAACTCGGGGTAGACGGTATCGTTGCCATTACCGAACCGGAGATCGATACCAGTTGGGCATTGGTTTCGTTAAGCGATGCTCCCATCAATCCGACAACTCAGATCGTTTCCACTTGTGGAGTGGCTCGCGAGAATTCCTTGGTCGTGACGGGAAACGGTGGATTGCCGCCCGATCCGACGCAACTTTTGACAGAGCCAGCCCTTTGGGTAGATATGCGACTTTCGGAGATTCGTGCATCGAGTCCACCGGTCGAAGCTAGTCCCAGCGAGGCAGAAGAGAACTCGTTCGCGGAAGCGGTGCGTAGCACTATCGAGCCTCAGACCCTCGTCGAAGCGACGGGTTGGCAGCGTTACGGGGACGGAACGGTGGAGTTAGTCGTCAAACCTCAAGGGCAACAAGTCGGAAACCATTGGCTCGATCGACCCGTTTGTCCTGACTGAACGCACTACTGGAAATGTTGAAAGCTCGGGAAAGCGCTTAGGTGGATGAAGTCCGAACTGAATTCGACGCACTGATGCAACAGATGCAACGAACCGACCGGCAACTCCAGAGCCACGTCGCACGGCTGGCGGAACTTGCCAGCGAACTTGTCGATTAATTCCACTATCCCCCCGTTGCTTCCCTTGGTAAGGGGGGCAACGGGGGGATGCAACAACCTGTGGGTTAGGCGAAGTCAGTCAGGGTATCCCTGCATTTGCTGTTTGAACCCAGAATCCCCGTCGCTTCAGCGCGGGGGGTTTGTCAAGGAAGGATTTTGAGCAATGGATGTGCGGAGCGGACAATTCGTCCACACACCCATTATCGATGACCGATCGTGCTACGCACCGCTTATGCGAACGACTGAATTAGAAATCGTCGTCAAAGTCGTTTTCAAACTCGTCTTCGATGTCCTCCTCAGCATACGCCTCCATACTCACACAAGAACAGACCAAATTTCGATCGCCATAAGCGGCATCGATACGACTGACTGGCATCCAATATTTGTGTTCCCGCGTCCAAGGGGCCGGATACGCCGCTTTTTCCCGAGAATAGGGACGATTCCAGTTGTCCGACATCAACGATTGCGCCGTATGGGGCGCGTTTTTGAGGAGGTTGTTCGACTCGTCCACTTCTCCCCACTCGATCGCGTCGATTTCTCCGCGAATGGCGACCATCGCCTCACAGAATCGATCGATCTCCGCTTTCGACTCGCTTTCTGTCGGTTCCACCATCATCGTTCCTGCCACCGGCCAAGACATCGTCGGCGCGTGGAACCCGTAATCCATCAACCGCTTTGCCACGTCGTCCACCGTAATTCCTGCCGACTTGCGAAGGGGACGAAAATCGAGGATACACTCGTGGGCGACTAATCCCGACTCACCTTTATACAACACCGGATAGTACGCATCTAGGCGGCGGGCGATGTAGTTGGCGTTGAGAATAGCCAGTTTGGTGGCCGCCGTTAGCCCCGGTTCTCCCATCATGGCAACGTACATCCACGAAATTGGCAAAATACTGGCACTTCCCCAGGGGGCCGCCGAAATCGCCCCGATAGACTCGGAAGAAGGTTCGGTGTGGGGAGACAACACAGAGTGACCGGGAAGAAACGGTTTCAGGTGTTCGGCGACGCCAATCGGACCCATCCCCGGGCCGCCGCCGCCGTGAGGAATACAGAAGGTTTTGTGCAGGTTCAAATGACACACGTCCGCCCCGTAATCTCCAGGGCGACACAGTCCGACTTGGGCGTTGAGGTTGGCACCGTCGAGATACACCTGGCCGCCGTATTGGTGAACGATGTCGCAGACTTCGACGATGCTGTTTTCAAATACACCGTGGGTTGAAGGATACGTCACCATAATGGCGGCGAGTTTGTCGGCGTGTTTTTCAGCTTTTTTCCGCAAGTCTGCGACGTCGATATTTCCGGCTTTGTCGCAAGCCACGGAAACCACTTTCATACCGCACATCACTGCGCTGGCGGGGTTCGTTCCGTGGGCTGATTCGGGAATTAAGCAGATATTGCGTTGGGTGTCGCCGCGATGGTGGTGATAGGCGCGAATCACTTGCAGTCCGGCGTATTCTCCCTGCGAACCGGCGTTGGGTTGTAGGGAAACGGCCGCGAATCCCGTAATTTCAGCTAACCACGTTTCGAGTTGTTGGAAGAGGAGTTGATAGCCTTGGGTTTGAGATTTGGGGGCGAAGGGGTGAATCTTGCTGAATTCCGGCCAGGTTACGGGCATCATTTCCGCTGTGGCGTTGAGTTTCATGGTGCAAGACCCCAGGGGAATCATGGAAGTCGTCAGGGATAAGTCCTTGGCTTCCAGGCGATGGAGATATCGCAGTAATTCGGTTTCCGAGTGGTACTGATTGAAAACGGTATCGGTGAGATAGGGCGTTTGACGCTGAAGGTTGGAATTGGCGATTTGCCAGTTCGAGTTGGCGGCGACAGTACGAATTTCGTCGAGGGTAAAGGGGAGTTCGTCGCTGTCGGCGAAGATTTGCCACAAATCCAGGATGTCAGTGTCGCGGGTTGTTTCGTCGAGGCTGATGCCGATTTGGGTGTCGCTGAGTTTGCGAAGGTTGATGTAGTTTTTCGCCGCCCGCTGCACAATGGTATCGGCACTGCTGACGTTGACGGTAATGGTGTCGAAGAATCGATCGAGATCGATCGAGAATTTTAACCGTTTCAATCCTTCCGCCAACATCACCGTCTGTTGGTGAACGGTTGCGGCGATATGGCGAATGCCTGCCGAACCGTGATACACCGCATATGTGGACGCGATGACGGCTAACAAAACTTGGGCGGTGCAGATGTTACTGGTGGCTTTGTCGCGGCGGATGTGTTGTTCGCGAGTTTGCAACGCCAGACGTAACGCGGGTTGTCCTGTCGCGTCTTTGGAAACGCCGACGATACGTCCCGGTATTTTGCGCTGGTACGTTTCTTGGGTGGCGAAGTACGCTGCGTGAGGACCGCCGTAACCCAGGGGAACGCCGAATCGTTGGGTGCTTCCCACGGCGATATCTGCCCCGAATTCACCGGGAGGGGTGAGGAGTGCGAGGCTGAGAATATCGGCGGCGACGGTGACGATGGCGTTGTGGGTGTGGGCGGTTTCGATAAATTCTCGGTAGTCGCAAACTGCCCCAATGGTGGTGGGATATTGCAGCAACGCCCCGAAAACGGGAGTGCTGAAGTCGAAGGTTTTCCAGTCGCCGACGACGACCTCGATTCCGAGGGGTAGGCTACGGGTTTTGACCACTTCGAGGGTTTGGGGATGACAGCCTGCATCGACGAAGTAGGCGTTGGCTTTGGATTTGGAGGCTCCGTAGCTGAGACTCATGGCTTCAGCGGCGGCGGTTCCTTCGTCGAGAAGGGAGGCGTTTGCGATTTCCATCCCCGTCAGTTCCATCACCATGGTTTGGAAGTTGAGGAGAGCTTCGAGTCTTCCTTGGGCGATTTCAGCTTGGTAGGGGGTGTATGCGGTGTACCAACCTGGGTTTTCCAGGATGTTGCGTTGGATGACAGGAGGGGTGATGCAGTCGTGGTAGCCCATCCCGATGAACGATCGAAAAATTTGGTTTTTCTCGGCGATCGATTTTAGGGTTTGGAGGGCTTCCGCTTCGTTCAGGGGATGGGGCAAGTTCAGGGGCTGTTGGAGTCGAATGGGGGCGGGAACGATCGCATCGATGAGATCGTCGATCGAGTGGTAACCCAAGATTTCGAGCATTCGATCGATGTCTCGATCGCTCGAACCGTTGTGACGCTGGACGAAAGCCAGGTTCGGCGGTGTGGTTTCGCTGTTGTGACGAGGAACGCTTAGGGGGTTCTCGTCCAACACGGGCGTTTGGTTGTCAAAGGTGGCGTTCAAATCCAGCATGGCACTTTTGGAGGTTAGGGGGAGGTGGGGAGGTGATGGTCGTCCCATTCCCTCGCTTCACTATGAGTCAGTTTAATCAATTCGATCGATCGAGGGGGAAATTCGATTGACGATTGATGATTGGCGATTTTGGGGAGACGTGGAAAATCTTCTTCAATCGTTAATTTGCATTGGATGATGTATCGCTGGATGGGCGAAAGATTCGGGTGGTGCGTTACGCTCGGGTTAGAGATTTCTGAATCCCACATGACCCTTGCTGAAATCAAGGCGGTGTTTTTACGGCGCTAATTTCCCAGCAGCGTTTTTCATCAGTTTGATGCTGTTCAGGCTACAGCTAATCGAGATCGTTGAGAGCGAGTGCAAATTCTAGGGTTCGATCGGGTGCATCTCAACACTGCTAAAAGGGTCTGTTGGAGTTGGCGTAGGGGCGAACGGCCGTTCGCCCCTACAAGGGTTTGGGTATCATAGGCAATCAAATTACACCGCAATTCCAACAGACCCTGCTAAAATATGCAATATAAGATCCCCGGCATCTCCAAGATGTTGGGGATCTGGCAATTTACATTCAATTTACAGTTTTGAGATGCACCCATCTCAATCTCCATGGCTTGGGATTTCTATATTTATCGTCGTAACGGAAGAGACTAAGCCCAAGAATTTGGTTTTGCTCTGACGCACTGTTGGCTTTGAAGAAGGGGGAACTACTGCATTAAGGGAGCTTTGTTTTCTAATGATGGAGGTTAGATGAAGTTTAAGGAGCGCCACTGTGCTGCTTTAAGGTCTATCGCTTTGATAAATCCGTCTTTTCCATCCATGTATTCCTCAATGTCGTTCGGGTAAACCGCTGCCAGCTTACGCTTTAAGTCGCTATATCGCTGTGCTTCATCGGGATGAGCTATCATATAATCTCGAAACGCTAGATGACGCTCGATCTGTTCCGAACCCAACTGGAAAACATGAACGTGATGCGTTCGGATACCGGCTTGATTATTTTTGCGAAAGTACCGACGTTCGGGAATACCGAACTCGCCCATTGTTTCGTAGCCGAGTCGTTCCATGGATGGGCTTTGCTTATCGACTTCAGTAATAGCTTTAACCTCTACCAGTAGGTCAATAATGGGCTTGGCATAGATGTCGGGAATCGCTGTACTGCCTATATGGTGTACGCTGACAACATTTTTACCTAGAGCCTCAGCAACTCGATGCGATTCAGCCTTAAACGCTTGACACCATTTTGGATCGTGTGGAACAACTTTGACTTGTCTCATCGGAGGATTTGATTTTATGGGGTGCATCTCACTTTTGCAATCGGAACCCCACCCATCCTCCCCTGGCTAAGGGGAGGATGGGTGGGGTAGCGGGACGGAGTCCTTAGGCGGAGGGGTCATTCTACGAAATTGAGATGCACCCATTTTATGAGTTGGCAGACCTCAAGTTTTCTACGCTATAGAGAAAATAATAAACGATTGGTTTGACCTCATCTAATCGCGATTAGATATCGATAAAATCCAGTAAAATTCGATTGATATAGCAATCGTAAAGCTGTGATTTGAATCACACATTAACTTGATGTAGATCGAATGTGAGTCGTAGAACTCGAAATTTAAAACACGATCGAAACATCGCGATCTCAGACTTAAATTTCTATCGATTGAATCGAGCGAAACTACTGATTAACCACTACTGGCTTGGGAATATTTGATAGTTCTGCAATGTAGAGATTGTAGAATTGTCTTTAGAGATTTAAAATTCAAGTTTCATGCGGCAAACTGTTAAACTACACGACACCACACCAACAATCTTCATTTCAGATTCTATTCCCCGCTCGCACATTTCTTAGAGAAGTGGTTGACGGTTTTACTTTTTTGTGGTAATCGATGTTGTTTACCGATCTACCCTCAAATCGGGACAGTGTCCCCTTCTTGCGATCGAACAACTCCTCTATAATAAATTCAATATTTCTTAATAAAAATTCGTTTAGCACGAACAATTGGTAACACTCAACCACCTACACCGGGGGCAGGCCGTGAGTTACGACGTATTTTCAAAGACCGACCGAGAAACCACAAGCACTGAAATTCTGCCAGAGGAAGACTTGCAACCGGGGGAACCGGAACCGCCCAAACCAGGAGGCGTCAAAGGCATTCGATCGATCCTCATCGGCGTCGGAGTCGGAATCGTTCTGGCGACAGTGGGCGGACAAATTTTTTCAGGGAAAGCGCCCGACGCACCCGCCGAAGCCCAAGAAACCGAACTCGCACCCACGCAAACTGTAACGGTTTCGACAGCAGCACAGCAACAGGTGGCACGAACCTTAACCGCGACGGGAACCGTCGAGGCTTACGACTTGCTGCCGATTTTACCCCAGATTACTGGGTTGCAAATCGTCGACGTGCGCGTGGACGAAGGCGACGTGGTGGGGGCGGGGGAAATCCTCGCCGTTCTCGACGATTCCGTGTTGCAAGCGCAGTTATCCGGAGCGCTGTCTCAAGTGAACTCAGCCACCTCGGGGGTCGATCGAGCTGTGGCGGATACTTCCCAAGCTGAATCGAGTCGCCGCCAAGCGGAAGCCGATCTCGCCCAGGCGAAAACAGGGGTTTTGCAAGCTCAAACCCGTGTCAGTCAGGCGGAAGCCAACCTCGATCGATCCCGTGCAGCCGTCGAACAAGCCAAAGCGCAGTTAGAACAAGCGGAACGAGAAATCGAACGTTACGAACTCCTGTATAACCAAGGCGCGATCGGCTTGCAGGAAGTCGAATTACGCCGAACAGAAGTCCGAACGGCGCGGGAAGAATTAAACAAAACCATTGAAGACGTGCAAGTGGCGGAGGCGA
Organism: Geitlerinema sp. BBD 1991-9; assembly: GCA_001657325.1. Lineage (GTDB taxonomy): Bacteria > Cyanobacteriota > Cyanobacteriia > Cyanobacteriales > Geitlerinemataceae > Geitlerinema. The sequence goes on along the minus strand of LWRO01000008.1, from coordinate 170,379 downwards.
GTTTACAAAGTAGCCGCGCCGATGTCGTCAACGCTCGAGCGAGCGTACAAAGTTCTCAAGCCCGACTCGACAGCTCGATCGCGGGTATCGATGCGTCTCAAGCCGAAATCGGGAACGCCGAAGCGGGTGTACAGAACAACCAAGCAACGGTACAGGAGTTACAAACCCGTATCGACCAAACCCGCGTGCTTGCGCCAAAAGGGGGAATTATCGCCAGTCGATCGGCCCGGGTGGGGGATGTCACCAGTTCGTCGGGACAGTTATTTACCCTCATCGCCGACGGACGACTCGAATTGCGGTTGAAAATTCCCGAAACGCAACTTCCCTTAATCCGTCCCGGTGCGCCAGTTTCCGTGACTTCCGATGCAGATTCTCGCATTAACGTCAGCGGACGAGTTCGAGAAATTCTACCCACGATCGATCCGCAAACCCGCGAAGCCACCGTCGAAATCGATTTACCCGCCAACGATCTCCTGCGTCCGGGGATGTTTTTACAAGCGGAGATTACCACGAACACCGTCGAAGGGTTGACCGTTCCCGCTCGATCGATCGTCCCCCAAGCCGACGGAACCGCTCGAGTTTTCCGCCTCAACGCCGACAACACCGTCACGGCGATAACCGTGGAAGTCGGGGAAATCGTCGGGAACAGCGAAAATCTCTCGGAATCCCGCATTGAAATTTTGAACGGTTTAAATTCAGGCGATCGAATTGTCGTTGAAGGTGCTGGCTACCTCAAAGACGGCGATTTGGTGGCGATCGTCGGCGAACCATAATTTTCAGTCACCAGTCACCAGTCATCAGTCACCAGTTATCAGTCACCAGTTATCAGTCACCAGTGAAGACAGGTTTCAGTTAACAGTTTCTCCTTGTCCCCTTTTACAGTGAGCAGTCAACAGCCAACAGCGAACAGTGGTAACTGCTCACTGCTCACTGTAAAGTCTTCCCCTTTCCTCCTCCACCCATGAGTCTCTCCACCTGGTCTGTCAAACGCCCCGTTCCAACCCTCGTTCTATTTATCATCCTCAGTCTCGTGGGGATGGCCTCGTTTTTCGGTCTCGGTATCGACGATACGCCGAATATCGATATTCCCGTCGTGCAAATTACCGTGACGCAACCGGGCGCGGGCCCGGCGGAACTCGAATCTCAGGTCACGCAAAAGGTTGAAGATGCCGTCGCGGGATTGGGAAATATCGACGAGTTGCAATCGACGGTGAACGACGGACTTTCAATCACCACGATTAACTTTGATTTAGGAACGGATACCGATCGAGCGACGAACGACGTTCGCAACGCTGTTTCGCAAATTCGTCAAGATTTACCCCAGGACATCAACGAACCCATCGTCAAACGACTGGAGTTTTCCGGTGGGGCGATTATGAGTTACGCCGTTCGATCGAACCAACGATCGGTTGAAGAACTCAGCCAATTGGTCGATCGAGAACTTAGCAGCGCACTGCTGCAAGTGTCGGGAGTCGCCCAAATTCAACGAACGGGTGGGGTCGATCGCGAAATTCGCGTGCAACTGAACCCCCAACGCCTCAAAGCGTTAGGTATCACCGCTACCCAAGTCAACGACCAAATTCGCTCGTTTAACACCAACCTCTCCGGGGGACGTTCCGAAGCTGGCGGCCAGGAAAAAAGCATTCGAACCCTCGGAAGTGCGCCCACCGTCGAGGATTTACAGCAATATCGTATCGTTTTACCCAGCGGCGGTTCCGTTCCCCTGTCCAGTTTGGGTGAGGTGAGCGACAGTTTCGCCGATCCCCGACAACTGGCGAAATTCGTCACCCGCGATGGCGAGGAAAGCGTGGTGGCGTTTTCCGTATTGCGAAGTACCGGGACGAGTATGGTTCCCGTGGAAGAAGGGGTTCGCGAAGAAGTCGATCGACTGACGGCGGGAATTCTCCCCGACGATATCTCGATCGATCTCATCTTCACCCGCGCCGACGAAATCCGCGATTCTTACCAAGCCTCGATCGACGCACTCGTCTTTGGCTGTCTCCTCACTACGATTACTGTCGGCTTGTTCCTGCGAGATTGGCGAGCGACGCTAATTACAGGTTTGGCGCTTCCGCTTTCGATCGTCCCCACCTTCATGGTGATGCAACTGCTGAACTATACCCTCAACGGGATGACGTTGTTGGCGTTGGCGTTAGCGGTGGGAAACCTCGTCGATGACGCGATCTGCATGATCGAAAACATCGACACGCACCTCAAAATGGGTAAAAAACCCTTTCAAGCGGCGTTAGACGCAGCCAACGAAATCGGTTTGGCGGTGGTGGCGACGACGGCGACGATCGTTGCGGTATTTATGCCTGTGGCGTTTATGGGGGGCGTTCCGGGGCAATTCTTCCAACCCTTCGGCGTAACAGTGGCGGTGTCTACCATGTTCTCGACGTTGGTAGCCACGACGATGACTCCGATGTTGTCGGCGTACCTCCTCAAGCCGAAAGCCTCGGCGATTTGCCAACCCAACACGATGAACCCCTCGCCGAAACCGGGGCCTTATCGTCGCGCCCTCACCTGGGCGTTACGCAACCGCATCACCACTTTATTAATTGCTATCGCCTTCTTCATCGGGAGTTTGCAGTTAGTTCCGTACATTCCCAAGGGACTGTTCGTCGAAGGCGACCAAGGTATTAGTACCGTAAACGTGGAACTTCCGCCAGGGGCGACGATACAAGATACCGAAACTGTCGGCGATCGACTCTCGCAAATTCTGTTAGAGCATCCGGCGACTGAGAACGTCTTTGTCTCCCTCGGAAGCGGCGGTTCGGAAAGTCGCGTTAACGAAGCGGTTATTACAGCGATGTTGAAACCGAAAGACGAACGTGAAGCCGATCAACGACAGTTTGAGGAACAGATTCGTCCCCGCTTCGCTGAGGTTCCAGGGGCCCGCATTAGCTTCCAATCTGCTGGTGCAGGGGGAAGTAGTAAAGACCTATCGATCGTTCTCAAAAGTGACAATCCCGAGGCGTTAATGCAGGCGGCGAACGACCTCGAGAAACAGATGCGCGAAATTCCCGGTTTGGTGGAAGTTGCCTCGAGTGCCAGTTTGGTGAAACCGGAGATTTTGATTCAGCCAGATATCGAACGAGCGGCGGATTTAGGAGTTTCGGTTCAATCGATCGCCCGAACTGCCAATTTAGCAACGTTAGGGGACATCGAAGCCAATTTAGCGAAGTTCGATTTACCCGATCGACAAATTCCCATCCGCGTTCAAATTGCCGAACCCTATCGCGACGATTTAGCCACGTTGAGAAATCTGGAGATTCCCACCCAATCCGGATCGCTGGTTCCGCTCTCGTCTGTCGCCAGTATCACGTTAGGGAGCGGCCCCGCACAAGTCGATCGATTCGATCGATCGCGCCAAGTCGCCATTGAAGGAAACTTACAGGGAATTTCTCTCGGCGATGCTGTCGCCGCCGTGCAAGCACTTCCTGCCATGAATCCGTTACCGCCGGGGGTGTACCAACAGGCTTCGGGCGACGCGAAAATCATGATCGATGTCTTCAGTCGTTTCTTGGGAGCGTTGGCGTTCGCTGTCTTGTGTATTTATGCCATTTTGGTGTTGTTGTATAACAACTTCCTCTATCCTCTGACGATTTTGGTGGCGTTACCGCTTTCGATCGGTGGTGCGTTACTGGGATTGTTAATCGCTCAAAAAGAACTCGGCTTGTTTGCACTCATCGGTATCGTTTTGTTAATGGGATTGGTGACGAAAAACGCCATTTTGCTCGTCGATTGTACGTTGGCAAACGAGGAACAAGGTTTACCGCAATTTAAATCGATCGTCGAAGCAGGGGTTTCGCGTTTGCGTCCGATTTTCATGACTGCCATTTCGACGATTGCGGGGATGTTACCGATTGCGTTGGAGTGGGGTGCAGGTGGCGAGGTTCGTTCTCCGATGGCGATTTCAGTTATCGGTGGTTTTTCGACTTCAACGATGTTAACGCTGGTGGTGGTTCCGGTGTTGTTTACCTACATCGATAATATGAACGGTTCGCTGCGAAAGATACTCGGTGGCGAGTTGAAACTCTTCCGTTTGCCGAAGTTGTTGAGTCGTTAGTTTGTCGCCGTCTCGTTCCCAGGCGTGAGCCTGGGAATGCCTAGGCGTGGGTTGCTGTATCGCGCCCCCTTCCAAAGTTACATTCTTATGAGGTAAACTAAGAATGTGACTTTGGTTATTTGCAGTATGTCTATGGATCGCTCAAATCTGAAAATCAAAATCCAAATCATTCATGAAGATTCTCCATACCTAAAAGAGGTCAATAAGCTTGCTGACGCTAATATAAAAACTTAAAGTTTTCAACCTTATTCATTTTTTTGCCGATATGCAAAACAGCCTGGAATAATCGTTGCACTAAAAAATAAACAACTCGTCGGCTATTTGATTTGGAGTATCAATACTAAAAAAGGATACGCAACAGTTTGGCAATTGTGTGTAAATCCAGAATATCGCGGATTAAAAATAGCCAAGATCTTAAACAAAAAATTAATTGATTTGACTAAACCTAAAGTTCGCGGGATTCGTCTCGAATGTAAAGATAATTATGGGATTGATGGAATGTGGACTAAATTAGGCTATGTTCCAATCTACGAAAAAGATGCTAAAACCCCAGGAGACACTTTAAAAGTTTGGTCTCATGAATTTGTACATCCAGCGTATACTTCGATTTTTTTAGCCGAAGCTGTATCTGATACTTTAACATTTCGCTCGGCTATTGATGCGGAGACTTTATATAAATTCACGCAGCAAAGTCCGGCGCAGCAGTATTCAATTGATTGGCTGCGCTCCGATCTTGGAGTTTGCATTACTGATGAGATTTTTAATGAAATCGATCGCAATTACGATTCTTCAACCAAAAAATATCTACAACGGACAGTACAAACTCATTTTTCTCAAAAAGGGTGTGAATTTACTGTTTTTGAATCTATCTTAGAGGAAGTTTGCATTCTAGTAGAGCGATCTTCTATCAGTTTTGATGAAATAAGTTTGAGACATATTGCAAGATGTTCGGCATCAGATATCCCTTACTTTATCACTTCTCAAGAATCTCTTTTGAAAGCATCCGATCTATTTTATGTAAATTTTGGAGTTCGTATTTTATCGCTGGAAGATATGGTTGCCTTGCGAGAAGAGATTACTACTCAGCTTAATTATCAACCATTACGTCTACTCAACAATTCTATCGATCAACAATCTTTAGCTACATGGAATTTATCTGAATTAAGTAAAAAGATACATCGAATAACATCAAATGAGAATCCCAAACAGCTTCTCAAAAATTTGCGTGTATATGCCAATCAAAAGAATAAATTCAAAAGTAATATATTAATCTACGATCGACATCCTTATGTTTGTGCGATTTATGATGTCTCAAGATCGAATGAAATTACAGTTCCTATTCTTAGAGGTTTAAGCACTCTTAATATTTCTAAAACCTTAATCAATTACATCGTACATGAACTTCTCAAAATTGCCATTTCTGAAGGAAAGGACTTTGTCAGAATAAGCGATCCTCATCTCGAGGAATTTGAAGTTAATGCTTTACAGTCTCAATACTTTATCCATGACTCTAGTCAATCAGAATGGATAAAGTGTTGCAGTCGAAATATTTTAAGCACTAAAAATACAATTGAATATCTAAAAAATGCCGCCAAAAATGTAAGTGAATACACATCACCAAGCAAGTTACTGATTTCAATTTTAAAATCTAATAACTTCAGGCAAGATTCTGTCAGTGCAATGGATATTGAGCGATTGCTGTGGCCTTTAAAGATTGAAGACTCTAATATACCTAACTTCATTGTACCCATCAAGCCAGAAGCAGCGAAAGAACTATTTGACGAAAAGTTAGCCCAAGAAAATTGATTTGGTGTTCAGAAATCTAGTTTATTTCTAAGCCTAGAGTCCGTTTACTATAAAAGTCCTAACGCTCATGCAGGATTAAAAAATGGAACTCCTGCACGTATACTATGGTATGTCAGCCAGTCTAAGGATGAAGGATACTCTGACTTAAGTACCATCCGAGCCTGTTCTCAAGTAGATGATGTTATAATAGGTTATCCTGGCGATCTTCATAAACGGTTCCAGCATCTTGGCTTTTATAATCTCAAGCAAATTCAAGCTTGCGCCAACAAAAGCGGGAAAGTAATGGCAATTAAATTTAGTCATACAGAATTATTCGATCGTCCTGTCGATTTACAAACTATTAAACAATGCCTAGAGAGTAATGCTCCTCTGCAATCTCCCAGAAAAATTTATCAGCCAGAATTTGTAACATTATATCGTTTAGGATTTAACTTAAAATCACAATGATTCAGCAAAAGCCAAAAGTCTTGCTACTATCCATCAAGCCTCAGTATGTCCAAAAAATTCTTGATGGCCAGAAAACTATTGAGCTTAGAAAAACACGCCCAAAAATTCAAAAGGGTGACTTTATTCTAGTTTATGAATCTTCACCTTCTAAATCATTGATTGGCTGGTTTGAGGTTCAAGGGATTATCTGTGAATCCCCAAAAAAATTATGGGATAAAGTCAAAAATAAAGCAGGAGTAACTAAAGAAGAATTTGATGCTTATTATCAAAAATCAACTTTAGGAGTGGGAATTTGTATTAACTCAATACATTGCATTAAAATGTCTCTAGAAGATGTTCGCAAACAATGGAATCAATTCAAACCTCCCCAAAACTTTCATTACTTAAAAGAAGAAGAAATTTTACTTGCAGAACAAGTAACCGATTATTCTCTCACTTTCAAGACTCAGGATTCACAAATCCCTCTTTCAACTTATTAAAAGTTTAACTGTGTATCTGCTCAAACAAAAAGTATTGATGGCAATTCCTGACTTTCAAAGCATTCTTCTTCCTCTACTTCAGTTTGCTGGAGATCGCAAAGAACATTCTATTCAAGAAGCTATTCAGCATCTTGCTGAATATTTTAATTTAACTCATGATGAGTGCAAAGAACTTCTCCCTAGTGGAAAACAACCTATTTTTGGTAATCGGGTTGGTTGGTCGAGAACACATCTAAAAAAAGCTGGGCTTCTTGAAGATCCTATTCGATCGTTTTTTAAAATTACAGATCGTGGACTCGATTTACTTAAAAGTAATCCGCCATCTATTAAGTTGGCTTTACTCAAACAATACCCAGAATATTTAGAATTTATTGGCAGCACCTCCAAAAATAGAAAATTATCATCAAATTCAATAAGTAACGAATCTAACGAGCAAACTCCAGAAGAGTTGCTGGAGTATTCATATCAAGAGATACGAACAACTTTAGCTCAAGAAATTTTAGACAAAGTAAAATCTTGCTCTCCCACTTTTTTTGAAAGGTTGGTTGTAGAACTTCTGGTAAAAATGGGATACGGAGGATCTATCAAAGAAGCCGGCCAAGCTATTGGCAAAACAGGGGACGAAGGGATCGATGGTATCATTAAAGAAGACCGCTTGGGATTAGATACGATTTACATTCAAGCTAAACGCTGGAATGATGTAGTAGGAAGACCAGAAATTCAGAAGTTTGTGGGAGCTTTAGCCGGTCAAGGTGCTAAAAAAGGAATTTTTATTACGACTTCAAAATTTTCTGAAAAAGCGAAAGCTTATTCTCCCAAAAATGATACGAAAGTTGTTCTTGTTGATGGAGAAGAACTCGCTCAATATATGATTGATTTTGATTTGGGAGTTTCTCCAGTATCAGAGTACAAACTCAAAAAAATTGATTTAGATTATTTTGAAGATAACTAGATCTAGTTTGAGAATATAAACTGTTGCGACCAAGAGATTTGGCTAAGTTCGCTTTGCTACTTTGTGATTTTGCTTAATGAATCAACCCTTTACAGTCGTCAGCCTGTTTTCCGGTGTCCGGGGTTTAGATATCGGCTTAGAACGAGTCGGCTTTACCGTCGTCGGTGTCAACGACGTGGAAGAAGTCTGTTGTCAAACCCTGCGAGAAAACCAACAACAGCAACTTCCCATAAAACATAAAAATCGCACATTTCTCGAAAACACGAAAATTGTCCCTGGCGATATTACCCAACTCTCAGGACAAGACTTATCGCAAGGACGATCGATCGATCTCGTTGTCGGCGGCCCACCCTGTCAAACCTTTAGCAGTTCTGGAAAAATGCAAAGTGTCCTCGATCCCAGATGACAATTATTTCTAGAATTTGTCCGAATTGTAAACGAACTGCAACCGAAATGTTTTCTATTTGAAAATGTCCGAGGACTCGTCACCGCCAAAGACAAAAACGGCATTCCCGGCGGTGTCATTAAAGCAATACTCGAATCCTTTGAAGCCATCGGCTACTCCTGTCGCGTCGATTTACTCAACGCAGCTGATTACGGCTCTTTTCAGAGACGAGTCCGCTGTTTTATCGTAGGAGTCAAACACGGAACTGCACCGTCATTTCCCGCAGCAACGTTTTCCAGACAAGCGGATGACGCAGTTCAACTCAATTTACTGCATCAACCCTTAAAGCCTTGGAAAACTCTCGAAGAATTTCTAGAACAATATGCAGATTCCGATTCAGAAAACTGGATTCGACCAACGCCAGAACTCGCGCAAAAGTTAAAAGATATTCCCGAAGGATCGGGCTTAAAAAGTTCGGGAATTGTGGAATCGACGCGACCCGGCGGACATTGGGGATATCGACAAGGAACCTTTATTGCTGATACAAAACTTCCGGCGAGAACTGTAACAGGTTCGTCGTCTCAAGATTGGATTCGCCTGAAAGACGGTTCGTTAAGACGGTTGACGCTTCAGGAAGTCGCACAACTGCAAGGATTTCCCCGTCAATGGAGGTTTTGCGGAACGAAAGCGCAACAGTACAAGCAAATTGGGAATGCTGTCCCCACGATTTTCGGAGAGGTTTTGGGTCAAGAATTTATCCGATATTTGAAAACGGTAGATGAAAGTCTACCACCGCAGAAAATTCCGATGCCGAAAAAGTTTTACGATTATATTGAATATACTAAAAAGGAAAACGATCGCAACTGCGAAAGCCGAAAACGCAAACAGAAAGCTAAAACGGGTTAAAACAGGAATGAATTGTGAAGTTCGTAGGTTGGGTTGAACGCAGTGGATACTGTTGACGAAACATAACTTAACAGGATAAAATGGTCAGTCTGGCGCTATCATCTCCGAAAAACTTGTTTCGCTTTGTTACGCGACTGACAGCAAAATCAGGGTTTTGTGGACATGAAGAAATATTTTGCCAACAGTCTCAACTCAGTGAAACCCAACAAAAAGTGCCAAATTCTACTGTTAAGTTTTTAGGTTCTTTTCGATCGATTGCAGGGCAAAAACCCCTAATCTACTGTGTTTCTTGACTGAGCAACGAATTACAAAGCTCGATGGTTTGAGACAACTCTTGTTCGCTTTCTTGAAGTCGATCGTATTGTGTATCAATCCATTCTTTCTCAGCTTGTCGCATTTCTTCCGATTCTTTTCGATATTGCTGTTGTTGTTGAAGCAAACGATCGTAAAATGATAAGATATCTTCTAAAAGATGAGTTGTCAGTTCAATTCGTTCGTTAAAAATAGTTGTAATTATATCTGCAATCAGTTTTTGTATCTCAATATCAAATTTTTCATAATCGCTATATGTTTTTCCTGGCCGAACTCCCAGATTTAGCTTACGCTTACTTTCTGCTTCTTTTGAAAAACGATCTAAATGTATATTTAGGATTTCGCCGCTATCGATTTGAGAAAACTTCAGTTGAGATTCAATCGAATCCAAGCCCAAGCGATCGCAAAACATTTCTTGGGTTTTGGGATCTTCTAAAAAAAGGTAATGCTCGATTTGACTGGCATTGATTCCTTGTTCGTATAAACTGAAGATTTCTTTCACGAGATAGCATAAGCCATAATAAATTTCGTTTGATATGTTTTTTATTTCTTCAGTTATTTTTGCTTGAAAATCTTTTGACTCCCATCTAGAAACATTTTTCTTTTTGTGGTTTTTATCGTAAAACCAAAGCTTTTCTATTGCTCTAGATTTGGATTTCCATTTCTCTGCTATTTTGTCAGTACTTTCGATTTGAAATCGGCTTTTTAAAAGTTTTACTTTCTGAATACATCCTGTAATTTGTCCGATTTCATGCCAAAGCTGTTCGGTTGAGATTTCACAAATTCTTGCTTTAGCATTCCACGTATCTCTAGATCGATCGATTTTCTGAAAACTAACAGATAAACATTCTCACATTTCGATCGCAGATTTTTGAAATTTTCTTAAAATCGAATGTATTGAATCGTAAAGTTCTTCTCCAGACTCTTGCAACTCCGGCGACATTTCGTCCGATTTGTCGACTGCACGAACCAATTCCGTGATTTTACTGAGAGGGTTGGGTGTGTCTTCAATATTCGTCATGATTGTGGCACTTCTTACAACTACCAATCTAGAATACAATAAGTATTATAGAATCGCTAGATTAAAGGGCAACTGTGATGGATTATCGTTTCAGTGCTGCTAACGAAGCGTTGCGCCAAGCAGGTCAGCTCGTTCAAGCAACGACAGCAGACGGAAAACTGTTACCAATATTACGAAATGCCTTGACAGGGAAAATTGCTGAGATCGCTAAAGCCACGGTCGGATTTTCCCTACGATCGATCCGATCGATCGTTGCTCCCGCTCAGCTCGTGATGGGCCCGATTCAGATGGTGCAAAATCATCTGGGATTTCAGGAAACTTACAAAAAGATGGACGGCTTGGCGCATCAAAATTAATTGCTGATGCATCAAACTAAATTGGGCTTCGAGAAAACCTATCAGATGTTAGGTACGCTTCAAAGTAACGTCGCCCTTTTGCACGCGACCACAGCGGTTATCGGTATTGGAACTTTTGCTGGAGCCGCATTATCGGGAGTGAATTTGTATCAAACACTCAAAATCCGAAAAGAATTAAAAAATGTTGCCAAAGATGTCAAAGAAACTCAGGCTTTAATTTTAAATAAAATCTCCGAAGAGTCTGAAGATATAAAATCGAGAATCGATCGCGTTGCAGATGACGTAAATTTTAACCACCATAAAACGATATTAGGGCAAGCTTATGGTCGGTTTGAACAAGCAGTCAATGAAACAAAAAACTACTTGAATCTCGAAAATACGCAGACGCGAATAAATCATTTATCACACACCAATTCAGAACTAGCCACAGTATTGGCAGACTACAGAAATCCACAAATATATACAAAAGAAACCAATTTTCCTGCACGACTCAGACGCTATGAATGTGCTTGGCAAATCGAACAAGCAATTGCAATAATATATATACTACTTAAAGAATTTTATGCAGCTAGTAATAAAATGAATCAATTGCGGCAAAATATCAGAAAAGATACGATCGACGTTATATCGAGTTGTCAAACGGAAGAAGAGCTAGACTTTATTTACCCCGAACTCATGCGAATTTACATAGAGGATATACCAATTATCGAAGCATGGCATACTCAAGTTAATTATTTGAAAACCGCTTCTAAAGAAGAGTTCAATGAGATTATAAATCTAAAAATCTCGGAGGAAAGTATTTCTGACGAAGTAGACATTTCAACCGAAAACGAACTCATCGAACAAAAACAATATGAAGCATTGAAGCAAACATCACATTTCAATGCTTTACGCGACAATCTGAAATTTACAGTGAACCCAGAAACACGGCGGGAACACGAGGTCTACATTGCCGATCGATCTCCAAAAGAGGGCTATTATGCTCTTGCTCCTTCCAACTGGAAAGAAGTTCCTGATATGACTGTTGCCAATTTATATTGGTACTTGAAATCGAAAGAAAACGAAATACCATTCCAGAATTGAATCGGTAACTCGAAATACAAATACCTAAATTTCACCTGACAAAATTCGTTCTCCCGTCGGTTCGAGTTGGTCAGTTGACGAATCGATCGAGACAAACACCTGTCTCCGATAAACAAGATTGGGGGAAGTGGTGGTCAATATCCGATAGAAGCCACAGTCTCCTAGCATCGATCGGGCGTAAATCACAGTGTTCCCGCACTTGCGGAGTTTCCTTCACCTTCGAGGGCAATCAGTCGACTTTTCTGTTGTGGGAGAATAGCAGCCAGTTGTCGTGTCTCGATCGACTGTTGCTTTCAGCTTTTTTTAGCCAGTCGTGACATCGTTGTACCGGCTTGTCACCACACATTTTTGAGGCTTACAGGTTGCGATTGCATCGAGTACCGATTGCATCGCAACGCAAGAGCCAGCCGCAAGGTCAAAAATCCCAAGATACAATGAAGTGACCTTAACAGAACTTCACACGCGATCGAAGACATGGACTGCATTATCAACCGTCGAGCGCAATTTTCAGCAAGCCACCGATATTGGCTTCCCGAACTGAGCGAAACTGAGAACTTCCAGCAGTTCGGCGCTTGCGCCAGAGCCAACGGCCACGGCCATAACTACGTCCTCTACGTCTCCATGGCAGGACAACTCGACGAATACGGGATGGTGCTAAACCTGTCCGATATCAAACACGACATCAAACGAGAAGTCACCAGTCAGTTAGACTTTTCATTTCTCAACGAAGTCTGGGAAGAGTTCCAAAAGACACTCCCAACGACGGAAAACGCAGCGCGAGTCATCTGGAATCGTCTTAAACCGCACCTTCCCCTCGTGCAAATTCAACTCTTCGAGCATCCGGATTTATGGGCGGACTATTTCGGGGACGGTTGGGAAGCGCATTTGACCACGCGAACGCACTTTAGCGCCGCCCACCGCTTGGCAATTCCCGAAGCGAGTGACGAAGAAAATTACGCCATTTACGGGAAATGCGCCCATCCTCACGGACACGGTCACAACTACCATGTTGAAGTGACAGTTAAGGGTGAAATCGACCGTCGTACGGGAATGCTCGTCGATTTAGGTCAGTTAATGCAACTTATCGACGATCGAGTAGCCGAACCGTTCGACCATACATTTCTCAACGAAGATATTCCCTATTTCAAAAACGTCGTTCCCACGAACGAGAATTTTGCCATTTACATTCGCGATCTCCTCCAAGATCCCATCCACGAGTTAGGGGCAGAACTCCATCAGGTCAAACTCATCGAAAGCCCCGGCAATACTTGTACAGTCACCAGCCAAAAATCAAACGTGTAGATTAAAGACAGTTGTCACTGGTAACTGATAACTGGTGACTGGTGACTGGTGACTGGTAACTGATAACTGATAACTGGTGACTGGTGACTGGTAACTGATAACTGCTGACTGTAAGATCTAAAACTGATACGCGAGGTTTTCGAGCAACTCCATGCAAAAACGCAACACTGTCGATACAACCCATCTCATGCGCCGAGCCGAAGAACTGGTCGATGCTGCGTCGAATCGCTACCGCATTACCGTGCAAGTGGCAAATCGGGCCAAACGCCGCCGCTACGAAGATTTCGACAATCTCGAAGAAGCTGGAATGAAGCCGATCGTGCGGGCGATCGTCGAAATGTCTGACGAACTCACGCAACCGGAAATTATCGGCGATAACGTTTGAGGTTCGATCGAACAATGGATCTGAACGATTCGTCAGATCTTAAAATCGGACATTAGCAATATTCGATCGACGGGAGATCGAACGGTCGTCAAGAGGTCTTCGATCTCCCTCGTCGCCAATTTTAAGGTTATGAAAACTCGACTCGTTAGTTTCCTCGTTGTCTTTCTCTGCGTCATGGCATTAACGGTTATCGGTGCCAAAGCAGCCGACGAAGTCGCATCTCACCCCGTAAACCGTCGGGATAACAATCGGGCAATCGTCGCCCAACGACCGACTCGGACGAACGACATGTGGCAGGAGGTTTATGAAATTCTGCCCGACTTACCGTTAGAAAACCAATATACTTACCTCGAAACGGGTGAAGTTGCCGAAAACAACACCCTCATCAGACGTTTAATTCGCTATCACCTCTACGTTAAAGGTCGTCCGTTCCAATACCGCCTCGACTGGAAACTCACCCTCGCTGACTATTTGGGCGCGAACGATTTGATGAATGAAGCCGTGTATCCCAGTTACGATACGCTGGACGTCAACCCCATGGAAGGCGATCGAGAGGCAATTCGCAGCTTAACCCGCCAACAACGAGACGACCTCGTTCACGTGCTGGTGAGTCTGTTCTATCCCAACTATCTCGCCCTACTCGAACGACAAGCCAGTGGCAATGTCGCAGAAGTCTCTCCAGCGGAAAACACCGAAACCGAGCCGTCAAGCCGCAACGTTCCCAGACTGCCTCAGCCTGGAGATGCAGAACTATTGCTGCCGTGATGGGGAGATTAGAAGATTAAGAGGTGATGAGGTGAGGTGATGATGAGAAAATGGAGGGGCGAGGAGACCTCGTTCACGGCCTAAGTCCCCAACCTCTATTTCCGATTTCCTGAAATGTCCGATCGAGATCGCTATTTTTCTGTTATCGATAAACTCGTCGAAAGTACGCTTGCGGGGCGAATTCGATCGCCCGAGCAAATTTATCAACGACTCGTGCGGGAAATTCGGCCGGGAACGGGGGAACTTTTCGAGTCCGCTCTCGCCGAACGCCTTGAATCCACCGAATCGGCTTTAAATACCCAAACTAAAGCCAGTCGCATTTTGCGCGCGTTACAAACCATTCAAAAACAGTGGGAACGCTGGCAGAAAGACAATCGCGATACGGCGATGGTGTCGTCGGCGGTTCGATCGATCCTCGCTGCAGAACCGGACGATCGATTAGCTGCGTTGTTAGGTACGATCGATCCCAATCAAGATCGATCGTGGACGGGCGAACAATTGCGCCAACTGGCAAAATCGCTCAACGCAGAAGCCCGAGACGACGGATACATCCAACAGTTAGCCAGCGGACTCGACGACGGCTTAAATCATTTCGCCCAACTCGAAGGCGATTTGATAAGTTGGATGTACGAAACCCGCAGCAGCATCGGGTTCGGCGGAACCGAGGAACGACCGGGGCCTTGGCGTTCGTGGGCGCAAAAAACAGACGCTTATTTCCCGCGCGAACTGTTTCAAACCCTCTCTCGGGGCGCGTCGATCGTCGAACTGGCCAGCCGTCATACCGATTTAAGCTGGCAGGCGACCCTCGAGTTAGCCGTCGTATTGCAGGGGTTGCAACGGGGACTCGTCACCTGGTTCGATCGACAACCCTACAGTGCGAAAACCGGCAAACAGCTTTCGGTCAGTACGTTTTTAGTCTTTGCTTCGATTTGGTGTCAGCTTTCCGACGGGTTCGCCAGTCGTCCGATTCTCGCCGACGCTTGTTTTCAGATGGCGTTGCAAGTTCTGCGAACCTTTGCCCGTCGCGAGACGTTCCCGTTATACGGTGGCGTTTTTGCCTCTTTTTCCGGGGAATATCTGGAAAATACCTTGGAATATCTCGAACTTCCCTTGAAACGAGTTGAGGGAACTCAGGAAAAAGCCCGAATTCTCACCCTGTTAGGCTACTCGCAGCGGGCGATCGGCAATCTCGAGCGAGCGATCGAGTTTCACGAAGAGGCACTGTCGATCGCACAGCAAGCCGGCGATCGACGCTGTGAAATCGCCAGTTACAATCACCTCAGCCGTTTGAACGCTGCCGCGAAAGACTATACCGAAGCCAGCGCTCTGAGTCAGCGAGCGTTGGTACTCGCCCGACAAGTCGGCGATCGATTGGGAGCCGCGAACGCCTTAGCCAATTTGGGATACAGTCAAATCCTTTCGGCACAACAGCTCGAACGCTTGGACGAAGATACCTCGCAAGGATCGATCGAATACCTGCAACAAGGGTTAACACAATCGGAAAAACTCGAAGACCGTCAAAGTTTGGCGCTGTGCGCTTACAGCTTGGGACTGGCTTACATCCTGTTAGAACGTCCCTCGAGCGCCATCCCGTATTTAGAAAAAGGACTCGCCGCCGCTCAAGCGTCTGGAGACTTATATTTACAAGGTTTAAACTTTGCCGCTCTAGCCGAGGCGTATTACAACCTACAAGATACAGAACGCGCGATCGGGACTGGCAGTGTCGCCGCCTATTTTCTCGATCGAATTCGCGCCAGCGAGTGGAAACAAGCAGCGGGATTGCTCGCGATTTTACAAGGGCAACTCGGCGAAGAAGCCTTTCGCGCTGAGTTAGAGCGCAATCGTACCTCGATCGTTGCCCTCATCGGCATCGACGGCTACGACGACATCCCCAACCTACTCGATCGATATCGAACTGGGGATTGAAGGGGAGTGGGGAATCGGGAATAGGAGAGTGGGAAGTCAGGAAACACGATCTCATATCTCATCATCTCATCACCTCCTGACCGCATCACCGTCCCTTAATCGGCTGACACCGATTGAGAACGAGCGCGATCGCTTCGAGACTAACGGGTTTCGTCACGAAATCCATCATTCCGACATTCCGACACGCCACCTCATTTTCCGGCATCGCATTAGCTGTCACCGCAACAATCTGCGGCCGCTGTTCGGGCGGCCACTCCTCAAAAATGCATCGCGTGGCTTCAATACCGTCCATTTCCGGCATTTGAACGTCCATCAGCACGACATCGTAAGCTCGAACGCGCACGATCGAAACCGCTTCTCGCCCGTTGTTTGCCACATCTGCCTCGTAGCCCAATCGCTTTAACAGCCGTAAGAGAACCTTTTGATTGACCCGATTATCTTCTACTAACAGAATCCGAAGCGGGTGCCGTTGGCTGAATTGCGAGTCCATATGGGAAGGGCGGAACAGAAAAACCACTGGTGTTGGGAAAGACAACTTCTGCGGTATGTGATTCGGGCTGTTCTTGGGTTGGATGGTGGGGCCACTGTTTCACCCGCGTCACACCCTACTGTACTGTATACCGAGAAACCCAACAAACCTCCAGGGAATTCAGGTGTTTTGGGGAAAATCAGGTCAGAACGAAATTCGTATTTCCCGCAGATCCCACATTGGCTTGTGTTAACGCCGTACCACCGGCCGAAAAGTTGTCCCGAACGGTCAGTGAAGGTGCTTCGCCCGATGCCGTATTGCTATAGATAGACAAACCGGGAGAGTCGGCAGCAAAAACGTTATCCGTAATCGTCAGTTCGTTGGCATCGGGAATTTCTGTCCCTTGTACGAGTAGCAACGAACCGGTTGTTGAAGCCGCACTGAAACCACTGACCGTATTGTCGGTGATACGGAGGTTGTCAAAGTTCCCATTTTGTAACGTAATGCCGCCGTCAGTTGTAGCCGTTCCCGCACCATTACTACCAGCAATGGTGTTTCCGGAAATCGTAATATCCGATGCTGGCGTATTGGAATTGGTGGAGCCGCTGACTTGAATGCCCGAACCACCGCCTGCCGGCATTGAAATTTGGTTGTTAGAAAGACTCGTTCCCGTAATGCTGTCGGCCACAATACCGTCGCTACTAGCAGACGCATCGTTAACGTCGATCGAGTTGTTGTTAATGGTACCCGTCTCGAGATTTTGTAGCGAGATCGCCGTACCGTCGACGTTTGAAAACTCGTTGTTTTGTACCTGAACGCCCGTACGGGTTTGGCTGGGACGAACGCTGAGTCCCGCGCCACTAAAGACGCTGTTTTGAACGACGAGCGTGTTGCCCGTGTTGTCTGCATCCACATCAGCCGTGAAACGCAGTCCGTCGAGGGTAACCGTAGCACTGGAAATTTCGATCGTTGCCGAGATTGTCGCTTCGTCCTCGCGATTGCTACTCGTACCGCTGACACCCTCGTTGGAACCGAGTAGCGTTACGGATTCCGAAATTTCAAAACTATCGTCGTAGGTGCCCGCCCCAACGCGAATCGTATCCTGCCCGTTGCCAACACTGACATCGGTTCCGTTTCCGATTTCGCTATCGTCGAGTGCGTCGGAAATACTGCCGTAAATGCGAATCGTGCCGGAATTATTATTATTCGTTTCGATCGCGACATCGATAAATTCGACCGTATTATCGTTAAGGGCACTCGCCCCCGTCGCCGTTAGGGTGATGTTGCCCTGGCTGTCGATCTCGATCGCGTTGTTGACCGTATCCCCGTCATCCGTTTCAACACTCGTGACTGTGAAACTCGTCGCGTTTGTCGCGGCCACCTGTCCGATGACACTGGCTTCGTTCGCAACGAGCAGTTCGGCGCCGCGCAATTTGGGGGTTTCACTGAGGTTGGCATCGGGATCGGCGGATTGGTCGCCGTCGCTATCTGGAACCTCGACATCGGGGTTAAAGGTATCTTCCGTGATGTTGCTTGCCGGAACGCCTTTGAGAACTGCGAGGACGGAATCCGAACCTTGGCGCGTGATAATGGTGTCGTTGACGAAGAAACCGTTCCCTTGCTCGATCGTGAGATCGTCGAACATCAAACCGCCCCCGAGGAGCATTTTGTCGCCTTCGGCGGTGTTGAAATCGAGAATCGTGTCAGCACTACCCGCTTCGTCGATGAGGGCGAACACATCCGCACCCGCACCTCCACTTAGGGTGTCGTTCCCACCTTCACCGAGGATTCGATCGTTTCCCTGTCCGCCCGCAATAAAATCGCTGCCTTCTCCGCCGAACAGGGTATCCGCGCCAGTATTTCCCGCAACAACATCGTCACCGTCTCCTGCCATCACGCTATCGTCGCCCTCTCCACCTCCCAGGAGATCGCTTCCGGTGTCACCCGTTACGGTATCGTTGCCATCGTCGCCCGAAAGGGTGTCGTCGTCTTGTCCGCCAACGAGGATGTCTTCGTCAAGTCCGCCGACGATGAGATCGTCGCCGACGTTACCGGAAATGGTATCGCTGCCGTCGTTCCCCGAGAGAACGTCGCTGCCGGTATCGCCGAAGATAAAATCGTTGCCGCCGTTGCCGCTGGCTGTATCGTTTCCTTGACCGGCAAAGATACTGTCGTTACCGAGGCTACCGGAGAGCATATCGTTGCCCTGGTTGCCAGACAGGAGGTCGTTGCCGTCCTCTCCAAAAACCGCGTCATCGTCCGGCCCGGCATTGATTTGGTCGTCGCCGACTCCTCCGAGGATCGTGTCTTGCCCCGCACTGCCAAAGAGAAAATCGCTTTCGAGTCCGCCCGAGACGACATCGTTACCGCTTTCACCGTCGAGGGTGTCGCTGCCGTCTTCTCCCCGCACGAAGTCGTCGTCGTTGCCACCAAAGAGAAAGTCGTTATCTCTCCCCCCAAACACTCGATCGCTGCCAGATTCGCCAAAAATTCGATCGATCCCTGTATTGCCGGCGAGGAGATCGTTACCGTTACTGCCGAAGATCGTATCGTCGCCACTGTTGCCGCCGATGGCATCGTCGCCGTCTTCACCGGAAAGCCAGTCGTTGCCCGCACCGCCCGAGATGGCATCGTTGTCGCCTCCCCCAAACACGAGATCGTCGTCGTTATCACCCGAGAGGACGTCGCGACCGAACAATCCGAAGAGAGTATCGTTTCCCCCAACCCCAAAGACGGTATCGTCGTCGTTGGTGGCGACGAACTCGTTATCGTTGTCATCGAGGGTGACGTTCAACCCCGGTACACTCATAGGAACAACTCCATCACAACAACTCTATTGAAGCTGATGCCATCGATCGAATCAGGAGGTACAGCAACGACCTCAGCCAGCACGAGCGCAAGGCACTAACACGTTAGCATGACGTGCTACATTACATTTGGGTTGCCGGAATCCGGTAAAAAATTGTAGCAACCTTTCATATCAACGCCCGCTCGTCGCGGGAGTAATTCGGTATTTTCTTCAAGGGGCGGCGTGACCGATACCCTACTCAGTGTCGTTATGAGAGGCTAAGCACGATCGTGGCTCATCCTAGTTTTGTTTCGTTTACCGCGAGTCCAATTAAATTCGGAACGGATGGTTGGCGCGGTACGATCGCGGCCGACTTTACGTTCGAGCGCGTGGCTCGGGTCGCCCCCATCGCTGCGAAGGTGCTAGAACGAACTTACGGCGATACGGCTCGATCGAGGTCGATCGTGGTGGGGTTCGATCGACGCTTTATGGCAGAAGATTTCGCTCGGGTGGCAGCCGACACGCTAGTGGCTGCGGGCTATGACGTTCTGCTCGCGCAAACTTACGCTTCGACGCCGGCGTTTAGTTGGGCAGCTCACCATCGTGGCGCCCTCGGGGCGATCGTTATGACAGCCAGCCACAATCCCCCTCAATATCTGGGCTTGAAAGTGAAGGGGGCCTTTGGGGGTTCGGTATCGCCCGAGGTGACGAAGCAAATCGAGGCGATGCTCAATGCCGACGAAACAGTGGAGGCAACGACGCCGGGAACCCTGGAGCTTTTCGACCCCTGGACGGACTTCTGCGCGGACTTGCAAACGAAGGTCAATATCGAAGCCATTCGCGATCTGTTAAACGCTGGGAAACTCGCCGTTTTTGCGGATGTCATGTACGGGGCAGCAGCTGGGGGATTGCCCAAGCTTCTCAACGCGCCGATTCGGGAACTCCACAGCAATCGAGATCCGCTCTTCGGGGGCCGCGCTCCGGAACCCCTCCCGCGCAATCTCGCCGACTTGTTCGAGCAAATCAAAAACCACCGTCGCGAAAGTCAATCTTTGACGGTTGGACTGGTGTTTGACGGCGACGGCGATCGAATTGCGGCGGTGGACGGCGACGGCAACTTCCTCAGTTCGCAAACCCTCATTCCTATCCTCATCGAACACCTGGCTAAGCGGAAAGGATTAACGGGCGAAATTGTCAAAACGGTGAGCGGTTCGGATTTGATTCCACGCGTGGCGCAACTGCACGGGTTGCCCCTGTACGAAACGCCCATTGGGTTTAAGTACATCGCCGATCGAATGTTGAGTGCGGACGTGTTGCTCGGTGGGGAGGAATCGGGCGGTATCGGTTACAACACGCACATTCCCGAACGCGACGCCCTCCTGTCGGCGTTATACGTCCTCGAAGCGGTGGTGGAATCGGGGAAAGACCTCAGCACGCTGTATCGGGAGTTACAGGAAAAGACGGGATTTCTCTCGGAATACGATCGCATCGACCTCCCCTTGGCCAGCATGGCAGTCCGTGCGAAACTCGTCGAATCCCTGGAATCACAGCCACTTCGAGAAATTGCGGGCAAAGCAGTGGTGAGCTGCCAAACTACAGACGGTTACAAATTCCGGTTGGAAGATGGCAGTTGGTTGTTAGTTCGCTTTAGTGGCACCGAACCGGTCTTAAGGCTCTATTGCGAAGCGTCCGATCTCCAACAAGTTCGAGAAACTTTGAATTGGGCAAAGTCTTGGGCGAAGGCGGTTGAGGGCAGTCAGAGCTAATCGATTTTTCGAGATTTAGGAGTTCGAGTGACGATGATTTTAACGACAACCAGCACGCTACAAAATCGCTCGATCGTCGAATACTGCGGTGTGGTCAGTGGCGAAGCGATCTTGGGGGCTAACGTCTTTCGCGACTTTTTTGCGAATATCCGCGATATCATTGGCGGCCGCGCGGGCGCTTACGAACAATCGCTGCGTCAAGCGAAGGACATTGCGATGAAAGAAATGGAGCAAGCGGCTGAAAAACTCGGAGCGAATGCTATTATCGGCATCGATCTCGACTACGAAACGATTGGAGAGGGCATGTTAATGGTGTCGGCCAGTGGCACGGCTGTTAAATGTGCGGAGTGATTTTTTAGAGGTGTGCCACGCCAAGCACAGCACCAACACGAGTAACTGAATCGAGATCGGGGACAAACACAGAGCGACGATCGAACAGACGATCGCGACGACTCCGGCGAGAATTCCTTCGATTTCTTCATCAGTCCCCGCCCAGAACAAAACAGCGAGGGACGCGAGAGCGAAAGGAACGATAGCAGCAGACAACATGGAAACGTCACCTCGGCGGAAATTCGATCGACGATTCCATTGAAGGTCTGAAGTGAAACGTTCGATCGAATCCCCGGGACACAATTCGAGGTTTCACACGCGACCCATCTCAAAGGTCAGGAAGACTGCACTCGACCCCCTCGCTTTCGGTTCTCATGTTCGATCGCAAATCGTGGCGGTTGTCCGTCTCAAAAGTTCGGATCTTAAATCGCAGCTCGGCATAAATTTCGCTGTATTTAAGAATTGTTTGAAAACGCTCGCAGGTTTGTGGTGGTTGCGTCTTAGAGTGTATTCGCTGTGTACGATATGGATACCAACGACCGGAAATCGATCGAGTATTCCGTCACAAATCGGCTCGTTTGAGTTCTTCTAGCTTGGACGAACTACACGAGTTATTGTGTATTGCGCTCTGACAGTTTGCCCGGTTTCGACCCATAAGACTCCAGCCACTTCGGCGACTGACACTCACCCATATCGTCGGTCGCCTCATCCGCCGACTGGGGACGACAACGGTTGTTCTTTCAAATCCCGACTGGTCGAATCTTCAAAGCTAAGATTCGACCAGCACTCAAGCCGTTCGTTGCAACAGCGGATCGAGTTGTCCTTTGGCGTCTAACTCGTACAAATCGTCACACCCACCGATATGTCGATCGTCGATGAAAATTTGCGGAACTGTGCGCCGTCCGTTCGATCGCTGTGCCATCTGCGTCCGTGCTGCTTCGTTACCATCGATTTTATATTCTGTAAACTGAACGCCCTTCCACCACAAGAGAAGCTTTGCCCGAATACAAAACGGACAGGTTTGCCACGTGTACAGTTCGACACGGGCTTGAATGCGATCTCGAGGCCGTCCGAGCAGCGAATTGAGCCAGTCAAACATTGGTGTTTCTCCAACGAATTGAGATCGATATTACTGTAACTGTATCCAACTCACACGAGCGGTGCAATCGCAACAGGCGACCGGCTCGTGTCAAAATCAAATGGCATTGCAATTCAACGCCGGAATGCTTATGGCAATTCACTTCGGACGGGAAATCTGTGGCGATTTGGACATGGCCCAGCAGCGAGAATGGCTCGTGACCAACGGCATCGGCGGCTATGCTTCAGGGACTCTTTCCGGACTTTTGACGCGCCACTATCACGGAATTCTCATCGCAACTGTCGATCCACCTCGCTGTCGGCGGTTGATGGCGGTCAAGTTCGATGAAACAGTCCAGTATCACGGTCAATCGTTTTCGCTGTATACCAACCGTTGGGCCGACGGCACTGTCGCCCCCCATGGCTACCGGAATATCGAAAGTTTTCGACTCGAAGGAACGACACCAGTTTGGACGTTTGCCTGTGGGGAAGCACTGGTGGAGAAGCGCATCTGGATGGAACTGGGCCAAAATACCACCTATGTCCGCTATACCTTGCACCGAGGCTGTCAACCGATGAGTTTTTCGGTGAAAGTGTTGGTAAATTATTGCAGTCACCATGGAGGGGCCATGGGGGACGATTGGCAGGTTCATCCTCGTCCACGAGGGATTCGGGTGCTGGCGTTTGACGGTGCTGTGCCGTTTTATCTACTTTGCGATCGCGGTGCGATGACCGAACGCTATAACTGGTATGCAGGATTCGATTTGACAATGGAGCGCTATCGCGGTACGGGGGATTATGAAGATCACCTGCACGCAGCGACGTTGAAAGTTTCGATCGAACCGGGAAATTCTTTTACGGTCGTTGCGAGTACGGAACCCACACCGGAATTAGACGGTAAAGCGGCACTGGCACGCCGTCATCGCCACGAGCGACAGCTACTCGACGGTTGGCATAAAACGCCGGGGTTGAAAACGGATGGCGCACCGGGTTGGATTCAACAGTTGGTCTTGGCAGCTGATGGTTTTATCGTGCGCCGTCCCTTAGACGACGGACGTGCGGGAACGACGGTTATAGCGGGGTATCCCTGGTTTGGGGATTGGGGACGCTATACGCTGATGAGCGTGCCGGGGTTGACGCTGGCAACGGGACGGCCGGAGGTGGCGAAATCGATCTTGTTGACCTACACTCGCTTTTTCCGCAATGGGTTGTTGCCGAACGTGTTTCCGGATAAAGGTGGCGAACTGGCTTACAACACGGTCGATGCGACGCTGTGGTACGCCGAAGCGGTTCGAGCGTATTTTGCCACGACAGACGATCGAGCGTTTTTGAAGGAGATTTTTCCAGCTCTTGCTGCTGCCATCGATTGTTACGTTCGAGGTACGGATTACAATATCCACCTCGATCGATCGGACGGATTGATTGCGGCAGGCGTATCGGGAGGTCAACTAACTTGGATGGATGCCAAAGTTGGCGAGTGGGTCGTGACACCGCGCATTGGAAAACCCGTGGAAGTCAACGCTCTCTGGTACAACGCCCTGCTGAGTATGGTGCGTTTCGCAAACGTTTTGGGAGAACCGACAGAACGCTACGAGAGCCTGGCAAAACGGGCCAAACAAGGATTTCAGCGGTTTTGGAATCCCAGTACGGGCTACTGTTACGACGTGTTGGACGGCCCCGACGGCGACGATGCAACGTTACGGCCGAACCAACTGTTAGCGGTTTCTCTGCCAGTCAGTCCTTTGAGGATCGATCGACAACGCGCAATCGTTGAAGTCTGTAGTCGGACGTTGTTAACCTCTCACGGATTGCGCTCGCTCGCGCCCGACGAGGCGAGATATTGTGGGCAGTACGGTGGTGATGTAGCTAAGCGCGATCTCGCTTACCATCAAGGAACCGTTTGGGGATGGTGGATCGGTGCGTTTGCAATCGCCCACTTGCGCGTCTATGGCGATCCGTCCGCTGCGATGGCGTTTTTGTCACCCTTTTCACATCACCTTCGCACAGCTGGTGTGGGCTACGTCAGTGAAATTTTTGATGGAGCCGTCCCGATGACACCTCGGGGTTGTATTGCCCATGCCGGTAGTGTAGCGGAGATTCTACGGGCTTGGTGGATGATTGCAAAGTATGCAAAAGCAGGCGCACCCGGTCGATCGATGACATAGGGTTTCGCAAGGGGTTGGCAAGAGGCTGGCATCTTGCTCCACCCGCTTTTGCATGACGTGAAAGTTTAACCGGCGTTAGAAGCGTAATACGCGATCGCGACTAAGCTCGCGATCAGTCCTGCGCCCAGACCGCCCAAGATAACGTAGTTCTTTTTCTGCTGTGCAGTCGGCGGCTCAGCCATATACATCTTGGGTTCGATGGCATAGTTGTTTAAACGCCCACCTTCTTCTTCAACGTAAGGCATGAAGTCGTCCTCTATAAAAATGCGTTTTCTTTTCTGACTTTACTTTACCATAACCAATCTTTACTTTGCTTAGTAATTCTTAATATTTTTTTGCGATTTCTGACGATTTTTTGCCAAAGCTGCAACAAAAATTTATTTGTTTTTTGTAAACTGCTTCACAAAATCCTAAAAAACACAAAAAAACAGGAAATAACTGCTTTTACATGACATAAACTCAGTCTGACGTGCGTAAAACACATGAAGCTTCATGTTTCACCAAAAAACTTCCGCCACCGACAATCGTTACAATTTCCAATCGATCGCCCGCTTGCATTTGGGTTGAGTCCCAATACTGACGGTGCAGAATCTCGCCGTTATACTCCACGGCAATCAGGCGAAGATTTAAGCCAATCTGTGTTAGAAACTCCGGTAACAGCATCCCTTCGATACAAGATCTCGTTTCTCCGTTGACTTTCACCGTAATCGTTGTCATTTCACTCGTTTTCGTTTTGTTCGTTGGACTCGAAAAATAGTTACAAAGCCGTACAGGCTTCATCATGAGGGCCGCTCGAGATCGCGCATCCGTTCGACCCAAGCGAGTTGAGAGAGGAAATACTGCGCGACCAGCGTAGGCTGTTCGGCATTCGCAATGGCACGCACCACCGCCACACGTTCTCCCCCAGCAGCAAACACCTCGCTGAGATTGTTCATATCGATGCCGCCGATCGCAAACCAAGGAACGGGACAGTGTTCGGCCGCATAGCGAACGTAGTCCAAACCCGCAGCCGGTTTTCCCGCTTTCGTCGGCGTTGCGTACACCGGCCCGACACCGATATAATCGACGCCTTCATCGAGCGCACGGCGCATTTCCTCCGGGTTGGTCGTCGAACGACCGACAATGCGTTGCGAGCCGAGAAGTTGTCGGGCGAAGGCAACCGGTACGTCTTGCTGTCCGAGATGAACGCCGTCGGCTTCCACTGCCAAGGCTAAATCAACTCGATCGTTCACGATCAACAGCGCACCGTAGCGATGGCAGAGCTGTTTGAGTTTTTGCGCGGTTTTCAAGCGCGTTACGTCGTCTGCTGTTTTATCCCGGTACTGTACCAAAGACAAGCCCCCTTGTAGCGCCCCTTCAACGACCTCAAACAATCGATCGGACGGCGACGTTACAAAATACAACCGAGCTTGTTTTAACTTTTGCTGCTGTTGGTAGGCGATCAGGCAACTTTCTAGGGTATAAACTTGGTAGCGCATTTGCTTGCACGCGCTTCCGAGTTCGGGATGATAGAGCTTTCCATATTCCTCGAGAACGCGCAGGGCTTCTTCCACGCGACAGAGGTTTGCCTGCAACACTTGTTCGACGTTCTCGCGCCGTTCTTCTCGTGGATGGGTCAGTTCAGTTCCCGGATCGCCCGGAGTATTGCGGGCAGCGCGTAATTGTGGGTCGTGCCAACCGGCGAGGGTTTGACGCATTTGCTTGCAGTTTTCCGTCAAGTGTGGGTCGTTCAAGCCAAAGCGACTCCATTCCTCGACGATCCGCAAGCCTTCCCTGGCTCGATCGAGGTTGGCATCTAAAATCCGACACACAGCGGGTGGAACGAACACTTTAGTGCCGAGTCGTTCCTCCACGAACACCTCCCCTTCAATAACGTTTGGATCTCGATCTGGGCGAACGTTCATATCAGTCTACTGGGGTTGTCACTGCCGGACGGGTGCGTCTGAGCGTTGTCGTTGCGACATGGGTTCCCTCACGTTTTGGAGACCGTCCATGGGTTTTCACTTTCTCCGCCGCCGTGCGGGGTGGGTCGTTCGGATTTCTAGCTTTGTTGGTGCGAGTCTTGCCATTAGCATGGGGGGGGCAGTTGCACCAGCCGTTGCCGAATCGTTTGTTCGACAGATCCCCACGAGTAACTCAGCGTCACAAGCCGTACAAATTTACGTCGATTCCGAACGTGGGGACGATCGAAACGGGACGGGAACGGCTCGATCTCCCTGGAGATCGATAACCCACGCCCTTTCCGTCGTGCAGCCAAACACCGTAATTATACTCAGTCCCGGTACCTACAGCACCCAAACCGGAGAAATCTTTCCGTTACAGCTCAAATCCGGTGTAACCCTCTACGGCAATCCCGACGGACGGGGACGTGGCGTGACTTTGTTTGGCGGTGCATCTGTCACCACATCATTCGGCGTGCAACACGTCGCCGTTCTCGGTGCAGACGGTGCGGGACTCAACGGCGTGACCGTCCACAATTCCCAAGGGTTGGGCGTTTGGGTCGATTTTGGCAGTCCTTGGATCGTCAACTGTACCTTAATCGGGAGTCGCGGTCGTGGCTTGGCCGTGGCTGGAGGCGGCCGTCCCGTCTTGCAGAACAACTTATCCAACAACTTATCCAACAACTTATCCAACAACTTACAAAACAACCCGATCGAGAATACCATCGCCACTCAAACGAGTGCGAGATCCTCCAACGACGTACCCGTATTACCTTGGGGGAACGCTCAAGCTTTTCATCTCACCGTCACCGATCGGCAAGGATCGATCGAAAAACCAGCTGTTGCTTATCGAGGGTTTGACGAGGTTTTGCCAATTCCTCGGTTTGTGCCAGGATTTCCTCCTCTTCCCGTCCCCGATCCCAACCCACCTATCGGCGATCGAGGAGACTTACCGTTACCCTCAACCGAACCGCTGTCTTTCATCCCTGGTGCGCCGCCTCCCCCTCCTACCATTGCCATCGCCGATGTTTCCCCGGCTCGTCTGCGCTATCGCATCCTCATCGAACCGCGCAGCGACTACGAAGTGGCTCTCGTCCGTCTTCTCGTCCCCGATGCCTTCACCGTGCGACGTACTGACGGCCGCATTACCCAAGCCGGGGCCTTTCGATCGAGAGAACGTGCCGAAACGGTTTTGCAGGAGCTGCTCGGTAACGGTTTGAACGCACGACTCGAAGAACTGCGCTAATTTTGGAATGTCAGCATCCTCTTAGTCGATTGTACCGAATCTTTATGTGGAAACTCATCCTGACCTTTCAAAACCAAACTTCAAATAAAGTGTTATGGTGCTTCTTCGTCAATCAATATTCCTAACAAAATAGGAGATGCAACTTTCGAGCGTAGTGTAATGGAAGTAGACTCCTCCCCGGCGAATATTGAGGGTCTTTCACAAAACGCGAAGGAATAGAGAATTAGAGAGAACAGCGAGATTGATGTTTGACTGTTTGAAGGGGATATCTGAGATCGCTGTCTCTGAGCGCTAATTTTTAAACAACACCTTGAGAGACTGAGTTCCTTAGCTGGCCAGAATTTTCCCCGATCGAGGCGATCTCAGACTGAATTCCTGAAAGCTCTGTGAAACGGGGGGTTCAGCTCAGCTTAAAAAACAACTTTGAAAACGCGAACGTTTGATAGACCTCTCAACCGAAACTTTCAACCGGGAAGGGTAGAGTTTTGGGAGGTTAACAAAATGGTATTTTCAGACGTTCAGATCGGCATTCCTTACGGAGATGGCATTTACGATTGGGGAATCGCTACAGATAGTGCAGACTTGCCGATCTTCGATCGCCTGCCCAGCGACCAATTAAGCCTTTTGAGTGCAACGGGTACTGACGCGATCGCAATGCTCGGTGGAGATGACACCACCGTCGACGACAGCGGCGAGCGGATTTACTTCGGCAATCGCGGGAACGACTCGATGGAAGGCTTCGCCGGAAGCGATACGATCGCCTCCGGTCGCGACAACGATACGATCGATGGCGGTCAAGGAAACGATATCCTATTCGGCAACCTCGGCAACGACGTTCTTTCCGGTCATGCTGATGACGATTGGGGATTCGGCGGCCAGGACGACGACTGGGTTCTGGGGAATTCTGGAAACGATCGACTGTACGGCGATCGCGATCGCGACACGCTTTACGGTGGGGTCGGAATCGATACCCTGACTGGGGGACCGATGAGTCACGAAGGGGATGGATTGCCCGATACGTTCGCACTCGATGCTGGGGAACGGGACGTTATCACAGACTTTGAAAATGGTATCGATCGAATTATGCTGCCGAACGGCGTTTCTACCGACGAGATTGAGGTGAGAGACGACCCAGAAGGCGGAACGCTTTTGATTTCAACGCAAACCGGCGAACCGCTAGCGTTTCTCGCAGACACGCCAACGACTGCCATTGACCCCGAAGATTTTATTGAAACTCAAAGCGAGGGAACGATCGATTTAGTCCGAGATTTAGGACTCGTTGACGATCCAATACCTGTGGGTGAGGGGGTTTGGTTCCTCGGTTCTGGGATTCCGCCGGACGAATTGCAGATCGATCGACCGAACAACGTGAACGCAGCAGACACCACTAACACCATCGCGCTACAGATCCCGCCTTTAGCGATCGTTAACGGAGAAACCTCTCTGGGCTTGGACTTACACGGTTCGGGACTCACCGTCGGCGTGTGGGAAGCGACAGAACCAGACACGGGAAGTTGGCGAATCCAAACCAGCCATCAAGAGTTAACTGGCCGCGTTACTCTCGTTGATAGTGGTACGGATTTTAGCAATCACGCCACTCACGTTGCAGGAACAATCGCCGCATCAGGAAGCCATGCCAACGCTCGTGGTATGGCCGATCTTCTCAACATCCGAAGTTATAGCCACGATAACGACTTCACAGAACTCGATCGCGATGCACTGTGGATGGTGGCATCGAACCATTCTTACGGCCAGACCAGCGGTTGGACGATCGGCAGTCGCGATACCGTGAATGTTGGAACTATCAACACCACGGATGTATGGTTGCAGGACTACAGCACGTCTTCAACTGAAGATGTCGATTTCGGCAAATATTCGTCTGAATCGCGAGATCTCGATGAGGCCCTATTTGCCAACCCCCACCTATTGAGCGTGTGGTCGGCGGGCAACGATCGAGACGATGCGTTTTCCAACCAGAGTGGCAACAACACCTACGTCACCTACTTTGGCTCGAACCCCAGCGTGACGGGTTTCACTTGGGTTGGCAGTGGATGGTATCGAGTGGCGATCGGCGTTATCGCACAGCCGGGTTTAGACGGTAACGGCAATACCGGATACGATTCTCTAGCCGTTCAAAAAACGGCTAAAAACAGCCTCGTTGTCGGTGCGATCGACGATATGACCAACGATCCTTACACGAGCGCCGATGTAACCATGAGTGGTTTTTCATCTTGGGGGCCGACTGATGACGGACGGATCAAACCCGATGTCGTCGCGAACGGTGTGGGAGTCTTGTCCTCGGTTGCCCACAATGCCAGTGGTGATGTCAGCAACAACAGTTACGCTCGGATAGACGGAACGTCGATGGCTGCTCCGAACGTAACGGGTACGGCAGCACTCCTTATCGAACATTACAACGACCTGTTCGATCCTCAACCGCGCAGTGCGACGATGAAAGCACTAGCGATCCACACGGCCTTTGATGCCGGCCGGACGGGGCCGGATTACCAATACGGTTGGGGCGTTGTCGATGCTACTGCGGCCGCAGAGTTTCTGACTCATGCCAGTAACCCAAGTCCCGATTCTGTTGCCTGGCTGTTGGAAAGCTCCTACAGGGGTAACGAACAGACAACGAACGTTCGATCCTTGGGCGGGCCGTTGAAAGTAACGATCGTATGGAACGATCCACCCGGCGACGCGCACGGCGATGGTCTAGACGACACCACTTCCGTACTCACCAACGATCTCGATCTTCGGATAACGGGGCCAGGAGGTGAAACCTATTATCCTTGGACGCTCGATCCCAATCGTCCGAACGACTCGGCATCGCGCAATCGAGCAAATCACCTCGATAACGTCGAACAGGTGGTTATCGACGCACCTCTGGCAGGGGATTACGCGATCCACATCGGCCATACCGGAGACGTATATTGGCAGGATTACTCGCTATTGGTGAGTGGTGTCCGTCAGGTCAACGGCCCGGATTTAGTCGCCAGGTCAGTTGAAGTGACCGGTTCGCCATCTCTAAGCGGCAATGATATTATCTTGCCCATCGAAGTGACGGTTGCCAATCAAGGTAACCAAACGGCGAACGACGTGTTTAAGGTATCTGTCCACTACGAACGCACGCCGGGGTCTGGCGGATCGTCTCTCCTACCGTTTGACGCTCAAACCACGAGTGATGTTGATGGTTCGAGTCTCTGGTATCCGTTTACGCGCAATCCTCTCGATCCGGGAGAAGAGGTGACGTTTACTGGAGAACTGACGTTTATCGACGAAACCTTACTCGATCGAGAGGTTTCTATTTGGGCGGTTGCGGATAGCACTGCTGGCGAAGAATTCGCACCGAGCTACGGTCGAGTTCTTGAAAGTCGAGAAAATAACAATTTCTCTGAACCGTTGAATGTTACCTTAACACTGACGTAATAGAAACTGGAGATCGATCGAGGATTGTAGATTATCCGATTAACACGAGTCACAATTGGCCTCAACTTTAAAAAGGGACGAGTTAAGCGCGTTCACCTCCAAATCGAAGGGTTCTGCTACGCTCGAACTCCAATGCAATCAATTGCGATCCTTCTCCTGTTTTGTCTTCTCGGGGAGATTTTATAGTCCGACATCGATGTCGGTTTTCACTTCGTCAGTTGCCCGACAATCCAGGGAATTAAACTCATGACTCCCACCAACAGCCAACCCTCTAAACCGGGATCGACGGTTTTCATGGCGGTGGACAGGCCGGGAAGGTAAACCGCCGCGATCAGTAACACCGTACACAGCGCCAGAGCAGCCCAAATGTAAGGATTGTGGGAGATTTCGTTGTGGATGAAACCCGAACCTCGATCGCGCATGTTGAACACGTGCCACAGTCGCGCAAAGCCGATCGTCATAAACGAAACCGTCGTGGCTTGTTGCGGGTTCAACCCCAGCCAGTCCAGCGACAACCCAAAAGCCCCGAGAACCACTACGCCGATCGCAATGCCGTATCCCACAATCCCCAGCCAATGCGATCGAGTGAGAACGGGTTCTGTCGGATTGCGCGGAGGATACTGCATCAAAGTATCCGATCCCTCGCCAACGCCCAGGGCAAGTGCTGGAAACGCATCGTTAACGAAATTGATGTACAAAATTTGCAATGGAAGCAGGGGTAACGGCGCGTTCCACAAGGCTGCGATACCGATGGCGAGCAGTTCCCCGACGTTGCCGGATAATAGATAAAAGGTAAACTTCCGGATGTTACTGAAAATTGCCCGCCCCTGTTCGACTGCTGCCACAATCGTGGCGAAGGAGTCGTCTTGCAAGACCATATCGGCGGCTTCCTTCGCGACTTGGGTCCCTCGCTGTCCCATGGCCACGCCGATATCGGCCTTTTTCAAGGCGGGTGCGTCGTTCACCCCGTCTCCCGTCATCGCCACGACGGCACCGCTCTGCTGGTGAAGGGTCACGAGGTTGAGTTTTTGCTCGGGCGAAACGCGGGCGAAAATTGCCGTTTCCATCAGGCGCTTCTGTTCCTGGGTCGATAGTGTATCGATGTCGTTCAAGGCTTCCCCGAGCATAACTCGGGCGGATTCGTCTGACCGTAAGCCTACGGCAATACTGATATGATGTGCTGTGAGGGCTTGATCGCCCGTGACCATGACGATGCGAATGCCGGCTCGCTGACACTCTTCGATGGCCGGACGGACGCTTTGGCGCGGTGGGTCGAGTAAGCCGACTAACCCGACAAAGGTGAGGTTTTCGTAAGGTCGATCGAGGTCGTCTTCCTCGATTTTCTGGGCGAGTGCCAAAACGCGCAATCCGGTTTCGGCCAGTTGGTGGCTTTGGGTTTCCCAGTGTTTGGCTTCTTCACGACTCATCGGACGAGATCCAGATGCAGTCATCTGATGGGAGCAGACTTCAAGGACAGACTCAGGTGCGCCTTTGACCGCAAATCGATATCGATCTCCGATATCGTGGACGGTCGCCATCATTTTGAGGTCGGGGTCGAAGGCCACTTCGCGGATTTCGGGCTGGTGTTCGAGTAATTGCTCTCGTCGGAGTTTCCCTTTGGCTCCGGCGACGAGCAGGGCGACTTCCATCGGATCGCCAACCGCGCGGCTTTCGTTCGATGCTTCCGGTTGTAAGGCGGCGTTGTTGCACAGGACGGACACTTCAAGGGCGGTATAGAGAAGTTTGTCTTGCTTGGGATCGATCGATCGATCGTTTTGGAGAAATCGACCGGCATATTGCAAAGCGATTTCGTCTGTTCCGTCAATCTCGATCGAACCGGATTCTAAAACGATGCAACTCACCGTCATTTGATTTTCGGTGAGCGTTCCCGTTTTATCCGTGCAGATCGTACTCGTGGCCCCGAGGGTCTCGACCGCAGAAAGTCGGTTAATCAAGGCGTTTTGTTTGGCCATGCGCCACATCCCACGGGCGAGGGCGATCGTTGCGACAATGGGCAGGCCTTCGGGAACGGCCGCTACAGCTAGAGCGATGGCAGTTTCCACCATCAGTAAGATATCTTTACCGACGAAAATTCCAGAAGCCGCCACCAAGACCACGATCGAGAGCGTCAACCAAATCAACCGCCGCCCAAGTTGGTCGAGTCGTTCTTCTAAGGGGGTTTGTTCGTTGGGTGAAGCTTGTTGGGTTAACTCGGCAATTCGCCCCAATTCGGTTTTCGTTCCCGTGGCGACGACGACCCCCGTTCCAGACCCTCGTGTGAGGGACGTTCCTTTATAGAGCATATTGATTCGTTCAGCCAGGGGCGTTTTCTCGTCGAGGCATTCGATGCTTTTATCGACGGGAACTGATTCTCCAGTCAGAGAAGACTCGTTGGCCTGTAGCGAGTAGGCTTTGACGAGGCGCAAGTCTGCGGTAATGACATCTCCACTGTCGAGAACGATAATGTCCCCCGGGACGAGCTCTTCGGCGGGAATTTCTCGAATTTGTCCGTCTCGCCGAACTTTGGTGGTCGTACTACTCAGTTGTTGGAGGGCTTCCATCGATCGAACGGCTTGGACTTCAGTGAAAAATCCGATCGCCGTGTTGACGAAAATCGCCACGAGAATGGCGATTCCTTCAATCCAATCTCCAAATGCAAAAGATAGAACTGCAGCGACCGCCAGTAAGCCGATAATGGGACTCTCAAACTGTTCGACAAAAATTTTCCAGTTACTTCGGCGCTTCGTTTCCTCAAGACGGTTGTAGCCGTACTGCTCGTGTCGGTGTTGGACGGTCTGTTCGGAGAGGCCTTGTTCGGTGGAAACCTGGAGTTTTTGTAAAATGTCGTTTGGCGAACAGGTCCACGGAGAGTTTGAGCGCTCCACCATAAGAAATTGCCCCGATCGAGAATGAGGTCGAGAGAACTCCGTTCGACGTCACGAACGCATTCCCTATCTACTATGCTATGGCACGAACTTCACCTTGGGAGCGGTTTGGGGGTTTCCACGTCCATCGATCGACTCGGACTGCCAAAAACGTTCGGTTCGATCGAACTGACGCGATGGCTTGTGATGTTTCGATCGCTCTGGCAGAAACCCCGAGATCGAACACTTTCTGTGTCGTGCTTCGCGCCCCCTCTACAACTCGACTTTGGAGATCGAAGTTAACCGAACTCCGAAGTCTGCATCGCCCTCGCCGCGAGTTCGGAAATGATGAAGGAGATTTCACGGGTCAACGCTGAGATGGGGATGTGAGTCTCGCCAACCGTAATTCACACGATCGAAGGAAATTCGAGTTGAACGGCGAACGTGAATCCGAGAAGGTGGGAACTGGTTGTTGGCCGGTTCGACGATCTAGCAATTCAGTGTGGAAGAAACCTAAAATTGAGGATTTTATACGTACTCTAAAAATCCTTCTGGATACAAAATCAACTCCTTCGATCGAAACTTGTCAATCTCGACCCACATGGCTGTTTTCTTACGCTTTCCTTCACAAAACGGAACGCGATCGGTTTCGTAAAATTTTGGATCGACAAAATCACAACGATACAATTGAATGACTTCGTGGCTTGGCTTTCCTTTATATTCAAAAATATTTTCGATACATCCTAAATATTCAATATTTTTTAAATCGGCTTCTAATTCTTCTTGGAATTCTCGCTGAAGGGCATCGAAACTGTGTTCGCCAAAATCGACGCCTCCTCCCAAAGCACGATAAAACACCTGCTTTTTTGCGGAATCGTGTCCTTCTCCCAAAAACAGGCGAGTTTCATTGAGAATTAATCCTAGCGCTAAAACGCGAATTGAATTCGATTTTCCCATGAGGATCGAGCTGTCAATTTTGAACGTTCGATTTAATTATAGTCGGCAAATTGAGCTTCGTGAGACTCAGGAACTGGCCAGTCTTCATTTTGTCCGCCGATAATCAAGCGCTCGATCGAAACGTAATCTAGACTCAACTGACGCAGAGCGTTGACTAAAATATCGATCGAGATCGCATCGCTCGTTCCTAAATCGAACCAGCAACGTCCCCAATTTTCGCGATACTCAAACTCGCCCATGTTGTGCATCAATGCCATCATTGACTCGTCCGCGACTCGATCTCTGTAGTCCATATAGCTGAGTTCCCAACCCCCCTCTTGCACTTGCAGGTTTTCAGCGTTGAACCCGCCGAGTTTCCCCAGAAAAAACCACGAATCAAACAACTCTTCGATATATTGTTGTTCGAGCGGCGAGGGGGTGTTGTTGAATTCGAGCCAAAACCAAACGTCGAAGGGGTTGAATTCGCGAAATTGTACGTGCATAAGTCAAGGATTGGAGATTTGGCAACCTCTCATCATACCTTAAGGCGCATCGGTGTTGTTGGCTTCAACCTCTCGGCTCGCTTTATCGCGTTCCCGCTGAATCTGACGCACCAAATCCTCGAGGAGTTGATCTTTCATTTCCAGCGCTCGATCGAACCATTCCAAACTCGTCGCGTGTTCGCCCTTTTCAACGTAAATTTGCGCTTTCAAATACATCACTTCCGGGTTGTTCGGCGTGAGTTCCAAGGAGCGCTCGACGGCTTCCATGGCTTCGTCGAGCCGCTCTAAATCGCGAAATCCAACCGCTAATCCTCGTTTTGCTAAATATTCCGGTGCAGCATACTCGGACAAGCGTTCGATCGGACGTTCGGGATTGGCGAACGGAAGGTTCGTCGCCAACAACAAATCCATGTAACCCTTGATAATGTTCAACTCCGGATCGGTTGAATTGATGTCTCCGGCTCGATCGAGATGCTCGAATACTTTTTGTAACTTGTTGAGCGCTGTGGGAATTCCGTTCACCAAGCCATCTCGCTTTAAAACGTAAGCACCCTCGAGGAAGTGTCCGATGGCTAGATAGAGATTACCCCGTAGCGCGTCGGTTTCCACCAATGTTTCCGCCGAACTCAGGGTTTGCGCGGCGTAAGTTTGAAATTCTTCGGGAAGTTCGTCGGGATCTTCGAGGTAAATCAGCGATGCTTTCATTGCGGGAACGATCGGATCTTCACCTTCGCTGTCGAGTGCTTCGTCGATGTAAGTCTTCGCGTTCGGGTAATGTCCGTCTCTGAAAAATGCTTCAAACGCTCGCTCGGTTTTGTCGCCGATGTCGTGGGGGTTTTCGCTGCGAAATGGATCGCCTGCAATGGCTGGAGCTGTTAAGCTACTTAAGCTCAAAACGATCGAACTCGTACCGATCGATAGGATCGATCGAGCAACCGTTTTCCACGAACGAGATCTGAAAAATCCTTGCGTCGCCATACCGTCGAGTACTCCCCAAAACTCCATTCAGTAGTATAGTTTACGGGTTTCAGCGTTGCCCACTGACGCGATCGAATTTGCCAGGTCTCGAGTTTGACATGTCGCGAGTTAAAAAGAATCCCGATTCCTCGAGGAAACCGGGACTTGAAAATCGCATCTGTTTCTCAAGCAGTTACTTCCAACCCGCGCGATCCATAATTTTGAGCGCTTCGGCGTTATTTTTGCCAAAGACCGCAGCATTCAGCGTATCTTCTTTAAAAGCGGCGTATTTTTCCAAGTATGGATTATCTAAATCCACACCGTCCACCACTGGAAACTCATTGTTTCCTTTGGCAAAAATCACCTGCGCTTCGGGACTAACTAAATACTCGATGAATTGAATTGCGTTTTCCCGATGAGGGGCGTTGGCGGCAACACCGATACCGCTAATATTAACGTGCGTCCCTCGATCGTCCTGATTGGGAAAGAACATGTCGACTTTTTCTGCGATCGAGCGCTCTTCTGGATCGCTAGAATTCGCCAACCGTGCCATGTAATAACTGTTCGCTAGGGCAACATCGGCAACACCATCCGCAACCGCGCGAATTTGTGCGGTATCGTTTCCTTCTGGGGGACGGGCGAAGTTTTCAACAATGCCTTTCACCCATTCCTCTGTGGCTTCTTCCCCGTTCGCTGCGAGAATCGAACCGACGAGGGATTGGTTGTAAATATTATTCGACGATCGAACGATCAGCCGTCCTTGCCATTTCGGATCGGCGAGATCTTCATAAGTTGAGAGTTCGTCCGGGCTGACGGTTTCTGTATTGTAGACGATGACTCGCGCCCGTTTCGACAACCCGAACCAGTGTCCTTCGGGATCTCGCAGGTATTCAGGTACTTTGTCATCGAGTACCTCGGACGCGATCGGTTGTAAAACTTCTGCTTCCTGCGCTCGCCACAACATCCCGGCATCGACCGTAATATAAACGTCTGCTGGACTGTTCGCGCCTTCGCTTTTAATCCGTTCGATGAGTTCGTCACCCTTCGCTTCGACGAGGTTCACCGTAATTCCCGTTTGTTCGGTGAAGTTGTCGTACAAGCTTCGATCGGTGTCGTAGTGACGCGACGAATAGAGATTGACAACCTGTTCGCCGTTGTCCGTTGCTGGAGATGTTGGGGTTCCCGAGGGGTTGGGTTGGGTGGTACAACCGACCACGATCGCGACGAGCGCGGTGACGATGCCCGTCCACCAATATTTCTGTCGTCTCATTTGTCTGTAATCTTTTTCAATTAAAGGCTCGATCGATTTCTCGACTCAGCCCGAACGAATAACACTCAAAACAAAACCTTACTTTATCGCCGAACGCCACTTATTGCAATACTATTGCAATAAATGATGCAAAACAGAATGTCATTTCACCACATCGGGTCTGGAGACGCGAACACTTTCCAACAGACTCTTTTTCGCAGACGCTTTCTAACAGACGATCGATTTTCGGGCTATGTTGTATGAAGCTCTCCCCACCTCGCCGAAGGCGAGGTGGGGGAATGCGTCGCTATTTTTGTTCAACACGCCGCTTGGCTTGCCGTTCGTACCAAGCGATAACCTGTTCGACCGTCAGTTCCGAAATTGCCGTGTTATTTTCTTCGGATATCTGGCGCAGCGGTTGAATCGAAGACACGACGAGATTGCTGAAGAACGTGGCAAAGTTCGCATCGACTTCGACTTGTTGGTGAATACTCGGATCTCTCTGTATCCACGAGGCAACGAGATCGGGGGTAATCGCTTCGATCTTCAATCCCGTTTCCTCGGAAATTTGCCGCAGCGATCGAAGTCCGTAGATCGTCACCCGAACTAAAAACTTCTCCTGGGAAGACAAAAGTGCTGCGTTGACTTGCGCCGCTTCTTCCGGTTGGAGAAATTCCACGGTCATCGGTCGATCGTCCGTCATGATAAGGCGTTGAGCGTCAGAAATATCCTATCGCACTCCCTTCGATCTCGACGGAGACGTTGTCGTTGCTTTACATCTCTCCCTCGATCGTTGGAATTTCATCCAAGATGTAAAGATTTATTTCGATTAATTGACATTAAATGCTATTTGAAGCGATTGAGGGCTTCGGTGGTTAGCGGTTCTTGTCAAGTCAATGACTCCTGACATCTCGAGTTGAGCCAGTTGCGTCTCGAGCTTGTTGAGAATTCGCAGCAGGAGAAGCTTGTTGACAGTCAATAGACAGGTCTTTTTGAGAATGGTAGGGTGAGAACAGCTAGAAGAAAAACGCCGGGACAGGCGATTGACATTACATCCCAATCGCCCCACAGCTCCTTAGTTTGAATGTTTTTCGACTAGTCGTTAAAGTGCCTACCCTGGAGAGAAATATGGCTACTACAACTGTTCGCGAAGTCCAACCGCAACAACTGCAGCCGACTGCCAAGGTTGCCTGACGCTCAACTGCCCGCTGAGCGCTTCTGACAACTCTCCCGTGACCACGTGCAGCAGCTACCGCACCGCAAACTGCTCCATGTGCGTTAACAAAGCTTGCGCTCTCAACGGTCAGCTCGAATCTCCCGTGATGTCGTGCGACGGTTTCCAAATGATTAGCGCGTCCAACTAGGTCGGGAAACCCAAACGTTTAACCTGAATAGTTTGCCAGAAATAAAGAAATCAAAAGCCTAAATTAGAGGGAATCATGGCTACAACAACAACTCGTGAAGTCCAACCGCAACAACTACAAGTCGCCGATTGCCAAAGCTGCTTGACACTTAACTGCCCGTTGAGCGGCTCTGACAACTCTCCCGTGACCATGTGCAGCAGCTACCGCACTGCAAACTGCTCTATGTGTGTCAACAAAGCTTGCGCTCTCAACGGTCAGCTCGAATCTCCCGTGATGTCGTGCGATGGTTTCCAACTCGTTGGCGCGTCTAAGTAGATTGGAATGCAACAACTCGAACGAGCGTGAGTTCGAGGAGAGCGAATATCCGTTCTAGAGACGGTTAATCGCAGCATCTGCCAAGGGTAACAGACTGGTTGGGACTCCCCTATGCCCGAACCTCTCTTTGCTGAGGGGGCTAGGGGATCTGTTACCACGGCGAACCGATCGAGGTGAACTCGCGTTTGTCGCTCCATCAACACTCGATCGCACTTCAACAGTCTGTTGCTAGTTGTCTTACGCTAGCTGCCTTTCGATCGAATGAGATAACCACAGCGATTTTCACCGTTAATCATCCAGTGCGTGCGTTTGACGTGACAATCGGGTAACGCCTGCGCGAACATTTGCAACTCGTGACCGCAGACACTCGGGAACGATTCGGCGACATTGGAAATCGCACAATTGTATTCGGCAATGACAAAGCTTGGCAAACTGTCAGCTTGGGTTTCCGATTCGAGTTCGACCAACTCTGCCATATAGCCTTCGGCGCGTCGTAGCGCCACTAAATTCAAAACTCGATCGTGCAGAGACGCTTGACCGAGTTGTTCTCGGTAGAACTCCGCCTTGCGTTCCCACTGCTTCCCGAGAACCTCGCCCGTTCGATCTCGCCCGACTGTTTCCACTAAGGTATCGAGCAACGAAACGGCAAATTCGTCGTAGTGACTGGGGAAGCGATCTCGTCCCGCACTGGTCAGCTCGTATAGATGTTGAGGACGACCCATCCCCGCTTGAACTGAGCGATGCTGAATGAGTCCTTCCCCTTCTAAGTCCTTGAGATGTCGGCGGATGGCCTGAGGGCTGATTTTCAGCACCTCGGCTAAGGTCTGCGCCTTAGCTTGCCCTTGCTTGAGCAAGTATTGCAGAATGTCGCCTTTCGTGGAAGTATGCTGAGTAGTCGCCCTCGTCATGGTTATCACCAAACCCAGTGCAGCAGCGTATTATAGAAATTATCGATTTTGACTTTGACAACAGGGACATTGCTAAAGTACCCTACAAGTAAGGAGATAAACAACAGCCCTGTTGCTTTTCACTCTATTATAGACAGAAGTTGTTCGATCGAGTTGTCATATGAATGCACAAACGAGTCCCCAGCAGGCGACCGAAAAGAATTTAGAAGCCATGCGGAAGTTTTCCGAGCAATACGCCAAGCGCACCGGAACCTATTTCTGCTCGGACTTAAGCATTACCGCCGTTGTCATCGAAGGGTTAGCCAAGCATAAGGACGAGTTGAGTGCGCCGCTGTGTCCCTGTCGTCACTACGAAGATAAGGAAGCCGAAGTCAAGTCGACCTATTGGAACTGTCCCTGTGTACCGATGCGGGAACGTAAAGAGTGTCACTGCATGTTGTTCCTCAAGCCAGACGACGACTTCGCCGGAGACAAGCAAGAGATTTCGATCGAAGACATTCGATCGACGACCAATCAATACAGCTAAAGTTTTAACTTTAAACGTTCTAACTTCCCAATCCTATTCCGCATCAGAGAGAGTCGATCGATGAGCGCGACAGTTAAAAGCCTAGTCAGCCAACCCTACAAATACGGTTTCGTCACCGACATTGAAGCCGACACGATCCCACGTGGCTTAAACGAAGACGTTATTCGCCTGATTTCAGCCAAAAAGAACGAGCCAGACTTCATGCTGGAGTTCCGTCTCAAAGCCTATCGCCAATGGCTGAAGATGGAAGAACCCAACTGGCCTCACGTCAACTATCCGCCAATCGACTACCAGGACATCGTTTACTACTCCGCACCAAAAGTTAAAGGCGAGAAAAAGAAAAGCCTCGATGAAGTCGATCCCACCTTACTCGATACTTTCGAGAAACTGGGAATTCCGCTGTCCGAACAAAAGCGGTTGGCGAACGTCGCAGTTGACGCGATCTTCGACAGTGTCTCCGTCGCCACGACGTTTAAAGAAAAACTCGCTGAAGCGGGTGTGATCTTCTGCTCGATTTCCGAAGCATTGCAAGAACACCCCGAGTTAGTACAAAAATACCTCGGCAGCGTCGTTCCTGTGGGCGACAACTACTTCGCCGCACTCAACTCTGCTGTCTTCAGCGACGGTTCTTTCGTCTTCGTCCCCAAAGGTGTGAAATGTCCGATGGACTTATCCACCTATTTCCGGATTAACAACGGCGAATCGGGGCAGTTCGAGCGCACCCTCATCGTCGCCGAAGAAGGTGCTTCTGTCACCTATCTCGAAGGTTGCACCGCACCGATGTTCGACACCAACCAGCTTCACGCCGCCGTTGTGGAATTGGTGGTTCTCGACAATGCCGAGATTAAATACTCCACCGTTCAAAACTGGTTTGCGGGAGACGAAAACGGCAAAGGTGGCATTTACAACTTCGTCACCAAACGCGGCTTGTGCAAAGGGAAAAACTCCAAGATTTCTTGGACGCAGGTTGAAACGGGATCTGCTATTACTTGGAAATATCCCAGTTGCGTGTTAGTGGGTGAGAATTCCGTCGGCGAGTTTTACTCAGTTGCGCTCACCAACAACTACCAGCAAGCCGACACCGGTACCAAAATGGTTCACGTTGGGAAAAACACCAAAAGTACGATTATCTCGAAAGGGATTTCGGCTGGGAAGTCGAAAAACAGCTATCGCGGCTTGGTGAAAATGAGTCCCAAAGCAACGGGAGCGCGGAATTATTCTCAGTGCGACTCGATGTTGATTGGGGACAATGCCGAAGCGAACACGTTCCCGTACATCGACGTGAGTAACAACACGGCGAAAGTGGAACACGAAGCCTCGACTTCCAAAATTGGTGAAGATCAGCTATTCTACTTCGCGCAACGGGGTATCTCTGAAGAAGATGCGGTTTCCATGATTATCAGTGGATTCTGCAAGGATGTCTTCAATGAGTTGCCGATGGAGTTTGCAGCGGAAGCGGACAAGTTGCTGAGCTTGAAACTCGAGGGAGCTGTGGGTTAATTGTCCCGGTCGGGTGTGTAACGGTGGCGAGAAATGGACGGAATTGAACCCGAAAATGGTAAATCCGCCGTTACGCACCCATCCAAGAGCCAATGCAATTTCGTTGAAATTTTGTGTTGGTGATTGGTTAAAACCCAACCATCGGTGCGTTACGGTGGATGTTCAGTTGGGGGAATTTAGCGAAACTTGGTGTGCCGCCGTAACACACCCTACGCAAAACTCGAACTATTAAATTAGTTGTGAAATTCACTATAAAAGCTTAGCTAAGAACACCTTCATTTCTCAAGGCTAAAGCCTATCCAACCAGTTTTTTGAATTTAACATCACGCTCGAATCTCATTCCAAACCCATGATCGTCGAAAACAGCGAAGTCATCCTATCCGTCCAGAACCTCACCGCCAATGTTGAGGGAACCCAAATCCTCAAAGGCCTGAACCTCGAAATTAAAGCCGGCGAAGTCCACGCCATCATGGGGCCGAACGGTTCTGGTAAAAGCACCTTCTCAAAAATTCTCGCCGGACATCCCAGCTACGAAGTCACCGGGGGCGAAATCGTTTACAAAGGGCAAAACCTCCTCGAACTCGAAGCCCACGATCGAGCAACTGCTGGTGTGTTCCTTGCCTTCCAATATCCCATCGAAATTCCTGGAGTCAGCAACCTCGACTTTCTGAGGGTCGCCTACAACTCCCATCGCAAAGCCAAAGGACTCGAAGAACTCGATACTTTCGATTTTGAAGACCTCGTCGAAGAAAAACTCGATGTGGTGAAAATGAAAGCCGAATTTCTCAACCGCAGCGTCAACGAAGGCTTCTCCGGTGGCGAGAAAAAACGGAACGAAATCCTACAGATGGCACTCCTCGAACCCAGTCTTGCCATTCTCGACGAAACTGACTCCGGTTTGGATATCGACGCACTGAAAATTGTCGCCAACGGAGTCAACCAACTCGCCACACCCGACAACTGCACGTTGATGATTACCCACTATCAACGATTGCTCGATTACATCGTTCCTGACTTCGTCCACGTGATGTACGACGGACGCATCATCACCAGTGGCGACAAAGAACTCGCCCTCAAACTCGAAGAAGAGGGTTACGACTGGGCGATCGAACAATTTGCAACTGTGGGGGTGTCATGAGTACCGAAACCGTTTCCAAACAGCAAGTGTCTGCTTTAACTCAATTGTTGCAACTGCGACCGGGGTTAACCGAACAAAGCGACGTTCTCGAATCCATTCGCGATCGAGCCGAAGCCTGGGTTCGCGAACTCGCCATTCCCACTACACGAGACGAAGCTTGGCGATTTACCGATTTATCGCCACTCTTCGATGTCGAGTTCCACGCTGCGCCGTTCGTCGAACTCAGCGAGTCGCAAATCGAAACGTGTAAACTTCCCGAAGCCCCAAACAGTCGCCTCGTTTTCGTCA
This sequence comes from Geitlerinema sp. BBD 1991-9, assembly GCA_001657325.1. Taxonomy (GTDB): domain Bacteria; phylum Cyanobacteriota; class Cyanobacteriia; order Cyanobacteriales; family Geitlerinemataceae; genus Geitlerinema. Next base: position 126,430 of record LWRO01000008.1, on the reverse strand, counting down.
ACGGGGTTTACGCGAAGAGCCTGTCGGACGTTCGGGCGTTGCCAGACGGTGTGTTTGCTGGAAGTATCGCCGAACTCCCCGACGATCGAAAAGCTCAACTCGGCCAGTATTTAGCACAGCAACCCGGATATGAAGAAGTCTTCACCGCGTTGAATACTGCGAGCTTACAAGACGTTTCGATCGTTTGGGTGCCACGGGGAAAAATCGTTGAAACCCCGCTGCAAGTGATGTTCGTCGCCGCAGCGAGAGCCAAAGCTTCGATCGTACAGCCCCGTTGTTTAGTCGTCGCCGAAACCAACAGTAGCCTCACCCTCATTGAAGAATATATCGTCACCACCGAAGGCTGTCCCGATTCGGGTGGCATTCCCTACTTCTCCAACGCCGTCACCGAAGTTTGGCTGCACGAAAACGCCGAAGTCAACCACGCTCGCCTGCAACGAGACAACGGTACCGCCTTTCACATTGGTAAAACTGCTGTCACCCAAGCGCGGAACAGTCGCTATCGCTGCACGGCTTTAACCTTGGGGGCGAAACTGTCCCGACACAATCTCGAGGTTTTTCACGTTGGAGAGGGTACTGATACCAACCTAAACGGATTGACCCTCATCGGGAAAACCCAGGTTGCAGACACGCACAGCACGATCGTCCACAACCACCCCAACGGGACGACGAATCAGCTTCACAAGTGCATCGTAGACCACAAAGCACACGCTGTCTTCAACGGTCGCATCGTCGTTCCCCAAGCAGCGCAGATGACGAACGCCAACCAACTCAACCGAAACCTACTGCTGTCTCCAAAGGCGCGAGTCAACACCAAACCGCAATTGGAGATCGTCGCCGATAACGTCAAGTGCAGCCACGGGGCAACTGTGAGTCAACTCGAAGCGGACGAAGTGTTTTACCTGCAAAGTCGCGGCTTAGACAAAGCCACGAGCGAAAACTTACTCGTCGATGCCTTCGCTGCCGAAATCCTGCAAGACGTTCCCGTTGCCTCCCTGCAAAAAACGATGGCGCAATGTGTGGCGTGTCGGGTCGAATTATAGCGTCGAAATAGTAGGAACAGGTCCCTTTTCTCGCTAATCTGAAACTGTAGTCTGACAATGTAGAACGCAAAATTCCTGCGCCGAAGCCCAAACATGACTCTTGCCACCGAAAAAACCCTTGCCGATCGAGTCCGCGACGACTTCCCGATTTTGCATCAGGAGGTTCACGGAAAACCCTTGGTTTATCTCGATAACGCAGCAACGGCTCAAAAACCACAGGCTGTCATCGAAGCCCTCGATCGATACTACCAACACGACAACTCCAACGTTCACCGAGGCGTTCACACCCTGAGCGTTCGCGCGACTGAAAGCTACGAAGCGACGCGGGATAAAGTCGCGGCCTTCGTCAACGCGGCTTCCCGCAACGAAATCATCTTCACTCGCAATGCCAGCGAAGCCATTAACTTAGTCGCCTATTCCTGGGGAACGAACACCCTAAAACCGGGAGATGAAATTATTCTTTCGGTCATGGAACACCACAGCAACCTCGTTCCTTGGCAGTTCGTGGCACAACGCACGGGTGCAGTTTTGAAGTTTGTCGAACTGACGGAAACGCAAGAATTTGATTTCGAGCAGTATCAAACGCTGCTGTCGGATAAAACAAAACTGGTTTCTGTGGTTCACGTTTCTAACGCCCTCGGCTGCATTAATCCCGTTCGGGAAATTACCGAACTAGCACATCAGCGAGGTGCCAAGGTTCTAATCGATGCCTGTCAAAGCGTACCGCACATGAACGTTGACGTGCGCGAGATCGGCTGTGATTGGCTCGTTGCGTCGGGACATAAGATGTGTGCGCCAACGGGCATCGGTTTCTTATATGGCAAACTCGATATATTGGAGGCGATGCCGCCATTTTTGGGGGGCGGTGAGATGATCGCTGAGGTGGATTTAGAGTCTTCGACGTATGCGGAACTGCCTCATAAGTTCGAGGCGGGAACACCTGCCATTGGCGAAGCCATTGCCCTCGGTGCGGCGGTGGATTATTTAACAAGTCTCGGCATGGATAAAATTGCCCAGTACGAACACGAGTTGTGTCGGTATTTGTTCGAGAAGATGGCTTCGGTTCCGGGAATTACGATGTACGGGCCGAAACCCCAGGCGGATGGCAGCGGACGGGCGGCTTTGGTGGCATTTACTTCCGCTGACGTTCATGCCAACGACCTTTCTGCACTGTTGGACGAGGCGGGAATTGCCATTCGCACGGGGCATCACTGCACGCAACCGTTGCATAAAATTTTAGGGCAATCTTCAACGGCGCGGGCGAGTTTGTATTTTTACAATACTCGAGAAGAGATCGATCGATTTGTTGCGGCATTAAAAGACACGATCTCGTTTTTTAAAAATATCATGGGCTAATTGACCGTGAAGAGTGAAGTGTGAGAAGTGAAGCGTGAAGTACAAGGGTGGGGAAAACTCACCCGTAGCGTTTTTGTTCCTCACTCCCTTCTCACCTCATCATCTTATCTCATCATCTTATCTCCCCTCATTTGTTATTCATAGATAGGTTCGCGATGGTTGTTTCACTGACGACACCGGGAGAACAGCGGACGGTACTTCAGAACATTACTTGGAAGACGTTCGAGGCGTTGTTATCGGAAACGGGGGAACAGCGCCGTTCTCGCTTTGCATATGATGGGTGTACGTTGGAAATTACGACGCCACTTTACGAACACGAGCAGTATAAGATTCAGTTCGATCGATTTGTTTTTGCACTGGCAGAAGAATTGAATCTTGAAATTTGAAGTGCCGGTTCGACAACGTTGCGACAATCGGCCAAGAAAAAAGGTATTGAACCGGGTCATTGTTATTACGTTCAAAATGCCTCAAAAATTCAAGTCAAACGATCGATCGATCTACAAAGCGATCTCCCTCCCGATTTGGCGAGATTTTCACAGAAAAGCTTAGAAATCGGTGAAATCGAGTTATTAAAATTGTTGCGTCAATGGATTCGCAATTGTCGATCGCCAAGCTAACTTTTAGTCATACAAAATATCTTAAATGTCTCAACCTTCCAAACAAAATTCGTTTTTTGCAGCACCGATCGATCGAGACTTCAGACCGACCGCCATTTGCGTTGCTTTAATTGTGGAAACGATCCTCTTTAGCATCAACCACGGTACAGCATTGGTGAAGCGAAAAATGACTGTCGATCGATGGATTTCAGGTGTATTAACCTATCTCGTTCCCTATGCAGTTAACATACACGGGCAATATACTAGCCGTCAACGCTCGATTTAATAAAGCATTTCCCGAACCGTTACGCTAAACCTCGAGAGAATTGGGAAACGTACTTTATGGAGGCGTACCTTATTGGAGCGTACAGCGCGACTGAGGAAAAATACCTTATCGAAGAGATCGCCGATTACTAAGACACTAAGAGAGAAGATAGGAGATCGATTCCGTAATTGTACTGAAGTCGAATCTTTTGAGTCCAGATTTCTGCGCGATAGGGTTGTCAACGAGTCGAGCAGTTACGAGTCATTTGAACGCGCTATAGATCCCCAAAATTTCCACTTCCTCGCTGCAAAAGGAAGTTAGGAAAAATTTTACAATGTTGGAATGCCCCGACACCATTACTGTTCGCGGTGCGTACCCTTCAGCATTTTAGGTTTTTAGGCGCGATCCCCACTCGTTTGCTACGGACTTTCGAGAAAATAGAACTATATTTGCATTTCCGGCCTATCGATCGAGTCGAGCGTCGGCCTCTCAACCTATGTCTAAAACCCAACATCGATTCCGCAATCGTTCTTTGCTTGCGAAATTTCTACGCTTCTGTTGCCATCGTATCGGTCGGTGGGCGTTTGCGATCGAACAACCGCAAACCGATCGAAACAAGAACGAGTCCATCGATCTCTATGCCCTATTCGATGCACTGCCGATCGAAATTGCCACACTCGATGCAAAGGGATGTGTTGACTTCAAGAACCGCGCGTGGAGATCGAAGACAGGGGGCGCAACCTGGCTCGATACAATTTGTCCCGACGATCGATCTCGCGTTTTGCAGGAAGTGAACGCTGCTGCGGCGCTCTTCCACCCCGTCACAGTGGAATATTGCAGCCAATATCCCGATCGAGGTCGAGGTTGGACGCGAGAAACTCGAATCCCGTTATCGGGGATCGGTGACGTGAAATTTGTCAGTATCCGTCTCGATCGAAGCGATGTTAGACAAATGGAACAGAGGGTTCGAGAACGAGAAAAACAACTCGACACGTTCGTCAATGGTATTTCAGAAGGGATTCTCGTCGTCGATCGGAGTGGATGCGTACAATTTGCCAATCCCGCTGCGGCTAAATTGTTCGATCGATCCGTTTCCGCACTCGTCGGACACGAGTTGGGCGTTCCCATTGCCGACAATCTTTCCACGGAAGTCGAAATGCTGGCCACAAACGGACGTTTGAACATCAGTCAGATGAAAGCGATTTCCATTCAATGGAAAGATCGACCCGCTTACGCCATCCTATTACGGGATATCACCGATTGCCGTTCGGCTGAGGCGGCCCGACAACAGAGCCAGCATCTCTTGGAACAAATTGCCGATTTGGCTCCCAACTTCATCCGCATTCTCGATCTGGAAACTCAGCAAATCATTTACGCCAATCGCCAAGCCAAGCACTTTTTTGGGATCGATGACAACGAATCTACAGGGGAATGGCGTTTCACACCGATGGGAATCGAGCTTCAAGAGTATCTTCATCCCGACGATATTCCGACCCTTCAATCGTTGTACGAACGCATCGAAACGGCAGAAGATGGGGAAATTCTCGAAAACGAGTTTCGCCTGAAAAACCAGCCGGATCGATATCGATGGCGTTGGTGGCACTCCTGGGAAATCGTGCTGACGCGCACGATCGAAGGACAACCGAAGCAAATTCTAGGAACGGCGATCGATATTACCGAACGCAAACAAATGGAAGAGCAATTGCGCCAGAACAACGCGCAGTTACGGGCAATTTTCTCAGCCGTGCCGGATTTATTTTTTCGGGTTGACAGCACCGGTCAAATTATCGACTACCAAGCTGGTTGCTGTACGCAATTCTTCGTTCCCCCCGAACAATTTCTCAACCAATCCTTCGACAAAATTTTTCCGACTGAGATCGCCCAGCAGTTCGATCGAGCTATCCAGAAAGTACTCGCAACGCAACAATTAGTCACTTTAGAATATACGCTACCGATACAGTCGGGGTTACAACATTATGAAGGCCGCTTGATGCCAATTTCGCAAGACCAAGCGATCGCCATCGTTCGCAACATTACCGATCGAAAACAAGTCGAAGAACAGCTCCGTTACGATGCGCTCCACGACGCACTGACGGGATTGCCAAACCGCACGCTATTCGTCGATCGACTCGACCAAGCTATCCGCCACGCCAAACGTCGCACGAATTACCTGTTTGCCGTGCTGTTTATCGATCTCGATCGATTTAAGATCGTCAACGAAAGCGTCGGCCATATTGCCGGAGATCGACTCCTGGTTGAAGTCGCTCGTCGCCTGGAAAATTGCCTGCGTACCTCCGACACCGTGGCACGGTTGGGCGGTGACGAGTTCAGCATCTTGCTCGACGATCTCGACAGTCCGGAAGAGGCAACGCGAGTGGCACGGCGCATCCAGAAAACCTTACTGCCGCCCTTTGAATTCGACGGTCACGAGATGTTCACGACGGTCAGCATCGGCATCGCGCTCAGTTCCACAGGATACCGACAATCTGTCGAGGTGTTGCGGGATGCTGACATTGCGATGTACCGAGCGAAAGAGCGAGGAAAGGCTCGGTACGAAGTGTTCGATCGAGCCATGCACGAGCGGGCCATGGCGCGGTTGGGTTTGGAAACGGAGTTGTGGCACGCCGTCGATCGATTGAACGGAACGACACTTTCGAGATTCGTTTCGATCGAACGCCAACAGGCGGTATCGATTGTAGCTTCGCCCTCGTCACGCATCTTGAAAACGAGTGAATTTCGCGTTCACTACCAGCCGATTGTTTGTTTGCAAACTGGACACCTGGTGGGTTTTGAAGCTTTAATTCGTTGGCAACACCCGAGACGCGGCATGATTTCTCCCGTTGAGTTCATTCCAGTGGCGGAGGAAACCGGGGCGATCGTGCCGTTGGGAGAGTGGATTTTAGAAGAAGCCTGTCAACAGCTTTGTCTTTGGCGCAAACAGTTTCCCCTGTCGCCACTGCTCCACGTGAGTGTGAACTTGTCTGGTAAGCAACTTGAAGAACCGGAGTTTCTCGAGCGAGTCGATCGGGTTTTAGCCCGGACGCAACTGCCCGGTGCTTGTTTGAAACTCGAAATTACGGAAAGTATACTCATGGAAGACCGGGAAGCGATTCTGGCGGTCTTGAAACAGTTGCGAACTCGCGGCGTCGAACTCAGCATTGATGACTTCGGCACGGGATATTCCTGTTTGAGTTACCTGCAACGGTTTCCCATCAATACGCTGAAAGTCGATCGATCGTTCGTCAGTCCCCTCGATCGAACCAACGAAAATCTCGGCATCGTACAAGCCATTCTCAACCTCGCAATTCAGCTGGGTATGAGTACGGTTGCAGAAGGCATCGAAACCAAACGGCAGTTCGATCGACTGAAATTCCTCGGCTGTCGTTTCGGACAAGGCTATTTTTTTGCTCGTCCCCTGGATGCCGATACGGCTACGAAAGCCATCGAGGCGTGGAACGATAAGGAGAAGAGACAGTGGGGAGACGAAGCGGTGGGGAGGTGGGGAGAGGTTGAAAACACGGATAACCCTCTCTAACGCCTCATCTCAAACTTCTGGGATCGAGGGCATCCCGTAAACCATCGCCGAGGAGGTTAAACGAGAGTACTGTTAGGACGATGAGAGCAGCAGGCGGCCAGACGAGCCAGGGTTGGAAGACTAAAATTGAGGGGTTGGTGGCGTTGGCGAGCAAATTTCCCCAAGAGGGATCGGGTTGCTGAATGCCCAAACCAATCGAACTCAGAACTGACTCGGCCACGATAAAACCGGGAATTGCCAAAGTTGCCGCAACAATCGTATAAGTTGCCGTTTGCGGTAACACGTGGCGCACGATGATGTAAAGGGGATTGGCTCCCATCGATCGCGCCGCTTGAACGAATTCCTGTTCCTTAATTGAGAGAACCTGGCCTCGAATCACCCGCGCCAAACCCGCCCAGCGGATAAACGAAATAATCGTGACGATGAGCAAAAATCGTTGGGCGCTCGACAATCCGGCCGGTAAGATCGATGCTAACGCCACGAGCAGATACACGCCGGGAATGGTCATCAACACTTCGACCAAACGCATCAGTCCCGTATCGACCCAACCGCTAAAGTAACCGGAAATACCGCCAACGAGCAGTCCGATGGGGAACGAAATGGCGATTCCTACTAAACCGATAAACAAGCTGACTTGTCCGCCGAATACCAACCGACTGAACTGATCGCGCCCTTGTTCGTCAGTTCCCAAAAGATTGATTTTGCCTTCCCCCACCGTACCCAACAGGTGAACGTTTCCCGGTACGATCTCGAGAAGGCGATAGGGGGAGCCTTTGACCAACAGGCGAATGGGAGAAGGCGACGTTCGATCGATTTGCAGTTCTCGTTTCCCCGTCGCTAAATCCGTCGGCCCCTGTTTGACCGGGTAGACGTGGGGGCCGATAAAGTTTTTATCTTCGTCGAACCAGTAAATGGGGGTCGGGGGCAGCAGCGATCCGTCTTTTTGAATGTCATCGATGGGATCGTAAGGGGCAAAAAAACCGGCTCCGATGACGATGACATAGAAAAACGCCAAGATCGACGCTCCCAAGCGGGCGAGAAGATTGGTTTTTAGCTTTTGCCACCAAGTCATTACGGTTTAAAAAAAGGGGATCGATGTATCGGTCGATCGATAGTATACCGCTTTCCTTTCCCCAGAATGGCTGGTCAAACATCTCAATTGCTTAAGAGTATTCTCAATCAGATGTCTTCTGAATTTCGTAGAATAACCCCTCCGCCTAAGGACTCCGTCCCGCTACCGCGAACGGCACTTCCCCTTAGCCCGGGGAGGATGGGTGGGGTTCCGATTACAACAGCGAGATGCACCCCAATCAGATGTCTTCTGAATTTCGCCTCGATCGTTCGATCTAATCCGAGCGATCCTACCGATCTCGAGGTTCGCCACGAACAATGTCGCCTAAAAAATCAAACTTACGTCTTATATCATTTCTCGTAATCCTGCTAGAGATCTTCGGCTGAACTTGGGCGAACACCGTTCGCCCCTACAGACATCTATGGCATGAATTTTTAAAAATGGTATTAAATCGAAGCCGGTTAGCCATCCAAGTTAAATCCACGCCAAATACTTTGGTAAAAATCCCAAATAAAAATCCAAAATTCCCCATTTTTTTGCTTGTTTTCATCGTTTCGATTCTATAAAATTACTGCTCTTGTTGACGCAATCGTTCTTTTTGGCGGCGTTGCGAACGAACCAATTTTATTTGGTACGGATCGGCATCTTTTCGCCAATACACGCGATGACCTTTCAGGTGGGCGCAGCGACCTTCCAAACACTTCAACCAATCTTGACGGCGTCGAATCGTTTCTAGGTTGTCGAGCAGCCCCCATTTTTCTTCCTGTTCGGTCAGTCTTGCGAATCGATCGAACAATGGATACTCTGGCGATACGAACTCTTCTTTTTTGTGCAAAATAATTGGATTTTTAGACGATCGATAGTCGTAATAACTCACCCTTGCATCTTGCAAATTGACTTGTACGATTTTACGAATTGCTGGATGCGGATCGCTATCAAAATCAGGACAAAACAAGTACGAAATTTTCGGGTGTTGCGTGTGAAATTGGATCAACGTCGTATCTTCCATTCTGCCGAAATTTCGGCTGGCGCACCCTTCATAAATCCGTAAGAGGGGATCGAGTGTCTCGAACGCACTGATGTGCACGATTAAACCTCGACGCGATCGTTGTCCGATTTCACTGAGATTGCATAGCTTCGACAAGCGCTCCAAATCTCCCACTGCAAACAACATTAAATCCGCAGCGGCTAAAGCATGTTTATACGTGCCGAAAAACGCTCGAATATCGTATTGCAGGGTTTCTTCGAGCTGTCCGAAACCGGGAACTCGTCCGAACTTCATCAATGCTAGATAAATTAACAATTCCTGACGGCGACGTTCGGCAATTTCATACCATTCGGATTCGTCGGTTGCCTGTAAAATCGAGCGAAATGCACGACGAAAAGTGCCAAACGTTTCGAGGATTTTTCCACAGTCTGCCAATTCTTCACCTTTGGGAAGTCGTCCGCGATCGCTGAAAAACTGTATGAGCGGTTCGAGAATTTCTCGGTGTTCCTCAAACCTCTGAACCGAAACCCGAATCCTAGGTGTTGCCGCGTTCGATCGCCATCGGGAAATGCGAAACATCTGCGCGCGTTCTTCATCGCGGAAGACTACGTAAACGCCCAATCCCAAGGGAATTGCTTCGACAGCTAACACACTTTCGATATAAACCTTTAATTCTTCTTGTTCGTAATATTTTTGAAATGTGCGTCGTCGGGTAACAATTCCGTCGCCATAAGCCAGTTGTCCGTTATCTCGATTTCGATCTCGAACCAGCACTTGCGCTGAAACCACTAAAACCTCGTGTGTCAGTTCCCATGCTTTCAACAGTGCGTCTCGCCGTTCTGCGGGATCTTCGATAACGTTAATGACGTAGCCCAAATTGACGACATCAGCACTGTGTAACGGGTTGTTTGGGGCGTAATACGGGTCCCAACCGTGGCTGATAAAATTTTGTTGGGCCATTCGATCGACATCACCACCGTAACCACAACCGTAGTCGAAAAACGTCGTTTCGGGTTTTAGGAAACCCGCTTCTAACGCCAGTTTCATCGGACGAGATAAATCGTGACGGACGATCGCGGCGCGATGGCGTTCGATTTTCGGTTTGACGGGGGTTCCGTGACGATCGTGGCGACGAACGACGGTGTAATTCTGAATTTCGACACCTGCATCGAGCAAGCAGTTTTCCCATCCCGAGAGCGTTCCGATGTGGCGGCGGTTGTCGAGAAGTCCGAGGCGTTCTTCCTGTTGCGTGAGGCGAACGAAATCGTCGTAACCGGGATAGTCGGGGGTGACAAAGGTTTCTTTGCGGTGGAGAACGGGCGGATTTTCGGCGATCTGGTACGTGCGTCGATCGATCGTCTGGTGATATAGGTTGACTTGGATGCTGCTGTGGAGAACGGGATGGGGTTCGCTGTCGAATTCGGGATACGACAGATAAGATAGTTTGGGATATTCGAGGGAAAATTTGACCAGCGTCGCACCGTTGATATCACCGACGAGGGCGCGGGCGCAAGCTTCGTAGAGTTGCAGGGGAAGTGCGAGAACGGGAAGGGTTTGGCGGTGAACGTAGAGGGCGGCGGGAAGTTTTTTTCCGAAATCGCTTTGGATGCAGCAATCGGCGATTCGATCGTGGGGAAGTTGGGTGAGAAGTTCGTCGAGGCTGCGGGGAGGCGCAGTTAGGATTCCCGCATCGAGGGCGGGGGGAAGGAGTTGGTGAAGGTAGTCGGGTAACGTTTCGGTCATCGCACGGCGGAGATGACATTTTGTTTATTTTAGGGGATCGGTGAATCGAATCGATCGATGTCGATGTTTCTTTTGCAGAAATGCTTCGCGAACGAGCGTTCGCTAGAGCTTTCAAAGGTCAATTGATACGAGACCGTCAAATTAAAACCCCTCGACTTCGCATCAGCCCCGAATGTCACGCCGAACTCGATCGATACTTCCCAATCACCAAACTCACTTTTGGGGGATCGATTGCACGTGACGATTTTCAAGCCAATTTCGATATTCTATCAATCTACTGCCAAACGAAACCGTCTCCATACAATTCACTTTTAAGAACAGCACACAGCAGTCTTCGATCGTACCGCCGATTGGGTCAATTAAACTGAGATCGAGGAAAGAATAAAAGTGTGATAAGTGGTGTTGAAAGGGTGCATCTCAATTTCGTAGAACGCCCCCTCCGCCTTCGGCACCTCTCCTTAGCCAGGGAAGGATGGGTGGGGTTGCGAGTGCAAAAGTGAGATGCTCTCTGTTGAAATGAAATTTAATATTGATGGCTTTGATATCAAAATTCTAAAATTTCAATCAAAATTTAATACAAATCTAAGCTTTTAAAAAATCTTTTATGTCTCTCGCTGCAAAGTCTCGATCTTCAAAAACTTTACGGAATTGTTGAAGATCGCCTCAAAAAAATTATAACAAAAATGTTTTTCAAGTGTCAATTTGCAATATTTCGCACAACAATTGACGGTCTTCGGGTTTAATTCTCAACCGTCCGTTTTCAATATCGCGCACCCAACTTTGGCTTTTTCCTACTTTTGCCGCGAGTTGCCGTTGACTAAACCCTTGTAAACGCCGTGCCTGAGCGATTTGTTGTCCGGAAAGTTCGTCTTTCGATCGATCGACAGTTTCTGTATCTGTCAATTTTTGTTTTGTTCGAGAAGACGGCACCCAAGCCGGCGGTAATTTGACTGAAGAAAAACAGGCGTTCTTTAAACGATTCCACTTTCCACGTGGTGCGCTGTCGGTAATGCTGTGATTTCCGCTTCCATCGTTCGTCCAAAACTCTAACGCGGCTTCTGCATCGTCAGGTAAATCACTTGCTCGCGCCCAAAAGGGTTGAATTTCGAGAGGATATGAAACCGGATCGAAGCTGAGTTGAAAGCCACAATCAACCAAGGCCGATAAGTCGTTTTCAAATGTCCGAATTAACCGCTTACGATCGCCAGAATCGCGATTAGCGTTCTGCAATCGATCGATTCCATAGGCGACTTTCATTAACGTTTGAACGGTTAATCGCTGTCGTTTTCCCAATCGCGTTTTAAACAGCAACCACAGTGCAATTCTCACAGCGCCTTCGTGACGATGCCACTGACTGGTGACAAACGCGAGTAACGGCTGTGGTAAACTCCCACATTGATAAAACGCTTGTTGCCGACGAGCTTGTTCTCGGTTTAAAAAAAACGAACTCCAGCGCCCAGCACGAACGGTAAATGTCAGACCGATGAGATGTTGAGTTCCTGTCTCGTCTTCTTGAAAGTAGTGCTGCGTTTCCTCTAATTCCCATAGGGAATGACGGGCCACAGAAAACGCCGGAATTTTACCTTGTGCGGGCCAGTCGATTTCAACTTCAAGGCGGCTCGGTTGTCTTGCGAGTTCTTTGATCAGAGCGAGTTTTTCGGCACGACTTAAATCGCGTCGTTTGTCGAGTCCTAAACTCATTTCAATTTGGCGATCGCTGAGGGTAAATGAGTTTTCCCAAGGTCGATCGAGGGTTGCGGCACAGGTGGCGTAGAGGAGGTGCAGACAAGCCGAACGCAGGTCGATCGACTCTAACGCTTGCAAGCCGGGAAATAATCGGCGATTGGCATCGGGTGTAATTCCCGGATCGTCGGTTAAATAAAACTCGAGTTTTCCTCGATCTCGACTAACGGAACGTTTGTAGGTTCGTTCGCCGTCTTCCGTGAGTTGCCAAGGTAAAGACGATCGTTGTGCGAGGATGTTGCACCCTTCCCAGACGACAAGTGATGAGGCAAAAGACATGATGCTTTTACCTTGAAATAGATCTGAAATTTCACTCGTATAGGGAATAGCTTTGTTGCGGCCTTTTTTCGTTCGATCGGGGATAGGACTGTTCACTGGACAGTGAATAACACATTGAGGCGTTGTGCCTTGACAGTTATCGCAGCGTTCGGGATCGATCCAAACTTGTCCATTTTCAATCTCAATGGCGTTATTCGGACAGTAGGGTAGACAGGTTGCACACCAAAGACATCGATCTGAAAGAATATAAGACATTGAATAATAAGTCAGCGTTCGATTTTGAAATTAGTTTCAGATTTGAAATTCGCTATCTTCTAGTTATTAATCTACACTTAATCTTCTTTTAAAAAAAGTTCACAGAAAACATTTTTTTGATTCCTAATTTTGTTGCACACGGTCGAAAATCTCGTATTATTAATATCAAAAAAAATGCTATTGATATTTTTTATCGTTAAATTCGACTCTCATGTCAAACCTCCCCAACAAACTCTAGAGCGTCTACAATAGAATTGTTAGGTGTATTTTTTGGGGTTCGATCGGCCGAGCTAGAAGCGCTATAAGCTTTACCTGGAAAGACTTTACTCTAGTTCGATCGACGCTTAACCGACCATCTGATTCTTACTCTGGAGATCGAGGAAATAGCTGCACGCCAATATCAGCCGGCTTGCCGAAATAGGGCCAGCTCGTAACGAGAGAACGAACGCCAGTTGCGGCATACACTTCGATATTGTCGCGATGAATTCCACCAGCAGCAGCCAGCTTTAAATGAGGAAAGCGAACTTGAAGAACTTTGACAATACGTGTCAAAACCTCGGGAGGAAATTTATCGAATTGCAGAAAATCGATATCTGCTTTCGCAATTTTGAAAGCATCGGCTTCGTTGTGGACTTCTACGCCGATGGCTTTTTCAGGAAACCGTTCTCGAAGCTGTTCTGACAATTTAATGAAGCCTTCTACGCCACCGAGAAATGCCAGGTGACGATCGAACACTAAAACCGTTTCCGACAAACCCAAACGATGTGGTTGTGCGCCACCGGCTAAAACGGCTTTAACTGAAATTGCTTTGGTTCCCGGAAAAACTTTGCGAGTCGTGACGACGCAAGCTTTGGGGTTGACGGAACGAACGATGTCTACGAGCGATCGCGTGCGTGTGGCAATTCCCGAGGCGTGTTCCATGAGGTTGAGTGCCACCCGCCAAGCTTGATGAAGCGCTCCCGCCGATCCGTTGGCGCTTAGAATGGTTGTATTTTCAGGAAGTTCGGTTCCGCTGGTGACTTGGTGCTCGATCGAAGCACCGAATCGATCGAGGATACGTACCGCTTCTTCAACCCCACAAACCACTGTGGGATGACGAGTCGAAAATTCGATGCGTCCTGGAATTTTAGAAATTCCCAAACCCGTGGTGGTTAAATCGAAATAGGGAATGTCTTCTCGAATGAGTTGTTCGATATCGGAGTCGGTGAGCCAAAATGTCATCGTTCTGGATTTATCTCGCGGGAAATTTTAGGGTACAGGCATCCAATCGGGTGCATCTCAATTTCGTAGAAAGACCCCTCCGCCTTCGGCACCTCCCCTGAGTCAGGGGAAGATGGGTGGGGTTTCCGATCTCAAAAGTTGAGATGCACCCATCCAATCTGTAAAATCCATCAGATATTCGATGGACTGAGAGGTCTGTAGAGGCGTTGTCAACAACGCCGTCAACAACGCCTCTCTGAAAACTTACAACGTTGAGTTAAGCCAAGCGGTTATTCAACGAGTGCTTTATGGCGAACCTGGAGAATTTCGGGGTGTTCGAGACAATATGCTTGAAATGCAGTTGTTTCCGGTGAATCGGCACCTTCTTGATAAATGGCTTCAGCTTCAATCTCTTCAACCAACGCCCACGCATCGATACACTCTTTCGAGTCAGCTCCTTTTGCCTCACAAATGGCTTTTGCGTTCTCGATTGTTCGAGCGAGTTCTCGTTGGAGAAGTGGGAGTTTGGGATTTTCTAAAAAATCACCTTTATAGACGATATCGGCTTCCGAAACAATGCCTAGCAACTCGCCGCGAATGACAGGAGCGATGCGAATTCCAGTATTCGCAAACAACCGCGCCACGTATTCAACGCCCAAGTCGGGATTGATGACAATGCACGGCTTGGTCATGATTTCGTAGACGCGCATTTGCTCGGGATCTTTCCCGTAGGCGACGACTTGGTAAACGACATCGGACAGCGTCACGATACCGTAGGCATCGAGTTCGCTGCGGATATCGACGATTAACGTCCGCAGATTTTTTAGCTTCATCAGCTTGACGGCTTCAGCTACAGTCGCAGAACCGCGAATTGTAGCTACGTCGTGGGACATAATGTCAGATGCTTTTAACATAGCAAACTCAACTTTCTTTACGGAAGTAGAATCAATGAAAGACAACTTGGAGATTTCTCCAAAACCGAGTTTTTTGGCGAGCGGGAAAGATCGATCGTTAGAGTTTTGAGACTTTAAATTCGAGCGAAATATGAAATCCGAAAATTCAGGTCGTTTGAGGATCGTTTGTCTTGGATTTTATGGTTCACTCAACGCGATCGATCTTTAAAACTTAAAGGCAATCACAAGGGATTGTCATGACGCACAAGTTCTCGGTCTTTTTGAAAATTGCATATCGATAAAATAATAGCTCTTGTTTTTTGTTTTCAAGGCTGATTTTATAATTATTTTAGCATATGCTTTATTAAAAAAATAGACAAAGAGACATTTCAAGATATTTTCAAAACAGCAAAAATATCTTGAAATTTTAGAGATTTATTTTTTTTGATTTAAGCTAAGATCGTTTAAGTTTAATCGATCTGGCTTTTTGGATTATCTCGATCTAGCTTCCATCTCGAGAAAATGTCGATCGATCTTCGACTCAGTCCTGATTCGGACAAGTTTCTAGATCGATTTTCGATCGATCTGTTTCTCCAAAAGTTTTGTTGAAGTCAACGGGTTCGAGGCTGGCACACTGCTCGATCGACTCCAAATCAAAACCGACGAAATAGCGATCGCCAATTTGCATCAGCGGACGGCGAATCAACAGCGGATCGGAGGCGAGGACAGCTAACGCCGTTTCTGCATCGAAAGATTCGGGAACAATTTCACCCGATCGAACGCGAACCGCCGTTCGATTAAACCAATCGGCGACGGGTAACGCTCTAAAAAACGGACGCAATCGATCGATAGTCCAAGGCTCCGTCAAAAGGTTGTACGCCAAAACCTCATGTCCCGCTGCTTGTAACAGACTTTTTTGCTTTCCATTATTGAGACAACCCGGTTTTTCGTAGAATGCGATTTTAGCCATGGTTTGAGAGAAACGATTGAGAGAGAAACGATTGAGATCGATCGATTCTTGAAACTTCAACATCAGGCTGACTGAGAATCGAACGTTTCGTCAAATGTCGTTCGTGCGACTCGGTGCGGAGTCCGATTTCTTAGGAGCATCAACCGCTGGGAATCGAGGCGCACAAACCAGGGAAACGATCGATCTTTCAACTTGAGCCATTGTGCTTTAAAGACTTCCGCTTGTAAGTGGTAATCCCATCGATCGATGGCCGGTTCGTGCAGTTTCAAATACAGCGTCATGCGGTGCGGTGTTTCGCTAGTTCCCGCCAGCCAACAGGGAATCGTATTTTCTCGATCTCCATGGCGCGTAAACATTAAATGATGCGCTCGAATCCCCAATTGAAGCGACGACTCTGGAACCGCATCGAGACAGGTTAACGTACAATTCCAATCGGGAACGAAGACTTCTCGTTCTCCAACCGCCACCGCAGAAACCACGTTTTTACACCCCGTCAACCGTGCAACACTAGGCGTTTTTGGAGACTTAAAAATCTCGTGTTTCGCCCCGAGTGCTGCAACAGACCCACGATCGAGAACGAGCAAATCCTCACAGGCGCGAAACGCTTCTTCGAGATCGTGCGTGACCAACAAGCCAATTCCCTGAAAGCGTTCTAACCGTTCCACCGTTAACCGTTCGATTTGCTGCCGTAAGTGCGTATCGAGAGCAGAAAACGGTTCGTCCAGCAGCAAAATATCCGGTTTTCCCGCCACTGCTCGTGCTAAGGCCACCCGTTGCTGTTGTCCGCCAGAAAGCTCGTGAGGATATCGATTTCCGTATCCCGACAGTTGTACCGCCGCCAATTCCATTTCGACTTGATGTCGAATTTCGGGGGAGAGGTGACGAGACGCTTGGGGCGAAATCCCGAAAGCAACGTTTTGTGCCACCGTTAAATGGGGGAAAAGGGCGTAATTTTGGAAGAGAAAACCCACCCCTCGATCGCGTGGGGGGAGGTTGATTCCGCGATCGCTATCGAAGAGAACGCGCCCGTTGAGAACGATGCGACCGCAATCGGGGGTTTCCAACCCTGCAATGCAACGCAGAATCGAACTTTTACCCGCGCCGGACTCGCCCAAAATCCCCAACATCGAAGCATCGATCGAGAACGAAACGTCCAGCCTAAAATCGGCGAACTGCTTTTGAATCTCCACTGTCAGCGACGGGTTGGCGCGATGGGGAACGTCGTAAAGCAGCACGACAGGAGAGGGAGCGCGACGGAACCGACGCGATCGACGGCGAGGAAACGGCCATCGTGTTTGAGGAAGATATTTTCCCAGAAGAACCCCCCACTTCCAAGAGCTGTTGAGTTTGGACATCGATCGCCCCGCCATCCCTCGACTTGGCCACAATCGCAGCGCCGTCAAACCTGAAAACGCAATTCCCGCAATGGTGAGAGACCAAAACGCCGCTTCCTGAAACTCCCCGGCTTCCACCGCGAAATAAATCGCCATCGGAATCGTTTGCGTGCGTCCCGGTATGTTTCCCGCCACCATTAGCGTTGCGCCGAACTCCCCGATCGATCTCGCAAACGCCAGGGTTCCCCCCGCGACAATTCCCGGTAGCGCCAACGGTAACAGCACCCGCCGAAAAATCAAACCTTCCGACGCACCTAAGGTTCGAGCCGCATTGAATAAATTTCGATCGATCTGCTCGAAGGCTCCCAACGCTGTTTTATACGCCAGCGGAAACGCCACCAAACTCGCCGCCATGACAGCCGCTATCCAAGTAAACAACACCTCAATCCCCGATGCAGCCAAAACCCGACCCAGGGGGCTGTTTTTTCCCAACACCACCAGCAACAGCAACCCCAACACCGTTGGTGGAAGGAACATCGGCGCGAGAAACAACACCGACCAAAACGCCTTACCCCGACGGCGAGAAGCGAACGTCCACCGCGCAGCGGCGAGTCCGCCGACAAGGGCGATTCCCGTGGCAACCGTCGCGACTTTTAGCGAAATCCAAAGTGGAGACCAATTGGAGAGCATGGTGAGGTGATGATGAGATGAGGGGATGGGGTAAAACTGTTACCTGTCAACTGTCCTCACGGTTGACTGTAAAACCTTTCGACTCGAAAATTTCAGTCGCTCGATCGCTGTCGAGGAAGTCGAGGAAGGCTCGAGCTGGTTCGGGAACTTTGCTGCGTTGGAGAATGGCGATCGGGTAGACGATGGGCGGATGTCGGGCGGGATTGGCTTCGGCGACGACTTCAACCTCGTCCGAACGCCGGGCCTCCGTTCCGTAAACGACTCCTGCATCGACGTTTCCACTTTCTACCGCCGCTAGAATCGCGCGAACCGTTCCGGCGAAGGCGAGTTTCGGGGTGATTCGATCGAGAATTCCCAAACTCTCAAAAACGGCTTCGGCGTATTGACCGACGGGAACGCTGCGGAACTCGCCCACTGAAATCGTTTTAACGCTATCGTCGGTGAGGTCTTCAAAACTCGTGGGTTTGGGTGTTTTCCCTTGCGGGACGATTAACACGAGGTTGTTTTTCAAGACGATGCGGCGAGTGTCAGAGTGGATGAGTCCTTTTTCTTCGAGGGCGTTCATTTGTGGGGCGGCGGCGGACAGGAAAACGTCCACTGGCGCACCTTGCTCGATTTGCTGTTGGAGTTTTCCCGAAGCGGCGTAGTGATAAACCACATCGATGTCGGGATGCGCTTGCTCGAATTCCGGTTCGATCGCATCGAGGGCGACCTTCGTTCCCGCCGCCGCTGCAATCACGAGTTCCCTTTTTTCTGAAGTTTCAGCCGGACGATTGCAGGCTCCTAAAACAGAACTGAGAACAAAACTTACAGCAATAGCAATGACAGCGCGACGTTTCATCAGTAGTGCAGATTATCGTCATTTGAGTCGAGAGATCGACCCTTCGATCGAGTCTTTAATTCAACCCTTTAGTTCAACCCTTTAATTCAACTCATAAGGTTCGTGAGTGAGGGCGTTACGCGTACAAGAACGGGCGCAAGCCTCACAGCCAATACAATTGTTGGCGTTGGCGACCGTCATCACCATGCGCTCGAATTCATCGTCGTCCTCGTCCTCGACGAATTCGCCGTCTTCGTTCAAAGGTTTCAGTTGTAAAACATCGCGGCCGCAAGCTTTAAAACAGCGACCGCAACCAATACAGAGATCGGGCGAGATCGATTTGACAAATTGAGGCGTCCAAGGTTTTTGACCGAGAGTCAATCCAGTTAAATAAGCCACGAGAGTTTCAGGAGTAGTACGAGAAAGATTTCGAGAAAGGCTAGAGCGAAGCGGGTTCGCAAGAGTTCGACGTTAACGAGCCGCAGCTACTGCAAGATGTCGCGCAACTCGGACGTAAATTGCGAGAAGGAAGGGGATCGGCGATTGCACTTTCGTAAGCCGTTTGGAGAGCAACTTGGTATCGATCGAGCCGTTCGGTTTCTGTTGTAAAACTCCGATCTCGATCGATCTCCCGTACCGCCAGCGAAAACTGTCGCAACACCGCCACTCGCCGCGACGCCAGCGCAGAAGGCTCGTACTCGAGATTGAAAAACTCTAATAACGCTTCCGCTCCACTCAAGGTTTGAAATTCAGCTAACGTGCGATTCACGGCTAAGACTCCAACGCTTTCAACTGTTTTTGCAGGTCATCGAGTTCGCGATAAGTTTCGTAGGTTTTAGACGCCACTTCCATAATTTTTTCATAGCCGAGTGGAAGTTCTTCAGAAAGGTCGTGTAAATCCATTTTGAATTGGATCGATCGACTTTTCAATTTTTTGATGCGTTTTTTGAGTTCGTCAATATCAGTTGTCATAGCAGGCTGTGCCATGTCTTCATTCTCCTCACTATATCCTCACTATAGTTGTCCGACTTCGCCATGGCTTCGCGCCAAGTCTACCCCTTTATCGACTAGCGTTTGGCCCTCGCTGGCCAGTTTTTCGAGCGTGGCATAACCGAAACGTTGCGCGTCGCGAAGTGTCCGGACGACCAGTAACAGACGACCGGAAAATACCAGCGCCCACCCAAACCCTTCTGTATTTAAATCGACGACAACTTGAGAGATTAAACCGGTTTCTTGTTCGATGCAAGTTGCGATAGCACGATAGAATAAGATAATCCGCCCTTGGGTCGCCGGATCGATATCTTCTTCGAGGGAAATTTTCCGTTTTTCTTCTCGATCTCGCACGAAAGGTTTGAGCAGCTTTTCATCGTCGAGCTTGCGATACACGCCATAAGCATCTTGAACGCGAATTTGCCGAATCAACTCTTTGATAAATGGTGTTTCGATCGCGGAGTGTTCTTCTGTTGTTGAATTCGAGACAGCCATAGTAGATTGAAGGTAAGTCTTTATCGATCGACGTTAGGAATAAAAGTAGGCTTGGGTTGACCCAAAGCTTTCCGCAACCACGGCGGCGGATTTCCTTTGAGCGTTTGGACGAGTCGATTTAAAATATCCTCGATTTTGTCCTCCTCAGAACGAGATTTGATGGGGGTAATTCCTCGGTTGACCAAGCGAGCGGCGGCGGAGGGGCCGATTGCTGAAACATAGACGATCGTGCAATCGGCAACGGCTTTGAGTTTGGGAACGAGTTTGTCTTCGTTCCCATCTTCTTTGAGATCGCCAGAAAAGTTGAGAAGTCCGACAAATTCATAGCCATCAGTTGTTACGTCGTAAACCGACATTTGACTCGCCCAGCCAAAATGGGCGTTAATGTGAACGAGATCGTCTGTCGCAAAAGCAATTTTCATTTCAATCTTCAGTCTTGATTCAACATTGTATGATTGGGGACAAACTTGGCAAAATAAGGCCTCTCGATCGAGCGATTCTACGAATGTCTTGCAAATTCTCCATCTAAAAAGAGATTGGCAATATCAAACAAAACCTGCATCGAACCGCGATAACCAACATGGCAACGCAGTCCGTTCCCCATTCGATCGATAATCGGGAAACCCATGCGATACAGTGGAACGCCGAGCCGTTTGGAAATCGATCGACCGTTGGAATTGGTCACCAACAAATCCGTCTCCGCCGCTAAGTTCTCGAAATCTTCCAAATCCGAAATCAACACGGATTCAACGGGTAATTGAGTTAATAACGGCGATTGCGTGGTCGTCACCGCAACTTGCACGTTCGCCCCCACCGCTGTCAGCCACCACGCCGCTGCATAGAGTAAATCCGGTTCCAACGCCAAGGCGATGCGTTGGCGTCCGAAATAGAAATGAACGTCCAACATCGCATCTTGTAACTGGCGGCGTTGGCGGAGATAGCGACGGGGAATTTCCCGTCCACTCAAACGAGACAACCGGTTTAAAAGCGCGTCCGTTTCCAGCAATCCCATCAGAGACGGGAACACTTGAAAGTCTGTTTGGAAGCGCGTTTTCAGAATCTTCGCCGCCCCGCGCAAACTCTCGCCGAGAACGATCGAAAAACGAGATCGACCGATCGCCTTTAAATCCTCAACCGAGGTTCCCCCCGTCGTCGTCGTACTGAACTCGTCCGCCAGATGACCGTCGAGAGACTCAGACAAATCGGGAACGGCGATCGCCTTCAAACCAAAGGCTTCAACGATATCTTTGATTTCCTGTACGTCGCCGGGTGCAAACGCCGAACTCATCAACAGTGTCACTTGTTGGGGATCGACATCTCCCCCCAGAGGAATCGATCGCATCATTCCCTCAACCGCCGCCGCAAAGCCATCTTGCAACGCCCCGCGAAAATCGGGCGTTGAAGCAAAGGCGATCGGAATTTCCGAGAGTTCGGGATGCTTTTTGCGGAACGATTTCAACGCCGCCGGAACGTCATCGCCTCGAGTTTCCGTTAACCCTGTGGTACACAAACCGATCGATTTCGGTTGGAACCGCTCCACCAACGTCAACAGCGCCTCTTCCACGTTTTCCTCGCCGCCGAGGATCGTCGAAATTTCCGTCATCGCCGTCGTCGCCAGGGGAATCGTTTCTTGGAAGTGATTGACGAGCATCACCTTAGAAAAGGCGGTACAACCCTGTGCGCCGTGGAACAGCGAGATCGAACCGTCCAGTCCCAAAAAGGCTAACGCCGCCCCGAGGGGTTGACTTTGTTTTAAGGGGTTGACAGATAGATTTTTTTGTGGTATAGATACTTTCGTCGTTCGAGTCGCGGTTGACAAAAACGTCGCCAGAGCAGAATTTTCCCGTCCATCGTTCGCAGACTGCAAGAATTCCGGCGTAAAAACCGCTTCAACCGCATCGTCCCATGGAGTCGGACGGGTCACTTGCGACCAAACCGGATTGTAAATCGCCTTATCCAGTTCTTGCGCCAGCGCGACCAAACCCTTGTAACCGGCATAGGCCCGATGGCGTTCCTGGTTAATGTGCAAGAACGGAAGCCGACCTTTCATCGCCGTGAACTGGTTCCGTCCTCCGGCAATCATGATGTCAGCATTCAGGCGGTTACTCAGCGCCAGCAACTTCTGACCGCCGCCTTGTTCAAGCATCACGCCGTCTTCCCCGAGCAACTCGCGAATCCGGGCTTTATCCTCTTCCGTACTCTTGCGGGTACTCGTCGCCACGACATCAATACCCAAATCCTTGAGTGCCGAAATCACCGACCAACTTTTGACACCGCCCGTATAGAGCAACGCCCGTTTTCCCTGAAGTCGATCGCGATAAGGGGAGAGAGATCGATCGAGTTTCTCGTTTTCCTCCGCAATGACGCGCTCGACTCGTTCTTTCAACGCCGGATCTCCGATTTTCGCAGCAATATTCCGCAAACAGCGGCTCATATCCGTCGCCCCGTAGAACGACTCCTCTAAATACGGAATGCCATAGCGCTCTTCCATCTTCCGCGCCACATTCAGCAGCGCCCGAGCGCAAATCAACACGTTGAGTTTTGCCCGATGCGCGTACTGCACCTCATTAAAGCGCCCGTCCCCCGAAATCTTCGACAAAACGCGAATACCCACCTTTTCAAACAAAGGCAGTACGTTCCACAGTTCCCCAGCGATGTTGTACTCGCCGATTAAATTAATATCGTAGGGCGTTGTTTCCTCCGGTTCCGCCGTACCAATGACGTGTTCGAGTAACGCTTCACCCGCCAAACGATTGCCTAAATTTTTACTCCCGACAAACCCCGCCGCGTGAACTGGAACCGCTGGAGTACCCGTTTTCTCCGTCGCCGCCTTACACACCGCATCGATATCTTCACCCGTCAGCGCCGTAATGCAAGTTGCGTATACGAAAACCGCCGCAGGCTGATATCGTTCCTGTGCGTCGAGAATCGCCTGATAGAGCTTCTGTTCGCCGCCGAAAATAATGTCGTTTTCCGTCAAATCCGTAGTGAAGCCCATCTTATAGAGCTTCGGGCCCGAAGAACCACTTCCGCGATTGCCCCAAGAATTTCCCGCACAGGCGATCGACCCGTGAACCAAATGAACCGCATCCGCGATCGGTACTAACGTAATCGCCGCACCGTCGAAACTGCATCCACCCTGAGCCGCACCTGGTTTCGCCTGTTGGCGACAAGACTTATTCTTCGGTTGACTGTCTCCGTGGTGGTTGTGGTTGCAAGCGGGTTCGTTGAGAACAGCTTTGGCTTTGGAGGTAGAAGTCATAGGAGAAAGGGAAGAGGGAACAGGGAACGGGGAACAGGCAAAAGGCAAGAGAGGGGGAAACGGGGAATGGTAGGGTGTGTGACGCGGCCGGAAAATGTGGCCGAAATCCGATTAATGGGGTATTACCGCGTCACGCACCGACTCTCTCTCATCGTCGAGTCATCTAACGAATAAGATCGAAGGAATAGTCCGTTTTACCCGGAACGTCCGTGTTTCGATCGAGGTCGTCGAGGATCGTGTTGACAATCCAGGTGAGCAAATTAATCGCCCCTTGATAGCCGAACGTCGGATAGCGGTGGAGGTGGTGTCGATCGAACAGCGGATAACCAATGCGAACCATCGGCGTCCCCGTATCCCGCTGGAGGTACTTCCCGTAAGAATTGCCGATTAATAAATCGACCGGTTCCGTGAACATCAGCGAGCGCAAATGCCACAGATCTTTACCGCCCCAAACCGTCGCATCTTTACCGCAAGGACTCGATTCCAGCAGTGCTTTCGCTTCCGCCTCAAATTCATTGTTGCTGTTGGTAACGACAATGTGAACCGGTTCAGCACCCAACTCCAACAACACGCCTAAAACGCCCATCACCAAATCCGGATCGCCGTAAATCGCGACGCGCTTGCCATGAATCCAGGCTTGAGAGTCCGTGTACGCATCCACCGCGCGACCCCGTTCGATTTCCAACTCGCGGGGAATCGGTTTACCCGTCATCGCCGACAGCGCCATCAAGAACTCGTCCGTCCCGCGAATCCCCACCGGACGCAACACTTTCGATTCCTGCTTCCAGCTTTTTTCGATGAAGCCGCGCGTTTTAACTGTAGAGTACCGTTGCAGCGAGATCGTCGTGTCGGCATTAATCGCATCAGCAGCATCTTCCAGAGTCGTACCCCCTTGATACATCCGAAACTCCCCATCGTTGGGCGAATCGAGGAGTTCTTCATTGTCCGCCAACATCGTAAACGGCACGTCCATCAACGACAGCAGGCGTTTCACTTCCCGCAAATTGCCCGTGTAGGTTTCAAAGCCGGGAATGATGTTGATTTTGCCGTTGCTTTCGCCCCGTTCTTTCCCTTCTGTCAAATTCGACAGAATGCCTTTGAGCATATTGTCGTAACCGACGATGTGAGAACCGACGAAACTGGGGGTGTGAGCGTAAGGAACGGGTAAATCTTGAGGAACGACACCAGCTTCTTTCGCGTTGAGGATAAACGCCCCCAAGTCGTCCCCGATCACTTCCGCCATACAGGTGGTGGACACCGCGATCATTTTCGGTTCGTAGAGGGTGTAGCTGTTGGCCAAACCGTCGCGCATATTGGTCATACCCCCGAAGACCGCTGCATCTTCCGTCATCGAAGAAGACACCGCAGAAAACGGTTCTTTAAAGTGACGAGTCAAGTGAGAGCGGAAGTACGCCACGCAACCTTGAGACCCGTGAACGAAGGGCAGCGTTTCTTCAAAACCCGCTGCTGCAAAAATCGCGCCCAGTGGTTGGCAAGCCTTCGCCGGGTTCACCGTTAACGCTTCGCGTGCCAAGTTTTTCTCGCGATATTCCCAGCCTTTCGTCCATTCCGCAACGCGATCGACCTCGTCGGTACTCGGGCAACCTTCAAACTGCCGCTTGTTCTCGAACAGTTGTTGGTATTCCTCTTGTTGGAACAGCTTGGCGTGATCTTGGATGTTGTCGACGTTCTGAGACATGATGAAATCCTTTTACAGTGAGCAGTGAACAGTGAGCAGTGAGCAGTGAAGACAGTTTTCAGTTGACCGGTGTCTCCTGGTCCCCCTCTCTCTCTCTGGAATTACCATTTCCAGTGGGGTCGGGTATGTGACGCAGCCGATCGATGTGGCTGAAGTTCGATCGATGGATTGCCGCGTCACGCACCTTTTACAGTGAGCAGTGAACAGTGAGCAGTGAGCAGTGAAGACAGTTTTCAGTTGACCGGTGTCTCCTGGTTCCCCTCTCTCTCTCTGGAATTACCGTTTCCAGGGCGCTCCAATTAATCCCCAGGTGGGGCTGTTCAGGGCTAAATCCATGTCGCGGGCGAAGATGGCGAATCCGTCGTAGCCGTGGTAAGGCCCGGAATAATCCCAGGAGTGCATCTGACGGAAGGGCAACGCCATTTTCTGGAAGACGTATTTTTCTTTGATGCCCGAAGCCACCAAATCGGGTTCGACTTGTTTGACGAATTCCTCGAATTCGTAAGCCGTGACGTCGTCGTACACGATCGTGCCGTCTTTGATGTAGTCCGCCGTGCGTTGATAGTCGTCTTTGTGGGCGAACTCGTAACCGGTACCGACGATTTCCATGCCCAAATCTTCAAAGGCGGGGATGACGTGGCGCGGACGCAAACCGCCGACCATCATCATGACTTTCTTCCCTTCCAAACGCGGGCGGTATTTCGCGATAACTTTTTCCGCCTCGGGAACGTATTTTGCGATGACTTTCTCGGCGTTGGCTTGAATCGTCGCGTCGAAACAGGCGGCGATCGCACGCAAGGATTTTGCGATTTGCGTCGGACCGAAGAAGTTATACTCCATCCACGGCGTGCCGTAGGTCGTCTCCATGTGTTTGGCGAGATAGTTCATGGAGCGGTAGCAGTGAACGAGATTCAGCTTCGATTTCGCTGTAATCATCATTTCCTGCATCGTACCGTCGCCAGACCATTGGGCGATGACCCGCAGACCCATTTCTTCGAGGAGGATACGGCTGGCCCAAGCGTCGCCGCCGATGTTGTAGTCTCCGACGATGGCAACGTCGTAGGGCGTCGATTCGAAGGGAATTTCTCCGGATTCGAGGGCTTTGTCGCCACGGGGTAAGACCCAGTCGCGGATGCTGTCGTTGGCAATGTGGTGTCCGAGGGATTGCGACACGCCCCGGAATCCTTCACAACGGACGGGAACCACAGGTTTACCGATGGTTTTCGAGGTTTGACGGGCGACTGCTTCGATGTCGTCTCCGATCAGACCGATGGGACATTCCGATTGAATGCTAACCCCACGATTGAGGGGGAACAGTTCTTCGATTTCTTCGATGAGCTTGGTCAGTTTTTTGTCACCGCCGAAGACGATATCTCGTTCTTGGAAGTCGGAGGTGAATTGCATCGTGCCGAAGGTATCGATGCCCGTGACACCCGTGTAGTAGTTGCGACGACCCGACCAGGAATAGTAACCGCAACCGACGGGACCGTGACTGATGTGAACGCCGTCTTTGACCGGCCCCCAAACCACCCCTTTTGACCCGGCATAGGCGCAGCCGCGCGTGGTCATTACACCGGGAATGGATTTGACGTTGGATTTAACCCCGCAGTCAGATTTACCTTCTTCGTAAACGTTGAGGTGTTTGGCGCGTTTTTTGGCGGCTTTTTCGGGATAGGCTTCGAGGACTTCTTGGACAAGCGCTTGTCGCTCTTGTTTCTCAGTGATACCTTCCGGGCGTTCTTTGGCTAGTGTCATGGCTGTGTTGACAGTGAAGAGGGAAGAGTGAAAAGTAAAGAGTGGGGAGGTGAGGAGGTGGGGAGGTGTGGAGATTTCTCCTCATCAGGTCATCTCCTCGGTCTCCCTTGTCACTCGATCGCGAGGTCTTAACCAGCAGTAACTGCAACTTGTTCTTCATCCTCGTCCTTGCTGAGAATGCCGAATTCGATGAGCAGTTCTTCGAGTTCGTCCATCGACAGCGGAGTCGGAATGGTCAGGTTTTTGTTTTCGTCGATCTTGCGAGCCAAGGTGCGATACTCTTCGGCTTGCTGGTGGGTGGGATCGTACTCGATGACCGTCTTGCGGCGCAGTTCGGCGTGTTGAACCACGTTGTCGCGAGGAACGAAGTGGATCATCTGGGTGTTGAGGCGTTTGGCGAGAGCTTCGATGAGTTCGATTTCCCGATCGACCTTCCGGCTGTTGCAAATCAAACCGCCGAGACGGACACCACCGGAATGGGCGTATTTGAGAATACCCCGTGCGATGTTGTTGGCAGCGTACATCGCCATCATTTCACCGGAGGTGACGATGTAGATTTCTTGGGCTTTGCCTTCGCGAATCGGCATGGCGAACCCACCACAAACCACGTCCCCTAACACGTCGTAGCTGACGTAGTCGAGGTCTTCGTAAGCACCGTTTTCTTCGAGGAAGTTAATGCCGGTGATGATGCCGCGTCCGGCGCAACCTACACCCGGTTCGGGACCGCCGGATTCGACGCAACGCACGCCTTTGTATCCGGTCAGCATCACTTCTTCGAGTTCTAAGTCTTCGACGGAACCGCGTTCGGCAGCTAAGTGAAGAATGGTGGTTTGGGCTTTGCTGTTGAGGATCAGACGGGTGGAGTCTGCTTTCGGGTCGCAACCGACGATCATGATGCGTTTGCCCATTTCGGCGAGGGCGGAAATGGTGTTTTGGGAGGTGGTGGATTTACCGATACCGCCTTTACCGTAGAACGCGATTTGACGAATTTTTTCAGTCATGGGATTTTCTGTGAGTGTTTGGAGAACGGTTGAAACTTTGTTGATGTTTGGGTGTGAGGGGCGTTCCGTAGGGGAACGCAGTCGGGACGATCGATCGTGCGTTAGGGAGGCGATCGACCGACTCGGCGATTTAAACGAGTCATGATATTGATGGGTTATTGAGAATGCAGACGGATTGGGAAAAAGGTTAGATGGATTCGACGATGAGATCGGGGAGAACTCGATCGCGCAGTCGGCTTTCGATGGCAACTTTCAAGGTGGCCGTACTGCTGGGACAGCTGCCACAGGCTCCCGTGAGGCGCACTAGAACGCGATTGCCGTCTACGTCGTGGAGTTCGACATCGCCGCCGTCGGCTTGTAACACCGGACGCACTTCGCTTTCGATGACGGTTTGAATCGCCAGGACTTTCTGCACCATCGTTAGCGTCGATGCTGTTGCAAGATTGTCGTTGGCAAGATTGTCGTTGCTCTTTTCGCGGCGACAATTGCTGCTGGCTTGATAGCCGTTGGTTGTCGCAACGACCCGCTCGATTCCCGTTTCTTCGGCGATAAGATCGTCAATCCGAGTCAGACAAGTACCGCAACCACCACCGGCTTTGAGATAGTTCGTCACTTGCGCGGCATCGGTTAAGTTGTTTTCGCGAACGACTCGCAGAATTTTGCTTTCGGTGATGCCGAAGCAACGGCAAACCAGCGCCCCTTCGTCGTCATCGTCGTGGGCTTCGACTTCAATGCCGCGATAGCTGTGGATGGCGGCTTCGAGGGCTTCCTGTCCCATAACGGAACAGTGAATTTTAGCTTCGGGCAATCCGCCGAGGTAGTCGGCAATGCGTTTGTTGTCGATTTCGAGGGCTTCGTCGAGAGTCAGTCCTTTGACCAGTTCGGTGAGTGCAGAAGAGGAAGCGATGGCACTGGTACAACCGAAGGTTTGGAAGCGAGCGTCGAGAATGCGATCTTGGCTCGTGTGAATTTTAAGGTACAGTCTCAGGGCATCCCCGCAGGCAATGCTGCCCACTTCGCCGACGGCAACGGCTGTATCGAATTCTTCGGTATCCTCGATCGATCCCTGGTTTTTCGGATTGTAGAAGAGATCGAGAACCTTTTCACTATAATCCCACATATACAGTCAGCAGTGAACAATGAACAGTGAACAGTGAGGAGATGGCGAGATTTCACGTCATCCCGTTATCCGTTTGCCGCTAATGCCGCTTCGCGTCCTTGCAGCCAGTCGGCAGAATCGTTATTAAAGGGAGATAATGCGCGCAGGCGTTGGGCAATTGCGGGCATGACTTCCAACACTCGATCGACTTCGGCTTGGGTGGTATAGCGCGATAAGCTGAACCGAATCGAACCGTGGAGAATCGTGTAAGGCAAACCCATTGCCTGTAAAACGTGGGAGGGTTCGAGGGAACCGGAGGTACAGGCGGAACCGGAGGAGGCGCAAATGCCGTATTGGTTGAGCCAGAAGAGAATCGCTTCGCCTTCGATGTATTTGAACCCGATATTGCTGGTGTTCGGTAAGCGCTGCACGGGGTCGCCGTTGACTTGGCAATCGGGAATGGCTTCGAGAAGTCCCCGTTCGAGGCGATCGCGCAAGGCTCTGACTTGGGTTTGTTCTTTTTCAATGTGCGCTTTCGCCAGTTCTGCGGCTTTCCCCAAGCCGATGATGCCGGGAACGTTTTCGGTACCGCCTCGGCGGCCGCGTTCTTGGTGTCCGCCGATGAGCAAAGGACGAAACCGAGTACCGCGTCGCACGTAGAGAACGCCGATTCCTTTAGGCGCGTGGAGTTTGTGACCGGAAAGGGTCAGGAGATCGATCGAACTTTGGCTGAGGTCGATCGAAACTTTACCCACCGCCTGCACGGCATCGATGTGAACGATCGCTCCCACCTGTTTGGCACGTTGGGCAACCTCTTCGACGGGGAAGATCGTTCCGGTTTCGTTGTTGGCGTACATCATCGACACCAACGCCGTCTCTTCACTCAGGGCTTCCTCGAACTCTGCCAGGTCGATTTGACCCTTGCCGTCTACTGATAAATAGGTAACGTCGTATCCCTGTTTTTCAAAATGTTTGCAGGTATTGAGAACGGCAGGATGTTCGACTTGAGTTGTAATAATCTGTTTGCGATTTCCTTGGGCTTTTAAAGCGGCTCGAATCGCTGCGTTATTTCCTTCGGTTCCACCGCTGGTGAAGACGATTTCTGTGTTGTTTGCACCGATTAAGTCCGCGATGTTTTGGCGAGCTTGGCTGACGGCTTTACTGACTTGTCCGCCGAAAGCGTGCATGGAAGATGGATTTCCGTAATACTCGCTGAAGTAGGGAAGGATCGTTTCTAAAACGAGAGGATCGACACGAGTTGTGGCGTTGTTATCTAAGTAAATGACGTTTTTTGACATGGTTGATGTGAGGCGGAGAAACAGAGACGAGGGCGACGGTTTTATGCGTTGATGCGTTTATGAGGTGATGGATTCGGTGGTGCGTTCTCGGGCGATACGAGTGACGGTTTTGCCGAAAAGGCCGAACCAGCGATCCCAATAGGCGGCACTCGATCGATGTTTTAAGCGATGTTTCAGACGACGGTAGCGAGCGAACCAGAAATCCCAATAATCGTGAAGTAGAGGAGTGCAAGCTTCTTCGACGGGACAGACAGCTACACACTGGGCGTTACTGTAACTCGAACAGTTATGACAACGTTGCGTGTCAATGTGGTAAAGCTTCGGAGCGATTGTTTCGATCGCGCCCGTCGGACATTCTGTCTCGCAGCGGCCGCAGCCGATACAGCGTTCGGTGATAGCGTAAGACATCATTCGCTCTCCAGTCGTCGTGACGATCTACTGTTACGCTTGGGCGTTAACCGCGTGGTGTTGGACTTGGTCGTAATAGTTGGCGACGGCGACTTCGATTTCGCCAGTGGTTTCGACAGCCTCGATCCCTGCTTGTTCCAGTGCGTCCCGCGAACAGGGTCCGATTTTCGAGGCGAGGACGGCTCGGCAACCGTCCAGGGCGCGGACGACTCCGCTTTCGGTGGCGGCTTCGCTGTAACCGCTCTGGCGGTATCGATCGATTTTGCGGTGTCCGACAAATCGAATGCGACTGCCGTTAACTTCGTAAATGGCGAATTCTTTGGCGTGACCGAAGGGTTGGTTAATTAAACCGCTGCCTTTGGTGGCGATTGCAACTTGCACTGTCAGTCCTGTGTTGCCCTGACGTTCGCGAGCAACGGTGGCCCGGGCCGTTCGCAATGCGGCTCGAAAGGCTTCGATTCCCTCTCGCACCTGCTGGCGTTCTGCCATGTCGTATTCCGGTGTTGCAGTGGCGAGGTTGGCTTTGGTAAATTCGAGCGATCGATCTTCTCCGAGTAACCCGACGGCATCGGCTCGACATTGACGACAGTGGCGCATGACGTTGGTGTGGGTTTCGCAACGATCCTGCAATGTCGTCAGTTCGGCTTGGCTGGGTTCTCGCTGGCCGGTTTTGCCGAAGTACGTGCCGTGTTCCGGGGCGGAAATCAGGGGCATGATGTTGTGTAGGAAAACCCCTCGATCGCGTAAGGCTTGGTTGACTTCGACGAGATGCTCGTCGTTAATACCCGGAATGAGAACGGAGTTGGTTTTGCAAAGTACGTCTGCTTGTTGCAAGGCTTCTAAGCCTTCCATCTGTCGATCGAGCAGAATCTTCGCCCCTTCGAGACCTCTGTAATATTTGCCCTTATAGCGAACCCATGGATAAATTTTGGCGGCAATTTCGGGGTCGATGGCGTTGAGGGTGACGGTGACGTGATCGATACCTAAGTCTTTGATTCGATCGACGTAATCCGGCAACATCAATCCGTTGGTCGAAAGGCAGAGTTTTAAATC
Organism: Geitlerinema sp. BBD 1991-9; assembly: GCA_001657325.1. Classification (GTDB taxonomy): domain Bacteria; phylum Cyanobacteriota; class Cyanobacteriia; order Cyanobacteriales; family Geitlerinemataceae; genus Geitlerinema. The sequence goes on along the minus strand of LWRO01000008.1, from coordinate 94,588 downwards.
CGGTGCGCTCTCGGCGATTAACTCGAACGTGCGAAAGGTGCGTTCGGGATTGGCCAGGGGGTCGCCGGGGCCGGCAATTCCAACAACACTCAGTTGTGGGATTTCGCGAGCAACTACCAGAACCTTAAGGGCAGCCTCTTCGGGGGTAAGCAGTTCGCTAACGACCCCAGGACGGCTTTCATTGGCACAGTCGTATTTACGGTTGCAATAGTTGCATTGAATGTTGCAAATTGGTGCAACAGCAACGTGCATTCGGGCGTAGTGGTGGTGCGCTTCTTCGCTGTAACAGGGGTGATCGGCGATGCGTTCTTGTAAGGCTGCGTCGAGGCGATCGCTCGCAACGCCGCAATCCTCGGACGCGCAACCACCGCTAGCGGTGCGGTTTTTGGCGTAGGTGTGAGTCGGAGCGGTCGTCATAGTTCTCAGGGTCGAATATCAGTCACCAGTTATCAGTCACCCGTTATCAGTAGGGGCAGGAGCGTCCAGCCCCTATCTGATACCAGTCAACGAGCAGCGTTAACTCAGAAGATTAAGGAGGAAGTCTTGGGTTATCTCGCTCGTTTTTTGTGCTTTTCGCGTTCGGTTGGGACAGTTGTACCAAACGTCTAAAAATGAGTGAGTGCAATTAAAGTAATTGACTGGTACTCAATTCGTTCAAAGTCTAATGAAGACGTTATTTTAAAAAAATATTGGAGCGATGTACGAGTATTTTTGACAATAGAAGCGAGTATTTTGTAGATGTAAGCTCGGAATGGCTCAAACTCTGAAAGCCCTACCAGTAAAGAATTACAGGAATTGTATTCGATCTTGAGAATATGAATATTGAGTACACTCTTGCCGGTCTGGAGACTCAAATCCCTGTTCCTATAATATTAGCATGAAAATTTTTCTGTATCAATTTTATCTTTTTTTTATCTATCTGAAGATTGGACTGTTCTGTATCGAGTTTAACACTTTTTTGAGCGAACGCATTTTTTTTGTATCGAATTTAGCAGAAGCTCACCTCTTAATAAAGAAATTTTGACGAAATCAACGAATCCTTTCAGTTTGAGTACAGGAGTTACTTCTTTTAAGGATTAGACCAAACCCCTGAAAATTCATGGTTTTTTGCCGTTTGCATATAACGCTCTACAAGATTTCAAATACCCGTTGCTCGACCCCAAAATACCTGTTACCTAAACCCGGTCAGACGTGCAAAGCCATGCAGGATAAAGAATTCCGCCTCGATCGAACCCGGTAATTAAATTAATACTACTCAACCGCCTCGAACGACCCGTGTATAAACAAACCAACTTCTCGGCGCCTCATCCTAAATCATCGATGGCGGACAGTCTACCCAAACTTTATCGATGAGATCGTGAGATAACGGGACGACCGGACGATGTGAAACTGCCTCACCTCCTCACTTTTCACTTTTCACTGTAAAAATGCCAGATTTGCTCCGACACACCGACACTTCTCACCACACCCACTCGCAAATGGCCCTTCGCATCAACGATACGACACTGCGAGACGGCGAACAGGCGGCGGGTGTTGCCTTTAGCGTCGCTGAAAAAATCGCTATCGCCCAGCACCTCGACGCACTGGGGGTACAAGAGTTAGAAATCGGAATTCCCGCAATGGGAGGTTCTGAAGCTGAGGCGATTTCCGCAATCGCAAAATTAGGATTAAACGCCGAACTGTTAGGTTGGAATCGAGCCGTTCGTTCCGACTTGGAAGCCTCGATCGAATGCAATTTGACGCGCGTTCACGTCTCCATACCCGTTTCCGAGATCCAAATTCAAGCTAAATTCGGCGGATGTCATCAGCGTGTGTTCGATCTCCTGTACAGTACGCTATCCTTTGCCCTCGATCGAGGCTTGTGGGTGTCTGTCGGTGGTGAAGATTCCTCACGGGCTGATGCAGCGTTTCTCTTAGATATTGCTCGATCGGCGCAAAGTTGGGGTGCATCTCGATTCCGTTTCTGCGACACTGTGGGAATTCTCGATCCGATTACAACGTACCAGCAAGTTAGCCTTCTCGTTTCCACCCTCGACATTCCCATTGAAATTCACGCCCACGACGATCTCGGTTTAGCGACGGCGAACACCCTCGCCGCCATTCAAGCGGGGGCGAAATCGGCGAATACCACCGTCAACGGAATGGGAGAACGGGCGGGAAATGCTCCTCTCGAAGAAACGATCGTCGCTCTCAAACATCTCTATCAGATGGATTTAGGCTTCGATACCCGTCAACTGCTTCCGTTATCTCGTCGCGTCTCTGAGGCGGCGAACGCTCCGATGCCTCCGTGGAAAGCCATCGTCGGCGACAATGCGTTTATGCACGAGTCGGGAATTCACGTTCACGGAATTTTGCAAGATCCGAAAACGTACCAACCCTTCGATCCTCAAGAACTCGGGCGCGAACATTGTTTGGTGGCGGGTAAGCATTCCGGGCGACATCTGATTAGCGAAATGTGCGATCGATGTGGGGTTGAGATCGAAGCGACACAATTGCAATGCGTGTTGGACGATCTGCGCCATCGATCGATTCAACTCAAGCGCAGCTTGACAACGGAAGAAGTGATGGATTTGGTGTTGAAGGCGGCGGGAGTGCGTTAAGTCTCTTGCAAACACGCCAGCAACGTAGCGATGAAAATCCACAACATTCGATCTCTTGGACGTAATAGTCAACACGATCGATCGTGAAGATCGTTCTGTTCTTACGTCACGGTCATGAAATCTAATTCAGTCAAGTTTTCTTCGCCTCCGACAATCGCTAATAGCTCACCCGTGGCCCGAATGCGAACGAGCTTCGATACTCCTTCATCACCAATCCGATTTACGTCAAGTTGAGCAAACGTTAAACCATCAGCCAAGAGCAACAAGTCTTCTCCACCCTTAAAATCAGCGACGAAATCGACCCCATTGCCAGACCGTAAGACAAATCGATCGGCTCCCGACTGACCGAACAGCCTGTCGTCGCCGAGTCCACCATCGATAAGGTCGTCTCCGTAGACTCCTTTCATGACATCGTTGCCACGGTCGCCGAACATTATATCGTCACTGAGAGGAAGTACGCTTCCACTTTCGCTACCTTCGTCTTGTCCGACATCTCCGAGAAGCACGTCGTGTCCGCTTCCACCATGGATTCGATCGTTTCCCGGCCCGCCATTGAGTCGATCTCGTCCGCGGCCGCCGTAGATTTCATCGTCTTCGTGTCCGCCGTCGATGCGATCGTTTCCCGGTTCGCCATAGAGTTCGTCGCTTCCGAGTCCACCGTAGATTTCATCGCTTCCGAGTCCGCCATAGATTTCATCGCTTCCGAGTTCGCCGTGAAGTCGATCTCGTCCGCGTCCGCCATCGATGCGATCGTTACCCGGCCCGCCATCAATCTCGTCATTACCGTCGTGTCCAGAGAGAATGTTAGCCACTGAATTACCGACGATCTTGTCGCTTTCCAGCCCGCCCACAGCATTTTCAATCGTCACGCCAAACGCGATTGCCAGGTTATCTCGGGCGTCACGGCGCGGACTGGGCGGCGTAAGGTCATCGGTGTAAGACCCAATTGAACTAAAGTGGCCTTCCCGCAGATCGATGACACTTCCTCGTATTTGATTGAACGTATCGATCGTATCGATACCCCCTCCATCCCAAATGGTTTCGACAAAGTCGGCATCTGTCGCCCAATAATAGATATCATCTCCCGAGCGCGTGCTAGTGTTTGCACCGTAAAAGTATTGAATTGTGGCGATGTCGTAGAGTTGAGGCGTTGCTGCATATGTAGTCCAAATGGCCTGTCCTTTGGAGTTGTAGGTAGTCATGGTAGGATGAATCCCCCCCATAACTGTGTATTGCTTCGTGCTTTCTGCACCAGATAGTGGCCACGCCGGGTGATCCAATCCCAAAGCATGACCGATTTCGTGCATGGCTAAGTCAAGACCACCACTAACTTGAGGGTTTAAATCCCTTGGAGAGTCATAGGTTGGAGAGCTTAAATTCGGAATCGACCATGTAATTGTTTTACCCTCAGGATTGACGTAAGACTCGTTACTCCGAAACCACACGTTACTCGGGTCACTGCTCGCACCGTTCCAAGGAGGATCTTCAACCCAACCGCCCCAAAACTCAGGATAAAGTGGACCTGGAGATTCTCGCCGAGCAAACTGAATTTCCCCACTTCCACTACTCGTTTCGACGAAAGTAATATTTGCAACCTCAGACCAACGAGAAAGAACTTCCCGTATCAGAGCTTGTTCCTCACTATCCAAGGGTTGAAAACCCGTAATTGTCGAATCACCTGCGGTTTCTTTAAAGCTATACTCCAACGTGACAGGTGTGCCAGGTGGTTGGTCGGAATTCCAGCGATCTTGTTCGCCATACCACAAAGCACTAATGTAATAAGGAACGTTTGTAGACACGATGACTCCTCCTCTCCACAAATGTTAAAATAATGTGGAGTTTTAATTGTTATTAATTTCTATCTAAATTTTAGATTCAAAAGATATAATAGAAGTCAGTTTTTTGCAGATTTTAGCAGGAATTAATTATCGATAAAGCAATCAGTTTATCGACGATTTCAAAAAGCATTGATTTACTAAGAATTGATTCGTGACAGACCGAATCACCTCAATATTATTGGCTTTTTCGGGGTCTTCTGAGTTTGGGGTGATAAGCTGATTTTATACCCGGTCAAAACCCTTGCTGTCGGGGCGAACGGCCGTTCGCCCCTACCCAAATCTTGTATTCAGTTCAACAAATTACACCGTAATCTCAGGAGACCCCTTTTTCGGGTCTGTTGGAGTTAGTGCGTTCGCGAAGCGTCTCGGAACGAGAATCTCGCAGAGTTTATGAAATTCTGAAACTGTTGGCGTCGGGGCGAACAGCCGTTCGCCCCGACAAGGGTCTTGGTATCATAGGCAATTAAACTACACCGCAATTCCAAAAAACCCGCTTTTTCTTCCTGGGAGGGCGGAAAGGAAGGCCTAAGCCAGAGGGTGGTCGTTTGTTTGAGGGGAGCAGAATACAACGTCGTGTACCTCAGACTTCTTCAATTTCTTCGGTGGTTTCAAAATAAATATTGACTAAAGATTCATCTGTGAACTTCCACAGACGTTTTTCCCGTAAGGCTGACGGCTGTGCTACCTTCAACACTCAAAACTATCGAGTCCGATACCGGAGATCGCATACCCACAACTCGGGCAACGTCCTTGCTGGATGAGATTGTTCAACGCAGTCAAACCGCTCCTGCGAATCAAAGCTCGATCGCATTGAGGACACCGCGTATCTTGTCCTTCTGCCTCGGGGGCGTTGCCAATGTAAATGTAGTGGAGTCCGACGGCCTGACCGAGACGGCGGGCGCGATTGAGAGTTTCAAGAGGGGTGATGGGAACACCAGGCAGTTGATAATCGGGAAAGAATCGACTGAGATGCCATGGGGTATCTGCGCCTAACTCGCGAAGGATGAAGGTCGCAATATCTTGTAATTCGCACGACTCGTCATTAATACCTGGAACGACAAGGGTTGTGACCTCCAACCAGATACCGAGCTGTTTCAGTTTTTTGAGACTGTCGAGAACTGGCTGCAACCGCGCACCCATGTATTGCCGATAGGTTCGATCTCGAAATGCCTTCAGATCGACATTGGCTGCGTCGAGGTAAGGTGCGATGGCTTCTAACATCTCCGAAGTCATGTAGCCGTTGGTGACATAGACGTTCGATAAACCCGCCGATCGAGCTAAGCGCGCGGTATCGTAAGCATATTCAAAGAAAATTGTCGGCTCGGTATAGGTGTAAGCAATTGATTGGCAGCCTGCTTGTTTGGCTCGATCGACCAGTTGTTCGGGAGAAATTTCATCGCCCACGATCGAACGATCCATCCGTAACGTCTGGGAAATTTGCCAGTTCTGACACCAGTGACAGCGAAAGTTACACCCTGGAGTGGCAATGGAATAGACCGTTGAACCGGGATAGAAGTGATACAGCGGCTTTTTCTCGATCGGATCGATGTATCGGCTAATGGTTTGCCCGTAAACCAACGTATGGAGAACGCCGCCTGAGTTTTCTCGAACCTGACAAATCCCCAATCTGCCCTCAGCAATTTGGCAGTGATGCGAGCAAAGATTGCATCGAACTTGGTTGCCTGCTAACTTGTCGTAAAGTAACGCTTCTTTCCTCATGGCTAACCTCTGCCTTTGCCAAGGAATACATCTGACAGTTTGACGATCGTTCCAGCGCGACGGTTTCGATCTCGACCTTCCGCAGCTTCTCTCCCTCTCTGCATTGAGACTGCTGACGCTCCCCGCACTCAGAACACCCAAGGCAACGATCGAAACAACTCTCAACCCCGAACGAACCCTCTCGAAGCACTCCTTCGTTCTCTTTGAACTGGGAGTGCAGCATTAACAATCATTACCTCTAAACTAACTGCCTGTCTCGGAAACGATACTGTTATGGTTGATTTCTTAATCGATCGAGGTGCGCTTCTCCGATGTTCGCAAACTTTTTTGAAGGAGCGACAGACCTCAATACCTTAGCGTGACGATACGACAGCGTGACGATACGACCCGTTCGATCGATTCGGCTGAAACCGCCATAGGGGTGAGTCTACAGAACCTGTTGCGAGTGTCATCTGTTGCCCGTCCGAACGCTGCTATTCATTGATGCAGTCTCAGTTTGAGGTGGCTCGACAGGGCTAAATGACAGTTATAGGGAACTGACGATTGCGTTGTCGGTGAAGGTGGGGATATGGGAAATTGAAGTGCTGACTTTGGAAAGATCGATCGAAACGTCCATTTCTTCCATCTGGGCAGTTCCGAAAATCGTGGCAAAGGACACGTCGGCGGCATCTCGCCCCGCGCCAATCCGCACGAAACCTTTCCGGGGAACGAGTCGCGTGGAGTCGAACAGATACCAGCGATCGCCCAAGTAGGCTTCAAAGCAGGCGTGGAAATCGGGGGGATCTAAACCGTAGGCGTACCCTGTGATGAAGCGAGCGGGAACGTTTAAGGCGCGACAGAAGGCAATGCCGAGGTGGGCGAAATCGCGGCACACGCCTGCTCGTTCGGTGGCGGTATCGTAGGCGGAGGTGTGGGTACTGGTGGAACCGTAGAGGTAGGCGACGTTGTCGTAAATCCAGTTGCAAATGGCGGTGATGCGGGAGTAACCGGGGAGAAATTCGCCGAATTCGTATTGGGCGAGACGGATGAGTCGATCGGATTGGCAGTAGCGGGAGGGGTAGAGGTAGGGTAATATTTCGATGGGTAATTTGTCGGTGGAAACTTCGGGAATGAGAGTTGGAGTTTCTTCGATGTAGGAGACTTCGACGGTGGCTCGATAGGCGATTTTTAAGTGTCCGGCGGGGGCGTGTAATCGCAGGTAACAGTTGTGCGTGTCGGGGGCGATGTATTCTTCGTAGCGGACGGGCGGATCGATTTCGACTGCGTCTTGAAGGATTTTTTGGGAGCGGTTGTGGGCGGCTTTGATGCTGAAGATGAACGTGCTTTCGTCTTCAAGGCTGTAGCTTAGTTGACAGTTTAGATTGAATTTCATTTTATATATAAATAATTGTATTTGTTAAAATTTTAGCACGTTTTTTGTTGGATGAATTGGGAACCACTTCAGGCACAGAGGACACAGAGATTGGTGATATTTTTGGTCTTTAAAGCTGTTTCTTGAAACTCAAAATAGGTGTTATTCGATCGTCAATTTTAGACACTCAATTTTGAAAAAAAATTCGACTCGCCTAACGGCGAGATCGGAAAGGGTAAAGAGAAAAGTGCCAAGGGCAAAAGTGCTAGAGCGCCGAGGGTTAGAGAGTCCTCGCCACGCCGCACGCCACCCGAAACCCAATATCGTTGTCGGTGAAACCGGGAACGTCCCTGAGACGATAAGCCGATTGACAGAGCCTCGGCTCGAGGTACCAAGACCCGCCACGCCGGACTTTTCTTGTTTTTATACGATTATTGTTTTCAATCCAAGCACTTCCATCAGTTGGTGCATTTTCATCTTGATAATTCTCGTGCCAATCGTCCTCGCACCATTCCCAAACATTGCCGTGCATATCGTACAACCCAAACGCATTCGCCGGAAAATTACCGACTGGCGTTGTTTCTTCTCGATACTCTCCTTTTACTCCATGGCCATATGTATAGTTGCCATTATAGTTTACTAATTTAGTTGTTATCGTTTTTCCAAAATGAAACGGAGTTTTCGTCCCCGCTCGACAGGCGTATTCCCATTCTGCTTCACTGGGTAGTCGATAATCTCGCCCCGTATGTTTTGACAAACGCTGACAAAATTCGACAGCATCGAGCCAGGAGACTTGTTCGACAGGTCGCTTATCGCCTTTAAAATTTGCAGGATCGGAATTGAGGTTTCGATCGATCCTGGGCAATTTAGCCACTGCTTTCCACTGTGCCTGAGTCACGGGATATTTCCCCATGAAAAATTCAGGTACACTCACGTCACGCTGCGGTCGTTCCCAGTCAAAACTCTCTTCTTCGTCCTCTGGCGATCCCATCTTAAAAGTTCCTTTAGGAATGTAGACCATTTCGAGTTCTACACTGTCCCCTAAATCTTCCGTAAAGCTCCACGCTCGCTTACGACGGCGATTAATTTTCAACTCCGATCGAGATTCTCGTCTCAATCCAAACAAACCCGATTGCCTTTCAACTGTTTCAAACCCAACAGTTGCCGTCTCAAACACAAACTCGCGGACAACCGTAACCGTTGCAATATCAAAGGAACAAGTTTGTAACTCAGGAAAAACAATTGGTGGCGGTTCTGGTGGCTCGACTACCTCAAACTCCCGCGCGAGTTTGGCATACTCGCCTCCCAAACGTTTCAACACCTGCGCCGTCACTCTGGCAAACGACTTCAACCCCCGAACGTTTTCCGCCTTTTCCACCTCGGGCGACAGCAACCACGCCTTAAACTGCTTCAACGACGAGTAACCCAACCGCCGCGACACGTAAAACGAAACCGTATTAATCACCTCCACCGCATCGACAGGGGGCAGCATATCGAGCAACGCTTCCCGCACGCCTTCCACAAAGTCGTACTGCACCAACTCCGCATCAGTCGTATTCGGTTGCTCTGGCAGTCGCCGCAACAGTCCGCTCAAAAACACCTCCGCCACGGGTAACGGCGAGGACTCCCGCAACATCGACGCGCGAATCAAACGCATCACGGGCAACGTAATGACCGGAGCCGCTGACAGCAGCGCCGCCAACTGTCTCGCCCGCAACGACGACAACAGCCGAAACTCCTGAATTTGTTCTCGCGCCCGTTCTTCCACCGAAGGCTTCTCTGATTCTTCTCCGTCTGCTTCTTCCAAATCCGGCAAACCCTCAGACACACTCGATACGCGCTGCGGTAACAGAAAACCCGCCGTCACGTCACGACGATCGCCCGCCAAAACCCGACTCCAGGCCGCCAACTCCTCCGCCTCAGAGGTGACGATGGGGAGCGCCACGCGACTGCTGATATCGTCCGGTTGCTCCAACGCCAGCACTTCCGCATCCAGTTGGGCGTTCGTTGCCCCTGGAATTGCATTCCGCAGCGCGACGTAGTTTCCCAGTCCCAACGCCGTTCGCTCCCACATCCACTCGGGCAACATCTGCCAAACCACCGTCGGCATTGCCCGTCCCCAATCCTGCAACACCGACAGCATCGCGCCATCCCACCAGTAATCGGCCACGCAATCGCTCAGAACGATGGCAATCCGCCGACCGTTGGGGGAGAGGAGTTCGCGGGGACTGCGCGAGGGACGGTTGGGATTGGCACGGAGTCGCACGTTATATTTTGGCGAGTTTGCTTTCGCGTCTGGTTTCGCGTTAATTGTCGCTTCGATCTCCCACCGTTGCAGGTCGCGAAACGCCCCGTACCGTTCGAGTACCAGTTGCAAATCGTCCACCAAGCGACCCCACAGGTTCATCGACGCATTTCGATCGACAATTAAAACCACATCAAACCAGGGTTCGCGCTCGGGTTCCAAAACCGGCGACCAAATATCCGTTTCCGCAATTCGATCGACCGTTTGCGCTTCGTCTATTCGATCGGACACCCCCGAGGGAACCTGTCGCAACAGCGGCCGCAACGCTCGGATTACATCGAGGGAGTCGTCCAACATCGGCGGATCGGACACCCACAGCGGTAGTGCAGTTTCCGGCAAAATTCCAGCGGTTTGCGTCGGTGGCGTTGTGACGACGTTGGCGGTGGGTTCAGATTGCGCCTCTGTTATCTTGTTACCCGGATCGGCGATCGACGGCTCGATCTCGCCGTCGTATCGATTTTCAACCGGTTCCAATTGGCGCGGTTCTTCAGGCGGAGGCGGCGATCGATCTTCTTGAATTTGCATCGCCAACCACAGCGTCTCGGCGATTTCCCTCGCGCTGAGATGCTCCGATTCTGCCAGGATCGCCACGAGTCGATCGACGTTCATCGATCGCCCTCGCTCAACCGTCTAAACAAGAGTTTCCTTAACTCTTCCCACTCCTCATCGTCCGGTTTGGCTTCCCGCGTCATTAAATAGACGGCGTTGAGCAGTTGATCCGTGGCTCGATCGGCTTTATTGCCTTCGCGAAACGCTTTAATCAACTCGTTAATTCGAGATTTGGCATTTTGCCAATCGTCTGCGTCCGATGGTTGTGTGTCTGGTGGTTGTAGGTTCGATCGATTAAAGTGAGACCGAACGATCGCATGAAGTGCATTCGGTGTCGGATCGGGCATTCGCAAGCGCAAGCAACGCCGCAGAAACGCAGGGGGAAAGTCCCGCTCGCCGTTACTGGTCATCACGACCACTGGAAACTCGCAACACCGAACCTTTCCATTTTCGATCTCTGCCTCGATCTCGTCGTCTTCCGTGCGTACTGTCACTCGGGGAACGTGCCCCTTACGCCGAACGAGTTCGGGAATTTCAAACTGTCCTTCCTCAAACAAGTTGAGTAAGTCGTTGGGTAAGTTGAGATCGCTTTTGTCGATTTCGTCGATGAGGAGGACGCGAGGGCTATGGGAAGGGAGAAACGCCGTTCCCACAGAACCGAGTTGAAAGTAATCGCCTAAGCTGCTTTCCTCTTTTAAGGCTTCGAGTTGTTGCGTGTCTTCTTGCCCTTGCAGTTTGGCGAGTTCGAGTTTGGCTTTGTCGATTTGTGCGTCTTGTAGCCGAGCGATGGCATCGTAGCGATAGAGTGCGTCTTTCAAGGTCGATCGAGCGGTAATCGGCCAAACCAATACGGGGCCGAGTTGGAGTTCGTAGGCGATCGCATAGGCGAGCGAGGTTTTCCCCGAACCGGGATTTCCCGTCACGAGGAGCGGACGGCGCAGGTGAATCGCTGCGTTGACAGCATCGACGATTTCAGAATGTCCGTCTTCGTTTTTTTCGATGCGAAAGCTGCTACCGCGTTCGACGGCTCGCGGGTCTTGGCGTGCTTTGGCCTGTAATTTCTGCCAACGCGCTTCGTCAGCTTCGGAATCGACTTGCTTCGGCGGTAGGAATTCCCGCCAGGGAGGTCGATCGGGGATCGATCTTAAAGGACGGGGAGTGTCGCCGCAGTTGCCGAGAAAGAGTTTCCAGTCTGACATTGAAATTTACAGGAATTACGAGTAAATTTTACAAATTAATCTGACTAAGGCGTGCGAAGTGGAGAACCTTGACCCGGCAACGTTGGCAGGCGTGTCGGACAGTCACAAAGCATTCCGAGGTCTTGGTGAACGGGGTTCGGATTTTCGGCATTACGCTTTTCTCGAATGGCTTTGGCTAAGTTACGGAAACTTTTTAGATTATCAACAGTCAAAAGCATATCAAAAGCTTCGATCGTTTCGTTCAGATCGAATTGTTGGTATGTCCAAAACGCGATGGGAATTGCTGATTTCACGAGATTTTTTAATATAGCTTCACGTTGTTCTATATTTTCAGGAAGTCCGCCTCCCAATTTTACACCTGGTTTGCCAACAAGAGCGGGTAATGGTTTGCAACTCGAACAATCGAATTTATCGAAACTCCGATCGATCGATCCGTTTTGAAGGCAGTTTTGCAAACAGTTCCAAGCCTTTTTAAGTTTAAGCTTTAAGCCCGAAATTGTTGCTCGATCGAGCGAGCGAACGAGGAACTTTCGATATACGTGGAGTTGGCATGGATCGTCCAGCTCATCAGTCACATCCCATTCGTGAACGTGGCTATCGAGATATTGCCAGGGTAAGAACACTTCGAGCGTAATCGTGTCTTCACCTTTTAGTACTTCTAGCTTTTTTTCTGCCTCAGCGATTGTTTCTGATAAGTAGTTGGAAACGTCGTTAATTTGACACTGTATTCCCCAAGTAGATTCAATTTTCTCTATTTCTGGATAAGTTCGATCGTCCTCGGTTATATATAACTGAGGATAAATTGTCACGTGACCAGCTTGAAGTTGAATAGGTACTAGCAAATAGCCATGTAGGTTTTTATTGCCCATTCCGATTATCTTTGGAACTCGATGTGAGTCTGCAATCTTGTCTCGCCAATTTTCTAAATTTTGAATAACGTCATCTTCAATATTTTCTAAAGCTATAAGCAATCGAATCGCACGATTAACAAATGCGATTGCAAGCTTAGGATCGTCGTAACGCTCTAAAATTTCTCGAATTGCCCCAACTCGATCGAAGAAAGGACAGTTCGTATAAATTTCAGTTAACGGTTGATATTGAAGTGCCTCATACCAAGCTTTATTGAGTATAAGTAAGTTGTTTTGCTGAAAGTTTTCAAACAGTCGTTCCCAATCTTCGTTTTTGATATTGTGATTCTTGGGATTGACAAAATCTTCTTGAAGTTGAGCGATAATAGGTTGAAGTCGAGCAACAAGAGTATGATGTGAATTGTCTTGGCAGAATGCCTCTAAAAGTTGTGCAAGCCGTCTTTTTTGAATCTCTGCCCACTTTATTAACTTAAAAACGATGTAAGTTAAGTTTGTTTCAGTCGTGATTTTTGCAAGGTTTTCTTCTAAGTTGTCATCAACAAATATTGCTAATTCAGTCGTGTTAGGATAGCTGTCACACAATGCCTCACGAAATTCTCTTTCTATTTCTTTATCCCACTTCATTTGAATTTATCTACTTTTCCGGTGGTGTAATCAGTGCAACCGTTGAGGTATAAACGAGAAGAAGTAACGATCCGTAAAGCGGCGTGTAAAATGAGAGTTCTGCAAAGGGGCCACCAATCGCAAAAACCCAAACTACAAAAGCCACACAAGAAATACCGATTTGCGTCCAAGCCGGTTTCTTCTTCGCTTCCTGAGTTTGCTTGAACGTCCAACCCAACGTCAAAAACACACCAAATATAAAGAGTATCCACAACAACGTTGACTTAGGAACGTCATCTCCAGCACTTTGAATCGAGCCGTTCACCGCCAACCAAAACGCGACCACATCGGCCGGAATATATTTGAGTAATCGATCGGCATATCGATCGACTGGCGGATTTGGTTTACCGGCTTGAAGTTGACGTGTAACAATACGACGACCCATCAAACTTTCTCCTACAATAACGACGCAATTTCAGCGTGAATTGCTTGAAATAAGATACCTTCGCGGATACTCCCGAATCTACGGGGAATTTCGGCGTGGTGTAACGCCACAAGCTTCCAATCGTCATTAAAACACGGCGCACCACTCGAACCGCCTGCGGTGCGATTGACATACCAAACGAGTCCCCGCTGTAAATTGGCGGCCACAACGCCGTTACCGCTCAGCGACACTTTCATCAGTTCGCCGTTTGGATGTTGGAGAACGTTCAAACCTGTTTTCTGAGATGGAAGCGCAGCCGGCGCGAGGGGAACGGGTTTGATGTAGTCCACATTTTCGATTTTCGGTTCCACTCGCAACAAAACGTAATCGAGCCGATCGATCTCACTCGCTTTCAAAACGGGTTGGTTCCCATCAGCCTCGAAAACAGCAGTCGGCCTAGATTCGCCAAGTTCCGAACTGACATAGCCGAACTCAAAACGGATCGATCGAGCAATAGCGTTAAGAGCGTCAAGATCGGTGGTTTCGTCGCGACTGAGAACATGGTAGTTCGTCAACACTAAGTCTTTACCGATAAGAACACCCGTTCCGAATTCGTCTCGATCGACAAACGTAATTTTACAAACCGCATTCGCACAATCGAGCAAACCGCGTCGCAGCGTTCCGACATCCGCTTCAAAGGAAAGCTGACGAGGGAGAAACGCCTGCAACTCGACATCTTCGATCGGCCCTTCCCAGTCAAAGGATGTCGAAAAGGAGATCGATCGACCGACATCAGCATCGAAAACGATGCGCTGCCTTAAATACTCTAAAATTGGTTCGCAAAACCGTTGAATGTCTGGGTTTTGCGGCGTATCTCGGTACAATGCGATAACCAGTTCGTCGATATGGCCTTTCGCGATCGACCATTTAATCAACTCAAATGCTGCTTGTGTCTGAGTATGAGTTCCCGCAATCTCGAATAGATTTTCCCCTAGCGCTTCATCAACAAAGATTTCCAGATCTCCTGGTCTTGGATAGGCTGAGAGAATAGCCTTTCGGAGTTGTTTGCGCTCCTCTCCGGTTAACCGCAACACGGATGTCATTAAAAAACTCCCAATTTTTCAGTTGAGAACGATGAATCGATCGATATTCACAAACTTTCAACCCCAAACCCAGTATAGCCACCTCCCAAAGCTCGATCGAGCCGATTTTAACCAATTGAAACACCTCATCGGTTCTAACTTTTGCCATCAAACGTTACAATTTGAGCAGTTCGATCGATCTCTTACTTCGCTCTCTTCCATGTCCCTCTAAATATGTCTGACTGCTCCCTCGTTCGCGATTGGCATCCCGTTCTCGAAGTCGATGCGCTACCACCGGGAACCGTTCGATCGATCCGTTTGTTGGGACGAGATCTTGTCTTGTGGCGATCGATCGAGCGAGACTCAAATCTCACCTCAAATCCCATCTCAACTTGGATCGATCGCTGTCCCCATCGCGGCGTTAAGCTGTCTGGGGGAACCGTCAAAGACAACGTTCTCGTTTGTCCTTACCACGGACTCCAGTTCGACGAAACCGGACACTGCGTTAAAGTTCCCGGTTGTCCCAATTGGAACCCTCCCGAACAACTAAAGGTTTCAAGCTATCCCACTGCAATTCGCTACGGTTTAATTTGGGTATGCTTACAACCCGAATCAAACCCATCTCAAATTCCGCCGTTTCCAGAATGGGATGCTTCGCAATATCGCAAGTTTTTATGTGGAGGCTATCGCATTCGATCGAGTAGCCTTCGTGTTATGGAAAACTTCCTCGATGTCTCTCACTTTCCCTTCGTTCACGATGGCTTTCTCGGCGATCGATCTCATCCCGAAGTTGAAGATTACCAAGTCGAACTCGACAAAACCGGACTTGCTTTAAAAAACGTTCGCGTGTGGCAACCCGACCCCGACGGCACCGGAATTGGGGCAAAAGTCACCTACAATTATCACGTTTGGCAACCGTTAGTTACCTCGTTTGAAAAGTTATCGCCATCGGGTCGTTTAACGATCTTTTTTGCCATTCGATCGATCGATCCAGAAAGCTGCATCGGTTGGATGTGGATCGCCATGAATTACGGCGAAATCATTCCCGAATCAGAGCTTCGATCGTTCCAAGATTCCGTCGTTCGTCAAGATATTCCCATCGTCGAATCCCAACAACCCAAACGACTTCCGCTAAACCTCACTGAAGAGTTTCACCTTCCCTTCGATCGATCCTCCGTTCGCTATCGTCAATGGCTCAAACAACGGGGGGTAACGTTCGGAGCAATAGCGGACGATCGATATTATTCTTAAAGAGAAAACTTGAAGAGAAAACTTGAAGAGAAAACGCTGTATTTCGATATTCAATTGTCCTAGAAAAACCCGGTTTCTGTGAAGAACCGGGTTCTAACGTTTATCAATTCAACTTGTCAATTCAACGTGCAAATAGAGGCGAGATGTCGAGCGCACTTGAAGGGTTTAAGAGGCTTTTGACAGCTCGTCGGAAATGTAGCCGTTTTCTTGAGCTTTGCGCGGTTGAATGACACCGTAACCGCCGTGATTGCGTTCGTAGATCACGTTGATTTCTCCAGTGTCAACATTGCAGAACACGTAAAAATCGTGATCGACAAGCTGAAGTTGTTCCAAGGCTTCTTGAACCGTCATCGGAGGCATTGCGAAGTATTTGGTGCGAACCACCTCTTCGGGAAGTTCTGGAGTTCGATCGCCGATAAGGGTATCCGAAATTGGAGCTTGCGCCAGTGTTTCTCCAGTTTTCGTGGAAACGTGAAGTTTGCGATTGCGTTTCTCTTTGTACTTCCGCAACTGACGAGCGATCTTGTTCGCAACGAGGTCGATACTCGCATACATAGACTCGCTGCTTTCTTGAGCGCGAATCACCGTTCCATTGGCGTAAATCGTGACTTCAGCCGATTGATTTGTAGAGATGCGGGGATTGCGAGCGACCGAAAGATGAACGTCCACCTCCGTAGTTAGGTTCTGAAAGTGATTCACCGCTTTCGTGATTTTTTCGTTGACATATTCGCGAATTGCATCGGTGATTTCAATATTTTTGCCTTGGATAACTAGTTTCATCTTGGAAATTTCCCGCTCGAGAACCCATTGTATTTAGAAAATTAAGGATATTTCGTGCTGTTTCAGAGTGCTGACTGCCGACTCTATTCAAAGCGGGGCGGGGATTGCCACTTTGCTTTCGAGCTACCTGCCAGCTTCTTGAGTCTTCAGTAAAGACCTTTTGCAACCTCAATTTTCTTACTCCCTATTGTATTCCGGATTGCATACAGCTTGGAATAGGCTTTAAAATCCTTTGCATTCCTTGACAATTCGTGATTTGATTTTTGGAAATCGAGACTAAACTGTCTTGAATTTCCCTTGATTTTTGATATGATTTTTAGTATTCTTACCAGCCGTGTGCTTCGAGTTATCTGGGTGAAAACCCCGATCCCTTACGGGGCAGCATGGTCTTGGCAACAATTTTTAGTCGAACAACGCCGCCACGATCCTCAGCTCGACGATGTGCTGTTACTTCTCGAACACCCACCGGTATACACGTTAGGACGAGGTGCGAACCCGGAATTTCTCAAGTTTACTCCCCAAACAACTGGATGGGAAGTCCACCGTATCGATCGAGGGGGAGAAGTGACCTATCACTGTCCCGGCCAACTGGTGGGATACCCAATTCTCAATTTAAACCGCCACCGCCCGGATCTTCATTGGTACCTACGCCAGCTCGAGGAAGTGATTATTCGCGTATTAGCCAAGTATGGCGTGTGTGGCGCTCGAATTCCAGGCTTGACGGGGGTTTGGGTGGAAGGTCGAAAACTCGCTGCGATCGGCATCGGTGTCAAACGCTGGATTACGATGCACGGCTTTGCCCTCAACGTTTGCCCGGATCTGACGGGTTTTCAATATATCGTACCGTGTGGAATTTCTGACAAGTCCGTTGGCAGCTTAGCGCCATTGCGCCCCGATCTCTGCGTTGCGACAGTTGTTCCCGCTGTCACCGAGGCGTTCGCGGAGGTGTTCGGTTTATCGATCTCTTTCCGGGAGGTGGAGCGGTGGGACGATGAGGAGGTGGGGAGGTGAAAAAAACGGTTAACTGAAAACTATCTTTACCGTTAACTGGTGACGGGTGACTGATGACTGGCGACTGCAAAAATGGTAGCGATCGCATCAATTCCGAAGTTTAAACGATCGTTTCTTAGAGAAGTTCAAAACCGCACTAGTATAGCAATAGAGCTTTCTGTGGATCGTTTGATGTCTAGCAATCCTTCCGAGTTATCGGTTGCGGCTTCGAGCGATCGAATACGTCGAAAACTCCTTATCCAAAGCAACTCAGCGTCTTCAATTTGAGTCCGATTGAAACCAACGGACAACCCGTCATTCGCGAAATTCGTGGGTGAGGAGATGCTGGGATATGGGATTGGCTGAGTCGTCAGAAAGTCTTCATCTCAAACCGCGATCCGAACGCATTTTTACTCAGTCACCAAGCAAAAGCCACAGGGCGGTTTTGGCGCTGGCGTGGATATATTTTGTCGATCGACTGGGATCGAAACTCATGAATATTTCCGATCTGTCTCTCGTGCGCCGAACCTTGCTCGCAACGACATTCGAGCAACTTCGCACGCTTCTACAACACACGATCTCGATCGATTCCCCACGTTCGTGGGAGGGACAGGAATGCGGCTCGATCGACTCGCAGACCTTCCTGTTCACTGAAACCAGTTTTAGAACAAAGCGATCGCGAAAACCGCTGCCCCTGCGGTTTGTCCTTGCCGTGTCTTCCAAGTTTAGCGCCTTGCTCGTCGGAGAGTCATGTCCTGAAGATCCCACCAATCGGATGTACGTGGGCCTGACCTTTGACCCCAAGGAGATCGCTGCATTTTTACAACCCGATAATTCGTTATGGGGCAACAAACCCCTAGCAGAGGATTTACGGGCAAAAATTCTCGCGACGCTCCAACCCAACGACCCGATCGTCGCGAGCGAGTTTGCGCTACAGTTAGCCGAAGTTTTGACGGAGGGAAATAACCAAGCCGGAATGGGCGTGGACTGTCAGCCAGTGGTTGAAAAAGCGCTCAGTCTTCACGTCGAACAGGAACGATTGCTCGAACGGGTGACCGCACAAACCCGCGAGTGCGTCGAACTCCCCACGTTGATTTCCAGTATTATCGATCGCTTGCAACGGTTTCTCGACCTCGATCGACTGGCCGTTTATCAATTCGATCGATTGGCCTGGGACTCGGCCAGCGACAAAAATACTGCGCCGGGCCGGAACTGCATGACTTACGAAGCTCGCATCAGCGACGAGATTCCGTCGTTGCTCTCCTCAAATACCGATGACGAGTGGCATTTTTTAAGTCAGCACCGCGATCGATACGAGAAAGGAAAAAGTCTCGTCCTCAACGATGTGGCGAAAGCGCGGAGTCTATCAGCCGTGTATCGCCGTCAATTACGAAATGCTCGCGTTCGATCGCAACTGGTGGTTCCGATTCAAGTCCGCAACCTGTTGTGGGGACTCCTCGTCGCACATCAATGCGATCGCGTTCGCACTTGGCAACCTCGCGAGTGCGAATTTCTCGAACACATCGCCGAGCATCTAGGCGTTGCCGTCCACCAAGCCCAACTGTACTCGGAACTGCAACAACAAAAACAAACCCTCGAACAGCGGGTGTCGAATCGCACTCGGGATTTGCGAGCAGCCCTCGCCGCCGCTCAAGCCGCCAGTCAGACGCGCACGGAGTTTTTGGCAACGGTGAGCCACGAACTGCGAACGCCGCTCACTTGCATTATCGGAATGTCCGCGACGCTGTTGCGTTGGTCTTTCGGACACTTGACCCCGAAACAACGGGAGTACATTCAAACGATTTACAACAGCGGCGAGCATTTGATGGTGTTGATTAACGACTTGCTGGACTTGTCAAAAATCGAGTCTGGGAAAATGGTGTTGGAGATTAGTGACTTTTCGCTGACGCAACTGGCCCGACAGATGTTTCAGATGACGATCGATCGAGCCGCAGTCAACGGCGTTCGTTTAGAGTTGGATTTGTGTCTCAACACGAACGGCGATCGATTCCGAGCCGATCGCAATCGCGTCAGTCAAATTTTGTTCAACCTCCTCAGCAACGCCATCAAATTCACGGCGACGGGTGGGCAGGCCGTTCTGAGAATTTACCGCAAAGCCGGATACGCTATTTTCGAGGTGGAAGATACGGGAATCGGCATTCCCAAAGAGCAACAATCGCTGTTGTTCGAGACGTTCCGACAGCTCGAGTCCACCTACACGCGCAAGTACGGCGGCACGGGTTTGGGATTGGCGCTGACGAAGCAACTGGTAGAACTACACGGCGGCTCGATCGAGGTCGAGTCTCAAGTCGGAGTGGGGTCGAAGTTTATCGTGCGCTTGCCCTCTCAACCGGAGGTTTTGAAACCGCCACCGCCTCCTGAAGCCGATCGATCGAACTCGAGGGTCGCTGACTCAGCCAGTGCTGCCCCTCAAGGACACATCGTCCTCATCGCCGATTGCGAAGAAGAAGCCACCTCGATTTGCGATTTGCTCACGACAGCGGGGTATCACGCCATTTGGATGTTAGAAGGTTCGACCGCCCTGGAAACGATCGAACTGCTCAATCCCGTAGCGGCAATTGTCGATCGACGGTTGGCTGAAATGGACGGGTGCGAACTAATCTCGACCTTGCGCCGGAGTCCCGCCACGCAATCGCTGAAAATCCTCTTGATGACGGAGAAAGGAACCCCTGAGATTCTCGAACAGTGTCGGGCGAGCGGAGCGAACGAGTGTTTGTCCCGACCCATGCAACCGGAACAGTTCCTCGATAAAATTGTGGCGCTCATCGCTCAGAAGAGTTAGTCGTTTTGGAGATCGATCGAAGACAGATGATGTCTTCGGAAACAAACCACCGATCGATAGCTATATTTTCGGGCAAAAAAGAATTGCGAAAACTGAATTGGGCGAGACCTAGCTTCTCTCGAAACCAGGTCTCTTGGCTTCACAATCGATCTTTAATTACTCTATAGCATTTTATGGATTTTTATATTTTTTTTAGAAAAAGGTTGACGGAAAATTTTTTCTATTTATAATAACGCGCACTTGTCAACTACTTTTAATAAAACGTTGCACGTTGTCGGGAGACTGTGTTAACTTTTGAAACAGAGACACCCACCTCTAAGGAGCAACCAACCATGGAAAACCAAGAAACCACCAAATTCGGCTTCACGCAGTTTGCTGAAACCTGGAACGGCCGTTTGGCCATGCTGGGCTTCCTTGTCGGTATTGCAACCGAACTGTTGACCGGTCAAGGCATCCTGTCTCAACTGGGCTTACTGTAATCGAGCCACGCCATTATTCCAGATACGAAATCTTTTAAAAAGTGAGGCTGGCACTCGGATCGAACCGATCGCCGGCCTCATTTCATTTTGAATCTTTCAGCGATTCGATCGATACTGCAAAGCCCAACAGTTCGACCCTACAAATGGGACAGTCCGTCGTCCTCTAGCTCGACGCTTTCGCTTAAAATCGACTTCATCCCTTCCAAGGTAGCTGGAATACTGCGCGGGTCCATAAACATCACTTTACTACTCTCACTCGTGCCAATTTCTAGACCCATTTCCAAATAGCGTTGCGCGAGTAGAAATTGTAGTGAATCCGACATTTTGGGATGAACTTTTAACGTTTTGGCAAGAATCTGCATCGCTTCAGCCGTTGCCTGAGCTTTCAACACTTGTTCTTGACGTTGTGCTTCTGCCCGCAGCAAAATCGCCTGTTTTTCGGCCTCCGCCGCCAAAATGGCCGCTCGTTGTTCCGCCTCCGCTTCCAACACCTGTGCTTCCGCTCGTCCTCGGGCTGAATTGACGGCAGATTCGCGCTCCCCTTCCGAAGTTAAAACGGCTGCCCGTTTTCGGCGTTCCGCCGACATTTGCAATTCCATCGAATCCTGAACCCCTTTCGAGGGGATGATATCCCGCAGTTCCACCCGCGTTACTTTCACCCCCCACGGATCGGTGGCGATATCGAGTTCCCGCAGCAGAACCTCGTTCACGTCCGATCGAGCCGTAAAGGTTCGATCGAGTTCGAGTTGCCCCATTTCCGATCGAATCTGCGTCAGCACCAAATTTTGCATGGCGCTGCGAAGATTTTCCACCTTGTAATAGGCCTTTTCGAGATCCATAATCCGCCAGTACACCACCGCATCCACCGTAATCGAAACGTTATCGCTGGTGATGCAAGGTTGCGCGGGAATATCGAGAACTTTTTCGCGAACGGTTTCCTTAAACACCACGCGATCGAGAAACGGCACGATAAAATTCAGACCCGGTTCCAGTTTTTTTCCACTGTATTTTCCCAAGGTCTCGACGAGGGCTTCATCTCCTTGATTGACGATTTTGACCGATCCGGCTAGGGCCGAACCCCCAAAAAACACGAAAACCACAAACGTCCAAAACGCTTCCATAGTCCAAAACGCTTCCATTTTCTAGTAGTTCGATCGAACAGTTCGACAAAGTGCGAACGTGCCGCTACGATCGCGATAAGTCTTCCGGCATGACAATTAACGTATTCCCACGCCGACCGACGACAACGACCCGACAATCGGTCGGAATCGTCCAATCTCCCTCACAACAAGCGGCCCAAGAATTGCCCTCGTACAGCACTCGCCCTATTCTTTCTGGCGAAATCTCAGTCAACGTCGTGGCTTCCGTCGCATCGGCGATCGAATACGGTTTTTGCTTCGGAAGCCACCGTTTGACCGCCCACACGAGAAACACCGAAAACACGAGCCACAAAAACAACTGAACCGTCAACTGAGGAACGAGGGGCGACACCAAAGCAACGAACAAAGCAGCAACGCCCATCGACATTTCGACGAATGCCGTCGGGATAAACAGCTCCATCAAGCAGAGCGCCCCACCGACGACTAACCAAAGCAACGTGTAATTTTCCACCATGCTTTTCCCGCCTTCCATAACCCACATCTCGATCGGCATCGCGTCGATCGAGAAACGGTCTTTTCTTCTATCTTAGGCGAGAGGACGTTGAGGAAAAGCAGATGGCAAACCGGCAAGCGTCTCTGAATCTCCCCTTAACCCCGTTTGTTTCCGTTCCGAAATCCCTCACTTATACTATGGTTGATTGTTTCTGACATCCCAGTCGGTTACAGATTTTATTCAGGATTTTTAATCAAGTGTTGTTAAATAAACTTTTCGATCGAGAAGATTCCGCCGAAGCCGAAAACGTGCGCTACCTCTGGGCCGTCGGAACTCTGGCTGCAAAAATCCCGGTCGGTCAAACGGTTGTCGATCGATATCGCGTCGTCGCGCCTCAAATTTGGGTCGATACCCACAGCGATCGATCGCCCGACTTCCCCGAAGACATCCCAACGTCCGTCCTGCCCTACTTGCGACTGTGTCCCCAACAACTGCACGTCCCGCAAATTTACGGGTTTTGTCATTGGACTGAAGCCTCCGACGCACCGGAAATTTTGCTACTCGAAAACGTCCCCGTCGATGGCAGCGGACAACTCTACCCCACTCTCGTCCAGAGTTGGGCAAGTGCCTCCCCCGTGCGTCAAATTTATTGGCTGTGGCAAACGCTACAACTCTGGCAAGCCTTAGACGAAGAGGGCGTCACCGCCAGTCTGCTCGATCCCGAAAACCTGCGCGTTCAAGGGTGGCGCGTGTGGCTGTTAGAAGTTCGATCGGGCAACACCAAAAACACCCTAAACGACTTAGCTTATCACTGGTCGAGTTGGATCGCTGCCTCGTCCGATGTCGTTGCCGAACCCGTGCGCACCTTGTGCCAGCAAATGCGAGACGGCGAATCGATCGAGTTCGTCGAAACCGGACTCAACACCCTCCTGCAACAACTGGCGGCCCAACAGCCTCTAAGGCTAGAAGTCGCCAGCGGAAGTGATGCCGGGCCGAGTCGATCGCATAATGAAGATGCTTGCTATCCTTCCGACAGCGATCTCGCAGAACCGGACGAAGATGGACTGCTCCCTAACCTTACCGTTCTCTGCGACGGTGTCGGCGGCCACGAAGGCGGTGAAGTGGCCAGTCAAACGGCTCTACGCACCCTTTCCCTGCAAGTGCGGGCGTTTTGGCGCGAATTACAACGGGAAACCCAACCCCTTTCCCCGAAAGTCTTGAGCGAGCAACTGGCCGCCATGGTGCGCGTCACCAACAATACCATCGCCCACCAAAACGACACTCAAGAACGCTCGGCCCGTCGGCGGATGGGAACGACCCTCGTGATGGCTTGGCAAGTTCCCCAATCGATCGAAACCACAGCAGGAACGACCTTTGCCAACGCCCACGAACTCTATCTCGTCAACGTAGGGGACTCTCGCGCCTACTGGCTGACCCGCGAGTACTGCCAACGTTTGACGGTAGACGACGACGTTGCAACTCGGGAAGTACGGCTGGGGCGGAACTTCTACCGACAAGCCCTCCAACGCACTGACGCCGGTGCGCTCACCCAAGCTGTCGGAACGCGAGATGCTGATTTCCTCAATCCGACGATTCAGCGGTTCGCCATCGAAGAAGATGGAATTTTACTGTTATGTTCAGACGGGCTGAGCGATAACGACTGGGTCGAAAAATCCTGGGCGCACGTTGCACCAGCTGTTCTTGACGGGGAACTCACGGCCCGGGAAGCCGTAGAACTTTGGATCGACCTGGCCAACCAGAAAAACGGCCACGACAACGTTTCCGCTGTCGTAATGGTGTGTCGCGTGACGCCACCTGCCCCCAAAGACCTCAATGCGTTCGATCCACAACGACAATCGGGCAATGTCGGTTATCCCGAATCCGAATTTGCCGAATCGTCCAAAGCCCTGCTTTACGGACAATCTGTCGATGTCGATCCCGCCGCCGCCCGTCGCCGTCGCCGTCGCCCTTCCCACCGTCCTCTAACGATCGCCATTGGCGTTCTCGTCACTCTAGTGTTAAGCGCAGCCGTATTTTGGATTGCTTACCTCCAGCTGAGCAACAATCGCGCACCGGAAAATCAAGATGAGGTGGTGAGGTGATGAGATGATTATGAAGTCATGAAGCGATCGCGAGATGATGAAACAATATCCGGTCATCTTCCCATCTCCTCAAGGTAGAACCTATGCCGGGATAGGTTTCTATGGGAAGATAGGAAGGTTGTGAAATCTGACCAGTGGGTAGGTAATCGTACCCTGTCGTGTCTGAAAGAGAACCCGAAAACATGGCAACGATCGAAGTAGGCGCTCGCGTTCGCATCAAAGAATCCATCGTTATCTATCACCATCCCGAACATCGAAACGAGCCGTTTGACTTAAAAGGGAGTCAAGGAGAGGTGATTGCAATTTTGAAAGATTGGGAGGGTCGTCCGATCAGTCCAAACTTACCGGTTCACGTTGAATTGAACACAGGAAAGCGAAAATATAAGGCACACTTCCGCATCGAAGAACTCGATATCTTGTCTTGAGTGGTTGTCGGTTTCAGTTGGATCGCAGATGATAGCGAAATCGATATGGCATTTGGGGCTGGCGGTCGTTGCCTGTAGTTGGGTCGTGCTTCTCGGACTCGGGTACGTTCCCTTTGTTCCTGTCAGTATTCCCTCACTCTCACCATCGCTTGCCGCAATGCCGATCGACTTCGTTCTGCAAGACAGCGCTATGACCCGTTACGCAACGACGACTGTTGCTGGCGATTCGATCGATCTCTACTATCCCTCAAACGTCGATCGATCGCTGCCCGTGGCCTTATTGTTACAAGGATTCAATGTCGATAAGGCCTATTACGCTCGCTACGCCGAACAGGTGGGACGTTACGGATTTATCGTGGTCGTTCCCAACCACCGCACCTCTGTTCGCGGACGAGAAGCACTGTTTGCCCAAGTCGGACAAGTCACAGACGTTCTCGCATCGATGCAGCGCGAAAACCAAAACGCTCGATCGCCCCTTTTCGGCAAAATCGACCCGACGACCCTCGTTCTCCTCGGACATTCCCACGGCGGTATGATGGGACTCGATGCCATTCGCGGTGCCTGTGACGTACCGTTCTGCATTGGCGACTATGCACTCCCCGAAGAGCTGAAAGCCGCAGCGTTTTACGGAACCTTTCTCTGGGAAGACGGCGAATATCTGACTATTGACAACGCCCGCGTCCCGACGATGTTAATAGCGGGTAGTCGCGATAGTTTGATTACGCCCGAGGAAACCTGGACAACTTACCAACATCTCAAATTTTCTCCGAAAATTTACGTCCGCGTTGAGGGGGCAAATCATTACGGCATTACCGATCTCGACAATCCCCCCAAAGCCCCACGGGAACCCAACCCACCGACCATTCCACAAGAAATGTCGATCGAAACCATTGCGCGATGGAGTGCTGTTTTTTTGAGAGCTTATGCCCTAAACGATCGAACAGCAATCGACTATCTCGATGGCGTGGGGCTTGTCAGTGACGAGATCGTAACGGTTATTGCGGATTTATAGGGCAGCAAAACAGACATTTCCTAATCCATATTTTTGAAGCCTGGGGTCGATCGGCATTCAGCACGTTGAAGTGCCATGTTTTATCTTTAAATGAAAGGGTTTCGCATCGACGACCGATCGTAAGTGCAACCGGTTTCAACACGGCAGTAGCAAAACAGCATTCTGGCAGGGAACTGAGGATAAAAACGGTGAGTTCAGTCGATGCTCCCAAACCTCTGAAACGTAAATTCCCAAATCGGTAAGGAGAGGGGTTGATGACAACAGTTCACCTCCATTTACAAGGTATGAGTTGTGCCGCTTGTGCCAATGCCATCGAACGATCGATCGCCAACGTTCCCGGTGTTGAAACCTGTAACGTCAACTTTGCCACCACGCAAGCCACCGTCCAATATCGCGAAGACATTACCGATCTCGATCGAATTCAACAAGCCGTTTCCGATGCCGGGTACGGTGCAAAACCCATCCAAGACGACGACGACACTGACATCGAACGATCGACGCGAGAAGCCGAACAACGAAACCTCACTCGCAAAGTCGTTTTTGGCAGTATTGTCAGCCTCATTCTCGTCGTCGGTTCCCTCCCGATGATGACGGGACTCGATATTCCGGGGATTCCCCGCTGGCTGCACCATCCCCTCCTGCAACTGGTGTTGAGTCTTCCCGTGATGGTGTGGTGTGGCAAAGGCTTCTTCGTCGGTGCGTGGAAAGCCTTTCAGCGTCGCGCCGCCGACATGAACACCCTTGTCGCGTTGGGAACGGCATCGGCGTATCTCTATTCCTTATGGACGACATTTTTTCCCAATTTTTTCCGCCAACAGGGAATTGCCCCCGATGTTTACTACGAACCCGCCGCTGTTATCGTTACATTGATTCTCTTAGGGCGATTACTCGAAAATCGCGCGCGGGGTAAAACCTCCGAAGCCATTCGCAAATTGATGGGATTGCAAGCCAAAACGGCCCGCGTCATCCGCGACGGCGAACCCGTTGACGTTCCCATCGAAACGGTGAAAGTCGGCGATCGCATCCTCGTGCGTCCCGGTGAAAAAATCCCCGTTGACGGCGAAATCGCCGAAGGTTCCTCCACGATCGACGAATCGATGGTGACGGGAGAACCGATTCCCGTGCAGAAGCAAACCGGCGACGAAGTCATCGGCGCGACGATAAATAAAACTGGGAGTTTTCAATTTCGCGCCACCCGCGTGGGAAAAGATACTGTTTTGGCGCAAATCGTACAACTGGTTCGCGACGCGCAAGGCAGCAAAGCGCCGATTCAGAAACTCGCCGATCGCGTGACGGGATGGTTCGTTCCCGCCGTCATTGCCATTGCCATCGCAACCTTCGTCATCTGGTTCGACATCACAGGCAATCTCACCATGGCAACGGTGACGACGGTGAGCGTTCTCATTATCGCCTGTCCCTGTGCCTTGGGTTTGGCAACCCCCACATCGATTATGGTGGGAATCGGACTCGGTGCGGAACGGGGCGTTTTGATTAAAGGGGCGGATAGTTTAGAAATCGCCCATAAAATTCAGTCGATCGTTCTTGACAAAACGGGAACGCTGACTCAGGGAAAACCCACTGTCACCGATTACGTTACCTTGTCGGGCATCGATGGCGAACTCGAACTGTTGCGTCTCGTGGCGGCGGTGGAACAGTACTCAGAACATCCCCTCGCTGAAGCCATCGTCAATTACGCGAAATCCCAAAACGTCAAAACGCCGTTTCCCAATGTCGAAAACTTTGAAGCGAAGGAGGGACTCGGTGTTGAAGCGACGGTTGACGGAAAACGCATTTGTATCGGTACGACGCGCTGGATGGCGGAGTTGGAAATTGACGTTTCGGCGTTAAGCGAGAAACGGGAAGTTTGGGAAGCCGAAGCGAAAACCACCGCTTGGATTTCGATCGAGGGAAAAATTGAGGGATTGTTGGGAATTGCGGATGCGGTGAAACCCTCTTCGGCGGAGGTGGTGAAAGAACTCCGCCGCATGGGGTTGGAAGTGGTGATGTTGACGGGAGACAACCTCAAAACGGCCAATGCGATCTCGCGTCAGGTGGAGATCGATCGTGTGTTTGCAGAAGTTCGTCCCCATCAAAAAGTCGATCGTGTGAAATCACTTCAATTGGAAGGAAAAATCGTGGCGATGGTGGGAGATGGCATTAACGACGCACCGGCGTTAGCCCAAGCGGATGTGGGAATCGCCATCGGAACGGGGACAGATATCGCCATGTCAGCCAGCGATATTACGCTAATGTCGGGCGATTTGCGAGGTATTGTCACGGCGGTTAAACTCAGCCGTGCCACGATGCAAAATATTCGACAAAACCTCTTTTTTGCTTATATTTATAACACCCTCGGCATTCCCATCGCGGCGGGGATTTTATATCCTCTATTGGGTTGGTTGCTCAATCCTGCAATCGCCGGAGGTGCGATGGCGTTTAGTTCGGTTTCGGTGGTGACGAATGCGTTACGATTGCGGCAAAATCCGTTGGTGTTGGCAAGAAAATAGGCAAGAGGTAGGAGGAAAAGAGGCGTAGGGTGTGTTAGCGGGCGACAAAATTCCGCTAAAGTCGAGATAAATGAGATGCCCGCGTAACGCACCAACAACGATTTTTACCGTTTTGAGATGCACCCGCAAAATCCGTTGGTGTTGGCAAGGAAATAGGCAAGAGGTAGGAGGAAAAGAGATAATGTCGATCGATCTTAAGAATTCAATGTTCGTGCTTGCAAGTGTTCTGCTAATCGTGGGCAAACCCGCGATCGCTGAAATTCGAGAACACGATCGAGCAACGGGGCAATTTAATACGATCGAGCAACCCCTTCCCATTAAAATTGCTATCACTTTAGGCGGAATGACCCTAATTGGCTTAGAGTTATGGTGGTTTCTCGGAAGTCGTACCTCCGAAAAAACGAACCATCACGGATAGGATCTTAAATCAGCCATAACATTGTGTAGCACAGGCATCTTGTCGGGTGCATCTCAAAAATGTAAATTGAATATAAATAAATTTCCAGAACCCCGGCATCTCCAAGATGCCGGGGTTCTTATGTTGCTTATTTTAGCAAGTTTAAAATGTACCCCATCTTACCGTAGGGGCGTCATGGCAATGCGCCCCCATCCCTAAGATTCAATTTCTGATAACTCCATCCATCGCACTGTTGCATCGTCGATGGTTTGACTGAGTTCAGCGAGTTTGTGAGAAAGTGTTTCGAGTTCCGATCGATCGATCGGGGGATTTTCGTAAAACGTTGCTTCTAACTCAGCTTTCTGAGTTTCCAACTCGGGAATTTCCACTTCAAGCCGTTCGAGTTCGCGTTTTTCTTTATACGACAAACGACGGGGACGCTCTTTTTTTTCGACATTTCGCGTTTTCACCGTCGGCTTAGGTTCCGCTGCTTTTCGTTCGGCTTCGGCTTGTTTAGCACGCTCTTCTTCGGCTAACTTACGTTCTAAATATACCGAGTAATTGCCAGGATATTGACGCACCGTTCCACCTGGTTCGACTGCAAAAATTTTATCGATCGTTCGATCGAGGAAATATCGATCGTGAGAAACAACAATAACGCAGCCGTTGAAGTCTTCTAAATACTCTTCTAAAACGGCTAATGTTTGTACGTCTAAATCGTTCGTCGGTTCGTCTAAAATTAAAACATTCGGCGCACCCATCAAAACTTGCAACAAAAATAACCGCCGTTTTTCACCACCAGACAGTTTGTGGAGCGGTGCGTATTGTTGGTTCGGCGCAAACAGGAAGCGCTCCAACATTTGAGAAGCCGTAATAACGCTTCCATCAGCCGTTTTAACCAGTTCTCCAACGTCTTTGATATAGTCGATGACTCGCTGGTTTTCGTTCGCAGATTCGATGAGACTTTCCGAATGTTGGTCGAAATAGCCAAAGTGAATCGTTTCGCCAACTTCAACCGTGCCAGAATCCGGTTGAATGCGTTCTGTGATGATGTTGAGCAGCGTCGATTTTCCCGCACCGTTGCCGCCGATAATTCCTACGCGATCGACTCGATCGAATTCGTAAGTAAAATCTTTGAATAAAACCCGATCTTCATAGGATTTACAGACGTTTTTTAACTCAACGACCTTCTTGCCAATGCGGCGACTCGCCGTTGAAATATCGACGTTTCCGAGAGATTGTTTGAATTCAGTTTCTTGAAGGACTTCAGCACGCTGAATGCGTGCTTTTTGTTTCGTGCTTCGCGCTTTTGGGCCTCGTTTGAGCCAGGCCAGTTCGCGCCGTAAGAGATTGTAATGCTTCCGTTCTTGCCCTGCTGCTACCTCTTCCGATTGTGCTTTCTTTTCCAAGTAGTAAGAATAGTTACCAGAATAAGTCAATAAATCGCCTCGATCGACCTCAATAATTCGCGTTGTGACCTTGTCGAGAAAGTATCGATCGTGCGTCACCAAAAGAACTGCACCGGAATATCGTTGTAAGTACGTTTGCAACCATTCCACCGACTCCGCATCTAAATGGTTCGTCGGTTCGTCCATTAACAACAGATCGGGATCGGACAGCAAAGCCGCAGCGAGTGCGATCCGCTTTCGATATCCTCCCGATAGTTTTTCGATTTTGACCTCAAAGTCTTCAATGCCCAACCTGGACAAAATAATCTTCGCTTCCGTTTCCAAATCCCACGCCCCGATCGCGTCCATTTGTTCGGTGACGGAGTTGAGTTTCGACAAAATTCGATCGAGTTCTGCGCCGGTCGCTCCTGCCACTTGATGCGATAATTCTTCATATTGCCGCACGACCGACATTTTCTCGCCACAATCAGCGAAAACCTGCTCTAATACCGTTCGTCTTTCATCGAGATCGGGTTGTTGGGGGAGGTAGATCGTGCGATAGTTGCGGTTGAGAAAGCGCTCTCCACTATCGAACGGCTCGCTACCCGCAACAATTTTCAGTAACGTCGATTTTCCCGAGCCGTTCGTACCGATGAGTCCGACTTTTTCTCCCACATCGAGACTGAAAGTTGCATCGTGTAAAATTTCTTTAATACCGAAGTCTTTTTTTACAGATTGTAGCGTTATAATGCTCATTACCGATCTCAAAAAAGGCTTTTCAAACCCTAAAAATTCAGTTTGCTGTAGGAACAGACAGCACCTAAAATTATAGTCGAAATTGGTTGTCCTTCAGCCGGATCGGATCGGATGCTGCTAGAGCAGCGGTACAAAAGTGCTTGGTGCGTTATGCGGAAATCTCATGAACTGGATTTTTAACCCATTTTTCGTCCGCGCAACACACCCTACCATTACTTCTGTACTGGCGCTCTAGGCGAACGCCGCCTCGACCTCGATATGAGTGTTGGAATTGAGTGAAGCCGTTGCCCAGATACTCCCGTTACAATTCTCATAGATAAGGAGATCGATCGAAGACAGGCATGAGGCAACGCCATCTGAGGGTTCAGAGCGATCTGAGCGTTCTAACACAGATTCAGAGGTGGTTCGAGGACTTTTGCTGCCAACAGAAGCCGCTGTCGGTGTGGTCGGAAGATCGACGCTATTGTCTGAAACTCGCGATTGCAGAGGGGTTCAGTAACGCCGTTCGCCACGCCCACCGAGGCCGCCCCCTCGATACACCGATCGATCTGGCGCTCTTACTCTACGACGATCGCTTGGAAATTCGCATCTGGGATTACGGCGAACCCTTCGATCCCGAAACCCTCGAAGAACCCAAACCTGGTACGTTGCGTCAGGGCGGATACGGGTGGTTTCTCCTCCGCCGGCTGTCCGATCGAGTCGTCTACGAACGATGTCGCGACAATCGCAACTGTCTCATCATCGAGCAAGGCTTGGACGAGCAAATTACCAAATGGGAAGATTTTTTCAAGGACGAGTGAAGCGGGAAGCCTTCCAACTGTTTTTTCGCTTCACCGCTTCACCACCTCATCTGTTACACGATGGCGATCTGACTCGAGACGAGCGTTGGTGTACCCTCCAGAATCGCCAGCGTCACGGGTGCGCCTGCGGCGGTTCCGTCGATATCGAAACTCACCGCGCCCGTTGCCGTATCGTAGAGGAACGTCGGATCGCTGCTGAGCGGCGTGGGATCGGCTCCACTGATGAAAACACCAGTATCTGAAGCCGTCGCACTCAACGACACGCCCGCTTGCAAGCCGCCACCCAAACCAGACGCCGAGACTTGCAGCGTGTCGTCGCTGTCGAAATCCGTCAGCACGTCCGCACCGTCTTGGGGTTTGGCGTAAACGAACGTATCCGCGCCACCGTTCCCCGTAATCGTGTCCGAACCCGCGCCGCCGTTGAAACTATTCGCCGTTCCGTCGCCGCTGAGGGTTTCCGCCCCTTCGTTAGAACCCGCATAGAGCGGAATTAAGAAACCGTTCCCCCGCTGCGTGAACGCCGTCGTGTTGAGAATCTGCTCCGTTACACCGTTTTGCGTATCCTCAACAAGAATCTCGTAACTGCCCACGCCATAACGCGATTCGCCAACCCCCGCGATGGTAAGTTGAGATTCGTTGTTGATAAACGCCGGTCGATCGACCGGAATTCGATCGCCGCCACCGGACGGATAAATCAAACCGCCGAGGACTTCCGTGCGTCCGCCGTTGATATTTTCGAGGACAATGCCTTCTTTCTCGGTTTTCAATCCCAAAATCCACAAGTCCGAACCGTTGTTGATGATGTTCGTATCTGCAATTTCAGGATTGAGTTGACGCGCCCAAACTTGCTGTTGGTTGAATTCCCAACCCGCAATCGTCACGTCCTCGATAAACAGTTTGCCGCCCGTGACGCTGTTTTGATAAGCAGTTCCCGAACTCGTCAGGATATTCCGCAACACCAGCGGTTGCGTCGTTGCTTGGTCGAACCAGTAGAAGCTGCCCCCCCCCGCAGAGCCGGAAAAACGCTCGATCGAGACGGTATTCGTCGTATTTTCAATGCGGAAGACCGGGAGGTTTTGGCTTTTCAGCGGATCGTCGATCGTCAGACTCGTTTGATACGACAATCCGGTAATCGTCTGTACCCCGTTCCCCACGGTGAGCGTATCGCTAATGTTGTAATTGCCTTGCGGGAAGTACACCGTCGCGCCGCCTGCATCCAACGCCGCTTGAATGGCGCTGGTATCGTCGAGTCCGTCGTTGGGAACGGCACCGAAGTCGGTAACGCTAATCCAGTTCGCCACGTCGTCGTAAAAAACTTCTGGCGTATCTTCGATGGGAAGGTTCAACGACACTTGACCCGAGGGGAAGGCGCTGTGGATTTTCTGCGAGACGTATTCGTCGATGCTGTTCCCCGGAACGACAACACCGTTATTGTCGAGGGCTGAATCGTACCCTGACGTACTGACGTTGCGGGCGTAGAGGCTTCCCGCTTGCATCTCGATGGCAGAATTTCCCGCAGATCCCCCGTTCAAGGTACTGTCAATGACGGTGACGATGCCCCGTCCATCCGTGTTGCGAATCGCCGGAACGCTATTATCGCTCGTCAAACCTCGGAACGTCGAAATATTGCCTTCGTTGAGGAATCCAGCCACATTTTGGTTTGACAGTGACAGGTTCTCGAAGACGTTGCTGTACTCGTTGTGGTCGGTGGCAACCCCCACGTCAAACCCTTCGATACTGACGTTTTTCACGAGCGCGGGGCCGGGCCAGGGCGTGGTTAGCGCCAATCCCGTGTGACCGGCGAAATTCGGATCGCTCGATCGAATCGTCACGTCTCGCAAACCACCCTGGTTGTTGTTTTGGAACGCAACCCCGATCGCGCCGGCGTTCCCCGAACCGACATCGACGGTAATATCGAAAATCGAGTTTTGGAACGCTTGACCGGTACTGCCACCGCCGAACAATTCGATAACGGGTTGGGGCGTTGCCGTGTTGCCGAAACTTTCGATGTTGTCCTCGAGTTTGATAATCGTATTGTCGCGACTTTCCCCTTGAATCAACAAGCGTCGATCGTCGCTCCAGCGCAACGTTTCGCTGACTAAATACGTCCCATCGGGGAAGTATACGGCACGATTATCCGCCATCGCCGCCAGAATTGCCGCTGTATCGTCGGTTACGCCGTCTCCTTTCGCGCCGTAATCCCGCACGTTGGCAATATTCGCGCCGCTGGGTAAATTAAATCCCGGCGTATCGAAATCGTCGTTGAGGATGGTTCCCAGAACAGTCGTGTCGGACAGCACGGTTTTCGTGGGATTGCTCAGAGCTAACGATAAGGTTTCGTCGTCTTCGATGTCTCCGTCACCTTGCACCGGAATCGAGATCGTCTGTTGGGTGGTTCCCGCATCGAAGGTTAAGGTTCCCGAAGTGGCCGTATAATCGATCCCCGCCGTTGCTGTTCCATCTGCGGTTGCGTAATCGATCGATACGACATCGTCACTGGCGGAAGACAGTTCGACCGTAAAGACTAAATTCGTCGTCCCCGAATCGCCTTCAGTAACGAGTGCATCGCTCACCGTTACCGTCGGATACGGATACAACTGACTTTGGGGAATCACTTCTTGGTTTTGCGACGGACTCGACCACAGTAACTGAGCGCTGGCACCGCCTTTATTTTCAAAATATTCGAGTTTGATGTCGTAGTGTCGGCCGGCTTCGAGATCGAGCGTTCCCGTGTGTTCCGTCGCCCCTTGTAGCTGCCATTGGTCGATAATTAACTGGTCGTCGACCCACAGCCTCACCCCGTCGTCGGAGATCGTGTGAAAGGTGTACGTTTCTGTAAAACGCGGCTCGACTTCACCGGTCCAGCGAATCGAATAAAAATCTGAAGATAGACCACCTGTTGCCGCACCTTGACCCCAGTTAAAGTTAACGGTGGCATCAGTGCGCGTTGTCACTAACGTATCGAAATTCGTTCCGCTGAAATATTGACCCGTTAACCCCGTTCCCTGAGCCGAGACAAAATCGTTATCCACGATCGAGAGAACAGCAGTGTCTTGCGTGCCGAGCGACGCGCCCCCCGTCGCTGCGTCGAGGCTGAGGTTCAGTGTTTCGTCCCCTTCAATGAGGGTGTCGTCCACCAGCGGAATCACAATCGTTTTTGGCGTATTGTCTCCGTCGTCGAAGCTGACCGAAATCGGCGTGTTGTCGTAGTCGTCGGGACTGATGGCGGTGACATCGCTGAGGTTGATGGTGGCACCGACTGCACCTTCAATACCGCCCTTACGCGCGACGGTAACAGCCGCGATCGCCGTTCCATCCTCTTGCACGCTAAAGGTCGCGTCGCTGAATTCTAACGTGCCGGGATTGGAAGCCAAAGGATAGAGTTGGCTACTGGGGACGATTTCACGAGCTTGAGAGGCGCTCGACCATTCCAGTTGAGAAACAGCTCGACCGAGATATTCGTAGTAGTCGATGCGGATGTCGTATTGTTGTCCGGCATTTAAGGTAATGGTGGCACTGTTGGTGGTGGGCCCTTGAATATCCCAATCGTCGATGAGGAGTTGTCCGTCGACCCACAGACGCACGCCGTCACTGGTGGTGGTATAGAACGTATAGGTTTCCGAGTGCAGCGGTGCGATTTGTCCCTGCCAGCGTATAGCAAACGTGTCGTCGTCCACCGCAGGATGGGGCGCGTCGTTGTCCCAATTGAAATCGATCGTCGGGTCGATGCGCGTCAGAACTAAGTTGGAAAAATCGGGCAATTGACCGGCGTGTTCGTAATAGTATCCCGTCAATCCCGTTCCGTTCCCCGGCGTCGTATCGTTATCGATAATGTTAACCGTGGCGGTGTTTTGAGCGCCGATCGAAACACCTCCTGTTGGATTGCCGAGCGTGAGGTCGATCGTTTCCTCGCCTTCAACGAGATCGTCATCGACGATGGGAATCGAAATCACCTTATCGGCCGTGTCTCCATCGGCAAAACTGATCGAGATCGCCGTGTTGTCGTAGTCACCGGGAGCGATCGCCGTTCCGTCAGCGAGATCGATCGTTGCACCGACCGCGCCAGAACTGCCTCCCGTCCGACTGACTGTTACATCGAGAACTGCCGTTCCATCTTCGCGGAGACTAAATTCCGGAGCCGTAAATGCCAGCGTCCCTCGCGGTAAGTTGGGATCGACGTAAAGCTGGTTACTGGGGACGATTTCACGAGCTTGAGAGGCGCTCGACCATTCCAGTTGAGAAACAGCTCGACCGAGATATTCGTAGTAGTCAATGCGGATATCGTATCGCTGACCGGCATCTAAGGTGATGGTGGCGCTGTTGGTGGTGGGCCCTTGAATATCCCAATCGTCGATGAGGAGTTGTCCGTCCACCCACAGACGTACGCCGTCGCTGGTGGTGGTGTAGAACGTATAGGTTTCCGACTGTTCGGCCTCGATCTCCCCCAACCAACGCACGGCAAAGGTATCGTCGTCTACAGCGGGGTCGGGAGCGCCATTATCCCAGTTGAAATCGATCGTGGAGTCGGTGCGCGTCAGAACTAAATTGGCAAAGTCAGGAACTTTACCGCCGTGTTCGTAGTAGTATCCCGTCAACCCCGTGCCAGTGCCTGGGGGTGTCGAGGGAGGAGGCGCAACGTCATTATCGACAATGGTGACGGTGGCCGTGTTCTGAGTCCCGATCGAGGCGCTGCCTGTGGGGTTAACCAGAGCAACTTGCAGGGTTTCGTCAATTTCGACGAGGTCGTCATCGACGAATGGAATCGCAACGACCTTGTCAGCATCGTCCCCATCGGCAAAATTAACGGTAATTGGTGTGCTGTCGTAGTCGTCGGGACTCGCGGCCGTGATGTCGCTGAGGTCGAGGGTAACAGAAACATCTCCACTATTGCCGCCAGTCCGGCTGACCGTCACAGCGGCGATAGGCGTTCCGTCTTCGTCGTAGCTGAAGCTGGAAGCCGTGAATTCGAGCGTCCCAGCATCAGCGGAAGCGGAATCGGGATAGAGTTGACTGCTGGGGACAATTTCCCGAGATTGAGAGGCACTCGACCATTCCAGTTGAGAAATCGCTCGACCGAGATATTCGTAGTAGTCGATGCGGATATCGTATCGCTGACCCGCTTCTAAGGTAATGGTGGCGCTGTTGGTGCTGGGGGCTTGAATGTCCCAATCATCGATGAGGAGTTGTCCGTCGACCCACAAACGGACTCCGTCGCTGGTGGTGGTGTAGAACGTATAAGTTTCGGTATGCTCAGCCTCGATCTGTCCCAACCAACGCACGGCGAAGGTATCGTCGTCTACTGCGGGGTCGGGAGCGTCGTTATCCCAGTTGAAATCGATGGTGGAATCGACACGGGTGAGAACGAGGTTGGCAAAGTCGGGAACCTTGCCGTCGTGTTCGTAATAATATCCAGTGAGACCGATGCCGTTACTCATGGTTCTTGGGGAAAGATGCAACTACGGGGTTTTTACTTCAGTTTGTATTGAGGCAACGACGCACCACGACTGCATTCGATCGAACGCTACCGTTCTTCATCAAAACTCGATCGATGAAAGACTTTTGCCCTAGAGGGTGGGGCTATAGGAGTTTGCTTAAGCTTCTTAAGCGTATTTTTTTATACTGAGCATTTATAGTTTCGCGGTCAGACAGCATCTCGCGCCACCGCTACTCAGTATCTTTACTGAATCTATAAAAAGAGGTACACAACAAACGCCGAAATCAGTCCGTATCTTCACGGAATCTTCAAAAATGCGACATCAGACTTTATCCGAGATCGCACGGGGTGCATTTCACTTTTGCGATCGCAACCCCTCCCATCCTCCCCTGGCTAAGGGGAGGTGCCGAAGGCGGAGGGGTGGCGAGCGCTCAGACGTTCGGCGAGCGCTCAGTCGAGCCGTCGAGGTGCGGAGGGGTCTTTCTACGCAATTGAGATGCACCCATCGCACGGGTGATAGTGTTCTGTTTCTGGAACGCGAACAGCACGACCGTTTTTGCAAGACGATCGAGATCTGATGGGGCGAGATCTGATGGGGTTGTCATCTAGCTAGGCCGGAACGAGGCGAAATTCCGACGGTCTCATCGGTTGAAGTTGGGGTTTGCGATTTACAGCTCGCCGTTCACTAAAAAAAAGGGGCAAATCTTTTCGATCGCCCCTTGAATTGCATTGACGAGCGATATCCGACTACCACTTCAACAGATTGAACCGTTCCATATCAATGGTGTCGCGGTTTCGGTAAATTGCCAGGACGATCGCGAGTCCCACCGCAGCTTCAGCGGCAGCGACCGTAATGACAAAAACAGAAAAAACCTGCCCTTTCACAGCTTCGTCGAGATAGTTACTAAACGCCATCAAATTGAGGTTGACAGCATTCAGCAACAGTTCGATCGACATCAACACGCGCACGGCGTTACGGCTGTTAATCAAACCGTAGATGCCAATACAAAACAGGGCAGCAGCCAGGAGTAAATAATATTGAAGTTGCAGTTCCATCGATTTTCTCGATCTACAAATTGCGAAAACAACGCTCGATATGTTGTCTCTTAAGACTCATCTGAAGCGGAAGAAGATTCACCAACGATGCTAACGGGTTCGCGAGGGCGTTCCGGCAGCTTAAACACGACTTCCCGTTCCGTTTCCACTTCGGGAATAAACTCGCGACGGGCGAGAATAATCGCACCCACCATAGCAATCAGCAGTAATACCGATGCCAACTCGAACGGAAGCAGAAAATCGCTAAAGAAATGCTCGCCCAAAACCAGCGTCGTATCTTGAATGGGAGCGATGCTGTCTAACACCTGCCAAGATGTCGATCGTACCATCGTCGCCAGCAAAGCAAACAGTCCGACACAAACAATGGCGGTCGCACCCTTACGGAACCACGCATTTTTCATCGGCTTGAAAACCTCTTGTTTGTTCACCAGCATAATGGCGAACAAAATCAACACGTTCACCGCGCCGACGTAAACCAAAACCTGGGCGGCAGCAACGAAATCGGCATTCAGCAGCAAGTACATTCCCGCCATGCTGATGAATACGCCACCGAGTAAAAAGGCAGAGTAGACGATGTTTTCCAGCAGGACTACACCTAAAGCTGTCAAGATCGTCGCCGCTGCCAAAACTCCAAACGAAACGAGTTGAACGCCTTCGGCTAAATTCACGACTTTTTCCTTATCCCTTATTTCTTTTGAACGATCGAGTCATGCGGGCGAGAGCGCCACGCCAATACACTAATTTTGCTCGGCATTCGATGCTGAAGCGTCTCGATCGGCTTGTTCCTGTTTTAATTGCTCCAGAATCTGCTCTGGCCGTTGACCGGCACGTTGCGAGCCTTTCGGTAGATCGTGCGGGTCGATCTCGCCTTTTGGCAAGTATGCGAACTCGCGCATCGGCGCAACCATCGGATCGAGCGTTACTTTTTCCGGCAGTCGCCCGAGCGCGACGCTATCGTAGTTCAACTCGTGACGGTCGTAGGCACTCAGCTCGTATTCTTCCGTCATCGACAGACAGTTGGTCGGGCAGTATTCCACGCAGTTGCCACAGAAAATGCACACCCCAAAATCGATGCTGTAGTGCTTCAGTTGTTTTTTCTTCTGAGCTTTGTTGAACTCCCAATCGACAACGGGTAAGTTGATCGGGCAAACCCGAACGCAGACTTCACAAGAAATACACTTGTCGAATTCAAAGTGGATTCGCCCGCGATAGCGTTCTGACGGAATTATCTTCTCGTAGGGGTATTGAACGGTGACGGGACGGCGGCGCATATGGTCGAACGTCACCGACAGCCCTTGACCGATATATTTCGCAGCTTGAAACGACTCTTTGGCGTAGTCGCCAACTTGTTTGAGGAACTTAAGCATGGTGTTCTCCGTTTTTAAGGGTTGTCAAACGAGATTGAATGGCTCGGTGTGACAACTACAGGCAAACTTCTCTACCCACCGAAGGCCACAGGGAAAGCCAGTTTCAACCCTGCTGTAATTAACAGGTTAGCCAGGGCAACGGGAAGTAAAAACTTCCAACCGAGATTGAGGAGTTGGTCGATACGAACCCGAGGTACCGTCCAGCGCAGCAAGATCGCCAAGAAGACGAGTGCGTAGGTTTTCAGTAGAACCATCGTGATGCCGAGAGATGCCGCAATCACCTGTACCCAGGGGGACATTTCACTCACCCCTAACCAACTCGCCATTGTCGCGATAGGAACGGGGAACGTCCATCCACCCAGGTAAAACACGGAAACCAGCAGGGCGCTTAACACGAGGTTGACGTAAGAGCCGAGGTAAAACAGCGCGAATTTCATGCCGGCATATTCCGTTTGATACCCGGCGACGAGCTCTTCTTCTGCTTCAGGTAAGTCAAAGGGCAAACGCTCGGTTTCCGCTAAGGCTGCGATCCAAAAAATGACGAACCCGACTGGTTGCCGCCAGACGTTCCAACTCAGAATGCCGTATTCAGATTGTTGCTGAACGATGTCGATGGTACTGAGACTGTTCGACATCATGACGATGGCCAAGACAGCCAGGGCGAGGGGAATTTCATAGCTGATCGATTGTGCGGCAGCCCGCAGTCCCCCAAGCAAAGCGTATTTGTTGTTGGAGGAGTAACCCGACATCAGCAGTCCGATGGGGGCGATACTCGACAGGGCAATCCACAGGAACGCACCGATGCTCAAGTCGGTAATGACGAGGTTCTGTCCGAACGGCACGATGAGATAGGACAGAAACACGGGAATCACGACAACGGCGGGGCCGAGGGTAAACAGCCAGGGATCGGCTTTGTTGGGGACGACATCTTCCTTGAAGATGAGTTTCAAGCCGTCGGCGAGAGGTTGCAGGGTGCCGAGGGGGCCGGCGTATTCCGGGCCGATGCGTTGCTGAACCGCTGCAGAGATTTTCCGTTCTAGCCACACGGAGACGAGTACACCGACCGTTGCAACCACGAGCATCAGCACCATGGGGAGTGGCATCCAAATGACTTTCGAGACTTCGGGGGGAAGTCCGAAGTCTGTTAGGACTTGGATGACACTGCCTTGAAGGTCAATTCCTGATTCCATACTGACGGATAAAATATGAAGATTTTTTACCAATACGTTTTCTATAGTACATTGCCAGGTGGTAGGGAATGGCGGCATAACGGATAAGAATTTCTACTTATTTAGGTTGCGATCGATGATGATGGGGTAATGAGATGGCGAACGTGAAGCGTGGTGGGTGGCTGAAAATTTGGGCGATCTCGTGTGCGATTATCTTGACGGGTTGCCAAATGTCAGCAACGTTAATGGGGGAACGGGGTCGCGTCGTTCGGGTGGCGAGCGGGCAGACGGTTGAGGTGGAACTGGACGGACGCTTGGAAACGATCCGCCTCATCGGATTGGACGCGCCAGATTTGCAGCAATCGCCCTGGGGCGTGGAGGCGAAGCAGATGCTAGAGGATGCAATCGAAGGAAAAGTGGTGGGGGTGGAGTTCGATCGAGAGACGGTCGATCGATTCGATCGAAAACTCGCCTATCTCTGGTTCGACGGAACCCTCGTCAACGCGCAAATTGTCGAACGGGGCTATGGATTAGCCGTTTCTCGGCCGCCGAACGTCAAGTACGAGACACAGCTACAACACGCGAGCGCTCGCGCTCGCCTGCTCGGTTTAGGCATTTGGAATCCCGAAACTCCCATGCGGCAAACTCCCGGTGAGTTTCGCCGCCAACGCGCTAATTCGGATACCAAAACATCCCTTTAATGCCTTCGGGATCGGCCATGAAGCCCAAGCCT
Source organism: Geitlerinema sp. BBD 1991-9 (assembly GCA_001657325.1). Classification (GTDB taxonomy): domain Bacteria; phylum Cyanobacteriota; class Cyanobacteriia; order Cyanobacteriales; family Geitlerinemataceae; genus Geitlerinema. The sequence continues at coordinate 53,007 of LWRO01000008.1, read as the reverse complement.
CGGTAGAAATCGACCACGTGCGGATCGGCAAACAGTGTAATATTGCTGATATCTTCGCGACGGAGCTTGCTAATTAAATAATTCATCAGTGCTTTGCCCAACCCTTTCCCCTGAAATTCAGGATGAATGGCTACGTCCCACACGGTGGCGTTGAAGGCACAATCTGAGGTCGCCCGTGCAAAACCGACGAGTCGCCGCCTCGCCCCCCGGACTTCCCACATCGAGACAACGAGGAAACTGTTTTCGAGGGCTTTGCGAACTTTGCGTAAGGGACGGCGGGCCCAACCCACCGAATCACACAGTTCTTCGAGATCGTACAGATCGATATTGCGATCGGTACTGAAGCAGATCCGGCTCTGAGTCCCAAACCGTTCGATCGTTCCGGGGGCGGCGTACTCTTCTAGGGAAATCCCTTTCGGCGTTTGAGCCGGATCGGAACTGCTAAAAATGCTTTTCCAAAAACCCATGCAGGCGTGGTAATGGTTGAGTAGACGGTCGCAAACGAGACCACGAGAGCCCCGAACCTCATTATAGATTAGGACGGGAAGCTGAAAACCAACCCGTGCGACTCGGGAGGATGAAAACGATACGACCGATCGAACCGGAACGCTTTCGGAAATAGGAAGCCTCGATCTCGGGAGGTGGGAATTCCCGAACTTGGGGGAGCGCAAAGGTATCCGATCGATCTCGATCGTTTGAAACGATAACGTCTAGTCAATCCGTCGCGTTGGCGGAGTCCGCTTGGAAATCGCTATCGTGGGGTTTTGCACTCGAGGACGCACCGAACAATCGAGTCGTCGTGTCGAACCCTCTCATGTCTGAAACAATCGCCTAAAGTAGAATAGCGTTCCTTCAGTATCGATCGTGGTTGCATCTGACAAGCCTGCGCTCTCTTTCTGGGAGGCCCCTCCGAACGACGACCTGGCAATTAATTTCACAATCGCTATGGCTCCGGGATTGAAATCATCTACCCTCGATCTCTTGAAGCGCTTTAACCGAGCGTTTCCCCAGTTTTACGAGCAGTTTGTCAGCAGCGAGATCCAACTGCAAAACCTCAAGTTAGCGTATCACCTCTATAAAACACGCCAAGCGGTGATCGAACTGCGGCCGGAGGGTCAAAAAAGTGCTCTACACTTTGCGTATCGCAACCAGTCGTTTCTCCTGAGCGATATTTTTGGGGTGTTAGCGGCTTACGGACTTACGATTCACAGTTTGAGTTTGTACGGTCAGATCGCCCCGCCGATGCTCGTGTTTATTAAATTGGTGGTTTCGCGGGGAGGAAAGGCGCTCACGGAAAAAACGGCGGAGAACGTGGCGCGGGCCGTTCGCGAGGCGTTGGCGGGTCACTTCGAGGTGGAAGAGATGTTGGCGGTGGAGTTCAACCTCGATGCGGGGTTGGAGGACGTGGAGACAGAGTTTTACGTCGACCCGGTGTTTCATTTGCCAGCGTTGCTGATCGAAGCGGATAACCAACCGGGACTGTTCTATAAGGTCATGTATGCGATTTGGCAAGAGGATTTGTTAGTCGTCAACGCGAATTTGTTGGTTTGGCGGGGACGCACCCGATTGATTCTCTATTTGCTCGGACCGAACGAATGCGCGATTCCGGATTATTTGGGGAATCAGATTGCGGAAAGCGTGCGTCAGCGCTTGTTGGGAAAGGCTTAGAGAATTGACGATTGGAGGGGCAATGGGTAATCGACGATCGAATGAGGTCGCGCGAGTCAGAGACTTTGAGACGATCGATTGAATCTCCGAGGGTGGAAAATCCGACCTCGATCGAGGCTAATATATAAGGTATGGCCAGCATCGACATTCGAGGGGTCGAACACGCCTACGATCTGAGCGAACCCACCCCCAACACCCGTTCAGTTTTAGTGTTTTTGCACGGCTGGCTGCTCAGCCGTCAGTACTGGCAACCGCTCGTCGATCGGTTAGCTGGTGAATTTCAGTGTTTGCGTTACGATTTGCGCGGGTTTGGGGAATCGCAACCGAACGGCGATCTCGTGCTACATTCTCACTATCGCTATACGCCTGCTGCCTACGCGAAAGATTTAGAAATTTTACTCGATCGACTCGAATTATCCGAGGTGTGGCTCGTCGGCCATTCCCTGGGGGGAACGGTGGCGTTGTGGACGGCTTATCAGTTTCCCGAACGGGTGCGCGGGGTCGTTTGCGTGAACGCAGGCGGTGGCATTTATTTAAAAGAAGAATTCGAGCGATTTCGACGGGCGGGAGAGCAGATCGTGCGCTTGCGTCCCCAGTGGCTGACGCAGTTTCCGTTGATCGATTGGCTGTTCGCACGGGCGGCTGTGGCGAAACCCCTCGATCGATCGTGGGGACGACAGCGAGTCCTCGATTTCGTGTCTGCTCATCCCGATGCTGCGCGGGGGGCGCTTCTCGATTCGACGACCGAGGACGAAGTCCATCGACTTCCTCAAATCGTGTCTCAAATTCACCAGCCTGTTTATTTCGTGGCTGGGGCAAAAGACACGATTATGGAACCGCAGTACGTGCGACATCTCGCCAGCTTCCATCGGCTGTTTGAATGTTGCGGGAATAACGTGATCGAATTAGAGGAATGCGGTCATTTATCGATGGTCGAACGACCGGACGTTCTGGCTGAGAATTTATGTTCGATCGTCCTTCAATACGAAAAATTCGATTCCACGGACAGAAACGATCCCAACTGTAAATCGTAAATCGCTGGCGCTCGATCGCCAATCGCCAATCGGCTGATGTTGGCTTGTCCGGATGGCAAGGGCTAATGCTGTAAAAGGGATTAGTTACTTTGTCTGAACGGTACACCTATGGGTACGCCCACTGTTGTTCTCGCCCTCGCTGCGTTAGCATCACCGGAAGTTCACTCCAACCCTCCAATGATGCCGGACGAGATCGGTCTCCCCCCCCTGGCGAACCCAACGGATCGGGACGGATCGATCTCGTTGGATGAGTCGCCTTCTATCAGCCAACCTGAAGTCTTGTTGGCGAACTCGGCGTTACCGTCTTTCCCTGCGCCGTCGGTTACCGTCGATCTGTTCGATCGATACGTGACCGTCTATCAAGCGTTACTGATGAGTTTGGCACTGTCTCCCCTCGCGGCGATTGCCATTTTCGGTATCGTGCGTCATCGGGTAGTCGAGCGCCTCGTGGCGGAAGTTCGCCGGAAACTCAAGCAGTTAAGCGATCTCGAAACGCAGCTTCAAGCCTCGAGTTTGCGAACGGAGCGATTGCTCGCTGACTTAGAACGACAGGTAACGGACGCTCGCCACGACGTACAGATGGAAGTCGAGCATCTCACTCAGGAAATTGAGGTGCAAATCGACGAAATCCACCAGGTGGAGCGAATTCGCGATGAATGCGTGCATCAGTTGCAGCAGTGCGTGTTGGACGCACACGAGATGAAGGATCGCACGATGGCGGAGATCGCGAAGATCACGCCGAAAGTGATTTTAGAATCGATTAAGCCGGAATTGCGTCAGAAAATTCTGGCTGTGACGAAGCGTTTGGAAGCGGTCAAAGCGAACCAACCCTCTAAAAATGACTTGAAAGGCAATTCGATCGAATCTCCGAAGTCACCCCCTCACGATCGGTGGCGGCAGCTTGCGGAAACCGCTAAACGCCAGAAGAAATTCCCCGATGCGATTGTGGCTTACGAGCAAGGGTTAAAAGCCAAACCGGACTCGATCGAAATGTGGTTGGGGTATGCGGATACGTTGGTTGAGGAGCGGCGATATGACGATGCGATTGTTGCCTACGAACGCACGATCGCCTTAAATCCCAACGATGCCGATGCGTGGTATCGTCGGGGGAACGCGCTCTATCAGGTGAAACGCTACGCTGATGCGGTTGATAGTTTTAACCATGCGATCGATCGACAGAGCGATCGGGTCGAAGCCTGGTTTGGTCGGGGGAACGCCCTCGGCCGATTACAGCAGTATCCTGAATCGATCGCCAGCTACGAACGAGCCTTACAACTCGATCCTCAAAAATACGAAGCGTGGTACAACCGAGCGAATGCCTTGGGGAAAGTTCAACGATACAAAGAGGCTTTAGCCAGCTACGATCGAGCGTTAGAATTACGACCGAACAGCCAAGAAATTTGGCACAATCGCGGTGCGATGTTGAGTAAAATGCAGCGATATGAAGATGCGATCGTTGCCTATCGCAAAGCGGTTGAAATCGATTCCAATAAATTTGAATCTTGGTACAATCTCGGCAACGTTCTCAGTAAAGTCGAACAGTACGAAGAATCGCTGGCAGCTTACGAGAAAGCTACAAAAATAGACTCAAGCCGTTACGAAGTATGGTACAACCGCGCAGCAATTCTCGTCAAGCTCCAGTGGTATAAGGCGGCTGTTTCGTCGTATGAAAAAGTAACGCAACTCAAACCCAGTCATAGTGCTGCTTGGTACAACCGAGGGATATTGCTCGAAAAATTCCAGCGCTACGAAGACGCACTGCAATCTTACGATACAGCGATCGAACTCGTTCCAGATTATTACGAAGCTTGGTATGGTAGCGGTAGCGCGTTACAAGGATTAAGACGCTACGAAGAAGCACTAACAGCTTACGAACGGGCGATCAAGCTCAAACCCGAGCAATACGAGGCTTGGTATAGTCGAGGACAGCTTTTATCCCTGTTGAACCAACATCAAGAAGCCATGGCGAGTTTAGGTAAAGCGTTCCAAATTCAACATAGTTTGTTACAAGCCAGCGCGATGTAGAATATTGGCATCGAAACGTGTAGTTGCTTGCCCCGACGGGTGCATCTCATTTTTTTCATAACATGAGGCTTAGGGTGTGTTAGCGAGCGACAAAATTCGGCTGAATTCGAGACGAATTTTGTCGCCCGCGTGACGCACCGATAACTATTTTTACTATTTTTACAGTCTTGAGATGCACCCTGTCCCGACTGTCGATCTCAGTTATTGATGACGATTGGCAATCTTAAATTATTCTTTATTTTTTTGAGATAGATCGGTATTTTTACGGATAACAAATCAGCCCAAATACTATTTTCTAGAACTTCACTAAAAGTTTTTCAAATTTTCCGGAACGTAACGACACAGACTGAAAGTCGATCGAAGAAAAGTCTATCTGAATGCCCAATTGAAATGGGGGAACATTCAAGGAGTTTAAAAGGTCAAATAAATTGAAGTCTCGATTGAAGCCAACCGCTATCTTCCCAAAATTTCAGCCAAGCTTTTACTCGTTCTGCACGCTTAGAAACGGTCACTCGATCGCGTGAAACTTCCGCAGACCCCTTTGAGATGCAGAGTGAATTTCCACGGGTGTTGTCTACCACAAACAACACTTCAACCTGTGGAGGAACCATGGCCGACATTATAGGAACATTAGTTCCAGATCTTATTATTCCAGGTGGTAACATCCAAGGAGAACTCCTTCCGGATTTATCCGGGGACGACATTATCGATGCCCGCGAGGGTGACGATGCCGTTGCTGCCAGTGGTGGTAACGACAGCGTCATCGGTGCAGTTGGTAACGACCAGCTATTCGGAAACGCCGGTGACGATACCCTACGCGGTGAAGCAGGACTCGACTCCATTTTCGGCGGTCAAGGCAACGACCTGATGTACGGCGACGATGGTGAAGATTTTCTCTTCGCCGACCTCGGTAACGACACGGCTTACGGCGGTGCTGGCGACGACATCATGGCTGGGAATAAGGGAGATGATGCTCTCTATGGCGGAGAAGGCAACGACAGTATCTTCGGCGGACAAGATAACGACTCCGTGTTCGGGGATGCTGGTGACGATATGCTCTTCGGCGACCTCGGGGCAGACACCCTCGAAGGAGGCGACGGCAAAGACACCTTCGTCATGTCGAAACGCAACTCCGGCCTGACGACTGGTGGCGCGAGCCTCAGCGATGCCGACCGCATCAGCGACTTCGTCAAAGGCGAGGATAATTTCATGCTGGACGGTCTGCAATTCACAGACCTCAGCATTCAAGTCGATAGTGACGGCAACTCCAACATTCAAGACCTCACCACCAACCAGTTCCTGGCAGTGGTCGAAGGGGTCTCCGATCTCGATGTGACCGATTTTACTGGTGCAACGACCGACCCCGGCCCCCAAGGTGCGTTACAGTTCAGTGCTGTTGCTTACACGGGGGTGGAAGGAACCGACGCCGCAAACCCCGGCAAGACTTTGATTACCGTCACTCGCACCGACGGTTCCCAAGATCCGGTTTCGGTGGGTTACAAAGTGACGCCTGGTGTCACCAATCCGGCTCTGGCCGGGGGGATCGACTTCTTCGAGACGACCGACGGGTTATTGACCTTCGCCGCTGGCGAGACCGAAAAAACCTTTGAAGTCCTGCTCCCAGCTGATCCCGGTACGACGAACATTGCTGACGACGGGAAGACGGTTTCGCTGTCGCTGTTCAACCCCACCAACGGTGCTGTTCTCGGCAGTCAGTCAGCTGCAGTGTTGACGATTAACGACTCAGCCGGTAGTGATGGAGCCGTAGGGGGTGCTGAGTACGAATTCGTTCTCGATTCCGTTGATGGTGCCTCGACCAACGTTTACGGTGTCAGCGAATCGCAAGGTGGAACTGCCCTGGGAACCTTCACAACACCCATTACGATCGAGCGCAGTATCACAGTGGGTGAAGATACCATCAACTTCAATGCGTTCGACGCAACCGCAACAAGTCCAGACGATTTCATCCGGATTGACAACCAGACTGTCACGTTTGCAGACGGTCAACAGTTTGCGACGGTAGATGTCACGATCGTCAACGATGGTACGGCAGTGACTGAACCCGATATTGAGAATGTCAGCTTGACCCTGCAAAACGGCTCGGGTCAGGTTCTCGATTCTGCCAACTTGCTCATCAACAACCAAGCGGGTGCGGCAACCGGTGCAGGGTTCTCGTTCGGTACTGATGCGTATAGCGTTGGTTCTGGAGCTGTTACTGGACTCGGCGCAGGAACGGGTGACGGTCCGAACGGTCCCTTCTTCGAGTTAACCGTTTTCCGCTCCAACGTCTCTACTGCTGAAACGGTTGACTATAGCGTTGCTGCTGCAACGGGTTCAGCTGCAACGGCCGATCCCGATGGTGCCGCTCCAGTAGGCAGCACGTCTGATTTCGTACCGGTCAGCGGTCAATTAAGCTTCGGAGTCGGGGAATTGACCAAAACTATCCAAGTTCCGTCGTTCTTCGACGGCGGTTCTAATGAATTTGTCACCGCGACACTGACGGGTAACGGTTTAGGCTCCTTCCCGACAGCAAACGTTGACATTCTCTAATTTTCATCACTCTCCATGCAGTATTGATTTCGATCGATCTGCATGACACCAACACTCTCTCCACAACACCTCGAACTGGGGTGTTTTTTTTGTGATGAAAAAGCCGCCTCTACGATCGAGAGGCGGTCTCTCCCATTGTTTTGAGACTACACTCGCTGGAATCGCAACCAGCGCAACTCGATTGGAGGATTCGTCAGTGTCGGAAATAATTCTCGTCCCGTTGCCCAGTTGAGGAAGTTATCGGACGGCGGCCAGGCTTCATCGGGTAAGTTTCGGGATTCGTAGGTGACGACGGATTCGTCAAATACCCACTGAAGCGGTAACGGTTGGACGGCCTCGTTCAGCTCGTCTCGCGTCAATACGTAACATCCCAATGCTGCTGAGAGTTCTCGAACTTTTTCATCGGGTTGGTAATCGCCTTTGGCGAGAAATGCCGCTGCGAGAAGGATACCGCCCGGTTGTAAGATTGCAGCAGTTTGTTGGAAAAATCGTCGAAGTCCTGGCCGGTTACGAAGGTGAGGTAAGACTTCTGGAGCGATCGATAACTGATATCGAGCCGGTAACTGAGATCGATCGAGGGTATCGCTCTCCAACACCTTCACCGCTAACCCTCGCGACTGAGCTAATTCTGTCAGTTGTTTGGCCGCTTCGGGATTCGACGCAATTGCATCGACGGGATGGCCGCGTTTGGCTAAGGGTAAACTGTTGCGTCCGATTCCCGCACCGATATCCAACACGGAAACTCGAGCAGCGTCGCCCAATTCTGCCGCGATCGACATGGCTTTTGCGTCGGGATAACGACCGAACCGCGAGGTTTTCGCGACGGAAAACGATGGGAACGCTTCCGTCGGCTCTACATTTGTTACGGTTTTAAAGGCAATTCCTCCAGTCAATCCTAATTCGGGACGCGCTAATTGATACGTAAGCGTTAAATAGGCATGGGGGGACTGCTCGAATCCTTCGGTTAGCTTCTGCGCCAGTCGCTTTTCTAAAGCTTGTATTTCTTCTGGTGTAGGGTTTTGTCCCAAGACTTTCAACAAGCCACGCACCAGTTTGACGTACTGTTCGAGCAGGGTTGGCATACAGGGAAGGTGAAACTCTCCTCGAACGCCGATGGTAGATTGGAGTTTTTCTTTAACGGCGAGACTCGGACTATCGGGTGTTGAAGATGAGGGCTGAGATGTCGTATTCGGAAATAGCGAGCTTTGGGTCACATTCATCGATTGATATTCCGTAGTTTTGTCGATCTACCACAACATACGGACGACCACCGTTTTCAACCGGGTCAATTCCGGCAAAGCTTTCTCAGTTCGCTGCGATCGAATGCTATCTGTTTGGGGTTCGATCGTACTCCAAAACCCTTGTTGTCAGGGCGAACGGCGTTCGACCCGACAACGATATGGGTATCGTAAGCAACTCAACACCAGCGCAATTTCAAGAGAACCTAAAATCCCCCTTTCAAATCTCCTAAAATCCCCCTCTTTCTTTGCCAAAAAGAGGGGGTGCATCTCACTGTTGAGATCGGAACCCCACCCATCCGTCCCACTGGAGGGCTATTGCATCCTCGGGGCGACAGCCTCTAAAGGTGCATCTCACTGTTGAGATCGGAACCCCACCCATCCTCCCCTGACTCAGGGGAGGTGCCGAAGGTGGAGGGGTCATTTTACGAAATTGAGATACACCCAAAAGAGGGGGATTTCTCGATCGAGTGCTTGGCTTAAATCCGACTCGTCACTGGAGGTTCTTGAGTTGAGAACGACGAACTCTGCATCGCACCGTAGAGGCGGTTTAACGCATTGACGTAAGCGTGTGCCGAGGCAACGATAACATCAGTATTCGCCGCATGGCCGGAAAAGACATGGCCTTCGTGGCGCAAACGCACGGTGACTTCGCCGAGAGCGTCAATTCCTGCAGTGACGGATTGCACCGTGTACTCGATGAGTTCGTTGGGTAAGTCGATAATTTGATGAATGGCTTTGTAAACGGCATCGACCGGCCCCGTTCCCAACGCCAGATCGGTGCGCTCTTCACCGTTGGGCGTGCGAAGCATCACCGTTGCCGTCGGACGCAATCGATCGCCACAAGAGACTTGCACCAACTCTAATTTATAGAGTTCGGGCGGTTGTTGGATTTGGTCGTTGACGATCGATTCTAAATCCCAATCGGTAATTTCTTTTTTTCGATCGGCAAACTTTTTGAAATTTAAAAAGGCTTTATTTAACTCGTTTTCCGACAATTCAAAGCCCAATTCTTTCAATCGCGTTTGGAAAGCGTGACGACCGGAATGTTTGCCCAATACAATTTGATTGTCGTTCAAGCCGATGGACTGTGCGTCCATAATCTCGTAAGTGAGCTTGTGCTTGAGTACGCCATCTTGGTGAATTCCCGATTCGTGGGCGAAGGCGTTGGCGCCGACAATGGCTTTGTTGGGTTGAACGAACATCCCCGTAAGGCTCGAAACCAAACGAGAGGTTTTGTAAATTTCGCGAGTGTTGATGGCAGTGAGGGGTTCCTCAGACTCCGCCGGTCGTCCTAAGAAGGGGTTGAAGTACTGTCGCCGCACGTGCAACGCCATGACTAACTCTTCTAAAGCCGCATTACCTGCTCGTTCGCCGATGCCGTTGATCGTACATTCAAGTTGACGCGCACCGTTTTTAACCGCTTCGAGGAAGTTCGCGACTGCTAAGCCTAAGTCGTTGTGACCGTGGACGGAGATAATGGCCTTGTCGATGTTGCGGACGTTTTCTGTGATACCGCGAATTAACGCACCGAATTCTGCGGGGGTCGTGTAACCGACGGTGTCAGGGATGTTGACGGTGGTTGCGCCCGCCTCAATGACGGCTTCGAGGACGCGATACATAAATTCCGGGTCGCTACGGCCGGCATCTTCGGGGGAAAACTCCACGTCGTTGGTGAAAGTTTTGGCGTAGGCCACCATTTCGGGGGCGATGGCCAAGACTTCATCTCTGCTTTTGCGAAGTTTGTATTCGAGGTGAATGTCGGAGGTGGCGATGAAGGTATGAATTCGCTTGTGGGCGGCGGGGGCGAGCGCTTCACCCGCCGCTTTAATGTCGGATTGAGTGGCGCGGGCTAAACCGCAAATTGTTGGCCCGTCAGGGGTTCCCACTTGCTCGGCGATAGTTTGAACGGCCTCGAAGTCGCCCGGACTAGCATAGGGAAATCCAGCTTCGATGACATCGACGCCGAGACGAGCGAGCTGTCGGGCGATCGTCAGTTTTTCGTCTTTGTTGAGCGTTGCGCCAGGAGACTGTTCGCCATCGCGCAAGGTGGTATCGAAGATGATAATTCGGTCGTGCAAGCGGTGCGTTGCACTATCGAGAGGTTGGCTCATCGGGGGTTTCTCCTTGTCGAGAAATGAGAATGAAAACCTTTGCCGGTCAAAGTGTGGACTTGAATGAAACGTCGAGACCTAGTAGTCCATTTTTTCAATTTTGTCGCGGATATCGTTGAGGTCGATATAGCGATCGGTGGCGTTTCGCAGTTCTCGCGCGATCATGCCTTCAGTCGAGACCACGGTAATATGGGTGTTTTTCGATCGAAGAAGCTCGATCGCCCGCTCGAAATCTCCATCGCCACTAAACAACACGACTCGGTTGTATTGCTCGACGGTGTTAAACATATCTATAACAATTTCTATGTCGAGATTGGCTTTTTGGGAATAGCGGCCGGAACTGTCGTCGTAGTATTCTTTGAGGATTTTCGTGCGGACGGTGTAACCGAGACTAATCAGGGCATCGCGAAATCCACGTTGGTCTTGAGGATCTTTAAGACCGGTGTACCAGAAAGCGTTAACGAGCGTAGTTCCAGGATATTCGGTTTTGAAATATTCGAGAACGCGGCGCGGATCGAAAAACCATCCATTTTTTTGTTGCGCGTAGAACATATTGTTCCCATCGACAAAAATGGAAAGGCGATCGGTGTCATAGATCATAAAAATGTATACCTGGTTTATGCGTAAAATTTACGCTAGGGTTTCCGCCTTCGTCAGGCAACCGCGCGATCGAAGAAACGCATTCCCTAGCTCTTGTGGTTAAACGATTAAGCCGGTCGAACCGTTCGATCGTAAAGCTTAACATTTTGACGAATATAATACGACGGTACGGTCTCGTTCAACTGTACCCGAAACGAAGAACGAGAACGCACCGTTCGGGTTAGACCATGTTGGTTTCGATCGCCCAACGAGCCAGTTCGGTGCGGTTGTGCAGTCCCGTTTTACCCAACATATTCGACACGTGACTTTCGATCGTTCGCTGGCTGACGTTCATCTCTAGCGCAATTTCTCGGTTTGCCATCCCTCGCGCGACCCACTGAACGACCTTCAGTTCTGTGGGTGTCAGTTCGACGCCAGAGCGCACTTTCAGGGGAGGGGCGTTGTCGCTTCCCGCCAGTTTGCGAGCGAGCAGTCGCGACGCTTGTTTGAGGGACGATTCCACTTGAGCGACGAGTTCGTCGGGTTCAAAGGGTTTGACCATGTACACGTCTGCCCCTGTGTTCAAACCCTTAATCCGATCCTGACTTTGCCCTTTTGCTGAGAGAAAAATGACAGGAATCCAAGTCGTGCGGGGATTGTCGCGAACGTGACGCACAAATGCATAGCCATCCATTTCTGGCATCATCACATCGCAAACAATGAGATCGGGCAGCTTGTCTTCAATAATTTCCAGGGCTTCACGACCGTTTTCAGCGGCGACGACCTCATAGCCGCGAAATTCCAGGAAATCCTTCACCAATAAAATTAAATTCGGGTCGTCATCAATAAGGAGTAAGCGTTTGTTGCTGCTCGTCTTCATAGCTGGCTATCAATGTCTGGGAAAAGTTATAAAGATATCAGTATTTCTGACCGTATAGTTCGGAAACGACAAAACGAGAAACGATCGTGCCGGTGTCTAGAAATCGCGTTGGTTTGTCACGCGAACACTGATGACTGTCATCCATGATAACTCAGCTTTGGGACGGTGTTGCCGATTGCACGATCGGAATCTCAGTATTTTCTACAGGAGACGCTATGTTCGATTCGCTCGGTTCGATCTCGCCGGTCAGCGGATGCCGTAAAAAAGCGTACTCTTCCACCACGCGGCCGCCTAATAAATGTTCTCGAACGATCCGCTCGATAACCGGAGGCGTTGCCGCGCGATACCAAACGCCATCGGGGTAAACGACGAGGATCGGGCCTTGCATACAGACTCGCAAACAATTGGCCTTCGTCCGGAAAATACAAGTGGGTCGATCCTCGGTGGTTCGATCGAGCTGTAGTTCTTTCAAGCGTCGTTTGAGATAGTCCCACGCTTCCAAACCGGCTTCCGTCGAACAGCATTTCGGTTTCGTTTGGTCGGCGCAGAGGAAAATGTGTCGATCGATACGGGGTAAATCGAGGTTTTCGACACACGTGGTGAGGGCAGAAACCTCTGTAGGGTTTTCGGGCGTGGCCGCGAGATCGCTAGGGATCGCAGGATTTTCAATTCTCGGTTCGGTCATCGGGCAACCAGACCTCTGAGACAGCACTATCGCCCATTCTAGTTCGGAAACCCGTACAGCCCAACGAGTTGCCTCGGGCAAATTCGCTCCGCTAAATTAGCACTCAGAAGTTGAGAGTGCTAATTCGCCCGAGGCGAGTCTTTCGACTTCCGGCACGATGCCCTAGCTCCCAAGGTTTTGGAGAGGGGAGTCGTCGCTGTGACGAAGCCGATCGTCGGTGCGATCGAGGCGCGAACCAGCACGTGGAGATGGGCTGGTCTCGGACGCACGAACGTGCCGCCTGCTTCGATATTTCCCAACAAAGTGTAACGTATCTGTAAAATTTGGAGAATTCTCTATGGCAGCCGTATCTCTGAGTGTTTCCACCGTCAAACCGCTGGCCGATCGCGTCTTTGTGAAGGTGAGTGCCTCGGAGGAAAAAACCGCTGGTGGTATCCTCCTGCCGGACGCGGCCAAAGAAAAACCCCAAGTGGGCGAAGTCGTGCAAGTCGGCCCTGGCAAACGCAACGATGACGGTTCTCGTCAAGAAATGGAAGTCAAAGTTGGAGATAAAGTTCTCTACTCCAAATACGCTGGCACCGATATCAAAGTCGGCGGCGAAGAGTACGTTCTGCTGTCTGAAAAAGACATCCTGGCGATCGTTCAGTAGAGCTGTCCCGTAATTTCCCCTCCCCCTCATATCCGACACGTATTGTGAGACTGACGAAGTAGGAAGACTATGGCAAAACGCATTATTTACAACGAAAACGCCCGTCGCGCCTTGGAAAAAGGTATGGATATCCTGGCGGAATCCGTGGCGGTTACCCTCGGTCCTAAAGGCCGCAACGTCGTCCTCGAGAAAAAATTCGGTGCGCCCCAAATCGTTAACGACGGGATCACCATCGCCAAAGAAATCGAACTCGAAGACAACATCGAAAACACGGGGGTTGCGCTGATTCGTCAGGCGGCTTCTAAAACCAACGATGCGGCTGGAGACGGAACCACCACCGCTACAGTTCTGGCTCACGCCATGGTCAAAGAAGGTTTGCGGAACGTGGCAGCCGGTGCCAACCCCATCGCCCTCAAACGGGGGATCGATCGAGCCACGGCATACCTCGTCGAGAAAATCAAAGAGCACGCCCGTCCTGTGGAAGATTCCACAGCCATTTCTCAAGTCGGTACGATCTCTGCGGGTAACGACGAAGAAGTCGGCCGCATGATCGCCGAAGCGATGGACAAGGTGGGTAAAGAAGGTGTCATCTCCCTCGAAGAAGGGAAATCCATGACCACCGAACTGGAAATCACCGAAGGGATGCGCTTCGACAAGGGCTACATCTCACCCTACTTCGCCACGGACACCGAGCGCATGGAAGCGATTCTCGACGAACCGTTCATCCTGCTGACGGACAAGAAAATTAGCTTGGTTCAAGACCTCGTTCCCGTTCTCGAACAGGTCGCTCGTTCGGGCAAGCCTCTTCTGATTATCTCGGAAGACATTGAGAAAGAAGCTCTGGCGACCCTGGTGGTCAACCGCCTGCGCGGCGTACTGAACGTGGCTGCGGTGAAAGCTCCCGGTTTCGGAGATCGTCGTAAAGCGATGTTGGAAGATATCGCCGTGCTGACGGGCGGTCAAGTGATTACCGAAGATGCCGGTCTGAAGCTGGAAAGCACCAAGCTCGATATGCTCGGATCTGCTCGCCGCATCACCATCACCAAAGACAACACCACCATCGTTGCTGAAGGTAACGAAGCGGGCGTGAAAGCGCGTTGCGAACAAATCCGCCGTCAAATGGAAGAAAGCGATTCTTCCTACGACAAAGAAAAACTGCAAGAGCGTCTGGCGAAACTGTCCGGTGGCGTTGCAGTGGTTAAAGTCGGTGCTGCGACGGAAACTGAAATGAAGGATCGCAAGCTGCGCCTCGAAGATGCGATCAACGCGACGAAAGCTGCGGTTGAAGAAGGTATCGTCCCCGGTGGCGGTACGACGGTGGCTCACTTGGCCCCGCAAGTTGAGGAATGGGCGCTCGGCAACTTGGCAAACGAAGAGTTGACCGGTGCGCTCATCGTCGCTCGTGCGTTGACGGCTCCGCTGAAACGGATTGCTGAAAACGCCGGACAAAACGGTGCGGTGATCGCCGAGCGCGTGAAAGAAAAAGAATTCGACGTAGGTTACAACGCGGCTAACGGCGAGTTCGTGAATATGTTTGAAGCGGGTATTGTCGATCCGGCAAAAGTAACTCGTTCGGCAACTCAAAACGCGGCTTCGATCGCGGGTATGGTGTTGACGACTGAGTGCATTGTGGTTGACAAACCCGAACCGAAAGAAGGTGCTGCTGGCGCGGGTGCTGGCATGGGTGGCGACTTCGATTACTAAGATCGCCTCTGGTTGGGGTGGGAAGTTTCCACCCCAAACTTGCTTTTAAACATAAACCCCTCGTGCAGAGATTGCGCGGGGGGTTTAATGTTCGATCGGGATGTTCCTAAATTTTTAAGAGACTTGCTATAATGCGGCTATTGTTTGAGAACGAGTCAGACTGAACCTGTATTATTGAGTGAATTCAGGAGAAACCGATGGGCGGTCACCCATATTTTTACTTTACCAAGTATCAACCGGATATTAACCTTGCGTTACAACAGCTGCGCCAGCAGGAGTTTGAAGCGGGTAGATACGATCCGGCGATGAATATGCACGATCCGGCATGGTATATGTTTATGTTTAAGTTTCCTCCAACTGAGGACTCAGTTGCCCCCGGAGCAAAACATCCTTCGATCGAAGCTGCTTGTGATGATAGTACTGAAGACGGTACAGGTTCTATTCTTGACATCGAAAAGATTAGTGATTCCATAAGACAGTCTGCCTCTTATGGCTTGTCTTCTGATGAGGTGATTGAAGTCTTTAATACGGACAAACCAACACGAGAAACGATCGAAGCTTTAATTGATGAAAAAGATGTCGGTTCTTGGTCAGAAGAAATGAGAGAAGTTTGGGAGCAATGGTATGTTTTGTTAGAATCCATAGGTCGAGGAGAATGTCGCCATATCATTCTTTACGATCGAGACGAACCTTCTGATATTTTCTTTGTTGGATATTCGTGGGATTAGAAGAATCGTTTCTGAAGAATAGAAGGTCGATGTAAAAGGATCTTTCGATCCGATCTTCGATTCTTAAAAATTTGCTTTCTTCTCTCAAGCGAGCGAGTTTATATCGGTTTTTAGAGAGATATAAACTCGCTCGCTTTTTTGTGTGTCGATCCTCAAATGCCATGAAAGTTTCCATGAAGTTTGATACAGCGTTTCCCTGGAAAGTGAAGTACACCTGGCTCTTGCTACGTAAGGACTTCAACCATGAATCTGTACCTCATCAGGTTGAGAAATGCTGTATACTTAAATTTTAAAAATAATCTTTAAAATTTGATTAAAGGGTCTCCTGAGATTACGGTGTAATTTGTTGAACTGAATACAAGATTTGGGTAGGGGCGAACGGCCGTTCGCCCCTACTACAGAAAGGGTTTTGAACGGGTATAAAATCAGCTTGTCACCTCAAACTCAGAAGACCCAATTAAATTAAAAGAATAGTGGATCTGTTGGAGTTAGGGTGATAAGCCGAGTTGATGAAGTTCCGAAACCGTTGGCGTCGGGGCGGGGCGCATTGCCATGACACCCCGACAAGGGTCTTGGTATCATAGGCAATCAAATACCACCGCAATTCCAACAGACCCAAAATTTTTTCTTGTCTGCATTAAACGATTTGAAAAAAATCAAGAATCAATATCTACATTTACCCCAGCCGCCAACCCCAGAAAATGGAGAAAATCTGGTGGATGAGTAACTGACTGCCATTCTCAGACACCACTCATACATCCTCAAACCCCGATTTCTCTAGAGCAGCGGTACAAAAGTGCTGGGTGCGTTACGCGGAAATCTCATGAACGGGATTTCAAACCCATTTTTCGTCCGCGCAACACACCCTACCATTACTCATACATCCTCAAACCCCGATTCCTCTAGGAGGCTGGGGCCTTGCTGTGCCGCGTACTGTAGGAGTGAGTGAATTTCAACGTCGATCGATTCAGCCACCTTTGCCGAGGTCGTAACGAGCCATCCTTCGCCGAAAAATACTGAATCCTCCACTATGATGAGATGAAGAGCGCTTCGCGACCCTGCCCAACCGATTTTCCGAACTATGTCCGCACTCGATCTCAATACGCTGTTTCCCTTTCAACTCGATGACTTTCAACACCAAGCCATTGAAGCCTTAAATGCAGGGAAATCAGCCATCGTCTGTGCGCCTACGGGTTCCGGTAAAACGCTCATCGGCGAATACGCCATCTACCGCGCCCTCGTCAACCAACGCCGCGTCTTTTACACGACTCCCCTCAAAGCCCTGTCCAACCAGAAGTTACGGGACTTTCAAAAACTGTTCGGCCCCGAAAACGTCGGCTTGCTCACCGGAGATATTTCACTCAACCGCAACGCATCCGTGTTGGTGATGACGACGGAAATTTTCCGCAATATGCTCTACGGAACCCCCATCGGCGAAGTGGGAACCTCCGTGCAAGGGGTCGAAACGGTGATTCTCGACGAGTGCCACTACATGAACGATCGACAGCGGGGTACAGTCTGGGAAGAATCGATTATTTACTGTCCCTTAGAAATTCAACTGGTGGGATTGTCCGCTACAGTCGCCAACAGCGACCAACTCACCGATTGGATCGACAGCGTTCACGGGCCGACGGAATTGATTTACTCCGAGTTTCGCCCGGTTCCCCTGCAATTTCTCTTTTGTAATCGTAAAGGCGTTTTTCCCCTCCTCGACAAACGGAAGCAACGCCTCAATCCCCGTCTGAAGCCCCGCAACCGCACCCCGAAAAACCGTCGGGGAAAACGCCGCGACAGCCTAGCCGTCGGCTACGTGGTCTCTCAACTGCAACAGCGCGATATGCTCCCCGCCATTTACTTTATCTTCAGTCGCCGTGGGTGCGATCGAGCCGTTTCAGACCTGGGAGATATCAGCTTAGTCAATGCAGCGGAAGCCCAACAACTCAAACTCGCCATCGACGAATTTCTCGCTCACAACCCCGATGCGGGTCGAGCCGGACAAGTCGAACCCCTCTATCGCGGAATCGCCGCTCACCACGCGGGTATCCTCCCGGCTTGGAAGGGCTTTGTCGAAAATTTGTTTCAGCGGGGATTAATTAAGGTCGTGTTCGCCACAGAAACTTTGGCTGCGGGCATCAATATGCCCGCCCGAACCACGGTTATTTCGAGTCTCTCGAAACGCACCGATCTCGGCCATCGCTTGCTGACCGCTTCGGAATTTTTGCAAATGGCCGGACGGGCGGGTCGTCGGGGGATGGACGAACAGGGCTACGTAGTGACCCTGGAAACACCGTTTGAAGGAGCGGTCGAGGCCGCTCACCTCGCTACCTCGACCGCCGATCCCCTCGTCAGTCAGTTCACGCCGACCTATGGCATGGTGTTAAACCTGCTCCAAACGCACACGATCGACGAAGCAAAAGAACTGGTCGAACGGAGTTTCGGACAATATCTCGCATCGTTGAGTTTACGCCCCCAGCAGCAGGCGATCGAGGATTTGGAAGCGGAACTGTCCCTGGCACAGTCGAAACTCGAGACGATCGATCCGCAATGGTTGCAGGATTACGAAAAGCTGCACCAGCGTCTGAAGGAAGAGCGACGCATCCTGAAAACCCTCAAGCAGCAGGCGGGAGACGTTCAACACAAATCCCTCGTCATGGCGTTACAGTTCGCAGTCGCTGGGACGATCCTGCGGTTGAAAGGAAAAAATGTCCCCGTTGCCGATCCCCTGTCGGCGGTTCTGGTAACGAAGGTTCCGGGTTCGGGACAAGCCCCCTATTTGGTGTGTTTGGGGGCGAACGATCGATGGTATGTGGTGTCAACGAAGGATGTGGTCAGTTTGCACGGGGAATTTCCCCGTTTAGAAGCGGTCGATACCCTCAACCCTCCGTCAGAGATGCCGCTGAAACCGGGACAAAGCCGACAAGGGGACGAGATGACAGCGGCGATCGTGGCGAGAATTCCGTCGCTCCCCCCGTTGGAGGTCGCGCCAGAGGTGCTGGAGTGGGAAGAACGGGTGGCGGAAATCGACGCACAGTTGAAACGACATCCCCTTCGACAGTTGGGAAATCCGGGGACGCTGATCGAACGGGCGAAGCGGGTGGCGAAATTGCAGCGGGAACTGAGCGATCGAAATACAAAAATTCAACACAGTCTCGCTCGTCACTGGGAAGCATTTCTCGATCTCATCGATATTCTGATCGCCTTCGACTGTTTGGACGAAGACAGCCTCAAACCGACGCAACTCGGCGAGTTGACTGCCGCCATTCGCGGAGATAACGAGTTATGGTTGGGATTAGCACTGTCTTGTGGGGAACTCGATCGACTCGAGCCGGAACAATTCGCGGCAGCTTGTGCGTCGTTGGTTACAGAAATTTCCCGGCCGGATACTTGGACGAATTACGAGGTTTCGCCGGAAGTGGATGAGGCCTTAGCTGGGTTGCGCGGACTGCGTCGCCAATTGTTTCAAGTTCAACGGCGCTATCAAGCCGCACTTCCCGTGTGGTTGGAACGGGACGCGATCGCTTTGGTGGAACAGTGGGCGCGTGGGGTAGAGTGGCCGGAACTCTGTAGTAATACGAGTTTAGATGAGGGCGATATTGTCCGGATTTTGCGACGAACGCTCGATGTTTTATCTCAGATCCCCCACGTTCCACATTTGAACGACGTGCTGCGAACGACAGCACGAGAGGCGAGCAATCGGATCGATCGATTCCCGGTGAACGAGGAAATAGATTGATGGAGCGTGTGGGGATTTACGATTTACGATTTACGATTTACGATGCGAGACAAGAGGCAAATGGGAATCGAGCCTAGATGGGAGGAAAAACTCTCCTGTGCCTCGTTTCCTAATTCCTTCGTGCTGTTTTCGTCAAAACAGCAAAGTATTCAATCCTTACAAATTGAGAGAAAAAATGCTCTGGTTTGTTCGTCGAAAAAAGCAGGATCGAGGGCGCAATCGCTCGTCCCAACACCGTGAAGATCGATCGAAACGCCGAAATTTCCGCTTACCACTTGCCCTTTACCTCTTGCCTCTTGCTCTGGGTTGGGAAATGGCAACGGCGGCCGACGAACAATTGGGGGTTCTCCGTAGTGTCGATAACGCCGATATCTGGCCGGGTATCGAGCAACGCTTAGAGGCGTCCGACCTCGATTATCGCGTTATCGATTGGCAAAACGTTCGATCGATCGCTGATTTTGGAACGGCGAGGATTCTGTTTATTCCCGATCAGGAAGCTCTCAGCCGACGACAGGCCGATCTGTTAACGGCTTGGGTACAGCGTGGCGGTCGTCTGGTGGTGAGCGGCCCCCTGGCGGTGGAATCTTCCCGGCGGGTTCAACGACAACTCGAAGAACTGTTGGGCGCGAGTTGGTCGATCGCTCTACCGCAACCGACGTCTATGCAACTGTTCGACGATGCTTGTACTGCGGAAGAGGAAATCGCAACCTGTAGCCGCGAACCGTGGATGCCGACCGATCGCACTCGTCCGCAGCGACCGGGCGGGATTCTCCACGTTGCGGACGGCCGCGCTCGCGTGGCGGCGAACTGGCGTATTTCGGGACGCGGGGCGGCGGTCGTCGTGTCACCGACTGCGACCTTTTTCGGCTGGCGCTGGGGCGTGGGAGACGAGAGTACGGTGGAGTTCGATCGAGCGTGGTTGGAAGGGGCGATCGATCGACTGACGATCGATTCCTCGATCGCGACAACACCCAAACCCTCGCCAGTTCCGCAAGCGAGCGTTCCGCCGAGACCGACACCAACGCCTCGATCGATACCGAGACCAACACCAATTCCAACGCCTAACCCAACGCCAACGCCTCGATCGAGCAGTGCGACACCGCCAAGGCTGTCCGGCGAAACAGCACGAACGCCTGCTCCCCCAGAACTCAGCGATCCGGCTTCTCAAACTGCGCCTCCAGGTTTGCAAGTCGAACCGGGGAACGCCCCCATCGACGATGTCATTGCCTTGTCGATGCAAAAGGAACTGACACAGCTCATCGGTCGGGTTGAAAGTGCGTTGCTGGCGGCCCGAGCCGTGGAACAGACGGACGGCGTTACGTTCTCCTATCGACTCCGCGAGACGGCTGATGCGACGCTGGCCTCGCAAAGCGATGCGGTGGACACGGCGAAATCGGTATTGCGGCAGTTTCCCGATTGGTTGGAACGCCAGAACTACGGGGAAGCGAGATCGCGTTGGTTGGCGGCGCGTCAACAACTTTGGAATAGTTACCCGAACGATCGACCTCGGGCGCAACCGGAAGTCCGGGCTATTTGGCTCGATCGCGGTTCGATCGTGCGGGCGGGGTCGAAGGACGGTTTAGCACCGATGTTCGATCGATTTGCCGAAGCGGGCATCAATACGGTGTTCTTTGAAACGGTCAACGCCGGCTATCCCATCTACCCGACCCAAATTGCCCCCGCGCAAAATCCCCTCACGGAAGGTTGGGACCCCCTGGCGGCGGCGGTGGAACTGGCGCGGGAACGGGGGATGGAACTACACGCCTGGGTCTGGGCGTTTGCAGTGGGAAACGAACGCCACAATCTCCTGTTAGGTCAATCAGCGGAATTTCTCGGCCCCGTTCTCGAGGCGCACCCGGAATGGGCGAACCGAGACGATCGAGGGCAAATTCGACATTCCGGTTCTCGTAAAACGTTCCTCGATCCTGCCAATCTCGAGGCGCGGTGGTATCTATTGCGCGTCATCGACGAAATTTTGCTCAATTACGATGTTGACGGCATTCAACTGGACTATATCCGCTACCCGTTCCAAGATCCCAGCGCCGAGCGCACTTACGGTTACGGTGAAGCTGGACGACAGCGTTTTTGGGAACTCGTCGGGGTCGATCCCCTCAATTTGTCGCCCCGTCAGGTGGATTTGTGGCAGCGTTGGACGGATTTTCGTGTCGAACAGGTTACGTCGTTTGTGGAGGAAGTCGATCGATTTGTGGAGGAACGCGATCCCGATGCGATTCTGTCGGTGGCGGTTTTCCCACAATCGAGACACGATCGCACCCACAAGCTCCAACAGGATTGGGAAGCTTGGATCGAAAAAGGCATCGTCGATGCCATCGTGCTGATGACCTATGCTAAGGATACGAACCGCCTTCAACGCCTTGTGGAACCGCTGCTCGAAAACGTTCCGAAAGGGGTTCCCCTCATCCCAGCGGTGAAGCTGCACGATCTCCCCGACATTGTCGCCATCGATCAGATGCAGTTCATTCGCGATCGAGCCACCAACGGTTACGCTCTCTTTGCTGCTGAAATGCTCGATGACGATTTACACGGCATTCTCAGCAACACGCAGCGCAACAGCCTCCAACAACCGATTCCCTATCGCCATCCTCTGAAAGCGGCATCGGCGCGTTATAGAACGTTACAGGCGGAGTGGCGAGTGGCGTTGGCGGAGGGGCGACTTTGGATCGATAACGAGGCGTTGGAAGTGTGGCAACATCGCGACGCTCAACTGTCGAAGGCGCTCGATCGACTGGCGGCGGAACCGACGGAGGCGAATTTGTCGATCGCCCTCGATCGATTGCAGCGCTATCAAGCGGAGTTTGGGGATTGGTTGCGCTTGCAACGACTGGACAACTCCTATCAAGTGACGACTTGGCAACAGCGATTGCGCTCGATCGAGACGTTGTTAATTTACGGCCGGCAACGTTTGTGAGGGTTGCGTGTCAAAGGTTTCGGTCGGGTGCATCTCAATTTCGTGGTAACCCCTCCGCCTTCGGCACCTCCCCTGGCTAAGGCGGAGGGGTTACCACGAAATTGAGATGCACCCTTAAAATCTGTAGGCTACTTCACGCCAATTACGGTCATGCCTCGAAAGAGGAACGGTGTATTGGCAACTGATTTTCGGATGGGATAGGGAGAATACTTTAAAAGCGTCTCAACCGTTTTCAAAAGGGAAAGATTGAGTGGGTTTAACGGTATTTTAAGGTAGACGTTGTTCTTGTTTTTGATCCAAAATACTTTGCGAAATCCGGACTCGACAAAGATATCGCGAAGTTCGCTGAGAATGTATTCTTTTAAATGAAATCCCGTCGCAATTTTGTCAAAGTGTTTGGAGATATCGTGGGGGCCAGACAATCGATTGGGCGTGATGCAAATATAGATGCCATTGGGAGCTAAAGCTTTATAAATATTTTCGAGTTGCGCGATTGCGTCTTCTGGGTGCAAGTGTTCCATTAACTGATGGCTGTACGCGACATCGACGCTATTTTCAGGGACGGGAACACTGCAACCGTCGGACAGAATAAATTCAAGGTTTTTTGGAAACTGTAAGTGTTTGACGATTTCTGATGAAACATCGACAGCGTAAACTTTGGAAACTGTTTTGGCCACTTCACAAGCCAAGTTACAATCTCCCGGGCCTAACTCTAGGTAAGTCGTTTTAGGATTGAGAAATCTTTTGAGCAAGGACATTCTTTGATTGACAATCCACTGTCTAATTTCCGGTGATGAAGCTCGTGTAATTTGAGAATGATCGGTGACTTTTTGATAGAGTTCGTCGTAGAGTTGCGTGTACAAATATTTTCGCTCTACCAGCGTGGAATTCTTTAATCGTTGTGCGAGTTCTTTTTCGATTCGATAATGTTTTTCGATTTGAGAAAAGCTTCTGAAGGTATCTTTGGGTTCTTGCACCATCTTCATTGGAACCTAGTGTTGTTGTTGAGCCAAAATATATTGAGATGGAGGATAGACGAAGCGAAATCGAACCCAGCTGGGATTCGGTCGAATTCGATCGTCCCCTGGGAAATCTGTCAATTTAGTCTGGGTTTTGTATTGAGTGCGGAACTTTCTTGGGATTGATTGAAATGGATGGGAATACGAGAAGTTCCCGATTCACGGTAAATCGACTGATGGGCAATCAGTGATAAAGTTAATGAGAAGGTTTGGATTTCAGTTATATTCTTCTAAGTTTACCCCTAGAAGGTAACAAAGGTTAGCTTAAAAAAGTAAGATGCGCCCATGGCGAAAGCCAACTCGCTTCCAGGACAAACCGTCTCTAGATCGAGAGGTTAGGAAGCGACTGAATGCCCTTTCGCTATGTAGACATCATTAAAAATGAATACAGTTATATAACGAAAAGGCTGAAGAATTTGAAAAATGGCTGAAAAGCGAGAAATTATAAGCTATCCGGCTTTTTTCAACGGTTATACGATCGGTACTCGAGGGACTAAAACTCGCCGATTTTAGCCGCTCTTCCAGATTAACACTCCTTTGGAAAAAATGCTTGTATAATAATAAGTATAACAATACTAACTCACAATTGAAAATTCTTCAATCGATTCCTTCTGAAGCTTCTCAAATGTTGCCAGAGAGGGACTCAAGAGGTGTTTGTTAGCACCGTCTACAAGTTAGAAAAAATACGATTGATTTTGTAACAGAGGCATCAAACTGTCACAAATCATACAAATCGTACTCCTGTTTCACCTCTGTTGCCATCTCCTGGCGCATTCCCCAAGGTAACAATACTTCTCCGAACGGCCGCCAAGCTCGCAACCGCATCCGCACGTTTGTATCGCCCTGACGCACGATCGAGCGGTAATAGGCATCTTCAGACGATCGAGCTTGGAGTACCGCCAACAACCGCTCGCGATAAGGCGGTTCGGCACAGTGGCGAACGAGCTTTCCGACTTCGGTATAACTGACTGGCTCAAAGGTTTCGTGACGGAAGGTTCCCGCCACGTAGCTGTCGTGAAACGCTCGATCGAACCGCAGCACCATCACGGCGGTTTTCAAATAAAAATCGAACCCCCATGCTGCTTCCATCTGCTGCCGAATGTCTTGGGGGGTGGGTAAGTTTTTCTTGCGATATGCTTGTTGCAAAAAGAGAGGAACGGATTCGTCGTCCCACTCGATCGACTGTAAATCCCGCACGCGATCGAGTCGAAAGTTATACCACTGTCCGTCACCGCTTGGCGTTTGTCCGAAACCGCACAAATAAATCGCCCGACGTACGTAATAACAGCAGACGGGATAAACGACACAGCGCACCGACGCCCCCAATTTTGCGCTGTTGTAGTGAAGTCGCACGGGAGGGATAACAGTACGACTCCAGAGTTGTTGGAGTTGCACTTGCCAGTCTTCGACGCGATCGATATTGCGATCTCGCACGATGTAGTCGACCTCGAAGAAAAACCGCTGCACTCCGGCGATCGGCGTTGCGAACTGTTGGGCGAGCGTACCCAAATCGAGATTGACAAACGCCAAGGGCGTGTCGTCTCGTTCCGCTTGGATTTCAGCTTCGGCTTCCGCTCGAATGTCTACAACGGGAAACACCGACACGCGATCGAAGGTTCGACCGCACCGCTGTAACCAACCTAACTCGACGAGCAAGCGAAAATCGTCGGCCATCGATCGCCGCGTCACGCCAAACAACCGCCGTTGTAACGCGACTGACACCTGTTTGTCATCCAATCCCGCCTGACGACACAGTATCTGTTGCCAATCCTCGTTCAGCCAAGGTTGTAGCCAATCGGCGGCCGTTTTCGCACAGGCGCAGGCTCGATCGTGTAACGGTGGAATCGCTTCCCCTTTCGGATGAGTGTGGTGGAAAAAGGCATCTCGCCACTGAGCATACGTAAATCCGTTGGGTAGTGAGGCACTTTGGGGACTGTACAGCCAAGACAATTCGACCCACAGGCGGATCGATCGAAGCAGGTGTTGAGCCAAAGCACCCCGCGTTAATCCCTGCAATAGAGACGGATGGGGGGGAAATTGAAACGTTAACTCCGACATCACCGCTGAGCGTTTCGGGTTGGAAGTCGCCACTTCCACCCACAGCGTACAATACAAGCGATCGATTTTTGAAGACCGCCATGACTGCGATTCAACTGCGACTCGTTTCTCACCAAAGCCGCGATAATGTGCCGTACCAACACTTGCACGTCCGCATCGCCACTGAAGACGGCATTATTACACCAGCTGATTTGAAAGGGCTACAGCTTCCCCAGGGAATCGATTGGAAACAGGGAATTGCCATTGAAGGGAAAGCCCCCATTTGGCTGTACGGCTACTTGATTCACGAGTGCCACCCGGCGGCTTGGGTGGGTTGCTACGATCCCCGATTGGGGGTTGTGGTGGTTTCCAGTCACACTCATCAGGTCAAAGTCAGTCAAGTTCTCGATGTTGAGTTGCCGGAATTGGGAAAGGGGTAATCGATGGAACCGGATGTTCGATCCCAGGTGATTCACCTGAAAGGCAGTAGTCGCGATTATCAAGCGATTGCGATCGATACGCGGCCGTTGAAAGCGTTGATATCGCCTGAAGCGATGCTGTCGTGGCAGATTCCCGACGATCTCGATTTGAGTCGGGGGGTGGTTCTATATGGCAACGCTCCCAACTGGTTTTACAATCACGCCTTGTGTCGGTTGTCCGATGCGCCTTGGGTGGGGTTTTTCGATCTTCGATCGAAATCTGTCGTTGTCGTTCGCAGTCGAGATCGATCGATTGCGCCAGGAGATAGTTTTCCGATTTTCCTCAATCGCGATCCGGGGACTGCTATTTTGATAGGCGGGCCTCCCAACAGCGGTAAAAGCGTGTTGTCGAATGCGTTGCGGGTGGCGGTAATGCGATCGCGTCCGGATTTGCAAGTTTACTTACATCGGGCCAACTGGGATGGTGAAGGCAACTACATCTATGAAAGTCCACATCGAGATGTCGTGGCTCGGTTGAAACAAAAGAACAAGTATAAAATTCCCGATTTGCCGAATGCGGATGACGTGCTGAACGCCTATTTTCAAGAACGGGCCACGGACACTCAGAATATTCGTCAAGTGACCGATTTAACGTTGGTCGATGTGGGAGGCGTTCCTGACGAGGTGAAATTGCCCGTGGTTCGATCGTGTAGTCATTACATTATTATTAGCAACCATCCCGATAAAGTTGAAGCGTGGCAGGGTTTATGTCGCGACTTACAGCCGCTGGCGGTGATTCACAGCGTTCGAGAAACTTGCTGTGAGGTGTTGAGAACGTCGCCGTATTTGGAATCGATCGTCGGGCCGTGGGAACGAGAGCGAGAAGCCGTCGTCCCCCAGGTTTTACTCGATTCGATCGTGCGCGTGGCTGGCGGTTGAGCTTCGAGGGGGAAAAATCGAGTCCGATGCTTGGTTTTTGGCTGGGGATCGATCTCGTTTTCCGTCACGTTTGCTCGTCGATCGCTGGAGTGGTGTTGCATTTTGCGCGGAAGGGTGGGTGTTCGAGCGAGCGTTGGCCAAAAATGGGCTGGATAGCTGATAGTGTCTCGATTTGAGGCGATCTCGCTTGAATGGCGATCCGCGCAAATCCTGAAAAGCTTGTAGGGCAAGGGTTTGCGAGATTTATCGAGTGAGTGAGATTTGTGTTTTTTGCTCGATCGATGCTATTGTCAAGGAGATCCGCGCAACTGCACCTTGAAAACTTCATAGAGACAAGCTTTCAGAGCTGGGCGGTCTAAATCCGATAAAATCCCTTTTAGGGATTGAAACCTTTCCTTTGTGTCATTGAAGTGAGTGAATAACTGTCTAAATCCGATAAAATCCCTTTTAGGGATTGAAACTCGAAGCTTAATTGAGAAGCACCAAAGATTGAGGGTCTAAATCCGATAAAATCCCTTTTAGGGATTGAAACGTGGGCGCTTTATACCCCGATATAGTAGCACTCCACCGGTCTAAATCCGATAAAATCCCTTTTAGGGATTGAAACATTGACATTATTTAATAGGGAGGACTTAAAATCCTGTCTAAATCCGATAAAATCCCTTTTAGGGATTGAAACCAGGTTCCTGTTCACCTGGGGTGATAACATCTTCATGTCTAAATCCGATAAAATCCCTTTTAGGGATTGAAACGGAAGCCATAGTACACGGATTTCGAGCCTACTATCCAGTCTAAATCCGATAAAATCCCTTTTAGGGATTGAAACCGGATCTAGATAAGATGCAATTACGCCATCGGGATCTGGTCTAAATCCGATAAAATCCCTTTTAGGGATTGAAACATAAAAACCTTCAACAGTCAAACATCGATAGGGATCGTCCGCGAGTCTAAATCCGATAAAATCCCTTTTAGGGATTGAAACGTAGAAGATCGATATCGTCGCAATCTTTTAGCCCTGTCTAAATCCGATAAAATCCCTTTTAGGGATTGAAACGAACGGATCATTTGTTGGCAGAGTCAACAGCCCCGATCGTCTAAATCCGATAAAATCCCTTTTAGGGATTGAAACGGTGATGTAAAGGATATCACCTATATAAATGATTTTGTCTAAATCCGATAAAATCCCTTTTAGGGATTGAAACCAATATTAAACCTTTATCCCTTAGTAATTTGCCTGGTCTAAATCCGATAAAATCCCTTTTAGGGATTGAAACGATGGAACTATTAAATATGTCAATGATTAAATTAGTGGTCTAAATCCGATAAAATCCCTTTTAGGGATTGAAACCTTTATAGTGTGCTTCACGGATCATGTAGTTTTTATAGTCTAAATCCGATAAAATCCCTTTTAGGGATTGAAACCAATCGAGATTAGATGCGATCCACTGGATGACGGGTCTAAATCCGATAAAATCCCTTTTAGGGATTGAAACAGGGCTTATACCTCTTTCATCCCTTAGATAGCGGCTCGTCTAAATCCGATAAAATCCCTTTTAGGGATTGAAACGCGATCGCAGTCGACTACGAGCATCGCGACCAGTCTAAATCCGATAAAATCCCTTTTAGGGATTGAAACCTAGCTGAGATGATTTTAATTGAATTAGAGAAGGAGAGTCTAAATCCGATAAAATCCCTTTTAGGGATTGAAACATTTTTATGTGATAACATGATAACTATATTATTTCGTCTAAATCCGATAAAATCCCTTTTAGGGATTGAAACAATGACGGGTCAATCGTCTGTTCACCAAACTCAAGTCTAAATCCGATAAAATCCCTTTTAGGGATTGAAACCCGGCCTCGGTGACGATCGCCCAAGCGATCCTCGTCTAAATCCGATAAAATCCCTTTTAGGGATTGAAACTCTTTATTCCAGCCTTCAACTATGCAAATAAAATGTCTAAATCCGATAAAATCCCTTTTAGGGATTGAAACAGAAAAAAGTACTAAATCTGTTAAGTAAATTATGTCTAAATCCGATAAAATCCCTTTTAGGGATTGAAACCATCATCACGCTGGACGAGCCACAGACCGGATTTGAGTCTAAATCCGATAAAATCCCTTTTAGGGATTGAAACAGCATATTGTCATTTCCCCAAGGTAGAACTACCTTAAAGTCTAAATCCGATAAAATCCCTTTTAGGGATTGAAACGCATGTTGCTGTGGACGAGGGGTGCTGAGATGAAGTCTAAATCCGATAAAATCCCTTTTAGGGATTGAAACTGTTGATGGTTCGCGATCGCTTCGGGAATCAAAGTCTAAATCCGATAAAATCCCTTTTAGGGATTGAAACAAGATCTTTAATCTTAACGGACTCGTCACTACCCTTGTCTAAATCCGATAAAATCCCTTTTAGGGATTGAAACAGGTTTAAATGGTCAAGAAGAATTTACGCCCTCAGGTCTAAATCCGATAAAATCCCTTTTAGGGATTGAAACCTTATAGAGGCCTCTAACATGACCATAGAGACTTATATACCGTCTAAATCCGATAAAATCCCTTTTAGGGATTGAAACCTATAGTTGCAGCCCAACCTCTCATATAAAATATGTCTAAATCCGATAAAATCCCTTTTAGGGATTGAAACAAATCCATACTTCTCAGAGTATCCTCCTTTTTTAAGTCTAAATCCGATAAAATCCCTTTTAGGGATTGAAACCCTTGAGCGTCGCCAAAAAGGCACAGCATTCAAGTCTAAATCCGATAAAATCCCTTTTAGGGATTGAAACTTACAGGAATTAAACGGGACAAGGGTTTTAGGGTCTAAATCCGATAAAATCCCTTTTAGGGATTGAAACTTTATAATAACACGGAGGGAAAAGAAAGTGCCTGGTCTAAATCCGATAAAATCCCTTTTAGGGATTGAAACCTGTATCTACAATATACCTTTAACGACCCAAACCCTTCTCGTCTAAATCCGATAAAATCCCTTTTAGGGATTGAAACATAGCGGAACAATTTAACCCGAGTAAAGTAGAGAGATGTCTAAATCCGATAAAATCCCTTTTAGGGATTGAAACGTAGATCTGAAGATCTACAACCAGGAAGGGAAACGCCTAGTTCATACTGTCTAAATCCGATAAAATCCCTTTTAGGGATTGAAACTGGTAATAGTAACACATCCCAGCTTGTAGGTCGCTCCCGTCTAAATCCGATAAAATCCCTTTTAGGGATTGAAACTAACACAGTCAGAGTTTGCCTCTAAATGTGATAGAACGTCTAAATCCGATAAAATCCCTTTTAGGGATTGAAACTTCTGGTTTAACGGGACGTAGATCCTTATCTAAAGTCTAAATCCGATAAAATCCCTTTTAGGGATTGAAACCACTGGTAGACGTCCACCCCACTCCGTAGTTCATACGAGTCTAAATCCGATAAAATCCCTTTTAGGGATTGAAACCAAGCGGAAGGAAAGCTTCACCAAGGAACAAATGTCGTCTAAATCCGATAAAATCCCTTTTAGGGATTGAAACGAAGACGTACTTGAGCAACCTCTTCCCAAGTCGCTCTATTCCCTCGTCTAAATCCGATAAAATCCCTTTTAGGGATTGAAACGAAGACGTACCGAAGAGTTTCAGCGTACTCTTCATGTCTAAATCCGATAAAATCCCTTTTAGGGATTGAAACGCGACGCATTCGGGGACAGTGGTTTACGCCGAAGAAGGGTCTAAATCCGATAAAATCCCTTTTAGGGATTGAAACGAGATGCCAAAAGGGACTGTAATTCAACTATTTTGTCTTGTCTAAATCCGATAAAATCCCTTTTAGGGATTGAAACTAGGTACGCTAAGTAAGCTAGACGAAAAAAATAAGTCTAAATCCGATAAAATCCCTTTTAGGGATTGAAACCATACGCGTCAACGTAGCCAGGATAAAGTGCTGGCTGAATCTAGTCTAAATCCGATAAAATCCCTTTTAGGGATTGAAACCATACGCGGACTGAATCGCACCCACGAAATTTTTTGTCTAAATCCGATAAAATCCCTTTTAGGGATTGAAACCTCAAATCGTTGTAGAGGTAAATATTTTTTTTGAGTCTAAATCCGATAAAATCCCTTTTAGGGATTGAAACGGAGAAAATTAAAGCACCGTTTGCGCCAACACCCGTCTAAATCCGATAAAATCCCTTTTAGGGATTGAAACTAATCCCTGTAAAACAGAAATTAAATTGAAGAACGTCTAAATCCGATAAAATCCCTTTTAGGGATTGAAACAGTTCTTCGAGCGACTCGGAGACATCGGAATCGCGTCTAAATCCGATAAAATCCCTTTTAGGGATTGAAACGATCTAGTGATTATTAGTAACAGTTGCCGTCTAGCTGTTTCTATATCAGGTCTAAATCCGATAAAATCCCTTTTAGGGATTGAAACTCAGTATTGGTAAGAAAAAAGAGAACTTAACTTTAGTCTAAATCCGATAAAATCCCTTTTAGGGATTGAAACAACAGCAGTATCAAAATGATAATATTGGAAAAAGAATTGTCTAAATCCGATAAAATCCCTTTTAGGGATTGAAACTCCCCGTTGCTGAAGGGCAATCTTAGTAACAGAAAGTCTAAATCCGATAAAATCCCTTTTAGGGATTGAAACATCAATTCGGGGACTACTCTGACAAAAACAATTGTGGTCTAAATCCGATAAAATCCCTTTTAGGGATTGAAACGGCTTCGTCGCCGCTATCATCCTCGAGATCGAGTCTAAATCCGATAAAATCCCTTTTAGGGATTGAAACTTTGTCCATCTGTAATGCCCACGAGATTATCTCTGCTGTCTAAATCCGATAAAATCCCTTTTAGGGATTGAAACTTCTTCAGTGCGGGTAGGGCGAAATTCCCGCAGACGCCCCGTCTAAATCCGATAAAATCCCTTTTAGGGATTGAAACTTGGAACGCAGATAGATTCACTTCCGCCCGCGCCGCGTCTAAATCCCCTTTTAGGGATTGAAACCAGTGAGGAAAAAGGTTTGAATTTCAAGTACAAAGTCTAAATCCGATAAAATCCCTTTTAGGGATTGAAACTCCTTAATGCCACATTCAAATCCAAAGAATTCAGCTCGTCTAAATCCGATAAAATCCCTTTTAGGGATTGAAACATGGTAGTTCTCTTTGATTAAAAGCCTCATCTGTTGTCTAAATCCGATAAAATCCCTTTTAGGGATTGAAACGAATTAGCAGACGGGCGATCGTTCGTGGCGACTGCCAAACACCGCGTCTAAATCCGATAAAATCCCTTTTAGGGATTGAAACGTCGAAACGCTTTTATAATACTAACTACACTTTAGGGTCTAAATCCGATAAAATCCCTTTTAGGGATTGAAACCATCTCCTCCACCGCATTGTTGTAACAGCGTAGGGGTCTAAATCCGATAAAATCCCTTTTAGGGATTGAAACTTCAAAAATCGTTGCTCGGACGAACGCCGGATTTGTGGCGTGTCTAAATCCGATAAAATCCCTTTTAGGGATTGAAACAGGTTGCAGCTTTCGTAGATCTCGCACTGCGGCGCAAACCTCGGTCTAAATCCGATAAAATCCCTTTTAGGGATTGAAACCGAGTCTGACGTGGCGGCCGGTTTGGCGTCGCAGTGTCTAAATCCGATAAAATCCCTTTTAGGGATTGAAACTGTCCGCTCTTACGCCCCAGCCACCAAGCGGCAACAGTCTAAATCCGATAAAATCCCTTTTAGGGATTGAAACTAGAGGAATTAATCAATTCTAATTTAGATATTACCGTCTAAATCCGATAAAATCCCTTTTAGGGATTGAAACTTTCTGGTAATGTCCGGAATCATTAAAGAATCCCGTCTAAATCCGATAAAATCCCTTTTAGGGATTGAAACAGAGTTATAAAGGCTAAGATAATTCTCCAGTTTCCGAGTCTAAATCCGATAAAATCCCTTTTAGGGATTGAAACTCCATTAGGGGAACTATCACCTATCTTTACTATTATGTCTAAATCCGATAAAATCCCTTTTAGGGATTGAAACAAAACATTATTATTTGCACGTTGATAAAGGGGTTTGTCTAAATCCGATAAAATCCCTTTTAGGGATTGAAACTAAAGAGCTTACAAAAGAATTTAGCTACCCAAATGAAGTCTAAATCCGATAAAATCCCTTTTAGGGATTGAAACACAGCCCAACCTCTCATATAAAATATTACCCTCCCTGTCTAAATCCGATAAAATCCCTTTTAGGGATTGAAACACATCCATGTTAAACAGAAATTAAATTTCTATAGGGTCTAAATCCGATAAAATCCCTTTTAGGGATTGAAACCTACGGCGTCACTCGTTGCAAAAAAGTCGTTACCCCCGAGTCTAAATCCGATAAAATCCCTTTTAGGGATTGAAACAAAAAATGTATTATCTAATACAAGGATTGATCCTAAAGTCTAAATCCGATAAAATCCCTTTTAGGGATTGAAACCATTCGTAGACATCCTCGTTGCTCCGTAGTTCATACGAGTCTAAATCCGATAAAATCCCTTTTAGGGATTGAAACCATTCAAACTACATCTCATCGGGGTATTTCACCCCGTGGTCTAAATCCGATAAAATCCCTTTTAGGGATTGAAACTAAACTCTCCTATCAGCTTATCCGTAGTAAAACCGGTCTAAATCCGATAAAATCCCTTTTAGGGATTGAAACTTCAATCACAGGATCCGACTTCTTCTTCTTATCAAGTCTAAATCCCCTTTTAGGGATTGAAACCAGTGAGGAAAAAGGTTTGAATTTCAAGTACAAAGTCTAAATCCGATAAAATCCCTTTTAGGGATTGAAACTGGCGGTATTTGCACCATTTTCAGTGTAATCTACACTGTCTAAATCCGATAAAATCCCTTTTAGGGATTGAAACCAAGTACCCAAAGATTTGAATACGATCTAAGTATGGTGCGTCTAAATCCGATAAAATCCCTTTTAGGGATTGAAACATCGTGCCATCCTCTGTTGCCAAAACATCAGTAGGTCGTCTAAATCCGATAAAATCCCTTTTAGGGATTGAAACGCTCCTGTATCAATTCTAATTCGGACTTATTTCCTGGTCTAAATCCGATAAAATCCCTTTTAGGGATTGAAACTTGTTAAACGGACGTGCAAGCCTACCCGTGGCTGTTGCGTCTAAATCCGATAAAATCCCTTTTAGGGATTGAAACTAGTGGAGTCTACAAAAGAGATTGAGACAGATCCTAGTCTAAATCCGATAAAATCCCTTTTAGGGATTGAAACTGACATCATGATTTTATTAAAAAACATTATTTTAAGGGGCTGTCTAAATCCGATAAAATCCCTTTTAGGGATTGAAACAGAATGACTCCATTCTCCCTCTTATCAAGAGGAGAGTCTAAATCCGATAAAATCCCTTTTAGGGATTGAAACATGGAGTACCTGTATCTACCTTCAAATACCACCTCGAGTCTAAATCCGATAAAATCCCTTTTAGGGATTGAAACTCGTCCGCACCTCCTTTATAGCCGCAAATAGATGGACGTCTAAATCCGATAAAATCCCTTTTAGGGATTGAAACATGATTGCCTTCCAGGATATATAGATGATCCATAAAGTCTAAATCCGATAAAATCCCTTTTAGGGATTGAAACTAGCCGTGTACACGTCCATTTCCACTGCTTCAAGTCTAAATCCGATAAAATCCCTTTTAGGGATTGAAACTGCTGTGTCTACTGGGTAGACAGTCAGACTTATATCGTCTAAATCCGATAAAATCCCTTTTAGGGATTGAAACCGCAACGGCGGGGAGGGAGAAGATAAGGTGTTCGACAGTCTAAATCCGATAAAATCCCTTTTAGGGATTGAAACGAGGGAACTGAGAAGATCCTAACTTATCTAAGGTGTCTAAATCCGATAAAATCCCTTTTAGGGATTGAAACTTCTATAAGAGGACATCACATATAATCACAAATCGTCTAAATCCGATAAAATCCCTTTTAGGGATTGAAACCGTAGACTATATTTGTGTACTGACTAGGCAAGAATCTAGTCTAAATCCGATAAAATCCCTTTTAGGGATTGAAACGGAGAAAATTAAAGCACCATTTGCGCCAACACCCATAGAGTCTAAATCCGATAAAATCCCTTTTAGGGATTGAAACTCTAATACGGAGGTAATGTCGTCTACATTGACGAGTCTAAATCCGATAAAATCCCTTTTAGGGATTGAAACAGGATACGACCGTAATCATCATTTTTATTCTGGCGAAGTCTAAATCCGATAAAATCCCTTTTAGGGATTGAAACTTACACCACCAAGTTGGCCGGAAGAGGACAAAAAATTAGGTCTAAATCCGATAAAATCCCTTTTAGGGATTGAAACTTTGCCTAGCCATATTATTACTAGTATTGGGTACGGTCTAAATCCGATAAAATCCCTTTTAGGGATTGAAACATGGCATAAGTGACTACAGCTACCAATATAACTATGTCTAAATCCGATAAAATCCCTTTTAGGGATTGAAACGAAAGACAATGAGTCTTTCCGAATCAAAGGGGGTAGTCTAAATCCGATAAAATCCCTTTTAGGGATTGAAACAGAGAAGGAAATGTCGTAAAATTTCTCAATTCTCTAGGTCTAAATCCGATAAAATCCCTTTTAGGGATTGAAACAGCGTAGTACCTAATGTCTATAGACAGGGCAATAAGTCTAAATCCGATAAAATCCCTTTTAGGGATTGAAACCTAGGAAGAGGCTCCCACTTCCTGGTGTATCAGAGGGTACACCAGGTCTAAATCCGATAAAATCCCTTTTAGGGATTGAAACCCATATGTTGGAATTGCACTTAAAGTAACATTTGAGTCTAAATCCGATAAAATCCCTTTTAGGGATTGAAACCCAAAAGGGTATCCCTTAAGAAAGGGGGATACTCTTCGAAGGTCTAAATCCGATAAAATCCCTTTTAGGGATTGAAACTCCACTGGTAGGACTCTTTCCCCCAAACAACTACGGTCTAAATCCGATAAAATCCCTTTTAGGGATTGAAACTCGAATGGGGAAATTGCTCAATTGATCGCGGAGGAGTCTAAATCCGATAAAATCCCTTTTAGGGATTGAAACGATTATCTAATGCTTTTTCAGCCTCTAGTGCCTCTAGTCTAAATCCGATAAAATCCCTTTTAGGGATTGAAACTAGCTCTAAGTCTGGAAATACCTTGCTCAATTTCAGATAGTCTAAATCCGATAAAATCCCTTTTAGGGATTGAAACCTATCTGCGGAAAGGATCACGGCTGCCTAATAGAAGAGTCTAAATCCGATAAAATCCCTTTTAGGGATTGAAACCGATTGCTCCAACCCGCAATTGAGCAAGAATTACGTCTAAATCCGATAAAATCCCTTTTAGGGATTGAAACCTAGGAAAGAAGTGGAGGGGGAATCCTTTGAGGAGTCTAAATCCGATAAAATCCCTTTTAGGGATTGAAACACTTCCTTCTCGAGTGGAGTAGTATCTTTGCTAGAGGTCTAAATCCGATAAAATCCCTTTTAGGGATTGAAACCAACTGTTCGAGTTTGACGATCGACAGTTGGGAAGCGTCTAAATCCGATAAAATCCCTTTTAGGGATTGAAACACGGCATCCCAACTCGACGCCGCTCGCCTGGCTGTGCTACCTCGTCTAAATCCGATAAAATCCCTTTTAGGGATTGAAACAAAATTCTAAATTATGCTTCTCAAGAGGGGATTTGTCTAAATCCGATAAAATCCCTTTTAGGGATTGAAACGTGATTTCATTGGAGCCTACTACCTTTAAAATTCGTCTAAATCCGATAAAATCCCTTTTAGGGATTGAAACTGGCACTAATTTCGGGACAACTAGCTTTACAAATCGTCTAAATCCGATAAAATCCCTTTTAGGGATTGAAACGGGGCAAACTACATTTCCTACGAAGGAAGCCGAATAAAGTCTAAATCCGATAAAATCCCTTTTAGGGATTGAAACTACCTACAAGAGAATGAGGGCTTTTGCAAAGCCCTAGGTCTAAATCCGATAAAATCCCTTTTAGGGATTGAAACTTAGATTGCATCTCTAAAATGGGAAAATTCACCCATTGTCTAAATCCGATAAAATCCCTTTTAGGGATTGAAACTAAATCGATTACATTGTTGCCCTTTTGCCAAATATGTCTAAATCCGATAAAATCCCTTTTAGGGATTGAAACTTCAAACCCTAGAAATTCGATTTTCGGAAACCCCTCGTCTAAATCCGATAAAATCCCTTTTAGGGATTGAAACAATGATGATGATATCGACGCTTTAACAGAGGTAGTCGTAGGTCTAAATCCGATAAAATCCCTTTTAGGGATTGAAACCGATGCTAAACAGGCTAAAAAAGCTATAACCGGATCGTCTAAATCCGATAAAATCCCTTTTAGGGATTGAAACCGAGATCCATTGTCCCCGGAACTTGCTTTTCCACTGTCTAAATCCGATAAAATCCCTTTTAGGGATTGAAACTTGGAGTATGGATCTAGACAAGGTTTATCAGAAGAGAAATTGTCTAAATCCGATAAAATCCCTTTTAGGGATTGAAACTCTGCCTCTTTGATACTAGCTTTAGCTTTATTCAGTGTCTAAATCCGATAAAATCCCTTTTAGGGATTGAAACATGTAGAATATTAATATTAATTTGCCCTGAAACTGTCTAAATCCGATAAAATCCCTTTTAGGGATTGAAACTAATCAAGATTCTATACCCTTCTCCATAAATCTTGTCTAAATCCGATAAAATCCCTTTTAGGGATTGAAACATGGAAAATGAAGACTCTAATCTTGAGGAAGGTAGGTCTAAATCCGATAAAATCCCTTTTAGGGATTGAAACCAATG
The DNA here is from genome assembly GCA_001657325.1 of Geitlerinema sp. BBD 1991-9. Classification (GTDB taxonomy): domain Bacteria; phylum Cyanobacteriota; class Cyanobacteriia; order Cyanobacteriales; family Geitlerinemataceae; genus Geitlerinema. The sequence goes on along the minus strand of LWRO01000008.1, from coordinate 15,186 downwards.
TTATTGAATCGGAGTCAACAACACCCGACGTCTAAATCCGATAAAATCCCTTTTAGGGATTGAAACGACGTAGTAGCAAACAATTGCTCTCCGAAATCCCTTAAGTCTAAATCCGATAAAATCCCTTTTAGGGATTGAAACTTTTTATGGCTTCAACGGACTTTACACTGTTACAGGTCTAAATCCGATAAAATCCCTTTTAGGGATTGAAACTGTCCTAATTGACTCGGTGGGAGCGATCGCCAGTCTAAATCCGATAAAATCCCTTTTAGGGATTGAAACCTTTCAGCTTTCTCCGAATAGATGCCATCATCAAGTCTAAATCCGATAAAATCCCTTTTAGGGATTGAAACGGCAACGCTTCCGCCGATCGAAACCGCGTTCGATAAGGCGTCTAAATCCGATAAAATCCCTTTTAGGGATTGAAACTTTGAGAACAGCCCGATCGCAACAAGTGCCAGGGGCGAACGTCTAAATCCGATAAAATCCCTTTTAGGGATTGAAACGGTGCGATCGGCGGACTCCTCATCGTCGGGGGGTCGATCTTGTCTAAATCCGATAAAATCCCTTTTAGGGATTGAAACTTGAATCCCGCCTCGACACCGCCCTGATTTGTTACCGTCTAAATCCGATAAAATCCCTTTTAGGGATTGAAACGAAGGAGTTGCTGTGTTTGCGCCCCGCCGGGCGGTGGTCTAAATCCGATAAAATCCCTTTTAGGGATTGAAACAACGCTTCACTCTCGAGGGCGTTAAATTGGTCAGTCTAAATCCGATAAAATCCCTTTTAGGGATTGAAACTCTTAAAAACGGCATCCCCGAAAACCGCCGACAGGTCTAAATCCGATAAAATCCCTTTTAGGGATTGAAACAATCTAGGTGATGTTAAACCCTCTTCCCCTAAAGTGAAGTCTAAATCCGATAAAATCCCTTTTAGGGATTGAAACCGATCGCACCGCGTACGGTTTCCGGGGCGTTGGGTCTAAATCCGATAAAATCCCTTTTAGGGATTGAAACTCGGACGGCGGTGACTAACGATTTCCAGCTAAGGTATGAGGGTCTAAATCCGATAAAATCCCTTTTAGGGATTGAAACTGGGTTTTCTGGATCGCTCCCAATGTAGAAAGTCTAAATCCGATAAAATCCCTTTTAGGGATTGAAACAGCGCTATATCGCTCTCTTGAGCGAGCACTTCTTGTCTAAATCCGATAAAATCCCTTTTAGGGATTGAAACTAAACCAAGAATTTGAAAACATCTCTTGCCTGAAATCCCCCGTCTAAATCCGATAAAATCCCTTTTAGGGATTGAAACGAAGAGGGCGAGCAGCTCGACGGTATGCGCTCGATGTCTAAATCCGATAAAATCCCTTTTAGGGATTGAAACTTTTTCGAAGAATCTCTTTATCGAGATCTTCACAAAGTCCGCGTCTAAATCCGATAAAATCCCTTTTAGGGATTGAAACGAGATTCCTACGCGAATGCCGTGGGCGGACATCGCAGAGTCTAAATCCGATAAAATCCCTTTTAGGGATTGAAACGCTCAACAGTGTTCCACCCCTACTGTGGTGCAGGAGAGTCTAAATTCGATAAAATCCCTTATCGGATTTAGACCGTCTGCACTCGGTATGACCGTTTTAAGGCGATACATGGTTCGTACTGCCCAAAAAACGGTGCGTGAAACTGAGGAAAGTTAGATCGATCTTAGGCGCGTTGTTCTTAGGCGTGTTGTTTCGAGGTCAGTTCAACGCCAAATTGCGAAAATAACCCGAGTTTCAGGTCAGCAAAACTCTACATTGTACTGTAGACGGAGTCATGACTCCATCCAGAACATGGCATGGTTTCAGACATCACAGTCTGTACCGTTCCCCTAACCTTAAAATGAATTGCTTCGAGATTGCTCAATCGCTTGGCGTGAAATAACCATCGATTTCTTCACTTCTCCTTCGCCAACTTCCAACATTCTCCCGCGATCGACCAATCTTCTTGAGTCCGAATCACCAACACCCGAACCGTCGAATCCACCGCCGCAATATCTGCATCTTTGGGAGACATGGCGTTTTTTCGAGGATCGAGTTTCAATCCCAAAAACTCAAAACCCGCACAAGTCGCCGATCGAACGTCCACCGAATTCTCTCCGACACCCGCAGTAAACACCAACACGTCTAACCTCCCCAACTGGGGAAGCATCGACGCGATCGAACTTTGTAACCGAGACACGTACATCTCAAACGCCAATTTCGCACGATCGCTTCCCTCAGAGATCGCCGCCAAAATCGATCGCATATCCCCCGATTCACCAAAAATTCCCTTCAATCCCGATTCCTTATTCAACATTCGATCGACTCCGTTAAAATCAAATCCTTCCTCGCGCATCAAATACATCGGAATTGCTGGATCGATCGAACCACTTCGACTTCCCATCATCAACCCTTCCAACGGCGTAAATCCCATCGTTGTATTCACACTCACACCGTCACGAACGGCTGCTAGAGAACAGCCGTGTCCCAAATGACAGGTTATTATCCGCAGAGATTCCACTGGTTCTTCGAGAATTTCCGCCGCACGTCTGGCACAATAACTGTGACTAATGCCGTGAAAACCGTATCGGCGAACGCCACGTCCGAGCCATTCATAAGGTATCGGATACGCTGCCACTGCTTTCGGCATTTGACTGTGAAATGCCGTGTCGAAAACTGCAACTTGTGGCACGTCTCCTAACACATTTTCGACGGAAATAATCTCTTCTAAATGTGCTGGATTGTGATTGGGGGCCAGAGGAATTAAATCCTCGATCGTCTCCTTCACGTCTGGTGTCACAAACGTAGCTTGAGAATACTTCGTGCCTCCATGGACGACACGATGTCCGACGATGGCAATTTCAGTTAAACTTTCTAAGACTTTCGTGTCGTTTTCAATTAACGTATTTAACATCTCCTCTAAGCCGTGACTTCGCGAATCGGCTGACAGCTTAAATTCCTGTTTGTAACCATTGGCTTTTACGGTCAGAACTCCGTAATCTGTCCCAATTCCCCAATCGATAGTTGCTTCCCAAATAGGTTTCTCTGGATCTTTCGGAAATCGATCGTCTGGTACGTCGTACAGACAACTTTTTTGAGAACTCGATCCAGCATTGAGTACGAGGATTTTCATGGCTAAGACTTGAAGATTGATAGCTTATAATTTTTATCTCGATCGAGATCGGCAAAACCCGATTCGATCGATCTGTTCAACTGAGTTGGGTTAAATACTCAGGTGGCACTGCATCGACTAACCAAACTCCATTTTTCGATTGATAAAAAGTAAAATCTCGATCGTACATCATCGCTGCATTGACTTGAAAAACAATCGGTTTTCCATGTCGTTGACCGACTTGGTAAGCTGTCGATCGATCTTTAGATAAATGGACGTGATGTCGCGACATTTTTTGCAATCCGCGATCGAGAATCGACTCAACCCACTGAGCTGCGGTTCCGTGATATAAAACAGCCGGGGGGCGAGTTGGCGTGAGCTGTAAATCAACTGTGATGCTATGACCTTGATTCGCCCGAATTTTATGTCCAGTTTCGTCAAACGAAAAACGCTGCTTGTCATTGAAATCGACGACTTCTTGTAATTCCTCTCGAGAGAGAGAAAAAGGATAGACAGCCAATAACTTTTCGACAGAAACCCATCCCCCAACTTCTAGCGTCAATCCCAATTCTTCAGGGTGGTGGCGGAGGTAGTAACTTAAGGATTTGCTCACTTTAACGAGACGATTACGACTGAGCATAAGAAATGACACAACAGCAAGGCAACTCTATTGTATTACTGCATATTACAAGCTGCCGAGACGAACAACAATATCGCCACCCTACCCCCTCATCTTCCCACCTTTCCCACGGGTAACTGTTCGCGGTGAACTGATTGCTGAATCTCACGTACCCGGTCGAGTTCGCAATTCGGGATCGAGATAAGATCGATCGGCGAGAGCGTGAATTAACGGCCCGTGTTCGCGAAATTCAACAATGCTGACACCGCCAACTGGCATGGCAATTCGATCGCGAAACCGTCCGACATCGATACCGAGTAAATGACAAATCATCACGCGAATAGTGGCTTTATGCGACACCACTAATACATTTCCATCCTCGTGGTGTTCCTGAATTTCGCGAATGACTTCCGACGATCGACGAGCCAATTCGATCGCTTTCTCACCACCTGTGGGCGCGTTCCAACCGGGATCGGTCAACCAACGAATATAATCGTCGTGAAATTCGCGGTTCACGTCTGCTGGTGTTTTTCCTTCCCAGTCACCATAAGACAGTTCTTTGATTCCATCGCGAACTTCTGCTGTGAGACGCGCTCGATCGCATAAAAACTTCGATGTTGCAATCGTCCGTTTCATCGGACTGACATACGCAGCTTTCCAATCGAGATCGCCATAAGCTTCAGCAAACTGCTGCGCCATTTTCGATCCATCATCAGTTAACTCCGGATCGAGATCGCCACAGTAACCGCCGATTTTACTGTACGTTGTTTCGCCGTGTCGAATAAAGAAAAGTTTCATCGTCAATTCGGAAAAAAGTAGAATAAAGAGAGAAACTGAAAACTGTCTTCACTGGTGACTGGTGACTGGTGACTGGTGACTGTTAACTGTTAACTGTGAATCCGGTGAAGTTTGAGAAAATTTGTTCCGTGGGAGTGTTTCGTTGGAATTCCACCGACGATTAAAATTTGATCGCCGGGTTGTACAAGTCCCCGTTCCTGTAAATCTGTTTCTGCGTGAGCCACTAACTCTTCAAAACTGTTTCCGTCGTCTTCAATCAAGATCGGTTTGACTCCCCAAATTAAATTCAAACGGTGATACACCCGGCGATGCGTCGTAAACGCCACGACTAACGCCTTCGGACGTTCTTTCGAGGCAATCCGCGCCGTATACCCAGAACTCGTAAACGCCGCAATACACTTTAAATCGAGAATTCGATCGATCGTGTTGAGTGCTTCCGTCAAAGCGTGGGTTTCGTCCGTTTCTGGAGGGGGATAATTTTCAAACTCTGCATCCGGTTCCACCTGAGCCGCAATTTTAGCCATCATTTTCACGGCTTTCACCGGATACTTACCCACCGCTGACTCTCCCGACAACATCACCGCATCCGTTCCGTCGAGAATGGCGTTGGCGACGTCACTGGCTTCTGCACGAGTCGGACGGGGTTCGCGAATCATACTGTCGAGCATTTGCGTGGCGGTAATGACTGGAATTCCGCGCATATTGCACGATCGAACGATGCGCTTTTGTAACATCGGTACTTTTTCCGGACTCATCTCGACCCCGAGATCCCCCCGTGCCACCATCAAACCATTACACTCGGCGATAATCTCTTTGAGATGCTCGATCGCTTGCGGTTTTTCGATTTTGGCAATGACGGGAACGGTGTTTTCGGTATGTTTTGCGATAAAGTCTTTGAGCGTGCGGATGTCGTCAGCAGTCCGAACAAAGCTCAGCGATACCCAATCGACCCCTTGAGACAAACCAAATTCGAGATCCTGTTTGTCTTTTTCCGTCATAGACGGTAAACGTAAATCTAAACTGGGAACGTTGACCCCTTTACGGCTTTTGAGAATTCCTCCTTCGACCACCGTACAGCACACGGTGTTTTCTTGAATGGAGTCGATTTGCAATTCGAGTAAACCGTCGTCGAGGAGAATTTGCGCGCCGGGTTTGGCTTCTTCCGCTAAATAGGGATAATCGATTCCGGCGGTGTTCGGTTCTTCTCGATATTCTACCAGGGGAAGCAAGGTCAACGATTCCCCTTCTTGAATGGGAATTCCACCGTTGGGAAGTTGTCCGATACGGATTTTCGGGCCTTGTAAATCCTGTAAAATTGTAATCGGCGTGTCGAGTTCGCGAGAAATTTTTCTAAGATTTTCGATCGTTTTTGCGTGATCGTCGTAGCTGCCATGAGAGAAATTCAATCGCGCGACACTCATTCCCGCTTCGACCATTTTTTTGATGATTTCAGGGGAATTACTCGCCGGTCCTAACGTCGCTACAATTTTTGTCCGGTTCATGGTTGTTCTACCTTGGGTATAAGGTGAGGGGATGAGGAGGTGAGGAGATGGAGAGCGCCCTGCAATCGATTCGATACCTCACTGTTTTCTAAAAACGACCTTCACAACTCAGGGTTGGCTGTAAAGCTTAAACAGTGGGAAAAGTCGAATTTCGGTTATTTGGCATAAAGAACGACACTCGATCGATCGGCTAAAGCATAATAATTTCCCTCCACAGGAGATGCGGTTTCCACCGGTGACACGTCGTTGGGAAACGCTAACGCGGTATCGACGATGCGATGCCACTGTTGAACATTGCGTAACGACGGCAACTCGAAATCGAGAGGTTTCCAATACATATTGAACGCGATGTAGAGAAATTCATCGGCTTTGGGATAACGCAAACTAAAGGCGAGGGTGTGCGAGTCGCCACTCCAATCGGGTTCTCCCAAACAAACGCCATGCCAGCGTAAACTCGGATGGATTGAATCCGTTCCGATCGATAAAAAATCTTCGACCTGAAAAATTTGGCGGGTTTGAATAAAACGAACCAGTTCCCGCGTAAACCGCAACATATCGGCATTTCGATCGACCAATCGCCAATCGAACCAACTCAACTCGTTATCTTGACAGTAAGCGTTGTTGTTCCCCCCTTGCGATCGACGCACTTCATCCCCCATCAATAACATGGGCGTTCCCTGGGACATCAACAAAACAGTCATCAAGTTTTTAGCTTGTTTGAGACGTAACGCCAGAATGGTGGGATCGTCAGTTTCTCCTTCAATTCCGCCGTTCCAACTGTAGTTGTCGTTCGACCCGTCGCAGTTATCTTCACCGTTGGCGAGGTTGTGCTTGTGGTTGTAGGACACTAAATCGTTGAGGGTAAAACCGTCGTGGCAGGTAATGAAATTAATACTGCGGTTGAGGTCGCGATTCTCCTTTGGAGACGCTTCGCGAACGGGTTGTTTGTAAATGTCGGGACTGCCTAACAGTCTGGCTGCCAACTTGGGAACGGTGTTTCGATCGCTTTTCACAAAACGCCGCACGTCATCGCGAAACGGCCCGTTCCATTCGGCAAATCGATCGCCAATGAACGATCCCACCTGGTACAATCCGGCCGCGTCCCAAGCTTCCGCGATCAATTTCGTCCCGGCGAGGATGGGATCGGATTCGATCGCCCACAAAATCGGTGGGTCTTTCAAGGGTTTTCCGTGGTGATCTCGGGCGAGAACGGAAGCCAAATCGAAGCGAAAGCCATCGACGTGCATTTCAGACACCCAATAGCGCAAGCATTCAAGAATCAAACGACCGACGACAGCGTGATGGCTTTTAAACGTATTGCCGCACCCGCTGTAATTGCGGTACTTGGCACGGTTGTCGTCGAGGATGTAGTAGGTTTCGTTGGCGAGTCCTCGGTAGGACAGGGTCGGCCCGTATTCGTTTCCCTCGGCGGTGTGGTTGAACACGACATCGAGAATGACCTCGATTCCCGCTTGATGCAAGGCTTTCACCATGTCGCGAAACTCGTCGATCGAACCGAGAGCATCTTTACGGGAACTATAACCGCTGTGAGGGGCAAAAAAGGCAATCGGGCTGTATCCCCAATAGTTTGTAAACTCGTCGGGTGCGTCGGCTTCGTCGAATTGCTGGACGGGAAGCAGTTCGACTGCAGTCACGCCCAATTCTTGAAGATAGGGAATTTTTTCGACCAAACCCGCAAACGTCCCCCGCTTTTCGGGCGCGATGCCAGAACTCGGATGACGGGTAAAGCCACCGACGTGCAGTTCGTAGATGACCGTGCTGGCGTAAGGTGTTTTGGGCGATCGATCGCCTTCCCAATCGTAGCGACTCGTATCGACGACGACACCTTTGAGGGCGGTGGGACAATTATCCCCCGGTCGGATGGCCGCCGCTCGATCGTAGGTATCGGTAACGACGGCTTTGGCGTAGGGATCGAGGAGAACCTTGGCACTGTCGAAACGCAGACCCTGTTCGGGACGGTTGGAACCGAGGACGCGATAGCCGTAAAGTTGCCCGGAACCGATACCGGAAACGAAAGCGTGCCAGTAGTGGGAGGTTTTGTGACGTTGCGGGTCTAGGGGAATCATCCGCGACGGCTTGGGATCGTCCGCTCGATCGAACAGCAACAGCGTCACCGCTTCCGCATATTTGGAAAACACGGCGAAGTTGGTTCCGTGGGGTGACACAGTCGCTCCCAGCGGAAAACTGTGACCGGGCAAAACCTTTGAATTCATCGCATCTCGTTCGACTCCAACGGGTCTGACAATGCAACTTATAGACGTGGTTCGTTGCTATTGCTGTTTTTTAGAAACATCGCTATTATACGGGCAAACCAAATATCGATGATTTTGAATCTTCGTTAAATTTTGGTTAAACTAAAGGATTAAAAAACGCGCAACATAAAGTAACACTAGATCGATAAAATTTACGGTTTCGATCCCGCGCAAATCGTGTGAAAAAATCGTGAAAACAGTTTGGATTTCCTCTGGACTGCTTTGAATTCCCGTGCATTGACCGAATAGAGCAAACGATTAGCGTACTTCCTTTTTGTAAAAATTAACGTTTTCCTAAAGTTCTGAATAGATTCGATCGCGTAAAATTCAGACAACGATTTCACAGATCTCAGCCATCGTCATCGAATTATAAAGCATCTGATTGTATGAAATCGATCGAGAAAAAAACAGTCGATCGACGCTTTGTTCTATGGGTCGATCGAATTGAGTCGATCGATACGAGACATCACTAGAGAGTTGAAGAGAGTTATGACTGCAACACCCATCAAACCTCCCGAAAGCGCAACACCTCTCACCCCTGAAGAACTCCAAAAAATTCATGCCTACTGGCGTGCAGCCAACTACCTGGCTGTCGGCATGATTTATCTCAAAGACAATCCCCTCCTCAAAGAACCCCTCCAAGCCGAACACGTTAAAAAGCGTCTCCTCGGCCACTGGGGATCGAGTCCAGGTTTGAGCTTTATCTACATCCACCTCAACCGCCTCATTAAAAAATACGACCTCAGCACCATCTACATCGCAGGCCCCGGCCACGGCGCACCGGGTGTTCTCGGGCCCGCCTACCTCGAAAGCACCTACTCCGAAATCTATCCCGACAAAAGCGAAGACGAGGAGGGGATGCAGAAATTCTTCAAACAATTTTCCTTCCCCGGACACATCGGCAGCCACGTCACCCCCGAAACCCCCGGTTCCGTCCACGAAGGCGGCGAACTCGGCTACAGCCTATCCCACGCCTTCGGAGCCGCTTATGACAGTCCCGACCTCATCGTTACCGCCGTTGTCGGAGACGGTGAAGCCGAAACCGGGCCCCTGGCTACCGCGTGGCACTCCAATAAATACCTCAACCCCATCCGCGACGGCGCAGTGCTTCCCATCCTGCACCTCAACGGTTATAAAATCGCCAACCCGACGCTTCTCTCGCGGATTTCCCACGAAGAACTCGACGCACTTTTCCGAGGCTACGGCTACACCCCCTACTTCGTCGAAGGCAGCGATCCCGAGGTCATGCACCAAACCATGGCGGCGACCTTAGAAGAGTGCGTCCTCGAAATTCGCCGCATCCAGCAAGAAGCCCGTCAAAGTGGCACGCCCACCCGTCCTCGCTGGCCGATGATAGTCTTCCGCACCCCCAAAGGCTGGACGGGGCCAGGAGAAGTCAACGGCCACAAAGTCGAAGGATTTTGGCGGGCGCACCAGGTTCCCATGGCAGACGTTCATAAAAACCCCGAGAACCTGAAACTCCTTGAAGATTGGATGAAGAGTTACAAACCCGAAGAACTCTTCGACGAAAACGGAACGCTGATTCCCGAACTCAAAGCCTTAGCCCCCGAAGGCCATCGCCGCATGAGTGCCAACCCCGTCACCAACGGCGGTTTAGTACGGAAAGAGCTGCGGTTGCCCGACTTCCGCGACTATGCCGTTGACGTGCAAACACCGGGACAGGTTGAAGTGGAAAACACCCGCATTATGGGTCAGTTTCTGCGAGATGTCATGCGGAATAACATGACGAACTTCCGGGTGTTCGGACCCGACGAAACCGCTTCTAACCGTCTGAGTGCCATCTACGAAGTCACCCAAAAAGCTTGGATGGCGGAGATCCTACCCGAAGATGCCGACGGGAGCCTCCTGTCTCCCGATGGGCGGGTCATGGAAATGCTCAGCGAACACACCCTCGAAGGTTGGCTCGAAGGCTATCTGCTCACTGGACGACACGGCTTGTTCCACACTTACGAAGCCTTCGCTCATGTCATTGATTCTATGTTCAACCAACACGCTAAATGGTTGGACATCTGCAAACACGATGTTCCCTGGCGCGCGCCTGTTTCATCGTTAAATATCCTGCTATCGTCCTTGGTGTGGCGGCAAGATCACAACGGCTTCAGCCACCAAGACCCTGGCTTTATCGACTTAGTGACGAACAAGAGCGCTGAAGTCACGCGGATTTATCTCCCGCCAGATGCCAACTGCTTGTTATCCGTGACGAATCACTGCTTGCGGAGTACCGATTACGTCAACGTCATCGTGGCAGACAAACAAAATCACCTCCAGTATCTGAGCATGGAGGAGGCGATCTCCCACTGCACTAAAGGTATCGGCATCTGGGAATGGGCGAGTAACGACGACTGCGGGAAAGAACCGGATTTCCCCGACGTGGTGATGGCTTGCTGTGGTGACATTCCCACGATGGAATCTCTAGCAGCGACGGCGATTCTGCGGGAAGAATTCCCCGAGTTGAAAGTGCGGTTTATCAACGTGGTGGACTTGTTCAAGCTGCAACCGGAGAGCGAACACCCCCACGGTTTATCCGATCGAGATTTCAACACCCTCTTTACGCCAGACAAACCCGTCATCTTCAACTTCCACGGCTACCCCTGGTTGATTCACAAACTCACCTACCGCCGCACCAACCAAGAGCGAATTCACGTGCGCGGTTACAAGGAAGAAGGCAACATCAACACGCCGTTAGAGTTGGCCATTCGCAACCAGGTCGATCGATTCAATCTCGTCATCGATGTCATCGATCGAGTTCCCCAACTCGGTTCCGCCGCCGCCTACGTGAAGGAACGCATGACCAACCAAATCATCGAAAACCTGAACTACGCCTTCGAGATCGGCATCGACAAAGACGAGATCGTTCACTGGAAGTGGCCGTATTAGAGATGAGGTAGGAGGCCTTTACAGTGAGCAGTGAGCAGTGAGCAGTGAACAGGGGAAACAGTTAACAGTTTCTCCTTGTCTCCCTTGTCCCCCTTGAGGAAATCAACCCATGAGTACACTCATCGCAGTTGCTTACGATGACGAATATAAGGCTGAAGAAGTGCGTCTGGCGCTGTTGAAATTGCAAACCGAGCATCTCATCGAACTCGAAGACGCAGCCATCGTCATCAAAGATAGCAAAGGCAAAGTCAAACTCAACCAGGCCGTCAACCTAACCGCAGCCGGTGCCACCAGCGGCGGATTCTGGGGCTTGCTCGTCGGTACGCTATTTCTCAGTCCCCTCTTCGGTGCTGCTGTCGGGGCTGCCACCGGTGCGATTAGTGGTGCGATTAGCGATATTGGCGTAGACGACGACTTTATGAAAAACCTCGGTGAAACCCTTCAACCGGGAACTTCGGCGTTGTTCGTCCTAGTTCGAGAAGTGACCCCCGACAAAGTTCTCGAAAAAGTCGCGCCGTATGGCGGAACCGTTTTGCGAACCTCGCTGACTAAAGACGAAGAAGCCCAACTTCAAGAAGTCCTCACGAATCGAGGCGTTTCACTCGAAAATCCGAGTGCTGAATAGACAAAGCGGGAGGCCTAGCCTCCCGCTTTTTTTTTAGCAATTTTCTTGTATTTGTCGTATCCCTGCTGTTATTTTTCTATTAATTGCCATGACAACGAATTCCCAACCCTCCCCACAAATTCAAATCGAAGACGATCGAACAGGACTCAATATTGAAACCCTCAAACGAGCCTTTGCCGATAACCTCTTCTATATCCAAGGCAAATTTCCCGAAATCGCCACCACCAACGACTTTTACATGGCGTTGTCCTACACCGTGCGCGATCGACTCCTCCGTCGCTGGCTCAACAGCATCCAAAACTACTTCAAACCAGACGTTCGCATCGTTTGCTACCTGTCCGCCGAATTTCTGCTCGGTCCCCACTTAGCGAATAATCTCCTCAACCTCGGAATTTACGATCGAGTTCGCCAAGCTGTTGAAGAACTCGGCCTCGACCTACAAGCCCTCATCGACCAAGAGGAAGAACCCGGACTCGGCAATGGCGGACTCGGTCGCCTGGCCGCCTGTTACATGGATTCCCTTGCCACCTTGGAAATTCCGGCGATCGGCTACGGCATCCGCTACGAATTCGGCATTTTCGACCAAATCATCCGCGACGGTTGGCAAGTCGAAATCACGGATAAATGGTTGCAGTATGGCAACCCCTGGGAAATTGCCCGTCCCGAAGCGTCAGTCATGGTCAAACTCGGCGGCCACACCGAAGGCTATACCGACGAGGCCGGTAACTATCGCGCGCGTTGGGTTCCCGATCGAGTTGTCAAAGGCATTCCCTACGACACTCCCATCCTCGGCTACCGCGTCAACACGGCCAATACCCTGCGTCTGTGGAAAGCCGAATCTCCGGAATCGTTTGACTTCCAAGCCTTCAACATCGGGAATTACTACGGAGCCGTCGATACCAAAATCGTTTCCGAGAACCTGACGAAAGTTCTCTATCCCAACGACGAACCCCTTCAGGGCAAACAGTTGCGGCTCGAACAGCAGTATTTCTTCGTTTCTTGTTCTTTACAAGATATGTTGAGACTGCACCTGTCTACCGGCCGCAGCCTCGACACGTTCCACGAAAAATTTACCGTTCAACTCAACGACACGCACCCCGCTGTCGGGGTTGCCGAACTGATGCACCTGCTCGTAGACGAGCATCACCTGACTTGGGAGCGAGCTTGGGAAATTACCCAAAAAACCTTCGCCTACACCAACCACACGCTGCTACCGGAAGCCCTCGAAAAATGGTCGGTGGGTCTGTTTGGTAGCTTACTCCCACGCCACCTCGAAATTATCTACGAAATCAACCAGCGCTTCCTCGACACAGTACGGATGAAGTACATGGGCGATCCCGCACACCAATCGCGGATGTCTCTCATCGACGACAGTGGCGAGAAGTTCGTGCGGATGGCGCATTTGGCTTGTGTGGGGTCTCACGCCATTAACGGCGTTGCTGCGCTACACACCGAACTGCTCAAACAGGACGTTCTCAAAGACTTTTACGAACTCTGGCCGGAAAAAATTAGCAACAAAACCAACGGGGTTACGCCTCGTCGCTGGGTGTTGTTGAGCAACCCCCGCCTATCGAACTTGATTACGCTGAAAATCGGCAAAAACTGGCTGACAAACCTCGACGACTTGCGCCAACTCGAACCGTTCGCTGAAGATGCTGAATTTCGTTGGGCGTGGCGACAGGTGAAACAGGACGTGAAGAAAGATCTCGCGGCACGCATTCATAAAGAATGTGGCGTGTTGGTCAATCCCGAATCGCTGTTTGACATTCAGTGCAAGCGCATTCACGAGTACAAGCGCCAACACCTCAACGTTTTACATATCATCACGCTCTACAACCGCATCAAACATTCGCCCAGCACTGAGATGACCCCACGCACGTTTATCTTCGGCGGGAAAGCGGCTCCGGGCTATTTTATGGCCAAGTTGGTGATTAAATTAATTACGTCGGTTGGGGATGTTGTCAATAACGATCCTGACGTGGGCGGACGGTTGAAAGTGGTGTTTATGCCCGATTACAACGTCACCAACAGCCAACGGATTTACCCGGCGGCGGATTTGTCGGAACAAATTTCGCTAGCGGGTAAGGAAGCGTCGGGAACGGGAAATATGAAATTCTCCCTCAACGGGGCGCTGACAATCGGCACGTTGGACGGTGCGAATATTGAAATTCGCGAGGAGGTTGGCGAGGAGAATTTCTTCTTGTTTGGTTTGACGGCGCAGGAAGTGGCCGAACTCAAGGGGCGCGGTTACAATCCTTGGGATTATCTCCAGGGAAACGATGCGCTTCGGGAGTCGATCGAGCAGCTTTCTTCGGGGTATTTTTCTCACGGCGATCCGAATTTGTTTAAACCGTTGGTGGATTCGCTGCTATATCACGACGAATATTTGCTGTTTGCGGATTATCAGTCGTATATCGAGTGTCAAGATCGCGTTGCAACTGCCTATCGAGATCGAGAGAATTGGACGCGGATGTCAATTCTCAATACGGCTCGTATGGGTAAGTTTTCCAGCGATCGATCGATCCGCGAATACTGTCAGGATATTTGGCACGTTTCCCCCGTTAAGGTGGAGTTAGAGGAGTACGTGCAAGCGAAAGCGGCTTGGACGAAAGCCAACGTCTAGCGTGTAATTTGGGCGCTTAATTCCTTAGAACTCTGGTATTTTCAATATGCCGGGGTTCTAGAGCCGCGGGACAAAAGTGCTGGGTGCGTTACGCGGAAATCTCATTAACTGGATTTTCAACCCATTTTTCGTCCGCGTAACACACCCTACCATTACTTCTGTACTGGCGCTCTAGTCGATCTGTTTATTCAGTCACTAAAGGTTCGTCAAAATCATCGGGTAGCGGAAGTACAAAAGTCCCTTTTAAAATTCTCGATCGACGCTTTTTCTATGAAGACTTAGCTTGTCCAACTTTTTCTGAATGTTTTTCTTCAAGATAGGTCGCATAATGCAAAACTTTTTGCATTAAAGAATCTGGCATTTTCGTTAAAATTTGTAGGATTTTTGTGCCGAGGTTTATCGTTTTTTGAATGTTTAAAACATTGCAAAATCAACAAATAAAATTTTAGATTTTCGATTCAAATTTATTTTAGAGATCTTAGCATCGATCGAGTAATTAAAAATCATAATTGTCGTTGACTTTTACATTTTTTCAATACTAAGTCGATCGAAGGTGTGAGGTTTCTGCACCCACTGCAATCGATTACAATTTCGCCAAACGAGCCAAATTCGATTTGGAAATCGCGGTAACTGCTCACTGCTCACTGCTCACTGTAAATGCTGGTGTCCGTACTAAGTCGATCGAAGGTGTGAGGTTTCTGCACCCACTGCGATCGATTA
>LWRO01000100.1 GCA_001657325.1 Geitlerinema sp. BBD 1991-9 | reverse complement strand
TCTAGCTGGCTGGCTGTGAAGCAGGAAATCTTTGGGGCGACCCAAGGAATCTCCACGCATAATCTTTGATTTGCGTGGAGAGGATGTCAAAGCTTGAAGACAGATCCAAGACGAGCTGCTGGACTGTTCCCCCAGTCATCAGCCTTTCCTCGTACTGCTGTTTTGACGATCTTCGATCGAGTCGTAGAATATTCCACGACGTGAAGACGTGGTGAAGCGGGAACCCCAACACCCGATCGAGCCGTCCAATCCTACGATCTCGATCGCAGTCAACACCTTTACTCGATCGCTCCAATTCAGTTATCGAGATCGATTAGGGGTATGGGATTCGATCGGCTGAGATCGCGGAGAACGTCACCCCTTGGGGGATAAATCGATCGCGGCGACAGCGGATTATCGAAGTAACACTGAAGTTGTAGAAGGTTGAACGCCCGCACTATGGTTTCCCTGAAATTACTCCCCGGCGCGATTTCCGAAATGATGGCTTCCGTCTCCGAGACGGGTTGCGTCACCTTGGCTGACCGTTACGGACTTATGGCTGCCGTCCTCGATGACACGCTCGCCGAAGAGGATCGTCGATCGGCAGACCGTTTACTGAGATCGATCGTGCGGGGTCGTGTAAAAGTCAGTGACGACCTCTGTGCAGCGTAAAACCTTCTACAGTCTGGTAGAACTTCAGTAAGTCCTTCTGCTGTGATAGCAGAAGGATTTTTGTTTGTCATGTCTTCAGCTCGATCGATCGTGTTCGCGACTGGAATAACAGCGATCTGACTACTTGGCGAACAGCACCCGCCAAACCACAATTCCCGTCACCGTTAAGTAGCCGAAAACTGTCAACCAATCTAACAGATCCCCAGACAGTTGAGTCTCGTATATCATCAAGATTTGCATCGCTCAGACTCCAAAGATCGAGAGTTGTGTGGACGTGCAGGAGATCTGCAAAACGGCCAATCCTCCGCAACGACGAGTATAGAGATAAATAGCGGTTCGTCCCTAGGAAAATCGTGGGTAGAAGCACGATCTCGATCGAGTCCTACCCCAAAGCACGACGTTCGAGTACGTTCGAGTTTTTCGAGTTTTTGATGTCAAGTTCCAAACGTTCGATCGCCAGCATCGCCCAAACCCGGAACGATAAAGCCTCGATCGTCGAGTTCGGGATCGATCGTAGCTGCATATACGACTAAACCCGGATAGGCCTCGTTTAAGCGCTGCAATGCCGGGGGAGCGGCCACGATCGAAACGATCCGTACTCGATCGACTGTTATTCCCCGTTGCACGAGTTGGGACATCGTTTCCATCATCGTGTTACCCGTCGCCAACATCGGTTCGCTCACCACGACATGGGTTTCCGGTGCGAACTGTTCGGGAAGTTTGTTGAGATAACAGCTAGCTTCGAGCGTTTCTTCGTTGCGAACCATGCCGAAATGATAAACCGACGACGCCGGAAGAACTTCTTGCATCCCGTCTAACAGCGCCAATCCCGCCCGTAAGACGGGAACGACCGCAAAGGGAACGTCCGTCCGGAGCATTTTTCCCGCACAAGGTGCAAGTGGCGTTTGCACGGTCACTTCAGCCACGGGCAACCATTCCCGAATTGCTTCGTAAGTCAGCCAGCGTCCCAACTCTTTCATCGCCGTGCGGAACAGCGGTGTTGGCGTTGAAGCCTCGCGAGCCAACGTCAACCAGTTTTGAATGAGGGGATGGGGTGGCACGTAAACGCGCAACTTTTCCGTTTCGGACATGGTTTCTGTATCTGTATCACAAAGAACGCCGCAATATTGTAGGACATTTGAGGAGGTAGGAAGGTGGGGAGGTGAAGAGGTGGAGAAATTGGCTCCCTCCCCTTGACAAGGGGAGGGTTGGGGTGGGGATAAAAATATTCACGCAGGAGATCTAATAATTAACTTCCCATCGTCTGGTCATCTCGTCATCTCCTCATCCGGTCGTCTTCGCAAATGCTTTCGCGACTGGAGGGAGCAGTTTCTCCCGTGGCCGATAATACGATTCGTCCGTCCGTAGTCGCGGCGAGTTCCCGCGCCTCGACGATAGGATCGCCGATTTGCCAAGTCGTTTCAGGTGGTGTGGGGGAAGTGGTGGTGGATGCAGTATCCCCGTTGAGGGGGGCGATGTTCACGACGTTATATCGTCCTGTAGACGTGTTGTAGGGATTTTCCGGTAAACCTCCCGTTCCTGTAACCGTAAACTGTCCGCTGCCGTGGGGGCGCGTCAAGCAACTGTCCGCAACCAATCGATCGACGGCCACGAAATCACTCGCGAGTTCGACCAACGACGTATCGAGTTGAACGTCGGGATTGGTGATTTCCACCAAACCACTGAAGGCCGCCCCTAAATCCGAACTGGCGGTAATGTCGCTGCCGGGCGTCGTGCGATCTCGAAATTCCGTCCCGAACACCCCTCGAGCGTCGATGATGACGCGGCCGCCAAATCCCGTTTGAGCGTTGGCCGTAATATCGCTGTTGTCGATGGCGACTAAGGTATCGGTATCGATGACGATGTTTCCACCCGTTGCCGCATCTTGGGCGTTGGTGGAAATCGAGCTGCCGTCAAAGAGGCGAATATCCCTCGATCGAATGTCGATATTTCCTTCTCGAGCCGTGGTCGTTTCAGACACTAACCGAGCGCCATCATCTAATATCAACCGAGGCGCATCGATCGCTAAGTTTCCCGCCCGTTCCCCTTCACCAATACTACTAACGACGATTTGTCCGCCATCCCGTACTGCCAACTCGTCTGTCACGATCGTAATATCGCCCGCCGCACCAATAACATCAGCCGCTGCCGACGGAGGAACCGGCGAGGGAATAGCAACAAGCGTTGCGTTCGATCGAAACCCACTGCGTAACTCGCCGTTTGCGTTAGTTCCCGAAATTTCGACGGACTCCGACGCTCGTATCGTAAGCCGTCCTGCGGCGCCGCTGTTGGAGGTTGACGTCGCGATTTCAGCACCGTCACGCAAAACTAACCGTGCCGTTGTAATTTCAATATCCCCAGCTGCACCACTGCTTGCGCTGCGAGTGGCAATATTCGTCGCCACGGGGCCGTTGACCGTGATGACAGAGCCACTGAGTTCGACGAGTTCAGATGCTCGCAAAATCAGCGTTCCCCCTCGCGCCGCGCCAAAGGTAACCGCTCCGACTCCCGCACCATCTCGTAAGATAATGCGTCGCGCCTGAACGTTAACCACCCCTCCCTGAGTGTTGGCGTTCTGAAACGCATTGGCCCCGAGACCCGAATTGAATAAGCCGTTGGGTGTCGTTCCTGAAATGTCGATGGTATCGGAGGCGCGTAGGTTGACGATTCCCCCATCGCCACCGCGAAACGTCGATGCGAAAATGCCGCCGCCTTCATCAAGGACAATGTTTCGTGCTTCTAAGTTAACTTCTCCTGCATCTCCATTACCGACGGTTTCAGCAACAATTTGCGATCCACTCAGGTACAAGGTTTCAGCAATCCGAACGTCGAGCATTCCACCCCGTCCCTCCCCTCGGGTGGCGGTGGAAATAAACGCACCTTGACGGAGGGTGAGGGTGTCAGCTTCAAGTTCGACAGAACCTGCATCACCATCGCCGAACGTCATAGCGTACAAACCGTTCCCGACCTGAGCGGGGTTCTCGATGGTGTCAAGGGCGAACAGGCGGGTTAGGATCGCTTGTAAGTCTCCCGCACCGTCAAGGGTAACCGTACGAGCCGAGACGCGCAGGTTTCCCGATCGACCGCTGCCAAAGGTCGAGGCGGAGATGAGAGAGTCGTCGAGGACTTGCAAGGTATTGGCGGCGATATCGATACCTTGTCCGTCAGCGCTCCCCTGGGTATCGGCCAACATCCGAGAAGTCCCGCTGAGTTGGAGGTTGCCGCGAACGCGAATTTCGCCGCCGCCGTTACCGCTGACATCGACGATCGAGCCGTTCGTCAGATCGATCGATCTCAATGCGGTCGAGGCTACGTCTGCGGTTTCTAGATTCCAGGTTCCATTTTCTAACGCCACTAGCTCGACTCGACCTTGTGGCGTACTGAGATGTCCACTATCTAAGGTAATGTCACCGCCAACGAGGGCGAGGGTTTGTCCGGCATCGACCGCTAAACCGACAGGATTGCCAGTTGCGTCAGAAACGCGGGAACGGTTGACGATCGAGCCAGGTTGAGATCCCAACCCCAAGCCGATCGGAACGCTGACAGAAAGGATCGTATTGGGGGAAGCGTTGGTGTGAAACGAGGTGCCATCGGCAAAGTCGATCGACTCGGCCGTACTGGCGAAAAACGAGCCGCCAATATCGATTTGGGCGTTTGCACCGAAGACGATTCCGTTCGGGTTGAGGAGAAACAGATTTGCGGTACCGTTCGCCGAAATCGTCCCGTCGATTTCGGAGGGAAGATTCCCCGTGATGCGACTGAAAATGTTGCGAACTTCAGGAGAATTCTCGAAAACGGCGCGAAACCCTGCGGGAACCGAGAAGGATTCAAAGCTGTGAAAGAGGTTAGTCTCGGCGGATGTACCACCGTCGAGGAGAATGGTGTTGCCGTCAACTTGGACGCGAGAGGGGTCAGCGAGGGTGTTGTCGGGGACGATCTGAGCGAATACAGGAGAGCTTGCACTCAAGCTGAGTCCCAAGCAAAGACGACAGAACGTTTGAGGTTTCACGACGATCGAGTTCCCAATTTCTTGAACAAAAATAGCGGCGCATTCCCCCACCTCGCGTAAGCAGGTGGGGGTTAAGGAAGCGACGACTAACGTGCGAGGCTGCGAGAATTTATTCGCAGCACGTCTGTCTTGTTTCGTTCCGTCACTTCGCCGTATTTATCGAGAATTTTTCTGGCGCTCCGTGGCATATAAATCGTAACCATCGCTATTTTTAAGTCTCTCATACTATAATGAAATTAATCCATTTTTCACCTCAATGTTAACACGCCGTATCAGGTCCGCCTATATCCCAGTCGAAGCCAGGAAGCTAAGTTGCACTCCTGGCGGCGACGGCATTGTGGGCTGTATAACGCGGCGGTGTACAACCGAAAAACGCAATCCCAAAAATTCAGTCATCACGTCGATTATTTCGAGCAACAGAATTGTCTACCTGCTTTCAAGGAAGTCTGGCCGGAATACAAAGAGCTTGGTTCTCATGCTCTCCAGGCGACTCTCAAGCGGGTAGATTTGGCATTTTTAAGGTTTTTTAGGGGGTTGGGGAAATCCCCGAAATTCAAAGCGTCTCGACGATATTCAGGTTGGACGTATCCCGACCAAGCGGGATGGAAGGCTGAAACGAACGGGAAGAACGGACATCTCAAAATCACCAACCTGGGGCGGATCGAAATGCACGGGCAAG
>LWRO01000099.1 GCA_001657325.1 Geitlerinema sp. BBD 1991-9 | reverse complement strand
TCGCGCCACTTATCTCGAGCAACTCGACCCTCAATACCGTCCTTTTGCTCGAAAGCTTCAAGATTTAGCCCGAGGCTTTGAAGATCGGGCGATTTTAGCTTTCGTTAAACAATATAGCCAACTTCAATGATTCTTAAACGACAAAAAGAGTAAACCCCCTACAGCACGGGCTGACTGCCTGTGACTCTATTCGCGACTTAAATGGAATGGCTATATCCGTTGAAACAGGAGAAGTTTAAAGATGACAAATACGACCGATTTTTTTCCGGGCTACAGTCACCTAGAATTGCTGCATTCTAGCTACCGTACCCAAGTTTATCGGGGGAAACGAGCGGCTGACCAGCAAGCTGTAATTATCAAATTTCTCAATTCTGAGTATCCCACCTTCAGCGAACTGGTCAATTTCCGCAACCAGTACAGCATTGCTAAAAATCTCAATTTGCCAGGGGTGGTCAAACCCCTGGCCCTGGAGAATTTCCGCAACAGTTGCGCTTTAGTGATGGAAGACTTTGGGGCGATTTCTCTGGCTAATTACACGGCTCGGCAGCCTTTGAGCTTGGGGGGATTTCTGACCATTGCCATAGCCCTGGCGCAAATTCTCGAGGGACTCTATCAAAATCGGGTGATTCATAAAGACATCAAACCGGCCAATATCGTCATTCACCCCGAAACTCGCCAAGTGAAACTCATTGACTTCAGCCTCTCCAGTTGGCTCCCCAAAGAACAACAACAACTCACCAACCCCAACGTTCTCGAAGGAACCCTTGCTTACATTTCTCCGGAACAAACTGGACGTATGAACCGCAGTTTGGACTACCGTAGCGATTTTTATTCTCTCGGCGTGACGTTCTTCGAACTGCTAACAGGGAAACTCCCATTTACCGCCTGCGATCCGATCGAGTTAGTCCATTGTCACATCGCTCGGGAGGCGAAGTTTCCGCCGAACAGTCCCGTTCCGAAAGTGGTGCAGTCGATCGTCCTCAAGTTGATGGCCAAAAATGCCGAAGAGCGCTATCAGAGTCCCTTGGGGTTGAAACATGACTTAGAGCGATGTCAGCAACAGTGGGAGGCGAAAGGGTCGATCGAATCCTTTGAATTAGGAGAGCGAGATCGCAGCGATCGATTCGCCATCCCCGAAAAACTCTACGGACGAGAAACCGAAGTCCAAGCCTTACTCAATGCCTTCGATCGGGTCTCACAAGGCGGTACCGAGTTAATGCTCGTGGCGGGATTTTCAGGAATTGGCAAAACCGCCGTCATCCACGAAGTCCACAAACCCATCGTCCGCCAACGGGGATATTTCATTCAAGGAAAATTCGACCAATTCAATCGCAACATCCCCTTTTCAGCTTTCGTCCAAGCCTTCCGAGACTTAATGGAACAATTACTCTGCGAATCGGAAGCTGAACTCGCCACTTGGAAAACCAAAATCCTCAAAGCGGTGGGGGAAAGCGGCCAAGTTCTCATCGAAGTGATTCCAGAATTAGAACGTATTATCGGTTCGCAACCCACTGTCCCCGAACTCTCAGGGGAGGCTGCCCAAAACCGCTTCAACCTGCTCTTTCCAAAGTTCATTGGCGTCTTCACCATGCCAGAACATCCCCTGGTGATGTTCCTCGACGATCTCCAGTGGATCGATTCAGCCTCTCTCAATCTGATGAAAGCCTTAATGGGCGAGCGTCATAGCGGTTACTTATTATTGTTGGGAGCATATCGAGACAACGAAGTTTCCCCCGCCCACCCCTTGACTTTAAGTTTGGCAGAGCTAAAAAAACATCAAGCCATTGTTTCCAAAATCACCTTGCGCTCCTTAGCACCACCTCATATCGATCGATTGGTGGCTGAAACCCTCCATTGCAGTCAAGAACTCGCGCAACCTTTGAGTGAATTGGTCTATCAAAAAACTCAAGGAAATCCCTTCTTCTGTACGCAGTTTTTGAAGGGATTACATGAAGATAAATTGCTTGTATTTAATCCCGAATTAGGCTATTGGGAGTGCGATCTCCCCAGCGTGTGTCATGCAGCACTGACCGATGATATTGAAAAATTCATGCTAGAGCGCTTAAAGAAATTACCCGAGGCGACCCAAAATCGATTAAAGCTCGCTGCTTGCCTGGGGAATCAATTCGATCTGGAAACATTATCTGTCATTTGTGAAACACCAGAAGAAGAGATTGCCATCGACATTTGGAGTGCTTTACAAGAAGGACTCATTCTTCCGATTAGTGAAGCCTATAAATTTTTTCAAGGGAATATAGAAGAGGTTAACCGTCAGAAAGTAACCGTGAGATATCGTTTTTTACACGATCGCGTTCAACAAGCGGCTTACTCCCTAATTCCGGATAGCCAAAAGCCAACGACCCATTATCAAGTCGGGCAACGGCTGTTGCACAAGATACCTCCAGAAGCCCGAGAAGAAAATATTTTCAAGTTAGTGAGTCACCTCAACCATGGAGCGACTTTAACGACCGATCTCCAACAACGAGACGAATTAGCTCAACTAAATCTCATCGCTAGTCGCAAAGCTAGAAGTTCCACGGCCTATCAAGCCGGTCGTGACTATGCCAAAACGGGCTTATCACTCCTCGGAGAAGAGGCTTGGGAGCGGCAGTATGACATGAGTTTAAACTTGCATAACTTAGCGGCAGAATTGGCATTGCTCTGCGGTGAGTTCGAGGAGATGGAGCAGTTTATCGAAACGGTTGTCAATCGCGCCAATTCTATTCTCGATCGTGTCAAAGTTTATCGCATTAACATTAAAGCCAATACCTCTCGGAACAAGCTAATTGAAGCCCTTTCCCTTGCCCGTGATGTTTTAGAGCAGTTAGGTGTTGTGCTGCCTGAAGTCCCGACGATCGACGATATTCGACAGGAGATAAGCAAGATCGATCGGCTCATTGGAGATCGAACTATTGAAGACTTAACTGTCCTCCCCAAAATGACGAATGGCGAAAAACTTGCCATCGTTAAGATTGTCAACAACATTATGCCAGCTGCCTATATCTCGGGTTCGCCCTTGTATCCCTTCCTGGCTTGTTTGTGTACTAAGTTGTCAATTTACTATGGAAATACCTCCGTATCACCTCATGGTTATGCTGGCTATGGTCTGACGATTTGCAATCTTTTAAAAGACGTAGAGACTGGAGTAAGATTTGGCGAACTCGCACTTCAGGTGGTCTCGGAACTCAATGTAAAAGCGGCAAAACCCTTAACTTTTTTTTCTGCTGGCTTCGTGATATTACACCGTAAATATCACCTCCGCAGGACTCTAGCACTTCTCCAAGAAGCCTATGAGGCTGGGCTAGAAGTTGGCAACCTAGAATTTGTTGGATATAGTGCCGGGGTCTTGTGTTGCCATTCTTTTTGGTGTGGAACCTCTCTGGCTTCTTTGGAACAAGAGATGCGTGCTTACTGTAAGGTCTTAGTACAGTTAAATCAATTAACCACTGTTAATTGGTGTCAAGTCTATTGGCAATCGAGCTTGAATTTACTGGGCGAGACAGAGCAGCCCAGTGTTTTGTCTGGGGAGGGAATTCAAGAATCTGAATTTTTGTTGAAACTGCTCGATGCCGGTGAATTGACGGGGTTATCGTTCTTCTACTTATGTAAACTCACGCTTTGCTACCTATTTGGAGAATTCGACTCAGCTCGAGACCATGCAGTTGAGTGTAGACGCTACTTAAAAGCGAGCGTGGGAACCCTGGGCGAAGCCCTATTTTATTTTTATGATTCTTTGAGCGCTCTGGCACCGTGTCGTTCCGCCTCAGAGTTAACCTCAGAGCAGCTTCAGCGCGTGGAAGCCAACCAAGCCGAGCTGAAACAGTATTGGGCAGATTATGCCCCGATGAATTACCAACATAAGGTCGATTTAGTCGAAGCTGAAAAATGCCGCGTCTTGGGACAAAAAGTCGAGGCGATCGAGCTTTACGATCGTGCCATCTTGGGAGCCAAAGCTAATCATTACATCCAAGAAGAAGCGATCGCCAACGAACTTGCTGCTCAATTTTACCTCGACTGGGGTAAAGAAAAAGTGGCGGTCAGTTACATTAGCGACGCTTATTATGGATATGCTCGTTGGGGCGCGAAAGCCAAAGTTGAGGACTTAGAAAAGCGTTATGCTCAACTGCTTGCACCCCTGCTCGAGTGGCAAAAAACGCGATCGAGTTCCAATACGATCTCCATGTCAGTAAGTACTGGAACCGTCACGTCCCACAGTACTACCAGTTCACTGGACTTGTCTTCAGCCATCAAAGCCTCGCAAGCTATCTCGGGAGAAATTCAGCTCGAACAATTGCTTTCCCAATTAATGCAAGTGGTGATGGAAAATGTGGGCGCGTCTAAGAGTGCTTTACTTCTGCCCCATCACAACACATTAGTTCTAACCGCCTTGGCCTCTTATACCGACGCCGACCGAACCATTCAAGTGGCGTCCCTCGGAGAAGCTCTAACGCTAGAGCCGAGCCAAGAAGTTCCCATCAGCATCATCAATATGGTTTGGCATACCCAAGAACTTCTGATGCTGCCAGATGCGAGTGCCTCGAGTAAATTTTCCTCCGATCCTTATCTGATTCGACAACCGACCCAAAGCATTCTCTGTACTCCGCTTCTCAACCAAGGTCAGTGCATCGGGATTCTGTATTTAGAAAATCAACTGGCGACGGATGCTTTTACCCACGATCGTATGCAACTGCTCAACTTATTTTGCTCTCAAGCGGCCATTTCCATTGAAAACTCCCTGCTCTACCACAACTTAGAACAAGCTAACCAGAAATTAGAGCGAGCCAACCAACAACTCGAAGACTATTCTCGCACCCTCGAAGTCAAAGTCGAAGAACGTACCGCCGAACTCAAACACGCCAAAGAAGCCGCCGACGCCGCCAACCAAGCCAAAAGCG
>LWRO01000007.1 GCA_001657325.1 Geitlerinema sp. BBD 1991-9 | reverse complement strand
GTTCCCTTCAGTTTGGCTTCGATGACTAACATCATGCCATCTGAACAGACTGTACCCATTTCTGGAGACTCTATAAGGATTGGCGGCGCTCCGTTGCCTTTTTGGGGCGAAATTCATCTCACCGCTAATCGTCCCGGTCTAACGGGAGCCTTCTTTCGACATTTAAGGTAATCGTAGCAACAGTCGATTCACGATGCGACCGTCATCAATGCGTTCGATGAAAAAATCGCCGCCCATTTCCCGCATCAACTGTTGGAACATAGCAAAGTTCAACCCTGGGGGACGATCGATAACGGAATTCGATAAAGCATCCCGATAACCGTTGGCTTCATCGTCCGCCCGCTGTTGGAATGCTGCGAGAACGCGCCGATCGATCTGGCCACTATCAGTCACCGACAACTCCAAAAACTGCGAGGGATCGGCGGCCAGCGCACGATACCAAATGTCGATGCGGCCGCCCACCTCCACACGGCGACAGACTGCCATCAACACCTCGTAAAACAGAATTTCGAGTTTGCTGCGATCGGCATACACCGTCGCATTGCCTTCCCGATGAACCTGCATCCAAATTTGGCGCTTTTCAGCCGTCGGTTCGACTCGATCGAGAACGCGCTTGAGCAAACGGACGATCGAAATCGGTTCCTCCCGAGGTTGGAGTTTCCACTGTTCTTGTTTGAGCAACTGACCGACATCGCCGAGCGTTTCCGAGAGTTCCCGAAGGATCTCTTGATATCGTACCTGTTGCAGTTCCTGAGTGCTGTCGGGGGCGGGAGCGTCTCCCGTTCTCTGAGAAAATGGAGATTGGGGGATGAGGGGCTTCAGTTGTTTTAATTGGGCGCAGATCGACCAGTACAACTCCTCAAAGCGACGCTGTTTGTACCAATTGAGTGGTTCTAATCGATCGCGTTGCGACAGAACGCGGCGAGCCAGCAAAACCCCTCGACGCACCCACGCCAACTGGCCGCCGAACAAATTTAACGCTTCGACTTGGGATTCGCCCCACAAGCGCTTCGATCGATCGGCGACTAACAGCACTGAGGTCGGCCGGCACGACGGGGTCGTTCGCAGCGCCAACACCCGCACGCTCAACGTACCCAAATGTGCCAGCCAACGCTGGCTCGATTCGGGCAGTCGTTCCACGGGAATCGGTCCGAGAATGCCGTCCCGAGAGAGCGCACGCTGCAAGAGTTTGTCCTTCTTGACCGAAATTCCCGGCGAGCCAACAACGGTATATTGCGCGTCTCCGACGATCGTCGCACTCATTTTGGCCGTTTTCGCACCGGGTTGCCATGCAATTAAAGCGAGAAACGGTGAGTTTAACACCTGCCCGAGTCGTTGGAGGATCGATCGTTCGATCTCCTCCAAATCCTCCGACACGCTGGCATCGTGCCAGCCTGTTGCGAGTTTGGCCACCACCTCCCGGTGTCGATCGCTCTGCTGTTGCAATTGCCACTGACGCAGCAGCGAACCGATCTGTTGGCTGGCCAAACTCGCCAGTTCCCGTTCTGCCCCCGTCCAAGATCGATCGCTCGTGCCAGCCACCACCAACATCCCCTCGGGCGTGCGACCAGGCGTCGTGTTGCCCACGAGCAACGCGCAAAATCCCAACCGAGCAAAAAAGGACTGCCACGCCGTAAAGCGCATATCTGTCGTTGGGTCTACGGTCGATCCCCCCGTGGTTGCTGAATGGGAAGACCCTGTTGTCCCAAGCGGTTCGTCCACACGTCGATCTCGGAAAGACAGCGAAATCGCACCGTTGTTGTACTCGAGCAACTGCCAATCCACAAACGACAGCGGTGGTAATGCCGACTGCGCGACCAGAGGATTTGGATATTCGCACACGACCTCGAACTGGTTCGTTTGCGAGTCTGCCGACAGGACTAAAACGTGTTGGGCTTGCAGTCGATCGCCCAAACGTTCGACGTAAGACGCTAACGTCGTCTCAGCTGCCCCAGGCATCGAAATCGCTTGAGTCAACCCCACCGTCAAATCGCGATCGAGTTCGATTTGCGCGATCCGCTCTTGAATTTCTGACAGAGGAGTTGTCAGTGCCACTAACTGTGCTGCACCTCGAATGTATTGCTTTTCTTCATCCTGCCAAATCCGAGCTTCGGTTCCTTCTACAGATAAAAATCCCAGCAATTTGTCTCGTAACAAAATCGGGGCAGCCAACAGCGATCGGGCGCGAATTTCATACATTAACCGACTCGTCGCATCAGCTTTCAACGACGAATACGCTTCGCCGATGGCGACGACGCGATCTTCGCTCAACGCCTTATAGAAACCGCCAAAGTCTTGTAGCGAAATTTCCATGGCCTCGTCTTTTTGCCCCCGTTTCGATCGAGGGGTATAGGAGCGAGTTCGCAGCCAAAACACCTCTCGCTCGGCATCGAGCCAATAGACGTGGGTGCGAGTGGGGTTCAAAAACGTTTGGCTACTTTCGAGAACGATTTGCAGTCGATCGTCGAGGCTGACGGCTTCCTGTAACTGTGACATCATCGAGAGTAGCGGCTCGTGGGGACGCTTGGCATTCCGATGTTTGGCTTCTGAATCTTCTTGATACAGTGCCGTTCCCACTGCGCCCAACAGCATTGAAAGCCGGGTTTGGTCTTCTAACGATAACAGCTGCCCCCACAACCTCGATCCCAACAGCACCACCCCGAAACAAGAGTGACGGTAGCAGATGGGCATGACCACCGTTCCCTGAACCTCCAACTGACGCGCTACGTTCCTCCAAGCTCCCGCTCGCGTTTCCTCGCGCAAGTCGGGAATGCTCCGAGGTGACTGCTGGATCACCACCTGTTCCATGATGTCGCCAGGCGTGAGGGCAAACTGCTGTTGGAATAACGAAACTTCGATCGTGGGGCTGTTGGTGTCGCTCCGTCCGTCCACGCCCTGCAATCGATGGGCGAGTCGATCGTACAAACCGAGCCAGATGAGGGAATAGTTGAATTCCCCTTGGATATAGTCGAGGACGATTTGCACCAGGGTTTCGATCGATTCAGATTCCCGCAGGTTTTGTAGCGTGCGACCGAGGGCGACAATTGAATGTGGTGACTGGCGGTCAGGCTGCTGTACGTTCTGCATGGGCGCTTTTTACAGTGAACAGTGAACAGTGAGCAGTGAGCAGTGAGCAGTGAGCAGTAATGGGGAGACCGACTGGACGACTCGAACTTTCCCTCTCCGACTCATTTAACAACTTCCTCATGCTTTACTCCGTACGTTGAGTTGAGGGACTCGGGACAATTTATGTCACGATCGAACGGTGAGCTTGAGGATTGTGAGCTTGAGGATTGACTATGGATTGGTACAAACGTGTCGTGCGCCCCGCTCTTTTCGCCAGTGCCGATCCTGAGTGGTCGCACGGCCGGATTATTAACACCCTGAAACATCTGTCGAGACAGATCGCCCACTCGAAAGGCTCGTCTTGGGCAGACTTCGCTCGAGATCGACTTCAAGAGAGACTTACGTTCGATTGCGAACGCCTCCAAATGACCCTTTGGGGATTGACGTTTCCCAACCCTTTGGGTTTAGCGGCGGGTGTGGATAAGAACGGCGAAGTCGGCGCGTTGTGGGGATCGTTGGGATTCGGTTTTGCCGAACTCGGAACGGTGACTTGGCATCCGCAACCGGGCAATCCTCCCCCGCGACTGTTTCGCCTCGTCGAAGACCGAGCGGCACTCAATCGTATGGGATTCAACAATTGTGGTGCGATCGAGATGGCGAAAAACCTCGATCTCGTGCGGTCGTCCCGCCTGCCGTCTATCCCCCTGGGCATCAACCTCGGTAAATCCAAGGTGACTCCCCTCGAGGAAGCGGTTGGCGACTATCGAGACAGTTTTCGCCAACTTCAGAATCGAGGCGATTATTTTGTCGTGAACGTGTCTTCGCCGAATACGCCGGGACTTCGATCGTTGCAAGCGCCCGAGCAACTCGAGTCGATCGTTAACACCCTGATACAGGAAAACCGAGATGCTAAGCCTATTCTAGTCAAAATTTCTCCGGATTTGGATTGGGCCGCAATTTCGGCTGTGGTCGATTTGGTAAAGGAGAAAGGTTTGGCGGGGATCGTTGCCACGAACACGACGATCTCTCGCGACGGACTCAAAACACAAATAGTTGCCAAAACGGGTAAATCTGTGACGGAGGAGGCTGGTGGCATTAGCGGCGCCCCTCTGAGAGATCGATCGACCGCAGTCATTCGTTATATTTGGCAGCAGACGGAGGGCAAACTTCCGATTATTGGGACGGGTGGCGTGGCGAACGCTGACGACGCTTGGGAGAAGATCGCCGCCGGCGCGAGTTTGCTCGAAGTCTATACCGGCTGGATTTACGAAGGTCCGTGGATGCCCCAACAAATTCTGTCGGGATTGGTGCGAAAACTCGACGAACACGGGTTCGATCGCATCTCGGAAGCCGTCGGACTCTTCCACCGACAATCGTGACGTGGCCTTCCCGGTTACCGACTTTCCCCAACCTTGAGAAAATCCGGATCGATCGCACTTAGGGTGCAGGTTTCCCGATACAATGGCTATCGGCAGGCAGGCGGCGGCGAAGCGTGTCGCGTCTGCCGCACTGTCGGAATCCCTGACAGCTCGCCCCCCATTTTCTGGAGACAGCACACACCGGCGGGGGAGAAGCTCTCTCCGTTTTCCGTTAACTCGAAGCTGCAAATCATGCCAAAAGTCCTTGTTTCTGATTCAGTAGACCAAGCTGGAATCGACATCCTCTCCCAAGTCGCACAAGTTGACGTTAAAACGGGTCTCTCCCCTGAAGGACTCGTACAAATTATTCCCGAATATGACGCTCTGATGATTCGTTCGGGAACGCAGGTGACTAAAGCGGTCATCGAAGCAGGAACGCACCTGAAAATTATCGGTCGTGCAGGGGTCGGTGTCGATAACGTCGACGTTGCGGCTGCCACTCGCCAGGGGATCGTTGTGGTCAATTCCCCTGAAGGTAACACGATCGCGGCTGCCGAACACGCTCTTGCGTTGATGCTGTCTCTGTCGCGTTACGTCCCCGATGCGAATCAATCGGTCAAGAGCGGACAGTGGAATCGCAAACAGTTTATCGGCGCGGAAATTTACAAAAAAACACTGGGCCTCGTCGGCTTGGGTAAAATCGGTTCCCACGTAGCAGCTGCCGCTAAGGCCATGGGAATGAAATTGTTGGCTTACGACCCTTACATCTCAACGGAACGAGCCGAACAAATTGGCTGTCGTCTGGTGGAACTCGATGTCTTGTTCCGCGAAGCGGATTACATTACGCTACACGTCCCGAAAACTCCAGAGACGACCAACCTCATCAATGCGGAAGCCTTGGCAAAAATGAAGCCAACCACGCGCATTATCAACTGCGCGCGGGGTGGACTCATCGATGAAAGTGCCATAACTGAGGCCCTTGAGAGCGGACGCATTGCCGGTGCTGCTCTCGACGTATTTGCCAACGAACCTCTTGAAAGTGAGTCTCCGTTGCGAGCTTTGGGTAAAAACGCGATCCTGACGCCGCATTTGGGCGCTTCAACGGCTGAGGCTCAAGTGAACGTGGCGGTAGACGTCGCCGAACAGATTCGTGACGTGCTGCTCGGACTTCCCGCTCGATCGGCGGTGAACATTCCGGGACTTTACCCCGAAGCGCTCGACAAGTTGCGCCCGTACTTGGAACTGGCCGAAACGCTCGGTAATCTCGTCGGACAGCTGGCTGGGGGGCGCGTAGACTCTCTAACGGTGAGATTGCAGGGAGATCTCGCCGATCGAGAAAGTAAACCAATCGTTATCGCAGCCCTGAAAGGACTGCTCTCGCCGGCTCTCCGCGAGCGAGTGAATTACGTCAATGCCAGTATTGAAGCTAAGGAACGGGGCATTCGCGTGGTGGAAACTCGCGATGCTTCGGTGCGCGATTACACGGATTCCCTGCACCTGGAAGCGAAAGGCTCCCTCGGCGAACATACTGTGACGGGTGCGCTGCTGGGAGATGGTGAAATTCGTATCACGAATGTGGACGATTTCCCCATCAACGTACCGCCCATTCAGCATATGCTGTTTACCCGACATCGCGATATGCCGGGGATCATCGGGAAAATTGGCTCCCTCTTGGGTAGCTTTAACGTCAACATCGCAAGTATGCAAGTCGGACGTAAAATCGTTCGCGGCGA
The DNA here is from genome assembly GCA_001657325.1 of Geitlerinema sp. BBD 1991-9. Taxonomy (GTDB): domain Bacteria; phylum Cyanobacteriota; class Cyanobacteriia; order Cyanobacteriales; family Geitlerinemataceae; genus Geitlerinema. The sequence continues at coordinate 84,013 of LWRO01000007.1, read as the reverse complement.
TGCGGTGATGGTTCTGAGCCTCGACGATCCCCTGCCGGAAGGGATCTTGAACGAAATCATGAAAGTTCCCGGCATTCGAGATGCCTATACGGTAACGCTGTAGTAGGCTGGGTGAATCGGTTTGCGGCAAGGGTTGCAGGATACGGGTAACACTCGATTGCCAACGGCCAAAAACCGATTGCCATATCGGAGAGCGAGATGAGTAATAGCTGGTGGGAAATTCAAGTCCTCAGCGATCCAGCCCTGGAAGAAACGATTTTCTGGCGACTGGAAACATTTGGCTGTCGAGGTACGGCCAGCGAAACGAAGGGTGAGTCTTGTTTGGTTCGAGCTTATTTGCCCCAAGATAGCGTGCAGATGCTCGATTTGGCGGCACTGTCGCTCTGGTTGCGACAGGACGCGATCGCGATTCACCTGCCACCCCCGATAACGGGATGGCATTTGATTGAGGAGGAGGATTGGTCGAGTAGCTGGAAACAGCATTGGGAACCGATGCCCATCGGCGATCGATTTCTCGTTCATCCCGCTTGGTTGCCTCTACCGGAACACGGCGATCGATTGCTGTTGAAACTCGATCCCGGCGTGGCGTTTGGTACCGGAGCGCACGCCACGACTCAACTGTGCTTGGAGTCTTTGGAAATGCGCGTCGGAATCGATGACAGCAACCCCGTTCTCGTGGATATCGGTTGTGGATCTGGGATTTTATCGATTGGTGCAGCGCTGTTGGGTGCGGGGAAAATCTATGCGGTGGATACCGATCCCCTCGCTGTGCGAGCGACACACTCCAATCGAGAACTTAACGGTATTTCACCCGAGATCTTGGTAGCGGAAGAGGGGAGTCTCGATCGAGCGCTCGAACTGGCAGGGGGGCCAGTTGATGGGATTCTTTGTAATATTCTTGCGGAAACGATTGTGGAGTTAGTTCCTCACATGGATTTGCTCTCGAAGCCGACGACGTGGGGAATTATTAGCGGCGTGTTACTCGACCAAGCTAAACCGATGGCAGATTTGTTAGAACAGCACGGTTGGGTGGTCGCAACCTTGTGGAAACGGGGGGAATGGTGCTGTTTTAACATCCGTCGATCGTAGTGCGTTTGAGAAAAGGTTAAACAGCGATGGAACTTCAGATTCGATACAAACGCTCGATCGGCATCGCCCTGGTTTTAGCTTCGATTACGGTGGCGTTGGATTCGCTGGTTGTGGGAATTCAAGGACAGTTTCCCTTTAGCTTGTTCTCCGGCTTCGTGACGTTGTATGGTGGGATTTTATTTCTCAAAAATCCCTATTTTCGGGTTTCTAAACACGAGTTAGTTTTGTACAAACTCATCGGTCAAGTCGATCGAACTTATTCGCTCAAATCTTGGCAAGACTTGTCTGTCGAAAACGATCGCGTTTATTGGAAAAACGGGAACGATTCGGAAAAGATCCCAATTTATAAATGGCTCGTCAACGAAGGGGATTGGGAAACTCTCAAGACTCGAATTCAAGGTTCGAGTCAATCTTGAGTTTCGTTGGATGTCGAAACGATAGTTGACAAAAATAAAAAAATTTGGTAAGCGAGCCATGGGTTGGATTGTCGATCGATCGCCGGGTCGAGATAGAAACCTGTAATGTTTTCTAATCCTAAAACCTCAAACCGAGGTCGATCGCTAAGATGCAGAAAGTGCAACCTGTGACTGGGCTAAAACTTCTTCATACAAGCGTTCTAGCCTTGTGATGTTCTTATCCAGCGTGTAGCGTTCCAAGACTCGCTGACGAGCTTTATAACCCAACAAACCGGTCATTTCCGGGTGATCGCGAAACAGAGGCAACAGCGTTTCGAGCTGTGTCGTCACTCGTTGAGGATTGAGAACCACCCCTGCCCCCCCTTCAAGAGCTTCTCCATCTGCCCCTGCATCGGTCGCGAGACAGGCTAATCCCGCAGCCATCGCCTCTAACAACGACAGCGACAAACCTTCGACAAACGACGGCAACACGAATACGTCAGCCCCGCGAAGGATCTCGATGCGACGTTGCTCGTCGGCGATATAGCCCAACCAAATAATATTGTGTTCTTCGTTATACGTTGCCATCAATACGGGTGCGAGGGGGCCGTCTCCGACGATGAGTAACTTACTATTCGGACCCATATCCGAATGTTTCCAAGCTTTGAGCAGCGATTCTAGATTTTTCTCGAGGGCGATGCGTCCTTGATAAACGAAAATACGGCTCGCACCCATCTTTACCTTCAAATTCGACGATCCCGGTGCGTATTTCAGTGCATCTACTCCGTTCGGAATCACAGCGACTCGCTCCTGGGGAACACCTAACTGCACCAACAGATCCCGCTGAATGTGAGAAAAAACGATCGTGCGATCGTAGTTGGCTAAAAACGGCGCGTAAAACTGATACATCAAGTGCTGCGTACTCGATGTCCAATTGCGGCGGCGACGATCGAACGGTGGGTGAAACGTTGCTACGAGCGGCAAATTCAGCTCCTCGCAGATCTCTGGTAATACGAAATCTAACGGCGACAGTGTTAGCGAAGCGTGGACGAGATCGGGTTTGAGTTGACGTAAGGCTTCAGTCAGGACTTTACTGGATTTGAGGGTTGGAATCGTGTAGAGCGTGGATTTGTACAAACACGGCAACGAAACCTCACAAGCCATCGATCGTTCCGACGACGGATCGCCAGGACGCTCTGAAATCAGATGAGTGGCTTTATCTCTTCCGTCACTGCTGTTGCTATCTTGTCGAAAGTGTAGAAAGCTGACCTGATAGCCTCGATCGAGCAAAGCGTTGGTCACCTCGCGACTGTAAGTGACGTTACCGCAAAACGGCGATTTTTTTCCAAGCCAAGCGATATGCATACAGAGTTTTAGTAAAGGGTAATGGCTAACGGTTACTTTTGATATTGTGATATTGAGTTATGTTGAGAAAGAACCTCGATCGACGATCGAGCCAGTGCGAGCAACTGTCGATCGACGATCTCGAGCCGTCTGTTTCGTCCTATGTGTTTCTGCGTTGGGTCGTCGAACGGGAACTTTGATTATCGGCAATATACCAGGAGATCGACCCCAAAACGACAACAATGACGGCTAAAAGAACGAAGACAGCTTGTAAACCCAAATAAGACTCCGCAACGCTGGCCAAAACGAGTGGGAGACTCAAGGCAATATTAACAGCGTTGTTTTGCAAGCCAAACACTTTCCCCCGCTGTTCTTCCGGGGTTTCCACTTGTACGATCGTCTGCATCGGAATTGCTACCCATGCTGACGAGAACCCAAACGCCGCGATCGAAAGTAAAGATGGCACCAGTTGCTGCGTCACCCCACTCAGAGTCACCAGGGAAGCCGCCACACCGATCGAACCGTAGAGACTTAACCGACGGGGGGCGAACTGCGATCCGGTATGACCGACCAGCAACGCTCCGAGTCCCATTCCCACACCAGCAGAAGCCAGCAAAAAACCGAACTGAGACGATTTAAGAGTGGGCATCGTTTCAGCTAAACGAACTGAAAGCACCGTCAGGGCTGCAAAGATACAGAATAAAACGATCAGTTGAATCAAGGCACTGCGAATGCGCGGTTGGTGTTTGAGTACCTGCAACCCGGCCTTGAAATCTTGCCAGAGATGGTTTTCGGTCGGATGTTTGGGTTCGATGCGCTCTCTCGAACGCACGAACGTTAACAACAATCCGGCTGAGACATAGCTTCCACCCACGACGACTTCGTGACTGAAACCGACGTGTTGCAAGAATCGATCGGCAACGGCTAACATCGGTTCGCCTAACGCAAATCCCACGATAACGGAAGCCATCATCGTGGTGGTGTACAGCGAGTTAGCCGAAAGTAAGTGTTGAGTTGGGACGATTAAAGGAATTGCCGCTTGTTCGGCGGGAGAGAAAAACTGCGTCAGTGTCGAAACCAAAAACGTCACCGTCAACAACACGCCGAAACCGAGAGGAATTCCCCAAAACGACTGGCCCGACACGAACCCCAATAGTAGAGGAAGCGCCAAGACGAAGACACCACGCAGTAAGTTCGTGAACACCAATACGTCTTTTTTATGCCATCGATCGACGAGTACCCCTGCCAGAAATCCGAACAGCACGGCTGGAATCGTAAACGCAATCGCGATCGCTGACACCCAAGCGCTAATATTTTGTCCTTCGGACTGGAAGCGACTTGCGACAATGGCAATCGCCATGACCAAGTACACTTTGTCCGCAATTTGAGAAAACACCTGACCGCTCCAGAGTGCCAGGAAATTGCGATTTTTTAAAACAGGAAGAAAGCCGGTTTCAGATTCTTCCAAAGGTGATTGCTCTTCGTCTAGGTCGATCCCCACTGGGTCGAACTGATTTTCAGACAGTTGTTTCATCGTTTACGCTCGGGTGGGCTGTATTGCTGTCGATCGAGATGCTATGTAACTATTCATTAAAGTAGCAGAGCGAATCGATCGACCCAAATGATGTTGGGTATATTCCCGCAACAAGCGTTCGAGGGCAATCCAGGCCGGTTCGACAACGATCGACGGCGGTGTCGGCGAGAGTTCTGGCTGAGAAAGCTGTTGCAACAATGTCAACTCGGTCGCGTTGAGGTAGCGATTCGGCGTCGGGACGAACGCGGCGCGGTTGGCGGCGGCTTCGCCATCGTCTTCCCATGCTGTTTTCCACTGCTGCATCTGTTCGAGTTTGAGTCGCTCGAACTCCGCCAAGGTCACGACGCCACCCGCACGAACGCTGAACCCCACTTGCCAATCTCGCCGAGTCACGTCGGGAATCATGGGATGCTGAGAGAGACAGCAGGCGTGAACTTGCGGTGCGATCCCCTCTAAGGCTAACAGGTGAAATACGCCGTGACACAGGTGCGAAAGAACTTGCGACAGAGAAACGTCTTTAGGAAGTCCTTCGAGACGATCGAGGTGTTCGGTGAGGAGTGCGAACAGTTCGGCTTGCGGTCGATCGCTGAGGTTTTGTGCGAGGACGATTTCGGCTAAGTACTGACTGGCGGTGAGAATTCCGAAGTTACGACTCAATCCGGTGTAGGACTTAACTGTTTCGGCTTGGCTGATTCGATCGAGGGATTTTCCCCGCGCCATTAACAAGTCGTTGACGACAAACAGGGCACTCCGTCCGCCTAATTTCGATTTCGGTTTGCGCGATCCCGGTGCGACTGCTCGGATTAATCCCTGTTCTCGGGTGAGAATCGTGAGGATTCGATCGTGTTCTCCCAAGGGCATACTTTTTAAATTAATTCCCGTGGCGCGATAGGTTCGACTCATGGCAATTTACGATTTACGATTAGAGAAATGGGGTGTTTTTTACGAAACTTGAGGTTTTGTCGCGTACATGAATCGATCGTCTTGGTCTTCGTCAATAGCGCGAGGCTCGATTGTTGAATTCATCACCTCAAAACCAGCCGCTCGAACTTCTTGTAAAATATCTTCAGGCTGGCCGACATAGCGTATAAAAATACCGTTTTTACTGGCCGTGCATCAAACTATAAAAAATAGAATATATTCGTTTTAATTGGTGTTAATTTTTTGCCGTTCGATCGATTCGAGAAATCTTCCAAGATACAAAGAAATTGTTTTTAATAGGTTTTCTGGGTTTCTGAATTTTCAGTTTCAAATTCTTCTCGATCGGGCTGTGTTAAAAGTCGAACACCATAAGACGTTCCCAAACGAGTTGCACCGGCTTCGATTAAATTCACGGCATCCTTGTAAGTGCGAATACCGCCGGATGCCTTAATTCCAACTTGAGATTTTGAAAACTCTTTCAACAAGCGCACGTCTTCAATTTTGACACCACCGTTCCACCCCGTACAGGTTTTTAAGAAACGCACACCTGCATCGATCGAGATATCTGTCGCCAATTTCATTTCTTCAGGATTCAGTAAATTTGTTTCTAAAATCACTTTGACGACCGCGTTTGTTTCTTCACAAATCTCTGCAATTTCTCGATGGAGATCGTTTGTATTTCCCATTTTGAGCCAAGCGAGATTCATGACGACATCGAGTTCGGTTGCGCCGTTATCAATGGCTTCTCGGGCTTCGTAAAGTTTGGTAGCTGATGTCGTCGCTCCGGTTGGAAAACCAATAACCGTACAAACTTTTGGCTTTTTCCCGTGGAGTAACTCTGCTGCAAAGCGCACGTAACAAGGGTAAACACAAACCGATGCAAAACCAAACCGATCCGCTTCTTCACACCACTGAGCGACATATTGCTGCGTTGCACAGGGGTTGAGGAGTGAATGATCGATAAACGGTGCGACTTCGATTTCGGAAAGTGTTTCAGACATTGAATTTGCGATTTACGATTGACGATTTGCGAGGGTGAGTCGGATCGACGTTTATTATATCGAACGGGCTGTTCTTCTAAACTCGAACGTTCGATCGAATCCGTTTCGGCAAAAAACCCGACATCTCTAAGATGTCATAGAGATCGACTTGCTCTTCGAGTAAACAGGCGTGTCCGCTGTGGGGTAAAACGTGCATCCGGCCGTTTGGCAGTCGATCGACTAATTCTCGCACCTCAGTCATCGAAGGTAGCAATCGATCGATCGCACTGGCGATCGCCAGGGTTGGCTGTTGAATGTGGTACAACTGGGTCGGCTTGAGTGCAAAGTCGCGCAGCATTCCGATACGCCACGCGGCAGATTGCGGTGAAACGCTTTGCATTGCGTCCACCAACGCCTGACGATTATGGTGGGGAATTCGATCTAAAGCCACTAAAAACGGCAACAATCCCAACGCCGAAACGGCATTGAGAAAATCGGGCATCCATTGCACAAAATGCGATCCCCAAGCCAGTAACGGCCGTCGGTTGAACGAAGACGCGGGATTGCTTAAAATCAGTCGATCGATTGCCGTTGGAGCCTTTGAAGCCACCTGCAAGGCCAAACAGCCGCCGAAGGATTCGCCGAATAAATAAATCGGTCGTTGGGATTTCCGGCGTTCCCGTTCGATTAGTTCGATCGTCCCTTGGGTGAGTTCCTGCCAATCGCGTAAGTCATCGTGAGGGATTTGCAAACAGCGCACGTCGAACGCGCGAGACAATTTCGGAAGTTGGGATCTCAGTAAATAACCGCTTCCGTCCATTCCCGGTAAATAAACGAACAGTGGTAAATTTGAATTCGGCGACTTCGGTACAATCAAACGCATATCGGGTATAACCTCAAAAATTCCTCTTTGACCGCTTCATGCTTGCCTCTTGCCTTGTGCTTGCTTCCTACTGCTCCAACAAACTCACAATTTCCTCACGGCAGGTTTGTGTGAGATCGTTCGCGACTTGCTTCGCGTGACTCCCTTGATAAGCTTCTCGATCGAGTTGATTAATCCAATAGGGACGTCCCACCGAGATGACGAGATGCCGATAGACCACCATCGGGTGCAAACCCGCTCGATCGAACATCGGTTCGCTCGGATCGAACACGCGCAACACCCGAATCGGAAAAGCTTGGTAAATTTGCTCGTCTAAGGAAAGGATGGCAACCGGAAGTACAGCTGTCAGGTGTCGGGGATGGTGGCAAGCAAACTGCAAGGCCAGATGGGCAAAACCACGATGGAACTTTCCCACTTCTCTGGGGTGAGTCGTACTGACCATCGGTTCTGTGCCTTCCGGAAACACTCCAACTGCTTCTCGCTGAGCCAGTAATGCCGTTCCTTGACGCAAAAAGCTTCGCTGTCGTCGATCGGGCGTATCGAGCGGAAAACAGCCCATTCCCGTGACGAGGTCACGCATAATGGGAACTTCCCCCATGTAGTGGTGACAGGCAAAGCGTAACGGTCGATCGAGCGCAGCCATTAAAACCGGTGCGTCCATAAAACTGCGATGGTTACTCACCACCAACACGGCACCGTCTGAGGGAATCCGATCTTCGCCGTTGACGAAAATCCGAGTTCCTAAATTCCAAAGAAACCAGCGCGAAAGATTTAAGGGATTACGTGAAGGCATATCAAGGGGAAAAACCTTCATTTTTGGGATTATCTTAACATATTTTAACAAAAATAGAGTCTTTCACTTCGATCGAGTCTTATTTTTAAACCGAGTTTGGAAGATTTCGTTAACTTCAACGATCGCTGAAGTCGCTTCAGTCGTCAAACCCAAATCCAACAACCCTTTGAGCCTATAGGCAGTCGTGGAGGGCATTTTCAACAACACATTTTCCGGTCGAAGTGTAGCTTGTAAAGGATAAAGAAGTGTAAACTTCCCAAGGTATGATGAATAATACCTAAGCTTGAGGTTATAACTCCCCGGTCTATGACTGCTCATCCTATCGAAGACAAAAGCTTTGCCCTAACAACGCCGCTCTACTATGCGAACGCGCGGCCTCACATTGGCAGTGCCTACACGACGATTGCTGCTGACGCAATTGCGCGATATCAGCGGTTGCTGGGGAAATCAGTGCTATTTGTAACGGGTACAGACGAACACGGACAAAAAATCCAGCGCACTGCGCTATCCAAAGGGCGAGATCCTCAAGAATACTGTGATGAAATTGTTGCCACCTTTGATTCGTTATGGCATAAACTCAACATTCACTACGATCGATTCAGCCGCACCACAGCCGAGCGTCACGAATCGGTCGTGCGCGATTTTTTCCAACGGGTTTGGGCAAATGATGATATCTACATCGGACAGCAACAGGGGTATTATTGCGTCGGTTGCGAAGAGTTTAAAGACGAGCGAGAGCTTCTCGACAACCGGCATTGCCCGTTACACCCCAACCAGGAAGCAGAATGGCGCGATGAAGAAAACTATTTTTTCCGTTTGTCGAAGTATCAAAATAAACTCGAAGAGCTGTACGAGAACAACCCTGACTTTATTCGCCCGGCAACTCGTCGCAACGAAGTTTTAAGTTTCGTCAAACAGGGCTTGCAAGACTTCTCCATTTCTCGGGTTGATATGGATTGGGGATTTCCCGTTCCGAACGATCCCAATCACACGCTCTACGTTTGGTTTGATGCACTGTTGGGATACGTAACGGGATTGCTCGATTCCGATGACGAACCCACGTTAGGAAACGCCATTTCCCGTTGGTGGCCGTTTAACTTACACTTGATTGGAAAAGACATTCTGCGTTTTCATGCCGTTTACTGGCCGGCGATGATTCTATCAGCTGGGTTACCTCTTCCCAAGCAGGTGTTCGGCCATGGCTTTTTAACCAAAGACGGACATAAAATCAGTAAAACCTTGGGCAATACGATCGATCCCGTGGCATTAGTCGATCGATTCGGTGCCGATGCCGTTCGCTATTACTTCATGAAGGAAATTGAATTCGGACGGGATGGCGACTACAACGAAACGCGCTTTATCAATATCGTCAACGCCGATCTGGCGAACGATTTAGGAAACCTTCTCAATCGAACCCTCAAGATGGCACACAAGTATTGCGGGGGGATCGTGCCAGAGGTTTCACTCGACTGCTTCGATCGGGATGCTTCCATTCGATCGCTCGGCGATTCCCTCACGGAAACGGTCACGTCGGCTTACGATAGCTTTGAATTGCATCGAGCTTGCGAAAGCATCCTCGGATTGGTTCGTGCCTGCAATAAATTTCTCGACGATCGAGCGCCTTGGACGCTGTATAAAAAAGGCGAACAGGCAGCCGTCGAGGAAGTGCTGTTCGCAGTGTTAGAATCCGTGCGTCTGGCTGCGTATCTCCTGTCACCTGTCGTGCCGGGATTGAGTACGTCAATTTACCAGCAGCTCGGTTTTTCCACCGATTTCGATCGAATCGATTCTGTGCTGGAAACTTCACCGTTTGAGGTTCACAGCCGTTGGGGAACCCTGAGTCCCAACCAGGTTTTAAACCAACCAAGTCCTGTATTTCTACGGATCGAAGTTCCTGCTGAAAAATGAAAACTTAGTTTACAGAACTTAAAAAGCCTTAAGGTCTTTTGTGTTTCAACAACGCTTCAGATGAGTTTTAAAAAGGGTAGCATCCATCTGATAAAAGGGGAATTATAATATAAGTTACACCCTGCATGAGGTCGATCGCTTTGCGATTACAAGTGTTTTCACTTGTAGATTTTATTTTTGGATAACAAACTGAGGATAACAAACCATGCTAAATGATTTCGAACAAGATGCAATTTTCACCCCAGAACAAGTCCTAGAGAACCGAGGTCGCGTTGCAATTTTTATCGACGGTTCTAACTTATTTTACGCGGCCATGCAACTGGGTATGGAGATCGATTACACCAAGCTGCTGTGTCGGCTCACAGCGGGATCTCGGCTGTTGCGGTCGTTTTTCTATACTGGGGTCGATCGAACCAACGAAAAACAGCAGGGGTTTCTGTTATGGATGCGGCGCAACGGCTACCGCGTCATCGCCAAAGATTTAGTTCAACTGCCTGACGGGTCTAAAAAAGCCAACCTCGACGTTGAAATTGCCGTGGATATGATGGCACTGGTCGGGGCTTACGATACGGCTGTTCTCGTCAGTGGAGATGGAGACCTCGCTTATGCTGTGGATGCTGTGAGTTACCGAGGGGTGCGCGTCGAAGTGGTCAGCCTTCGATCGATGACCAGCGACAGTCTCATTAATGTTGCCGATCGCTACATCGATCTCGAAACGATTAAAGAAGACATTCAAAAAAATCCAAGACACCATCCATACACCTACCGTCCCCTATCCAGTGTGACTTACCAACATACGGACGAAAAATCCGCTCACTAACATCTCCCCCTTCCAAAACTCAACATGACGCTCCGTTTACTCGCTCCGCATTCTCGAACCCCTCGATCGCGCTGTTGGCGAGTCGTTGGGGTGGGTTTGTTAGCGGGAGTAGTGGTGTTCGCACTGGCTGCCTGTACGAACCGTACTGACGACGAACCGCCTCGAGACCGTGACGTTCCCTCACAACAAATCGATCCCAACCTCACCTTTGAAAACGTCACTCTCGAACAGGTGGACGACGACGGAAACGTGTTGTGGGTGGTCGAAGCCGAGCGCGTCACCTACAGTGGAGATCGACAACTTGCAAGTCTCGAACAGCCGCGTGGGCAACTCTACCGCAACGGTGAGGTCGTTTACGAAGTCGAAGCCAAACGTGGGGAAATTCAACAAGACGGCGAGCAAATTCTGTTGCGGGAAAATGTCGTCATCGAAGACAAGCGCGATGGAACGGTAGCGCGGGGGGATGAAATGTCGTGGATACCCCAAGAAGACCAGTTGAGCGTTCGAGGGAACGTCAGCGCCACCAACGAAAGTGCTGACATCACGGCTGCCGAAGCGATCTTTCTGAGCGAACCGCAACACATGGAAATCCTCGGTGGGGCTGTGGCTAAGTTTAAGGAACCCCCCTTACAACTGAGTACCGACTATCTTCTCTGGCAAATTCCAGAACAACTCATTATTGGAGATCGCCCGGTACAAGTCGCACGCTACGACGGCGACAACCTCACCGATCGAGCGACATCTGAGAAAATTCGCGTAGACTTGGAAACGCAAATTGCGACGCTTCAACAAAATGCCCGCATTGCTGTTGTCGAACCACCCCTCGATGTGGTCAGTAACGAGTTGAACTGGGATCTCGATGGCGAAATGATGTCGTCAAACGTTCCTTTACGTGTCGTTCATCGGGAAAACGAAGTCACCCTCAGTGGAAATCGCGGTTGGATGGACTTTACAGAAGAAACGTTTTATCTAACTGACGGTATTGAGGCGCTCGGGCGAAATAACGAAGCTCAATTAACAGCAAATAAGCTGACGTGGTTCGTTCCGTCTCAACAATTTGAAGCTGAAGGAAATGTTATTTACCGTCAAGTCGATCCCCCCTTCCGATTAACGGGGCCTCGTGCAGATGGCAAACTTGAGGAACAAACATTTGTCGTCAGTGGCGGTGATGTGGTCACAGAAATTTTGACGAACGATCTCCCCTAGTGAAGTGAAAAGATGATGGGATGACCTGCCTGATGGGATGAGGTTTTTTATCTCATCTCCTCATCTCCCGGTCTCCTCATCACCACTGGCTAACTGTTGGCTAACTGTGGTGGTTCGGGTTCGGGTGCAAAGTGATAGCTCGTATGAGCGCCGTTGGGGTAGAGAAACGTACAAACCACGGAAACTTCGGGATTGTAGCGAATAATCATATCTTGTAAACCGACCTCTTTCCAGTCGGAAATCATACTATCGAGGCGGTTCATCGAACGATATTGTAACTGCCAATCTTCTAATTCCGTTGAGTTGTTTTCTAACTGGCGAAGAATAACAACTGTTCCCTTTTGTCCCATTTCTGAATAGCCACGATAAGCTGTTGCACCGATACGGGGAGCATTGGCTTCGATAACGGTAAGTTGCTGTTCCTGGTTTTCTAGCGGCTCGGGCATTTCTGGCGATTAATTGAATAGATTTTGAAACGTTCGATCGATCGTCGTGATTATACCATTATTCTCGATATTCAGTTGTATTGACTTCCAAATAGAATCTTAAAAAAATACGCTTTAAGCATCGCCGATTCAAAAAAATATGAAATTCTAAATTCGTTTTACAGCAGTTTTAGAAGGTTCAATTGCGAGGCAAACAGGATGTAGGCTGCCCCTGAAGGAAGCCGAGATTTTCCGGTGCCGTATTGGCAACGAGAACCACTTGCCCCTCGGTGTTGACGTACCAATCTCGGGCTTCGACAACTGGGGACATTACAGGCAAAGTGACCGAGTTGCGATCGTCTGACATTTCCATTTCCTCAACATCTTCAACATCTCGTAAATCGACCCAAGTTGCAGTGGTAGGAAAGATGACATCGGGAATTTGGGGTAAGCCGCCACGTCCGGTGATGTAGAATTCACTGTCTCGTCCTGCGGCACAGGGATCGGTATTCAAGATAGACGCGACATCGACAGGATTGGCGGACAGATCGACAAGTCCAGACGCGGTATCGATATCGGGAGTGTTGAGTTCGACGGTTCCGCTAAATGACGGGCCGAGGGCAGAGGTGGCAGTAATGTCGCTGTCAGGGGTTTGGGCGTTGCGGAATTGAGTTCCGAAAATGCCTTGCGCGTTAATGACCACTCGTCCGCCTGCTGCATTTCGGGCGTTGGCGGTGAGATCGCTATTGTCGAGGGCAGCGAGAACGCCTGTATCGATCGAGATGTTACCACCCGGAAAATTACCTTCAGCGTTGGTTTGAAGGTTGCTGCCACGCTGTAGAATCGTTGCGTGTGAATCGAGTCGAACGTTACCGCCTCGACTTTGAGTATTCGCGGCGATCGTGGCTCCATCGGCCAGTTGAATCGACTCGGCTTGCAAAACGACATCGCCCGCAGTCGATTCGACAACCGCAACTTCTGTACTGGTGACAATTTCCGAGCCACGGATGAGGGAAATTCTATCGGCGGCAATTTCTACACCGCCTGCATTGCCTTGAGAAGACTCGTCGGCAAAACTGCCAATGCGACCTCGATCGAGCGTCACGAGATCGGCTTCCACCGTGACTGTCCCTGCATTCCCTCGGCCAAAGGTCGTTGAAGATAAAGTCGCACCGTCAGTAATATCGATCGTATTCGCCCGTACTAGGATATTGCCAGCATCCCCCGTGCTATCTTCCGTGACGACGGTGAACGCGCCGCTTGCGAAGCCATTGGGATCGGTTCCCTCGAAAACGGCTTCGATCGCCTCTACGATGACCGTTCCAGCATTGCCCTGCGCCAAAGTACTCGAATCCAATTGTGCGCCATTGGTCACAGATACTGTCCTCGCCCGAACTTCTACGTTTCCTGCATGGCCTGCGGCGAACAGTTCGGTACTGGTGAACGCACCGCTCGGGAAATTATTCGGAACCGAACCGTCAAACCGGGCAGCATCCCGAGCTTCGACCCTTACTGTTCCGGCATTCCCCCGGCCAAACGTGCGCGAACTCAGCACAGCACCACCAGAAACCCAGACAGTTCCCGCCCGCACGACTATATCACCAGCATTCCCTGTGGCAAAAACGTCAACCGAGCTGAAGATACCGCTACGTTCGCCGTCAGAAGCCCTACCCTCGAAGATAGCTCGATCGAGTGCTTCCGCTGTCACGGTTCCCCCATTCCCCGCACTTGAGGTACGGCTTGCAATCTGCGCTCCCTCAAGGACACTGAGGCGAGTCGTTTCGATCGTAATATTTCCCGCGTGACCCGCTCCTAGCGTGTTCGCCTGTAGCCGACTCGCTTCACCACTCAGTTCGATATCTCGTACAGCAGTGACGTTTAAATTCCCGCCATCCCCCATTCCCCAAGTACTCACAGTGATTCTCGACCCCTCGCGAACGTTCAACTGCTCTACGTTCAGGTCGATCCCCATGCCATTGCCACGGTTTAGAGGATTGGCAACAATTGAAGCGTTGCCGCTGAGGGTGACGTTCCCGCCTCGTATCCGAATTGCGCCTCTACCTTCCCCACTGGCGATGGCAATGGCAGCTCGATCGAAGTCGATATTGCGACGATTGGTAACTTCTGTGTAATCGAGTTGCCATCCCCGGTTCAGGGACTCGATCGCGACTCGAGCGTTGGTTCCCACACTTCCAAGTTCGATCCGTCCCGAGGGTGTTTTGAGCAGGCCGCCCTCTAATTCGAGAGTCCCTCCCACTAATGCCAACGTTTCACCCATTTCGACGCGCAATCCTGTCGGACTCTCGAGCAAGTCAGTTTGAAATTGAATGGCTCGATCGATGCTTGTTGCTGAGGATTGTTGCTCGTCCGATTCCGAAAAGTCGATTCCCGCTCCCCGAACTAAGATATTCCCTGGATTCCGGCCGAACTGAACTCCGAGTGGTACGTTGACACTCAGTAACGCCGGACTGTTTTCGGGATTGGCAGCATTAAACGCCAAGCCGTTTGCAAACCAGAAACTATCCGCAGTCGTCGCAAAAAACGAACCGCCAAGATCTAAGCGAGCGTTCGCTCCGAAGATAATTCCGTTGGGATTGAGGAGAAATAAATTTGCCGTTCCGTTGGCTCGCAGCAACCCGTCAATGTTGGAAATCGAACCGCCGGTAACACGACTGAAGATGTTTTGAACGGCTGAGTGATTGTTAAAAAAGGCTTCGCTGTTGGTGGGAACGGAAAATTCCTCGAAGCTGTGAAAGAGGTTTTCTCCGCGCAACGCACCGCCGTCAATTTGTACGCCCGTGTTGGTTGGAGAAACGATCGAGCGTTCTTCACCCAACGTTGCATCGGGTACGATCTGTGCCTGTGCTACGCCCACCCCAGCAGGAACGGCGAGGACGCACAACGTCAGGAGAAATCGATCGAGTGAATCGCGAATAGATTGGGAAATACATGGATGACGATCGAACAAAGCTGTATTGACGGGGAGATCGATCGATCTCGGGCGATCGATTGTTTCTCGAACTTGCAATTGAATTTGAAGCATAGCTATAGCCTAACGCTCGATCGTTTCGCCACATCTCACGCCAACAGAGCCTTTACCAAACTGAGATCGCGCTCAATACGGCGTTTGACCCTAAAAGTCAAGACATCTCGACATCGCCAACCCCAAAACGCTCGATCGATTCGTTAGCGTAAGGATACAGAACCGCCCGCCCCTAGCGGTCGTCACCCATCACGCCGTAGGATTTTAAGAATCGTTACCTAAAATTCGATCGCACCTGACTTATCGAAACTCATCGAAAAAGGTACTGTCGTTTGAAGAGCAAGGAGAGAACACCGCAATGCTAGAAGCATATCGCCAACACGCCGCCGAACGAGAAGCACTCGGCATTCCCCCGCTACCCCTGAATGCCGAACAAACCTCCGAACTGTGCGAACTCCTCAAAAATCCCCCAGCCGGTGAAGAAGGGTTTCTCATGACCCTCTTGCGCGATCGAATTCCCCCCGGCGTCGATGAAGCCGCCTACGTCAAAGCCGGATTCCTCACGGCGATCGCCAAAGGCGAAATCGAATGTCCTCGAATTTCCCATCAAGGCGCGATCTCCCTTCTCGGAACAATGGTCGGCGGTTACAACGTCGGGTCTCTCGTCGAACTCCTCAAATCCCGCGACGAAACCCTCGCCGCTGCTGCTGCAACAGCTCTCAGTACGACCCTCCTCGTCTTCGATGCGTTCAACGACGTACTGGCGTTATCCGACACCAACCCCTACGCCAAACAAGTCATCGACGCTTGGGCGAACGCCGCTTGGTTCCTCGACAAACCCAAAGTTCCCGAAGCCGTCACCGTCACCGTTTTCAAAGTCCCCGGCGAAACCAACACCGACGACTTATCCCCCGCACCTCACGCCACCACCCGCCCCGACATTCCCCTCCACGCCTTAGCGATGCTGGAGTCGAGAATGCCGGAAGGATTAGATACCATTGCCGAACTGAAGAAAAACGGTCATCCCGTAGCCTACGTCGGCGATGTCGTCGGAACGGGTTCATCTCGGAAATCCGCCATGAACTCCCTTCTGTGGCACATCGGCCACGATATTCCCCACATTCCCAACAAGCGTTCTGGCGGCTACATTCTCGGCGGAACGATCGCCCCCATCTTCTTCAACACTGGGGAAGACTCCGGCGCGTTCCCCATCGAATGCGACGTGACGAAGATGGAAACCGGAGATGTCATTACCATCCATCCCTATAAAGGCGAAATTACCAAGGATGGCCAAGTCATTTCCACCTTCCAACTCAAGCCCAACACCATCCTCGACGAAGTTCGCGCAGGCGGACGCATTCCCCTGCTCATCGGACGCAGCCTCACCGACAAAACCCGCGAAGCCCTGGGACTCGAACCGAGTACTCTGTTCGCCCGTCCCGAAATGCCTGAAGATACGGGAAAAGGCTTTACTCTAGCACAGAAAATGGTGGGGAAAGCCTGCGGACTCCCCGGCGTGCGCCCCGGAACCTCCTGCGAACCAGCCATGACCACCGTAGGTTCCCAAGACACCACCGGCCCCATGACCCGCGACGAACTCAAAGAACTGGCCTGTCTCGGGTTCTCCGCCGACTTGACCTTACAAACCTTCTGCCACACCGCCGCCTATCCCAAGCCAGTGGACATCAAAACCCACAAAGAACTCCCCGACTTTTTCTCCACCCGTGGCGGCGTGGCCTTGCGTCCCGGCGACGGCATCATCCACTCCTGGCTTAACCGGATGTTGCTTCCCGACACCGTAGGGACTGGCGGCGACTCTCACACCCGTTTCCCCCTGGGCATTTCCTTCCCGGCGGGTTCCGGGTTAGTGGCGTTTGCAGCGGCTTTGGGCGCGATGCCCTTGGATATGCCGGAGTCGGTGTTGGTGCATTTCACGGGTGAGTTGCAACCGGGCGTGACCCTGCGCGATATCGTCAATGCCATTGCTTGGGTTGCCATTCAAGAGGGCAAACTCACCGTCGGTAAAGAGAACAAGAAAAACCTCTTCGCCGGACGGATTATGGAAATGGAAGGACTGCCCGATTTGAAAGTCGAGCAAGCCTTTGAATTGACGGATGCGACGGCGGAACGGTCTTGCTCCGGTTGCACGATTAAATTAGGAACGGAAACGGTTTCCGAGTATCTACGTTCCAACGTTGTCTTGTTGAAAAACATGATTGCTCGGGGCTATCAAGACGCACGGACGTTGATGCGTCGAGTTGCCAAAATGGAAGAGTGGCTGAAGAATCCCGAACTGATGTCTGCAGATTCCGATGCAGAATATGCAGATGTTTTGGAGGTCAATCTCAATGAGATTAAAGAGCCAATTGTGGCCGCTCCCAACGACCCCGACAACGTGAAATTGATGTCCGAATGTGCGGGAGACCAAATCGATGAAGTATTCATCGGTTCTTGCATGACGAACATCGGTCACTATCGTGCCGCTGCGAAGATTCTCGAAGGTGCGGGAACGGTGAAAGGTCGTCTGTGGATTTGTCCGCCGACGCGCATGGACGAGAAGCAGTTGCGCGAGGAAGGGGTTTACGGCGTGTTTGCGGCGGCGGGTGCGCGGACGGAAATGCCGGGATGTTCGCTGTGCATGGGGAACCAGGCGCGGGTAGAAGACAACGCCACGGTGTTCTCGACTTCGACGCGCAACTTCAACAACCGTATGGGTAAAGGTGCGCGAGTGTATCTGGGTTCTGCGGAATTGGCGGCGGTTTGTGCGCTGCTGGGTCGCATTCCCACAGTTGAGGAATATCTGGAAATTGTGAAGGAGAAAATCGACCCGTTTGCCGGTGAGTTGTACCGCTATCTCAACTTCAATGAAATTGAAGGGTTTGAGGATGAGGGTCGTGTAATTCCTTTGGAGGAAATGCCGAAAATTGAGGATATTTTGGGCATTCCAGCTAATGTGTAACTAAGTTGTAGAATGGTGGGGTGGGCGATCGGGCCTGCCCTGCCCTACACTTGGGAAAGCGATGCCAGCGAAGGATGTTTACCATGATGCGGTTAAAAATGCACTGATAAAGGACGGGTGGACGATTACTTTCGATCCGTATCTCATTAAGTATGCAGAGGTCAAATTAGTTGCCGATTTAGCCGTTAGAAAATCGCTTTCTGCGACGAAAGGAGGCCGGCAGATCGTCATCGAAGTAAAAAGTTTTATTGGTCGTTCTCCGATGCGTGAATTTGAAACGGCATTGGGTCAATATTTGATTTATCAAACCTTTCTGTCTGTCACCCATCCTGAGATTACTGTTTACTTGGCTGTCGGAAAAAGTATTTATGAAAGATTTTTCAAACAGGTCGCAATTCAACTAATTTTACAAAAGTTTCAAGTTTTTCTGTTAGTTGCTGATATAAAAAATGAGGAGGTCTTAGAATGGATAAATTAGCTCATTATCAAGATATAGTCAAAAAAATCCTCACTCAATACGAAGAGATTTCATCCCAAGTTCCCGATCCTGATATCGATGAAGTTCTGATATTTGACGATAAAAGAAGCCAATATCTTTGGTTTAACGTCGGCTGGAAAAACGAGCGGCGAGTCAATGCGGCTTCGGTGTATGTTCGGATTAAAAACGAGAAGATTTATATTGAGGAAGATTGGACGGAGGAGGGAATCGCAACGGAGTTATTGAGAGAGGGAGTGCCGAAGGAGGATATCGTTTTGGCATTTCACGACCCGGAAACTCTTAAGTTGACTGAGTTTGCTGTGGTTTAACATTGTCACGAGAACTGTTGGCGGCGGTATGTGCGCTGCTAGGTAAGGTTCCGACAGTGGAGGAGTACATGGCGATCTCCAGCGAGAATATTGCGCTGTTTGAGAATGACCTGTATCATTATCTCAAATTCGATGAGATTGAAGAGTTTGAAAATAAAGGTCGTACAGTGCCACTTGAGGATATGCTGAAGATTGAGGATATTCTCGGAATGCCTGTTGATGCGAAGTAGTGTGAGAATCTGGCAGGAATTGGATGGACATGACTCACCCAATTCCTGCTCTTACTTCCTCCAACTAGATAATGTAAAATCTGGAACCATAAGAAATATGCTACATATTGAGGAAATCAGAAAATCTTTACTCAGTCAAAGTTTTGAGCTTGACTTGTATCAAGTCAAGCTCATTCAACAATGCAACCAAGAACCTCTTTCTTTTTCTGGGGCTGGTCGTCTCTATCAAACAAAAAAAGGAGACTTGAGGCTCAAGCTTTATTGCCAGTATCCTGAACTACCTGATTTCGGTAAGAAACGCAGCATCATAGAAAATCAGCCTGCCAAGATAATCAGCGCAGATCGGCTTTTTAAATTGGAATCAATTGACACAGATATGCATCACTGGTTTTCAGAAAATATACTGTTAGCACCAACTATTAAAATCCCCCCACATCCTATAGGCGAAGTAATTGATGTAGGAATAGATACAATAAAATGCGTCTTTTCTGAAAGTGCATCAGCGAAGGAAGGTAGAAGAGTTCTTCGGGTTTTTTGTCCTGGACACTGTAAAATTCCAGCAAATGCACTAGAAGTAATAAAAAATGAGTATCATGAGACAAGATACTGGAATACTTGTAAGTTTTCCTGGGAACAATGTAGCATAACAGTCCGGCACAAAGACGATCATATAAAAGCCACACTAAGCGGGAATAAGAATGATGTAAGTATTGAATTAATAAGGCGAATTCTTGAAGCAATTAGCGTTGCTTTCGGCAAAAATCTGGATTGGCGCCTCTTGGAGGAGAAAAATGATTCGTGTCACGTGCTGTACGTCCAAAATGCAACATCTTGCAAATCGTCAATTTCTAGAAGTGCGATACTGCATGAGAGATACAGTGAGGCGAATGATCTGATCGAGTTCGTCTCTAAATATTTATATGCTTTCAGCTCATCGCGGGAAGATTTTTACTGCTACTGGATGTTCACAACTAAGTGTTGTGACTTTATGTTTGAAGCTCATGCCGTCGCTATATCAACTTCTATAGAGGGAGTTTTTAAGAAATACCTAAGCGATATTGTCAAAGCGGATCAGGACTTGTGCGCAGAGTTGGACGAGGCGATATCTAGCATTCAAGGTACAGAAAAAGTATACAGTGAAAGAGTAAAAAATATCTTGCTCTCTTCTCTGAAATACTCAAAGAATGTCAAAGAGAAGACGATTGTATACGAGTTCATTGACAGAGTTAATCTGAGCGAACAATATGCAAAAAATTGGAGTGAGTTAAGGAATAAATTCGTACATCCAAAATCAATAGTTCGAGACAATAAAAAGCTTCACAAATCTCTGAATAGAATTAGCTTTTGCCAAATTTTATTTAATATATTATTGTTGTATTTGATTGATTTCAATGGAAAATACATAGAATACTGCCCTCAGACCGGCAAAAGAAAGAGCCTCATATTCTTTGGTAGGAGGAGATTAGATATTCAGACAACATAGCGCGCTTTGCCTACGTTCAAATGTTGCAAAAATTAAAGGTCGATCGCAGAAAAAACACGCCCCACCTCTAAACCGTAGAGATCGCCACACTTCAATAAATCCGGCAGAACCCTCGATCGCCCCCAACCACCACCAACACCATGCAAATCAAAGACCTCACCATCGACGAATTCCGTCAACTCATCAAAACCTGTATCCGCGAAACCGTCGAAGAAATCATCGACGATCGCCTTGACGACGACCCCGACGCCATCCTCCCCCAACTCCGCCAAAGCCTCCTACAACAACGAGAACGCAGACAAACCGGCCAAACCAAAACCTTCAGCGCCGCCGCAGCCCTCCAAGCCCTCGACCTTGACGATGAATGACCTACAGTGTTGAGTACGATCCGCAGGCGATCGGCGACCTGAAGAAAATCCCCAAACCCCAACGCAAACGCATCGTCACCAAAATCGATTGGCTCGCCGCCAACTTCGAGAACGTGCAGCCCTTCCGCTATCCGCTAATCTCGCAGGCTTCTACAAACTTCGCGTCGGTGACTATCGCGTCATCTACGAAGTCGATCGCACCGTTCGGATTATTACCGTCGATCGTGTCGGCCATCGCCGCGACGTATACGGCTAATCGCCCCATCGTCCACCGAGGGCGATCGCCGCACAACCCAAAATCCGGCAGAGCTTGCAATTGCCCCCAAGCTACCACCAACGCGACCTCGAACCGCGATCGAACAGCCCAAAAAGACAATCCACCAACGCTAGACTGAAACTAGCCACCTCCGATCGCAGATCCCATGACAGGCTCCACACCACCCCTCTACGAAGAAATCGTCAACTTCATCGCTCTCGGTACCACCCCCGATCGCGTTGCCAACTTCCAACCCTCCGACACCGCAAAACAACGAGTCGCCCAACTGATCGAACGCGAAAAAGACAACGAAATCGCCGCCGACGAACGCACCGAGCTGGACTTGTACCTCCAACTCGAACACATCATGCGCCTCGCCAAAATCCGCGCTCGCCAACACCTCGCCGCAAGCCGTGGCTAAACGCGCTCCCATCCCCGACGGAGTTCGAGAGCAAGTTGCTGAACGCGCCCGCGATCGCTGTGAATATTGCCGCATTGCCGAAGCCGACACCTTCTGGGGCTGTCAGATCGACCACGTCATCAGCCTCAAACACGACGGCACGAACGACATCGATAATCTCGCTTATGCCTGCGCACCCTGCAATCGTGCGAAAGGTAGCGAGATCGGCTCCATCGACGGCGATCGAGACCAACTGATTCGCTTCTTCGATCCACGTCGGGATAACTGGGACGAACACTTTCGCCTTGAAGGCGACGCGATCGTGGCTCAGACCGCTATTGGAAGAGTCACCGCAAAAATCTTGGGTTTCAATACGAGCGATCGACGCCTAGAGCGCCAACTTTTACAACAAGAGGGACGCTATCCCCTGCGTTGAGCTGACATAGCAACAGTGCGTTTTAGCCGTCTTCAAGTGTCGCGAAAATCGAAAGTCGATCGCAGACAAAACCAACTCTACTGCACCACCACTGCGATCGCCGCACTCCAACAAATCCGGCAGACCCCTCGATCGCCCCCAAACTACCACCAACGAGATCGGGAACCGCGATCGATGCCAAAATAGTCATGGTGACGCACCGTACACGAGTCATGAGCCACAGCACCGAAAGCGAACCCCACGCCCAAAATGAAAGCGATCGCGATCGAGCCCGCTGGCTCAACGTCCCCCGACGAGACATCGCCTACAGCATGGACTGCCTCGTCCCCGGACTCTATTTCTGGTTCGGTCGCCGCTCGATCTGCATCGGAGGCTGCGAAGCCGAAACTGGCTACCCAGGCACAGTTCACAGCTTCGCCGGACTCGCCCTAGTGCTGCCGAACTATCAGATTTGGACGACGTATCGGGGTGACTATGACCCTCGATAAACACGCACTAGACGGAATCGCGCGGATAAAATCGAAGACACTCCCCACAGATGAGTTCGACGCATTGCTGCTCGCCGCTGGCTACCGTCAAATCGGGAGCGCACCCGCAAAAGGTAGACGCTTGAAAGTCTGGTGGACGCACGATCGATATCGACGTATTGAAGCGATTTACAGCCCAGATGGACGAGTCGCAATTACCGCTTATCATCTAGACGAATCGAGATAGCCACGCATCACAGCGATCGCTACACTCCAAAAATCCGGTAGCGCCTTCGATCGCCCCCAAACCATCACCAACGCGACCTCGAACCGCGATCGATCGCGCTCCAGTTTCAAACTGGAAACCGCACGATCGTCCGAAAGCACCTCTTCTAAGAGTTCACCACCCTCGTCGATTAGCGGCGATCGAGTCTGCTCTGCCCTACACTTGAGACAGCGATGCCCGCGAAAGATGTTAAAAATGCACTCCATATCTCCGGCATCTCCAAGATGCTGGGGATCTTAGGCGAGAAGGATCGATCGAGAATTTTGCTACCAACTGTTTAAGCTTGCTACAGTTATTGATATTAAATATTCTAGAATGAGTAAATCAGAACATTATCAAAATATCATCAAAAAAATTCTTACTCAATACGATCGAATTTCATCTCAAGTTCCCGACCCCGATATCGATGAAGTTCTGATATTTGACGATGAAAGAAGTCAATATCTTTGGTTTAATATCGGCTGGAAAAATAATCGGAGAGTCAATACAGCTTCGGTGTACGTTCGGATTAAAAACGAGAAGATTTATATTGAGGAAGATTGAACGGAGGAGGGAATTGCAACTGAGTTGTTGAGGGAAGGTGTACCGAAGGAGGATATCGTCCTGGCATTTCACGATTCAGAGACTCGCAAGTTGACTGAGTTTGCTGTTGCTTGAAATGCCCAAAATTAAGGATATTTTGGGGATTCCCGCGAATGCGTCGAGCAACTAAGTTGTAAAATAGTGGGGTGAGTAGTTGCCCACCCTTTACGTTTTCTTTCCTATACCTACGGTTTTACGAGTTGGCCCTTATCGCCTGTATTTTTACAGTCACGAACCGAACAAACCGCCGCACGTTCATATCGATCGCGATCGCGATTCGGTAAAGTTTTAGTTATCGCCCGTCAGTCTGGCTCGTAATATCGGTTTCAGTGCGAGGGAGTTGCGTAAAATAGATAAAATTGTACGAGACAACCAGGATATTTTATTGGAGGCTTGGTATGACTACTTCGGCGGTGAAAGTTGATGAACGAGTGAAAGATGTCTCGTTCGATGAGGATTCGATAACCGTCTTTTTGATGGACGGTCGCGCGATTTCGGTTCCTTTAGTTTGGTATCCGAGGTTATATCATGCAACACCAGAACAGCGTGAGGCTTGGGAGATTTGCGGCGGTGGATATGGCTTGCATTGGGAAGAAATTGATGAAGATTTGAGTACGAAAGGGATGTTGCGGGGCGCTCCTGCACCAGTAGCCAAGAATCAAAACTGTTGAAGACTCAATCAATATGCGAGAGTTATACTTCAAATGGCTACAGCAACATTGGTAAATTCCTAGAGAGCCACTCCTTGATGAGAGTTTCTACGGAACTGTTTTCGAGGATCGTTGAAGTTGCTATAGATGCTCGTTAAAGATGTAAAAGAATGCCCCCAAAAATTCGAGATTTAAAGAAATTACTGGCGAAAGCAGGTTTTGTCAAGATTTCCGCAAAAGGTAGCCATACCAAGTGGAAGCATCCTAGTTTGTCTGTAGTTCTCATTATTTCTGGTAATGATGGAAAAGATGCAAAGCGTTACCAAGAAAAACAGGTTACTGAAGCTTTAGAACTTTTAAATAAAAAACAAAAAGAGGAATAATCATCATGAAATACACGATCGCAATTCAATGGTCAGAACCCGACGACTGCTTCGTTGTCTTCCTACCCGACTTTGAAGACGTGATGCAACCCGTCACCCACGGTGACAGCTACGAAGACGCACTGAAAAACGCTCGGGAAGTTTTGGAAATGCTGGTTGAATCCAGTCGTTCGGAAGGGAAGCCGTTACCTCCAGTTAAACCCACGTTTCAACCCGCTTAGTTGGTGATGCGATCGAACCGGCGATCGAATCTAATCTTTCCACGACAAACCCGACTTTTCAGACACCTCAGTTTCCAAAAATTCCTCCACACAAACGCTCGTCTCTGGCGCACCCTCATACAAACCAATTAACGGATCGGTGTCTGTCTGGGGTACAGAAGGACGATAGGTTTGTAAATACTGTTCGATCGACTCTTCGAGCAACGCCTCCAAGGATTTATTCTGCTCCAAGGAAATCTGCATAAGCTGGTTCAGCGTTTCCGATCGAGGCTTCCAGTTCAATACAATTTCGAGCATGACCTTTGCCGATATCAATATAATTATGGTAGCGCGAACAAACCCCCTATTTCACAATGACTCGATCGATCTCAAACCTACAGCAGCTTTACGAGGAAGACTATACACTGTGGCTCGATGCAACAGTGGAAAAACTTCGATCGAGCAACTATAACGAAGTCGATTGGAACAACTTAATCGAGGAAATCGAAGACATAGAACGGCGGGAAGGCCAAAGTCTTGAAAGTAACTTGGTGGTGGTGTTGCTACATCTCCTGAAATGGCAATTTCAACCCGAACGGCAAACCGGAAGTTGGGAGAGCAGTCTTATCGAACACCGTCGGCGAATTCGTCGAGCGTTAAAATCGTCTCCGAGTTTGAAAAATTATCTCGTCAGCGTGGTAGACGAGTGTTATGAAAGTGTGCGAAAGCAAGCCCGAGCGGAAACGCAGTTATCGTTAGAAGTGTTTCCCGTCAATTGTCCCTATGACGTGGAAGACATTTTGAATGATGAGTTTTTACCCGATTAGGCGATCGCATTCGTTGGAGTAAACGAGTTATGACGTTATCGAAAGAGAAGTTAGCCACGCTGTACGATGAGGATTACGTGCGTTGGATTGAGGCGACATTGGCGCAACTGCGCGATCGCAATTACGACAATGTAGACTGGGCGAATCTACTGAACGAACTCGAAGATATGGCGAAGCGAGAACGCCGCAGTATTCGGAACAATCTCACTGTGATTCTGGTACATCTTTTGAAGTGGGAGTTTCAGCCAGAGTTCCGAACGGGAAGTTGGGCGGGAAGTATTACAGAACATCGATCGCGCGTTCTATCGGTTTTGGAAGATTCGCCGAGTTTGAAGAACTATCTATCTGAAGCTTTAACTTGGGCGTATCCTCGGGCGCGACAACAGGCGAGTGCGGAGACTACGTTACCGTTGAAGGTGTTTCCGGTGGAGTGTCCCTATGAAATCGATCTCATTTTAGATGATAGTTTTTGGACGGATTAAGTGACATAAAAATAATTATTTTTTTAGATACTCAGGAAGATTTATTGGAGGCTCGGCATGACTGATTCGGCGGTAAAAGTTGACGATCGAGTAAAAAATGTCTCGTTTGACGAGGATTCGATAACCGTCTTTTTGATGGACGGTCGCGCGATTTCAGTTCCTTTATTTTGGTATCCGAGGCTATATCATGCAACACCGGAACAGCTTGAGGCTTGGGAGATTTGTGGCGGTGGATATGGCTTGCATTGGGAAGAAATCGATGAAGATTTGAGTACGGAGGGGATGTTACGGGGCGCTCCGGCACCTAAGAGTTAGGTCTTAAAACTGTTGAAACGATCTTTCTATAAGTTTAAAGGAGTAAGAAAGCGATTTAACAACCTACTCAAACCTCTGGGCTTCGATCTCGTTTTTTAGTCCCTTTAATACTCTAAAACTGATTCTATTTCTTAAAAAGAAAACAACCTAAGGTTATTCAAAGATACCTCCATAATGTAAGAGCAAGAAAACCCGAATTATTAGCTTTGAAGAAGATTATAAACGTCAGAGTGAGAGTACTAATGTCATTTTTTTAGAAAACAAACATGGTTGTTTATTCCGAAGAACCTTCCCTTTAGTTATCGAGAATCAAGGATTTCCTTTAAAGCCAACTCAAAATCTAGAAAAGGTTTCTTTTCCGAAAGGACATCTTTATCCTTATTGAGTTATTGAATCGAAAGTTGAACTATAACTCATTTATAGCAGCCGCTAGAACAGTCAGGGCATTTTCAAAGCTGGAAGTTACACACAACCAGAGCCGACTGTCCTAACCCAATTGGCGAGCGCTATACATCGATTCGTTTTTTACCCGATTCGAGACGCTGTTGTCACGACCTCACCCTATTGGCGAGTTCCCAAAAACCCATATTGTTCTAAAATGGCTCGACCTTCTGGCCCGGTCGCGAAGTCTATAAATTGAAGTGCGGCGTCAGACTTCTGAGAACCTGCAATAACGGCGATCGGATAGCGAATCGGTTCGCTCAATTCCGGGGGAATGGGAAAGACTGGGCGAACGAGATCGCTTGTTGCAGCATCCGTTTGATAGACGATCGCCAGATCGACGCTGTTTTGCTCGACGTAAGCGAGAACCTGACGCACGTTTTCTGCAAAAACGAACCGTCGATCGTCTTCGAGTTCGCGGTAGACGTTCGCCGCTTCCAAGGCTTGTTTGGCATAGCGTCCGGCGGGAACGGTTTCGGGGTTACCGATGGCGATTCGATCGATCTCCATCTCGTTCAACTGGTCTAAATCCTCGAGATCGATCGAGCGTTCGCGGGGGACGACGACGACGATGCGGTTGCGAGCGAACACTTGACGAGTTTCAGCGTCGATGAGTCCGCGATCTGTCAACTCGTCCATCGGTTTTTCCCCTGCACTGGCGAACAGATCGATCGGAGCGTTTTGTTCGATTTGACGTTGCAACGTTCCCGAAGCTGCAAAATTGAGTTGTATGTCGATGTCGGGATGCTGCGCCTCGAAGGTGGCCTCGATATCGGTAAAGACGTCTGTGAGGGAAGCCGCCGCCGCGACCGTCAGGGTTTTCGCCTCGGGTGCGTTGGGAGAGGGATCGATCGAACAGGCGGCGAGGGGAAGGGGAAGCAGCAGCAGAAACGCAGGACGCAACATAGCGATTTCAACGTTGACGTGCAACTTACGATATCCCAACTTCCAAATGTCGAGTGGTAGTCTTAACTACCTCGATCGACAGAACGGCGAGACGAATGGGCTGCGAGATGTGCGATAACTGACAAGTTCGACATTGCCATTGGCGTGGAAGATCCAACCGGTGGCTTCGACGAGTGGTTCGAGTCGGTCAGCCTGTGGCTCGGCTTCAATTTCAATGGTTCTCGATCGATTGGCCATCTCCGCCGAAATTTCACTCAAATGAGTATCCACCCACACGCTCCGATCGCGTAGAACTTTCCGTCAGCATCTCTAAATCGTCAAGGAGACGCTGTCGCGTATCGAGAATGACACTCGATCGAACGTCTGGCGGGAGAAAAATTCCATAGAGTGAAAAAGGTTCGCTCCGGTTTGCGTGCCACCGTCGATCGCGTACTGATTACCCTCGATCGAAACTTGGGATGGATTCGGAAGTGTTGCGTCGGGAACAATTTGTCCGAGCGCGATCGATGAAGTCAACAGCTCGATCGAGCAACAGCTCGCCATCAACAACAAGTCTCTCGAGCGCTCGCTCGAGATTCTGGCTCGACAGCCTTGAAAGATATTCATATTCTTGAACCTGGGCCAGAGTCAATCCTATTTGAAAGACAGAAATCGTCGAGGGGTCAACTCGACGAAATAGGGAGAATCTCAGTTTTGCAAAAACATCAGAATTGCAGGCTGAACCCCTTGTTCTCGCGTATGAATTTACAGTTTTGAGATGTACCCACGAAACATCTTAAGTCGATTCTAAAATGTTTGTGTGAAATGTTTGTGCGATCTGAAAGGGTTCTCTAAAGTTAACTCAATCGTTAAGAAATGATTTTGGGAATTGCACGATCCGATCTCAAAAAGATCGATCGAACGATGAATGGTAAGAACGATCGATCGAACCGATGAAATCACGATGACCAGAACAGACGACGGATCGATCGAACAGTCGATTCCCCTACGAGACAACGTGGCCGAGATTCGGTGCGACACAGACTTTTATTTCGCCAATCATCCTAATATCGCAACAGGTCTCGAAGGTGAGGCAAACCGGTGACAAATGACGGGAGTCTCGGCTGCACCGTTACTATCGTTCGGGGAGGTCGTGGCGCAGTACGATCGAGTTTCCAGCATCGCTTTACACTGATTAAACACGAGAAATTAAACACGAGAAACTGTAACAACCTTGAAATGGACACTCGCGACCTCAACACATCACAACCTTCATCGACCCCACCCATGCTTCCGCGCATCAACATCCTAACGATGTTCCGCCTCGGACTCTATCAAATGGGACTGGGGATGATGTCGCTATTGACCCTCGGTGTTATCAACCGAGTCGCGATCGACGAACTCCGAATTCCTGCCCTAATTGCAACCGGCGCGATCGCGATGGAGCGGTTTGTGTCTCCGGCGCGGGTTCTGTTCGGTCAGATGTCCGATGCAAAACCCCTATTTGGAAAGCATCGTTCGGGTTACGTTTGGATTGGCTCGTTGCTGTTTACGCTCGCCTCGTTCCTCGCATTACAGGTGTTGTGGAAACTGGGCGAAAGCTTGCAGACTGTGGGGCTGAGCGCTCCAACCTACGGTTGGGCGGCACTGTTGGCGGTGGCCTTCGCGTTCTACGGATTGTCCCTCAGCGCGAGTTCGACCCCCTTCGCGGCCTTGCTGGTGGATATTTCCGACGACGACAATCGATCGAAACTCGTTGGTGTCGTCTGGTCGATGCTGATGGTGGGTATCGTCGTCGGTGCGATTATTAGCTCTACACTGCTCGATCGACCAGAAATTTGCGGAAGGGACATTCTCGCCTATCAACCCGGACAAGCGGAAACGACGGTCGATATCGCCACCCTCAGCGCAGCTATAAATCCGGTATTCGTCATCGTTCCAGCGATCGTCATGGGACTGTGCTTGCTGGCAACGGTGGGGGTCGAGAAGAAATATTCTCGCTACGCTCAGCGATCGATAGCCGTCGATCGAGAAGATCGGATTACGCCGGGAACAGCACTTCGCGTCCTCACCGCCAGTCCTCAGACGGGGGTGTTTTTTGTTTTCCTGCTGGTGTTGACGATCTCCCTGTTCGCACAAGATGCGGTGATGGAACCCTACGGCGGCGAAGTGTTCGGAATGTGCATTTCTGACACGACGAAACTCAATATTCCGTTCGGTATGGGAACGCTCGTCGGCATCAGCGGAACCGGGTTTTTAGTACTGCCGCGCCTCGGGAAAGAACGAACGACGAAATACGGCTGTATCGGTGCAGCGGTTTGCGTCGGCTTGATTATCCTCGCTGGTGTGACGGCGAACGCAGGATTACTCAAGGCTGGATTGGGTTTGTTCGGCTTCTTTGCCGGTGTTCTGACAGCGGGAGCGACGAGCTTGATGCTGGATTTGACGGTAGCGGAAACGGCGGGAACCTTTATCGGTGCCTGGGGTGTCGCCCAGGCCATCGCTCGGGGACTATCTACCGCGATCGGCGGTGCGGTCTTGAATTTGGGCAAAGTGGTTTTCGATGCACCGATATTAGCTTATGGATCGGTATTCGTCTTGCAAGTGGTGGGTCTGATTATCGCGATTGTCTTGCTGCGCCGCGTCAATATTAAGGAGTTTCAATCCAACGCCCAAGAGGCCATTACAACGGTCATGGAAGGCGATATGGATTAGGGGATGGGACGACTGGGTGATGGGATGACTCGCCGAACGTACTCCCTCATCTCCTCACCCTCTCATCAGCGCACCTCTTCTAATTCGAGGCTTCCCGAGTCGGGATAACCGAGGGCGTTGGGTACGCCGAAGCGCCAGTGTTGGCGGTAACGATCGAGGAAATTCTGTCCCACGAGTCCGTCAACGCCCATGATGTTGAAGAGATCGTCGGCTAAGACGACAGCTTGAAGTTGAGTGGCTTCAATCGTTCCGATACGAACGAGATCGAGGGTGGCCGTCAAGCTGCTTTCAGTCCCGCAAAATCCGACGACCTCGACGGGTTCGGTTGCGTTTAAATCGAGATTTAAGTCGTTGGCGACGCGCTGCGAAATGACCATTAAATCCGCCCCCGTATCGAGGCCGAAATGGTAAGGTCGATCGTCGATCTCGATTTCGACTGTCATCATTCCCATATTTCCCCGTAAGGGAATGGCAGTTGGATCGGGGGTGGAGGGGGGAAGGAGTTGGAGTTGTCGTCGTTGGGGATCGATCGTCATATCGAAGCGGCTCAAAATGTCAATGCCCAAAACACCATCGACATTACCCGGAATGGTTTCGGGAGGAAGTCCCATTCCCGTCACACCGTCGATGCTGGCGGATTCGACAGAAACAGCGGGAAGCGTCATCAACGTGGCTTTGACATCGGAACAGTCGTCTCCGACCGCGAAGTAACTCAGGAAATTGCCGGGAACGGGTGTTGTGGTTACGCCTAATTCTTCTACAAGGGGATGGGAAACGATCGAGCCGGATGCACCCGTATCGAGGAGGAACGTGCCGGGAAATCCACCCACGCTGGCGTTCACGCTGTAAACTTGGGAATTTTCTAAGGGTTGAAGGGGAACGTTCGCTTGTCCTGTGGCAATGGGTACGGGAAGGGTAACGCCAGTCACTTCGATTAACGCCAACATTCGAGAATTGGCATCCGGGCGAATCGTTCCCTCCTCGTCAAGTAAAACGACCTGCAACATACATTGGGTTGAGGCCGCCTGTAGGGCATCTAGGGAGACCGCCAGAGGATTGGAAATGATATCGCGGATGCACTGACTGAGATCTTGCAGCAGTTGTGCGCCTAAGTCGAGATCGATCGTCGGGGCGCTTTCAGCGATAACCGTTGAGGCGATTGAACCGATCGCGTTCCCCGCTTCGGAGGGTTGGTTGGGTGCGGCGAGAGCGGTATTGACGCCGAAGAAGGCTCCCAAGGTGAAGCTTAGTACTGTTACAGTATTCATTGAATTGACAATTGACTCTTTACAATTTAAAATTTAATATTTTTTATACCGTCACTCTATTGTATTCGTAAATTTATTCGATCGTCCTCTTCCGCTCTCGTCAATTCTTTTAACAGGCTATCTCGAAGCCTGAGACCGTCTTAGAAAATGCAACGCTATTAAATTTTTTAGGATTTCAAAAAACTTCAGAAAAACCTCAAAAAAACGGGTGCATCTCAATTTCGTAGAATGATCCCTCCGCCTTCGGCACCTCCCCTTATCAAGGGGAAGATGGATGGGGTTTCGATCGCAAAAGTGAGATGAACCCCAAAAAACTCAGTTTAATCTGATAACTCCCATAGTTTGGATTGCAATACCTTGACCGTTTAACTCAATTCTACCACTTGATGTTTTAATTATAATTCCCTTTGGCGCTTCGATTGTTATGTTCTCCAAAGCGCTAATATGAATACCATGCTTATCGTCATCTAATTTGATAATTTGATTGTCCTTGGTTTTGATTTCCACAATCTTTTCACTATCGTTAATTAGAATTTGATGTCCGTCAGTTGTGGTTAGATAGATGCCGGCTTTACTACCATTTTTGTCTTCTTCAACAAACTGAATTTGATGGCCGCTAGTTGTTTTTAAGGTTCGCAGTCGGACTTTACCATCGACTACTGTATCTTCGACCGTTTCCGGTGAAGCGTCTTGACCGTTCCACATTCCCCCTAGCACGTAAGGACGGTTTATGTTTCCATGCTCGAAGGCAACAAACACTTCATCATCGACTTCAGGTAACCAATCTAAACCTCGATCTTTTCCAGCACCAACGGATACCACTCTAGCCCACTGACTTTCATGTTCTTCTGTCAAACTCGGGAATTTGACTTTTACACGACATAATCCTTCAGGATCTTGATTGTTCGTTACAATTCCCACCAAACACGTTTGACTGGGGAGTAATTGCCGAGGTGGAGAAATAGTATCGATCGACGTACTATTTCTCAAACCTCGAATGCTAAATTCAGTTTGATACACGCGCTCGAAATACGTGTGACGTGTTTCAGTAATATAATATTCACCGTCGTATTTTCCCATATTCTCGAGTTTGACAACTCGACCGGGACGAATTTCAGGATTTCCCTCAGCTTTAGCATCGGCATAAACGAACTGTCCTCCCAGTTCGTTAAAGACTGCTTGCGCCATGGTATCTGCTTCCTTAGCACAAGAAACAGGACGATCGACGATTCTCATGGCTGGATTCGCTGGTTTACTTTTAAGCCAAGTACTCTGTTCGCTCCCTTTTCCATGGCCGGTTTCCGTCAATAAGACTTCGCGAGTTGCCTTAGATACGATCGGCTTTTTCGCCTTGTAATCCCAAGCTCTGACTTCAACTTCTTTGACTTGTTCGGCACTCGTCACGCGTACCTTAAAACCCTGAATATCTTTGAGCCACTCGAGTTGTAATTGCCGATCTTTTTTGGGTTGTCTGAAATTCAATTTTCCATCGCTCACAAAAAGCTCAAATCCCAATCTTTCAGCTCGGCTGCGCAAAAAATCCATGTTGGTTTGATTTTGCTGAAAGAGATATTCATGAGCGATACCGCTACGATCGATCGTTCCCAGGGGAATCCCCGACTCTCCCGCCAACTTTTTGACAATATCACTATCGGTCATGTTCTGAAACGATCGATTCCAGCGTCCGCGATAAAGTCGATGAGAGATATCGTACCCTCGGATGACAATTGGAGCCTGAGATTGCTCGGTAAAATGCGTTTCAATAGCGGTAATTTCTCCATCAAAAATATAATCTTCTTTTTCATCTTTAAATGAAATGGAGTCCGTCGTACTCGAAACAAATCCGATTTTAACTGACTTGCCAATTTCCATGATGTCTTGGTGCTTCCAGGTTTGTTCGCCGATCGCTCCTGGAAAGTAATCGTTTCGGATAACCAGGACGAACATTGCTGGCATATGCAGACTCTCTTCAACTGTGACTTGAACGATATCTTCTATCAAACTATCGGAGGCTGGAGTTCCATCAATTTGAAGTTTGATGAGCGAACGATACGTGCCGATGTTAAACATTATCAAATATCCTGGGGTCTGTTGGACTTAGGATGAAAAGCAAAGTTTATGAGACTCCAAAACCCTTGGCGTAGGAGCGAACGGCCGTTCGCCCCTACGCCAACGATATTGGTATTGTAAGCAACCCAATTACACCGCAATTTTAAGAGAACCATATCCTTCAACTGATTGACATTTTTGGAAGCTTAGATCGGCTACAATACCACTGTTTAAAGGTTAATTTTGTACTAAACGATCGATCTTACAAGACTTTAAAAGTCCCCGCAGTTCCAGAGGAGAACGCTACCAATTTTGAGGATTCAAAGAGGAGGATTTGAGCTGTTTCCGCATTCGATCGACACGATCGAGTTGCTTGTCAACTTGTCGATCGAGTCGTCGATCGATCGAGTTGACTTGACCTTCAAGTTCTTCGAGAATCTGTTCGACCCTTTCTTGCTGAAAATTGCGAATCAGCCGCGAGCGTAAGCTGTCTAAAGTTCGCAGCTGCTTGGGAACTGTCCCCGACACACTTTTGAGAACGAGCTGGAGGGTTTGCGGTGACAATTCATCAGCTTCTTTTAAAGTTAAGCTATCGATTTTAGCTCGAACCGGCGTTCCATTCGGCAAAAACATCGTGAGATTATAGGTAAACTTTTCGATAAAACAGCGGCGCAAGTAAATGCGATCGCCCCAAACAAAACTATAAATGGGTGGACGCTTGGTAATCGGAGCGAACTCCAAAGCTCTTTTGAAATTATTGATATATTTAGATACGACACTATCGCCACTTTCATAAGTGTCAAAAACAATGTTTTTTATCGTCAACGTAATGGGGTTGATGTTCGAGAAGCTAGTTTTAGATTTTCCCGTGTTTTCACTTCTCGTTCCAGGGTTATCCACAACTTCCACATTCATGTCAAATGTTAATTCCGCTGGATTAAACATGAATTGAATAGTTGGAACAACTTCATAGGGGATGAGTCTGGCTTTTTGGAGTTGAGACATGGGGGTAAACCTCTGGATGTTTTGGCAAAAATTTAAAATCTTATTTGAGGATTTTTTTCGCAAAATGTCAAAATCTGGTTCGCTCTCGTAAAACTTCCAGGCGAGTGTAAAGTAAATGGTGAATTTCACGAACGAGAGAATACAGGGTTCTACTCACTCGATCGATCGAAATTGATGGTTCCAATCCAGATTGGCGATTTTGTGATGCTTGCATTTTAGATTTTCCTTTGACTGCTTGAGAAATCGTGTCGCTCCAGGGATGAGTGCGATCGGGAATTCGATTGCAGTATTCGCGTCCCTCCAAAGCGTGTTGTCGAATTAACAAATAAACCTGTCGAGCAATAATACTGAGTCGAGCGTCGTCGATTTCAATTTTGTCTTGAAAGAGTGATGTCATAACATCATCATGTAAAATTGTGTTTGAAACGAGCCGATCGCCTACGTTAGAGAACGAGCGATGAGTTTCATCCCAATCGATCGGATTCGCTAAATTTTCAGCGATATTGGCAATATTTGGATTTCGATTGTCAATTAAATCTGAAACAGTACTTCCTAAATCTCGACCGAGATTTGTTATCTTGGAACTTCGCTCTTCAATTAAGTCTGAAATCGTATTCCATCCTGAAGGAATTTCAGCCATTACCTGAGAAACCTCTGAATCTTCGAGATTCAACCCGTTACTGACTCGAGATCGAGTAGATTCTAATCGATTCAAGTGTTCGTCCTTGAGGTATCGATCGAGGTATGGTGAGAGCGGATTGAGCTGAATTAAAGATTAACTGCTGGCTGACCCGATAGGAGAGTTGGTAGATGTTAAATTTTGTATGTTTTGAACTGGAGCAATATTCAATTCGTCAATCGGTGTAGAATTGCTTGAAGAAAGTGACTCTAACACTGAAGGATCGCTAGTTTCCGATTGTTCTCGATCGATCGGTGTTGGCGATGGCTCTTGTTGGGAAAGTTTGGGAACTGAATCGCCTTCGAGCGATTGTCGTTTTTGAGAAACTAAGTTTTGGGGTTTCGATCGAGGCTGGATTCTAGGAGAGGACGTCTCAGATTTTTTAGAAATAATTTGAGGCTGAATGGACGGAGAGTTTGTTTTGGGTATTATTTGTGAATCGATAACGTTATCGATTTCGGATTGTGGGATTTGCTCTCTGACTTCAGTAGGCGTATCATCCGATTTAGATTCAGGAGTTCGATCGAAATCGTATTCTATCGACGGTGATATTTGGAAACTTGATTTTTTATCCTCACCTGTATCTAATAATTCATTGTCTTTTTTTCTTTGAATGCTCGGTAATTTCGAGCTTTCAAGATTTGTTTCTACTTCAGTAAACTTGAAGGTTCTGCGATCTGATGAAGGCTTCAGTTGAGAATTCAACGATTCTCGATCGAGCTGAGTTGACGCTAAAAGATCATTTTGAGGATCTTCTCCATTGGGAGCTTGAGGAGAACGCATTAAATCGATTTTCGGTTCGGAACTTCTCTCACCTCCTTCAATTCGATCGAGTCTCAATTCTCGATCGGGTTCGGTTGGTGTTCTTGAAGTGTCCGAGGCGGAAACTTCCCCAGCGTCTTCTTGAAGCTGTACGAACTTCGATCGAGGTAGAATGGAAGAAAGACTCGTTCTCGGTCACTCGAGCCTCAGCATCTTGCTGCGTCTCAATTGTGTCTGCTGATGGTTGTGGTATTCCTGGTTTCAACTCAGGTGAGGCTTGGATATCTCGATCTTTTCGATCGAGGGTTGGAGAAATTGAAGGCTCAGTCTCTAAATTTCTAGGAGTCGGAGGTGAGGGAACGCCTGGAGATCTTGATTCCACTCGTTCGAGATCCCGTATCGGTAATTCAGGCTGTCTTTGAATCTGTTTTTGAGTTGGTGAAGGTTCGGTTTGTTTCTCTCCAGTTTCTGGAGGAATCGTCGTAATATCTTCCGATTCTAGCTGTTCTTGAGGAGATATCGTCAGTTCGGGACGTTCGGGAGGTGTGGGAGAAATCGAGCGATCTGAAAAATTCGATTCAGACGGCGGAATACTCGGTTGTGGTTGAATAGAAAGAGCAGTCTCGTCGGGTTCTACAGCTTCAGCGATCTCCGTTGAGATCGTCTCAATATCTGAGTTTTCAGGAGACGGAGATTCCAAAATTGATGAAGATTCAGAATCCGTTCGATCGAGATCTCGATCGAGAAACTCAGACTGTCTTTGAATCTGTTTTTGAATGGGTGAAGGTTCGTCTTCTTTCTCTCCAGTTTCTGGAGGAATTGTCGTGATATCTTCCGATTCTAGCTGAGTTTGAAGTGGTAAAACTCGTTCGGAGATTTCTGAGGATCTTAGAGAACTCGATCGATCTAAAGATTCAGAGACATCAGCCTCAGAATCTAGAATTGTTGCTCGCTCTTGAATCGAAGGAGTCGTCGTTTCCGTATTTTGGGGTTTGGATGTATCTCCAGGTGAATGTTTGAGTTGAATCTTTGACTGAAGCTCGGAAAAAGATAAGTTTGGATCGATCGATTCTCTATCTTGAGGTTCAAAGCGTTGCAGACTGCGCGGTTCGACATCTTGCTCTCGCGCAGAAACACGTTCTGGAGATAAAAATTGTAATGGCGCAGCGGTACGCTGGGGAATCCTCAATGAAGACGTTGAACTCGATGGGATCTTGGAATTGACGGTTTCTCGAACCGATGGACTGACGATCGATCGAATAGACTGTAACGGTTCGATCGAGGAAATTTTTTCTAACGGAAGGACATCGAGTTCAAGAGAGGTTTTAGGAGAGGAAACTCGAGAGTACTGGCGGGAGGTTCCCCTCACTTCTGGACTCTCGCTTTGAACGAATTCACGATCGTGCCAAGATTGAGATAAAGTGGAGTCGAACGCTTCGATCGATGTATTTTGAAATTGCGATCCTAAGGGATGCCACTGTCCCAATGCAGTCTGTAACTCCGATCCCAAGGGATGCCATTGTCCCAGGGGAAATCGATCCCCTAATAAAGAGGTTAAGCCTAATGTCGTCTGCTGTCCTAAAGGCTTAAAATGGAGCATCGATCGTCAACCCAGTACGAATGGTATTTAGAATCTGAAGGATTAGGTAAAATATCCTCTCTCGTCTCGCTGCTTGAGCGTTTGCGCTCCCCGGCCTTGAGATCCTTTTGAAATCTCCAATCCTTCATAGGCTAAAGATAATTCTTCCACAGCGACTTCGTTTGCATCTGCTTGAAGTGCTGGAGCGCTCCACTTTACTGGAAATGCTGCTAGTAATTTCCAGGTTTGCATGGTTTCTCCTGCTTGGTTAAAAATGAGAATGTTAACGTTACGGCGCTCGGGACTATTTTGTTTCAGTGTTTTTTCAATCCAGCTCCAAAACATTAAATCGTTGGTAACGCCTCTTTTTAAAGTCACGTTCTCAAATTTAGCCGAACCGATTAAAAGGCGCTGTTGGTTGTTCAGTCCTCCTTCAGCATGGGGTTCGACCGCAATTTCTACACCTAAACCCGAACATTCTGTAAAGCAGGCTGTGATACTGCCATTGATTTCGACATAAAATCGATTAGCAAGAACGTAGTTTAATGCGTGTTCGCCGAGTCGATCTTCAGCCGCATTAGAAGTTCGGGACATTTCACTGGCTCGAGCAATTTTATTATTGGATACCATTTTATTTGCTCCAGTTGTTTGGCTGGCGATCTCGTTGATTTTGCAAGTCTTCGACGAACAGCTCGTACACGCGATCGCTTAGTTTTCGTAATAGAATTGGATCTTTGAGAATTTGCTCGATCTCGCGATCTTCTGGCCGTTCGGTTGATTTTGAGTTAGACATTGAGTTAGACGTTATATATGGAAACAGATCTATCGTTTTAGATGCATCGATATTCTGGGATGTTCGTCAAGAACATTTTTGATATTTGGAATAACACGCTCGGGACAATCTAACTCTGGAAACTCAGATCGAGATGTCCCTAGTTTATCCGATCTTTACTCGATTCCTGACTGTTCGCATTCGTTTTTGTTCGGTGTTCGGCATGGAACTAATCCTAGCGATCGAAGTAGGCTTTGTCCTTCATCGGTTCGCAGAAGCTCCACAATCGCAGGTTTGCTGGTTTCCCCTTCAGTTGTTAACTCGGAAAGAACTAACCGATATCCCAGCGGATATTTTTGAGATGTTAATCGATCGAAGTCAACTCCGTAGCCGCCTTTATCGTCACACAGCTCGGTTGCTAGAGAAATCGGTTGATTGTAGGTGTTGACGAAAGGTTGCACGGTTTCGCCGTTCGCGATGATGGCGAGGGGATAGACTCGACACTGTCCGAAAATCGCACTCAACGGCGCAAAGCCGATCGCTCCGCTACTCGAATTTGCGACTCGACTGATTTGATCTTGAATCGGCAGTTCTGTTACGGCTAAATTGCTTGCAAAATCAATCGATCGATCGGTAGAAAACGCTTGAAATGCTAAGTCTCGAAATAATTGGACGAGTTCTGGGTTTTCAGGACGAAATAAAGCGATCTCTCGAAAATTGTCTTCGACTCCCTCGAGTTCGTTCCATCGATCGATCTGACCGCTATAAAGCTGATATAAGTTTTCTAAGGAAATCTGTCCGTTTAAAGATTTCGCTAAATCTGGAGATGCAAACACCACTAAGCCATCATAAGCAATAGTATGGTTGGTTCTCTCTCCTATCGTACTGGGTGAATTGATTTGGTCGGAATCGTAAGTCATGACTGGCAATCGATCGAGGGTTTCGGCAAGGGGATCAAATGAAATGGGTTTCCAACCTAGAACGCGAGAACGATTCAACTCGGCTCGTTGTTTGATTTCTGACTTGAAAGCGGTTGCTCGAACAATGTGATTCCACACCCCTGTATAACCCATATTAGAGATTTGAGTAAAACTCGAGGTTTTATCTCGGTCAGACCACACCTGTTTCATTTGACAATAATACTCGTTATCTCGATCGAGATTTTCAAAGCAATTTTGGCTGAAGTTATGCTGTGGCGGTTCTTTAAACAGACCAGGATAAGCTGGCGTCATTCTTCTCGTCCAAATAATTCCCAAGACACCAGATAAGAAAAATATCAACAACCACCAAAACGTCGATTCTTTTTTGGGTTTGGATCTCGCATTTGAATTTTGATTAATTTTAGATCGATCGAGCTTATCGGCGTCTCTGTTCTTCTGAGATTCGATTTCCCAAAACTGATGTCGAGCAATATTGAGGTTGAGAAGTCTTTTATTGGCTTCTCTTGCCGTGCGAAACACGCCATTTTTGACTTCTTTAAGATAGTCTTGCAATACTGTATTATCCATTTCATAGTGGCTCAACAGTTTCTCAGAAACCAATCGATCGATCGCGAGACCCACCGCTTTGATGTCTTGTTCTTTTGGGTTGGACTCGATCAATATTTTTTTGTTTTTTTCAATAGATATTTTATTTTTGTCTCGGCGATCTGTATAAGATGAAGTGAACCTTTTTTCCCACAATCCCAAGCGCCAAATATAAATTTTTTTATCTTCAGACATTAAAAGGGTGTCTAGTGAAATATTACCGTGAGCGATATGAAGCTCTTCACGATATCGCAGATGATTGTGTAAATATTCAAGACTTTGCCAAATATCTTTCAGGAAGCCATCCACTTCGATTGGGTTAAACGAGCCATCAATTTGAGATAGTGTAACGAGTTTCTGGGTATTAATACAAGTTTCTTGAAGGCTGTAAATGACATAAACATATTGTCGGTCTTCATGACTTTGGATAAAACACTTCGGCAAAAGAATCCGAAACTTCAGAGCAGTTTGGTATTCACTTTCTTGGACAGCATTTGATGCGCTGAATGTGGAAAAGACACGATCGGGATGCTCGTATCGATCGCGGCGAACTTTTTCAATTAAAACAGGATAACGAAAACGCTCGTTTCCGATGACGTTACCATAACCACCA
The DNA here is from genome assembly GCA_001657325.1 of Geitlerinema sp. BBD 1991-9. Classification (GTDB taxonomy): domain Bacteria; phylum Cyanobacteriota; class Cyanobacteriia; order Cyanobacteriales; family Geitlerinemataceae; genus Geitlerinema. Next base: position 43,307 of record LWRO01000007.1, on the reverse strand, counting down.
TAAATGTATTTGTCCGTGCCTTCAGACAAATTGTAGGTTGTCATAGCATACTGGCGAGTACTGGTCGTCAGCGTCGCGTCTGAGGGGGGCGAATCGGTTGTTTGTCCGTCTGCTCGAACACTCGAACTTTCCGTAATTTCTGAGATCGCTGCATCGTTTCGAGTATCTTCTTTTTCTTCGGGAGCGTTTAACCAATTTGTAAATCCTTGACGCACGACACGCCACGAAAATGCAATGGGATTACTGACAAAGTTTCCAACTTGCCGAGCTTGAATGGCGGCTTGGTAAAATGCTTGTCTGCCTTTTTTTATTTCTTTTCTAAAATGTTGTTTTGCCATGATTTTCCAGACTGATAAGATGCTTTAATGGGGGATTGACTCGATCGGAGGAATCGGAGAGATTTGCAAGATCTCGTAAAAGACTATCGCGCAATCGCCGAGCTTCGGAATATTGAGGTCGTAATGCTAGTGCTTGTTCGACGAGGGCGAGTGCTTGGGTGATTTTTGCGGGAGATCGATCGGGCGTTTCTACAACAAATCTTGCCCATTCATAAAACGTTCGAGCGCGTCCGCTGATAATAAAGTCGTTGGCGGCTTCGTCATTTTTGGGTATGTGCTGCTCGGCTCGATCGAAAGCACTTAAAGCATTTTCGTGGCTTTGGGTTGCCATTAATGCCAAACCGTAGTTGTACCAGATCTCAAACGATTCTGGATTGAGGCGTGCCGCTTCTCGAAGGTTTTCTACAACATCAAAACACCCACTTCCAGATATCGAGCAGCCATCACGTAAACGAGTTGCACTTTGATTGAGAAGGATATTCGCACAGGCTCTTCGGTGACGGGTTTGTGTTGAATTCTGAGTTATCGCGCTATCTGTTGAGAAATTACAATTCGTGACAATACTTTCTCGAGCGGATAAGTCTGTTGCCGTCAATGCTTCAGAAGGGATATAAAAACTGTACGTTAATTTTGCTAAATGATAAGCTTGCAAAGACTCGTCAAGACGTCCAGTTTCACTTAAAATACGACCGTAATTAAACCAGGCTTGTGAATAATTACACGCAATTCGATCGATATTTTTATTTTCTAACGTTATCTCCACCAATCTGACACTCTCAGGACTGAGTGCAAGTTGAGCGAAAAGTCGGGCATCTCGGTAACGTCCTAAATGCCACAAGCTAACGGCTTTATTGTTCAGAGCGCGGCGATATCGATCGAGGTTGCGATTGAAGTCTTGCTGAACGACAGCAGAAAGAATCAGATCCTGATTCCCGCATCGATCGAGTGGATCGGATGGCGGATCGATAAACTGAGGGTCAAGGGTTGGAAAGTCCACCTCCGCATTCATCGACGGATCGTCTTTCGGTGGAACGTAAACCCGCGTTGAAAGAGGGTAGTCGTACAACGCGATCGATCGTTCTGCGGACTCGAGAGCGGCTTCGTAGTCTCCCAATCCGATTAAAGCAGCACTCCGTTGGTTCCAAGCCTGGGCGACATTTTCGATTTCCCAATCGAGGTCTCCGTTTAAGGCCCGATCGCAGGATTCCAGAGCCGTTTCGTAGTTTCCCAACCGGTTCAATACCTCGCAGCGATAGACCAAAGTCCGAGAGGCTTCGGGGGCCCGTGCGAGAGATTGTTCGTAGGAGGTTAATGCTTTTTCGGGACGATCGAGAGTTTGTAAAAGAATGCCCTGAGCGACCCAAGCTTCAGGCATTTCCGCATCGATCGCTAGGGCGCGTTCGTATGAATTGACCGCAGCTTCTAAATAGCGAGCGGTGTTTTGAAATGTCTGCTGTCGTGTCGCCCAGGCTTCTAATACTTTGGCTCGATGCGACCAAGCTAGAGCGAGATTGAAATCGCCCCAGTTTCGATCGATCTCGATCGCCACGTCACAACTGGCCAGCGCGTCTTCATACAATCGATCGAACAGAATCGGATCGGGGGGATTGTCGGCCAGAATGCCCTTGAACTGCTGAAATTTCCCAATTTCTGTAAGAACCTCGCAGTGTTGCGCCCAGGCGAGGGCGTAACTCGGTTCGAGCGTCAGCGATCGTTCGTAGGACACGCTGGCTTCCTCGAGATCCCACAGGATCGCGTTCGTGTCATCGATCGCTGCATCGTAAATCGGACTGCTAGAATCTGGGCGCTCTCTTCCCGCGACGGAAACCAACAGTCGATCTCGTAAATCTCGAGTTTCGCGGGCAATGCGACGGGCGCGATCTCGAAAAACCACAGCTCGGACGCGCCAGGCTTGGGCGGGAGATCGATCGCCCCAGTTCCCATCCGCTTCGAGGGCCCGCTCGCAAGCCGCCAACGCGAGTTCTTGTCGCTCCATGCCCAACAGAACCTCACATTGGTACATCCACACGAGGGAATAGTCGGGATCGATCTCGAGAACGTGGTTGTACGATGCCAGAGCTTCCTCGTGATTGCCTAAATAGCGCAGTGCGTTGCCGCGACTCACCCAAACCAGAATGGTGCGCCGCTTGCGTCCCGGTCGTATTTCGATCGCCGTTTCGCAGGCATCTAACGCTTCTGAATATTTCTCAGCTCGTTCGAGTTCGTCACAGAGATCGGCCCAGTAGTCGTAATCTTCAATTTCAAAGTCATCTACGCGGCGATCCTGTGCCGCCAAGGGAACGGCCGTCAAGGTCAACCCGAAGACAGCAATGGCGATCGCACTGAACCACCGAAATAATGGTGTCATGACATCGGAACGAACGAGCGACAAACTGAATTGACACGAGATTTAGGTGTCGGGGCGATCGAGACAATGCTTCACAATGTTTCGATCGTCCTACTTACTTCTCAGTCTACACTTAAGTATTTTTTCGCAGATCGCAACATAAATTTACATAATGCGACTTCACCATCGAGAAAAAGAAAGACTAAGATCGTGACTGAGTAGAAAATATACTACGATATGGTCGATAAATAGTTATTGAAGGTTGCAAGTCATTCGCTCGTTAGTATTTTTGAATACCTTTTTTGAGTATAAATTGCATTAAATTCTCTCGTTTAAATTAACCGTTAAACGGTACGATCGAGCTACAAATATAAGCTTCATATCTAACTTTTAACGACGATGAATGCTCGTTTTATTTTCCTACCTTTGGTAATATCTGGAATATTAATCGCACGTCCTGCTCGTGCCAACAGACTCGAAAGACTGCTCGAAGAAAGAGACTGCAATCGCTGTAGCATCCGAGATACGGATTTGCGAGACGGCTATTTTCGAGATTCAGAATTACGACAATCGAACTTTAGAGGGAGCGATCTACGAGATGCTGATTTCCGAGGTTCAAATCTCAATCGCGCGAACCTTAGAAACGCCGATCTCCGTAGAACTGACTTAAGAGGTGCAGATTTACGGAATGCCGACTTACGACTCAGCAACCTACAAGGAACATTGGTCGATCGAGAACGACTTCCCCCCAAATGGCAAACCGTTTGGGACATTGTGAACGATCCTCAAGTCGCACGAGATTTGTCCGGGTTCGATCTCTCGGATGCACATTTAGAGCGATCGATCCTGGATGGAGCCGATTTAACTGAGGCCAATTTACGTCGATCGAACCTTCGTAACATTCGGTTGCGGGAAGCACAATTAAGCGAAGTGGACTTGCGAGATGCCAACTTATCGATGAGTTATCTGAGCGAAGCCAACCTAGTGGGTGCGGATTTGCGAGATGCCAACCTGAGTTGGTCGAATACGATCGATGCCGTTCTCAGTGGCGGCGACTTGCGAGATGCCGATCTTCACCGAGCCGATTTACGCGGGGCTGTGTTGAACTGCTGGGAAGCCGAAGACGAAAGCCCCCAATGTACCGATTTACGCGGCGCGAATTTGTTTGCTGCCGATCTTCGATCGGCTGATTTACAAGGCGCAGACTTGCGAAATGCGGATTTAAGACAAGCGATGTTGGCATCGGCAACCTTGCGCGAGGCCGATCTCAGCAATTTGGATTTACGGGGTGTCAATCTCAGGGGTGCCGATCTCACCGATGCCGATCTCAGCCTGTCTGATTTACGGAACGCCGATTTGACGCGAGCCGATCTCCGAAATGCCAATCTGGTAGGCGTGAATTGGTCGGATTCAAGCTTAACGTTACGCGACGCGAATTTGTCCGGTGTCAACCTGCTCGGAGCCAACTTATCGGGGGTCGATCTGCGAGGCAGTCATTTGCGCGGGAGTCAGTTACAACGAGTTCGGTTTGAGGGAACGAATCTCGAAGCAGCAGATTTACGCTCGGCGAATTTGCGAGGCGCGCAACTCCTACAAGCGAATCTCCGCGAGGCAAATTTAAGGAACGCCAACTTACGAGAAGCCGATTTGAGCGGTGGAATCCTCACCGGCGCAAACTTGAAAGGAGCCGATTTGCGTCAAGCCGTTCTGGTGAATGCAGACTTAAGCGATGCGAACTTAGAGGGCATCGATCTAGCCGAGGCAAATTTAGAAGGCGCGATTCTCGATTTAGACGAGATCGAAGAAACGCGGTTTTGTGGTGCAATTCTCCCGAACGGTGGACTCGCACTACCCTGTGACATTCGGAGTCGTGGGGAAAACTGGTAAAGTTTTATGACAATTTCTTGAGGTTTCCGTAAAATCACGGGAAATTTTGCCGAATAGAGGAGGGAGGATATACTGTCAAAACAGATATCGATCGAACAGATCTCCGTAAAAACACGACAAACAACGAGTGCAGGCTATCCTCTCAAACCTTGTCGATCGCGTAGTTGTCATGACATTGCCTGCTTTTCCGTTTCCCAAACCCAATCCCCTGAAACGACTTCACGTCTACGATGGGTTAACGATTAACGCGGCGAGTTGGTGTCGCGAGCGAGAATACCACCGACACCGTCAAAGCCTCCACTATCAATCACTGCACGAGCCGGGTATCGTGTGTGGCTTGGGGGTGCGAATTTTAGAAGAGCGCGAGATTCAAGAAATTTTACCCAATCAACTGCAAGGATACGGACGATGGGTTGAAGTCGAGCCAGGTGTGGCGATCGATGTCGAAGGAAATCCCATTATCATTCCACCCCAACCGCGCGATGCTCGCTGTTTTTACATTCGCGATCCCATTGACGAACTCGATCGAGAAGTCATGGTGTATCTTTACGTGTGCTACCACGAACCCGTTCCTCCTGGAGAAGACGCTTTTTCCACCTCACAGGATGCTTTACAAGAGTGGTTTGAAATCGACCAACAAACCGAAGCGTTAACGGGAAAAGAAGTCGAACTTTGTCGATTACAACTGAAGGCTCAACAAAACCAACTTTACCCCCCTCGTGATTTTCTACATCCCGAGACAAACGAACTCGATTTTCGCTATCGCCGATCCGCTCGAGTGCGCCCTCAAAAGACTGTGAGAGTAGGAGTTCTCGAGAATGAAGACTTAGATGAAACTGATGAAGACATCGAGCATGCGATCGAGAGTTTCCAAGATTTGACGATCGCGTTAGAAGCGCTTTACCCACAACTTTACGGCATCCGCGAGATCGATCGAATTTTATTCTCAGCCAGTTCTACCCTGGATGTTGAAGTCCGGAAAACGACGTTTCAAAACGCACAGGTTCTTTCCTTATCTCGTTCGGTGAGCGATCTCGCGCGAGACTACGACATTCTCTATCTTGGGGCAGCTTGGCAACACCGTTCTCTCAATACGCTAACCCTTAACTTACTACGACAATATATCGAATTCGGAGGTCTTTTATGGGTCGAAGTTCCCCAAGGTGTTTCACAACTTCCCATTTTGTCGAGTTTAGAACAAATTCAACGAAGTGAAGACCGTTGGGAAGACCTCGATCGACGACACCCCATCCGAACTGAACCGTTTGCGTTTCAAAGATTGCCGATCGGTGAAGCGTTAGAACCCATTCAACTGAAAAAGCTCGGTAATATTATCCTGTGCCAAGGACAGCTTTCACTGTGTTGGGGAGCTTCGTTTTCTTTAGAACTCGATCGAGCAGAAATTCGTACTGCCCAAGAATTAGGCATCAATCTCTTGAATTTTGCTTGGTATTATCGATCTTCGAGAAGGCTTTTAGATTGGGGGAAACGATCTTAATATCGCAACGATCGAAGTCAGTGGACACTCGATGACGAGTTCGACACGAACAACATACCGTTTCGATCGAAGGGTACGATAACACATTACCCTCAGTATTATCTCGAGACTCGTCTTGTCAGCGATTCAGATTTTGTCGAGCCTATCTAATGCGAATAATGTACCGAGTTCCCATTGTCGAGATCGAACCCAAAAACGAACCCGTTAAGTTCGATCCAGAACGAGATAGCCGTCGTTTCTTTTCCGTTTCAGTTACCAATACCTCTGACCGCTTTTTGAGTTTTCAAGTTCGCGTGTACCCTCAAGGTGCATCCGGGTCGGAATTCCATCATTGGTATAGCCTAAAACCGCGAATTTGTGCGAAAAAACCACCCGGGACGGCGGCAAAGTTCGACGTTGAAATCGTTGAAAGTCCGATTCCCGGTGCCGAAGGAGAAATTCCACTGGTTTTTGAAGTGTGTGCGCTAGAAGATAAAACCTGTCGCGTCGTTTTACCGGGCTACAAGTTAGAGGTTCTAGCTGGTAAATATCTAACCCTCCATCTTTTTGCACCCGACAGCCAGTTATTTGTCGATCCCGAACAACCGGTTCGCCTCCCCGTCTGGGTTCGCAATACTCGCAAAAAAACAACTGAAGTCAGTTTGAAATTAATTCCTATTACACTACCAGAAGCGTGGCTGGAAGTTGGCGAAGTCCAGTTAAATGTCGGTGCAGATAGTACTGAATCGGTCGATTTTTCGATTATCGTTCCGAAAGCTATTGAGACCGAAGGCAAACACCGTTACGAGTTTGAAATTGTTATTGTTAAACCTAGCTTAACGCAAACGGTACGAGAAACTGGCGCGTTAATTGTCAACCCTGCGGGAATCGTTGAATTTGACTGTCCGAGTCGATCGAGTGTTTTTCCCGACGATCGATCGAAACAAAATCACCTCAGTCGCGATCGACCTCAGACTGAAAATGAAAATGCAATTTTCTATCCTTTAAAACTCACCAACTCGAGTAATATTCCCCAAACTTTAAACTTAGAGATTACACCAACGTTCGACCCGAACGCGATGGGGTCAGATCGAGAAAAAATTGCATTTGCTGTCGAACCCGACTGCTTAACCCTAACACCGGGAGAAGAGCGAACCGTTAAGGCGACGATCTCGAACTTACACCAACCGAAGTGGTTCGATCGAACCCTAACCTTTGAAGTGAGTGTCGATCCGCCGAAACTTCCTAAAGTTCGCGTCACACCGCGTCACACTCACGTTCTCAATTTGAAATTGAGATCGATCGGTTGGCTGAAGTGGGCCGTCGGATTCTTTATATTACTTGCATTAGCCGCACTTCCCTTAAGTCGCTACTTCTTTACCAAACGTCACGCCGCTACCATTAACACAGTGAACTTTATCGATAGCGGTCAACGAGTTGTTAGTGGTTCGAGCGATCGACATTTGTTTAACTGGGAAGTCAATCGCCCCTTAGAAAACCTTTATCGAGGCTGGAACGGCGTTTACTTTACAAGAGATCTTCCGAACTTCGGGCCGGTCGTTCCCGAACGACCGGCCCGAAGTTCGGAAGATCTCTTGGTGGCTGCTGGATTGACCAATGGCGAAATTCTCATTTGGGATGCAGTCAACGAAGACGAGGCAATGCGTCCTCTCAATCAAACGACCTCGAACACTGCCTTCGATAACATTTTCGATTTACGTTTTAGTAGCGATGCAAGATATCTATTTAGTTCTCATGGCAGTGGCTTCGTTCGGTTGTGGGATTTAGGGTATCTCAACGATACAACGTCTACACTCCAAGCCAAACGTCAAATTTATATGGGAATGAAACCCGCTTATTCGATCGTCGAAACTGACGGACACAAGCCCGATACACGTTGGTTGATCGTTGGCGGTGAATTCAATAAACTTTGGGTTTGGAGTTGGGCCGAAGAACGACATCGTGTTTTCGATCTCTCTTCAATTTTCAAGACATCCGAACCTGGAAAAGAACTAGATTTCACGCCAATTTATGGTAAAACAGATTACATCGCCAGCTTAGCCGCAGACGATCGAGCACTCGTGACAACCGATACACAAGGATTTGTCCGAATTTGGGATTTAACAGCCATGCGTGAATGTTTGCGAGATGCCGATCGATCGAAAAGTATTCGCAAAGAAAACCCGTGGGAGTACGTATCGGATTTCAATTATTTTTACCGAACTTGGTCGTGTCAATCCCCCTTAATTCGCTGGGAAAGTCGGGAAGAACACCTCGGTCGTCCGGTGCGATCGGTGGCTTTAGCACGTTACAAGCAATGTTACTATCTGGCCAGTACGGGCGATGACGGACGAGTCATATTGTGGTCGTTTAACGAGGCTTTACTACAGCCTGGAAACGCGAGAAAGCCAACCGTTCGAGAACTCGATCGAATTCCAGACACCGCACTGAACAGTGTCGATATTGTCGTCGATCGAGATCGTCGGTTAATCCGCGTTGTCGCGGATGTCGATCGCGGCAGAATTAAGCTCTATCGTCATAGGATTGCTTCTGATGCAAACTGTAAATAGCCCCATTGTTGCTACCGTCAATCCGATTGAAGAAAAACAACGAGGGCAGGATTTTAATTTAGGGGTCAAAGTGGCCAATCGCGGCTACGAAAAAGCTCAAGTTGATGTTTGGCTATCTCCTCGAGCAAACGATGCCGATTCAGAAGCCTTGCTCGAAGCCTGGAGCGATATCGATTTAACTTTGAAATCGATTCAGATTGCACCGCAAAAAAGTCATGAATTTTATTTTGAATTTCAAATTCCAACTCATGCTTTTGCGGAGATTTATTATTACGATATTTTTGTGTATTCACCCACGTACAAACGCCAACAGCCTCTCGTCTTACACCAACAACTACGTGTTTTAGCCTCTGGAGACGATCTCGTTCCGGGGTTAACGGTCGTCCCACCTATGCCTCGGGATAGGCCCCTAGAGTTGCCTGTTAGCCAACCGACAACCATAACGGTTCGGGTTGAGAACGTTTCTAAACGGGTCGATCGATATTTTTTAGCGTGCGACCTTCCCGAAGATTGGTATCACGTTGTATATACGAATCATAGCAACGGCTTACTACTCAATCCCAATCGAAGTGGAGAAATTAACTTAGTTTTACATCCCCCGGAAGACATCACCTCTGATTTAGTTTATAGTCCTACTTTACGGTTGTCTTCACGAGTTGAAGGTGAGATTTTAACAGATATTATTTATTTTAAAGTTGCTCGATTTTATGGCAGAGAAAATGAAGGTGTTCGACTCGAAATGAATCCATCTAAAGTTCGCCTTCCTCGCGTTGAAGCGAGATTGGAAGACGAGTTGATGCCAGTAAACGACTCTAGCAGTCAACCCCAAACCTTACAAAGTAGTAAGCATTGGGGAAAGTTTGAAGTCGATACGATAAACTGTAGCAATACGAAGCGAACAGTATTTGTTAAAACTGAGTTCGAGAAAACTAAAAACTGCGAACAAATTTTTTTCGATCCCGAGTTCGATCGAGTCATTGAATATCCTTTTCCCCTCGAACTGTTACCGGGGAAGTCGAAGCGGTTTCAGCCTTGGGTAAAACCTAAAGTTTGGAAAGCACCTTTTCGCCGCCGGGAAAAGGAGTTTAAGTTTTTCTTACAACTCGTTAACGTTCAGGAAGATCGGGACTATCCGCTGTCCGATCGACAATATTCAGGAACCGTAACTTGGAAACCAAGTCCTTGGTGGGTTTGGTTTTTCTTAATTACTTCACTGCTTGGCGTTGCAGCTTGGGTCGTTCTCGCACTTTTTAGACTTCCCGCTGTTCCCGAAATTCAAGTGTTTCAGGTTAAGCGAAATGCTGAGTCTAGCCAATCGGAAGAGACTCCTGAAGGTGGTGTTTCTCTCGCCTGGGAAATTGACAAAGTCGATCGGATTGATAGTATTTTATTGACTTATAAAGACACGAGCGGACAAGAACAAGAGCAACGATTTGCCTTTAATACAGACGATTCTGAATCCCAAAAAGCAAACCTTTTTTCTGGGCAGTTTTGGCAATTCTGGAATCGCAAAAGAAGTTCGAGATTGATACTTCCAGACATCTGTCAGATTCCCGAGAATATCAAAAATCAGGTCGACTGTAATTTAACAATTTCCGAACTCGATCCCACGCAAGGATATACGTTCGAGCTTCAAGTTTTCTCCAGAGAAGCTCGAACACTATTTGGAGTCAGAAAAAGAGAGTCCACAATCGCAACAGATGTAGAAACAACTCAAACGATTTCTTTTGACGCGCCTCGAATTGAAGATCTAAAAATCGAAGAAGATTCGATCGACGAAAATTTACAAGCTGAGATCGTCCACTTAAATTGGCAACTCTTTCATTTAAGCGAAGTCACGAAAGCTGAAATCACTATTCGCGACCAGCAAGGCAAGACGAAAGTTTATCGATATACTCACTTAAAAAATGGTAACTTTGAACCCGAAAGTGACGCACCTCAACCCCAAGATAGTAGATCGGACAATAGAGATGTGACGGAGGAAAGTCATCCCTTTGGATTGTATTGCAATTTAGAAAAAACCGATGGAACAGAACTCAGTGAATTGGGTCGATCGTTCACAAAAACAGAGGAATTGGAGTCTCGAGAAACACCTGAAAAGTCTTCTCCTGAAACTCCTGCAAGTTGTACCTGGCAAACTTATGCTTTTGTCGAACCCGGAATTTATCGTTTTGAAGTTGCCGTTTTCTCAAACGAGAACCCTCGTGAAGCGATCGATCGACAGGAAACTCAAGAGACCGTAACGCTGAACGAACCGAACATTCAAAGCTTTACCGCAACGAGCAAACAATACGTGGCTGGAGAGGAAGTTCGGGTGAACTGGACGATCGACAATCCCCATCGCGTGCAAACGATTCTGATGACGCGCAAGGCCGCCGATGGCTCGGATATTGAAGATTTTCCACCCATTCAACTGCCAGAAACACCTGAATATCTGTTCGATAATCCGCCAAACGCTTGTCGGGGGGAGACAAACTCCAACACGTTACAACTGGTTTGCGAGGCGTTGAATGTGGGCGCATTTCCGATTGGGGAATACGTGTTTGAGTTAACAGTGGTTCCTCGCCATGCGGGAGGAACGCGATTAACAGAACAGTCGCGGATGGTGACGATCGAACCCCTTCGAGCCGGTGGCGCAGGCGGTACTCGTCGCGCCGATGGTGCTGGTGGTGCAGGCGGTATAGCGGGACAGGGTGGAGCCGCTGGGGAGGATGTCATGTTTGCTGAGGAGAATTTCGAGTTGAGTATCGACGGTAAGCCAGTTGGAGACGATCCCGTACCATTTGTATTTGCCATTGGTGAAAGCGGTGCGCCCAAGGTGGTTGAAATTGCCTGGAACGTCAAGGCAGAGGGGAGAAATGCGACGGTGGAGTTGTTGCCGATCGTCGGTGAAGTGAATCCGAGTGGTTCGTTTTCCTACACGCTGCGGGAAGCACCGTTTGAAATAACTGTGACACTTCAAGTCACGAACGAACTCGGAGAACAAGCTCAGCGCGTGGCGATTATTCAAGCGTATCGATCGAACGGTTTGATGGGAACGGAAGATGAATCGGAAACACTCTCTGACTCCCCAGAAGAGCGGGATTCACAGCCGATCGATCCGCACGCTCAACCGGGTTCCCTCGCTCCGTTAGAGGTTCCTCCGCAAGCGAATTAGGAGGTGTCAGAATGCCAAGGGTTAAAAATCATTATTCTCGATTGCTATAGTTTCCAGGTTGCCCGTTTACGATCGATCGATCCGCAAATCATAAGTACAAAACGCCGGTTTATATTGCTCGATAATCTCTCGAACTAACGGTTCGTCAATATCTATGTCTTCCATCGGTCGCAACACCACTGTAAAGTGGTAAGCGCGTCCCGATCCGAGCGTTGAATCGACGCCCAAGCTGGTATTTCCCAAACGCAACCCTCGATCGAACACTTCTTGAATGTCAATATGTCGATCGTCCAACGGCAGCCGAGTATAAAGATGTAGATATAGCCGTAATCCCGCCTTCGTCCCGTGCCAGCGATATAAATTAACGGCGTGGTAAATTAAATAGCGATTTTGCAACTCAGACAGTCGCGGATCGATCGTCGAACCGACCCAATGCGCCAAAAACGGTAACAGGGACTTCGGTGCGATGCGGGGATCGAGATATGCCCACATCATACCGCTGGTTCGTACCGTCGGATCGAACGCCTCTTCTAAAATTTTGATAAAACGTTCGAGAAAGTCGTTAGCGTGGTAAATTCGAGGCAGTAAATTCAGGTACAAACTACTCGATCGAATTTGCAATCCAATCGTTTGTAAATTGACCAGTTGCCGCTCGAAATCTCTCGAAGAAACGTAAACCTTTAACTCGAGAGAATACTCTAAATTCAATCGCGGTTGAGATTGCGTCAAAACCCGATCCGACTCGAAAAAGTCAGCGGGAAGGTAGAAAAATAAAACCCGACGTTGGACTCGTTCGGCGGGGAACTGGGCAATCCGAAGACGAGACGGTAACGCTGAAGATGTTTCTCGATCGAGTCCTAGTTGATAGGGATTATCCGACTCGTGCCAACCGCGAAAACAACCCGAGGGCAAATTCGTCGGGTCATCCAACTCTAACTCCACATCGAGCGGCGATCGCCAGTTGTGTTTGAGTTCCACCTCCAACGATCGAAACTCGCCCGGTTCCAGAACCAGCGCCAAAGATTCGATCGATCCGCGATCGTCCCGCGACATCAACGGCGTATCGGACTGACGACGGGGAATTTGTTGGGGATAGAATTTAATCGAAACGGTGGGTTGTTTGGATTGCGCTAACGTCATAAGTCAGGCGGTTGGTACTGCTCGAAGCCGTTGAGAAAATAAACCTCGTGATTTGTAAAACGAGTTTCGTCTCCAGGCGATCGCGGTTCCGTTGGCGGACGGTTGGCCCAAGAACAGACCATTTGATATCGATCGAGTTTTAAAACGTCCTCCGCAACCTCGTCGAAATGCCATTCTCCCTGAGTGTCTGAAATGGGGACAAATCGGAAGCGCAACAATTGAATTGCAACCGCAGAACTAACTCCCGGCACTTTTAAGCATCGATCGGCAATCTCAAAACGCTGTACGGGCGTGCCAAATCCCCACCCTCCGCCGTCAAGCCCCCCTGTCAGCGGATTTAAAAAAGTGTAAAGCACGCGCTGTAAGTCCTGTTGAGTGCGTTCTTGCAATTCCCGACTCGTCGCATAGGCGGGTGTCAGCACGATTTCTACCCGAACTTTGACCCCCACGTATTCCGGTACGCTCACCTGCACGTTCACCCCAAGAAGTTTGCGTTCGTCGAGTTCGGCTTGCAGTCGATCGCCAACTTGTTTGTTCAAAACGAAGCAATCGGGAGACAGTCCTCGCAGCCAATCGTCAGGCGGCGCGGCTTTGGGGATGACGAGTAACTCCACGCGCCCTGCAATCCCCAACTCTTCCGCGTCGAGACAGCGAACTCGTGCGATATCCTGCGACTGACCGACAATGTATTCAAAATCGTCGCGCGTGACGGCCCGTTCGCGGCTTCGCAACCACGCTGGAACGCGCATCACCGCACTTTCGAGGGATTCCGCCTGCGCGCCTCCCAAGGCGGGTGTCATGTTGACGACGCTTTTCACATAGGGATGCGCCACCATCAACTTCGTCAGGGTTCCCACTTTCACGTTCCCCTGTTCGCCGCCGCCCCAACGATAACCAACCATGTAAATTTCATGGCCTTTGGGGGGAATGCTGCCGTATTGACGTTCTCCCGATCGATCGAGTCGTTCGGTAGTCGTTCCGAGAAAATATCGATCGAGATCGCGGACTCTACCGTTGGCATATTCATCGTGCGGTTGAGACATTGCTCGATCGCGCGTTTGATGTTGCAATTCCCCCGGTTCGAGGATAATCGGGCCGAACTGAACGATACCCGTTCGATCGTCGATCGAGTAATGCAAATCCTCTGAGGTAGACTCGGCGAAGTCGCTCACCTCTTGCCAACGGTAGGTTTCCAAAACAGCTCGGTTGTAAGTTAGCGTTCCGGGGGGACATACGGAAATGTATTCATCGTCGTTACGCTGTAGAACTGGGCGGTATTGCAACGCAAACTGTTGTCCGGGCTTCCCGTCGCTAATTCCAAGCAGTTCGGGTTCGCGAATCCAAGCACACTGACTCGCCGTGACTGTTCCGCCGATCGATCGAACAGAAAATCCCGTAATTCTCGGCGATCGAATATAGGGATAAGATCCCGGTTGTTGGACTTCGTGAAGGCAGCGAATCCAATACCCGCGTAAAACCGACAACTTGTTAATAGTTCGCCCACAGCTTTTTCTCCTTCTGAAATTGCAACATTAACTTGCAACATTAACTTGCAACATTAACTTGCAAAAAGCAACCGGACACGTACCCCAAGGGGAAGCTCGATCGAGCGACCGCCTTACCTCGATTAAACCACAGGAAAATGCCTCTATCTACTGGTTCGGGGCCCACTGACTGATACGGAAAATGACGAATTCTGCTGGACGTACCGGAGCAACACCCACGTCGATATACAACCGACCTAACATCATCGTTTCGGTCGTGTTAATTTCACCGTCACATTTGACGTAAAACGCTTCTTCCGGGGTGCTGCCAAATAACGCACCATTGCGCCACAATCGTTCGAGGAAATTACGAACGGTTCGGGTAACGCGGGCCCATAAATCTTCGTCGTTCGGCTCGAAGACCGCCCACTGCGTCCCCATTTCGATCGACTTTTCGATATAACTCATCAAACGGCGAACGCTGATATAACGCCATTGCACGTCATCAAGTTCGACGAGCGTTCGCGCACCCCAAATTTTAATACCGCGATTGGGGAATTTCCGAATGCAATTAATCCCCTTGGGATTGAGATATTCCTGTTCGCGGAAGTTGACATCGTAAGCCAAGCCGACCACACCGCGAGGGGTTACGTTCGCAGGGGCTTTGTGAACGCCACGGCTTTCGTCCGTCTGACACCAAACCCCCATCATGTGACCACAGGGGGGAACTGCAATTGGACGGCCGTTATTGCGGGGATTGGGAACTTTCAGCCAGGGATAATAAAGTGCGGCAAATTTCGATCGACGACCCCAATCGTCTAACCAATCTGCTATGTCTTGAGGCGTTTCACAATCGGGAAGCGGGTCGAGAACCACCATGCGATAGGGGGGACTCGGTGCAGAATTTTCGCATCCCGTCACCATCACTTCCATTAACCCGAGAATTTGCTCTCGATCGAGATATCCCTTTTGATACGCCATCATCAAATCAGGACAGGCGATCGTGGCGACTTCATCGACCTCGAACAGTCCCTGCAACCCGGTGCGTTTTTTCCGCATTCCGTAAATGTAATTGTGAAGTCGGGCCTCCTCGTACACCACTGGCGGCGGACTGACTTCATACTGACCGTCAGCAGGACGCACGGCCAAAGGTAAACCGCGCTCGACGAGCAGATTGACTTCGAGGTACGGCGAATCCCGAAACGCTGCTTCAACGAACGTACCTTCTCGCGAATCGATCTCCGGATTCATCGTTAGGTGACGGTATTCAGCTTTCACTTGTCGCGCCTGACCGTTTTCCTCGATCGTACGTTTTAAAACTTCGCCCCCGCGTTTGAGGGTGATTTTGAAATATTCTCCCGAGTCAAAGGGTTCTTCTGTGCTGTCTTCCGGTGGACGGGGTTCGTCGGGGGCGATTTCGACGACGATGCGGCCGTTTTCTTGCTCTTCTGGCTTGATTTTGAATTTCAGGCTGGGACGATTTCCGGCGGTTTTCACCGCCAACGATGTTTCTTCCGTGTTGGGAGGCGGATCGTTGCGCCGTCGGGGAAGTTGCGTTCCCAGACTGACCACCCAACAGCGTCCGCCACCGTTGTCGAACCAACCTTTGACAGAAAAAGGAAGGTACGCATCGAAGTCGGTAAAGCCATCGGAACCGGGTTTGGCGAAATAGTCGAGGTATTGACTCCAACTCGTAATCAGTTGAGGGGTAAACAGTTCGGCTTTACCGCGCACGTCTTCCGTGAAGCCAACAAAGCCCGCGACGCTCATGCTAATTCCCTCGATCGGACGACTCCCTCGATCGACCTCTTCGACGTAAACCCCAGGGGCGAAATAATCTAGTCGAGCCACAGTACTTTCGTCTCCCGTTTGAGTAACAGTATTTTCGGTTAGGTTTTTGCTACTAAAAATCTACCCATCATGAATAATGGGTTCGATCGATTCCCACGCCTTAAAAGACCGGAAAGGCTCTATGAGTTATTCGGATAAGCGGCTTAAGATTTTACGGAAACAACTCGAAATCAAAACAAAACTTTACTTTTCGAGAAAAGTTTAACAATCAACCGGGTATCGATCGATTGTTGATTTCACGACCGACTATAACCTACAACGGAGGAGAGTACCAGTATCATTTCCTCGCAAAAAACGTCACGGCTGTTCGATCGACTTGCCATGAGTAACTATCTCGCTATTGCCACTGTGACCGCCGTTTTACAACAACTCCTCCAAGAAGGCGTTGAAGCGGACGTTCCCGGCGCACAAGTGACAACCGTGCGCCCTGACAAAAAACAAGGCCCCGACCTCGATAAGCCTGGAATCAACATCTATCTCTATCAAGTCACTCCAAACCCCGCATGGCGAAACGCCGATCTCCGCACCCGACGGCCGAAGGGGGATTTGGGTAAACAGCGACAGGCGGGATTAGACTTGCAATATCTCTTTACGTTCTACGGTGACGAACGGGAGTTAATCCCCCAACGCTTACTCGGTAGCGCCGTTCGTACCTTAGTCGATCGACCCGTTCTCGACCTGGAAACCCTGCAACGTTTCACGAACCGCAGTCGCACGTCGCCCTCAAACCATTCTTATCTCTCCGAATCGACTCTCGCCGAACAGGTACAACGGGTAAAACTCATGCCCAGTCTTATCACCACGGAAGACCTCTCGCGCATTTGGTCGGTTTTTTTCCAAACGCCTTATTCGCTGTCCCTGGCGTATCAAGGAACGGCGGTTCTCATTGAGGGAGATCTTGCGGGTCAGAAAAGTTTACCCCTGCGTCGTCCGCCTTCCGTCTCGATCGCGCCGCAACGTCCGATGTTGGAAAGCGTCTCGTTTCAAGAGGGGAACTCACCCCCGACAGTTTTAGAACAACTGGCCAATCAAATCGTTGCCAGCGGAACCCTCATCGTGCGCGGGAAGCAGCTTGTCGGCGATCGAACGCAACTTCAAATCGGCAACGCTTTACTGACTCCACAATTCACCAACGAAACCGAGTTACAACTAGACTTAGGACGGCTTCCTTATCCAGAAGCCGACCAGTTGCGAGCGGGAATTGCCGGATTGAAAGTCGTGCGGTGGCAATCTCGCGGTGCAAGAGATCCCGAAGGTCGCATCGAGTCGAACGCCGTTCCGCTCGTTCTCTGTCCGAGAATCACGGAAACCATGTTAAGTTGCGACGATCTCGAAGAGGACGACTACGAGAAATATTCCGGTCGTCTCGTCGTTCCCCTCGATCTTCCCGTAGACGATCGACAGCAAGTTTTCGTGTTGCTGAACGGTATCGACACCTCGCAAGCCTATGTGTTTAGCCGACAACGCGGGGAAGCACTCACCCATACGCCGAGTTTCTTCCTCGAAGGTGTGGAACCCGGCGAATATTTGGTGCGCGTGCAAGTTGACGGGGCGGAAAGTCGGTTAAACGTCAATCCCGAAACCGATCGATACGACAGTCCCAAGGTAATTATGCAATGACTTCAGAAACAGCAACGATCGCGCTAATGGCGGAAATTGAAACCGTTCGCCTTGTCTTGCAACAGTACCTCGATCGATCTTCTGGAAAATCCAGTCCGTCCGTCGAACCTCCCGCGAAACCCGCAGCTTCGGCGTTAGATATTCTGGTCGATCGATTTCAACTGACCCCCTTCGAGCGCAATATTCTACTGTTGTGCGTCGCCGCCGAACTAGACTGGCAAATTTTGCGACTGTGCGCCGAAACTCAGCAAAACGCTCGTCTCACCTATCCAAGCTTCAGTCTTGCGTTTGCCCTATTTCCCGAACTCAAGCATTGGAGTGCGACGAAACCCACATCACCCCTGCGTTATTGGGATTTGATTCGCATCCACCCAGAAACGACGTTGATGAGCGACTCACTGCGGGTTAACGAGTGGGTCGTGCATTATTTGATGGGGGAACCCTATCTCGCGTTGGATTTATTGGGCGTTGTGGGGGAATTGCCAGACGAGACGGCGACGAGTCCCCGCCCGACTTCACAACTCCCGACTTCACAACTCCCGACTTCACAACAAACCTTAGTCGATCGATTGGTGCGATTGTGGCAGTCGGAAGCCGAACCCGCGATCGTGCAGTTGTGCGGGGATGGAGTGACGGGAAGATCGATCGCCCAACACGCCTGCGATCGCTTGGGATATCCGTTATATCGCCTGTCGCCGCAGTTTTTACCCGTCGCCCCAGATTTACTCGATCGCGCGTTGCGGTTGTGGGAACGTCAGGCGAAGTTAACGGAGGGGGCGCTATTGCTGGAATACGACGAGGCGACGTTGGCGCGAGATTCTACGAAACACAACGCCGTCGTTTACTGGTTGGATACCGTTCGATCGCCGTTGGTGGTGACAACTCACGCTCGATTACAAGAGCGCTATCGTCCGTTGGTCACGTTTACCGTTCCCAAGCTGTCCCTCGGCGAACAGCGTCAGGTTTGGCAACACGCCATTGTCAGAACTTGGGATAGCCTCGATCGATCGGCGATGGATTCGGGAATCGATCGACTCGTCAGCCAGTTCGATTTAAGCGTTCCGGGGATCGAGGCGGCGTGTCAGGCGGCGTTGAGTCAGTGTGGAAGATCGATCGAGAACGAAGTGCAAATCTTTGAGGCACTGTGGGAAAGTTGCCGCGCCCTCGCCCGTCCCCGCATGGGCAATTTAGCACAACCCATCGAGGCTTCCGCCACTTGGGAGGATTTGGTTTTACCGGACGTTGCCAAACAGATTTTACGAGAGATCGTCGCCCACGTTCGCCAGAGATCGATCGTTTACGAACGCTGGGGATTTGCCGAAAAAAGTCGTCGCGGCTTGGGGGTCAGCGCCCTGTTTTCCGGGCCTAGCGGTACGGGGAAAACCATGGCCGCCGAGGTATTGGCGCGAGAGCTACACCTCGATTTATACCGCATCGACCTCAGCGCTGTGGTGAGTAAGTATATCGGCGAAACGGAAGAGAATTTGCGGAAAGTCTTCGACGCGGCGGAAGCCAGCGGTGCGATTTTGCTGTTCGACGAAGCGGACGCACTGTTTGGGAAGCGTTCTGAAATTCGCGACAGTCACGATCGATACGCCAACATCGAAGTCAGCTATTTGTTGCAACGGATGGAAGACTATCAGGGATTGGCAATTTTGACGACGAATTTGAAGGACGCACTCGATTCGGCGTTCCTGCGTCGTCTGCGGTTTGTCGTGCAGTTTCCCTTTCCCGACGCACAGCAACGCCGTCACATTTGGCGCAATACGTTTCCCGAGGCGTTACCGATGTCGATCGATGGCGAGAAGGATTTACGGAAGTTAGCGCGATTGAACGTTGCGGGGGGAAATATCCGCAGTGTGGCGCTAAATGCGGCGTTTTTAGCGGCGGAGGGGGAAGAACGGATGTTGACGATGCGACATTTGTTGAGAGCGGCACAGTTGGAGGCGTTGAAGTTGGAGCGTCCGTTAACGGATGGGGAAATTCGGGGTTGGATTCCCGAGGATGAAGGTTTTTAGAAGTACGATTGGTGAGATTTTTGGGTTGGAAATTTTGAGGTTCGATCGAGAGTTGCCACTGGGTGCATCTCAAAAATACAACCCTCACCCTAAATCCCTCTCCATCCCCCCTACCCCCCTTTGAAAGGGGGGTAGGGGGGATGAGGAATCGGGTAGATTGCAAAAGTGAGATGTACCCGTTGCCACTTCTCAATTTCACACCTAAAATCATACTGAAGCTTGACCCACTTCCGAGATTCTCACGACCACTCGATCAGAAAGAATCGAGCGAGTTTTTTGGCATTCCCAGTTTTAAAGCAGTTGCCGAAGTGCGTGGTTTGAATTGATACAACTCATCAATTGCTCGCTCGATCGTTAGGGTGCGTGTTTGAGATACACGTTTTACTCTTCAAGCATTTACGCATCCTATTAGAATCGACACTAATTGTATAGACAGCTTGCATTGAAAGGATTTTATCATGAAAAAAGCAGTTGCTCTAAAATAGCTTACTCTGACGGTCTTCACGACTTATTTAGGAGGAAGCAGTTTATTTGATAAAGCCTTAGCTGTCACGATTACAGCCACCGCAAGCGGTAGTTCGACTCCACCAGTCGCGACGTTTCCCGATACCGTAACGAACGGTGATTTTTTCATTAAAGGAAATCCCAGCGCGACTCCTCCCATCGTTGGAGATGGTCAAAACGATCAGACAAGCTGGACGTTTGATTTTACAAGTGACCCGAATTTTCCTGATTTTTTACCGTCGCAACCGTTGACGCTGGCTAAGCTACAGTTGACCTTAACACCCACTAATAGTTTGATTACGACAGATACCGTCCGATTCGGCGATTTGATGCCAACGATTACATCGCCGATTCAAGATTTACCCGTCGGCGTGACGGAGACCATTAGCATTAACTTGCTGGATTTCTTCACCTCTGATGAGATTTTAAATGTCTTGTTTAGCGGAGGTGGACTCATTCCCATGAAGTATCAGGACGATTCGATCGTCTCGTTTGCTCAGCTCGATCTCAGTAACGATCCGCGCAGTTCTGTTCCCGAACCGGGTTTGACAGTTGGTCTGGTTGCGCTCGGTGTAGTCAATACGTTGACGAGGCTCAGACGTAAATCGCGATAAAATGAGTGAGGAATAGCAGTCGATCGAATCAATAAATCGAGCAGCGAGATCGAATCTTGACTTTAAGGCGAAAAATAATATTCGTTCGTGGCGAGACAGTAATTTTGAAGAAACGTTATCGAGCTTGCCACTTGCGGATTTCACACCTAGAATCGTACTGAAGATTGACCCACTTCCGAGATTTCGCACGACTGCTCGAACTGAATTCGAGTGAAGTTTTCGGTATTCTCAGCATTTAAACCGTTGCCGAAGCGTGCGATGTGACGCGATACAAGCAGTTAACAGATCGATCGAGTGTTGAAGGGACGAGAATTGCTCGATCGAGCAGGGAGTGTTTTAACGATGGTCGATCGATCCTCAGTTTTCCGAAAAGCAAATTCTACCGGCACTCCGAGAACCTGGGTAGATTTCAAGAAAGAGGAGCCGCATCGAATTCGCGATCCCTTTGGTTTGTATCCCGAAGACGATGCGTCAGCAGACGATGAAGGCTACCACCTCCCTACGGGTGGATTCAGCATTCTCAATTCTCCGATGCCGATGCACGCTCCCGTTCAGCGTCAAGAGAAGGAGACGGAAGAACCTGACGAGTTGGTTCAGCGGGAAACGGAAGACGAGAAGAAAGATCTGGAGATTCAGACGAAACTCTCGATCGGGCAACCGGGCGATAAGTACGAACAGGAAGCCGACGCGATGGCTTCCAAGGTGATGGCGATGCCAGATTCGGCGGTACAGCGAGAAACGATGCCGGAGGAAGAGGAGGAAACGCTACAGACGAAACCTCAACTCCAGCGAGAAGCTATGCCAGAAGAGGACGAGGAAGAAACCGTTCGGGCGAAACCTCAGCTTCAGCGGGAAGCCATGCCGGAGGAAGAGGACGAAGAAACGCTACAAACGAAGCCTCAGTTACAACGAGAGGCGATGGAGGAAGAAGAAGACGAGGAAACCCTGCAAGCCAAGCCTGATATTCAAGCTAAAGAGGGTGCAACAGAAGCCCCTGCAAATTTTGACAGCCAACTCGCCCAACACAAAGGCAGCGGACGGCCTCTCTCCGATGAAACCCGCAGTTTTATGGAGCCTCGGTTCGGGGCAGATTTGAGTGATGTGCGGGTGCATGAAACGCCGGATTTAGCCAATGCGATACAGGCGCAGGCGTTTACCCACGGGCAGGATATTTATTTCAATTCAGGGAAGTATAATCCGGAGTCGAGTGGTGGGAAGGAGTTGTTGGCCCATGAGTTAACTCATGTATTACAACAATCAAGTTCTCCTGGAAACATTCAGTGTGATGTTTCTCCAAAAAAGCCTAGACGATTTAATTATGCATTTATAATGGGCGAGGATAAGAGGGGTAATCCGTTTTACAGGAATGCTACAACTTATTTTCAAAAACATTTGTCTGATTCTCAGATTATTACTGAAGCTCGAAGTCTCAAAGAGATATTTTCCTGGTTACAGAAAAATCTTTCTGGAAAGGGAAAATTACGCCATTTGTATATAGTTTCTCATGCCAATGCAGATGGAACTCTATCCTTTTCTATAGGTGCAGGTGATAAAGATAGTCGAGTAACCTATGGTGAACTGAAGAAGGCATTGAAAGAAGATTCAAAGAGTTTTTATTTACATGGCTTAGTTGATAAAAAAACTCGTATTCATATCGAAGGCTGTAACTTAGGACGCAGTAATAATATGCTAAATCTCCTTGATAAAGCGTTTGGTGGTCACGGTACGGTAAAAGCCCCAAAGCATAAGCAAGGCTATACTTCGCGCGGCACACCACTTTTCACACACTATTTTATTGAGCTTCCTGGCAACGTAAGGTTGACAGGTACACAAAAAGTCAATTTATTCAAGGAAAAATATAATGATTTAGGATTCTCTACTCAAAAATGGAACAATCTTGTGAGGAAGGCTAGACGAAAGAGGTCTATAAAATTTACATTTTATACGTATGGCCCCGAGAAATCCGATTCAGATATAATCCAAGAAGCGGAAGACTCTTTGAATAAAAAATCTATTGAAGATCCCGATTTTCTTCCATCTCGCAAGAATATTTATGAATGGCGGGTGAAGCGATCGAATAACAAGAAAAATACCAAAATATATGCTTACTTAGAAACAACAACATATATAATCAAAAAGCCTATTAAAAATCGTCAAGGTCAATATTTTCAACCAGATAGTGGGGATAGTACATATTACGGTCAATCCACGTATGAACCCCGGTAATGTGATCCCATTGCATTTGCAAACATTAGCGCGATCGCCCACTGTAGGTTGGGTTGAAGCATAGATGCTGTTGGCGAAACATTACTTAACACTTTGAAACGCTTGATACTTCGTGGTTGCTTATCAAAACATGATGCAGTTTTGTAAAGGAAATCACGCCAGAATAAGGCTTTCGGATATGAAGAAATAATTCGCCAACAGCATCAGCGCGATCGCCGATCTCGTAGAGTGCGTTACATTTCATTAACGCACCGCATCAATCCTACGATCGAATCTGGTGCATTACGGTTTATAATACTCCAAGAATCGATAGAATATCTCCACTTAAACGCCTAACGCACACTACGGTAGATGACATTATGATTATTAGAGCAATCATAGAATGGGATGAGGAAGCAAAAGTGTATTGTGCCACTTGCCCTGAATTAAATTTTGTTTCTTCATTTGGAGAAACGAAACAACAAGCTATTGACCATTTAAAGGATGCTATCAATTTAATGCTCGAACCAATTCCCGATAAATTCATTGAAGCTCAATCTCAATCAGAAGTGATAGAATTAAATCTATAAAAAACACAACATTTGATGTCCCAAAAATCACCTCGTTTAACATCGAAACAAGTTATAAAACAATTGAAGCAAGCAGGTTTTATTGAAATTAAACAAACGGGTTCACATTTAAAGTTGTTTAACCCTAATACAAGACGCTCTGCAATTGTACCAATTCACAGCAATCAAACCATACCAGTGGGAACACTAAAAGCAATAGAAAAACAAGCTGAGATTAAATTCTCTTAAAATCATCCTAAATAGTTCCGAATAATTTCAGCACGAAAAACCAATAAAAACGAAAGGAAACACTATCTAGTGCGATCGATCTCCGTAGCTTGGGTTGAAGCCTGAAACCCAACACTACAATCCTGCTCGTCCCGAATTTGGTGTTCCCAAAACCGCCGCTGCCAAACCGCTTGCTCCCCCTTCCGCACTCGTGACACCCCTCGTTGGCGTTTGTACTCATCCCCACAACGACGACTAAATTCACTCTCGATCGACCGCCACCGCCTCGAAAAGTCCGCATCCCCATCCGGTAACGTCCAAATGCAATGTAAATGCTCCCGGGTCTTCGGAGTTTGAGGTGATAAGCATATTTAATACCTGGTCAAAACCCTTGCTGTAGGGGCGAACGGCCGTTCGCCCCTACCCAAATTTTGTATTCTAATTTACAAATTACACCATAATCTCCGAAGACCCATGCTCCCATTGCCTCGATCTCAAACGGATGGCGACCCTTTACCACCCGAAAACAATCCCGCAATAACTCAACCCTCTCTGGATCGTCCAAGATCGTTTGACGCTGATACGTCTCCACCGTAAAAAATACGTCGCTCCTGGTGTCTTCGCTCGTCGATAGATCGCCTCGCCTGTAGCCTCGTAGGCTGGGTTGAAGCATGAAACCCAGCATTCACAGAACATATAATTTCAGTGCGATCGCGTTTGGCTTTGTGTGAAAGTGCGATCGCTTTTCGATCGGTGCTGCGCTCGCCTTATCAATTTGCCAAAGCCTAGAGATGGGAAGCGATCTCGATTATCATAGTGTTGAGTGTATAGCCTTCGTCCTAGCGTAGAGCCATGCTACAGATAACCTTTGCCGATATTCTAGAAGCCGCCGATCGATTGACACTTCAGGATCAGGAAGAGCTGGTTCGGATCTTAGCGCATCGCCTCCGTGAACAAAAACGCTCCGCTTTAGTCAAAGACGTTCAGGAAGCTCAACAAGAATTTGTCAAAGGAGGCTGTCAACCAACGTCTCCAGAAGATTTGATGAAGGAAATTCTTGCGTGAATTACCCTCTGCTCCGTTCGAGTGCCTTTGTCAGAAACGCCCGCAAGTATGTCAAGAAAAACCCTGGATTAGCTGCTGATATCCAGGAAACACTGACGGCACTCTGCAAAGATCCGTTTCAACCGCGTTTGAGAACACACAAACTCAAAGGAGACTTGAAAGATTCTTACGCCTGCAGTGCGGGATATGACTTAAGAATTATCTTCAAAATAGTTCGATACGAGCAACAACAAGCCATTTTGTTAGAGGCCATCGGTAGCCACGACGAAGTGTACTAGTGGACTAGATTTAGAGGTGAGGTCGCTCCATGTAGAAAAAACAAGAGTTCGAGCGATCGTTTTTCCTTATATCCGACCGTGCGATCTCGTTTTTGGAGCGAGGGATGGAAGGGGCGATCGCCCTGAGAGAGAAGGACGGGGAATATTAACGCTAAAATTAAGTCATAATCGTCCCAAAGAGCGATCGCCTTCCCGAGATATTGAGTGCGATCGTGAGGCAACATTGGGCAATTAGAATGACACTTGGTCAAGGACAATCTACTTGTGGAGAACAAAATGGATTGGAAACCCTATATTTACTCAGACCCTAAAATTCTATTGGGAAAGCCTGTCGTTAAAGGCACACGTCTATCCGTAGAATTTATTTTAGAATTATTTGCTGAAGGTTGGACAGAACAGCAAATCTTAGAAAGCTACCCGACTCTGACCCCGATCTCCCTTCAAGCTGTTTTTGCATTTGCCGCAGATTGCATTCAAGAAGATGTCTTCTATACCCCTTTGTTTTCTGAAGCGAGATAATGCAGTTTTTAGCGAATGAGAACTGTCCCTTGCCCAGTGTTAGGACGATACGACGGGCAGGTTATAACATCGCTTCGGTGACTGAAGACTCCCCAGGAATTGACGATCGAGCAGTCTTGACCCGTGCAGCTAACGAGAAACGAATAATTTTGACCTTCGATCGTGACTATGGTGAACTCATCTATCGTTTGCGACTACCATCACCGAAAGGTGTCATCATACCCGACAGTTCGATCGCCTATATTTTGACTCACGCTGAATATGACAAAGATAGCTGGAAGAATGACCCTTACTATTAATCCTGAATCCTACGCACAATTATTGGCATTCTATCAACCCAAAGTGATTGAAACTGAAGCAGAAAACGATCGCGCAATTTCGTTTGCCAGCGAACTCGAACATAAAGCGAATCGTACTGCTGAGGAGAATGCTATTTTAGACCTTTTGGTTGCCTTAATTGAGAAGTTTGAGGAAGAACATTACCCAATCCCTGAAGGCTCACCCCATTCGACAATCTTGCATTTGATGGAATCCAATGGAATTACTCCAAAGCACTTAGTCGGAGTGTTGGGTTCCGCAGAGGTTGTTTCTGAAATTATCAACGGGACTTGTGACATTAGCATCCCTCAACCTCAAGCGAAGGCTTTAGCTAATTTCTTTTCTGTGAATATCAGTGTATTTCTTTGAAGTTCGATCGCGTTTTTGGCATGAGGGATGGAAGGATCTATCTTCAATTATGCCGGAATTTGCTGCGTCGTTTGCCGTATCTTCAAATACTCCAACGTGAGTAACCGCAAGTAATCCAGCATTTGCAGATAAATTTTCATATTTCCGTTTTAGGATAATTCCGTTCTGCTTCTTTATGGAATCGATCGATCTCGGGAACGACAAAGACTTGAAGGTTGTGAAGATGCTCGTTCTCCGAACCTAGCTGTTTAACAATCTTTTTCGACTGAATGTGTTTGGCGTACCTAAAGATACTGAAGATCGACAATTCAAATTCTTTCAAATGTAAAATTAAAAAAATTAACATTTTTTAAAATCCGACATCAAACGGTTACAAAATGTAGCAGGAACTGAGTCGAAAAAGTATCATATCTCTTGCTTTTTTTATCCTAGAAACTTCTCTAGAAAAACTCTTTTTAGAGCAGCTCTTGAATTAAGTCGATCGATCTTCACAAAATTTTACTCAAAATCTCACTTAAAATTTGACTCAAATCGATCGATCCAACCAGCCACTCTTATTTCCAAATGCTTTAATAAACCTAGAACTCCATCCAAAGGCCAAACCGATGAGCGGATTCGAGCCAAGCAATTCTCCCGTTGCCGATGCAGCAGTGGCAAAAGCAGAGGCTAAACTGGCTTTGGAAGAAAAGCAGGCGGCCGAACTTTCCCAGCAACTCAGACAATCCGGTCAGATGTCTGCGGCGAGAGTCGGCGATCCGGTGTTGCATCCAATTCCGCCTGTCTTAACCGGAGGCCCGGTAAGTCCAAACGTTCTCATCGGAGGTCAACCCGCTTGGCTGGCTCTTCCCCAAGCGCAAGTTGCGAATCTCGAACGAGCCAAGAAAGAATCAGCCAGAGCCGTTGCGCTAGCCGAAGCAGCAGAAGAACTGACAAAAGGGACGATGTACGAAAGTGCAGCGAAAGCTTATGCCGATAAAAAGAAGTTCGACGAAGCGAAAGCAATGGCAGACCTCATCACGACTGCCGCTGCGGGAGGAACGAGCATTCACGTCTGTGCGACACCACCCCCACCGTTAATCCCTCACGGGCCCGGTGTCGTGACCAGTGGGAGCAAAACCGTGTTGATTAACGGATTGCCTGCCTGTCGGATGGGAGACACCCTTCAAGAAGCACTCGGCCCGAAAAATATTATTGTCGGCGGCAATCCAACTGTTTGCATTGGGGGTTAGTTTGCGCTGAGATTGAAGGAATGGCTGGGGACGGACTTTCGCAGAATTACGATGAAGATCGACAATATTGAAGTTTCTAGCCGATCGATCGACAACCTTCTACGTTTTATAATCCCCTTACCTCCTAGCTCCTCCCCTTGCTCAGAGGAAGAGCCAGTAGGATTTATTGCGCCTTCACCAACACGAGATCCTCTTCGATCTTGACATCGAATCGACCTAGCGGTTCTCCAGCCGGCCCCTCAGTCACACTACCATCTGGATTGAACTTAGAACCGTGACAGGGACAGGCAAACAGCTTAGTTTCGCCGTTCCACACCACACTACAGCCCTGATGGGTACACATCGAATTGACGGCGATCGCCGCTGTCTCGTCAGCAGGATCGCGGATAACGGCAACGGCTCCCGCGAAAAACGATTTATCAGATATTACCCCGGCTTCATCCAGTTCGGCGACGGTACCCACAGCTGCAAAACCATCTTCTCGGGGGGAAGAATCCACTTTTTCAGTTTCGGTATCCGACGGTGTTTCAGAGGGTTGACAGGCGGCCAGCGCCACAGGGAGCGAACTGGCTAACATTCCCAGCCCCACCCAGTTCATAAATTCACGACGTTTCATAGGAATAATGATTCGTTGAAGGTTTGGACGCGAAAGGGAAAATCGACAGAGAACGGGGAAGCACTTTATAAAAAGGCCTCGACTGACATTGTTAATTACTGGATAGCTCCGGTGTGCGGATGGTGGGACGCTGTAGCCAGCCAGCGTGACGAACCGCCACGATCGAAACAAACAGCAAATCCAGACCGACGACTCCTGCAATGAGTAACTCGGAACCTCCTGTGCCAAAGCCGTAGCTATGAAGGCCCGTACCGAGTACGAAGTTAACGCCGTACCACGCCATTAATACTGCATTGAACGAGACAATGCTGGCCACGTTCACGCCAAAGTCACCAATCCAGCCGACTAAGCGACCGTGCAGGGGGACGAGATAACACAGCAGCGCAATCAAAGCCCAAGTCTCTTTCGGGTCCCAACCCCAGAAACGGCCCCAGGAGAAGTGCGCCCAAATTCCTCCTAGGATAATGCCCGCAGTGAGGAGGAGAACGCCGACTTGCAAAACCCGATAGTTCAGCTGCGACAAGGTTTTAAATCGCTGGCTTGCATGAGGGGCAAACAAGGTATTCCCGAGCGCGACGTGACCGAGGCCGAACGCGAGAGCGAAACTCGCGTAACTCAGCGCAATCGTTGGAACGTGAACACTCAGCCAGAAGTTATCGCGCAACACTGGCACGAGCGGCGCAATACTGGGATCGAGTACGGCCGGTAAGCTGTCGGCGAGTAACAAACACGCCACTGCAAGGGGAGCCGCTGCGATGAGGTAGTAGCGGGCGCGCGAGATGAGTTCAAACGCGAGGGCGATCGCGGCAATCCCAAACCCGACCCACACCACAGACTCATACATATTGGTCACTGGGGGACGACCCGCAATCTGCATCCGCAGTAAGAAGCCGTAGCTTTGTACCCCAATCCCCGCCGTAAATAGACCGATGGCACTCCAGTAGAGATTCCAAGGTTTGAGCCAGAAACTCGCAACCGCGATCGCGAATGCAATGCTGTATAGTATCCAAGCTTTGGCAAAGGGATGAAAGCGGTTGAAATGAACTTCGCGTTCGAGGATTGAGTCTGCGGGATAGATGTTCTGACTCAAGGCTTGGAGGCTTTGCTTGAATTCAGTGGCAAGCTGACCGACGATCGACAAATGACTCGTTCCACCTCTTAACAGGGTTTGCTGCATCACTTCAAACTGAGCGATCGACGGTGCAACGGCTTCAGGGGAATAGAGCTGTTGGGCATCGGCAATTCCAAACCAAGTTCCTTTGGGGTCAGAGGGGTGGGGAACGATCGGGAGGTGCGTATTGCCGACTGAGTTAAACAACAGCGTCAGGCGATCCTCGATCGTGAGAGCTTCCCGTCGATCACGGCTGAGGGTTTCGTCGTTGAGTTGCGCGTCGCGAGCTTGCCGGACGAGGGTTCCGAGTTTGGCGTTGGCCATTACTTCTTGGAACGTAAAGTGCTTGCGATCGAGGTCTAAACCCACGGCTTCTTTTAACGGACGATAGCTCACCAACACGATCGGTTCTTCGTTCCAGTTGCGGGTGTTAAACCACAGGGACAAGTAGGTACTGAGGGCATCCTCGGTGTTACCCTCAGCTGAGGTGTAGGTGGTGGAGCCGTAAATTTTGGCGACGGTTTCTCTGGCAACGGTGTCGAGTGGCTTTTTGCGTCCGTCGAGCTGTACGGCAAGGGTTCGCAAGGAGTCCAGGCTGTCCGGTTGGAATTGACTCAGAGGCATCGCGATGAGGATGCAGCCTAAACACAAGCCAATGAGAAATTTCAGTACGTTCATAAACGAAGAGGTGGATGAATTTAGGAAAGTTGGGGAATCTCGAGATCGCAGTAGTGAGTTTTCAATGGATGTTCGATCGCTATTTGCTCGTAATGGCGAGTTGGGATGCACCCTCTGGTGATGCAACTTCTGGTGTAGTTGTATCTCGAGATCGATCGCTGTCGGCGACATCGGGGATGGGTTGAGAGAGGGAATGAGAAGACTTGCGGAGGCGCTTGGCGATGGCCGAGCCGTAGAACAGGGTGCCAATACCCATTACCACCAGTAACGATCCCGTCCAAGTTATCGCCGTCACCCACCAAGGTTCGCGCTTGACTTGTAGTGTGGACTGTTGCAAATCGCCAGGATTCCAAGATGCTTGAGCCAACTTCCAACCTTTAAACCAGGTGGGATGGTTCATCCAAACCTTGCGCTGCACGGATTGCCCCGTGTGGGGATCGGTGAGTGCGATTTGGCTCGTCCACATAGCCACGGACTCGCTGCCTTCGTTGCGCTCTACGATGAAATCTTCCAGTCGAACGTCAAAGGGAAGTTGCAGGAGTTTGGGACTGAAGGCAGCGAAGTAGCTCCCTTCGTCTGTGTCGATCGTCGTGGGTTCGCCCCAGAGGAGCCAACGATCGACACCATCAGCAGTGGCAACGTGTAGCGCTGGAGTTCCTCGATCGGCAAGTGTTCCTTGCGCGACAGGGGTAACGGGGACGATCGAGCGTTGAATTCGAGCGCGATCGATGGTTTCTGCGATCGAGATTTGAAAGTCAGCCCAGCCAGGGGCGATCGATCGACTGGGTTCTAACTCGCCGGAGATAAAGCCTTGCGAGGATCGAGCGGCATAAAAGAGCTGGCGAGTCGGGGATACCACAACTCGGAAGTAGTCAGCAGTCGTCGCCGGTGCGTCGTAGGTGATGTCGAGAGCGATCTCGTCACGCGATCGAATCGGCGCAAAGCCGGGGTTGCTAAAGACAAACCAGCGTTCTTGGATGTTTCCCTCGCGCAATGCCAGCTGTACGGCGGGATTGCGAAATCGATCGGAGGCGGAGGTGGGTTGGTTGTTGGCATCGAGGCGGAAGTCCGGCCAAACGTTGAGAACTTCGATCTCGATCCCGTTCGGGAGTTGCGTCGATCGACCGAGAAATTGTTGCAGATCGAGGGAGATCGATCGATCGTTCGTTCGGATTTGTAGCGTGCCGAATTGGCCTGGATCTCGATCGGGTGGACTGAGTAGCGCTTGCAACTCACGCTCGCTATCCGCTCGGGCAATTTCTAATCGAGCCGGGCCGATATCGACTTGGCGATACGCAGCAGGAGCCTCGGCAATCCAGCGTTCTAAGGTTTGCCCCATTCGATCGCTGCTCAACTGTAGCTTCACCGCCAGGTTATCCACCACAGCCCCATCCGTGAAGGCAACGGTTTTAATGGCGTTGTTGCTGTAGCCCAGCAACGACAGTCCGGCTAACTGTTTGGGATAGACTGACCCGTCTGGTTTGACGAAAATGTCGGTTTGCTCGTGGGTTCGATCGGGGGCGATCGCCTCTAGTAAATCACCGTCCACGCGCACCTGATGACTCGGGCCGCTGTCGGTACGCAACCGCAGCATCCCTTCTGTATTGAGGTGAATTACGGCGGCCGAACCAGCAACGAGCCAAATCAGTCCAATGTGGGTGAGGGCAAATCCCACCTTACGCGCCCCGCGCCAGGGATAGCGGGTCAGTGTGGAGATTCCTAAATTTAGCGCCAATCCGAACATCAATGCGCCAAACCAAACACTTTTATAAATTTCGCGTTGAACCGTTGCCGAACCAACTTTTGATTCGTAAAATGTAGCTCCAATCAGAATCAATGCAATTGCCATTAGTAATGGAATTGCCAACTGTATCGATCCCAAAAAACGAATAAGTTTAGATTTCACAACAGCTCTATTTTTGCAATATGAAATTCTTATTCAACCATTTCCGCTTCATTTCAAAAAAAATGTATTAAAAAATACAATATAAGTATATCTAATATCTAATTTTTATATTTTTAAAAAAGTATTAATAATTTGAATTCTTTGAAGAATAAGGATTTACAGCGATCTAAGCGATCTCGGTTTACAAAACCAAAACGATTGCCAAACAAAGATTTCAGGCGATCGACCGATCCAAGATTCTCTAATAAACAACACTAATATAGGCAGTGCGCTTCACAAGTAATTTATGCATAAAAAGCATCGATATATTGCAATAAAAGCATTACCAAGCCTGATTGTGTATTTTTTTTTACAAAAGCAATCAGTTCGATCCCATAATCTCTGCTTCGAGTTTGTTGGTATGACAAGCGTTGTAAAGCTGAGGTTTGTGAGGTCGGCAGATATTTCTTCTGCTGCGATTGCCCTTTGGGATCTTGCATTCAAATTGACACGGCAGGAGATTTTAGAGTTAGGAGGTCAGTCGATCGATCGGTCTTTAACCCCAGTCAGCCAATTCGTTCAATCGAGCGCCAAGAAAAGGTTACGAAAGAAAGAGAGCTTTTGCGTGTAGAGTTCTGAGTTGCGTCAGCCGTTTTTGATTGAGAAGAGTCTTTTTTGCACTAGGAGAGGAGCGTTATGGTGTCAGGTGTTAACGATTTATCTCAAGAAAATACCTCACCTCAAGAAACCCTGTTACAGGTCGAACTTCTAGAACGAAGTTTTGAGAAGGTCAAGCCGCACGCGAACGAATTCGCAAGCAGTTTTTACGAAAACCTGTTCGCCGATTACCCAGATGCCAAGCCGTTGTTCGCTCAGACCAACATGAGCGAGCAACGGAACAAGCTTCTGGCATCCCTGATTTTTGTGGTCGAGAACTTGAAGAAGCCCGATGCGCTGACGGAAGCGCTCAAAGGGTTGGGGGCGCGCCACGTGAAATACGGTGCGTTGCCAGAGCATTATCCCTTGGTTGGTAACACGCTGCTCAAGACCTTCGAGCAATACCTCCAGTCAGACTGGACACCGGAAACGAAGCAGGCTTGGGTAGATGCTTACAGTGTCATTACCGAGGTGATGTTGGAAGGAGCGGATTACTCACCGGATGCGGTGCAACTCGAACCACCTGCACCTGAAGTTGATGAAGCGACGGGACTCAAGGTCAAACTCCTAGAAGAGAGTTTTGAGAAAGTGAAACCTCACGCCAACGAGTTCATCGCCAGTTTCTACGACAATCTCTTTACAGATTATCCTGCTGCGAAACCTTTGTTTGCCCATACCAACATGAAGGAGCAAGGCAACAAACTCCTGATGTCTCTGGTATTTGTCATCGATAACCTTCGCAAGCCGGGCGAACTCACGAAAGCGCTCCAAGGATTGGGTGCGCGTCACGTCAAGTATGGTGCGTTACCAGAGCATTATCCTCTGGTTGGTAACACGCTGCTCAAGACCTTCGAGCAATACCTCAAGGCAGACTGGACTCCTGAAACCAAACAGGCTTGGGTAGATGCTTACGGTGTCATTACCGAGGTGATGCTAGAAGGAGCTGACTACTCTGAGACTGAAGTTCAGCTCGAACAAAGCCCCAACGTTGAAACCTCCCAGAGCAATCGTCCCCCCAATCTCACAGCTGGGATCTTCGGTGGTGGAGTGGCCATGCTGGTATTCGGACTTTTGGGGCTGTTGTTGCTGTAATCCATCGACTCTGAAGAAGACGCAAATCTGAGGGTATATCGATGGATTTGAGAGGTACGAGTTTTGTTAGTTGGAGGGTACTGTTTAATTTCAAAATGGCGGTTTACGCGACCTGCATCCTGTTAATTGTCTGGTTTGCAGCGTCGTTCGCCCTAGACAACAAGCAGGTATTTCTACCCGGTGAAACATCGGAGGGTCACTATTTATTTGAAGCCTCCTGTGGCTCCTGTCACGAGGGATTCAAGCCGGTGACGAACGAAACCTGCTTGCGCTGTCACGAAGTCGAGATGGCTGAAGACGCTCACGGTCGCAAAAAATTCTTAGATCCTCGTTGGGCTGGAGAACTGCAAAAGCTGGAAGTTCTAACTTGCACCACCTGCCATAACGAACACGTCCATATGTTCGATCGAGGCGTTCATCTCCAGCCAGATTTGTGCATGACTTGCCACGAGGGCATCATTGCCGGGGATTTAGCGAGTCATAACGGGTTTACACCGGATGGTTGTTGGACAGCAGGCTGTCATAACTATCACGACCATCGATCGATCTCGACGGGATTTTTGCGACAAAACCTCGATCGACCGCCGATGTTGCCCGTACAGCAACTTCCGGATCGATCGGTGTCCG
Organism: Geitlerinema sp. BBD 1991-9; assembly: GCA_001657325.1. Taxonomy (GTDB): domain Bacteria; phylum Cyanobacteriota; class Cyanobacteriia; order Cyanobacteriales; family Geitlerinemataceae; genus Geitlerinema. Next base: position 8,854 of record LWRO01000007.1, on the reverse strand, counting down.
CACAACTCGAGGCTGCACCGGAGCCAGACCTCTACCAAGAGTTCTTGGGAGGTGCGTCGTGAGGTTGTTGTCGTCCTGTCTGTTGGCCGTTTTACTGCTACTGGGTGCGTCGGTTCCAGCTTGGGGCGATGTCGTTTCGCAAGCAGATTTAGATTCGACGCTCGAGCTTTGGCAGGACAGCATTCACGCACTGAACGACGTGAATTGTTCGAGTTGTCACCAAGATGCTGAGACAAAGGACTTTATCGCACGTCCGACGCAGGAAAGCTGTCAGTCTTGCCACGAGCAAGCCGTCGAGACGTTCCTCCTTGGCAAACACGGTGTTCGTTTATTGGAAGGACAAACCCCGTTAATGCCAAAGATGGCGCGATTGCCCATGCAACCGGCGGCACGGGACAAGCCAATGACTTGTAATACTTGTCACGACGTTCATTCAGTCGATACCGTTCGAGCGGCAGTTGATTCGTGTCTCACCTGTCACAGCGATTCTCACTCGCTGAACTATCAAAACTCAAAGCACGCTCAACTGTTTGAAAAAGATCGTCGTTTGCCCCGTCCGTCTCGCGAGTCTGTAAGCTGTGCCACTTGTCACCTGCCTCGTCACTCGATCGAGCAATCCGATGGTGAGGTCACGTGGGTCAATCACAATAACACATTCACCCTAAAACCGCGAGATCGCATGGTGAAGGAGGTGTGTATGAATTGCCACGGCGTTGAGTACAGCTACAACAGCATTTTTGACGATGCGTTAGTCGAAGCGAATTTCGATAAACCCCCTAGTCTCTCGCTACAGACTTTTGATTTAGTACGAGCGCTAGAAGCACGTCGATCGACTGGTAAATAACGTAGTTTTAAATAGCGTTAACTCGCTCGATCGTCTGTTAGCTTTCCCCGATTGGTTTTTCCAAATTAGTTTCCCCCAGGAAACGTTACAACTTTTCACTGAGCTAAGGAGATTTTCCCATGTCGTTGATTGGTAACTGGATGCAGGCGATCCGCACTAAAACAGTTGCATTTATCACCATTATCTTAGCCGTGGCAGTAACAGCCATTTCTTGCAGTAGTGGTAGTGATGCCAACGTTCAGCAAGCGGCTGGTATTTCCCCTGAATTGGTGGCGGATTACGTTCACACAGTGATGGCAGCCGATCGAACGGCATACACCAAACACGTGGTGAACCGTGCGAAAAAATTGGAAGGAAAGGATAAGGAAGATGGTGTCCTCGAAATTGAAGCAACAGAGGGCTGGCAACAAACGGATGGCATTCCACTTCCCGCCCAGATGTTTCGTTTGGGGGCTGAAATTTCCAACGAGTCTGGCTATTTTACTTACAACCTGATTTCTCCGTGGTATATCAACGACGCTCACGCACCCAAGAGTGACTTTGAAAAAACGGCAATGGATGCTGTGATTGAAACTGGCGAACCTTACAAGGAATATCAGGAAGTTGCCGGTCAGCAATATTTTTCTGCACTTTATCCAGACAAGGCTGTTGCAGAAGCTTGTGTAACGTGCCACAACACTCACCCCGTTCATCTCGAACGTTATCCAGATAAAGTGTTTAAAATGGATGATGTGATGGGTGGCGTTATTATCAACATTCCGCTGACTGAAACTTAAGTTTTTTTAAGTACAGTGTACTGAAGATCGATCGTCTCTTAAGGCAAGCTGGGGACTCGAGAGTTATCAATAAATAGCTGTCGATCTCCCCAGTCAGCTAAACCGTCTAGTTTGAGTGCATCTCATTTTTGCAAGAATATGAGGCGTAGGGTGCATTAGTGGGCTACAAAATTCGGCTGAAGTCGAGACTCATTAGATGCCCCCGTAACGCACCGACAATGATTTTTACAGTCTTGAGATGCCGCCTCTAGTTTTCATCACCCGAATAATTCTAATGCCACAAGATCAGCCCTCACTCGATCGAACGTTGAAGTCAGACTCTTCGCTGAATTCAAGTGCTTTACCGGATGTCGATTCGATCGCGCGACAGCGCCGATCGCCAATCCGACCTCGTGGTATTCAGCCTAGTTTTAAGATACTGATCGGTCTGACGCTACTGACAGCAGTTTTACTACTTCCCTTTGCATTGAGTCCAATTTACCTCGACTGGCTACGAGATAATTCGTTCGATTTACATCGTTTTTTACGCGGAGAAATCTACAAGCAAGCAACGGGCTATGGCGCGTTGTTTTTTGTTTTACTGGAAGTCATGCTAACCATGCGGAAACGCAGTCGAAGCTGGCCGATTCCCGTCAAAGTACCTGGTTCGATGAAGCTCTGGCGAAGTATTCACATTTTTTTAGGGGTTGGTTTAGTTGGAATGGTTTTGATTCATACGATCGGATCGAACGGACTAAACTTTAATGCAGTATTTCTTTGGGTATTTTTTGGAGTTACGCTGACTGCTTTAGTCGGCGTTGTGGCTGAAACGGGCATTTTAGAGTCGACTCGCACCTATTTTGGAACGTTGCCGGGCAGCGATAAACCTTTATTTAAGGGGCCTTTAGTTCGCAGCTTGAGAGCTATCTGGCTGGCGAGTCATATTTTCTTGGTTTGTGTATTTGCGGTCATGTTGGTTTTTCACATGGCGTTGGCTTACTACTACCAATAGAACGACGATCGATAAAAGCCTCGATCGAGGTGTGATGGGTTCACTGCGATCGGTTGGAAGTTCGATCGATGTGGTAATTTTAGAAACTCGATTGTAGAAGATCGACTATTTTCATTTAAGGAGTTATGGCGAAAGTCCATTCGATTTTTTCGTTGAAGCGAACTGGTACGACCTCGATCGCACTTGTTCTAATTTTTCTGACTTTTGCGATCGCAACTGTCTTTTTCGCACGTCCGCAAACTTCATCATTTAATCCTTCTTCTGTAACTGGGTTAATGTCCTTAAAACAAATGTCTCGAGAGGCAATCTCTTATGATGTTGCACTGAGTCATAAAAAGCCAATTTTAATTGAGTTTTATGCTGATTGGTGTACGACTTGTCAGTCACTTGCGCCAACTTTATTAGCTCTGCACGATGAATTTTCTGCTGAGATCGATTTTGTGACGATCGATATTGACGATCCGCAGTGGAGCCAACCCATCGAGCAGTTTCACGTGACTGGCGTACCACAATTAACACTGTTACAAGTCGATCGATCGATTGCAGATACGTTTATTGGCAAAGTCCCCAAGTCCATACTGATGGATCGTCTTCAGGTGTTGGTTAGCAGCTCAGTTTCAAGCAACTAGATTTCAGTTTCACTCGACATCTCTTTCAAGGATTAACTTATGGACTCAGAAATGATGTGGATAACAATACTCAATGGGTTTCTAAAATTACTAGAACTTCTCGAGAAAGTTACAGCTTTTATTGATTTTTTGTTCACTCCAATTGGTCTCTCTATCCTTCTATCTTTGATAAGCTATCACGGACTGTTATCGTATCAATGTGATGCGCTAACCTCAGCGATTTTGGCGAGTGCCATTGCTTTAACGTTACACTCGATCGTCCAACAGCCCGATCCTTAAATTTTTCAACGAAACTTGTAGTAACCTGGCAATAACAAATAACTCTACATTGCTACTCGACATTTAAAGCGCCATGACGCTGAAGCCAACGTTTTTGTTCTGGCGATAAACCGGTTGCATCGGCGAATAGTGCGCCGCGTACTTTACACCCATCAAAACAAGCGCCATCGAGCTGAGATTTTTCGAAATTTGCCTCGCGTAAATCGGCTCCAGAAAAATTGGTGCGGGTTAAGTTTGCGGCTTCTAATGTCGCACCAAATAACGAGGCTTTCTGAAAGTCAGCTTGTACTAATACGGCATTCCAAAAGTCAGCCCAATCGAGCTGAGACTGACGAAATGTAGCGGCGGTTAAATCGGCTTGGCTAAAGTCAGCACTCAGTCCGTTAATTTCAGAGAGGTTTGCACCGACTAAAATAGCCTCACTAAAAACGGCCTGTTCGAGATTAGCTGTGACAAAAGACGTTCCCGTGAGTGTCGCCTGTCGCCATTGGGAACGGGTGAGTGTTGCCGCTTCAAAGCAGGATTGACTGAAACTCGATCGATCGAAAATTGCTTCGATCGAACTCGCGTATTTAAAACGAGATCGCGTGCCGCTGACTTCCCGAAAATCGGCTTTATTTAATATGACTTTGAAACCGTTCGCTTCGTCTAGAAATGCTCCGTAAAATTTAGCACCCGTTGCGTTCGATCGACTTAAATTCGCACGTTCTAGGTGGGCTTGAATTAACACGGCACTCACTAACTGAGCTTGTTCTAGATCGATATGTCGTAAGTTCGCTAAAATCAGCGTTGCTCTTGAAAAATCAGCACCGTGGCAAGACGCATTGGCTAGAGTTGCCTGCCGCAAATAGGCATTAGCAAAATCGCCTCGATCCAGACATGACCCCTGAAGGTTGATAGTACTCAGTTCTGCTTTGTGTAAGGACTGCCCAGCCTGAATTTGGTTTAAAACCTCATGTGCCGTGAATTGAGCCATAATGGTACGCCGATCGAAGGTTCATTACCAATATTATAAAACTTTCTGTAGCGTTGACTACCAACCTAAGATTATCTTTTAAAAATCTTTAAAATTTGATTTCAGACTTGAGGCTTGGAGTTCGATCGAGATGCCCGAATCAAGCCGTTTATATCGTTTCCTTTGTGTCGCGTCGCTCCAAATATTGATATCACTCTTACACTGTATATTTAAATTAGAGAGAGTGTCAAAAAACATAATAGATATTTGACAGATATTTGACGGCATCACTCAATTGTAAAAATACAATTTTGTAGATTTAGAGTTCAATTTATTTTTTATTATTTTAATCTCGCTTTAAATTAACAAAAAAACTACACACAAGCAATAAAAATACTGTGACTTTATAAATTAAGTCTAATTGCTTGTCAAAGCTGTTTTCGATAAAAATCTATTTTTTTAATCTAGTCTTATGCTGACGCATAAAGTCTTTTTTATTAATTAAAAAAATCTCGAACTGCGCTGCTAAATCAGCTTTAGATTCAAGGGAGTAAATTCGGACAAACTGAGGTTTTATATTTTGAAAAAGAGCATAATGAAAACTTGAGCTTGTTTCAAATTGGTAGCAAAATAGCGCCTGAAATAAGATAAATTCAGGTAAAGGTTGTTGAGCGGCAATCTCAAACGAGATCGGCACTCCATTCGATAAACGAGGACTGATTTTAAAAGGCGAGTCGTTGCGGGAGATTGATTTGAGTCGGAGTCCTTGAACTCTCCCGATAATCTGGCTGCTTAGATGAACCCAGCCTCGATCGCTATAGATACGTTTTGGGGTCGAAAGACCCAGTGAGTTTTTATGATTTTTAACTGTACCAGTCGGAATCGCAATTTGAAATTGAAGAAGATCGGCCATCGCAATCTCCTGAAAGACGTTATCTAAGTCAGCAGGTCTCTCACTCATCGCTAATCCTGGATTTTATATCGTTTTTTTGAGATTGTGGGTTTTAAATATTTTGGACGATCTACTGGATAGTTCTGATTTTAAGTGTTCTGTTGGGTTGCAGATGTGACTTGCATCAATTCTATACAAACGAGCGAAGCCGAGATCGATCAAACGCTCTCCCTACGCCAGTCATTTCAGGTCGATGCGATCTTGTCTTATTATCTCAATGCTAACAGATCCATATTAAGAGATATCAATCCCTTGAGATAAGGTAACAAAGGGTTTATAAAATATGAATTAGGTATGATTTTTTAGAGCGCACTTGTCTCCGAGTTGATTTTTTATTGTTTTCAGGGAGCGTGCAAGCGATGTCCGTGGCGAATGCGGGGGCTTGAATTAGAGTCTTGAGGAAACTCGGGTCTGTTGGAGTTAGGGTGATAAGCAGAGTTTATGAGGCTCCGAAACCCTTGGCGTAGGGGCGAACGGCCGTTCGCCCCTACACCAACGATATGGGTATCGTCAGCAACCCAATACCACCGCAATTCCAGGAGAACCGAAACCTCTGTCGTGTTGAGTCGATCGAGCGGGTAACGACTTTGATAAGATTGTAAACTTGCAAGAATTTTACATTGTCCTCGAACGGCGAACTGCAACCTGCGAGAGATCGAGACGGTTCGCTGTTTGTTGCTTGTTGTAATGGGTTGTTGTAAAAAAATCAACATTTAACTCCTATGGCTCAGCAGTACCGCATTACTCTGTTACCGGGCGATGGTATCGGCCCCGAAATTATTCCCGTTGCCGTGGATGCCTTGAAAGTTGTCGGAAAGCAGTTCGGCTTTGAATTAACGTTCCAAGAAGCCCTCGTTGGAGGAGCCGCTATTGACGCGACGGGAAACCCACTCCCCAATGAAACCCTCGAAATGTGCCGCAACAGCGACTCGGTGATGCTGGCAGCAATCGGCGGCTACAAGTGGGACAATCTACCTCGCCACCAACGCCCGGAAACGGGATTGTTAGGACTGCGAGCAGGTCTGGGCTTGTTTGCAAACCTGCGTCCTGCCACGATTCTGCCTCAACTCATTGATGCTTCGACGCTGAAACGGGAAGTGGTTGAGGGCGTCGATATTATGGTGGTTCGGGAACTGACGGGTGGCGTGTACTTCGGTCAACCCAAGGGCGTGTTTGAAACCGAAACCGGGGAAAAACGCGGTGTCAATACGATGGCGTACACGGAGTCAGAGATCGATCGAATTGGGAAAGTTGCCTTTGAAACGGCACAGAAACGCGGTGGTCAGCTGTGTTCGGTAGACAAAGCCAACGTTTTGGAAGTGTCCCAACTGTGGCGCGATCGAATCACAGCACTGTCTTCGCAATATGCGGATGTGGAACTGTCGCACCTCTATGTCGATAACGCGGCGATGCAGTTGGTCCGCGCACCGAAGCAGTTCGACACCATCGTCACGGGGAACCTCTTCGGCGACATTCTCTCTGACGCGGCGGCGATGTTAACGGGAAGCATCGGAATGTTACCGTCGGCGAGTCTCGGTGCAGACGGGCCGGGCGTTTACGAACCCGTTCACGGTTCTGCACCTGATATTGCAGGACAGGATAAGGCGAATCCGTTGGCGCAGGTTCTCAGTGCGGCGATGATGTTGCGTTACGATCTCGACCAAGCGCAAGCGGCCGATCGCATCGAAAAAGCGGTGATGACGGTACTCGATCGAGGGTATCGTACTGGGGACATCATGTCTGAGGGGATGAAACTCGTGGGATGTAAGGAAATGTCCGATGCACTGATGGTGGCGTTGGAAGAGTAGGGTTTTTGGCTTTCTCGGCCAAAGATAAAACTGACTTCTAGCTAAAACCCCGGCTTCTTGAAGAAGCTGGGGTTTTGTTGTGTTTTTTTGAAACCCGAATCCCTGGATGTAGGGGCGAACGGCTGTTCGCCCCAGGAAATGGTCTGGGTTTTCTAGGAAGCCAGATACCACTGCAATTCCCGGAGAATTTTAAAGATTCTGTGAAGCGAGGGGATTGGGGAGTGCGATCGAATGCTGGATGTCTCTGTTTATATAGTTTTTAAGAAATTTGGACGGAGAAAAACGATCGATCGAACTGTTTGATTTTACGTTTAACTTGTTAAAAAATGTAAATTTTCGATACCGATTCCGTAAAAAAACAAAATTTTAACCGAGTTTATTAGGGAAGATAGACTGTTCAGTAATTTTACAGATTGAGTTCGATTGCTTTACAAAATTTTCATATACAAATTGCTATGTATCGACTAATTTAGAATCAAATCGAAACACAAATCGAATCAAAATTAAGTTCGTCAAGCTTGCATAATTCTACGTAAATAGATACGTAAATACCATAAGCGATCGCATCTCGTAATTTTCTCGTAATCAGCATACCGCGTTCTATCCAGCCATCAGGAGTATCTATCGTCATGAGTTCTTCTATCTTCACAAAATGGTTCCAAGGCCGCGTCAAGAAGCAACATAAGGCTGACAAGAACGCGCAAACTTTTATTCTCGAACCTATCTATACACCTAGTGGTTTAGTTGATGGAGGAGATGACTCAGATTCGATCGATATTCCGGCGATCGACGACATCGAAGGTAGGGACGAACGGCCGTTCGCCCCTACGGAAGAAACGGATGCGATCGATCCCACAGAAGTCGAAGACACCAGCGACACCGAAGACACCTCCGAAGATATTTCCGAAGACACCTCAGAAGACACTTCCGAATCCCTAGACACCACCGACGCCAGCCACATCTCCGACGAAGACATCGGCGAAGACATTCCCTTCATCGAAGACGACATCGAAAGCGAAGACACTACAGACACCACCGCAGACGAAACATCCGAAGAACCTGTCGCCGTCGAAACCACCACCGAAGAAGAGGTTGAAGACGACACCTCCGCAGAACCCGTTGCGGAAGAATCTGAATCTTCAGAAGATGATGCGAACGAAGAACCCGTGGCTGAAGACGAATCCACTGAAGACGACAGCGAAGAAGAAGCTTCTTCCGAAGAACCCGTCGCTGAAGAGTCTGAATCTTCTGATGACGACAGCCTAGAAGAAGCCGTTGCGGAAGACGACTCCAGCGAAGCAGCAGAAGACGACGCCTCCGAAGAACCCGTCGCTGAAGAGTCTGAATCTTCTGATGACGACAGCCTAGAAGAAGCCGTTGCGGAAGACGACGAAACCGCCGAAGAAACCGTTGCGGAAGACGAAGAACTCGACGAAGAAGATGAGGACATCCTCGACGAACCCCCCAAATTCGAGCTTCCCGCCTTTGATTCCGGGGTCTTCACCGTCGGAGAAAGTGGAGAAGTGGGAATTGACTTCCTCTACGACGGCGGGAAATACCAAGGCGAATTGGGAATTTTCAGCCTCTCCGGTTTAGACGCACTCGAATTTGAAGCCGTCG
>LWRO01000006.1:301864-305619 GCA_001657325.1 Geitlerinema sp. BBD 1991-9 | reverse complement strand
AGCAGTGAGCAGTGAGCAGTGAGCAGTGAGGACAGTTTTCAGTCGCCCGTCACCCGTCACCAGTGAGGACAGTTTTCAGTTCGCCGTTTCCACCTTTTACAGTGAGCAGTGAGCAGTGAGCAGTGAGCAGTGAGGACAGTTTTCAGTCGCCCGTCACCAGTGAGCAGTCAACAGTGAGCAGTGAGCAGTGAGCCGTTTCCCCTTGTCTCTCTCGTCTCCTCATCCAAAAATATCGGCGGGATCGGCGGCTTGTAACTTCCGGGTGGCGATCGCGCCAGAGATCCCACACATCAGAATAGTGATGGTGAGAACTTGGACTGCGCGAAAGAGGGTCATGTAAAGGGGGAGATTGGTCGCATTGCGGGTCATTGCGTAGAGTCCCAGGGATACGCCGACGCCAGGGACAAATCCCATTAAGGCGAGAATGATGGCTTCTTCAAAGACGACGCCAAGTAGATAGCGGTGTCGGTAGCCCATGGCTTTGAAGGTGGCGTACTCGGGAAGTCGATCGCGCACGTCCGTCGAGAGGACTTGGTAGACGATGACGATACCGACGATAAACCCCATGATGGTGCCGAGTGTGAAGACAAAACCGATGGCGGTGTTGGTGGCCCAGTAATATTTCTCGAATTCGATGAATCCTTCTTTGGTTAATACGTTTACGTCTTCGGGAAGGTGAGCTTTGAGGTCTCGGACGACGGCTTCGGGATCGTGTCCGGGTTCGACGTAGATTAAGCCTAAATTCACCCCTCCAGCTCGACGGCGGGGGAAAAATCGCAAGAAGTTTCGATCGCTCGTCATCAACGTACCGTCAGCGGCGAAAGACGCGCCCATTTCGTAGAGTCCGGCAATCGTGAGACGGCGTTCTTCAAGTTCGGTGTGGGCGGTTCCACCTCGATCGATCGCCGCGATCGCTTCGTCGTATTGTCCCCGAGCTTCTCGATCGAACGTGACGGTATTTGGCAACTTCATCGCATCGGCATATTGTTGTAGCTCGGGCATATCGAAAGCCGGTCGATCGGGGTTGAAGCCGATAACGAGAATGGAGGTTTTTTGGCGGGTTTGCGGGTTCTTCCAATCGGAAAATTGGACGTAGGCAGGATCGGCAATTGCCACACCGGGAACGTCCATCGATTGATACAACCGACGACGGGGAAAGGTAGAGAGGTTGACGAGGTTGCGGGCGTTGGGACTCAGCAGAACGATATCGGCGTTGAGATGGGTTTGCAGTCGAGTATTGCTGTTGTAGAGGGCGGTTTGAAATCCTAATTGCATGAAAATCAGGATATCGGAGAAGGCAATTCCTGCTAGTGCCACCAGCAAGCGTGTTTTTTCGTGGCTCAGTTGCAGCCACCCGAGCGGCGTTCGGCGTTTTAGCGATTTGAGAAGTTTCAGCACGATCGTGAGGGGGAGATGGTGAGGTGAGGCGTTGTGGAGGTGAGGTAATTTCCCATCATCAGGTCATCGCCTCGTCTTTCCTTCCAAAGTGATTTGAGCTGTGACGTGTAGGTTGGTGAACTGGGAGGCGATCGAACTCGACTCAGTATCGAGGGCGATGTGGACTTCGATGATGCGAGCATCGACGTTGGCGGCGGGATCGAGATCGAGTTCGCTTTGACGTAAGACTTGCCAGCCAATTCGATCGACCCGACCGCTTAAGTTTTGGGGTAAGGCATCGCTGAGAACGGCGACGGTTTGTCCGGGTTGCACTTTTCGCACGTCGCTTTCGTAAACTTCGGCAACGGCCATCATTTCCTCGGTGTGTCCGATTTTCACGATGCCTTCGGGGGCGATGGTTTCACCGGAACGGGTATGAACTTCGAGGACTCGCCCGGCTTGGGGGGAACGCACGTAAGCCAGCTCGAGATCGGCTGCGGCTTGACGAACGGCAGCTCGAGCTGACAGCAGTTGCGCTTCGGCGAGTTGCACGTCTTGGGGACGAACTTCCGCTATTGCGTCGAGGCTGGCTTCGGCTTCGACAATTTGGCTTTGGACGGTGGACACGGTTCGATCGAGGTTCGCTTGGGCTTCGTCGATCTGAGCGTGGCGGGTGCTGACGATGCGATCGAGATTCGCTTGGGCTTCGTCGAGACTTTCGCGAACGCTCACAGCTTCGAGACAGGTTCGATCTCGATCTTGTTCGGATACGGCTCCGTCTCCGTAAAGCTGTCGGTATCGCTGACAGTCTTTGTCAGCCACTCGTAATTCCGCTTTCAGGCGTTCGATCGTCGCTTGTTGCGCCCGCCGTTCGCCGTTTAGGGTGGCGTTTAAACTCGCGATCGTCGCGCGTTGGGTGGCGATCTGTCCGTCGAGTTCGGCTCGGTTTCGATCGAACCTCGCAGCTTGGGCTTGAATATCTCCGGTTTTCGCACCCGCTTCGACTTGTGCCAGTTGCGCGAGGGCGATTTCAATCTCAGATTCGGCTCGCTCGAGGGCCGCTTGTTTTCGATCGTAGCTGTCGAGAACGGCGACGATCTGTCCGGCTTCAACCCAGTCTCCTTCTCGAACGAGCAGTCGATCGAGGCGACTCCCTTCGGCAGACTGTGACGCTGACACGTCAATGGTTTCACCTCGCGGTTCGAGCCATCCCATGGCTGTTACGGTTTCGATTTTCGGGGGTTGCACTTCGCTGACGACGGGAATGTTCGGAGCAGAAGATTTCAAGCGCACGAGGGCGTAACCGATACCTCCTCCTACGCTAAGTAAGGCGAGTGACGCGAGGGCGATTGCTGTTCGCGAAAGGGGAATGGATGAGGGGGCGTTGCTGATTTCGAGTCCACGCATTGCCGTCAAACCTCTCGAATGCGACTAAACGGTTTAGTTCACTCCGAGTATAGCAACAGACTAAACCGATTAGTTTGATTTCGTAAAAAACTTCATCAAAATCTCAAAATGTGAACTAAACCGTATAGTATAATCAAGAAGTGGGATCGTGTGTTTCGATCTGTTTTCCTCCCTCAAACCTGTAATGATTCAAAAAAAAGCCCTGACTCCGGAACTCGCCCCCAAGGCCGAACAAATTCTCGACGGTGCGATGCGAGAGTTTCTCAAGCGAGGTTATGCCGCTACGAGCATGGATCGGGTTGCCGCCACGGCAGGAGTCTCAAAAGCCACAGTATACAGTCACTTCGGCGATAAAGAAGGATTATTTGAAGCCTTGGTGAAGCAACTCGCCGAACGAAAATTCGCCCAAGTGTATCGAGGACAGCCGTTGGAGGGAGAACCCAAAACTGTCTTGCGCCAAGTCGCCTGTACCTTATTGAAAACCGTGGCGAAAGATCTCGACTATCAAGAATTTGTGCGATTAATTATTGGAGAATCGGGAAGATTTCCCCACTTAGCACAAACGTTTGTCCGGAATTTATTCAAGCCGGGTTTAGCGACGTTGACTCAATACCTTGCCGAACAACCTTCATTAAAGTGTCGCGATCCAGAAGCAACCGCTCGGGTATTTTTAGGCGGGTTAATTCATTTTGTTATCGTCCAGCGTTTGATGCACGGGAGCGAGATCCTACCCATTGAAGAAGACAGAATTATTGACTGTTCGATCGAGTGCCTATTTGGGACAGATTGTCGCTAATTCCAACAGTCTACCTTACCGAAAAATACAGCCCAAAAACACCACTGACGATGTAGCACAAGCTGGATGCTGACATGAGAGATTGCTCTATTCTAACGATCGCTTTTGCTCGGGATGGTCGGCTTCTAGAGTATGACACCCTAACTCATTTAAGCGCTACATCTGATTTGGCACA
>LWRO01000006.1:0-301854 GCA_001657325.1 Geitlerinema sp. BBD 1991-9 | reverse complement strand
TCTAACGATCGCTTTTGCTCGGGATGGTCGGCTTCTAGAGTATGACACCCTAACTCATTTAAGCGCTACATCTGATTTGGCACAAGCTGGACGCTGATAATAGAAATCGCTTTATACTAACGATCACTTTTGCTCGGGATGGTCGGCTTCTAGAGTATGACACCCTAACTCATTTAAGCGCCAAATCATCTGATGGAGACGACCGAAATTATGTTGGTTGAAATACATAACCAAGCGAGGCAATGATTCTGTTTCGTCGCCAATTTCTTTCGGTAAAGCACTCGAACTTTCAATTCGTCCTTTTTTTAAAATATCCGAGAACTCATCGTTTAACTGTTCGATCGTCATCTCAGGTAGTGGACACTTCAAGCGAATAACAAACCGATCTTCGACATAGCGACTCGAATGATAAACGCGATAGAAATTGCGAATGGTATTGCAAGCATCTTCGACATCATCGACGATCGAGTACAAACTCAAATCCTCTTCCGAAATCGTTTCGTTTTTCAACAGACAGTTTTTTAAATAGTCTTGCCAACCGTACCAATAATCTCCCCCCGGTCGATCGATTAACACCAGCGGCGCGGGGCCGTACTTACCCGTTTGACTGAGTGTAATCGTTTCAAATGCTTCGTCCATCGTCCCGAATCCCCCTGGAAACAAGGCGATTGCGTCACTTTCCTTGAGAAAAAACAGCTTGCGCGTAAAAAAGTATTTAAAATCGATGAGTTTCGGATCGCCTGCAATGTAGGGATTCGATTCTTGCTCGAAGGGCAGTTGAATATTTAAGCCAAAAGATTTGTCAGCACTAGCACCTTCATTTCCCGCTTGCATGATGCCACCACCCGCACCGGTAATGACCATAAACCCGTAATCCACCAAGCGCCGTGCAAACTCGCGGGCCATTTGGTACTCAGGGCGATCGCACGGAGTTCGTGCCGAACCGAAGATAGAAACTTTCCGCACGTGACGATAAGCGTGAAACATCTCCAATCCCCGTTCCATATCTTGGAGAGCATAGCTCAGGATTTTCCAATCCAACCGATCGGTATCCTTGCTTGCAATTTGCACCAACGACGACAGCGATCGACCGATCCATTTCCAATGTTCGAGAGTGGGCAATCGATCGATCAACTCCGAAATTTCCAGAGATAGGGTTTCAAAAGCGTTGGGTGATGTGGTCATAAATCGTTTTTGAAGCGCAGTATTCTATTGTACGAGTGATGGCAAGTAATATTACGAACGAAGCGGTATTGGTAGTCTGCCATCGTCGAGACTATTCCGTCAAACAAAACGCTGGGGGAACTCATGCGAGTCACGCCCCAGCGTTAGCAAAAATTCGAGATTCGATCGTGACGATCGAAGGTCAAACTTAGAGATATTTTTCCAAGGTGTTCGCAAGGGTCGTTTTAGGAACTGCACCGACGACCATATCGACTCTCTGACCGCCTTTGAAAATCATCAGCGTCGGAATGCTGCGAATTCCGTATTTGCTCGCAACTTCAGGGTTGTCGTCGGTATTCAGCTTCACGACCTTAACTTTCCCTTCGTATTGCTGAGCGATTTCTTCCACGACGGGCCCGACCATCCGACACGGACCGCACCAAGGTGCCCAAAAATCTACCAGAACGGGCAGATCGCTTTCTAGAACATCTTGTTTAAAACTTGCATCTGAAACTTCTACCGCTGCTGACATACCTCGAAATCCTTACCGATCTTGTGTTCAATCTTGAGTTTAACATTCCCTCAGCCGTAGCTTGGGAAGATTCGGGTTGAAAGGAGAACCTAGGCGGTGAAGACACGCCCGACCCGATTCACGAATCGGCCGTCAAACGAAATCTAAAGCTCGAGTGTCGTGAGTGACATCGCGATTTCCGAAACGAGCGACGCTTCGATCGGGCCAACCGAGTGAGTTCCGCCATCCTTCGCTTTCGTCTCGATTTTACCACAGCCAAAACCGCGCTCTGTTCGGCAAAAGTGTATATATTTGTGGCGTTTTTTTCCAAAAAAAGAAACCACCCGAACAGCACGTCCGGGCGGAGTGTGGTGTGAGGAGTGAACGGAAACATGCGTCTCCGCTATTTATTATTCTAATCAACAAAACTCCCCAATGCGTGAAATTCGGGGAATTTTTTAAGGGCGTGACGGGTTGGCTGCCAACGATCTTACTTACCCATCCCGAGTTGTTGGGCTTTTTGATAGACCTTCCCTTCCGTCAACAACGAAGGTGCGACCGCCACTTCGACCTGTTGCATTTCCTTGAGATTTTTGGCACCGAGAGTTCCCATACTGGTTTTCAGCGCTCCCAGGAAATTATGAGTTCCATCGTCGAGTTTGGCTGGACCGCACAAGATTTGTTTGAGCGTTCCCGTACTGCCGACACGGATGCGGGTGCCTCGGGGCAATACCGGACTCGGAGTCGCCATACCCCAATGGTAGCCACGTCCGGGGGCTTCCTCGGCACGAGCGATCGGCGATCCGATCATTACGCCGTCTGCACCACAAGCAATACACTTGCAAATATCACCACCCGTCACCAAGCCACCATCCGCGATCACGGATACGTATCGACCCGTTTCGCGGAAGTAGTCGTCCCGAGCCGCCGCACAGTCAGCGACTGCCGTTGCTTGAGGAACACCAACGCCCAAAACACCCCGAGAGGTGCAGGCGGCTCCCGGGCCAATTCCCACGAGTACCGCTGCCGCCCCAACTTTCATCAGGTTCAATGCCACTTCATAGGTCACGCAGTTCCCCAACACCACAGGCATCGGCATACTCTGGCAAAAATCAGCCAAATCCAAGGGAGTGACGGACTCCGGAGACAAATGTGCCGTCGAAACAACGGTCGCTTGCACGAAAAACAGATCGGCTCCCGCTTTCGCGACGACTTCTCCAAATTTGACCGCACCCGCTGGTGTTGCACTGACAGCGGCAATTCCACCTTGTTCTTTAATTTCACGAATGCGTTTTTCGACCAATTCCGGGCGAATCGGCTGGCTGTACAACTCTTGCATCAACGGCACGAATTCGTGCTTGTCCACAGACACGATCCGTTCCAGAATAGGATTGGGATCGTCGTACCGCGTTTGAATCCCTTCGAGATTGAGTACCCCTAACGCGCCGAGTTGAGAAAGCAAAACAGCCATGCGAACATCGACAACGCCGTCCATCGCACTGGCAATAATGGGGATTTCTCGATCGATCCCGCCGATTGTCCAGGTGGTATTTGCGAGGTTAGGGTCGAGCGTTCGCAGACCGGGGACTAAGGCAATTTCATCAATGCCGTAAGCTCGGCGAGCTGTTTTTCCGCGCCCAATTACAATATCCACTGTTCTTTACCGTTCCCAAAGCTATTTAAGCTAGACTAGCAAATTTACCCATAAACGATCCAGAGGACAAGGGGAGGCTTTACACACTGAAGCGTTAGGAGTGAAGCGTGAGGATGCAGGCCGGTTGCGAGTTACTGTTCGAGGTTCCAGTCACCTTGAACGGTAAATGCTGCCCAGTAATACGGTAAATTCCACTCCTGAGTGTTTATCAGCTCTAGCTGTGCCTCTCGTAAAGCTGCAATTGGCGGATGTCGGTTTTCTAACATCTGACGGTAAAACCGATCCATTAACTCCGCAGTTCCCGCATCGTCTACCGCCCAAAAGCTCACGACGACACGATCGGCTCCAGCATACATAAATCCCCGGGTTAACCCGACGATTCCCTCCCCGCGAATTTGACGGCCGCGCCCCGTGTTGCACGCGCTCAACACCACGAGTTCGGCGTATAAATCCAAGTTAAAAATATCGTACAGACGCAAAAATCCGTTTTGGGGATTTCCCTGCAAGTCGAACAATGATAGGACTAATCCTGAAAGTTCTGGCGTGGCGCTGTTGGCGAGTCCGTGGGTGGCAAAGTGAACGATGCGATAGTCGTCGAGCCGAGTATTGGTCACGAGATCGCGACTCGCATCGAACCCCCAAGCGCTGAAGCGTCGCTCGTCGGGAATCCAACGGGAAATGCGCTCGGCTTCCGTGCGAGTAAAGGGGAGACGGTTGAAACGAACTTCCGACTGTCGGGCCGATCGATCGAGTTCTGGGGGAAGTTCGGAAGTGACAACAGCGTTGGGAAATCGATCGTCGTCGGGGGAAAAGACGGGATCGGCAAAAACGGCGAGGGTTTTGGAGGGGGTGCGGTGAGTTTTGTGGTTGCGGCGCAACGCCGCTAGGGTCGAGGCAGAGGGTAGGTTGACGATCTCGAATCGATCGATCGAGGGCGTTTCGTTTTCGAGGTAAAGTGCTGCAAACGGCACGTATTGCAGCACCCCATCCCCCACGATCGCGAGGCGTTTTTGCGACAGTCGATCGAGATCTTTTGGTAACACCGCTTGACTGAGATCTCGCGTTGCTGTGGCAACGAGTTGGGGACGGGTACGATAGCGCGGAACGTAAATCGCTTCGAGAAATCCGTTTGCCAACCGTTCGATCTCTGCCCGAGGGGGGAGGTCGTAACTGGTTAGCTCGTTTGACGTGACGATCCACACATAGCTGCGTTCGGTACCGAGGGCGTAAACGAGCATGGCAGTTTCGTCGTCGAGCAGTTGTTGCTGAACGTCGGCAACGGTGACGGGTTGTGGTTGAGTGAGATCGGCAAAACGGGGGCTGGTCGTCCGGATTCGGGCTTGGATATCGCTATAGTCAGCCAGAGCGTCTTGAAAGGCTGCCTGGAGGGTTTGGGCTTCTTCGTCAGTATGTTCGCGTCCGAACACCTCGACACGCCGTCGTTCGAGTAAGTGGAGTTGTTCGCGGGATTTTTGATATCGATCGAACAGTTCGGAATCGATACCTTGCTTGAGGTCGCTCGCCGCTGCATTGAGAAGGTCGAGAAACGATCGAGTGCTGGCGCGTTCTTTGGCGTGTAATGCGAGTTCGTCAAATCCCGTATTTGAGTCTTGGCGGTGCCTCTGCATCAGCAGATCGATGTAAAACTCGAAATAATCCTGTTGGTTGGCAAAGAAACTGGCGCGAAGCTCTTCGTCGAGAACGTTGGTTCGCAGAGTTTCGACGATCTCCAGGGTCGTTTCAATTTCCTGCTGCGCTCGATCGAGATCTCCTCGTTGGCGGTAGACGCGGGCGAGACTGTAGCGAGTGCGGGCAAGACCACGGCGATCTCCTGCGCTTTCCCGGAGTGGAAGAGCGCGCTGGTAAAACGCTAATGCTCGATCTCGATCGCCTTGGAGGAAGTGAACGTCACCGATGTTGTTGAGGGTACTGGCTTCAGCACGGAGGTTGTGAACGTCTCGCCAAATTTCAACCGCTCGAGCGAACGTACTCGAGGCTTTCTCGAGGTCGCCCTGTTGGCGGTAAAGATAACCGATGTTGTTGAGGGTACTGGCTTCTCCCGATCGATCGTCGATCGATTGCCAAATTTCGAGGGCGCGGTTGTAGGATTCGATCGCTCGATCGAACTCCCCTAAATCTAAATATGCCCCCCCGAGATTGTTGAGCGTTGCCGCAACGTTCGCGCGGTTGCCGAGGGTTTCAACGAGGGCGAGGGCTTCGGCGTAAGTCTCAGCGGCCTTTTGCGCCTCTCCCAAGTCACTGTAAACCGTGCCGAGTGCGTTGAGCGTTTCAGCAATTCCCGTTTGATAGCTCGTTTGTTCCCACAGCGGTAAAGCGCGGTGGTAGGTATCGAGAGCAGTTTGGTATTCCCCGCGCAGCGATCGAACTTCCGCCAATTGAGTCAGGGTTTGAGCGATCGCATGAGTATCGCCCATCGCTTCGAGGCGGGGTAAGGCAGCTTGGTACGTGTCGAGGGCGCTGTTGAGGTCGCCGAGTTGCAGTTGCGCCGCACCGATGTTGGTGAGGACGTTGGCAGCCATTGCGGGATTGCCCGATCGATCGAACAGTTCGGCCGCTTCCTGCCATCGATCGATGGCCTGGCGATAAGCTTGTGCCGTCCCCTCGCGATAGAGCTGCAAGCCTTCTACCAAGACTCGATTGGCCTCAGCTTGCCAATCAACCCCTTCAACACCAATCGATCGAGCCGTCCCCACCGTCACCGCAATCGTCAGCACAGCTGCAACCCATCCCAGCCATTTGCGCCCCATGGTCTCGATCGACCTTCTGCTCTGTTCCCGATGCCCCATTTCGCATTCCCGACTAATGCTCGAAAATCCCCTGATATTGCAACAAATCCAAATCGCTAAATAAGTGAATGCTATCAAAGCAGCGTTGCGCCAACGTCCAACGATCTTCCCGTTGTAGCATAGCGATTAACTTGGGTTTGACCTTTAGCAAATAGCGCACGTCGTTGGCAGCATAACTCAACTGCGCGTCAGATAACTCGGCGGCGTTGCCCCAATCCGAACTTTGAGCGCTTTTATCGAGTTCCACCCCCGCCAGTTCGGCGACGAGAGCTTTCAACCCGTGAGACGAGGTATAGGTGCGAGCGAGTTTGCTGGCAATTTTGGTACAAAATAGCGGCGCAGTGACGATTCCCAAATGATGTTTTAGCGTCGTCACGTCGAAGCGAGCGAAATGAAAGACCTTGAGAACCGAATCCGCTTCTAACAAGCGTTGAAGGTTGGGGGCATTTGCTTGTCCCCGTTCGATGCGCACGGCACTGACAAACCCGTTCGGATCGCACAATTGAACTAAACAGAGTCGATCTCGGTAGGGTAAGAGTCCCATGGTTTCCGTATCGACGGCGACTTCCGGCGCGTCGAGGTATCGGGCGAGGGTGCGATCGTCGAGGTCTCGATCGAAGACTTGAAAGTTATCCAGTTCCATGGTTCCTATGGTATGTAGGGGCGGGATTTCCCCGCCCTCGATAATACACCGAGGGTGAATACCGCCACGGGACAAACCAGACAAACCCCTGGTTTTCAAGGCTTGAGGCTTCGAGAAAAAACCAGGGGTTTAAATTCAAACCAAAAATCAAGCCAAATTCGGGCCGATCCGCCTTAAGAGGATGCCTGACAAGTATCGATCGTCAAGCTCAGGGACTGAGACGGAGGCACATCGAGACCCGGTAAATCCAAGTTTCCGAAAGCCTCGCAAGTTGCGAGGTTTTAATGCCTATCCACCCTCTTTCGAGGCAGCTTGCAACTTACGAGGTCGAATGTAGATGCAAAATTTAATAGCTCGAATCAATACCCGAATCGATCGATGTTATAGAAACTGGGTAGATTGCTTTCGTTATTCCTATTCAATTGGGTACGATTCGATCGGATTTTGTACTGCGCCATCGAACAAAATTCAGTAAGTTTACAGATTTTGCTGATGCTTGGTTTTTGGCAATTTTTCAGCCCCCAACATATCCCCTAAAACTAAAGGTCAGAGCGTGTTGGAGGGTTTGGGGACAAATACGCAGTTACATCCCGACGTATCGTAACAACCACATTTAAAGACGGGAACGGAAGCATCAGACTCCCCTCGGGCCGGTCTGATGCTTCCCATAACTAACCCCATACCTAAAGTGGCGCTACAAGCAAGTATCAACAGAGTATAAATACTGTTACTCATTGGAGGTTCCTCGTCTCAATCTTCGTTGATTATACGTAGGATCGAGGTACTGCATTTTTAAGCTTGCATGAATCTTTTTAGACGTTTTTTAAAAAGACAATAAAGTATTCCTGATTTTTAAAGCTAATATAAAAAACGATCTTGTTTGTAAAGATAAGACAAAGATTATAGCTTTCTAGAAGTTTCGATAAAGCCAAAGCAATCAATTTAAGGAAGCAATAAATTGATTTTGCACTGAGTTGGTCTAAAATCCCAAAAAATCAAGGTTTTTCAACATCTGCTCTCAGAAGTTAGAACCTCTCAAAAAATGCAAAATTCTTCAATTTAAGCTCTCATCAGTCGAAAATTCGTCCGATGTCCGAATTTTACCCCGTAACTTGTGAGATTGCAGCGTCAACCCCTCCGCCTTTGGCACCTCCCCTTGGCCAGGGGAGGAGGGGGGGTTCCGTCGAGCCGTCGAGGCGCGGACGGGTCATTCTGCGAAATTGAGATTACCCAACGTCAAGCCCTGAAAAAATCTCATTGCGCCAATAGAACGCAATTGCGACGTTCGCCACAGGGCAGACGCATCACACAGCTATATAGCACGTGGGAGTCAGCCTTGAGCGAAGTTCCGGGTCGCTGTGAGTCCGTAATTTTGCGAAGTCTTGCAAGCGGCGCAGCGGGACGTGTGGGAACGATAGCCGAAGTTAGAGCGAGACTTTAAACCCATGATTTTCGGTAAGACGTTTAAGGTAGAAGAACAACCCAATGCAAGCGGTAAAACCCAGCTCTTACCGTAGTTCGCCCCGACCCCTTCAGAACGATGCCGTCAATGCCTGAAACCCGACAACGCCCGATTTATCTCGACTGTCACGCCACAACCCCCATGGACGAACGGGTACTCGCGGCGATGATGCCTTACTTTACAGAGTATTTCGGAAACCCAGCCAGCATCAACCACCCGTATGGCTGGGAAGCCGAAGCTGCTGTCAAACAAGCCAGAGAATCGATCGCCAATGCGATCGACGCGACACCGGAAGAAATCGTATGGACCAGTGGCGCGACCGAAGCGAACAATTTAGCGATTAAAGGAGCTGCCGAGGCGTATTTTACAAAAGGCCGCCACATCGTCACCGTTGCCACAGAACATAACGCCGTCCTCGATCCCTGTCGCTATTTAGAATCGTTAGGATTTGAAGTTACAATTCTCCCGGTGCAATCGGACGGACTCCTCGATTTAGACGATTTAGAAAAGGCACTGCGGGAGGATACGATTTTAGTTTCCGTCATGGCAGCCAATAACGAAATTGGCGTGTTGCAGTCGATCGAATCGATCGGTGAGATCTGTCACGATCGAGGCGTTTTATTCCACACCGACGCCGCCCAAGCCATCGGCAAAATTCCCCTCAATGTCCGATCCCAAAATATCGATCTCATGTCGCTGACGGCCCATAAAATCTACGGGCCGAAGGGCATCGGCGCGTTATACGTGCGGCGGCGCAACCCTCGCGTCAAACTCGCACCCCAACAACACGGCGGCGGTCACGAACGGGGACTTCGATCGGGAACGCTCTGTCCGCCTCAAATCGTCGGATTTGCGAAAGCGGTGGAATTGGGAATTTCCGAGATGTCGGAAGAGACACAACGACTGACACAGCTGCGACAGCGATTGTGGAACAAACTCTCACAGCTCGACGGAATTTATCTCAACGGCCACCCCGAACGACGACTTTCCGGAAACCTGAATATCAGTGTCGAAGGGGTAGACGGACAAGCCTTGCTGTTGGGATTACAGCCTGTCGTGGCCGTATCTTCCGGTTCAGCCTGTACGTCAGCAAAAATCGAACCGTCTCACGTCTTAGCCGCCCTAGGTCGCTCGGAAACCCTTGCTTATGCGTCGGTGCGCTTTGGGATCGGTCGGTTTAACACGGCCGAGGAGATCGATCTCGCCGCCGAACAGGCTCGATCGACGATCGAGTCCTTACGCCGAGTCACCCTCTTGCGTCCGCAAGCGTAACGCCATGTTATCGGGCAAATCTTAGCGCTACGAGTTCCCCGACTTCGACCGACGAGCTTACCCAAGCGCGACCGCCCGAATTGACAAATCTCGGTCTCCATGCCACCCTAATGCTGAAATTCTGGGGTGTCATCTTTCACACAGGCGGAACTCGCCGGTGCAAATTTCAAGCTTGCTTGACCGAATTCCCCGCGTTCTGTTATGAGAGCGCAGCGGTTCCGGTAGAATCGGAACCGAACTTTACAAGTGTTTACACGAGATCGTCGTTCTGGAGGACAGACCCATTAATCTTTCTCTCGATCCGAAGGAACTCCGTTCCGCTATGGCGAACGAAACCGCATCGCTGGCTGAATCGACCGAATCTGTCTTGCACATTTGGGGTCGAAAACCACTCAGCGGACACGTCACCATCAGCGGCGCGAAAAATGCAGCACTCGTCCTCATGGCCGGAGCGCTGCTGTGTCCCGAACAATGCCGACTCCGCAACGTTCCCAATCTGCTGGATATCCAACGGATGGGGCAAATCGTTCGCGCCCTCGGTGTCAAACTCGAACAAAAGGGCAATACCTTAGAGATCGATGCCTCTCACATCGGTCAGTCCCAAGCGCCCTACGAACTCGTCAGCCAACTGCGGGCGAGCTTCTTCGCGATCGGGCCGATCCTGGCAAGATTGGGAATCGCTCGCGTCCCCCTACCGGGCGGGTGTGCCATTGGTGCGCGTCCGGTAGATTTACACGTGCGCGGGTTGCGGGCCCTCGGTGCTGACGTACAAATCCAACACGGTGTCGTGCGTGCGTGCATCACAGGCGGTCGCCGAAGACTACAGGGCGCGAAAATTTATCTCGATTACCCAAGCGTCGGCGCGACGGAAACGTTGATGATGGCCGCGACGCTCGCCGAGGGAGAAACGACGATTAACAACGCTGCCCAAGAACCGGAAGTGGTCGATCTGGCGAACTTCTGCCGAGCAATGGGTGCCAAAATTCAGGGAGCTGGCACGAAAACGATTCGTATCGTCGGTGTATCGAGATTACACACAGCCGATTACCACATCGTACCGGATCGTATTGAGGCGGGAACGTTTTTGGTCGCGGGTGCCATGACACAATCGCAGATCTCGCTGTCTCCAGTCATTCCCGACCACCTCACCGCAACGATCGCGAAACTGCGGGCCATTGGAACTCAGGTTGTTTTAGAGTCTCCCAACACGCTCCGAGTCGTTCCGGGGCCGATCGAAGCGGTAGATATTGAAACGCAACCCTATCCCGGTTTCCCCACGGATATGCAAGCCCAGTTTATGGCACTGCTGACGCTCAGTAACGGCAACAGTGTCATTAGCGAAACGGTTTTTGAAAACCGCCTGCGTCACGTCGCTGAATTGCAACGGATGGGGGCTGATATCCGCGTCAAAGGGAATATTGCAGTGGTACGCGGCGTACCGATGCTGTCGGGTGCGCCGGTGGTGGCCACTGACCTGCGAGCCTCGGCGGCCCTCGCGATCGCCGGACTGGCTGCTGACGGAAAAACAACCGTTCAGGGATTGCACCACCTCGATCGAGGCTATGAAAACCTGACCGGAAAACTGCTCGCTCTCGGTGCCCACATCGAGCGAGTCTCTGTTGCGACTAGCGACAAGGGGTCGAACGGTTCGACTCCCAGCGAGTCCTCCTCGTAATGTTCGTTGACACTAAAATGGTTGGAGGGGACGGTTGGCCGTTCCGTCTTCCCCCAGCCCCATGGAGGATATCTGTCTGATGTCTGCCTCTAAAACGTATCTCGTCGGTCTGAAATCCGAGCAGTTTCGTCACCCGCTCGATCGAGCGGCAACGGAAACTCTCAAACAAATTCCCGGCGTCGATCTCCTCGTGCGTAGTTTGCTCGGTGCGGTGGGAGAACAGTACTTTTATTTGGAAAATATCGCTTCGGGCGTTTTAGTCAGTCAACGCCAACTTCCTCATCTCTACGATCGGTTTGCGGAAGCGGCGCGAGTGCTGGACGTGGAAACGCCCCAGCTTTACGTTCGCCAACATCCAGTTCCCAATGCTTATACGTTCGCCATGCGGGGACGAAAACCCTTTGTCGTGCTGCACACATCGCTGTTGGATCTGCTGACACCTGAAGAAATTCAGGCGGTAATGGCTCACGAACTCGGACATTTCAAGTGCGAACACGGAGTTTATTTGACCCTCGCGAATTTGATTACGTTAGCCGCCGGACAACTGCCGAACTGGGGGGCGATCGTAGCACAGGGCTTGCAGGCTCAAATGCTTGAATGGATGCGCTGTGCAGAGTTTAGCTGCGATCGAGCGGCGTTGCTGGCGATCCAAAATCCCCGCGTTGTCATGTCGGTGTTGATGAAACTCGCGGGTGGATCGCCTACCCTCGCACCTCAACTCAATCTCGATGCGTTTCTCGAACAAGCTCGTGCCTACGACGCGGTGGGCGATGACGCACTCGGTGAAACCCTCAAACAACTGCAAACCGAACAACTGTCTCATCCCGTCCCCGTGTTGCGAGTTCGCGAGATCGATCGATGGGCGAGCAGTCAGGAATACCACCACTTGCTAAATCGTGGAAGTTCCTGCTATAATGGCAAAGCTGACAACAAGGGCGGATGGCGAAATTGGTAGACGCACCACACTCAAAATGTGGCGACTTCGGTCATGAGAGTTCGAGTCTCTCTCCGCCCATTGCCATCGGGGTATCTCAAAACTCAAAACGGTGAAGACTTGAAAGTTTTTAGTCGGAGGCTGTTATGGCACGGATGAAACGGTGGGAGTCCCCACGCCGCCAGGGACGAAACCATAAAGGAAAAGGCGGTTCTGCAAAAGCAAAGCAGCTTAAGAAACAACAAAACTTATTGCGGAAAAAACTAAAAGATCGTCGATCGAGGGAGTCCAATTTTACGGACTTCCTCGATTTTTATAGTGGTGTAAAACCGGTTGGAATATCTCAGGAAATTGAGCAGGGGTACGTTGAAGTTTGGCTGAAGCAGGGATAGCGCAGCCGCTAGCCGCCCCCACCCGAGCGCGACAAAGGACGAGGACGGCACTCGGGTGTTCAATCGAACTGTTGGGCGTAAAATCGGGCGTAGCGACCGCCTCGATGTAACAATTCCTCGTGAGTTCCCGATTCGACAATTTCGCCCCGTTCCATGACGAGAATTCGATCGACCCGCCGCACGGTGGCCAAGCGGTGCGCGATGACCAACACGGTTCGATCGCGGGCAATGCGTTCTAACGCCTCTTGTACCAGGGCTTCTGACTCTGAATCCAAGGCGGAAGTCGCTTCGTCTAAAATCAAAATCTGCGGGTCGGACAAGACGGCGCGAGCGATGGCCAAACGCTGACGCTGACCCCCAGACAGATTAATTCCCCGTTCTCCCAACATCGTGTAATAGCCGTCGGGAAGTTGCGAAATAAAGTCGTGAGCGTTGGCTACTTTCGCCGCTTCGATAACGGCTTCTAACTCGAACGCCACTCGTCCGAAGGCGATGTTCTGCGCCACCGTTCCCGCAAACAAGACAGTATCCTGTGGGACGATGCCGATTTGTCGCCGCAAACTTTTTAACGTGACATCGCACACGTTCGCGCCGTCGACGAGGATGCTTCCCGCTTGCGGTTCGTAAAATCGCGGAATGAGATTCACTAAGGTGGATTTTCCCGCACCAGAAGACCCCACTAACGCGATGGTTTCACCGGGAGACACGAGTAAATTTAAATCCTTTAAAACCCAGTTGGGCGATCGAGTGGGTTCTGTGGTGTAGGCGAAGGAAACGTTACAGAATTCGACTTTTCCGGTGATGGGTGGAAGTTCGACGGCCTCGAGAGACTCCACGATCGACGGTCGAACGGCCTGTAATTCAAACACGCGATCGACGGAAGCTTCCGCTTGTTTGAATTCGTTATAGTTGCTCGTCACGAGGGAAATCGGATCGATGAGCATCGCCACACCCGCAATGTAACTGACGAATCCCGCTCCAGTGAGGTTTCCGCTCGAAATCTGCCAACCGCCGAGGAAGAACAGCAGTAAGACGCTCATGGCTTCGAGGAATCCCACCACGACGAACTGTAGAGCTTTAACTTGTTCGGCGGTGTATTTGGTGCGTCGGTTGCGATCGGCTTCCTGGGAAAATCGATCGATGGCGTAGTCTTCCGCCGCAAATCCTTGGACGAGACGCATTCCCGCGAACAGTTCGGTGAGGAGCGAGGCGAGGTTCGAGACTTGCGCCTGACTGCGACGGGACACTTGCAACAGTCGATTGCCAAACCACCCGATTAACCCGGCCATGATGGGCGCGATAATGAAAGTGGCGAGGGTCAGTTGCCAGTTCAACCAAATCATGTAACCCAAAACGACGACGAGTTGCAGGACGCTGGGGACGAATTGGTGAAAGATTTTGTTGATAACTTCGCCGATTCGATCGATATCTTCGGTGAGGCGGTAAGAAAGATCGCCGGTTTTGGCGGTGGCGAAGTAGTCGAGGCTGAGGCGTTGCAGGTGGGCGTAGGTTTGTTTCCGTAAGTCTAAGGCTGTAGCGAGGGCAGCTTTGGCCATGAGTGCGTCTTGTCCGTACTGTACCGCACCGCGCACGATAAAAATAACAGCACTCCATCCGGCCAGTTGCGCGATCGCCCGAACGTTTCCATCACCGATGTAGTTGGCGATGCGTCCGGCCAGCCAACCGAGTATCGGCCAGAATATCGTAAATCCGAGAGTGCAGGCGAGGGCTTGGAGGATGGTTCCTCGGTGGGGACGGAGGTAGGGGAGGAGTTGGCGGTAACTCGATCGAAATTTCAAGGGCGATCGCTCGTCAAGACATCGCCTCGATTTTACGGTGGATTAACGCTATGACGAAGAAACCTGTCGTCTGAGCTTCTCAAAGCTATCAATAAAGGTGCTATCCGTATGCTACCCGTACAGACGTATACAAACTTGACACTCTGTGATGCGACGATCGATTCAAAACCCCAGCCTCTTCAAGAAACCGGGGTTTGAGAACAAGCGCTACACCGATTTCCGCGCAATCCAGTACTTACTCATCAAATGAACCTGCGTTTCAACCTCGCCAAATCCAGCCTGATGCAACCGTTGTGTCATATCGTCTCCAATATAGTGGCGGTGATAGGGCTCGTGGAACGTGGTGTGGAAGTTGTGGAGGAGAGAATTGAACTCGGGAACGTCATCGGTTTGCAGCGAATCGCAAATAATAAACGTTCCACCGGGTTGAAGCACGCGATAGCACTGTTCGATGACATTCTGACGTGCTTCGGGGGGGAGTTCGTGGAATAAAAACACGCAGGTGATGCCGTGGAAGTGATTATCGCGATAGGGCAAGTCTTCCGCATTGGCTTGGCACAATTGCGGGAGCGTTTCCGGTAAGTCTGAAAGCAGTTGGTTCGCTTTGCGAAGATAGGCGGGGGACAAATCCGTACCGTGTAGGGAGGCTTGCGGTAGCGTTTTGCGGAGGAAGCGCAGAGTGCGTCCGGTTCCCGTCGCCACGTCGAGAACGCGAATTGGGTGCTGTGGAAGGTCGCCTGTAACCTCGGCCAACCCTCGTTTTAAGGGAGCGAGGACGCGGCGACGCATCGTATCGGCAGAACCGTTGAATAGAAGTTCTACTTGAAGGTCGTAGAGATTTGCCGAGAGGTCGCTGAGATAGCCGTTAGTTTGGTGGTGGAAGTTTTGAACGTAGTAGGAAGGATAGCCCGAGGTTTCGATATCTGCATCGAACTTTTGGTACTGTTTGCGACTGACCCGATCCCAAATTTGCGGGAGGTCAAACCACAGGATTGGATAGTATTGAGCGAAGTCGAACCAAGGGTCGTCAAAGAGCAGTTCCGTCGGATAGATGCCCTGTTGAGCCTCTTTCCAGTCTATCTCGCGCAGTCGATCGAGATGGGTTTGAATGAGGGCCAAAACTTCAAGGGACACGGGAAAAGTTCGATCCTCCCGCTCGGAGGTGACGAGTTGCCCGATTTGCGTACTCAAGCCTTTATGGGCGAGGCTAAAGAATTTTTTGCCCTCTTGGACGGCTTGATAGGTCAGTTTTGTTAGAGGATCGGTCATCAGTCTTGTTGTTAAAGCGATCTCGAATTTTGAAAAATATTAATTAATGTAACAACACCGCGCCAGCTCGACAATACAATACCAGTGCATCGTTTCGTGCGAAATCGAAAAGCATACGCTCTTGCATCCGCTTGAAATGCTGCTAGATTTGCTAACGTAGTAGAGAATCGTGGCGAAACTGTGGGAGCGATCGAGGTGCCGCCGAACATTACGCCAAAACCAGCCTTTGAGATCGACGACAGCGATGAGGGTGGCTTGGAGCTCGGTCAAGTCATCGCTGCTTTACGCCGTCAAATCCTCTTGATCGTGGGTTCGACGGTGGCTGTAGCAACTGTGACGACGATGAAAGCCCTCAACGCCATTCCGGTTTACGAAGCGAAATTTGAAATCCTCACCAAGCCGATCACGATCGAAACCAAGGTGATCTCGTCCGTGTCGGAAACGCTGACCAGCCAACAGGAAGCGCCGGCCCCTATCGATGCAGCCAAACTGTCTATTTTAAAAAGTCCCGAAGTTTTAGAACCCATCATTACAGAACTCCTAGATAAGTATCCCGATCTCGATTACAGGACGATCGCGAGCAAACTCGATGTCAAACCCGCAGGGGACATCTTAGAAGTGTCCTACGCCAACCCCAATCCGGATTTAGTTGGGGATGTTTTAGACTTAGTGTCCGATGCGTTTTTAAAATACAGTTTGGAAGAGCGGTTGGTGGACGTTCGCCAAGGTATCGAGTTCGTTGAAGAGCAGCTCGAACAGTTACGAGATCGGGTAAACTTCCAACAAGAACGACTCCAGCGCTTGCGGCAAGAATACAACCTCGTCGATCCGGCAACGAAAGGCTCTCAACTGTCGGCGCAAGTGGGTACGTTAGAACAGCAACAACTCGACGGCCAGCTTCAACTCGCCGAGGCACGATCGCTCTACGACGATTTACAGCGAGAGTTGTCGAATCCGTCGATCGAAACCGCTTCGTCTTCTGTCCTGAATACCAACACGCGCTATCAAGAGCTGCTCGGTCAGCTCCACGGAATCGATCGAGAGCTTGCCCTGCTCTCGGCGACGTTCTTAGAAACGAGTCCGCAAATCCAACTGTTACAGGATCAACGACAAAATCTGATTCCCCTGTTGCAGCGGGAAGGCGAGCGAGTTCAGCGAGAACTCGAAACCCAAATCCGCGAACTGCTCGATCGAGATCGAACCCTGGCGTTTGAAGTCGAGCGACTCAACCGCGAAATCAAAAAACTTTCTGTCGTCTCCCGCGAGTACACCGACATTCAACGGGAACTCGACATTGCCACGAACAACCTCAACGATTTTCTCGCCAAACGGGAAGCCTTTCGCATCGATGCCGCCCAGGAACAAGTTCCTTGGAAATTGCTTTCCGAACCGGGCAAGCCCAAACCCTCCGCCGCCAGTGCCAAGAAAAACGCCATTATGGGATCGGGCTTGGGAATGTTTCTCGGTATCGGTTTAGCCCTATTGGTCGATCGATTGCGAAACGTTATCTACACCAGTAAAGAAGTCAAATCGATTTCTCGAATGCCGCTGTTGGGTATTATCCCTCGCGATAAGACATTGAGTTTAGAAGCTCAGGTCGTCGAAACGTCCGAGGACGAAACGCAGCGGTTGCGACTGTCTGCACCGGCGTTCGAGGCGTTTTGCTCCCTTTACACGAACATTCGCCTCCTCAATCCCGATACGCCCGTTCGATCGTTGACGATTTCTTCGGCTTCCATCGGCGATGGAAAATCCACTATTGCCATTCACCTCGCCCAAGCTGCTGCCGCCATGGGACAGCGCGTTCTCCTGGTCGATGCCGATCTACGACACCCGAGCTTGCACGCGCGTTTGGGACTGGCCAACACGCGAGGTTTGACAGACGCGATCGCCGACAAAACGATCGACGTATGGGAAGCCATCGAACAGTCGCCCCTAGAAACGAATCTCTTCGTCCTACCCGCAGGGCCGATTCCCATCGATCCCCCCCGCTTGCTGGCCTCTCATAAAATGCACGCCTTGATGGAACAGCTGCAAACCGTGTTCGAGTTAGTGGTCTACGACTCGCCGATTTTTGTGGGACTGGCTGACACGCACCTCCTCGCCACGCAAACTCAAGGTGTCATTTTCGTAGCGGGTTTGGGACAGCTCAAACGTCCGGTGCTTGAAAGTGCCTTGCAAGAAGCGAAAGAATTGGGAACGCCCGTTCTCGGCATTGTGGCGAACCGAGATCGAGAACCCCCTTCAGAATCGTCGACGTTTTACAAACGCTACGCCAAACAGAAAGTTGCTATCGAACCCGAGGAAACGTCCCCAGGTCAACCGGTGCTAGGGTTTCTTAAAAAGATCCAACGGCGCTAATTCAATGGCGATGGACGATCGAAAAAATCAGGGGATTTACAATTTACGCTTAGGAAGTTGTTGGGGGAATTGATGTTCGCTGTTCGAGGTCTTTCGATCGCCATTCTCAGCCTGGGGTTCGCGCCGTTGCCGTTGCGGGCTGAAACGTCTGAGATGACGAGCTTGCCCTATTTTGAAGAAGCTGCACCCGGGATTCCAGCCGAGACGCAACCCCCTCCAGCTCAACCGAATTTGACCCCGCCACCAGAAATTCCCACCTACTTTCTCAGCAGTGGCGATGGCTTGCAAATTACCATCTTCGGCGTTCCCGACTATAGCGGCAATTACACCGTCGGCCTCGACAACACCATCAACTTACCCGTGGTCGGACTCGTCGATGTTGGCGGACTGACGTTGCAGGAAGCCCAAGATCTCATTTCCCAACAATATGCCAGGATTCTGCGCCGCCCCATCGTGACCCTGAACCTCGTCGCGCCTCGGCCGCTCCGTATTGCCATTTCCGGGGAAGTGAGCAGTCCCGGTTCTTACACCCTCAGCCCCCAAGGCAGTAGCGACTTTCCCCGACTCACCCAAGCCCTACAAAATGCAGGTGGCATCACCCAATCGGGGGACTTATCCCGCGTCGAATTGCGCCGCCGCTACCCCGAACCGCAGACGATCGTGTTGAATCTGTGGGATCTCACCCAAAATGGCGATCTCAGTCAAGATCCCATGCTTTTCGACGGCGACAGCATTGTCGTTCCCACCCTCGATGCCATCGACCCCGAACTCTCGCGACGCTTGGAATCGACAAACATCGCCGCCGAACCGGCCACAGCGCTACCCGTGGCGGTTGTGGGGGAAGTCTTTCGACCGGGAACTTATACGGTTGGGGGAGGTGGTGCGTCTCCCACCGTGACTGAAGCCATCGAAACGGCCGGTGGCATTACTGCCCTCGCCAACATCCGGGAAATTCGCCTGTATCGTCGCACGCAATCGGGGGACACTCAAACGATCGAACTCGATTTTTGGGCAATGTTGCAATTGGGCGATCTCAGTCAAGATCCGATTTTGCAAGCGGGCGATTCGATTTTGATTCCCACCGCTGTCGAGATTCTCCCAGAGGAAGCCCTGGCACTGGCGTCGGCCAGTTTCTCCCCCGATAACATCAGCATCAACGTGGTGGGCGAAGCAGTACGGCCGGGACAGCTTCAACTCAGCCCCAACACCCCTCTCAACGAAGCGATTCTGGCGGCGGGTGGGTTTAACCGCCGCGCCCGTCGTCGCGTGACGCTCGTTCGTCTCAACCCCAACGGGACGGTTTCTCGCCGCCGCATTTCGGTGGATTTTGAGGACAGCATCAACGACGAAACGAATCCCATCTTGCAACACGATGACATTATCGTGGTGGGGCGCAATACGTTTACAGCCGTCTCCGATACCCTCAGCAACGTCGTTCGCCCCATTGGAAATATCTTTATTTTCGATCGATTCTTTCAGTTATTTAATACGTCTGGCAATTAGTGGCTACGACAGCGTTTCTCGATCGGCAATATAGGGCGACTCGAGGAGAGTCAAATCCCACAAACCCTCATCCCGTAGTGCTTGATACAACATCACCGCCACTTCGGCGCGTGTGGCGTCGGCTGTGGGACGTAGTCGATCGAGGTCGGGATAATTGACGACCAGGCGACGATCGAAAGCCGTCGCGACGGCCGGTTGCGCCCAGGTGGGGATCTCAGCTCGATCGACGAATCGCGCCAACTCACTCGCGTCAGCACCGCCTAAATCCCGACCGTTAACGAGGGCGAGTAAGACTTGCAATCGCTGGACGTTGAGTTGGGGGGCGAAAGTCGTTTCCGATAAACCGGAGAGAAACCCACCTCGATAGACTTGTTGAATGGCGCGAGATGCCCAAAATGTCGGGAGAACGTCCCGAAATTCGGCGGGTGGCCGTTCCGGTGGCGGGTCGAAAGCCTTGGCGAGAAAGGACGCAAAGGTGGCGCGGGTTAAAGGTGCGTCGGGGCGGAAACTCCCGTCGTTGTAACCGTTGACTAATCCTTTTCGGGCGAGTTCTCGGATAAAGTCTCGGGCCCAATGGGTATCGATATCGGAGAAGTCGGAATCGACCAATCGATCGACCGTGACGATGTAGGGAGACTCGATGCGGGGAACTTCGCTGAGGAGGGTGAGGGTTTGATAAATGGCAACGGCCACTTCCGCACGGGTCATATCTTGCATGGGACGAAATAACCGTCGGTTGGGGTAGTCGGCAATTAACCCAGCCACTGAGGCGCTGGCGATGGCGTGGACGGCATAGGAGGGAATGCGATTTCGATCGACGTAGTAAGACAATACGTCGGGATTGACGCCGCCGACGAGATCTAAGCCACTGACGAGGGCGAGGTAGGCTTGCAGGCGCGTGACATTTTGACTGGGGCGAAACGTGCCGTTGGGAAACCCTGCCATAAACCCCATGCGATTGGCTTGGACGATGGCGTTGTAGCCCCAGAAACTGGGGGAAACGTCGAGAAAGACCTGGGAATCGCGCACGGAGTCTCGATCGAAAGCTCGGGCGAGAACGGCGGCAAAAGCGGCCCGAGTGAGGGGTTCTTCGGGTTGAAAGCGGTTGTTTCCAACGCCTGAAATGATGTTTCGATCGAACAACGCTTTGATATAAGGCTCGGCCCAGTGTCCCGCGATATCGATCGGTTCGGTCGGGGGGATGGATTTTTCTGGGGCGAGGGTTTTCTCGAAACTCGAGAGCGCTGTCGCTGCTTCAGCTTGCCCGATGCCGTACACTTTCGAGAGTTGACCTCGACGCGCCAACGCACGACGAACTTCGGTATTGGAAATTTCAGACAGTTGCCGCCCTTGAATCAGGGCTAAAGCCGCTGCAATCCCCAAACCCTGGGCGACACCTGCATTAAATTCGACAATGCGTCCGGCAGCAGCAGCATAGCCTTCAAAGCCCGATGCGGGACTGACGACGGCGAGATTTGGGGGTTCTCGAAGTTGAGCGTGGCGGATGCCGATGTTAAAGAGGGGTTTGGTATGGACGCTGACGCTCTTGTAGCCTCGCTCGGAGGCTTGTCGTCCCAAGCCGTCGATGCCGCCGCGCACGTCGAAGTGATAGCCAAAGGTTCCAAGAGCCTCTCCGACTTCGACACCGCCTTTTAACATTTGTGCGCCGCTGAGGGGAGAGACCACTCCGGTCACGTTGCCCGCGTGGCGGATGTAGAGCTCGGCGGCGGGTTTGACGTCGATCGCCCCCAGGGATTCCTGGAACCACTGTCGCACTTGTTGGAATTCTGCCAGCATAGTGGCGTTGGGTTTGGCGGTGTTGCGGGCGAGGGCTTCGGCTTCAGAACCCGTGACGAAAAACAGTAGGGAGTTCCACGACAAACGCCCGCCGGACAAGACGGCGATGTTACCGTTATCGAGGACGAACCCGCTGTCTTTGAGCGAAAAGGGTTGGTTGCGGTGGGCGTGATAGACAATGCTGAGGGCGCGACTGCGAATGTCTACGAAATCTCGATCGCTGTAGAGGGTGAGGGGACGACCGGCTTTGTCGGTGAGGCTGTTTCGGAGGAGCTTGGCAAGGCTGTCGCTGCCACCGGAGGCACGTTGCAACCACTGTTGCCCGAGCGCGTCGTTGAGATCGCTCAGTCGTTGGAGGTAGCTGGCTTCGATGTGTTTGAGTTTGGCGATACTGAGTCCTTCAGTTTGGAAGCACAGAGTTACGGGAAGTTCGGCTTCGGGCAGTCCGAAGGTGGCAAACCCTTTTTGTTTTTCAACGCCCGCAAATTGGGCCAGTTCGGCGTTGACGGTGGCATCGAGGAATTGTCGGGCGAGGTAGGTGTCGCCTCGGGTCAGTTGGATGCCGGATAGGCGGTTGCCCGTTTTGAGGACTCGATCGATCTCGACGTTGCTGACGATATACGCGCCGACTTCTCCGAGCATCTGTCGCAGGGCGGTATCGGCGGCTTGGGGGTCGAGCGCCACCCAATCGACGTTCGATCGATCGAGAAATTCTTTGTAAATTGCCGGAGGATCGCCGAAGGTATCGAGTTGGTAGTGTTGTCGGAGGTCACTTGAAACGCTGCTTCGATCGAGATAGGACAGTTCCCCCCGCACGAGATGACCGCCGATACCGGGATTGGCATTGCTTTTCGTCATCACTAGAGTGCGCGGATACTGGCCAGTTTGGCGGCGATATTCTCGCGCGGCACTGACGAGTCCCAGAATTCCCGGCACTTCGTCTCCGAAAACGATGAGGTCAAACGTGCGAAGCATAGAGAGCAGCTATCCACGAAAACGGGGTTTCTTGCATCTTTTAAGTTTAATCGTGCCGGTGAATTGAGGCACGGGTGACCGCAAAGCGCAAAAAAACGCTCCTCTTCTGGCGATCGCGCGCCAAATTGAGAGCGTTGGTGAGGAACTGGAAAGGAAAGGATGACAATTCGTTCGCGACGCGGCTCGTTCTGAGCGTTGCTATCCCAGAACTGGCGTATGGATTGCCGTTCCCAGGAACGAGCTAACGCTCGGCTCGATCTCGTAAGATACGCCACGATAGATGAGGTTTTTATCGGGAACTTCCAACGGGCCAACCGAGCGACGCAGGGTGTAACTCAAACCGCGAAATTTCACCGCAATTCCCGTATCGATCGTGCTAGTGGCTTGAGGATGAGTGGTGCGAGCGATACCGAGATACGTGAGCTTCATTTTTGATATTCCAACTATTTTAATTTTTAAGGAGATAAAATATCAATTTTTCGATGCTAAATAGCACTCGTTTTTCTTTATTTAGTTCTCAGAGCATTTCTCGGAGCAATTTTTGGATTTGGTGGTAGGCGTTTGGTTCGGACTGTAATACTTGAGTCCAATATCTGTTTTGTCGATTTTCAGGTTTTGCGTCCAAGCGACATAAGAAAGTCCGCTACAGGGGAGTTTCACGATATCCATCGATTGAAGCCTCAAGACTGTTGATGATTCTAGGTTATGTAGAAAAGCGACATTTTGGCACGATCGAAATCGTAAAAGATGACGATCTCGATCTCAATGCCGAGCGATCGAGATCGCATAATTCCTGAGATCTCATCTTGGCTAACTAGCGATCGAGATCTCGCTCGACAGCGATCTCGATCGCCTTTCAACCCAACCTCATTCAACACCCAAAGATTTTGATACCTATCTATTCAGAATGATTTGCAATCGATAAAGAGGCTCGACCGTCCGCTACAATTGCCCTAGACCGGGTTCGATCCCGTGTTGCCACACTTAATCCTTTATGACTGTTCCCCACGTCCTACTTCACGAAACTCCCCTTTCGCTGAACGTCGAAAAACTCGCCCATCTCCTCGTGAACGTCGAGAACGTCTCGATCGTCCAAGACCTCGATGGCGTTTGCATGGGATTGGTCAAAGATCCCTTGACGCGAGTTATCGATCTCGACTACGTCCAAGCCACCCAAGCCTTTGACGGTCACTTTTTCGTCCTCACCAACGGCGAACACGTCGGCCAGCGAGGCGTTAACCGCATTGTCGAGAACGCGGCTCAAAGTCGAATTTACGCGAGCAGCGCGCGCCTGTATCTCCCCGGCTTAGCAGCGGGGGGCGTTCAGTGGCAAGATCGCGACGGACAAGTGTCTCACCCAGGGGTCAGTGAGGCGGAAATGGCGTTTTTACAAACCGTTCCGCAACGCATCACCCAAAGACTCCAGCAGTTCTGCGACGAACACGCAGACGAAATCGAGAGTGATTTTGCCAAACGTGCCGTTCGCACCGCTGTCCTCGATAACATTGCTTCTCCCACCGCCAACCTCAACGTTTTTTACGAATATTTGTGCGATCGAGTCGATCGATATGTCGCCTTGCAACAGGCGATGCAACGTTTAATGGAGGAACTTCTCGACGACGCCAACCAGCAGGGGTTAACGGATTCCTTTTTCGTTCACTACGCTCCCAACCTCGGACGGGACGATCGCGGTCTCGAAATCATCCGGTTGGCTAAAGCGGGAGATTCGGGAACGACGGATTTTCAATTTATGATTCGGGGGGCGATTAAGGAAGCGGGGGTTTTGGCGATTCTCAACCGTTACTACTACCGCCGCACGGGTCGCTATCCTCTTGGTGAAGATTTCAGCGTTCGCGACGCACCCCACGATCGAGCGGCCCTCTTAGAGCTGGTGAAAACTCACTTCGACCCCCATCAAATGCCTACGATTGTGGGAGTGGGCGATACGGTGAACAGTACAGTCGTTGCGGACGGCGATCGATCGACGGTTCGTCGCGGCGGGAGCGATCGAAACTTCCTGCAGCTGATTCAGGATATCGGACGAGCGTTCCACAAGGGAAACGTCATCGTCTATGTCGATAGCAGTGGGGGCGAGGTCAAAAACCGCAAACCGCTCAAAATCGATCGATCGTGCGATGTTCCCGTCGTTCTCGAAGGCCCTGGCGATCCTCGCGATCTCGACGATCCCCTTTCCCTCAACATCGTATTTCCCGAAGGATATCAACAGTACAGCGCCTTTTTTCAAACTGTCGCTCAGGGGAGACGCGTGATGATGAGGGGATGACGTGAGGGGAGGATGAGGTCAGGCGTGACTAAAAAAAAAGAAGCCCAGACTCATTGAGTCTGGGCGTTAAATTGGATAACTAACGTATTTTATAAAACAGCCCTTTATGGAGAGATGGGCTGTTTTATAGCTTTGCCCTATATATAAAGTGGGCTAATTTATCGAACCGCTCTTTATTTAAAGGTGAGCGGATTGCTTTGAATCTATTTTGATTAAACGATCGAATTGTGAATATTTTGTGCAGAAGGTCTCTTTAATCTTCGATCTTGCGGTACTTTGACCTCCATTGAGACCTCAAACCAAGACTGGATAAGGGTTTGACGTAATGTAAATATATAATACAAATCGTAAAAAACAGTAAAAACACGGTTGACATTATCAGATCGACAGAATAAGCAGATTTCCCTAATAGCAACGCCGAGACGGGCCGTGTCTATCCTAAGTGAATCACACCGTTTTCCAGGAGCGATTCTAACTCCCGCAGGGCAGCGAGTTCGACCTCGTCAAACTCCCGAGACCACAGCATCGCGTCCAATCGCCGTTCCATTTCCGGCGAGAGGCGTTTCGTCTGTAAAATCTCTAGGATCGTGTCTAACACGGACATAACTTTCCCTCCAGCTTGCAATTTCGTACTCCTCGACTCTATTGTTCCCAAGTTTAGGCCGTTTGCGTGCGATCGAGTTCGTTGATTTACGTGATTTTACGGATAAAAGCGTGTGACCGAAGAGAGGTCATCCGTGCGATCGCGATCGCATCCGAGGGAAAGGAGCGATCCGTGATAAGATAAGTCGTCACAGACTTTTCTAGGATTTTTATCCGTTTTCCATCGAGATCGTCGTCAGGGACAACTCGCGCGATGGTACCGCTTAACGAACCGCTCCCTTGGGAGATCGACCCAGAGAAAGCTTACGTTCCCTTATTCTGCGAAGGGGATCTAGTCGGATACTGCAACCCCGAGTATGCGACTGAGCTGGTTGACGTGATGAACGAGCAAGAAAAGTTGCTCAAAGCGCTACATTTGGCCTGTAGTGATTTCATCCGCAAGACGAAAGGCGACCCGCAGCAAGTCGAAGAACTCGTCCAAAAATACATTCAGCGAGCTGAGCGTCCGAAATCGGGGCCCAGAGCGATCGCTCTGCTTTTAGCCGAGCGTCAAAAGCAACTTGGGGTCAGTCCCCAAGAATTTCTCAAATTCTGTGACACCTACCGCGTTGCGTCTCAGGATATTAAGAATATGTGCGCTGGCCGAGAAGTCCCCCCCGATCTGATCGCACCGTTGGCTCGTATTCTCGGTATCACGGTCGAACAAGTTCAAGACGTGTTAGACGGAATCGATTGATGTGGGTTTCGGCTTCGCTCAACCCACGATAGCACTCAATCCTACTGAGCAGTCTCATGCTGATGCGGATCGATCGGAAGCTTCTTCGTTCTGTCCTTTTATTCTCGATCGTCGTCGCGTTCGGGGGTCTGCTTTTTTGGGGATTTGCGGCTCGATCGATCCGCGCCGAAACATCTCACCTGTGGATCGTCGCACAACAGCATCCCGCCGCAACTGACCGGAACCCCGGAACGGAAACGCGGCCGCTGCGGACGATTAACGAAGCCGCCAAACGCGCCAAACCTGGCGATACCATACGAGTTCACGCCGGAATTTATCGCGAGCGCGTCGTTCCTCAACGAGGTGGAGAACCCGAACGTCCCATCGTTTACGAAGCGTTTCCCGGTGAAGCCGTCGTCATGCGCGGTTCAGATCCTTGGTCGGCGCAACCGACCCCCCAGACGCGATCGAACGCGCCAACCGCAGAGTGGGAAGGTCGCGTGTCGGAACGCCTGTTTTCCCGAACTGACCCGTTTACCCAACAATTGGAACGGATGTCGCCGGGATATTTGCGGGCCCAAGTGTTCGATCGAAGTCAGCCGTTACGCCAAGTTTTAGATCTCGAAACCTTCCACGCGCAACCGGGAACTTGGTTTTTCGACCCTTCCACACGCCAGTTGCGCGTCCATCTCGATCGAGCCTATTCCACCTCGAACCCGCCGTTTCTGGAAATTAGCACCCGTCGCGCCGTCTTCGCACCGGAAAAACGCGGCTTGGGTTACATTCACGTGCGCGGTTTCGTGATGGAACACGGCGCGAATCCCTTTCCGAGCGGATTTTGGCGCAGTCGATCGACCCAAGCCGGAATTCTCAGCACCCGTTCCGGCCATCACTGGGTCATCGAACGCAACACGATTCGCTACGCCAAAAGTCTCGGACTCGATTGTGGAAGTGAAGGCCGCTACGATATCGACGGATTAGAACAACCCATCCCCGAGGGTGTGGGATATCACGTCGTTCGCGACAATATGATTACCGATAACGGTTGTGGAGGACTTGCGGGATGGAAACAAACCGGGTCTTTTATCGCCCATAACATTATCGAACGGAACAACCGCTTGGGATTTACCGCACCGGAAACGGGAGGAATTAAGGTTCACGAATTTATCGACGGCCAGATTGTTGGAAACGTCATTCGGAATAACGAGTGTTTTGGAATTTGGGTCGATAACGTCTACCGAGGCGCTCGAGTCAGTCGAAACCTGGTTCTCAACAATCGAGGCGCGGGAATTTTTATGGAAATGGGAGGCGGTCCCGCATTAGTCGATAACAATATCGTCGCGTTTACGAGTTTGGGGGAAGGAATTTACACCCACGATGCGAGTGGCGTGACGGTGGCGCACAATTGGTTACAGGGAAACACGCATTTCGGCGTGTATATGCGAACGGTCACAGACCGACAGTTCGATCGAGGCGACGGAACCCGCGAAGAAGTGGCGACTCGGGGACAGCGGATTTTCGGAAACGTGTTTATCGACAACTATCGCGGCCATTTGAGCCTTCCCTATCCCGCAGAACCCGATACGGACAATCGATCGAACTACAATCTTTTTATTAACGGTACGGTTTGGCAGTGGGAAGGTCAAGAACCGCATCGTTTTGTTTGGAATTACCGAAGCGAACACGTCGATCGAGAGCGTTTGGTGACGGCGTTGCGGGAGGCGTTCGATCGAGGTGATTTACCGATCGAAGACATTCCCAATTTCGATCGATGGCGGGAAAATCTCTCGCTCTCGCTGTCGGGGTGGCGCGTGTTGACGGGGAACGATCGAGATAGCGTCGCACCGTTGGTTCGGGAAGGGGAAGTCGTCAACGGCGCGATCGAAAAAGGCGCGATTTCCCTCGGAACGTTCACTCCCAATCTCGAAGTTGGGGACGTTTCAATCTTTTCGCGTTTGTCGGTTCCGCCGCTTCCGTTACCGAGTTCCGATTTTTGGGGAACGCCGTTAACGGAGGAGGCGCGTTTTCCCGGGCCGTTTCAAAACTGGCCCCGCGAAGGTGAGGTACACTGGCATTTATGGCCGGTGGAAATCGATCTCGTTCCGTCAACAACACGATCGATGGCGGAAACATACGAGAATCAGACTTAACAAAACTAACGCTCCCAACGCCAGTAAAAAGGGAAGTCGATCGCCACCGGATAACGCCGTTTGTCCCGTCACCCCCAACCACGTGTAAGCCAGGGTTCCGGGAACAATTCCGAATAGCGTCCCCAGGGAGTACGGAACCCAATGGACAGAGGTT
This sequence comes from Geitlerinema sp. BBD 1991-9, assembly GCA_001657325.1. Taxonomy (GTDB): domain Bacteria; phylum Cyanobacteriota; class Cyanobacteriia; order Cyanobacteriales; family Geitlerinemataceae; genus Geitlerinema. The sequence continues at coordinate 273,730 of LWRO01000006.1, read as the reverse complement.
AACCCGAAGAGGAAATTCGTCAAGTTGAACGGCGAAATGGGAGCGAAACGCACCACAAATACAAACGTCCAGGGATAACGGCGTACCGCTCGATCGAATCGTTCGAGTATCTGAGATCGATCGCACCAACGCTGGAATCGATGGCGCAGGAGGTATCGCGCCACCCAAAACGCTCCCATCGCTCCCAACGTCGCACCCACGAGAGACACCAGCGTTCCCCAAGCCAACCCAAACACTGCACCTCCAGCGATCGTGAGGAGGGTTCCGGGGATTCCGATCGCGGTTAAGACAGTATAAGCGATGATAAATCCAACGAACGCCCAATGTCCCAAATCGCAAAGCCATTGCGCGAGGATCGATCGATCGAACACGTGACGCAGAGGGGTCAAACCGAGTAACAGCAGTCCGAGAGCCATCGCCATCGCCAGCCACACTCGCCATTTTCGCCACGTTCGCCGCGTCACACCAACGCACCTCCGCAACTGGAACCGCAGCCAGCCGTACATCCGTAGCAGTAGGATTCCGTTTGTACGGTTTCGATGACATCGAGACTTCCGAGATCGAGCAATTTTTCAACGGTGAGCGGTTCGCCGTTTTCATCGACTGCGGAAACCCCTTCCATTTGATTGAAGTCGCAGTCGTAGAGATTCCCGAGATAGTCGACGGACAGTTGGTTGCGACACATCAATCCTTCGACGGTTGAGGGGTTGAAGTTGTTTTCGAGAAATTGGGTATAGGATCGATCGAGGTGTTGACGTTGTAAAAACTGCTTCGTTCGTCCGATGGGAAGGTTGGTAATTGTCAGTAGCTGGTTGAAGGCGATTCCGAAGTGTTGGCTGAGGTGTTGTTTGTACGCTCGTTCTAATCCCATTTGCGCGGGAGGAAGTGAAAATTTTTCCTCGGAGGTGGGAATTGGCGGGTTATACACTAAATCCAATTGCAAGTTGGGATCTCGACCGTATCCCCATTCGTTTAGCTGTTGTAACGCGCGAATCGAACGGTCAAATACGCCGTTTCCGCGCATTTTATCGACGTTGTCGGCGAGGTAGCAGGGAAGTGAGGCGATGACTCGAACGCGGTGTTTGGTGAAATATTCGGGTAAGTCTTCGTAACCGGGAACGAAAAAGATCGTGAGGTTCGATCGAACGATAATTTCTTTTCCAGCTTGGCTGGCGGCTTCGACTAAGGGTTTAAAGCCGAAGTTCATTTCTGGCGCACCCCCCGTCAGATCGACGGTTTTGATTTGGGGGAAGCCGAGAATGACTTCAATTAATCGATCGCAGATTTCTGGAGAAAGCTCTTCGGTTCGTTTAGGACTGGCTTCTACGTGACAGTGGGTACAGGCGAGGTTGCATTTTTTACCTAAGTTAATTTGTAAAACTGTGATTTTTTTCTTAGTTAAAGGTTTTTGAAGTTTTTGAGAGAATGGCGTAATAGAAATAGATTGGAAGGGTGGCGCTTGTATCATAATATCGCTGTTCTGAATTTTTAGTGAATTGTACTTTTGGGCAAAAAAAGAGAAAGAACTCAATTTTGAGGTTAGAGATCGTCTCTCGTTAAATCATCTAGTTCTTCGAGGTATTTTTGTTTTACATCATTGGATAAAAAAGATGCAACAAATGAATTCTTGGCCAATCGAACGATTTCGTTGCGACTGAGATTCAATCCCATTTGTATCGCCTCGAAATTTTCGACGACGTAACCACCAAAATAGGCTGGGTCATCAGAGTTTACCGTGACACATAACCCTCGATCGAGCAATTTTTTTAAGTTGTGATGTTCGATTCGATCGAAAACGCGCAATTTCACGTTGGACAGCGGACAAACGGTTAACGGAATTTGTTCGATTCGCAATCGATCGACTAATTTTTCGTCTTCCAAACAGCGAACGCCGTGATCGATTCGAGAGACTTTGAGTATATCTAAGGCTTGCTTAATATACTCTGGCGGCCCTTCTTCTCCCGCGTGTGCGACAGTTAAGAAACCGTGGCGACGCGCTCGATCGAAAACGGTTTTAAATTTTTCAGGCGGATGTCCGAGTTCGGAGGAATCTAACCCCACCGCAACGATTCGATCTCGATATGGAATGGCTCGTTCGAGGGTTTCCATTGCGGCTTCTTCGCTGAGATGGCGCAGAAAACAGAGAATGAGTCGCGACGAAATATTGAGATCGGTTTTGGCTTCGGATAACGCTCGATCGATTCCTTTGAAAACCGTTTCAAAAGAAATTCCTCGATCGGTATGGGTTTGCGGATCGAAAAAAATCTCGGTATAGCGTACGTTTTGACGCACTGCCTTTTCTAAATACGCTCGCGTTAACTCGTAAAAATCTCGTTCTGTCTGTAAGACGTTTGCACCCGCGTAGTAAATATTGAGGAACGATTGTAAATCCTGAAATTGATAAGCTTCTCGTGCTGCTTCCACAGAGTCAAAGGGAAGAGAAATATCGTTTCGCCGCGCGATCGAAAACATCAATTCCGGCTCGAGGGTTCCTTCGATATGAACGTGTAATTCGGCTTTGGGAATGTCTCGGATGAAGTCTTTCATGACGACTTAGGGATGAAGAGGAATCGGTAAAAGAGTATTAAAGTCCTATTTCAATTTTACCGATTCCAGAGTTTTGCGAGATTAGCAGCAACCCGTCCCGTCACCGCAAACGGGTGCGTCGTTCTTGCGCGTTTCGCGATAGTTCGCCCCCTTGGTTTCTTGAGGACTGCGAATGCTCGATCGCTTACAATCGAACCGCTGAGCTGCATCTAACGGAATGTTTTGATGGGGTAAAACAGGAATAATATCCTGTTGGTAAGAACTGTTTGGACTCGTCAAAATTTGGAACGTTTTGTCACAAACTGCCATACGTTGACCGCGATGGTAAACATGTCCGTCGTCGTCGCGAACTTGTTTCCAAGGCCCTTTATAAACGACAGCTTGATTGCGTTCCCAACAGTCTCCTTCTTTTCCTTTATAAGCGCGAACGGTCATCGATCGAAACTCAACACCATTCACGACTTGCCAAGGTTCGTCTTGGCGCACCAAAATTTCAACGCCGTAAAATCCAGCTGCTTCAAACATTTCTAAAAAGCGATCTTCTCGAAAGGCACCGGAAAGACAGCCACTCCACAGTTCCGGATCGTTCATCATTTCTTCCGTTGGCTCTTCGTCGCATACAATGTCAGAAATGACGGCTCGTCCGCCGCGTTTTAACACGCGAAAAATTTCTCGAAAAAGTTGTGTCTTATCTTGGGGACGAACCAAGTTTAAAACGCAATTCGAGACAACAACATCGACGGTATTATCGGGAATTGCCGGGTCTTCCGAACGCAGTCGATCGCGCTCGGCTTCTAATGCTGCGAGATCGTCGATCGTTTGCACGGGATTGGAATCGAGCCAAGTTTGAAGTTTGTCTAAACTTAAGGCTAAATCCTGAATTTTTCCCTTGAAAAACTCGACATTTTGATATCCAATTTTTTGAGCGATGTCTTCTCGATATTTTCGAGCGAGGCTCAGCATTTCATCATTAAAGTCGATGCCAATAATGCGTCCGTCTCGGCCCACTTTTTGCGAGAGAATGTAGCAAATTTTCCCCGCACCGGAACCGAGATCGACGACGGTTTCGCCGGGATTGACATGGCGAGAAGGGTCGCCACAACCGTAGTCCTTTTGCAGAATTTCATCTGGTAAAATATCCAGATAATGTGTTTCGTATTCTGTGGGACAACACAAACTCGCTTCGACTTGCTTTGCTCCAGCTTGGTAGCGATCGAGAACTGCACGTTCGACATCGTAGCGGATTGGCGTGGCTGCTGTATCGGTCATCGACAATATCCTTATCGCTGTGTAAGTGTTCTTGAGTTTAGCGTAACGACTCTAACGAGAGTACGACCTCGTCAGTCGATCGGTTTGCGGGAAAGATCGATCGAATTCCCAGTGTGTTACCGTCAAAAAAACGCGATCGAATCGAGGGAAGTGATGAATCTCGAACAATGGCTCGAAGCGGCGTTAGTCATGGATGACACCACTTGGAAACGTCACGCCAATCCTTGGAGTGTCTGGACGAGATACACGGTGTTACCGCTTCTCGTCGCTGCGGTTTGGAGTCGCGTGTGGTTGGGATGGTGGTCGATCGCGCCGGTAGCGTTGGCGCTCGTGTGGAATTGGGTGAATCCTCGTCTGTTTCCACCGCCAGATTCAACGAATAATTGGTCGTCTAAGGCGGTTCTCGGAGAGCGCGTGTGGCTGAATCGCGATAACATCACCGTTCCCACCCATCACCGACACGCACCGACGATCTTGGGAATCGTCGCGGGGATTGGTGCGGTGTTTGTCATTTGGGGTTCGATCGAACTCGATTTGTGGATTACGCTGTTCGGTGCGGCGCTGGTGTATTGCGGGAAGTTGTGGTTCCTCGATCGAATGGTGTGGCTGTACGAAGATATGAAAGACGCGACACCGGAATATCGAAGTTGGCTGTATTAATATCGATATATTTTTAGATATAAAAATTAACGTTTTTTTCTTGACAAAGCGTTCGATTTTGTGTGTTTTAACTGTGTTAAGGAATGTACTAAAGCATTAAGAATCGTCTCACACGGACAATTCAAAAGTTGTTTTAATCGTAAGCTAGAGTCCAGTCAGATTTGAAGTTGTCAGGATATTTTGGAGATCGACTGAACGGCTTCGCGCTGACGAAACCCTCGAATATCAATTGTTTTTCGCTCGTTTGAAACGACCACGGGAGATCGCTTTATGAAATTGGCTTACTGGATGTATGCCGGCCCCGCACATATTGGCACGCTACGGATTGCTAGTTCTTTTAAAAACGTCCACGCGATTATGCACGCGCCACTCGGCGACGATTATTTCAACGTTATGCGATCGATGCTCGAACGGGAGCGCGATTTTACCCCCGTTACAGCGAGTATTGTCGATCGAAACGTTTTGGCGCGCGGATCGCAAGATAAGGTTGTCGATAACATTACGCGCAAAGATCGAGAAGAACGGCCCGATCTCATTGTTTTAACGCCAACCTGTACGTCTAGCATTTTACAAGAAGACCTCAGCAACTTCGTCTCGCGAGCGCAAATGGATGCAAAAGGCGATGTGCTGTTAGCTGATGTCAATCATTATCGCGTCAACGAATTACAAGCTGCCGATCGAACCCTCGATCAAATCGTCCAATTTTATATTGAAAAAGCCAAGAAAAAAGGCGAACTTCCCGAAGGAAAAACGGAAAAACCGAGTGTCAACATTATTGGGATGACTACGCTCGGTTTCCACAACCAACACGACACGACGGAACTCAAGCGGTTGATGGCAGATTTAGGCGTTGAAGTGAACGCCGTCATCCCCGAAGGTGCTTCCGTTCGCAACTTAAAAAATCTCCCTCGCGCCTGGTTCAATCTCGTTCCCTATCGCGAATTGGGATTGATGACGGCGAACTACTTAAAAGACGAGTTTGGAATGCCGTTTGTTGACGTTACGCCGATGGGAGTTGTCGAAACGGCTCGTTGCATCCGCACAATCGAGAAGGTGTTAAACGAGCAGGGTGCAACCGTCGATTTCGAGGCATACATCGACAATCAAACTCGTTTTGTTTCTCAAGCGGCTTGGTTTTCTCGATCGATCGACTGTCAAAACCTCACCGGTAAAAAAGCTGTCGTTTTCGGCGACAATACCCACGCCGCCGCTATGACGAAAATCCTATCTCGGGAGATGGGAATTCACGTAGTTTTAGCGGGAACGTACTGTAAATACGATGCTGATTGGTTCCGCGAACACGTGAGCGAGTATTGCGATGAAATTCTCATCAGCGATAACAACGCTGAAATTGGCGACGCGATCGCGCGCATCGAGCCGTCTGCTATTTTTGGAACTCAAATGGAACGTCACGTTGGAAAACGATTGGACACTCCCTGTGGCGTGATTGCTGCACCGATTCACATTCAGAATTTCCCTGTAGGATACAAGCCGTTTTTAGGTTACGAAGGGGCAAATCAGGTTGTCGATCTGATTTACAATTCGTTTACCTTGGGAATGGAAGATCACCTGTTGGAAATCTTCGGCGGACACGATACGAAGGAAGCGATTACGAAGAGTGTTTCGGCGGATTCGGATCTCAACTGGAGTAAAGATGGTTTGGCGGAGTTGAATAAGATTCCGGGTTTTGTTCGCGGTAAAGTCAAGCGCAATACAGAGAAATTCGCTCGCGAGCGAGGAATCGATACAATTACAGCTGAGGTGTTGTACGCGGCGAAAGAAGCTGTGGGTGCTTAGAATACGATAGCCTTCGTCGAATGTGTCATGGATAGTGCCTTTGACACATTCGACGATCTCGAATCGCTGGAAAACTTTTACGATACGCCCAAAAACAACCATTTACGCATATAATAAATTAAACAATTCAGTTATTTATCGATCGGCATGGTGTATCGCATTTTGCACTGTGGTAAATCCCTGGAGAATTACGAGATTTGCATTCGTAAAAAAATTGTCGGATTTTTGAAACGAAGTGCGAGTTCCGGCGATCGCATTTATTTAGCCGTTAAAGTCAAAACAACTAGCTTTTGTAGCGTTCGAGGAATTTTAGGAGATGTAACCGATCTCAGACCTTGGGAAGATGGAAACGCTTACATCCACTGCTTAAATTTTATTAATTTAGAGTTCTGCGAGCCGTTTGAGTTAAAAATACTAGCAGAAATTGGCGGTCAGTATTGGTCATTGAAATATTTACAAAGTGCAAAACCGATTACCGATCGATTAGCTTGCGATGCGCTAGATCGAGCATTTAAGTCGAGAGTTTTATCTGAATTCAAATTGTCCGCAGGAGGTTCGATTGAGAATTCACAAAGTGAGATCGAATATGAGAGAGACGATCTAGAAAAAAATATTTTAAATGTGAATAATAATGTCCCTGAAAGCAACGTTCTTATTATGGGAACATTTCAGACTGTCAAATTCTCGAACGAAACAGATAAAATCCGAGGACTTGAAGTACTCGTCAATCGAAATTTTTACGAGCTTTTTGCAGATTACCAGAAAGAACGAACACTTTTGATTTCCGAGAATCGCTTGTTTTTAACCGCAGGTGTTCGAGCAGTATCGGGAATTTGTGCAATTCCTGACGCACTTTTATTGATTTACGATCGACAAAACAAGCCTTCACTCAGAATCAATTGAGTTGAATAACGAGTGTTACGGAGAGCGAAAAAATACAACTCTAGAGCGAAATAACTATCTGAACGGTCATATTATTCCACAGCTCATGAAGTTTGCGTCAGCATTTAGTGTGGTTACAGATAAGCAAATTCGAGATAAAACAGCGACAACTTGGGTTCAGAAAATTATTAACTACGTTTTTGCAGATTTATCGATCTGTGAAAAAGTCACAAGCTGGATTCGAGAAATGAAACCTGAAATTTCTGAAGGAATGATGTCTTACGAACTCAACAATCTTTTATTGGAAGCATTTAAAAGTAGCTTACAAATCGTTCTAATTATTGACGAACTCAGCCCGGAACAAGAGTCAACAATTCGTAATGTCGTCAATGCATTCAAATTAGAAGACGGAAATTCTGTTGGATTTAAAGCCTATGTCGTGCGCTTGCAACAGCGCCTCCAAACGATCGATGGAGATGCACAATATGCGCTATCTGTTCAGTAGCATCTTGCTAGATCCACTTTACACCTCAGCTTCGATCGATCTCCCCCCAGTCGCCAAATCTACGAGAAACCTCCACAATAGGTCTGAAGGGTTAACCCCAGGAATATCGAACGACCATGAAGGAATGGCAAAACCCCACCATGCGACGGGGAATCGCATGGATTGCCGGATCGACCGTGTTAGCCGTTGCCAGTGTCGGCGGATGGGTTGCCTACAGTCGCCGCTTGAATTCCGCCGCCGATACGGTGGAAGTGCGCGTGCTGACGGTGGAACGCAAAGATGTCGAACGTACTGTCACTGAAAGTGGAACCGTTCGATTAGCCAACCAGCAAACTCTGAAATCTCCGAGCGATGCGACAGTGGTCGAAGTGAACGTTAGCGTGGGCGATCGAGTCTCTTCCGGACGCGAACTCGTCGTTTTGCGCGACGACAAAGAGCTAACCCAACTCGAAGAACACCTGCTGAAAGTTCGCCAAACCGAAATCGACGTTGACTCGAAACAGCAGCAAGTCGTCAACGCCGAACGGAATCTCGCCGACGCTCGTCAGGAACGCGATCGTGTCTTTCGTCTCGATGGAAGTGCCGATCGATCTCGCTTCGTCGAACGACAACTCGAAATCGAACAAACTGCCCTCAAACTGGAAAACGAGCGTCAAGACGCAATCGACGCTCGCGAAACCCTAGCCACCGAACGGGAAACCCTAGAACGAGATCGAGAACTGTTCGATCGAGGCTTTATTTCCCTCAACCAACTCCAAGACAGTGAAAACGACGTTCGCCGAGCCGAATCTCAATTGCGCGAAGCTGAATTGCAAGTCCAAACGACCCGACTGAACCTCGAAAGCTTGCAAGCCAGTCTCGAAAGATATCAGCGGGAGATTGAAGAAGCAACCGCCACGACGGAAACCAAGCGACTCGAAGCCGAAGCCAAGGTTCGATCGGCAGAAGTCGCCCTTCAAGACGCGCTATCCAACGCGAATGTTGCCCGCCTCGAACTGCAACAGCTCCAACTCGAAGCTCAAACTATCGAAGCGCGACTGCAAAATCGGCTCGTTTCCGCGCCGATCGGTGGAAAAGTCCTCAGTATCAACGTCTTACGCGGCGATGTCGTAAAACTCGGCGACGATTTGCTCACCATTGGTAATCCCGATCGAGAAGTCGTCGGACTGCAACTGTCAACCCTCAACGCCAAAGACGTTCGATCGAACCAACTGGCGAGAATTTCCGTTATCGGCCCCGACGAAGAAACCTATACGGGACGAGTCGCCAGTGTTTCCCTTCTCGCTAACAGCGCAGATACCGGAAGTACGAGCCGCCGGGGGGTGAGCCAAGAGGGTTCGTCGGCGGTTTCTGCCACGGTTAACCTCGATACACCCAGTGGTACTTTAATCCCCGGCAGTCAAGTCAGCGTCGAAATCGTCCTCGATCGAAAACCCAATGCCATCGCCCTCGATATCGAAGCCATCCAAAAACCGGATACCGAACCGTTCGTTTGGCTTCTCGACGATGCCAACATCCTCAGCCGACAACCCGTCACCTTGGGACTCGACGGTCTCACCACGATCGAAATTCTATCCGGTCTCGAACCCGGAGATCGCGTTGCCATTCCACCCGCCACCACCGAACTCGAAGCCGGAATGAAAGCACTCGAGCCAGAATAATCGAGACGATAAAGCCTTCTCGCCTAAAATCCTTCGCTATCCTTTATACAACCCTTACCTCGATCGCCTACCCACGATATGAAAATCGACCGACTCGGCAACAGCGACCTAAACGTTTCAGAAATCTGTCTGGGGACGATGACGTTCGGACAGCAAAACACCCTCGAAGAAGCCCACCAACAACTCGATTTTGTCATTGATTCCGGTGTGAACTTTATCGATACTGCCGAGATGTACCCCGTTCCACCGCAAGCTGAAACGCAAGGTAGGACTAGCGAATATATCGGTCAGTGGTTGGTCAAGCAGCCGCGAGATAAAGTCGTCGTTGCGACCAAAATTTCCGCCTTTGCTTCCCGTTTACCCTGGATTCGCAGTGCCGATCGAAAGCTCGATCGAACCAATATTGAAAAAGCCATCGATGACAGCCTCAAACGCTTGCAAACTGATTACGTCGATTTGTATCAAATCCACTGGCCCGATCGATACGTGACGAAGTTTGGTTCGCCGTCCTTCGACCCTCAAAACGATCGAGAGTCTGTCCCCATTCTCGAACAGTTGCAAGTCTTTAAAGACTTAATTGATGCGGGAAAAATTCGGTACTTGGGACTTAGTAACGAAACCCCATGGGGCATCTGTCAGTTCTGTTCCTTGGCTGATGCGATGGGGCTGCCTCGCGTCGTTTCAGTTCAAAACGCTTACAACCTCATCAATCGCGAATTTGAAACCACTCTCGCCGAAACCAGCTATCGAGAAAACATCCCTCTTCTTCCCTACAGTCCGTTAGCGTTCGGCTATCTGACCGGAAAACATCTCGACGGAACACCGGAAAACTCCCGTTTGGGACTGTTTCCAAATTTTGGCAGGCGTTACAATAAACCGAACGTCCAAGTTGCGATTAAAGAATATGTCGAGTTAGCTCGACAAGTTGGAATATCACCCGCACAGATGGCGTTGGCGTTTGTCCGTACTCGCTGGTTCGTAGCGAGTACGATTATCGGAGCCACAACGTTAGAACAGTTGCGAGAAAATATCGACAGTGCTTCGATCGAACTTACGGACGATATATTAGACGAAATCGAAAAAATTCACGCTAAATATCCAAATCCTGCACCGTAGCTCTCGGTTTTAAAAAATATATCCTTCAAAGCTAAAAAAACAACATAAAAATACAAAAACAGGGTGCATCTCATTTTTGTCAGAACCTGAGGCGTAGGGTGTGTTAGCGGGCGACAAAACTCGGCTAAAGTCGAGGCAAATTATAAAATTCATGCCATAGATGTCTGTAGGGGCGAACGGTGTTCGCCCAAGTTCAGCCGAAGATCTCTAGCAGGATTATCGAGAAATGGTATTAGATTCCCGCGTAACGCACCGACAATGATTTTTAAAGTCTTGAAATGTACCCCAAAAATAAGATGTATCTTATTGCAAAAAAATAATTTTGATAAAATAATTTTTTTTAAATAATCACAAAATATCGATAGAGATTTCAGTAAATTGATTTAATCGAAGTATCCCAAGAACGTTTTACTGAAGTCAATCCTAACCCATTTACACGGACTAAAAGTTAGTCGATCGATTTTTCGATCGGCGAATTCAAACACACGCTAAGCTACAATATTTCCATACACTTGTCTAAAATGTCACTGTGGAGGAAGTCACCGTATTCATTTTTGCCCTGCTTTCAAGTTGTTATCAAATGTCATACGATCGATCGGCATAAGACGACACCGGATTGCAGTCTAAAGCCTTGCTGTCCCTAGGTTCTCAATCCAAAAATTTACCCAATAGCGATCGAGTCACGAGACCCAGTCGAGAGAGTCTTGTCCACTTTGTATATTGTTTAGATAAAGCTAGAATCAAAAAATATACTTAGGCTTAGATTGATGCAACGGAGACTGTTACAAGGGTGTCTCGCGGCTGTTGCAGTGGCGCTCTCTCCGATGTCAGCGCGCTCGCAAATCGTCCCCGATGCAACACTAGACGATCGATCGATCGTCTCCATCGAGGGCGATCGACTTACCATTGATGGTGGAACGCACGCGGGAAATCAATTATTTCACAGCTTCGATCGATTCGACGTTCCCGAAAACACGACCGCTATCTTCAACACCGTTTCAGATATCCAGAATATTTTCAGCCGGGTCACGGGCAATTCAATTTCCCACATTGATGGAACGATCGCCGTCAATGGAGCCGCAAACCTCTTTTTTCTCAACCCCAACGGTATCGTATTCGGAGAAAACGCACGACTCGATCTCAACGGTTCGTTTTTTGCCACCACGGCAAACGGAATTTTATTCGAGGACGGGTTCGAGTATAGCTCGATCGATCCCCAAGCCCCACCCATTCTAACGGTGAGCGTTCCAGTGGGGGTGCAGTTCGGCGAGAATCCCGGCTCGATCGTCGATCGTAGTCCTCCCTTACCGGGACGGGGATTGCAAGTTCCCTCTGGGCAGAGTTTTACGATGCTCGGAGGAGACGTCCGGTTTGAAAACGGCTCGATCGAAGCATCTCAAGGTCGCATTCGCGTCGGAAGTGTGGGCGAAAACAGCTTTGTCGGCTTGTCTGCGAGCGATTTTTTACCGTTCTACGACAATGTCGATCGATTTCGCGATATTTCGCTGTCTCAACAGTCTCTGATTCACACCAGCGGTGTGGGAGGCGGTGCCGTTCAAATCCGAGGCGATCGCGTGACGCTCGATGGCGGATCGCGCATTGAGTCGAATACGTTGGGACATCTCGATGGCGCTCCCGTCGAAATTCGCGCCAGACAGCTTCAACTCTTCGACAATGCGGCCGTTTCCACGGCAACGTTTGGGAGCGGACGAGGTGGCGATCTCAACATTGCCGTAGACGAGTCGATCGAGCTGGTGGGAAATGGAAATTTTAATGCCGTGAAAGTTGCACTGTTGACGCAATTATTTACCCCTGAAGGTTTGCAAGGTGGCTTGTTTACCAGCAGTTTCAATGTTGGCGATTCGGGAAATATATTGCTGCAAGCCGAACGGTTATCGCTGCAAGAGGGGGCAATGATTCTCGCTTCGACGTTCGATCTCGGTTTCGGAGGACAAATCGACATTCAAACTCGCGAAACAGTCGAAGTGTTCGATAGTGGGATAATTGCAGGAACTGGCGGAACCGGTCGATCGGGCAATATTGCGATCGCAACCGATCGTCTCAGCATTTACGATGGCGGTGCAGCCGTAACGATAACCCTCAGTGACGGGAATGGCGGAAATTTAACGGTTAAGGCCCGTGAATCGATCGAGCTTGTCGCAGCAGAAGTCATCGAGGTTGACTATCTCGATTGGACGAATAACCTTCGCATTGTCAATGGCGTGAGCGGTTTGCTTTCAGATACTCTCGGTGCTGGTAATGGTGGCAATATCGAAATTGAAACGCAACGTTTGAGCGTGCGCGGTGGCGGTCAAATCTCAGCAGGTGCTTTGGGACAGGAGCAAGGTAGTTCGGGAAGTATAACGATCGATGCTCGTGAATTTGTCGAAGTGGTCGGTCGTACATCAAGTGTAGACGATCCAGAATTTCCCATCTCTCGAAGTACGCTTTCGATTTCAACTTGGAGTGCAGGAGACAGTGGAAATTTAAGCATCCGAACCGATCGGCTTTCCATTCGCGACGGTGCAAATATCCAAGCGCAAACGACAAGTGCGGGAACGGGTGGAAGTGTTGAAATTTATGCGTCCGAGTCTGTCGAAATCACGGGCTACAGTCGGGATAGAGATGGTGACTCAATCTATATTAATTCGAGTCGTTTGTCTGTGAATTCCGGTTTTTATCCCCTGGTTCCAAAGCTTCGCCTTCCCACTGGCGATGCTGGCAGTTTACGAATTGAAACCGATCGCCTCGTTCTCAACGATGGGGCGAGAATTGAAATCGATAGTCAACTGACGGGAAACGCCGGTAATTTAGAAATTATTGCCGATCGTATCGAGATCGATCGAGGAGTCATCACCGCCCGTACCGAAGCGGGACAAGGAGGCAATATTTCAATTGAAACCGCTCTGCTTTGGCTCGATCGAAACAGCCATCTCAACACCGATGCCGGAAACAGCGACGGGGGCAACATTTCCATCGACACGTCCAACCTCGTCGCCTGGAACGATAGCGATATTACCGCCAATGCGCTCGTCGGCCGCGGGGGACAGGTGAATATCGAAGCCGCCGGTATTTTCGGGACACAATCTCGATCGTCTCGCACGAATTTTAGCGATATTACCGCCACCTCCGAACTGGGCGTATCGTTTAACGGAACCGTCAATATCAACCTCGAAGCCATCAATCCCACTCAGGGGTTTGTCGAGTTAACGACGACATTTATCGATATCGACGATGCGATCGATCGCGATCCCTGTGCTGCTGGCGGTACGAACAGTCGCTTTGTCAACGTGAGACGGGGTGGACTTCCACCGTCACCCCGTCCCCCACTCAGTAGCCTCGAATTAACCGGACGCCCCACCGAGCCTGAATTCGTGGAAGCTCAAGGTTGGCTACGACGAGCCGACGGATCGATCGTTCTGACGGCCAACGTGCCAAACGTGCCAGCGGCGGTTCCTTATATTTCACCCAACGGTATCAGGGGTTGGTGTCGGGGATTGGGAAAAACTTTGAAATGAGGAAGTCGCACTCTGAGAGACCGTCATTCAATCCTAGAGCGGCGGTACAAAAGTCGCATAGGGTGTGTTCGCGGGCCACTGAATTCGGCGGAGGTTCAGTCAATACAATTCCCGCGAACGCACCCACCCCATCACAACATCAAGCCTTCTGACTTCTGTACTGGTGTTCTAGCAGGAGGCTCGAGCGTAACGCCAGAGCGAGTTTCACCTCCCGATGAGAGCGGTTGTATCGTTCGATCGAGTTACTTCTCCCTTAATTTCGATCGAGGACGATACGATAGCGAGCTTTGCCAGCACGCAGTCGATCGAGTGCCTCGTTGACCTGGCTCATCGGAAAGTGTTCGGTTATCGGTTCGATCCCGTGTCGAGCAGCAAACTCCAACATTTGCGAGATCGTCGCTGGACTCCCGACTGGCGAAGACGACACAGAAAGTTGGCTGAATAGCATTGGGGCCACGTTCAGATCCAGAGGTTCCGTGACCACACCTAAGAGGTGCAAGCGACCGCGCGGCTTGAGCGTTTTGAGATAGGCATTCCAGTCTAATTTAACGTTGACCGTAGAGAGCAGCAGATCGAACCGACCGGCCGCCGCCGCAAGCGCATCAGGATCTCGAGAATTAATCGTATCGCGGGCGCCGAGCTTCAGAGCCTCTTGCTGCTTAGACTCGCTTGAGGTAAATGCAGTCACTTGACAGCCCCACGCACGCAAGAATTGAAGCGCTATATGTCCCAATCCGCCGATGCCAATTACGCCAACGCTCGCCGTCGGTGCAATGTCAAATTGAACTAACGGATTGAACACCGTAATCCCACCACAGAGTAGCGGGCCGGCCGTTCGTGCGTCGACTGTCTCGGGTAAGCGGATCGCGCTGGCAGCTTGCGCGCGAACCGTATCCGCAAACCCCCCGTGTCGGCCCACGATCGTACTGGACGCATTCGCACACATATTGTGATGGCCGCCCAAACATTGAGAACAGGTCATGCAATACCCCGCGTGCCAGCCCAAACCGACTCGATCTCCGACCTTGAGATGAGTCACTCGATCGCCGACTGCAGCGACTTTTCCGGTCACTTCATGGCCGGGAACGAGGGGATACTGTGTCATATTCCAAGCGTTCTCGAGCATACTCAGATCGCTATGGCAAATACCGCAATGTTCTACCGCAATGTCAATCTCTTGCGGTTCCAACGGCTCGAGTTCGTACTCGAAAGGTTCGAGTTGGCCGTTTGCCTGAGTTACTGCGTATGCGTGAACTGTGGTCATGGATTTGCTGTTACTTCTACCCAATATTGCTCAAGGTAAAGATAAAAGTTACGATAGTCAACCAGTATACTTTTTGTAACCTAAGCGAAAAAATGGGGAGCTTTGCACTCGAAACAGACAGCAACGGCCGCAAGCACGCGATCGAGCCTTGTCTGCATCCCTGTCCGATCGAACGCGGAATGCGAATTTTGGGGGGAAAATGGAAAGGATCGATTCTCTGGCATCTCAAAGACGGCCCGGTGCGCTTCAACGATCTCGCACGACAGCTCAGCGGTGCGAGTAAAAAGATGGTGAGTCAGCGACTTCAAGAAATGACCGATGTGGGATTAGTCAAACGCCGAGTCCTCAGCACTAAACCCATTGCAGTGACTTATGAGATTACCGATTTTGGCCGTACCGCTTTGGGCTTTCTGGAAGCGTTAAAAGAATGGGCCGAGAAGCATCAACTTTAATCTTACGGCTCTCGCATAGATTTCTCGCACTCGCTTTGAAGGCTCGATCGTCTAAATGTTGGGTTCAAATACTTGGATGTTTTGCAAACGTTCGACTGTATCCGAGTTTAAAAATGCGAGAAAAACTGGGCAACCTAGAATAGAACCGAAAGAGGGACGAGACTCTCGATCTCGTTTCGGGTTTCTCCCTGCAAACTCCCACTTGCCCGAATTCTCAAGCGTCACCTGAAAACGAGATAACTCGATAAAACTTAACAATTTGCAATCGGACGATCGATCGAATGATAACTTCCGCACCCGTCACCCTGTCTGCTTGGCAACAATTACGAAAGGGACACATCACCTGTCAGAACGCCCTAGAGCTTTTAGTCGATCGACAGGGAATCGTGAATCTGTCACTACTCGATCGAGAGGTCAGTTACCGATTTTTTCGCGAATTTCCCGAAAAAGACAAGCTTCCACCCATCATTCCCCTCCTCCTCTGGCAAAACTGCTTTTACCTGGGCGCTCCCGTCAAAATCCCGCCCAAACAGGTCAAAGCCCTCAGCGATCGAACGTTTACCGATATCAAAATCGTTCCCATCGCCCAAAAAAGCTATAGCGCCTGGTTCCATACCAAAAGCTTCAATCCCAATACGATCGACGCCGCCCCCCTCGTCAACCCCATCACTGGCGAAGTCGATAAAGAAGACATCAGCGAAACCACTCAACAATTTCTCGCCCAAGCAGTCGATCAAATCGGACGCATTAAAACCCTCATTTCTGCTGCGCTTCGCAACCGAGCCAGCGACATTCACCTCGAACCGACGGAAGACGACAGCCTTAAAATTCGCTATCGCATCGACGGCATTTTACGCCACGTGACGACCCTTCCCCCCGAAATCGCCCGTCGCGTCGTCGTCGCCTTGAAGGTCATGGCAGAAATCGACATCGCCGAAAGTCGCCGTCCCCAAGACGGACGGATCGGGGAAAAATACGCCTCCGATAGCAAAACGGGCGGTTCGTTGGATATGCGCGTTAGCACGATTCCCTGCGTGACGGGTGTAGACGGAAATCGTGAAAAAGCCGTCATTCGTTTGCTTCCCCAAGATAACCCCTTCACCACCTTAGAAGACTTGGGATTTTCATCGATCGCCCTAAACGCTTATAAAAGTTGGATTCACCAACCCCAAGGAATGGTTATTCTCACGGGGCCGACGGGTTCCGGAAAAACCAGTACCCTCTACACCAGTTTGCAAGGGATTGCCAACGAAGCGGTGAACGTGGTGACAGTGGAAAACCCTGTGGAGTACGTGCTTCCGGGGATTACGCAAACACAAGTCAACGAAAGAGCGGGGATGACATTTGCGGCGGGACTTCGATCGATCCTCCGTCAAGACCCCGACATCATCATGATCGGGGAAATCCGCGATCGAGAAACGGCCGAAACCGCCGTTCGCGCTGCCCTCACCGGACACTTGGTCTTCACGACGCTCCACACCAACGACGCGCTCGGTGCGATTCCCCGTCTCAAGGATATCGGCCCCGATCCCGGCTTGATTAGCGACGCACTACTCGGGATCGTCGCGCAACGCCTGACTCGTCGCGTCTGTCCTCATTGTGCCGAACCGTATACCCCCACAGAGGCAGATTTACAGGTGTTGGGACTCTCGCGAGAGGACGCGAACCCGGACAACTGGCGCAAAGGCAAAGGGTGCGCCAACTGCTTCAACTCCGGATATTCGGGACGCGAAGCGATCGTGGAAATTCTCGACGTGGACGAGCGCGTTCAAGAGCTGATTTACGAGGGAACGACACCGCAGTTGAAACAATATCTTTATCGAACGGGATTTCTGTCGTTTCGAGCGTCCGCCATTGAAAAAGTCGTCGCCGGACTCACCACCGTTGACGAAGTCCGACGGGTTCTGCATCGCAATGCCTTACGCCGTCGATCGATCTCTGCGTAAGTTCACCGGTTTGACCCGATCGAATCGAAATTACAGGATCGATCGAATCGTTTCCACCAACGCCTCAATTTGGATCGTCTGCTGCTGGTTCGCTTGGGTAATTTGTTGGGTACTGGCGGCCACGTCCTCGATCGATCGAGTGACGCGCTTGAAAGTTTGGGCGGTTTCCTGTGCCATCTGAACCCCCGAACTGACGGTTTCGTTCCCCGATGCCGTTACGTTTGTGGCGGTGTCGAGGTCGGTTTGAACAGCTAAGACCAGATCGCGAATTCTCTCAGCGGACTGTTGACTTTGGTCGGCGAGTTTGCGAATTTCTCCCGCCACGACGCCGAACCCCTTTCCCGTATCCCCTGCACGGACGGCTTCGACCGCAGCATTTAACGCCAGCATATTCGTTTGCGCCGAAAAATCCTTCACCAACGCGGCGATCGCCTGAATTCGATCGATACCCTCGTTTAACTGACGGATTCGATCGACAATTTCCCGCACCTGTTCCTGAGTTTGTTGTGTTCCGTCGAACGCCCGCACGACCGATGAAGCCCCAGTTTGAACCAGTGAAAGGGCCTGTCTCGCCTCCTCTCCCGCCGCTTGCGATTGCTGCAACACGTCCTGAGAGGATAATTTCAGGTGTTCGATTTGTTGCAAGGCTTCCTCAACCAACGCCTGCTTGCGGCTTTCGCTTTGCAACGCCCGATCTTTCAACGCCAACAACTCGTTTGTTTCCCGCACTTGTCGTTCCAAGGTTTCCGATTGGACGAGGGACTGTCTCACCAACGGACGCAACACCAACACGGCGATCCCCACGCCAACAACCGTGACCCCGACAATCGTGAAGCTCAAAGTTCGTAACTTTCGGTATAGGGGGGCGTACAGTTCCGAGCGATGGCGCATCACGGCCAATCCCCACGAACTCCCCTCAATGGGTTGGTACGCCACAGTCCAAGCGATCTGGTCGTTATAGAGAACGTCGGTTCCCGATTCTCCCGTTACAGCTCGATCGAAAATCGGGCGCAAATACGTCGCGATACTTTCATTGCGCAACGGAAAAAATATCTCGATCTGTTGGTTGCGGACTGTTCCCAAAATCGCTTCTCCCGTTTCTCCCAACCCCGATCGATCTTCCATGAGATTGCCTAAATGAGAGAGATCGAACAGGACTAAATCGGTTCCGACCCGTTGCCCGTTCCCATTGAGAATCGGAGCACCGACGACGAGATACCGGACGCCTCCGATTTCGACGGGATCTCGAAATTCAGCCGTCGAGGCCGCAGTGGGTGGAACAACCCACGACGACGACGGAATCTCTCGTCCGACGCGAACGGCTAAGTTTCCTCGTCTGTCCAGGCGTGTAATCCCAACGACCTCTTCCGATTGCACCAGAGCGTCGTTGAGAATTCCCGTACTCGTTTGGACGAACGCTTCTCGATCGACTTCACCGCGATTGTAAGCTTCGAGGGCTTGGCGAGCGCGGGTTCGACTGGTAATCTGCACGGTTACGTCTTTGAGGCGAGACAGAAATTCCTCGAGCGTTAACGCTCGAGTTTTCGCCGCAAACCCTAAGTTTTGTTGGGCGTTAACTTTCAATCGTTGCGACAGGGGGATCGACGCGACAGCCGCCACGATCGCACTGACCAGGAAAATACCAACTGCCGACACAGTCAGCAGGTATCGTTGAAAATGTTGAGTCGGATGTTGAGAACTCGTGTTCGTCAGCATGGCGGGTCGAGCGGGATCTCTTTCACGTTTCTATTGTTCTATATGTTGCGAAGTTCCGGTCTCCCTTATCACCCGCTTAAGACTAACTCGAGCCTGAATTGATACATTTGCGTTATTTTTTATGAACTTTCCCGCTTACACGCCACCGTTCCATCTCAATAATGGCATCGCGATGACGAGCTACATCGCGCTACGCGCTCGTCACAACTGGCAGCGCACCGTGCGCTACGACGCGCCCCCAGAACGAGAAGAACACTTCATCGGTGCGGGAAATACGCCGATTTACGGCCGCGTCGCTATTCCCAAACATCCGAAAGGGACGTTTATTGCCACTTACGGTATTGTCGGAAGTTTAGACGATCAGTGGTATCTGCATTTGCTGACCCGCAAAGCCTATCATCGCGGTTACGCAGTGGTGACGTTCGACTGGCGGGCCCACGGTCGGACGGGGCAACTGTCGCCGACACTCAGCTCGGATGGCTTGTACGAGGGGGAAGATTACCTTCGCATTGCCGCTCGCGCCTTGGAACTCGGATGTCCGGCCCCGATTTGGTTTTCGGGGTATTCCCTCAGCGGTCAACTGGCGCTGTGGGGGGTACGGATTGCGGAAACCGAACCCCATCGAATTGCCGATTTGGACAACGATCGAGACGTTCTCGACGCTTTGGCCGGGGCGGCGGTCATTTGTCCGAGTGTCGATTCGACGCGATCGCTGCGTTATTTGATGTCGCATCCGGTCGGACGGTATATGGAAAAGGCGATCGTACGACAGTTAAAAAAACTCTTACACGATCTCCATCGAGAGCATCCCCACGCCATCGCTCGAGATGCCATTCGCCGCGCGGATAGTATTTGGGGATTCGATCGAGAGTTCGTCATTCCTCGCCTCGGGTTCGATTCCGTTGAGGCATATTATGCTGCCAGCAGTCCGTTACCTTGGCTCGGGCAATTGCAACATCCGACGTTGATTTTGTATGCCGCCGACGATCCGCTTTTCGCACCCGACGTTCTCGGGGATCTCAAACCGATTTGCTATGCTAATTCTGCCATCGATTTTGTTTTAACCGAGCGGGGCGGCCACGTCGGCTATTTAGCCAGTAAGCACTGTCAACAGCAAAGCGGCGATGACGATCGATGGTGGGCGTGGAACCGAATTTTAGCGTGGTGTTCCGAAATTTCGCGAGATCGAGCTGTGATTTAATTGAGATCTAACTGGATGAAGTGAGAAAAGGCGGACGCTCGCTTTCCTCGTCTGTATTGAGAGGATACTAGGGTAAATGCTAGTGCAACGAACCAACAACGACGATGAAAAAGGCATTTTTAATTCTCGGCGAACTGAATAACGAAGATCTCGATTGGATCGCTCGCCAAGGTCGCAAACGGAACCTCCAAGCCGGCGACACGCTGATCTACGAGGGACAACAGATTAACGCGCTATATTTTGTCTTGAGCGGAGCGTTTAGCGTCGTGTTGCTTCCGCCGGCCGATCGAGAACTCGCGCGGATTGCCAGTGGCGAAGTCATCGGCGAAATTTCGTTTGTGGACAACCGCTTACCGATTGCGACAGTGAAGGCGATCGAAACTTCGATCGTGTTGGAAATTCCCCGTTATCGTATCGAGACGAAACTTTTGCAAGATTTGGGCTTTGCATCTCGTTTCTATCGGGGTTTATCGCTGTGTCTGTCCGATCGAATGCGAGCGACTGTTCGCCATCTCGGCTATGGCATCGCCCTCGACGCACCGGAACTGTCCGATCCCGAACCGCTCCCCATCGAACCGCAAGCACTCGATCTCGTTCGTGCTAAGTTCAATTGGTTGGTACAGCAGGCGGGGTAAACACAAATTTTTACCGTTGCTGCCATATCCATTCGCAATAATTGTTAGAGTAATTCTTAGCACTGGGGCGGAGCAACTGGGTGCATCTCAGTTTTACAAACACACTAAAATTGGAGGCTGAAACCCTTATTTTCTCGTGTGAATTTACAGTTTTAAGATGCACCTATATCGTCTGTGTTCCGTAGCAAGCAATCAATAAGAACGTTATTCTGGCCAGGAAAGACAACGGGAAAACTGTAGAGCATAAAAGCGAACCCCTGTTTGTCAGTAATTGAATTCTAGGGTCGTACTTGACCCTTAGCGATATACCGTAAAACCTGACTCAATAGTGTTTTCAGCGTCCACTACACTGTGATACATCTCCAACTCAATAAAGTTATGGGGAAAAGGCATCTCAAACGCGGTCAATTCATTCAAGCGATTGAGGTACTTCAAACTGAGCGTAAAGCTTAACGCACCCAAATTATCCTCTAAGTGGGAGAGCTTACGGGCGCCGACAATGGGAATCGGACGACTAGGCTGTTGTAGAATCCAGTTCAAAGCGACTTGGCTGGGGGATTGCCCAATTTCGGCTGCAATTTGTTTCACTGCATCGGCAATCTGTAAATTTCGCTCACTGAGCTGGCCAATCGCTTGGGTCAGCCCTTTTCGAGCCGACTCATCTTTTGCCCCGCTCGTATCCGCTAAGTCCTCACGGGTGTATTTCCCTGACAGGATGCCCCCTGCCAACGGCGACCAAGCCAGGGGCGTAATGCTATGATGCCAAGCCATAGGCAGCATGTCTGCTTCAGAAGTGCGCTCCACCAGGTTGTAATGCACTTGGATCGCAGAGATGGGTGTCCAGCCTCGCAACTTGGCGATCGCCTGTCCTTCAGCAACAATCCACGACGGCGTGTCCGAAAGACCAATATGTAAAATCTTACCCTGGCGTACTAACACTGGAGAATTACCTTCAGGAGAGTCATGCATTGGTTTCACCCCGTGGTAGAGTCCCAGGAAATGTGGATATGGCTCTATCACAACAGAATCTAGAACGACACGTGCAGGTCACGTTACCCCACATTTTGGCGATTCCTGCCATGATTGCCTCCACAGACCTAATTGTGACTGTCGCAACGCGAATTGCCAATCGTTTTGCTAAAGACTATAACCTTCAGATGTTTTCTCCTCCAATCGCGCTAGCTGGATTTGATATTTCAATGGCTTGGCATCAAAGTACGAACAATGACAAAGCTATTCAATGGTTACGCAGTGAGTTAATTTCCATTGGACAAATCATTGCCACTGGAGTACAAGTCTAGAGGGTATCTGTGAAGAAAAGATAAAGAGAAGCCAGAGAGATGCACCCGAGCAACTTTGTCTTAGATCGCGACGAACGACCGCAAGTTGGTCTTCCCAAAATAGCGCTCTCGTTTCTACTCCAACCGACTCAGAAATTCTCGATCGAACTGAGGAGATCGGTAGGGACAGAAACGCCCTGGCCCTACCCTCGTGCAACCTCGATTACAACCCTTCTAAAAGCTGCTGTTTTGCTGCTTCCAAGGCTTCTGGTAACTTCGTCGCATCCCGTCCTCCAGCTTGGGCCAAATTGGGACGACCGCCACCGCCACCGCCGCAAATCTTAGCAATGCCACCGATGAATTTTCCGGCTTGCAAGCCTTTCTGATTCACACCTTTACTAAAGGCCGCCACGAGACTGACTTTCCCTTCACTAGGAACGGCCCCCAAGACGACCGCTGCTTCACCGAGCTTCTGCTGCAAGCGTTCCGCTGCTGTTTGCAGCGATTTCGGGTCGGCGGTTCCCAAATTCGCCACCAACACTTTGAACTCACCTACGGGTTCCGCTTGGGAAACTAACTGGTCGGATTTCGCCACGGCGAGTTCCGCTTTCACGGCGTCGAGTTCTTTTTGAGTGGATTTCAATTCCTCCTGCAAACTGGTAATACGATCGCTGACTTCTTCCGGTTTGACTTTGAATCGATCGCACAGGTCTTTTACGACTCGATCTCGCAAATTCAAATAGTCTAAAACCGCCGGCCCGGACACTGCCTCGATGCGACGCACGCCGGAAGAAATACCCGACTCGGAAATAATTTTGAACGCACCGATTTCCGCCGTATTACTCACGTGCGTTCCACCACACAACTCCATCGAAACCCCAGGAAAATCGACGACGCGAACGACATCAGCGTACTTCTCGCCGAACATGGCCACAGCACCTTTTGTTTTTGCGTCGTCGAGAGGCATTTCAGCAACTTGCGTGCCGTGTGCTTCGGCAATCCAAGTATTGACAATGTCTTCGACTTGTTGCACTTCTTCCGAAGTCAACGCGCGAGGACAGTTGAAGTCAAACCGCAGTCGATCGAACGCCACCAACGACCCCGCTTGAGACACGGAATCGTCAACAATTTGCTTTAACGCCGCCTGCAACAAATGGGTTGCACTGTGATTCGCTTGTGCGCGACGGCGACAGGCTCGATCGATTTTCGCCGAAATCGAGTCACCACTGTCGATCGTTCCCCGTTCGACGCGACCGAAATGCACGAAAATATCGTTTTCTTTCTTCACGTCGTCGATGCGAACCACGACGTTCTCACCCAAAAGATAGCCGCGATCGCCGATTTGTCCGCCAGATTCTGCATAAAACGGCGTTCGATCGAGAACGACTTGAACTTCATTTCCCGTCTCCGCCGACTCGACAATTTTTCCATCGACTAACAAGGCTTCGATTCGAGCGGTTGATTGCGTGTCGGTATATCCTAAAAATGCCGTTGCGTGGACGTGTTCGGCGAGCTTGTCCAAACTTCCTTGAACTGTTAGATCGATCGTTTCGTGTGCGGCGCGAGCGCGTTCTCGCTGTTTCTCCATTTCCGCCTCGAACGCGGTCACGTCAACACTCAATCCGTTTTCTTCTGCAATCTCTTGCGTCAGTTCTAAGGGGAAACCATAGGTATCGTACAGCGTAAACGCATCCTCTCCCGAAATCTGTTTCGGCTTCGATGCCAAAATTTCCGCCAGCAGTTTCTCCCCCCGTTCCAAGGTTTTGAGAAACTGCGCTTCTTCCCGCTGCAACTCCGCTTTAATAAACGTTTCTCGTTCGCGAACGTTCGGATAAACATCTTCCGACAGCTGCATCGCCATTTCTGCAACGCGATTGATAAACGCACCGTCAATTCCGATTAAACGACCGTGACGGACGACTCGACGAATCAGCCGACGCACGACATAGCCTCGTCCGATATTCGAGGCAGAAACACCGTCAGCAATCGTGTGAACTACCGAACGAACGTGATCGCCAATCACTTTCAGCGAAACTTTCGTTTTTTCATTCGATTTACTATAGTCAATTCCCGCAATTTCCGCCGCTGTTTTAATAATCGGGAAAATGAGATCGGTTTCGTAATTATTGGGGACGCTTTGTAACACCTGCGCCGTCCGTTCTAACCCCATCCCCGTGTCGATGTTTTTGTTTTGTAGGGGGGTGAGATTGCCCTCACTATCGCGGTTGTACTGCATGAAGACGAGGTTGTACAGCTCGATAAAGCGGCTATCATCTTCGAGATCGATGTTTTCGTCACCTTTTTCGGGATGGAAATCGTAGTAAATTTCCGAGCAAGGGCCGCAGGGTCCAGTGGAGCCGGACTTCCAGAAATTATCCGCCTCACCCATGCGCTGAATGCGGTGCTTGGGAATGCCGATGTCTCGATGCCAGATATCGAAGGCCTCGTCGTCGTCCTCGTAAACGCTGACGATGAGCCGTTCGGGAGGTAAGCCGTACACCTGCGTCATCAGTTCCCAACCCCAGGCGATGGCTTCTTTTTTAAAATAGTCGCCGAAACTGAAGTTCCCCAACATCTCGAAGAACGTGTGGTGTCTCGCAGTGCGTCCGACGTTTTCGATATCGTTGGTGCGGATACATTTTTGCGAGGTGGTGGCGCGAGGATACTCCCGTTCTTTCTGTCCGAGGAAAATGGGTTTGAAGGGCAACATTCCGGCAATCGTGAGCAATACCGTCGGGTCTTCGGGAACGAGGGAGGCACTCGGAAGCCTTTGGTGTCCGCGTTTTTCAAAGAATTGCAAGAATTTTTCGCGGATTTCGCGACCGCTCAGGTATTGGGGTTGGAAAGACATCGTGGGTTTGACTTCGGTGAACTGTGGTGAGGGGCATTTTACCCCGTCCTATTGATATATTGTAAAGTTGCGGGTCGCTTGAGATCGATCGAGAAACGGTTCCTCAGACCCCCTGTGTGTCAAGACGAGTTGACAGAACGTTTTTTTCAATGACTGATTTTTTTGAGCCGTCGCAGTGGAAAGAGCGCATTCAACAAAAGAAGCAATCGATCGAACTTCCGGCGGGGTTCCCCGAAGATACGGAGTTAAGAGAAACTTATTGCCTCGCTCGTGCGCTCGATGCAGATTTACTTCAATATTTTCAGCAGGTCGATTTCTCGATCGATCGTCGTCAAATTCAATGTGGCATTCAAACGATCGCAGATCGTTTCAAATTGGAAGTCTTGCAAGGACTTCAAAAAGAAAAAACTGATTTCAATAAAAACCTACAGCGACCTCAAAGCAAATTCAAGAATATTTTTGAATTTGCCGGACTTGAAAAACTTTATTTGTCTAACACATATACGCGATTTATTTCTGAGAATCTCGGACATAAACTTGAAGATATTGCAGATTTGAGTCCTTACGTGTTTATCCCAGAATCACGCATTGACATTACTTTGAAGGGAATTGATTTTATTGTTATCTGGGATGGTAAGTTGCATTACACTCAACTCAAAACTAAGAAAGATACATTAACGAGTAGTCAGGTTCCTCGAAGTATCAACGAATTCAAAATTCATCTAAATTCGATGTTTGTCGCTGCCTTAGATATGGGTTCTAGATTAAATCCAAGTCGCACAAAAGCAAGATCTAATGGAATTGAATTACGGGTAGGAGAAGAGTTTTGGACGAAGATCGGTATTTGCTACTCAGATATTTTAAACGAGATTTCCGGCTCCTTTCGAGATATTGAATCCAGGCTTTACGCCGAATAAATATGCTAGGATAAAGAAGCATAATTTATTAAATAATCGATCGAGATGAAGGCAGTTAGCTTGCAAGAAGCCGCCAGACGATTGGGTGTCCCCCCCCCAAGATGTTTTCACTTGGGAGAAAAAGCAGCTTATCAAAAGTTATCTCGATCGAAATAAGAATCGGATATTTAATCTCGAAGAAATTGAAGAATTTTATCGAATGCGGAGTGGCAATCGGACTGAAAATCGCTATAGAATTTTGCACGCCGAACATCAGAGCCATTTTACCGCGATCGAGCTATTTGCAGGTGCAGGAGGACTGGCATTAGGATTTGAAAACGCGGGACTTCAACATAAACTCCTCGTCGAAGTCGATCGATCTTGCATTGAAACCTTAACAAACAATCGTCCCCATTGGCACGTCGTTGGTGAGGACGTTGCCAAAATTGATTTTTCCGAATTTCGCCACCAAGTCGATATCGTTTCTGGTGGATTTCCCTGTCAAGCGTTCAGTCACGCTGGCTTTCGTCGAGGCTTAGAAGACGCACGAGGAACTTTATTTTTCGAGTTCGCACGTTGCGTCCGCGAAGTTAAACCCCCCATTGCAATCGCTGAAAACGTCAAAGGCTTACTCACCCATCACAAAGGGGAAACGCTTCAAATCATGCTCGAGATTTTAGAAGATCTCGGCTATCAAACCGACTATCATGTGGTTCGCGCTCAATTCTTAGATGTCCCTCAAAAACGCGAGCGCCTGTTAATTGTTGCAACCCGAAAAGATTTAAATTTACAACCCATTTTTCCTGCTGAAAAAAGCTATTCTATTTCCCTAGGCGAAGCACTTCAAAACTGTCCACCCTCTGCTGGAATTCAATACAACGATCGAAAACGTCAAATCATGAAACTCGTTCCTCCAGGTGGAAACTGGCGAGATCTTCCCGTCGATATTCAGAAAGACTATATGAAAAACAGTTATTATAAAGGTGGTGGACGTACTGGCTTTGCGAAACGATTAGCCTGGGACGAACCCGCTTTGACTTTAACTTGTAGTCCTGCACAAACGCAAACCGAACGCTGTCATCCCCAAGAAACGAGACCTTTAACTGTTCGCGAATATGCAAGAATTCAAACCTTTCCCGACACTTGGGAATTTGCAGGAACGATATCCGCACAATACAAACAAATTGGAAATGCTATTCCTGTTAACTTGGCTTATCATATCGGCCGTTGTGCAATTGCAACGTTGAACCGAGAAACACCGCAACCCGTTCGACAACCCGAACCCACAGAACTTCAGTTAACCATACCAGGATTCGAATCGTCCTCGTTTTAGTTGTGACTCAACCGGCTTTTCTCTTCGTTCGCGCGCGCGTTCTCGACCCAAAACAATTTGCTTTATACGTCCGAGGAGTCGGCCCGCTGACGGCAAAATACGGCGGACACTACCGCGTTTTGGGGGGAACTCAAACTGTCCTCGAAGGTGATTGGACTGAAGACTGGCGCATTGTTATTTCCGAGTGGCCGTCGCGAGAGGCGGCGTTAACGTTTTGGAATTCCTCGGAATATGTGGAATTGAAAAAGTTGCGCGAAGGTGCGGCCGAAGCAACAGTGTTGCTCTTAGACGGTCAAGCCTCGATCGAACTCGATCGAGCCTGACAGTTCGCCTTCAACATATTACAAAACAACGCCCCTTGCTCGATGGCATCGTCTAATGCAACATGAGTGTGAGGCAATCGATCGAACCAGGATTTCGGCATATTTCGCTTAGTGCTCGATCGATATTCTCCCTTCAGCATTGCCATGGCGTAGGTTTTGATATCCAACGCCGAATGCGAAAACGGACTTTCCCCCGCAAACCGAATTAAATACCAATACACGAACATAAAATCGTAAGCGGCGGGATATCCCACAAAAACTGGCTTTCCCGGCAATTGTTTCAGCCAATCTCGATACATTGGCATTGCAATTTCAGGTTTTTGGCAGTTTTGACGACAGGCGTTCCAAGCCTCGGGGTTTTTCGCCCACCACGCCATCGTATCCGCATCGGGAACTGCATCGGGAAGGGTTTCTAAATTCGCCGAAAACGTCGCGACGAGTTTTTTCTCACCTGTATACGCCGCCGAGGCAAAACTCAGCACCGAAAAAATACCGGGAATCGGGCCGTCAGCTTCAACATCTGTACTGACATAAATTTCAGGTTTTGGCATTTGATTTTGGTATTTGTAACAATCAAGAACCACTTCCTAAAATAACCAAACTGACGAGCGTTCCACTGTTCCACAACCCGTGCATCAACATCGCTGCCAATAAATTCCTCGATCGCGTGTAAATCACCCCTAATACAACTCCCAAAGTCGCCAAGGGTAACACTTCCGAAACACTCAAATGTGCCAATGCAAACACTAAACTACTGAGAACGATCGAACCCCAAACAGGAACGTATCGCGTCAGAGACGGCAACAGGAAGCCTCGAAAAATCAACTCCTCAAAAACCGGAGCGAGAACTGATGCTGTTATAAAAAAGCAAGCAATCGCAACCCAGTCTCGCCCCTCTAAGGCAATTTCTAAAATGGGGTTGCTTCCGCCTTTCCCATCCCACAATCCTTGATTGATGAGTGAAACACCCAATACGAGTGGAACAGCGGCTAAGTATCCAGCAAATCCCCAACTTAAACCTTGCGGTAAATTAAAGCGAAACCAATCCGGCTTGAGGGGAAAATAGGGTTTCAGCGAAACGTACATGACCGAAAGTGCAGCTAAGCCAGAAATTAAATAACCGCCTAAAATTGAGATGGCTTGCCAGCGACTACTCAAGTTCGAGGCATCGAGATTTAAACTCTTGAAAATGACAGGAAAAATAATCGTTCCTGAAATAAACTGTCCGAGAAAAAAGACGATAAAAAAACCAAAAACAACGACCTGTGCGATAGTATCCCATTCCCAATCCATCGACCAAGCAACAGTCTGATTTCTCGACAAGACGGATTCGTCTCCTTTCACGAAACGCTGTCCGATAAAGAAAATCAACAATCCCGTACCAATGAGCAACGCCAAGCCTGACATTATCGTGAGAATAACGAGTTTAATTAATGTTTGACGGGCAATTTCTTGTTCGGATGCGAGTAAAACGGCAAGGGGTTGCGATCGATCTTCGATCTGATAAAGTCGTTCTAAAGCACGATAGCGAAACCAACCGTTCAATTGTGTCTGAACTTGTGCTTCGGCATTCGGTAGAACGCTCGGAGGTTCGCGCCACAATCGGGCTAACACGAGGGCGGTTGTCGCCTCGGGACTGAGGAATTCACTCGCGGAAGATTTCGATCGATCGATCGTGTCCGACCACAGTTCTAATCCCTCACTCACCCGATCTCGACTAGCCAGCAACACCCCCAAGCGAACTTCTAAAGTTTCTCGCAATGCTTGTTGTTTCTCGATCGCACTTTGTAACGGCGGAATTTGAGCGTTCGATTTCGCAGACAGATCGGCTTGAAGCGATTGCAACTTCAACTGATTTTCTTGCAAACGTGTGCCAACTGTCTCTAGCGATTCGCGATATTGTTCGATCGAAGTTTTGTAAACGTCTTCTCCAATTAATCCCCCCGGTAAGCTTTCCATCTCCCATTCCACTGGAGGTGTCCACTCCGCCGCTTGTAGAGCGAGATTCGTCTGGGCTAAATCCAAGCGACTTTGAATTTGTGGCTGTTGCCAACTTCCCAGCAACGCCAAACCGACGACTAACGCCGTAACGCTCGTCAGGACGAACAAAACCAGTTGTTTGAGACTCATAGAAGCGGTTTGCAAAAGACCTTTTCCATCATCGCATCATCTCTTCACATCAACATCTTCCGATATCCTGAAAACACACGACCTCCATACAGCAACTGGATTTTATGGCTCGTCTTCCCAAGTTATCGTTCGATCGAGGCACGCTTTTACTCCACCCGCCACCTCGGGGGAAAGCCTGGATTGATTTCGCCACCTGGGACGATCGAGTGGAGAAATTTCGCGTTCCCGCCATTGACTACCGCCCCCTCGTCGAAGCCTTGCGGGACAGCGACACGCCCTTTGAAGACAACGCCCGAGAGTTTATTCCCCTCGATCTCAACGCTCGCTTGGAGATGACCCCCTACCCTCACCAAGCGGAAGCCTTGGAAGCCTGGAAACAAGCAGGACGGCGAGGAGTCGTCGTTCTCCCCACCGCAGCGGGAAAAACCTATTTGGCGCAACTGTGCTTGGAACAAACGCCACGCAGTACCTTGATCGTCGTTCCCACGTTAGATTTAATGCATCAGTGGTACGCCCATCTATTGGCGGCGTTTCCCGATGCGGAAGTGGGATTACTCGGCGGTGGTTCTCACGATCGATCTCAAATTCTCGTCGCCACTTATGACAGTGCGGCGATTCACGCAGAGCATATCGGCGATCGATACGGATTTTTAATATTCGATGAATGTCACCACCTCCCCACTGAGTTTTATCGCGTCATCGCCGAATATTCGATCGCGCCTTATCGCCTTGGACTGTCTGCAACCCCCGAACGATCGGATGGAAAACACGAAGATTTACAAGTTCTCATCGGCGAGGAAGTCTACCGACGCAGTCCCGAAGATTTAGCCGGACACACTCTAGCCGAACACCGCATCGAACAGATTAAAGTCAAACTCTCCGATCTCGAACGCCAGCGTTACGACGAGCTGATCGCAATTCGCAACGAGTTTTTACAGCAGTCTAGACTCAGTTTGGGGAGTCTCCAAGGTTGGCAAAACTTCGTCCGAGCCAGTGCGAAATCCGTCCAGGGACGACGCGCCATGAAAGCGCATCACGAAGCGAAGTCGATCGCGTTGGGAACTGACGCAAAACTGCGCGTTCTCGCCGATCTCCTCACCGAACACTACCCGGAACCGATTTTAATTTTCACCAATGACAACGCTACGGTTTACCGCATTTCTCAAGATTTTCTCCTACCTGCGATTACACACCAAACCCCCGTTAAGGAACGTCATGAAGTCCTATCTCGCTTTCGCAGCGGCGACTATCGCTGTCTCGTCGCCTCCCACGTTTTGAACGAAGGTGTAGACGTCCCCGAGGCGAGAGTGGCCATTTTGCTGTCGGGAAGTGGTTCGACGCGGGAATACATTCAGCGTCTCGGACGGGTTTTGCGGAAAGGAAAATCGAAAGACAAGCAGGCGATTCTTTACGAAGTGGTTTCCGAAGATACGACGGAAGAGCGAACGTCAAAGCGTCGTCGTGGAAAACCGAAAAAACAACCGTCTCCTCAGCAACCGCGTCAACTCGAGTTAATTTCCAAACCGAACGATCCCGTTCCGTTGTACGGCCGTCGATCGAATCCAACGCAACGCGCAGCTGAATCTGGGGGAAAATGGAATGTCGAACCGTCTCATTCGGAGGAAGAATGACGAACGCGCCTCAACTCCAAAATTTTCGCGTTTTTCCCAAACACGTTGGGATTTGGGAAGGAACCTGGACGATTTGCGATCGAGACGGGAACAAAATCCAGCAGTTCACCGCCGTTTTAGACCAGCAGATCGTTGACAACGAGTGGCGACAGACGAACACTCAAACGAATGCTGACGGATCGATCGACATTCAACAGTTTGTCGGTCGTGTGGTTGGAGAAGGACAGCTTGAAATCCTGAGCGAGCAGTTCCCTTTTTCAAATTATAAAACATTAGCGACAGAGATAGACGATCGATCGATTGTCTTTAAGATGTGGGAAAAAGCAACCAATGCACTTCGCGCGATCGAGTTAATTCACTTGGTAACGGAGATCGATCGCGTTCGCACGACTCAAAGTTTTGCACCGGACGGTCAGTTGCAGGCTGTGATGACGATTGTAGAGCGTAAAAATGTGGGCTGAGCTCCGCCGAATCCCACGAGCATTTAGGTTTTTTCTTGCTTCAATTTAAAGATTTTGAATTTTTGGTTTGTTGCTTGATTTAAGTAATAGAAGCTTTCTAGTCGATCTTCAATTGTCCATTTTGTCATCCCTGGGGCGGAGTGAAGCCGAAGCCCAGACACTTTAAAAAACAAAAAATATAATAGAAGTAAAACGGCATCTACCCAAAACCGTAAATCCTGAATTGGAAGGATTCTATCATGACATTTGCCGATATCGTTACTGCTTCCGACTACGACTTTGCCATCGGAAGCAACAGCAACGACCTCATTAAATACCTCGATATCCCTGGAACCCAAAAAGACCTTTTATCCGGCTCTCCCGGTATCGATGCCGTGGCGCTACTCGGAGGAGACGATCGATACGACGACGACGACAGCCCTCGCATCACCTTCGGAAACGCCGGAAACGACAGTCTTCTGGGTCATGGTGGTGACGACACCGTGGCCGCCGGACGAGATAACGACTCGATCGAAGGCGGAAACGCCAACGATATCCTCTTCGGAAACCTCGGGAACGACGCACTCCGAGGTGGCGAAAACGACGACTTAATTTTTGGCGGACAAGATAATGACGTCCTCCTCGGCGACAACGGTGACGACCTCGTTTCCGGCGATCGCGGCGAAGACACGATTTCCGGTAGCCTCGGCTTCGACACCCTAACCGGCGGTTCGGGGGCCGATGTCTTCTTCCTCAGTCGCGACGGTGCGGTTTCCGATGCCTCACTGGCGGACAAACTCACCGACTTCAACGCCGCAGAAGGAGATAAAATCGCCTTCTCCGCCCAAGACCTCTCAATTTCCGACCTCGTCGTGTGGTCGGACGGCCGTATCGCCCTCAGTACCGGCGAAACTCTCGGTATCGTCGAAACGGGACGACCTAGCTTTGACGATTTCGTCTTCCTCACCAGCGCCAACGATAGCGATTGGTTGGGACGAGTCAACCAATTCCGGAGTCTCGCCGGACTCCCCAGCGTTAACGAAAACCCAGAATGGAGTTCCGGTGGCGTACTACACAGTCGCTATCTCGTGAAAAACGACGTAGGCGGCCACGACGAAGACTCTAGCAATCCCTGGTACACTGCAGCAGGCGAAGCAGCCGGACAATCGGGGAACGTGACCACCAGTTCGGCCGTCTCGCGCAGTGATGTCGATGCGATCGACGGTTGGATGAACGCCCCCTTCCACGGTATCGGTATCATCGACCCACAACTCACCCAGGTCGGATTCGGCAGCTATAGCGAAGCAGACGGCGGCGTTCAGTCTGCGGCCACACTCGATGTTTTACGCGGCTTAGATTCGAGTGTATCTGCCACCTATCCCGTCTTCTTCCCCCAAGACGGTGCGACTTTGCCGATCGATAGCTACGACGGTAACGAATTTCCCGATCCCCTCACCGGTTCTGGCTTCAGCGCACCCACTGGCGCACCGCTTTACTTGCAACTCGGTTCGGGAAATGTCACCCCCAACGTCACTGCATCGTCCTTCACTCAAAACGGTGTCGCCTTACCTCACATCGTCTTCGACGAAACCAGCTACACCAACCCCGACTCCAGCGCCCAGAGTTTGGGACGCGCCGTTTTAGATTCCCGCGATGCCATCGTTCTCATGCCTCAGAGTCCCTTGACTCCTGGCGCAACTTACACCGCCTCGATTACCGCGAACAGTGAGACTTACACCTGGTCGTTCTCCGTACAAGACCTCGACGAAGCGGCGTTATTGTTAGGGTAAGCTTCCCGCCATTCGATCTCGATCGAGATTTTCCAAACCCTCTGTAATACTGGCTAGAAGCCCGTAAAAATCCTGCGGAGGACTGGCCGATTCTGTATAGCACTTGACATACTCGTGCCTGTAGTATTATTGTATTACAATAGAGGTCAAACTCGATCTCGATCCTTCTGGCTGCTTTGTGATGCGTTGTTCCCGTTCTTTGTTTGTCCAGTCCTCGGCACGAAGAACGGGAATTTTACCTGAACCTCCAATTATCGTTAAACCTTATGACTTACCAACAACTCAAACTCTCGACTCCTAAGCCCGTTTTATCTTGGGCGAGCCACGATTTAGGGTCTCAAGAACTTCAGATGGCGAAAAACGTCGCCGCCTTACCTTTTGTTTTCAAACACGTAGCACTGATGCCCGACGTTCACCTCGGAAAAGGGGCGCTGGTCGGATCGGTCATTGCGACGAAAGATGCTATTATTCCGGCGGCCGTTGGTGTTGATATCGGGTGCGGAATGTGTGCGGTTAAAACGCCATTTGTCGCCGCACAACTGGAGGGAAATCTCAAACAGATTCGCCGAGATATCGAAGCCGCTATTCCCGTCGGTTTTAACAGCAATAAAACGGTTGATAAGTCTGTTAACAACTGGCAAGGATGGCGCGAGTTTAACGACTTACATCCTGGCGTGCAGGACGTAAGTGATAAAGCCATGAAACAGATGGGGTCTCTCGGCGGTGGAAACCACTTCATCGAAGTGTGTCTCGACACGGAAGAGAACGTCTGGTTGATGCTACATTCGGGATCTCGCAATATTGGCAACCGTCTCGCACAGTGCCACATCAGCACGGCGAAAAAGCTACTCCAACTCAGCGATACTCGCTTGAACGATCCCGATCTTGCCTATTTTGTCGCTAACACCCCGGAATTTGAAGCGTATTGGCGCGATTTGCAGTGGGCGCAACATTATGCGCGCTACAATCGCGACGTGATGATGGCGCGGCTGAAGCGGATTGTCGAAAAATACCTGTCCGGTGGAACGCCGATGAAACCCTCGATCGAGGTGAACTGTCACCACAATTACGCCGAGCGAGAAGTCCATTTTGGCGAGTCGGTGTACGTAACGCGCAAGGGTGCGGTGAGAGCGCAACAGGACGATTACGGTATTATTCCCGGTTCGATGGGGGCGAAGTCTTTCATCGTGAAAGGGAAGGGCAACCTTGAAAGTTATTGTAGCTGTTCTCACGGTGCCGGCCGTTTGATGTCGCGCAATAAAGCGAAAAAACAGTTTTCGATCGACGATCTAGTTAAGCAAACGCAGGGTGTGGAATGTCGGAAGGACAGAGGTGTCCTTGACGAAATCCCCGGTGCGTACAAACCCATCGACGAAGTGATGGCGCAGCAGTCCGATTTAGTGGAAGTCGTCGCCGCATTGAAACAGGTGGTTTGCGTGAAAGGCTGATCGATCGAACGCTAGAAAACCCCGGTTTCCCTGGGAAACCGGGGTTTTTTGTGGAATTTTTATCGGCGATTTTACGGTTGCGAGTCGATCGATCGACCCTTTAGAATTAAAGCTAGGACTCTTTAAGAGTATTACGAAATATTAATTCGGCTTGATTTTTGAAACTCAATTCATCGCATCATCGATCGAAATGGCTGGTTACAAAGACTATCGAAGCGTTAGCGAATTTCCCTCTCGCGTTCAAAAGCTCGATCGCGAGGAACTCGAATCTCAGTATTTCGACCTGCGCAGGGAGTACAAAAGCTTAACCATCAGTCGAGGACAGCTCGTCCGCCGCCAAACTGAAGCGAAGGAAAAACTACACACCCTCCACGTCAACCTCCAGCAAACGAGCAGTATTCTCGAGCAGGTTCAGCGAGAGCGACAGCAGTTACAAGAAGCGCTACGATATAACACTGACAAAAAATTACAGCTTCAAGAACGGGGCAGTGCTTTAGAACGACAAGTCGATTCGCTCACCGCTCAATTGAACGCAACCACGCAGCTCGTTCGGGAATTCGAGGCGGTTTACGAAGAAGTGAGTGAAGATAAAGGTATCTTGTCGCTGGCGAGTCGCTTTACTCGATTGTTTAATGCGGCCAAACGACTGTTAACGACTGACGTGCAAGCGTTTATGCCTAAGCCGTTATTACGCGAGCGCCCCGAAGACGATTGGACGAGTGAAAATCCGTCTAATATCAATCGATCGATCCTAGACGATAAATAAACGAGTCACCGATGGGAAAGTTAACCGATTCACTCAAAGCCGCCACCCAACAACTCAGTGACATTCAAGACGGTGTTCGCCAGATGCGAGAAATCGGCGATGAGATGTCGAACAATACGCTGCGAGTTGCTGAAGCCGCCTTGCGAACGGGGTACGCTTACGCCAAAGCAGAAGAAGACACGATCGCTGAATTTGTGGACGATCGAAGTTCGCAAAAAGCACTTCCCGAAGCGCGATCGCCTGAAACTCAATCTTGGACTCCTCAATCGTTGAAAGCCGAATTTGGGAAACTCAACGTTGCTTATCAGTATTTGAAAGAAACCTACGGCGTGAAGTTGTCAAGGCGCAGTTGGCAAGCGGTTGCAGAAGCAC
This sequence comes from Geitlerinema sp. BBD 1991-9, assembly GCA_001657325.1. GTDB lineage: Bacteria > Cyanobacteriota > Cyanobacteriia > Cyanobacteriales > Geitlerinemataceae > Geitlerinema. The sequence continues at coordinate 237,301 of LWRO01000006.1, read as the reverse complement.
TCAATCGAGCAAAGGAAGCGCCAAAACCTCGATCGATCGAAGCCCGAGTCCTTGAATTAGAAAAAACCGTGTCTGTACAAACACAGTATATTTCCAAACTCGAGCAGCAGTTAAATTCACTTCTCGATCGAGTATTAAAGCTTGAAAGCAAGGAGCTTTGAACGAGAGATGAGCTATAATGAAATTTTCCAAGTAAGGGCTTCTTTTCAGTCGATAAGTCGCAGCCACAAAAATTGCTATAGCAAGCCGATTTGAGTGGTAAACGAACTGGCAGGCTAGAATTTTTACAATATGTTTTACAATATAAATAGTTTATCCTTGTAGAATTTTGCAAATTATTTAGGCTTTCTATATCAGAGTTGCTTTAAAATATTGAGTGATTCGATGGGTGCATCTCACTTTTGCGATCGCAAAAGTGAGATGCACCCGTGGTTCAATGGTATTATTTCAATCGACGTCGTGAAAATATGCGAATGTCTTAAGTCAGTGAGTCAACTCTACAATCGCTGATATGTCTAGTCGCATTGGCGGTTTATCTTTCAGAAGGGTATTCGAGCGATCCTAGGTGGCTTAAGGACTTCGAGGGAGAAACCCCAACGATCGTTCTCATCCAACGAGATAATCTCTTCTCTTCTCAATCTTAAAATTTTCTACATTCTTCAGATCGCCTGCTATCTTTTGATAGACTATTAAAAATAGATATCTTAAAATTTTCGGCGAGTTCCTTTTTTATGACTTGTTTTTAGATCGAAAAAAATCAAACGCGCAAAACTTACCAAACGAGTCGTTGTATTCTCATTGATTCCAAACGATTCGACTTTCGATCGAGTTTTTTAAAATTCTCAATTCGATCGAGTCTGCCTCTCGATCTCGTTTCCCCAAAACGATAGACCTGCAATCGTTTCCTCTAGGAGTTGCTGAAAGATGAATGCGTTCAAACAAACCAAAATTCGGAATTGGATTATCGCTGGCTATTCAGTTCCAGTTTTCCTGTCTGCCTTATTGTCTGTCTTTGTTGCTCGAGAATCCCATAATCTGAGAATGCTCATCGACAACAGCCAGCTCGTCAACGATATTGCCCTCAATATTCAAATTATGTCGCGGACGACGCGAGGATATCTGCTCGATCGAAACGATATCTCAAAAATCTCTTATCAAAACGCTAAAAATACTTATAATACCGATGCTGCAACGCTCGCAGAACAACTGGTCGACCCCGAGCAACAACAGGTTTTGGAGGCACTTGTTAAAGATGTCGATGACTTAATAGCCATTAACGATTCGATCTTCCAATTTGTCGAATCAGGAAAGACCGACGAAGCCATGATTCAATGGAGAGAAGACAAAGGACGCAAACAAGTTGAAGACGTCCAAGCGCTCCTACAAAGCTTTCGGCAAGAAGAGGACGAGATCCTATTCACATCCCTCAATACCCTCCTATACTCGACTCTGGGCTTTACCCTGATCGTCTTTCTTCTGTCTACTTCGATCGGTTGGTGGGTCGTTCGCAACATTGCCAACCAAATGGACCAGTCAGCCGGTGCCATCGCCAGTTCTTCCTCGGAAATTGCTGCCACAGTCGAACAGCAAGAACGCGCTGCGACTCAACAAGCGGCCTCCGTCAACGAAACCACCACCACCATGGACGAACTCGGCGCGTCCTCTCGCCAAATCATGGAACAAGCCGATGCCGCGACGGAAAACGCCCGTCAAGCTCTCAACCAAGCCGATAACGGAACGCGCACGGTGGCCGAAACGGTCGAGACGATGACGGTTTTAAAGGATAAAGTCAGTGCCATTGCCCGGCAAATCCTACAATTGAGCGAACAAACGAACCAAATTGGCAATATCTCCATCCTCGTCAGCGATTTAGCCAACCAAACTAATATGCTCGCGCTCAATGCCGCTGTTGAAGCTGTTCGCGCGGGAGAACACGGAAAAGGCTTTTCTGTCGTCGCCAGTGAGATTCGCAAACTCGCCGATCGAAGTAAGAAATCGGCCGAAAAGATTAACGCCCTCGTCGCCGACATCCAAAATGCGATTAACTCTACAGTCATGGTCACTGACGAAGGCACGAAAACGGTCGAATCCGGCGTTCGCACCAGTCAAAACACCTCCGAGTCCTTTGGAGAAATTCGCAGCGCCATCAACGAAGTCGTGTTAAACAACCAGCAAATTTCTCTGACGCTCAAACAGCAAGTGAGTGCCGTTCAACAGGTGGTCGAAGCCATGAATTCCCTCAACACGGCGGCCCGAGAAACAGCCTCGGGGATTTCTCAAGTTAAAGTCGGCACTCAGCGCCTGAACGAAGCCGCCATCTCCCTCAAAGAAATGGTTTGAGTTCGGGGTTTGGGGAAGTTGGGGAGATGAGGAGGGTTATTACCTTATCTCCTCAACTGCGTCCGATTCCCAATTTCGGCAACAATTGATGCTTTAAGTACCACCCCATGGAAACGACAGCAAGAATAACCGCCGCACCGATGCCGATGGGACTTGGAACCCAAAAACTCGTTTCGATGTGTTGAACTGCACCGGGTTCTAACGTCCAAACTGACGACGTTTCCGAGGTTTCACGGGGCAGCGACAAACCCGTTAATTCGGGATCGATCGAAACGCCCCAAGGTGTATCGAGGCGAAACGCTAAATCCAATAAGCCCCCCGGACTGACGAGGACGTTCCCTTCCGTCGATAACACGCCCAACGCCTGCAAATCGACATCTAAACTGAGATGGTTGTAGATGGCAAATACGAAATTTCGCTGTTCGATCGCGAGGTGGGTTGCCAGTTGCGGAATTTCGCCCGCCATTTCTGGGGCGACGGCGCGATTGTCGATGGGGTTAAAAAATTTATTGAACTTGCTGACGAGTTCCTCTCCGTTGTTGAAGGGAATGACGACGACGGCCTCGCGAGCGCCTTGACGAGTCGTGTAGCCTCGTAACGATCGAGCGCGTCGATCGAGACTGTCCAACCACTCCTGCACCGTCACGCTGCTGAGGTTGGCAAACCGTTTTGAGAGGTTGACGTGTTGGACGATTTCGCCGTGGGTTTGACTGTCGAAGTGAATCCCCACATCGTAGCGCACGCATCCCGAGAGCATCACTGCTAACACCGCCACCATCGCGAGGGTTCGGTAGCGGGCGATCGAACGACGCAAACGCTGAAACCACGAAAACGGAGATCGATCGGCGGTTGGCGGTTGGGAAGTTACGGAATTCACAGTTTTTGCTTCGAGAGGACTACGTTCACCGATCTTATTATGCGATGCAGTCGGCAACGTTTTTTATCTCGCTCGATCGCACGCTCTCTGGCAAGCTCACCGATATCCATTAGCACGCGGCGACGACTTCCCTCGCGCTGACAACTGCTCGATCGTCTGGCAAGCCCAATCCCAGGCCCAATCCCGATCCATCCCCAACAACAACGCACATTCCCGCAATTCGGGCGCACCGATATCCGGGCATTTTCGCACCATCTGATTCGCCAGCCACTGCAACGTAATATTTCGCCGTACCCGCCGCTGAAATCCCACCAATCGATAGAGTTCCGCCAAAATTTCCACGCGACAATCTAGGGGAATTTCCCAAATTTCTGCACTTCCGTCGTTTTCCAAGGTTCGCGGTGGAATCGGATCGCCGCCGTCTCGTTCTTCAAATTCGAGCACCTCACCACAGTTGGGACAGGTGTAATGACAAATTACGACAAACTCGCCCTCCTGGGGTCGCCATTCATAACGTTGGGGTTTGCGCTCGTGGGATAGCGGTTTGAAGACGTGGCGACAGTGGGAACAAACAACGTTCCAGCGCCCCGGAGAGAGGCTGATAGGGTCGAGACTCCAGTGGTGGGGTCGATCGGGCGTGCCGTGAACGATCCAGTTTTCCGTATGGTCGAGGATAATGGCGTGTTCTTTGCCGGGGTGCGTTCGCAAGCTGCGACCGACGATTTGCAGCCATAGGACGATCGAACTCGTGGGACGCACGCATTGAACGGCTTCGATACTCGGGAGGTCGAACCCTTCAGCAAATAAGCCGCAATTACTCAAGACGAGGGTTTCACCTCGGGCAAATCGTTCTAAGGCAGCCTTTCGATCGAGATCTTTCGTATTGCCATCTAAATGTTCGGCCGGAACGCCCGATTCGCAATAGGCTTCGGCGATCGCTTGACTGTGTTCGACGTTGACAGCAAACACCACCGTTTTTTTCCCAGGGGCGAATTCCTGCCACGCCCGGACGAGATCGCCCATGACGAGAGAGGCGTTGACGGCTTTAGCCAGTTGTTTGGGATTGTAGTCTCCCGCTGTTTTTTTGACCCCCGTGGTATCGACGGTTTTCGGGGCGGCAAAAAGTTTGAAGGGGGACAAATAGCCTCGATCGATCAGTTCGCGTACCGACGGGCCTAAAATCAAGCAATCATACAATTGCTTGAATCCCTGACCGTCGATTCTCGATGGGGTTGCCGTCACGCCTAAAATACAAGCATGGGGAAACTGTTCGAGTAAGGCGGTATAGGTGGCAGCGGTCGAATGATGGGCTTCGTCAACAATGACTAACGCGGCGGGGGGAAGCTGTCGGTTGACCAACGACGCGACGCTGGCCACTTGAATCGAACACGATCGATTTTCGGGATATCCGGCTTTTATTAAACCGACCGCTTCGCCCGTGACGTGTTCCAACTTTTCTCGAGCTTGAAGCAATAATTCTTCACGATGGGCGAGTACGAGAACGGGTTGGTTTCGGTGGGTAAATTGTTGGGCAATACTCGAAAAAACAACGGTTTTTCCCGCCCCCGTCGGCAGTTGTAATAATACCCGACGCACGCGACCCATCGCCCACTGTTCGAAGACTTGCCGAACGAGACTCTGTTGGTAGTCTCTCAAAGCATATCGCAAAGACATTTTTTGGAAATTCAAAAATCGTACTTCAACGTTTTTTTGTGTATCGCGTGAATTAATTATTTGAAATTTTATCGTATTTACTTTGAAATTCTTGGGCAATTTCAAAGTGCGACCTGTATTAGATCGATCGAGCATTTTAATTGAATTGAAACATTAAAAACAATCGAACGTAAATCTAGAAATTGCGTTAATGTATCTTCGATCGACACCTCGACAATTATAGATCGAGACTGTTTGAGTTGTAAATTTACGACCGTTTTCTCAAACAGAATTTCCCTAGAGTTAGAAACTTCAAAGAAGTCAATCCAAACGAATTTCCGATATCTAACGAGATCTCAAGAGAGCTATTGTAAGTATCTAGTCTCCACAAAACGGACGAAGCTCATCTCGCGTTAGGTTCCATCAAGCTGAGATTTTGACGAGGTTTGTATTAACATTTTTTTACAATTTTAACCCGGCTACAATGCGGGCAGATCTAGAAAAAGAAACTATCCCGATTTGGATCGCCCGACCAGAACCGAGGCAAGGTATCCCGTCGCAGAACCAACGCAGTCGATCGATCTCCTAAAAGATCGAGCCTTGAAGCCGTTGAGACTAAGAAGCGCACTCGAGATTGCCAAACCTTTGTCAGAAGTGTCAAAATAACATAAATTCGCAGATCCTCATCGAGCGAGTCGGGCTGAGGCACGGCAGAAGCGAAGTTCGTATTGGGTCGATTCGAGTATTGTTTTCGATCGATAACCTTCAAAACTATGAGCGCGTCCTGGAAACAAATCGCCGTTTACGCCGCCCTACTCGCCATCGGGGGGGCAACAGGGGGGGTTGTCAGTCGCTATCTCGACTTGAAACTGCCTCGCGAGGCGAACTCTGAAGCTACGCCAGTCGTCTTGCGTCCATCGACCATCGAGCCGTCGATCGACACAGATGCCGAAGCCAATCCCGAAGTCAGTCCGAACTTTATCGCCCGGGCTGTCGAACGAGTCGGCCCGGCTGTCGTCCGCATTGATGCCACGCGCACCGTAACCGCGCCGATGCCAGAACCGTTAAACCCCTTCCGGCGCTTCTTCGGCGATGAATTACCCCAATCTCCCGAACGGGTCGAACGAGGGATCGGGTCGGGCTTCATCCTCACGTCAGACGGTCGCATCGTCACGAACGCGCACGTCGTTGAAGGAGCTGAAGTCGTGGACGTCACCTTACGGGACGGCCGTAACTTTGAAGGCAAGGTTTTAGGAACCGATCCCCTGACCGACGTGGCAGCGATCGAAATCGAGGCTCGCGATCTCCCCACCGCTACCTTGGGATCGTCGGCCAACCTCATCCCCGGACAGTGGGCGATCGCCATCGGCAACCCCCTCGGCTTAGATAATACCGTCACGGTCGGAATCATCAGTGCCACCGGTCGATCGAGTACCCAAGTGGGAATCAGCGACAAACGAGTTCGCTTTATCCAAACCGATGCAGCCATCAACCCCGGCAACTCCGGCGGTCCGTTACTCAACGATCGCGGAGAAGTTATCGGAATTAACACCGCAATTCGTGCCAACGCCCAAGGCTTGGGATTTGCCATTCCCATTGAAACGGCTCAGCGCGTCGCCGAGCAACTCTTTTCCTCGGGACGCGCCCAACATCCGTTCCTCGGCATTCAAATGATCGATCTCACGCCGGACATCAAAGCCAACCTCGAACGAGACCGCAACCTCGATTTTACGGTGAACGCCGAGAACGGCGTGTTGATCGTGCGGGTGCTAGAGGGATCTCCTGCCGAAAAAGGGGGGGTGAAAGCCGGAGATCTCATCACGCGCATCAACGGCATCACGATCGAGTCCGCTGCTGAAGTTCAAGAGCGAGTCGAAGCCAGTAACGTTGGCGAACCCCTCGACTTAGAAGTGCAACGAGACAGAGAACTCCAGGTGGTTCGCATTCGTCCCGAAGTGTATCCCACAGAAGCATTTGCCCCTTAAGGGGTGGTCTCGTCCGAATTGAAATCGATCGAGTTCGTCCGATTCAACTGTCGATCGAGTTCCATACGCTGTTCCATCTGGCGTAAAAAATAGCCCGTCATCATCGCCGAAGCGAGCATTCCCGCCATATTTTCCCGATCGGTCGAGATTTGCACGTTAAAACCTTCTGCGGGAAGAACGCCAACGAGTCCCTGAACGTTACGCGAAATAATATCCTTAATTTCTGGGCTAACCGACTTGGCGACACGAGCGAGCATTTCAGGTGATTGATGTTGGAGGTAAGTCAGCAGTTGATTGCCAGTTTCTTCATCTAACTGAGAAAAAATTTCAGGGTCGAAAACCATGAGCGTCCGATATGCGTCAGTGGACTTAGCGAATTGCCTTCCATCTAGTGTAGTCGATGGACGGGACTCCTGCATGGTAGCCAAAGTCTCTGTCACAATGGTGGCAAGCCTTCTATTTGAAAATACTGGTGAAATTTCTCCGTCACCCGCAGCTCGTAAGAGCGTCCGTCGGGAGATCTGCGGCGGCGTACCAAACCGAGTTCTAAGAGTTCTTTGACGTGCTGGTAGGCACCGGACCCCCGCCAATCGACTAACTCCGACTGTACGATGGGCTGTTTGAGGGCAATGGCGGCTAACGTCCGCTGTGCCCCTACCCCCAACTCGGGTTGCACTAAATCGAGCATGACATCGCGAAAGGCTTCTCGCAACTGCAAGCTGTAGCCGCTTTCCGTTTCCACGATTTCCAAGGCACTATCGCGGCGGGCGTAATCGTCCATGAGTTCGAGAAGTGCGTCTCGTACCTGCGATCGATCGACCCGCGCGCACTCGGCCAGTTGCGAGATCGAAAGCGGTTGTCCTTTCAAATACAAAATCGCTTCTAACGTTGCGGACAGATGCCGTCCCGATACTGTGTTGCCGTTGACCATCCAGAATAATTGACAATTGACGATTGACGATTTGGGGAATGCAAGGGATTTACGATTGAGGTTCGACGGTTGTGGTGGTAGAACGTTCCCGTCGGCGTATAGGAACCGCCTCGAAGGCCAGTTGACCGTTCCCCCCATCGACCCGAACGATCGAACCGGGTAGAAATTGACCTTTGAGAATCGCAAACCCAAGCGGTCGCACTAAGAGACGTTCGATCGTCCGCTCCATCTCCCGCGCCCCCAGTTGGGAATCGTAACCCTGTTCCATTAACACCTCGTAAGCGGCCTCCGTCAACGTCAACCGCAGATTTTGCGCTTGAAGGCGTTGACGCACGCCATCGAGAACCTTGTCCGCGATCTGTCGCACCACAGTCGAAGAGAGGGGTGAAAAATACACGATCTGACCGATGCGGTTGAGCAGTTCCGGGCGCAACGACTGGCGCAGGGTTTTCAAAATGTCGTCGCGGTAACTGAGATCGTCCGGTAATTGCGTTCCGCCCGCATCCAATCCAAATCCGAGCGACGCAGGCGAGCTGACGTTCGTCCCTAAGTTCGAGGTCATGACGATGACCGTTTCCCGAAACGAGACTTGATGGCCGTGACTATCTGTCAAGCGCCCTTCGTCGAGAATTTGTAAAAACAGATCCAGAACCTGCGGATGGGCCTTTTCGATTTCGTCGAACAGTACCACGCTGTAGGGATGCGTCCGCACCGCTCCCGTCAGTTGTCCTTCTCCTTCGTAACCGATATAGCCCGGTGGTGCGCCGATGAGTCGAGAGATGGCGTTGGGTTCCATATACTCCGACATATCGATACGGACGAGTTTTTGGGGGTCGTCGAAGAGGAATTCGGCGAGGGCTTGAGCGAGCTGAGTTTTACCCGTTCCCGTCTGTCCCACAAATAGGAACACGCCTACGGGTTTTCTCGGATCTTTCAAACCCGCTCGCGCCGTCCGAATCGCGTCAGAGACGGCTGCGACCGCTTCGTCTTGGCCCATGACGCGCTGTTTGAGGTGGCTCTCCAAGCGCAGCAGTTTCGATCGTTCGTCTTCGGTAATTTGTTCGACGGGAAGGCGACAGTGTTTTGCCACGACCCGGGCGATATCGGCGTGTGTCACGCGCTGGGGTTGCGATCGAAGCCGTCCCCCCGAACGCAACCGAGCTTCGGCGCAGGCGCGATCGATCGCGTCGATGGCTTTGTCGGGAAACCGCGCGTCGCTGACGTAGCGTCCGGTCAGTTCCACCGCTGCGGCGAGGGCGCTGTCGTGGATTTTGAGGTCGTGATGGCGCTCGAACTGAACGCGCAATCCTTGTAAGATCGCTTGGGTTTCTTCTGGGGTCGGTTCCTGCACCCAGACCACTTGAAAGCGTCGATCGAGGGCACCGTCTTTTTCGATCGTTTGGCGGTATTCCCGCACGGTCGTCGCACCGATACAGTGAATCTCACCTCGGGCTAAGGCGGGTTTGAGGATGTTCGCCGCGTCACTGGCCCCGACTCCCCCCGCACCCAACACCGTGTGAATTTCATCGATAAAGACGATCGTATCGTCTGAAGCACTGGCTTCGGCGATCAGCGCCTGAATGCGCTCCTCGAACTCGCCGCGATACTTCGACCCCGCTAACAGCGAGGCCATCGAGACTTCGACGACGCGCTTGTTTTTCAAGGTTGAGGGGGCTTGGGCGCCGACCAACCACTGCGTCAGCCCTTCGACGATACAGGTTTTTCCCACACCGGGTTCTCCGACGAGAATCGCGTTGCGCTTGCGTTTTTGCATCAAAATACTGGCAAGGGTGCGGATTTCGGTTTGTCGTCCGACGACGGGGTCGAGTTGGCGTTTTCGCGCCAGTTCGGTCAGGTCGCGCCCGAAGCAGTCGAGGAGCGGTGTTGCGACTTTGTCGGTTTCGGGATAGAGCGCGTCGTTGTCGAAAACGAGGTGGGGGTCGTGGGGCAGCGGGTTGAGTTCGGCCCAGTCGACACTATCGGAGAACGGATTGTCGATGCCGTAAACCCCCAGTTCCATTAAGAGGTTTTCCCAAGGGGCGTTAGGCAGCTCGAACAGGGCTTGTAGGAGGTGGTAGGGACGGACGATGGGGTCGTCGATTGCTTGGAGGGTTGACAGTTCTTCGGCCCGTCCGAACACTTGGCGCGACGCGCGATCTCGATGCATGATGCCGTGGTGGGTCGTCGTCGGAGTCGGAGAGGCCACTCGGGCGCGTAGCTGGCGGCGAAATTGGGTTCGATCGAGTCCCCAACTGTCAAACCACTGTTGTAACACTTGAATGTCGCTTTTGAAATCTTGCTTTTGGGCGGGATGGTTGCGAATTTGCCGGGGACAAAAGCGTTCGAGATCGATGTCGCACAGCTTGCACAACCCTAGTAATAAATGGGCTGGAGAAATTTCGCTGGCGTGTCCGGATTTGGCTTCGATCGCGGCAATATTCCAAGCGAGAACGGTACTGGGCGCGTAAACTGTCATCCGTCAAGTCGGTAAAAAAAACAGTGACTCGCAAGCATCAAACCCACCAGGCACGGACGACCTTTTTTGCGTCTTGACGAGTTAACGATCGACGGCCTGTCCTTTCCCCATTCTAAAAGCGAAGTGCTGGATTTTCCGCAACCCAGCCTAAATCGGAATTCGTTCGGACTTCAAAATGGAGGTGCGGTTGGGGCGTATCGGGCGTACCGGTCGTCCCGACGGTTCCTAAAAGGGTTCCCGCCGTCACCGGTTGCCCTTGGCGCACGTCGAGTCGATCGAGATGGGCGTAGCGGGTTTGTCGTCCCTGGCTGTGGTTGATCACGACGAGATTGCCGTAGGCCTCGCGTTCTCCAGCAAAGGCGACGATTCCCCCTGAGACGGCTCTTACCGTCGTTCCCACGGGTGCGGGTAAATCGAGACCGCTGTGAAACATCACTTGCGAACGATGCGGTGTCAATACCCAACCGTAACCGACGATCGGTTCGACGGCATCGGGTAGGGGATAGGTGGCAAAGCCGCTCGATCGCTTTTCGGAAGCGGGGGGGTCGGGCGTTTCGGACAGCGGCGACCAATTGACTCCCGGTACGAACGCCACACCGGATGGCGGCTGACAGCCGTTGGCTTCAAATAGGGTATCGGGTCGCACGTCGTATTCCCGTGCCATATCCTGCCAGGTCGAACCCGTCGGCACTTCGACGCGAATGCCGTTGTATGGGGGGACGAGAACGACCGTTCCCACGCTCGCGCGACCGCTGCGTAAGGCGGGATTCATCCCCATCAACGTGGCCGGAATGAGATTGTATCGCTCGGCAATGCTTTCGATCGATTCTCCCGGTTCGATGGTATGTCGTCGCACTTGGGACAAGGCTGAGGGCGGACAGACATTTTGCGGTGTTCCCATGCGGGGAAAACCTACGTCCTGAGCGTCAACTCGTCCCCCTGTTAAAAGAGCGATCGCGATCGAAACAGCAGTAACACGGTGAAACTTCATGATTTGAGTCGTGATGTGGTGAGGTCGTGCTTTCTATCTCCCCATTTCCCCATCTTCCTAGTCGTAACTGGAAACTGTCCTCACTGTTCGCTGTTCGCTGTTCGCTGTTCACGGTAAATCCCGGTGTGTAAACGGTTTGGCATCGCGACCGGCATAGGTGGCGGCAACGTGACCGTCACCCACCACTTGATACTTATAGGTGACCAGTCCGTCTAAACCGACGGGGCCGCGAGGGGGCAGTTTTTGGGTACTAATGCCGACTTCTGCCCCGAATCCGTACCGGAAACCGTCCGAGAATCGGGTCGAGCAGTTGTGGAACACCCCCGCTGCATCGACTTGGTTTAAGAAGGTTCGGGCAGCGGTTTCGTCTTCTGTGACAATGGCATCGGTATGGCGAGATCCGTAGGTGTTGATGAGATCGACGGCGGTTTCTAGGGAATCTACGACTCGTACCGACAGGACGAGATCGTTGTATTCGGTACGCCAATCGGCTTCAGTTGCAGGGGGCATTTCGACGATTTGACGCGCCGCTTCATCACCGCGCAGTTCGACGCCTCGATCGCGTAAGGCTTGCGCCGCCTCGGGTAAAAAGGCTTCGGCAATGTTCTGGTGAACCAAGAGGGTTTCCATGGCATTACACGCCGCTGGGTATTGGATTTTGGCGTCGACAGCGATCGAAACGGCTTTGTTCGTGTCGGCGGATTTATCGACATAGACGTGACAGATTCCGTCGGCGTGTCCTAAAACTGGAATTCGCGTGTTGTCTTGGACGAACCGGACGAAAGAATTCGAGCCGCGCGGAATAATTAAATCGACTAGGTTGTCGAGTTTTAAGAGTTCGACAATTTCTTCCCGCGTCGTGAGTAACGCGATCGCCTCGGCCGGTAAGCCGACGTTTTCTAAGCCACGATGGATGGCGGCGACGATGGCTTGACACGATCGAACGGCTTCTTTCCCACCTTTGAGAATGGCACCGTTGCCCGATTTGACCGCCAAGCTCGAAATCTGAATCACGGCATCGGGACGGGCTTCAAAGATGATGCCCAGTACGCCGAGAGGACAGGTGATGCGTTTGAGAACCAGTCCGGTATCGAGTTCGCGGTGAAGTTGTACGGCCCCGACGGGATCGGGCAGTCGAGCAACGTTGCGAACGCCCGCAATCGCACCCTGTAATTTCGTGGCGTCGAGTTTGAGGCGGTCGTAGAGCGGTTTGGGGATACCGTCAGCTCGGGCCGCATCGCAGTCGGCGGCGTTGGCTGCCAAAATTTCTTCCGATGCGGCTTCGAGAGCGTTGGCGATGGCCTCGATCGCGGCGTTTTTTTCAGATGTGGAAAGCGTCCCGAGATGGCGCGCGCTGGCACGAGTTTGGCGGGCGCTCTCTGCGAGAGACTCAGAAGCGATAGCAGAAACGGTCATCGATAATTTTTCTCGATCTCGGCTGAATCGTTGGATTGCTGTTTAATTCCAGTTTACCGTTTGATGTGAGGGGATGGGGAGATGGGGAGGTGATGAGATGAGGGGATGGGGAGGTAATGAGGTTAGGATCTCATCAAAAGGTAGAAATGACTTAAAGCGTTTTTAAACATAAAAAATGAATACCTGAATTATTTTTTGGGGACTTTTATTTAAAAAGCAAGATAATTTTGTTTGAATTAAAATGTACGGTCGGGATCGAGTATTTTGACCGAAACACAAGATTTTAAACCCCTCATATTTTTAAGTCGATCGGCTTAACTTGATAAAATTGAAATTGTATTGCCTGCAATTTTGTATGACAATGTTTTCAAAACATGAACATCGCTCAGGAGCAAACCACCGTTCTGGTTAGCTCGAATCCCTATCTCGAACTCAGTTACCTAAGTCAAACGATTTACTTTTCCCTCACCCAAGATCGACTGACCTTCGGGCGAGCTTCCGATGTTGATTTAACCGCTCCACAAGACTGGCTTGCCATTTCTCGCTACCACGCCACCTTGACTCGCAGTAGCAACGAATACGAAATTTACGACGGCGTTACCCAACACGGAACGCATCAACGCAGTCGCAATGGATTGCTCGTCGGTCAACGCCGCGTGGGAATTTCAAAAGCTTACCGACTGACGGATGGGGTCGAGTTGCAAATCGGTCAAGATCCGGCGACGCTGGTGCGATTGAAATATTGCAATCCCAACAGTCCTCAACCCGCCACGACGTACCTGGGAACGCCATCGATCGAGTTGAAACATCGCTCCATTCTCCTCGGTCGCGATCCTCATGCGACTCTCGTTCTCGACGCACCCGTGGTGTCCCGCAAGCACGCTATCGTGGATACGGATTCCAGCGGCAACTATCGCTTGACGGATTGCAGTACCAACGGCGTTTTTGTCAACGGCCGAAAAGTTCGTCGATCGATCCGTCTTCCCGATGGTTGTACCATCCGCATCGGGCCGTTCGCCCTGGTCTTACGCGGCGATCGACTCACTCTTCAAGATCGCGGCAATCATTTACGCCTTGATGCTTCTGAGGTCAGTCGCTATGCAGTTTCCCAGACGCAAGATACTCAAACATTACTCAACCGCGTTTCACTTCCCCTCGAACCCGGTCAACTCGTCGCCATTGTCGGTGGAAGTGGAACGGGAAAGTCAACACTGCTCAAAACGCTTTTAGGGATCGAACGCTTACAGGAAGGACGGGTTTATCTCAACGGCGAAGACTTACAGCGCAATTTTAATATTTACCGAACTCAAATCGGCTACGTTCCTCAAGAAGACATCGTCCATCGCAACCTCACGGTCGATCGAGTGTTCGCGTTCGCCGCGAAATTGCGCCTTCCCCCCGATACTGATATCAATGCGGCGATTCGCAAAACCCTCACGGACATCGAACTGCTCGATCGACGCTACACTCTCGTCAGCAAGCTCAGCGGCGGACAACTCAAGCGCGTGAGTATCGGGGTCGAACTCCTGGCCGATCCCAAATTGTTCCTGCTCGACGAACCGACGTCGGGACTCGATCCGGGGTTGGATAAAAAAATGATGCAACTCCTGCAACGATTGGCCCGTGCAGAAGGTCGAACGATCGCCCTCGTCACTCATGCCACTGCTAATATTACCCTGTGCGATCGAGTGGCTTTTATGGGAAGAGGGGGAAATCTCTGTTACTTCGGCCCGCCTCACAACGCTCCGAGCTTTTTTAACGTCGGACACGACGACTTCGCCGATATTTATAATGAATTGGAAAAGTCCGCGACAGACGATCGATCGAGATCGATCGAAAACCACTGCAAACAGTGGAACGCTCGTTTCAAACAACATCCCGACTATCAAAAATATATTGAGGATGTTCTCATTGAAGTGGGGAAAAATAACCACGACGCTCTAGAGGTTTATTCGAGACCAATGGGTCGTTCGGATCGACCCGAACCGGTCAAACCGTCTCCCTGGAGACAGCTTTTTATCCTGTTACAACGGGATACCCATTTGCTATTCGCCGATCGATTCAACTTGGGACTTGCGCTCCTCACTGCTCCCCTCGGAATCGCTCTCATTACCCTCGCCATTCGAGATCGAGATCCCTTAATTCTGAGCGACGAAGCCGATCCCACCCTCGCACCGCTCGCCTTGCGCGTTCTCTTCGTCTTCACCTGTGCGGCGATTTGGGTGGGGCTGTCGGGATCGTTGCAAACGATTGTCAAAGAAGCCGCCATTTACGCTCGCGAACGTCTCGTTAACTTGGGACTGTTTCCCTATCTCGGATCGAAAACGCTCGTTTTATCGGTTTTGGCTTTAGTGCAGGCGCTTTTAGTGGCTGTGGTGGTGCTAGTTGGTTTTAAATCTCCAGAACCGACGTTAACGTCTTGGTTTGTGGGATTCAGTGTGACGGCATTTCTCACGTTCGCCAGCAGTGGTTGTTTGGGTTTAGCTGTCTCGAGTTTTGTCAAAAACACAACTCAAGCGAATACAGCTCTTCCTCTCTTGTTACTGCCTCAAATTATTTTTTCAGGCGTTTTATTTAAAATGGAAGGATTGGGAAAATTCTTATCTTGGTTGATGTTAAGTCGATGGTCGGTGGGTGCTTATGGGGCGCTAGTCGATGTCAATTCCATGGTTCCCAAACCGATAATTGCACCGGATGGAAGTGTGATTCCGCAACCGTTTGCAGTGACTTCTGTTTACGAGCCAACTTGGGAAAATTTGGGTTTGAATTGGGCAATTTTAGTATTGAACGCCGCAATTTATTGGATGTTTGCTTTTTGGATACAGAAGACAAAAGATGTTCTTTGATGTTTTAATCGATCGAACTGCAGGGTGTAAAGCTCAAAGACCGATCGCAGCAAGCCCGAACTTAGACAAAAGACAAGGGAAATTTTGGGTCTTCTGGTATTACGGTGTAATTTGTTGTTTTGAATACAAAATTGGGTCGGGGCGCATTGCCATGACGCCCCGACCGTCAGGGTTTTGCCTAGGATAAAATTAGCTTATCACCGTGAACCCAGAAGACTCGAAATTTTTAAGATCTAAATTCTATACTTCGCAACGTTTGCACCTGCTGACGGAGGTGTCTGCAGTGCCAGGCCACGAAGAACCGGCTTGAGTTCGTGGAAAACGAGTCCGTCGCGAATCTTTAAAAATTCTGTCGCCCGTTTAGACTACACTCCACGAGTCTCGACGCGAAAGAAGAGACACCGACAACTATATTTCCCAGCCATCCCCAGACTTCCCATAAATAAACATTTTCCAAATCGAGACTCCACAAATGCCGCCATACCCCAACAGGAAGGTGTCCGACTTTGGCTTTGAGGTCAAAGGTAATCCCCTCGTAATACAACCATTCCTCCATCCCGACACGCCAACCCACACGGTCGCCAAAGGCTTTCCAGATTTGAGAATCGTACTCTCTCGTGCCTCCCAGACTTTGATAAATCTTCTTCTGGACGCTGAAACCGAATTTTCCTTGACTGTACTCGACCCAAAGTCGATCGATCGTCAGCAGGTCAGTACAGGGAAATCGATCGATATCTTCTACGTCCAACCCTTCTTCCTCCTTACGGTTGGCAGCTTGAAGCATAACCCGGAACGTTTCCTCGTCAGCTTCTTTCCACCTGCCTGCAGCTAGGAGGTTGCGTAGTCGGATATAGTCAACGCCTCGTTCGCTTTGGAGTTCGATCGTTGCATCCATCTCTCTTTCCTCATTTACTGCTTTTGTCCGTGTTGACAATTAAGAATTGTCACGACCTTGCAAGTTGCGAGCCAGTCGATCGATTGGCAGCACGAAATCGGCAATTTCGAGCTGCTCGAACTCATTCACCTCGCAATTTGTGAGGGATGAAAGTGAGGGAAAGTCCCAAGCTTGAGTTCTTTACCAACCGTCAAACTCCCGATCGTAGGGGTATCTCAAAAAACAAATTGTTTTTGAACTGAATCGCCAGATTGGCAGCAAAAGAAAAAAGGGGAGCTGTAATGGTTACCTCTTCACGATTTGAGTCAAGTTGTTTGATTGAGCTTAGCCGATTTTAAGCTTCAGGGTTGTACCTAGAGCGCTAGTACGGAAGTAATGTTAGGGTGTGTTATGCGGACGGAAAATGGGTGAGAAATCCAGTTAATGAGATTTTCGCGTAACGCACTAAGCACTTTTGTACCGCTACTCTAGTGTACCGATAGAGTATCTGTGAAGAAAAGACAAGGAGCGGAAGCTAAGAGGACAGGAAGGAAGGATAAAAGAGTAAAAGTAAGATAGAGCGACGACTCGATAAAATATCCCAGTAACGTGAGTAATATCGAGTTTCGTTAATTTTTTACCTCCATTTTTTTAAGAATTCGGTGAAACGGTTACAAAAATAGCTTCTCCCAACCAATAGCCCTCCATCTCTTTAAATGTCTTCATCTGCTTCCCATATAAAGGATTTGCTATTGTCACCATTTCCCGATCGACATCAATATCTAACAAAGCAATTGCATGAACGATGTGAGTCCCCCCCACCGATTCCATCACGTGTAACACCGCCATTTGCTGACGCTCGATCGAATCTTGTAGCGTCAGATTGCGCTGAAATTGGGGGGCTAACCCCAAAGCTTCCATCGCCCGAATTTCTCCCAAGGTATTGGTTCCTTGCCGTGTCGTTCCTGCAAGCTGAGCCACCTCTAATTCAGTCGTTTGTCGGCTGGGATGGATACGGCGATCCAACGTTGCAATCGCAGCAGCAGAGCAACTATAGGGCGTGGTTTGTAACACCACGCCTTCCAGAATTTGCGGAGATCGAATCAGAGGCGTGATGGGTAAAGCTTGGTAAATCAGAAATGCAAGTCCAATACCACTTACGGCCACAAACAAGAGTAACGGTTGCAAGCGTCTCGGATCTCTCCACCCCGGTCTTTCTAACAGCACTATGAAGCCCAGACAAAAGCAACAGAGGAGCAATATGGCAGGAAGAAAGTAAGCAGCCGAATACAGTAGGAGAAAATCGGGCAACCCGGCTTCCCGCTCCCCCACCCGAAACACGACAACCGCAAACGCGACCAGTCCCAGTAAAACTGAGCCACCCCAGTACACTTGTCGTTGGTATCGTTTCAAAGCGTTTTCAGCTGTCACGCCCCGCCGGGCCAACCACCAGCCGGTATAGGCACCTCCAAGGCAAGCGCTAATCATGGCAACGATCGATAACATGGGATTTAGGAGATTTAAGGCGAACGTCAAAGGTGAAAAGACAGATCTCCCCCAGCCTACTCCACATTCCCCCTGAGCTTTAACTGCTCGGCCGTGCAAAAGAGTTCGCTGACTTTATTCAATCCATTTTTAACCGATCGAAAGACGGAGTGGTGCGGATTTTTAATGTTAAGAAATCGATCGAACAGCCCGTTCTAACCCCCGACAGACCTTCGCGAGAAACGCTAAATTCAAGGTATCGATCGAATCGCTGGCTTGGTGATAATTTGGATTTCGTAAATTCGCCGTATCTGTGACCATGACTGCATTGTAGCCGTTATCCCAAAACGGTGCGTGGTCGCTGCGGCGGGTGTCGGGAACGGGTTTTCCCAGGTTGGGAACGGGAAGCCATTCACAAGGGATCTCGTGGCGGATTTGACGACTCAATCCCCATAAATCGCGGATCGATCGAAGGTTTCCCACCAATGCAATAAAGTTTCCGCGATCGGGATAAAAATACTGCAACCCTGACGGATAGTTTTGGGAACCGGGTTTGTCGGTACAATATCCCAACATTTCCAACGCCACCATCAATCGCAACGGTTGGTTTTGTCGGCGCAACTGCATCGCGTAGTGAGAACTTCCCCGCAATCCCAAGGCTTCGCCGTTCGCCACCACGATTTCTTCTAAGTCGAACGCGGCGAACTGTACGGGATAGCGAAGGGGTTCGGCGGCGATCGATCTCGCCAGTTCCAGTAAAACGGCGACGCCGCTTGCGTTGTCGTCTGCACCGGGAGAACCGGGAACTGCATCGTAGTGTGCGCCGATGAGGATGGGAGGACGCGAGGTCGGTTCGCGAGGCGGAACTCGTAAAATTAGATTTTCGTAGGGTGGTTTCGCCATCTCAAATCGATCGACGTTCGTGGTTCCCCAGTTTTGGAAGTTCGATCGAATGTATTCTCGAACGTAAAAATGTCCCTGGGTGGCGAGATAGGGATCGCGAGGACGAACGATTTCTTGAAGGTGTGCTCGAAGTCGTTGTGTTAAGTCGTCCGACATTTGTCGTATGGTAAATCTAAGGATTGCTCGTCAAACGTTGCGCTGAAAACGCAACCCGAGAACACCGCTACGACCTACGGAACGACCATGACCGATTCTGAGACGCTCTACGACCTTCTCCTCGATCTCGACAACCGAGGCTACAAAGCCTACAAAGACATTCAAGGACGGTACGAGTTTCCCAATTTCACCCTCATTATCGACTACGTTCAGGGCGATCCGTTTGCCGCACCGAGTAAGCTTCGGGTGCGCGTTCCCCAATCGGTGGCGGGGTTTCCCGGCGATCTCTACGATACGCCATCGCGGAGCGTCGCGTTGCGGGATTATTTAACGCGACAGTTCGATCGAGGATGTCGCCAAGTCAGTCAAAGTCGGGGAACTGGGAAAAGCGGATCGATCGCGGTTTGTCGCATGGGACAGGAGGTTCTCGATCGAACCTCGGCCCGTATTAATAAGGATTGGGTCGAACTGCGGTTTGTCGTGGGACTTCCGGCCCGGGGACGGAGTATCCTCGGACGACAGGCGGCGTATATGCTGTGCGAAGACATTCCGAAGTTGGTCGATCGCGCCTTGGTTTACACCTATCTCGACTCAGAGGCGATTCGCCGCCACGTGGAAACGATCGAGGATGCGGATTGGCTTCGATCGAAACTGAACGAACGGGATTTAGTGGCGTTCGTTGCGGACGGTGCGATTTTACCCCGTCGCAGTGGGGTGGACGATCGACCCTTACTCAAAAACGCCGTTCCCTTTTCATCGCCGGATTCGCTGCGGGTGACGTTCGATCGACCCAACGGCGGCGCCATCTCGGGAATGGGAATTCCGAAAGGAGTAACACCGATCTTCGGGGGTGGGTATCACGGGAAATCAACGCTGTTGAAATCGATCGAACTGGGGGTTTACAACCACGTTCCTGGCGACGGTCGAGAATTTGTCGTGACCGATCCCACAGCGGTTAAAATTCGCGCAGAAGACGGCCGCTACGTTGTCGGGGTGGACATTTCAGCGTTTATTAACAACCTCCCTCAAGGTCAACCCACCACGTCGTTTTCAACGGAAAACGCGAGTGGAAGCACTTCGCAAGCGGCGAACATCGTCGAGGCGTTGGAAGTGGGTGCGAAGGTATTACTGATCGATGAAGATACGTCGGCGACGAACTTCACGATTCGAGATCGACGGATGCAGCAGTTGATCGCCAAGGAGAAAGAACCGATTACGCCGTTTATCGATCGCGTTCGTCAGCTTTTTGAGGAACGGGGGGTTTCGTCGATTTTGGTGATGGGGGGAAGTGGCGATTATTTTGACGTGGCGGATACGGCGATCGCGATGACGGAGTTTCACCCCAGTGACGTGACGCAGGAGGTTCGTCAGATTGCGGCGGAATTCGCGACGGGACGACAACCGGAAGGGGGAACGGGATTTGGCGAGATTCGATCGCGATCGATCGATCCGGACAGTCTCGATCCCAGTCGTGGGAAACGATCGGTAAAATGGCAAGTTCGCGATATCGACGAAATTGCGTTTGGAACGAGCGATATCGATTTGTCGGCGGTGGAACAAATTGTCGATGCGGGACAGTTGAGATCGATCGCTGAAGCGATGGTTTATCTCAAGCAAGAATATGCGGACGGCCGCCGAACGTTGGTGGAATTACTGGATTTTATTATGTCTGATGTCGAGCAACAGGGTTTGGATGTTTTGTCGCCGTTTCCTCAAGGCGATCTCGCTCAGTTTCGACGCTTTGAGTTGGCTGCTGCGTTGAATCGCTTGCGAACGTTGAGAGTGTTCGATTTTTTAAAACAAGAAAATTAATGCCAACTATTGACGAAATTTAGTCTATTTTGGTCAAAATTTTTAAGATATTTTTGAGTTTAAATTGAGTTTTTATTGGATCGATCTAGATTAAAAATAGAATGAACTAAAACGCTCAAAAATGTATTTTAAAAATTTGAATTACTCGACACATTAAATCAATAGTTTATGCTTTTTAGACTTGAAGTTAGTGGTTAAAAACAATCTATTCAAATCGTCTCAATTTCAAGACTTACCAAATCTCGATCGATCTCCCCCGATACGCAATTTTTTTATAAAATGTGACGTTTTCAGGGAAACGCCCGTGGTACAACATTGACAAACCCCCTAGAATCTCGATCTGATGGGGTGGCGAACCGATCGAACGGGAGTAAACCTCGTGACGAACCGTCTTCTTTTCTCCCTAACCCTGTCCCTGTGCGGGTTGCTGGCGTGGCGACAACCGGGATACAGTCAGTCTGTCGTTCCCGCCGCTGATGGTACCGATACCCGAGTCACCCCCAACGGAGATCGATACGATATCGACGGGGGAAGTCGATCGAGCGACGGACAAAACCTCTTTCACAGTTTCGATCGACTCGATCTCGAAACTGGAGAAACCGCTAACTTCCTCACCTCACCAGACATTCAAAACGTCCTCGGACGCATCGTCGGCGGCGATCCCTCCCAAATCAACGGGATTCTACAACTCTCGGGAAGCAACGCCAACCTGTTTCTCCTCAATCCGGCGGGAATTCTGTTCGGATCGGACGCACAACTGAACCTTCCCGCCTCTTTCTTCGCCACCACCGCCTCGGGAATTGGCTTCGATGGGGGATGGTTCGACAGTACGGGAACGCCGGATTACGCCGCCTTAGTCGGAACGCCAAACGCCTTTCGCTTCCAAGGTTCTGGGGAAATCGTCAGTTTCGCCGATCTCGCCGTTTCGCCAGGGGAAACCCTGGGATTGCTGGGGGAAACGGTGACGGCGACGAACGGTTTGTCTGGGGGACAAATCCTCGTCACGGCGGTGTCGGGAGGAAACTGGGTTCGGTTGACTCAACCGGGATTTTTGCTGAGTTTGGAGGTTCCCGCTTCGGCTTCGTCGGTGACACCGTTAATGCTTCCGGCGTTGCTGACGGGTGGGGGAGAAGTCACGTTGCGAGATGCGCGAGTGGCGGCGGAAACGGCGCAGATTGCAGGAGGAACGGCGACGATCGAAGCCAGTACGGTTCGGGTTTTGGGAGATTTAACGGTGGCGGGGGAGACGGTTCGGTTGCGCGATCGAACGGATGCACCGTTGCAACTTCAAACCGGAGGAACGCTGCAAATTTGGGGCGATCGAACCGTTGACATTCTAGCCTTAAACACCCTCGATCCGATCCCGTTCGTCAGCGGTGGGGATTTGCGTTTACTCAGCAACGGACTCGTTTCGGCGGATTCCCACTTTCTCAGCGGTGGCGATTTTCAAGTGGTGGGGACGCTGCAAAGTCTGTTCGATCCGATTATTTTGGCTGTGGGTGACGTATCCTTCGACGATTATACGGGTGCGGCGTTGAAAATTGAGGCGGGAGGCAGTATTTCGGGGGGAAATATTACGATTACGGAACCGGATACGACGCTGAGTTCGAGTTTTCCCAACGATCCGGATTTAGATCTGCTGACGACACGTCCCAGTTTGATTTTACGAGCGGGGGTTGCGGTGTCGAGTCCGACGGGAGCCACCCCTGAGTTTACGCTGTCGGATTCGCCAACGACACCGGGGAGTATTGCGGTGGGAGATGTGGATGCGGGGACGAGTCAGGTGGAAGGTGGGGTGGCGATTTTGGAAGCTGTGGGTTCGATCGAGGTGGGAAACGTCAATACGGCGGGGTTGGACGTGGGGGGAGAAATTTCGATCGCGGCGGATGGCGACGTGACAGCGGGAACGCTGTTTTCGGGGGGTGCGCCGATCTCGGTGTCGAGTGACGGTTCTCTGGTGGCGGACAATGTCGTGGCGACGGGAATCGATGGGGGATCGATCGATATTTTTTCGGGGGATCGTTTGAGTCTCGGCGATGTGGATGCGGAAGGGTTAGGCGGCGTCGGTGGTGAGATTCAAGTCGAATCGCAAGGAGATGCTGAGATCGAGTCGATCGATGCGAGAGGGGTGTCCGATGGCGGTTCGATCGATCTGCTTCACCGTCAGTTGCGGGTGACGGATTTTGTCGCGTCGGGGTTGGTGGGAAGTACGACGAGTTCGATCGCGACGTCGTCGGGAGGTTCGATTCGGGTGGAACTGACGGACGATACTGCGTCGTTCGTGGTGGGAGATGCAACGACGAACGGGACGATCGGGAATTTGACGACGGAAACCGATTCGATCGATCCGACGTTTACCGCACCGTCGGGAACGTTCGTTCGGGGGAATATTTCGATTATCACACCGCAAGCTCAATCGGGTCAGTCGTCGACTTCGATCGATACGACGACGGCGGAAGCGGACATTTCTCGGATGCAAAGTATTCCGCTCGATCCACCTTCTCTGATTCCCGTGGAAGTCGAAGTGGCGGCTTCGGAAACTCGTTATACGGCAAACTATACCGAATACTTTGGACTCGAGCCAGTTCCGGCGGTGAGTTTGGAAAAAACGCAACAAGTCTTGTCGCAGATCGAACGACTGACGGGAATTACACCGGCGTTGATTTACGTTCAGTTCGTTTCCTCAGTGTGGGAACCCAAGCATCTTAAAGATCGAATTATTCGCTTGGAAACCGATCCGAACGACGATGTTATCGAGGTCGTTTTGGTGATGGTGGACGGAAAACCGTTTCGCGTTCCGATTCCCAAGGTGACGCGAGGAGAAATTGTCGATGTTGCGAGGAATTTTCGCGCCGATCTGACCAACCCTCGGTTGCGTCGCAGCAATCGATATTTAGTCGAAGCACAACAGTTATACGAATGGCTGATTCGTCCGTTAGAAGGGATGTTACGAGATCGGGGAATTGAGAATCTTTCTTTTATTATGGACGAGGGACTGCGAACGCTTCCCATTGCTGCGTTACACGATGGAGAGGGGTTTCTCATCGAATCCTATAGCGTGGGATTGATGCCGAGTTTGAGTTTGACGAGTACGGAACACGTCAATCTACGCAATTTACAAGTGTTAGCTATGGGTTCGTCGGAATTTGCTCCGGAAACGCAGTTGAGTCCACTTCCGGCGGTTCCGACGGAAATTACAACTATTGTCGATCGATTGTGGTCGGGTGAGGGATTTTTGAACGAAGCGTTTACGTTAGATAACCTTCGATCGCGGCGAGATGCAACGCCTTACGGTATCGTTCACCTGGCAACTCACGGGGAATTTTTAGAAGGACAAGCGGGGAATTCTTACATTCAACTTTGGGATACGAGGTTGCATCTCGACCAAATTCGGACGCTGAATTGGAGTCAGCCTCCCGTGGAATTGTTGGTGTTGAGTGCTTGTCGAACGGCGGTGGGAAGTGCGGAAGCAGAATTGGGATTTGCAGGGTTAGCGGTTGCGGCGGGTGTTAAAACGGCGTTGGGAAGTTTTTGGTATGTGAGCGACGATGGAACGTTGGGGTTGATGACGGAGTTTTATTCGCAATTACAAACTGCGCCGATTAAAGCTGAAGCGTTACGTCAAACGCAGTTAGGACTGTTAGAAGAACGAGTGCGAATTGAAAATAGTCAATTGTTCGTCTCGTCGGGAACGGTTCCACTTCCACCAGAACTCGCTCAGAAAATTTCGGATAAAACCTTCGACCATCCTTATTATTGGTCGGCGTTTACGTTGATTGGCAATCCCTGGTAATCGTCAATTCTCTATGAAAATTAGTATTTTAATGCCAGTGTTCAATCCCCCTCGATCGTTTCTCGAACAGTCGATCGAGTCCGTTCTCCAACAAACTCATCCCAATTGGGAACTTTGTATTTCTGACGATGCATCGTCTGCTGAAATTCGAGAAATTTTACAAGGCTATGCTCGACGAGATAACCGAATTAAACTCAATTTTCGACCAAGTCGAGGTGGAATCTGTCGCAACTCAAACGACGCACTCAACTTAGTAACTGGCGAGTTCACTGCACTCCTCGATCACGACGATCTGCTCGAAACAACAGCGATTCAAGAAGTTATCAATATTCTCGATCGACATCCCAATACGGATTTTATTTATACGGACGAAGACAAAATCGATGTTGACGGAAATCGCTTTCAACCGTTTCATAAACCAAACTGGAGTCCCGAAACCTTTCTCTCGCGAATGTATACTTGTCATCTCGGGGTTTATCGAACGACATTACTTCGAGAACTCGGTGGATTTCGTGAAGGATTTGAAGGGAGTCAAGATTACGATTTAGTGCTGAGATTGACGGAACGAACTCGTCAAATCGTGCATCTTCCTAAAATTCTTTATCACTGGCGGTTTCATTCTCATTCCACAGCCAGCGGAATTGAGGTGAAACCCCATGCAGCTAACGCCGCCAAACGCGCGATCGAGGAAGCTCTACAACGACGCAAGGAACCGGGAAAAGTCATTCCTATTCCCGATTCTCCGGGTTTCCATCTCGTTCGCTACGAAATCTGCGAGTTTCGGAAAGTGAGTATTGTTTTAGAAATTCCCCATTCAGGAGATTCTTTAGACGGTTGTTTGAAGTCGTTGTTTGAGATTTCGACTTATCCCGATTTTGACGTGATTCTCTACTCGC
This sequence comes from Geitlerinema sp. BBD 1991-9, assembly GCA_001657325.1. GTDB lineage: Bacteria > Cyanobacteriota > Cyanobacteriia > Cyanobacteriales > Geitlerinemataceae > Geitlerinema. The sequence goes on along the minus strand of LWRO01000006.1, from coordinate 211,867 downwards.
ATTCGTCCATTTCTGATGGTGTTTTATCGGTACTGACAACATGGCAAATTCGGGAATCTCGTCGGATTCGCTATTATGTCTTTGACAACATTTCAGATTCGCAGCAATGTCAACGCCTTGCTGTTGAAAAGGCGACGGGATCTTATGTGTTGTTTTTTAATTCAACAATCCGATTGGAAACGCCAGATTGCTTGGAAGCAATGGTGGAACAAGCGCAACGGGAGGAAATTGGCGCGGTTGGGGTGAGAATTGTCGATCGATTCGATCGAATTGTCGATGCGGGAGTTTCGATCGATTCGGGAAACGTCACCTTTCTCGATCGAGGAACGCCAAATTCAGAGTGGGGTGCGTTTGGCTTTTTGCGAACGATGAATAACGTCGATGCGGTGTCGGGTTTGGCGTTGATGAGTCGAAAATCGCTCGTCGATCGGATTCAGGATTCGGGAATAAATTTCTGTTTGAAGTTACAACGTTTGGGATATCGAACGGTGAGTTTGCCTCACGCTTTGATGAGCGTCGATCGAAACTTCACATTCGATCGTTTTAACTCGTCAAAAGGGTTAAGTTTTGGGGAGATCGCGCAAAATTTAAACGATTCGTGTTACCCTTTAATTAGAATGGAGAAAGGTGTGCGCTTAGAGAGAGGGTTTCAACAAAACGCCCAAGTATTCATCGTTACGGGAATGCATCGTTCGGGAACCTCTCTTTTAGCCTCGTTTCTACAAAACATGGGAATCGAATTTGGCGATCGACTACATCCCGCCGATCGGTTCAACCCCAAAGGCTATTACGAAGATATCGATTTCCTCACCTTCCAACGCCGAGTTCTCGCAGCGAGTTGCGATCGAAACGATCGAGGATGGCGAGATTGGGGATGGACGGAACACGAAACCCTCGATCGATCGAAGTTTGCAGATTATCGCGAGGCGGCGAGACAGCTTATCGAATCTCGATCGAACTGTCCGAAATGGGGATGGAAAGATCCGAGATCGTCATTAATGTTAGAGTTTTGGGACGATTTACTTCCCAATGCGAATTACATTTTTATTTACCGCTATCCCTGGGATGTCGCCGATTCGATCGATCGACTGAACGCACCCCTCTTTAAGCAAAACCCCGATTACGGATTGCGAATTTGGGAGTATTACAATCGCCACATGTTGCAATTTTATCGAAATCGCCGCGATCGATCGATCTTGTTGTGTGGGAATTCGATCGTTCGACATCCAGAACGCTTCGTTCGCCTTATTGGCGAAAAATTCAACTTAACGAATGTGGGAGATATCACGAGTCAATTCTCCCCAGAACTCTTCCAAAGTTTATCGTTCGACGCTCCCCAGGTTCGCCACCTTCCCCCTCAATCCTGGGAACGTCTCGAAGAACTCGATCGAAATGCAGATATTCCCAGCGAATGGAAGGATTCGACTTCATACTTCCAGAGAAGTTCTGTTGTTGGCGAAAAAGCCAACAAAATGGCTGCAAAAACTCCCATCCTTTCGATCGTCATCCCCTGCTACAACGACGGTGAATATCTCGAAGATGCAATTCGAAGCGTCGAAAACTATCCCGAACCCGTCACCGAACTCCTCATCGTCAACGACGGTTCTACCGATCGCTTAACCCAAGCCGTTCTCGACGATCTCAAACAGCGCGATTACCATATTTTAGAACCACCCAATCGGGGATTAGCCGCCGCGAGAAACACTGGAATTCAACACGCCAGGGGGCGATATATTCTTCCCCTCGATGCAGATAACCGCATTCGTCCCGAGTATATCCAAAAAGGAATTGAAATTCTCGATCGAAATCCTCAAATTGGTGTCGTCTATGGCGATGTCGAGTTTTTTGGAAACCGCCGCCGCATCCATCGCGTTCCGCCGTTTCATCTCGACATTCTTCTCCAAGGAAACTTCATCGATGCGTGTGCGGTATTTCGGAAGCGAGTTTGGGAAGAGTGCGGCGGATACGATACAGAAATTCCCGAAAAACTCGGATACGAAGATTGGGATTTTTGGCTGAGCGTTGCAGAAACAGATTGGGAGTTTTATCACGTTCCTGAGGTTCTCTTCGAGTATCGAGTGCGTTCCGATTCTATGGTGAACGCTTGCAATATTCCTGAAAATCGAGAAAAGCTGTTTCACTACATTTGCAACAAGCACCGAACGTTGTACGAACCCCGATGGTTACAGGTTCTCGTGGATAAGGAGTCGTCGGCGTTGCGGGAAAAGCTGAGAGTCGACGCGCTGCGACAGCAGTTGCGAGACTTTCAGTCTCAACTTCGTGAAGGTTTGGGATTGCAAAAAATGCCGCTGTCGTCACAACCTCAAGTGAGTGTCTGCATCCCGACGTATAACGGCGATCGATTTTTAGAAGAAGCGTTGGCGAGTGTCGAAAAGCAGACGTATTCTAACTTAGAGGTGATTATCTCAGATGACGGATCGACCGATCGAACCGTTTCGATCGTTGAAGCCTTTCGAGACAACTCACAAATCCCAGTTCGCTTGTTTCAAAATTCTCATAAGGGCATGGTGGAAAACTGGAATTTCAGTTTAGAAGTGGCGACGGGGAAATACATCAAATTTTTATTTCAAGACGACGTGTTATCTCCCAGTTGTATTGAAGCTATGGTGGAGATTGCAGAATCCGATCCAGAAATTGGCTTCGTCTTTGCACCGCGCATTCTATTAATGTCTGACGATGCAGATGAAATTCCGGAATTGTTGGATGTGTACCAGATTTGCAAAGACGTTCATCGCGGATGGACGAAACTCGAACCCATTCGATCGGGAATGCAACTCCTCGAAGATTCGCAGTTGATGGAAACGCCGATCAATAAAATTGGAGAACCGACAGCGGTGTTAGTTCGCAAATCGGCGTTTGACGTGGTGGGAAAGTTCGATCGATCGTTGCGTCAACTGGTAGATGTGGAGATGTGGTGGCGAATTTTGACGCGATTCAAGGTGGGATTCGTCGATAAGCCACTGTCGTACTTTCGCCTTCACCCACGCCAGCAAACGTTTCGTCATTTGTTGGAAGGGGGGTTTGACGAAGAACTGCTGTTGAAAAAGGTCGTCAAAAATCCAGCATTTCCCCCTCGAATGCGCTTGGAAGCAGCGTTACGAAATGGGGAAGTTGCGGGAGAGTTACTGTTGCGATTACTTCCTCAGATCGCATCTTCGGATTTAGAACTCTTGTATCGGCGAGGGTTGCGAGATGCGATTTTCCAAGGTTGGGAACGTTCCGCGACGGAAGGGAAGTTGAAACCCTCGTCGGTGGCGAAAATTTTGTTCGATTTAGGAATTCGCCGTTTTGAGGTTTCGCTGTCAGAGGTTCCCGAGTGGTTGCGATTGGATTATTTAAGTTTGGCGTTGTCGGATCTTCCCGAATGGCGAGATTTGGGAGAGGGAAAACGGTATTGGAAGCGGATACGGCGTTTAACAGATGAATTGCATCGCTGGATTGGTGAAAACCCCGACTCTGAAATTTGCCAAGAGGCGGCGATGCTGTTTTCGCTGAACGTCTGTTTTACACCTTTATATTATATAGATGCCGATTGGGAAAATTTGTTAGTGAAGCGGTGGGAGATTTTAGAGTTTGCACTTTCGACGCACCACCATCAACTAGATTGGGAGTTTTCGGAAGCGCCATCGGGGAAAGCTGGTGTTTTGTTGGAAGCCTCACCTCAAAACCTTTTGTTTGACGAGATCGAAAATCTCCCCAATCTCACCGTTTATAGTTTAGAACCCGTTCCCGAATTTTGGGATTCTCGGATTGAATGGGTGCAGCTTCCGTCGGATTTGCGGGGACAAGTTCAGAGAATTCGTCGAGATAACTTAGATGCGTTGCTGATTCAGGCAGAAATTGCCGCTATGACAACACCCATCACACTCATAGCTGCACATCAACTCGCCCGATTTCAGGATGTTGGAGAAGATTTCATAAAGGTGTCGTCGTTACGTTGGGGTTCTCTCGATTTTGTAACGCTTAACACCAGGGAGTTCATAGAGCGCATCTATTCCCATTCTACTTATTATGATACTCCAAAATTAAAAAAGTGCAACCCCAATTTCGCAGCTCATTCCGATTTTAAAATTCGCTTGGGATTGCCAACCTCAACTTCAATTTTACTATCCTACGTTTTTCCAGACTCTTTAACCGCTGAGTTACGATCGATCTGGGCAACCATTCTCGATCGATCTCCCGAAACTGTTCTGATTGTGGCCTTATGTGGCGATCGAAACGGTAACACGCTAAAAATCGACGTTCGAGAGCGAATTTCAGAAACCCTTCAAAACGACGATCTCGATCGAACCCGTGTTATCGTTATCGAAATCGATCGTTTAGAAGCATTAGACTCCCTTTATCTTCATGCCAATCTTTACCTCGATGCGTTTTACCGATCTCCAATGCTGGGAATTCATAAAGCGATCGAGATGGACGTTTCTATCGTGACATTAAATACACCGATCGATCGAGCAATTCCTCAAATCAGCGAACGAATACAGAAAAATACAAAACGCCTCCAAAAATACGATAAGATTGTCTCAATTGCTTATCATTCAAACGAATACATCGATCGCACGCTCGAGCTAATCGAAACAAATAAAAACGTCAAGTATTTTTAACAAAATTTATTATTCGATCTCTAAAACTTATTATGTTAAAATTCCTGCCATAAAATTAGAATTATCGATTCCGATGAAAATCTCGATCGTCATCAATAGCTATAACCAATCGTACTATCTCAAACACGCCATTGAAAGCGTCTTATCCCAAACGTACCAAAATTTCGACTTACTGATTTGGGACGACGGATCGACAGACGATTCTGTTTCGATCGCGCGAGAATTCGCCGCCACCGATACTCGAGTTCGCGTTGTCGCCGCCGAACATCAAGGGCGAGGAAAAGCTTTAAAAGCGGCCATCGAAGCCACGCACGGCGAATATATCGGCTGGGTCGATCGAGATGATATTCTCGCCGCCACCGCCTTAGAACAAACCGCCGCCGTTCTCGATAGCAACGCCCAGATTGGAATGGTGTATAGCGACTATCTTGAAATCGACGAAAACGGGACGTTTTTAAAGCCTGGAGATCGTTGCCAAATCCCCTATTCTCGAGATCGATTGTTGACAGATTTCATGACTTTTCATTTCCGACTCATCCGTCGCGATATCTTCGATCGATGCGGTGGAATCGATCCCGAGTTCGAGTACGCCGAAGACTACGATTTATGCTTGCGCCTTTCCGAAACCACAGAAATTTACCATCTCAAACAACCGCTCTATTTCTACCGAATCCATCGCGATAATACATCCTGGCACTACGAACACCTACAAATCGATCGATCGAAAAAAGCCGTCGAAAACGCCCTCGATCGACGAGGACTCAGCGACACTTTAAATCTCGATGTCGTTAACGGAAACTTTATCCTCCATCCACGTCCGTCCGTTCCGCTAACCCGCGTCGCCGCCGTTCTCGCCTCCCTAACTATTCCCCTCGTTCCCCTCACCGCCACCGCCGAACCCAACGTTCCTAATAACACCGCAAAGATCGCCGAAACCACCAGTCAAGGGGTCGTCAAATCTGTATCGCCGATCTTCGATCCCTTCGCAACCCCTCTCGGTGACGGCGTGACGCAAGCAGAACTCGAAGACTCACTCGATCGACTCAATAAAAGTGCCAAGACACCTCACGTTCGCCAAAACGAACGCATCGGACGAGGTTACGGCTACGGACGAGGCTACGGTTACGGACGGGGTTATCGCGATCGCGGACGTCTGCAAGTCCCACCAACACCGCAAAACATTCGTCCACAATCGAACGGCGTGCGTTATATCATTTCCCCAGATGGAAATATTGAGTTTGAGAAATAGAGCGGTTCAAAACTCCTCTTATCGTTCGAGAAAAGTAAGAGGAGTTTTGAGATTGAATCCGTCAAAAATTAGAGAATTCGGCGATTGAAGGTTGACGAACCCCAAAAATTTTCCTCGATCTTCTCACTTTTGGGATCGCAACCCCACCCCTCCTCCCCTGGCTGATAATCCTGCTAGAGATCTTCGGCTGAACTGGGGCGAACACCGTTCGCCCCTACAGACATCTATGGCATGAATTTTTAAAAATGGTATAAGGGGAGATGCCGAAGACGGAGGGGTCATTCTACGAAATTGAGATGCACCCCAAAAATTTTCCTCGATCTTAAAAGCCAACGAAAAACAATGCATTTTCGATCGCCAATTCAAAGAAACACCAACGATCGATCGAAACAACCTAAAAAACAACAATTAAAAACAAAAAGTAGAGACGAACGACAGTACGTCTCTATCCGAATAGATCGAGAAGCCTCCAAAAAGACCGTTCTCAATCCATCCTCTTCAAATACGCATCCACCGTATTTTTCAACAGTATTGCCACCGTCATCGGACCGACCCCACCCGGAACCGGAGTTACGAAACTCGCCTTCTCCTTCACCGTCTCAAACGCCACGTCACCGACGAGTTTCGAGTTCCCTTCATCGTCCGTAACGCGGTTAATTCCCACATCCACAACCACCGCACCCGGTTTCACCATATCCCCCGTTATCATCTGCGGACGACCCACCGCCGCCACGACAATATCGGCGTTGCGAACGACCTCGGGGAGATTCTGCGTTTTCGAGTGTGCGATAGTTACCGTCGCGTTCGTCTCGAGTAACATCAACGCCATCGGCTTTCCAACCAAAATACTGCGGCCGACGACAACAGCATTTTTCCCCTTAGGATCGATGTCGTACTCTTTTAGGAGTTGCATCACCCCCGCAGGCGTACAACTGCGCAATCCCGGTTCGCCGCGCATCAACCGACCCATATTGACAGGGTGAAGTCCGTCCGCATCCTTATCGGGGTCGATTTTCAACAGCAGCGGCACGGCATCCAAATGACCGGGAAGCGGGAGTTGCAGTAAGATACCGTCAACGCGATCGTCTGCGTTGAGTCGATCGATCTCCGCCGCAATTTCCTCCGCCGACGTATCTGCGGGGAAGTGACGACCGAACGACGCAATTCCGACTCTTTCACAGGAACGTTCTTTATTGCGCACGTACACCGCACTAGCGGGATCGTCCCCCACTCGCAACACGGCTAAACCCGGGGGGCGTTTTCCAGCTTCCACGTGCGTTTGAATTCGCGATCGAAGTTCGCCCTGAATCTTTTTCGCCAGTGCTTTACCATCTAAAATGCGAGTCGTATCCATCGACGATCGAGTCCGTGCAATTGAACCTTCCTAACCTACCATCTCAGTCTTCCGTGTCGCGCAAACTTTTACCCTTCCTTCCAATTCTCTCGATCGTGTCGGGGTGCGGTGTTGGCGTCAACGTAACCCCGATCTCCGAACTGACAAATACCCGTGAAAATACAGAAGTCATTCTGCACGGAACGGCGATCGATCTCGTTCCCTTTCTCGACAGCGGGGCGTACCAACTTCAGGACGAGACGGGAACCGTTTGGGTCGTCTCCCCAACCGACCTTCCCACCTCAGGAGAATCACTTCAAATTACTGGAATTCTTGTCGATCGATCGATCCCCATCAACGGGGTCGATTACGGGGAAATTTACATCGAAGAAATCGATCGAAAAACCACCCAACAAGCATCCCCAAAATGAAACACGTCGCCATTGCCATTCTCTACCAACAGGGACGATATCTCATGCAACTGCGCGATAACATTCCCGGTATCGTCTATCCCGGCTATTGGGCATTTTTCGGCGGTCACATCGAACCGGGTGAAACCCCCGAGGCTGCCATCGTGCGAGAATTGTACGAAGAAATTCGCTACACGCCGCCCGAAGTCAAACTGTTCGATCGACGTATTTTTCCCGAAATTACACGGAATATCTTTTACGCGCCCCTGGTCGTCGATCTAAACGATCTCGTTCTCGGCGAAGGTTGGGATCTCGCCCTGTGGACTCCCGAGGAGATTCAGCAGGGGCGGCGATACTCCGAAAAAGCCCAACAAGTTCGCCCCATGGGAACCCCTCACCGACAAATTTTACTCGACTTCCTCGATCGTGTCGAATCGAGTTTGTGTTAGAGACTAAGGAAGACTGAGAAGACCCTGTAAACTGAAACCTATCCTCACCGCTCACTACTCACCGCTCACTACTCACCGCTCACTACTCACTGCTCACTACTCACTACTCACTACTCACCGCTCACTACTCACTGCTCACTACTCACCGCTCACTACTCACCGCTCACTACTCACTACTCACTACTCACTACTCACTACTCACTGCTCACTGCTCACTGCTCACTGCTCACTGTAAAAGATGAACCCTGCACTGTCTCAATTCGGTCAACAAATGTCCCACCTTACCGGGGTGAGGGCAATCATGAAAGACATCATCGAAACCTTGCAAAGCGGTAACGCGCGAGATTTCATCGACCTCAGTGCGGGAAATCCGGTAATTTTGCCCGAAATCGAGGCAATGTGGCGCGATTGTACGGCACAACTCCTCGCCAGTTCCGAATATAGCGAGGTCGTTTGTCGCTACGGTTCCAGTCAAGGCTACCAACCCCTCATCGATGCCGTTGTCGAGGATTTCAACCACCGTTACGGGGTAAATTTAACGTCGCGCAACGTTCTCGTCACCCCCGGTTCGCAATCCATTTACTTCTTCGGGGCCAATGCCTTCGGCGGCTACACCTCAAGCGGCGCGTTAAAAAAAATCGTCCTTCCCCTGAGTCCCGACTACACCGGATACGGCGGTGTCAGCCTGACTCCCGAAGCGGTCGTGTCGTACAAACCCACCCTCGACATCGACGAAGCCAGCCATCGATTTAAATATCGCCCAGACTTCAGCCAACTTGAAATTAACCGCGAGACCGGATGCGTTATTTTTTCCCGTCCCTGCAACCCCACGGGAAACGTTTTAACCGACGAAGAAGTTCGTAAAATTGGCGATCTCGCCGCCACCGCAGACGTTCCCGTCTTCATCGACTCCGCCTACGCACCTCCGTTCCCGGCGTTGAACTTTACCGATATGACCCCCATGTTTGGCGGAAATATCGTTCACTGCATGAGTTTGTCAAAAGCCGGACTTCCAGGGGAACGGTTGGGAATCGCCATCGGCGACGAAGAGATTATCGACGTGTTGCAGTCGTTTCAAACCAACACTTGCATTCATTCGTCTCGCTACGGACAAGCCATCGCCGCAAAAGCCATCGCCTCGGGTCAGTTAGTCGAACTTTCGGAATCGGTGATTCGTCCCCACTACCAACACAAATTTGAGGTTTTGGAAGAATCGTTGCAGAACGCCATGCCAAAAGAACTTCCTTGGTTCTTGCATCGCGGTGAAGGGGCAATTTTCGCCTGGCTGTGGTTCCGCGATTTACCCATCACCGATCGAGAATTCTATCGAGACCTCAAAAAAGTCGGCGTGATTGCCGTTCCCGGAGAACCGTTTTTCCCCGGCTTGCGTGAAGATTGGCAACACACACAACAGTGCTTGCGGATTAGCCTGACAGCGACAGTCGAAGAAATTGGAGCCGCCATGCAGAAAATCGCCCGAGTTGCCAGTCGCGTGTACGCCACGTCTCTCGTGGGATGAATTTTCAGTTAAAACGCTATCGTTTTCGATCGATCCGCTTTCAAAGTTCCGTGATTATACGGAACTTTGCACTCAGGGTTAGACGTTAAGGTTCTCGTAAAGGGTATGGTCGATCGTTAAAGTTTTGACCACAATGGAGAGTAGAGCGTCATCATAAAACTTAGATTTCATCTAAGTCTCTATCTGACTTTCCATGCCTCTCGCGTTACAAAACACCGGCGTTTTGTCCCTGCTTAATTCAAAGTGCGTGAGAGACAGAAGAATCCGGAAAAGATGCTCTCGATCGACCGGTCTGCCCGATGGGAACAAAAACCGGTAACAGCGCGACAATGTCTTAGGGTGTGTCCGCTTGCGTGTGTTCGATCGAATCGAGCGCTTCTACCACAAAAACACGCAATTGCCAAAACAAACTCACATTTATTTACATTCGTAGTACGTGTCAGGGACTCCCTAGGAGATCGAAACTCATGCCTCTCATCACTGGAACCGACAATGCCGAAGCCCTTCTCGGAACGCTCGGAGGAGATTCGATCGTTGGGCTAGGTGGCGACGATAATATCATCGGCAACGATGGGGACGATCTAGAATTTGGCAACCAAGGCAAAGATGTTCTCCGGGGCGATCGCGGAAACGACACCCTACTCTCCGGACGAGACGACGACACGATCTTCGGGAACGATGGCGAAGACGTCATCAGCGGCGACCTCGGTTCCGACGTTCTCTACGGCAATGACGGCGAAGACACCGTATTCGGCAACAAAGACAACGACACGATCTTTGGCGGCGACGATAACGACTTTCTCTTCGGTGGCAAGGGTGACGATACCATTTACGGCGAAATCGGCAACGATGTCCTGTTTGGAGACGACGGGTCAGACCTGCTCGTCGGCGGTACGGGGAAAAACATTTACGTCATCAACGCCAAATCCAGCGGAGCGTCAGACGAAGATACAGATATCATTTCCGGCTTCGACTCCGACGATCGAATCGCCTTTGCCGGTGACATTGAAATGTCGGAAATCAACATCGCCTTCGTGCGTTCCGACGAAAGCAGCAGCACCGGAAACTACGTCATCTCGAACCTGAGAACGGGTAAAATCCTCGCCATTCTCAGCAACGTCACAGAAAGCGTATTCACCGAAGATAGTATTACAGACGAGCTGACCCCATCGAGTACTCCCGATCCCGGTCCGCCCACGCCTCCCGATAGTGGCGGAAACGACGGAGACGACGGAGACGGCGGAGACGACGGAGACGATGGAGACGGCGGTTCCGGTGGGGACAGCGGTTCCGGTGGAGACAGCGGTTCCGGTGGAGACAGTGGTTCCGGTGGAGACAGTGGTTCCGGTGGAGACGGTGCAGCCAACACAAAACCGACGGCTTCAGATGGTACGCTCACAACCACCGAGGACACAACTCAAACGGGAACCCTCAGTGCCAGCGATAGCGATGGCAACAGCTTAACCTACAGCATTGTCAGCAACCCTAGCCAAGGTACAGTCACAATTACCGACGCTTCCACGGGAGCCTATACCTATACACCCACAGCAGACACCAACGGAAGCGATAGCTTTACCTTCAAAGCCAACGACGGAACGGAAGATTCCGATGCAGCGACAATCACCGTAACCATCGACGCCGTCAACGACGCGCCAACCTTAACGAAAGGGGCAAATCAAACCGTTTTCAACAATGCAGGTGCGCAAACAGTCGCAGGATGGGCAACGGATATTACAGCCGGGCCGACTGACGAAGCCGGACAAAGTTTAACGACTACAGTTACAAACGACAATAATGCGATCTTTGACGTTCAACCGGATGTTGATAGCGCATCTGGCAATCTAACCTATACACCTAAAGCCGGTGCGACGGGAACGGCAACCGTAACCATCGAACTCCAAGACGACGGGGGAACCGTAAATGGTGGCGTCGATACGTCCACAGAAACCTTCACCATCGAGGTACAAAATCCACCGGCGAACCCTGTCATCGACTTAAACGGTTCTGACTCAGGAATCGACAACAGCACGACTTACACAGAACAAACCCCAGTTTCCGTAGTAGATTCGAGCAAGCTCGTCGTTTCGGACGATAACAGCCAAATTTCGCAAGTTGTTGTGACCCTTGTTAACCCACCAGGAGGCAATCAAATCCTGACTTGGGATAATACAGTCGCGTCAGCACAAGGAATTAATGTCGGTCAAACGTCGGGGACGAACTACACCTTAACCTTAACGCCCAGCTCCGGAGCATCTCAACCTCCCGCGAATTACAAAGCCGTTCTCGATACAATTGAGTACGACTACGGAGGGGGCGCGCCTCCATCGGTCAGAGAAAATCCGCCCACTTCTCCCGATCGAATCGTGACGTTTGAAGCAACAGATGTAGATAGCAATACGAGCGCCATTGCCACGACGACCATCACAGTGCAGCGAGTGAACGATAAACCCGTTGTGACCGCCATGGGACCATTTATGGGTGCAACTCCATCGACCCCATACAATCTTGCAAGCATCATCACTTCCAACTTCGACGATCCCGATGCAGATAGTGGTGAAATGACGCTTACGCTATCTGTATCGGGAAGTGCAGGAGGCACAATTTCAGCGAGCGGAACGGGATTGAGCGTTGATAATAACAATACAGCGAGCGTGACTGTACGAGGAACGCTTGCGAATCTCAATGCAGCTCGGACTGCGGGAACGCTGACCTATACCGCAGCAACAGGCGGTATGGCCGACTTGACGATTAATCTCAACGATAACGGCAATACAGGCGGAGCGCCAGAATTCGACCAAGAAACAGCCTCAATTACCGTGACCACCCTTCAGGCAACGAACGATACGATGACGGTCACAACTGGCACAACTGGTACAATTCCCGCTAGTGCGTTACTTGCAAACGACACGGGTAGTTCCCTAACGCTTCAATCGGTAAACGATACAGGTTTAGCCGGGACTTTGGCGACTAGCGGTACGCCAATTACGAGCTTGGATTATACAGCACCCGGTACGGCGACTTCTACAAGCTTCGGCTACACGATCCAGGACGGCGCATCGAGTACAGATACGGCAACCGTCAACATTTCAGTGGTTGCCTCCGATGGAACTGACAATACGATAACTGGAGGAGCTGGTCCGGATATCTTGGATGGTAAAGGTGGTGCAGATACCATCAATGCTGGAGATGGTGACGATTTGATTCGAGGGGATTCGCTAGGAACCAGCGGTGTTGGCTCGATCGATGTTTTGACGGGTGGAAATGGGCGAGATACGTTTATCTACTCCAACATTTTAAGTAGCGATCCGACGTTCGATGCCGATGCTAGCAGTGAAATCGATACGGCTATTGTTGCTAACGGATACGATCGAATTACAGATTTCAATCCTGCTCAGGATACTATTCGACTTGAAAATTACAATAACGTTGCGAATGATACTAACATTCTAACGACTGGAATTTTGAACAGCTCGACAACTTTTTCCAGCAATGTCCTTAGCGGAACGAATGTCTTCGCTTATACAGATGGAACCGACCTGTTCTTACTTCGAGATAGCAATGGTAACAACACCGCTGGCGGGAATACTCGCATTATTACCAAGCTTGAGTTAGGAGGGGCTTCGGTTCCCACTAGCATCAGCGCAACAAACATTTCTGCAAATGTTGTTGAGATAACGTTTGCTTAAAACGCCAAAAACTTTCTATTGCAGTTTTTTCTGTTTAAAGAAACAGGACGATTGCCAATTTTTTAACTTCCCCCATTTTTTGAAAAAAATGGGAGGTCTCTGTAACGGCTCAACGTCCCATCCGTTGCGCCTGCTGCATCTCCGTCACGGTGGGCGCAACCAGGACGGTTTGGGGAAACGACGAGGTTGGCTTGGCAAAATGGTCGTACACCATCGCAGACATTTCCCGAATCAAATCCGCCGCGCGTTCGTCCTCGTCAGGACGGCGCACTAACATCACCGCAATGTAGCGCTTTCCGTTCGGTGCGTCGATCGATCCCGCATCCGCCAACACCGATCGAAGATTTCCCGTCTTATGGGCGATCGAGGCCCCCTCGCCCAACCCTTGCGGTAATAGTGCGTCGTTCACCGTCCGTTCCATAATCCGAAACATTCGATCGCGACTCCGCATCGACACCAACTCACCCCGTTCGATTTGTCCGAGTAACTTCGCCAACTCCTGCGGCGTCGTCGTATTCGTTCCCTCCAAATCCGGTAATCGCTCGCGGAGCGTCGTCTCCGTCAACCCCCACTCCCGAAACTGGGCGTTGAGTCGATCGATTCCCCCCAATCGATCGATCAACATATTCGTGGCTGTATTGTCACTCTGCGTAATCATCAGCAGCGCCACTTCCAACGCAGGATACTGCATTCCCGGTTCGTCGTACTGCATCACCCCCGATCCCTCAGCGACGTGTTGCGCCTCCATCGTCAGCGGTTCGTCCAAGCGCACTTTCCCCGCATCCACCGCCCGGAAAAACGCCACCAAAATCGGAATCTTAATCGTACTCGCTGCCGGAAACGCCGTCATCTCAGACATCGCGACATAATCCCCCGTCGCCACGTCTACCACGCTCACCCCTGGCGTTAAGCCTGGATACTGTGCGGCTAACTGTTGCAGTGACGTTTCGAGCGTCGTCAATTCCTGTCCCAGCGAGAGTTCCGGCGACCACCGCGCCGCCACCGTCTGACTTTCCAATCCGGGAGACGAACCGTCCGCCTGGGAAGCCGATAAATCCCCTTTCGAGGGCGTCCACATCGACAACACCGTCCCCGCAATCGCACTCAACCCCACGCCGACGAATGACAGTTGCGCCACGTACAGAAACGGCTTCAACGCCGAAGGCATCGAACGGCGTTGAAGCCGTTCGCGAGGGCGTTCTCGATGGCGTGGCGGGCGAACCGCAGCCTTGGGAAGATTGACGGGCGAAGGTTCGGGGCGTTTCGATCGACGAGGGCGTTTCGATCGAAAGGTTTCCGGACGCAACGGCGGAATCGGTTCCGAAGACGCCGAACGGGATTGCTGCAACGGCGGTCGCAGTTCTGACGGAATCGGACGACGTGCTGGAGGTGCCAACCGCACCGGTGGCGTCAACGGCGGACGACTCGCACGAGGCGTTTGTAGCGGCGGTAAATCCGGCGAACTCCCCCCCGACTTCGGGCGGCGCGACGAAATCGGCGTCACGCGACTGTGGGGTGCGCTTTCCTCAGATAAGCGATTACGCCACTGGCGGCGCAACCAAGCCTTACCCGTATTGCGTCGTCGCGAAGATGGGTCGAAGAAACTAGGAGACGTCGGCATAACTCTTCGAGGAATGAAAAATTTAGGAGTTCGACTTTAAAAATTCAGCTTTAGTTTTTTCGATCGAGCGCCCACTCGACCTGTCGCAGGATACCCCGCAACATCGCAATCTCAGTTTCTGACGGATGCACCCGATTGTAAAGGCGACGGAACTTTTCCATCCTAGCCCTCGCCGTGTGGGGATATAGATATCCGATGTCGAGTAACAGCCGTTCCAAATCCCCGTAATATGCTTCCAACGCTTCCGCAGGGGCTTCCGGTTCCGCCGTCGGGGGAACCGTCGGTGCTACACCAGCAGCATTATAGAGTTCGTAAGCACAGACTGCCACCGATTGCGCCAAATTCAGCGAAGGATACACCGAACTCGAGGGAATGCGGACAAATCGCTGGGCAACGTTCAACTCTTCGTTGCTCAATCCCCGATCCTCCCGTCCGAATACCAAAGCCGACGAGACTCCTAACAGCCAAGGTAACACCTCGCGAGGGTGTTCGAGGTGCGTCGGAAGCGTACGATCTCGGGCAGTGGTCGCAACAATTCGCTGACAACCCACGACTGCATCCGTTAACGTCGGGACACAGCGGGCGTTTTCGAGGATCGCCCGGGCGTGAACCGCCATTTTTCGCGCCTCATCGCCGAGATAGTCGCACTGAGGGTTCACCAGCACCAATCGATCGAGTCCCATATTCGCCATGACGCGGGCGATCGAACCCACGTTGAGCGCACCCGCCGGTTCGACGAGAACGATTGTAATCGGGGAAAGAGCTTTGGATTCCATCTCACCTCGAGCGCTGTTTTAAACTGGAAAACAACTCGATCGTACCCTCCAATCCCCTATTATGAAGCCGAAATATACGAAATCCAACCTTCCGACGAAAATTTGCCCGGTCTGTCAGCGTTCGTTTACTTGGCGGAAGAAGTGGGAAAAGTGCTGGGACGAAGTCAAATATTGTTCCGAACGTTGTCGGCGAAGACGGGGCACTTCCCCGTGAAATGCGAATTGCAATCAAATTCCTCTCGTTTCAAGTTGTATATTCTCCAAAATACTTTGGGTTCTCTGGGAATTGCGGTGGTATTGGGTTGCTTTCGAGACCAAAACCCTTGGAGTCCTATAAACTCTGGTTGTCACCCTAAGTCCAACAGACCCATACTTTTTCTCCGACCACAAGCTTTTGGGTTCAGAGATCGAACGACCTTTCAGGATGATTTCAAAGCTTCTTTTTTTGTTTTACATCCTTTAAAAATTCTCGAACAAGACCAATATTTACCTAAAAACAAGAGTTTTATACATTTATTTTTATTTTAAAAACACAAAATATCTTTATTTTTTGGATGCATAGACAATTTATTTAAGCCCCTAATAGAAACGATCGTTCTCATCAGAATCGAGAGACTAAAGCTCAAAAATCTATCTCATCGATCGACGTCTTGATAAAATCGAATCGATAAAATCACAGCGTCTTCCGTAATCCGCGCACTCACATCCTGTTCGACAGCTTTCGTTATAAACTGAACGGCTTCAACACTCAAATCTGTTTCCGATGCAATTCGCTCGTCTAAACCCGTGTCCGAGAGGAAATCTTGCAAGCTTTTCTGATTGAAGATCGTCAACTGATAATCGACAACTTGATTGACCAGTCCGCCCAAATCGTTATCCTCAAAAAACGGAACGTCAATATCGACCTCGGTTTCACCGGTTTTTAAATCTAACGCACCATCCGTTAAATTGGCCAAAACTTGCTGCGATACTTCAAAATCCACTAATCCTAAGACCGGATAGTCAATTTCGAGATTGGCGAGAATGCGAATGCCCTCATCAATGAGATTGTAGCGAATATTTTTAACGTTTAACGGAATCGTTTCATCCTCGTTCACTTGTTGCCTAGCAATTTCAATAAAGTTCGACAATCGAAGTTTTTCATCGAGACACGCGGGTGGAAACTCCACTTCGAGAATTTTATCGTTTTCAATCCGCGAGACGAGTTCGCAGGTTGACGTATTGCTCGTGAGATTTTGAAAAATAACGGAATCAGGCTGAAGCGGTTGACTGACACTGTGGCGTCCCCATCCCACGATCGACAACACTGCCATCGTGAATCCGAGGAATAGTCCGACAAATCGTTTCATAGGGTTCACCTTCAGCAACCTCAATGATTTTATACGAACGCTGACGGATCGATCTGGAAAAAGATTCGGTAAAATTTTGCAATTCATTGGTGAATTGGCGATTGGTGAATTAGCCAAATCCATTGAAGATCCGAACCCCATCGAACGACAGAGAGACTCACCGCACGAAACAGCTTGGGGTTTGGGAAGCACAGAGAGGGAAGAACGATCGAAAATGGGGGGCTTTCAAATCCATTCAACCTAGAACTCTCGAAGGTGTGCGTTTTACAATTTACAATCGATCGAACGAAACTCCAACGTCCTGCAACGATCTCGATGATTCCCAACTCTAACGCCACACTGGTTAACGTCCTCCAACAGGAAATCGCCGCATCTCCCTCGCGCCGAATTTCCTTCGCCGACTATATGGAAACGGTTCTGTATCACCCCCAATACGGCTACTACTCCCGTGGCGCGAAATTCGGCGGCGGTGGCGACTTTATTACCTCATCCCATTTGAGTTCCGACTTCGGCGAAATGCTGGCGAAACAGCTCGAACAAATTTGGCAGCTGTTGGGAAACCCCCAACCGTTTTCAGTCGTCGAAATGGGTGCCGGCCAGGGAATTTTAGCCGTCGATATTTTACGAACGTTACGCGAAACATTTCCCCGTTGTTTCGAGTCGATCGAGTACGTCATCGTCGAAACCTCCCCCGCATTGAAATTGCAACAACAACGCCTCAAAGGCGTTAACGTTCGCTGGTGCAACTGGTCGGAAATTCCCGACGCCTCGATCGAAGGATGTTTCTTCTCCAACGAATTGGTCGATGCGTTTCCCGTCTGTCGAGTGACCCTGGAAAACGGGCAGTTACGAGAAAACTACGTCACCTTGGATGAAGCCCAACAATTTCGAGAGGTGACGGGCGATCTTTCCACACCCGAACTCCGAGATTATTTCCAATTCGTCGAGATCGATCTCAAAACCCTCCCCGACGGCTACCAAACTGAAGTCAATCTCGAGGCGCTGTCGTGGATGGAAACCGTCGCCCGAAAATTGAAGCGGGGGTACGTCCTAACGATCGACTACGGCTACGAAGCTCGACAGTATTACAGTCATGCTCGATCGAGCGGAACCCTTCAATGCTACGTTCGACATCACCACCACGACGATCCCTACCTCGCGATCGGCGAACAGGACATCACCGCCCACGTCGATTTTACAGCGTTACAGCGTCAAGGCGAACGCTGCGGTTTGAACGTTGAAGGCTTCACACAACAAGGCCTGTTTTTAATGGCGTTGGGACTCGGCGAACGCATGGCAAACTTAGGACGGGAAAACGCCAAAGCCACGGGACGAGATATCGTAGCCGTCATGCAACGACGAGAAGTCCTGCACGCCCTCATCGACCCCATGGGATTGGGCGGATTCGGTGTTTTAGTTCAAAGTAAAGGCGTCTCGATCGATACAGCGACCCTCCTCGGCTTAACCACTCCACCAATGTTTTAAAATCAATTAGGTAATCGACGCTCGAATCCGTCACCAGTCAACCAGGAAATCAAACTGCGAATGAACGATCCTATCAATCCCTCTCTACGGCAAATTCCTCGTAACGAGCCAGCCGAGTTAATCCCGGCCAACCGAGAAACCTCGCTTCTCGAATGGCTCAAAGTAACGGGACGGTTAATTCCAAGGGATAACGACGAGAGTGCTGCCCCCAAAGAAGACGAAGAATTCATCGGCCTCATGAGCGACGAGGAAGACAATAGCTACGACGAGAGCGATAGCGACGATCTCGACGGCGACTTATAGACAAGCCTTGTCGGGAAATGTGGGGGCATCCGTTGCCCCGTTCTTTTTCGGTGTGTGGGGAGTGACGAGGTTTTTTCTGTGGACACGAAAGTCTCGAAAACAGACTCGATTTTGACAGGAACGCGGTTGTCGTGGGTGTTAGCGGGCGGTACCAGTCTTGCCGCCATCGCGGCCGATCTCTTCGGCGAACATCCATTCGATCCCGCGTTGTCTCTGACATTGCCGCTGTGGATATGTGCGGGACTCTCGGCAGCGATCGGATTTTGGGGCGTGCCGATCTTACAACAGTTGAAAACCGGGCAAGTGATTCGCGAAGACGGCCCGCAAGCCCATTTAAAAAAGTCGGGTACGCCGACGATGGGCGGTATCTTGTTCGTCCCCGTGGGTGTCGTCGTCGCGTTGGGGTGGGTGTTTCTGTCGGGTGCGATGTCGCCACTCGATCGATCGGCCGTCGGGGCAGTATCGGCCTTGACCCTCGCTTACGGCTTCATCGGTTGGTTGGACGATTGGCAGGTGTTGCGGCGTAAGTCGAACAAAGGCATTTCACCTCGCACGAAACTGGCCCTTCAGATCGGCTTCGCCATAATGTTTTGTGCCTGGGCGAAAGTCAACCCCGATTTTGACGCTCTGACGACCGTCGACCTTCCCGGTGCGTGGGTGCTTCCCTTGGGAGCGCTCTTCTGGCTGCTGGCAGGATTCGTACTCGTCGCCGAGAGCAATGCCACGAACCTGACGGACGGATTAGACGGATTGATGGGGGGAACCGGATCGATCGCGTTCCTCGGACTCGCAGCAGTCGTCGCCCCCACCTATCCAGGCTTAGCCCTCTTTTGTGCCTGTCTCAGCGGAGCGTGTTTGGGGTTCCTCGCACACAACCGCAATCGGGCCCGCGTGTTTATGGGCGATACCGGATCGCTGGCCCTCGGGGGCGCCCTCGCGAGTGTCGGGATTTTGTCCAACGCCCTCTTTAGCTTGTTCGTCATCAGTGGGCTGTTTTTCGCCGAAACCCTGTCCGTCATCGCACAGGTGAGTTATTACAAAGCGACGAAGAATCCTGAAGGGGTCGGCAAACGTCTGTTTAAGATGGCACCGCTTCACCACCACTTCGAACTGTCGGGATGGTCGGAGTTGCGGGTCGTCGCAACGTTTTACGCCGTTACGGCCGTGCTGGCGTTCGTCGCTTTGGGATGGCACTCGTAGCAATCCACCTATTCGCAATGTCACCAGACCCCATGTTTGAAGACGTGCCTCAAGAGCGACACTCTGCGACCGCACAACCCGGCGAGATCGATGCCCTTCGATCGAGCAACATTAAAACGCAGCTCGATCTGATGTTGCTGGCTCTCGAATCCCTAGCTGGCATCAGTTCGGAAGCCATGCTGAAAACGGCCGCCCAACTCGGCTTGCAAGAGGCGATCGGCGATCGAGTGACGCTGTGGCGGTTGCGGCAGTCGAGTCCCCTCCGTAACAGCCAGGGCGGACGCAAAAAACTCGATGTCGAGGAAGCGAGATCCCTGGTCTTGCTGGTGGGGGCGTTAGCGCGAGACCAACACGAGTTAATTCGGCGAGCGGTGGCCCTACTCGAACAGTACGCGGCCCTCGACCGACCGCCCCACGAAGCCTCGCTGTTGGGAGACTATCTCGATCGCTTTACCCATGCTTATCAAGAGCGAATGGTTGGAGGCGATCGCGCGTCGCCCGCCTTGCTCGAACAGTTGGCGTTAAAACTGCTCCTCGATTTGTTGTTTTATAGCGGCCCGGATGGATCGCGTCGGTTGTGGTTGTCGCTCTTCGATCGTGCCAGTGGAACGGAATTCTCTCGAACGAGTGGAGCGGAGTTCTTTCGCGCCACTGGAACCCCGTCTCCTCGATCGACAACCGAACCCCCTTCTCGCTCGAAGACTCCCCCAACGTGAATGTTGCCCGCCTATGTTCTCGTCTGATGCCTGGCCCAAGCTCCTCGTCGGTGCGATCTGCCGTCGCTATACGCCACCGACTTGCACGCTCGTCGTCAACGCCAAGCGCTCGTCCCCTTGGATTCGATCGAACGTTCCGGCCTTGTCGCGGCTTCGATTCGAGCTATCCTTCGATGACCCCCGACTGCCCGACGAGCAACAGAAAACCCTTCGGGGCGATAAAGCGCAACTCGATCGACTCTGTGAAGCCGTGACGATCTACGTTCGGCATTTACTCGCACAACCGCCCCAAGCCGTCTATGCCGGAGCGACCTCCCGTCGTGGGAATTGGGCCGCTCGCCCCTCGATCGTCCCCCTCCCCTACACGGCGGACTCCATACACCTCCAACCGAGCGGGTTTGTCTCCCACGACCTCTTTTTAGGATCGCTGACCACTGAAGAAACTGGTGCGGCAGTTCGCCTGACAACCCTACAACTGTTCGACCTCGCCGCTGCGTTGGAAGAATACGCTGCGGATTTGGGCAAGCTGCCCGAACGCGAAGACCGTATCGAGGCGCTCCCCCTCTGGGCCAGTGCCGCCGCTGGCGCGTTGGTCGCGTTGGGATTGACGAATGCCTTACTGCAACTACAACCGAAAACGCCTTCCGCTCGAGAAACGGCCCGGCAAGTCTCCCCCGAGGAGACGGTTGAAGTTCGCAAGTCCGATCGATCGATCGATCGATCGAAAGCCGCTTTACCCCCTGCACCGACCGATTTAGCAACGCCACCGCCTTTAAGCAGCCCAACGGTTCCGCCGCCCACCGTCGTCGATCCCACCCCCATCGACATTCCGCCGCCGGCTGCCCCCCCCTCAGCGCCAGTAGCGCCCAAGGCCGAAGCGCCTCCCCCTCCGACGACAACGGCCGAAGCGGCGGTTCCAGCGATGACGCTGACACCCACGGACGAGCCGACGGTTTCCCCAATCCCCCCGACGTTGCCACAAGTGTCCTTTGAGAACGCACCATTAGCTGCCGCACCCTCGTCGCGAGATCGCGTTTCAGCCGTGGAGTTCTCCGAACCCCAAGACATCGGTACGGCCTTCGATGTCGTGCCTCAAGTGGCCGAAACTCGGCGCTATTTCCAAAGCCGCTGGCGACCCCCTAACGGATTAAACCAAACCTTAGAATATACGTTGGTTTTGAACACCCGAGGTCAGTTACCGCAAGTTCGTCCTTTAGACGAACACGCTGAAGATTACTACTTAAACAACATCGAGATGTTCGAACGCATCGAAACTGAGGTGTCCCCCCTCGATCGAGCTGTTCGATTGCGACTCGTGCTTGGCAACGACGGACGAGTTCAGGCCTTCGTGCAATAGAAAAACCCTCTCCTCAAAGGGGGAGGGCTGAAATGAAAGATTTGAATCTCGCACGAACGAGACGTTGGCGAAAAGAGTTCGACCAATCCCCTACTCTTCCGCCGTCGCGGTCGAAGGTGCTTCGCATTCGCACACGACACCTTCGAGAATTTCCTTGGCAACGGTCAGAGGAACCTCTAATCGTTGTCCCAAATCTTCCGCGAACGCAATCACAGTGCGCGCGTCTCTAAGCAGTCGCGCCCCATCGATATACAGATCTCGATTGGGATAGTTTTGTAGAAACTCCAAAAGGGTAATTTTGCCGTCACTGCTCACCGAGTTGATAAAGGCAGCACGAAGGGATTGAATTTCGGCCACACGCCCCCGGTTGTGGAACACTTGCCCCATTTGGAACAAGACGTATTCACCGGGCAGGGAGTAGGTCACGTCGTCGATAAAACGCAAGCTGACACTGAGTTCTTGCGTCAGTGCCGTTTGCATATCTTCAGCCGTGATATTGGCGGTATCGACGATAAAGCGTAAGGTCGCAGCATCGCGAGGAATTTCACCGGTTTCCACTAACGTTTCCAGGTCGGAAATTTGGATGTCGCGGTTTGCGGCGCCGTAGGTAAAAACGAGTCGTTCGGCTGCGATCGCGTTGGCACTCAACCCAGCAACACCAAAAGCCAAAGCCGAGCCAACGGATAGCAGTTTTGTGAGGGGTCGCAGCCAGGACTGCGGACGGGGCATCGAATCGAGCATGGACGTATCTCCGCAATCGTTACTGAGCGGTTTGCATGGATTTCAGGGATTTCGCGGCCGACAGGGTTTCGCTGTCACGTTCGAATTCAGCAGTGGTTTCGTCTGTCGTCGGACGGCAGTTGGCCGATCGATCGTCCGTCGGTAGGTTGCTTTCATCTTGCGACGGACACTCACAGATAATGTCCTGCAAAACGTCTTTGATGGCTTGGAGAGCGGGTTCGATTTGTGTAATGAAGGCATCGACATCGTTGACCACGTTTTCCAAGCCGCTGGCATCGATTTTGACCAGATCTTGGGGGTAAGCCTGGATGAGGGTAAGGATGGAAATGTAGTCGTTTTCTTCGTAAACGTCTATTAAAGCGCTACGAATCGATTCGATATCGCTCCGGTTGTCTGCACCGCTTATAATCTGTTCGAGTTGGGTCAGGACGAATTCTCCTGTGGTGCTGTTCAGGAAACGCTGGACATCGCCGCGCAGACGAACGCTCAGGCGGACTTCTTCGGTGAGCGCGTCTTGCAGGACGTTGAGAACTTCATCAACAGCATCCTGAAGATCGTCTCCTTGGTCGATGAGGAGTTGTTCGAGTTCGGCGAGTTCTCCGGTCGCCGCAAAGTCGAGAATGTCGTCTAGGGTGACTGTGATTTCGTCTTGATTGTACCGGATAATAATGGTTTCGAGAGCATCGGCCGGGGCTGCCAAGCTAAGGATACTCGCGCCGGCACCAATTGCCAGAGCGCGACCGAGCATCTGGGTGGCAGAGCGCAGGATCTTCCGAGACATCTGGATGAAAGGCATGGCTTTATCGTAATTCTGGAAATATTGCTGAGTTTTAGAGATCTGTATCGGTTCGAGTCTATATCTGGGGTTCGGAAAAGTCAATGAAGTGTAGGAAAGTGTAAGGTTTTTAGCAATTTCTAGGAAAAGTTTTGTAATGTAAAGTTCGATCGAAAGCTTTATAAATTCTTAATTTTTTGACTTTGATTGTTGAGTTTGAAGCGCTTCCAATACTCTGATTATCGACAAAGAGCCAGGCCAGCAAGTCAATCTCGACAAAAATGCCTGGAATTCATCGTTAAATTTTGAGAAAAAGTGATAGAACGAAGACCGTTTGAATTCCACTCGTCTGTCTTCACCCGAACAAACATCAAATCTCATCGGACTTACCCAGTCAAAATCCTCAAAAATCGTGTTTTTTAGACTCATCTTATTGCCGTCGAACTCGACTTTTTAAGGAAATGTTTCGTCCTGCTCGTTCTTTCGCTTATGAAGTGTTGAGAGTCACCGATATCAAGTTTTACGACGACGCACAACATATCTTGTGGGAAAAGCGATCGAGTTGATTTGCCGTACCCGTCTCTCTACCTTGAGGGTGGAATTGAGGGTTGAATTTCATGGTTTAGCCCAAAAGTTTAGCCCAAAAAAAGCACTCCGTCGATCTCGATCGAATTGCTTTTGCCTGGAACGGGAGCCGAAGATTTAAGAAAAGCTTTGCTGGTGTGCGGACAAACGCCTTCTAAGTGGAACTTGTGCGAACGGGTTTTATGCATAGCTGTTGACGGAGTCCTCGCGGAGAATTGTCTAGAGATCGATCGACACTTGTCGGACGGGAGCGACAAAAACGGAAATGAGTTGCCGATCTCTGCGGCACGTACGCCGATCGTCGAGCTGCAAGATCGCGAGCGCTGGGGATCGATCCCGAAGCCGAAACTTAGACCCCCAAAACAGCGTGTGAGCGTTCTCCGATCGCTAGCCCGTAATGGGACTTTCCCGTTCGCGCCAATCGTCTTCCTCTCGCGTTTCCCGCACGTCTCGCGTTTCCCGGACATCTCGGCTTTCCTGGGCTTTCAAGGCCGACTCAAAGGCTCGATCGAGATCGCTCGTACAATCGTCCCAGTAGCCCCCGATCTTTTGACGGCGAATAATATCACGTAAGGCACCGATGAGGTCAGCAAAGGTATAGCCTTCGTTCTGAATCGCTTCGATGAGGGTTTCGAGTTCTTCAGAAAGAGCCTGGCGTTTACGTTTGGCAAGATTGCGGACGAGTCCGACGTAGAGGGAATCGTAGCTGTCGTTCATTTTTTCGATCTCCTGGGGTCTACGATCGAATCTTATCGAAGTCCATCGCAGACGGGCGGTCTTGAACGATGATATCCCACTGTTTCCTCGATCGCGACGACCTGGAATCGATCTTTGCTAACCTCGTCTACAGCAATCGATCGCCAATCACCTATTTCCACGGCCGATCGTCGATGACCGTTCGCCGGTCACTGTAGGAGAGGACATGGCCGAAGGTAAAATTTCCATTAACCTTATCGCTCGCGACAATGGCTCTGGCTTAACTCGCGATACGCAACTCCTGGCGGAAATCCTAGAACGAGTGGGTTTTCGAGTTTATCGTTACCCTGTCGGTCACTCGAGTCTCCGCCACAAATTCCGTCGCCTTGCCACGAGTGCAGAACAGTTTATCAGCACCCGTTGGCGGGCGTGTCCCCGCTACGATATCAACTTGTTTGTCGAGGATGTCGTACCCCGTTGGTTTCCCTTCGCCCGCGTTAACTGTCTGCTCCCCAATCAGGAGTGGTTTCGCGACGAGTGGAAACCTTATCTCGATCGATTCAACTGTATTTTATGTAAGACCCAGTTGGCGCGAGAGATTTTTTCGCCCTTTGCTCCTACGGAATTTATCAGTTTTAGTAGCCTCGATCGACAATCGATCGGCGTTTCCCCCAACTACGATCGCTGCTTCCACCTCGCCAGTGCCTCACCGCGTCTGGGAACGAAAGTTCTACTGGAACTGTGGCGCAGTCGTCCCGACTTTCCCACCCTAACGGTCGTTCGCCATGCACCGCCATCTCCCGAGATGCTGGCGAACAACATCGACTATATCGATCGATTTTTACCGGACGACACCCTCATCACCTATCAAAATACGAACGGCGTTCACGTTTACCCCACTCAGATGGAGGGATTCGGACACCGTCTCGTCGAAGCGATGAGTTGTCAAGCCGTCACCGTCACCACTGACGCGCCTCCCATGAACGAAGTGGTAACGTCCGAACGGGGGGTTCTCGTCCAGTACGCAACGACGCAACCGCACGGTTGGGGCATTCGATACAACGTCACGAAATCGGCGTTAGAATCGGCGATCGAAATGGTTTGGGGATCGGATCTCGCCACGCGCCGACAACTGGGCGAACGGGCGCGACAGTGGTACGAGGAAAACGATCGATTTTTTCGACGCCGCATTGTCGAAGTTTTGTTAGCACAGGCTAGTGCTTGAGCGATAGCTGTTTGCGGAGTTCTTGTTGCCGCTGAGCGTCTAGCGGAAACCGCCACAACGTCAGTGCGGCCAGTAAAACCAGAGGAATTGGCGACAAGACGAACAGCCACTTCAACGCCGACAAGGTTTCCGGGGTATTCGTCGCCTCTGGGACGAAGCCAATCCAGTCCAGCACGGGATACGTCACGCCCACCGCCAAAGCATAGCCGAACTTGTTCGTCATCATCAGTAAGGCGTAATACAAGCCCGTCCGTTGCGTTCCCGATTGGAGATTGTCGATTTCTGTGACGTCGGCCAGGATCGATCGAAGCAGAAACGGACTCGCGGCGTTGGCTAAGCCGAACAGGGTGTTAACGGTGATGTTCCATCCTAAGTCTCCGGGTTGTACCCACAAGAGCAACGGCAGCGTCGCCGCCATCCAAACCATCGCCACGATAAAAGTGGGGTGCTTGCCAATGCGACAACTCAGCCAAATCCATCCGGGAACGCCGACCAAACTCGCCGTGAAATACAACAATAAAATTAAACTCGACCACTCCGGCAACGCCATCACTTCACTGATGAAGAAGAGGTAAATCGAGCCGACGATGCCCGGTGCGAGTCCGGTGAGAAAGTCGGCTAAGAGAACCCGTTGCAGGAGGCGGTTTTGAAGGACGATTGCGAGAGAGCGACGCAATCCAACGTGTTTTGACGGTGGAACTGGGCGTTCGCTGACGGACGTGACAGCAATTCCCACGGTGACGGGGAGCGTGAGAATGACGAACCATCCCATCGACGCAACTTTCGTTTGATAGTTTGCGGCTTCCGTTTGCTGGACGATCGCCGGAATGGCCAACACCGCCAACATGCCAAAAATGAGCGCGAACTCTCGCCAACCCTGAACTCTCGATCGATCGTCGTAGTCGTCGGACAGCTCTGCCCCCCACGACATGTGGGAAATACTCAACATCGTAAATCCGGCATACAGAACCACCATCCAAAACAGTAGATATCTGGCACTGACGGGCGGTGTGGGCAAAAATACAGCATAGGCACTCGCCGCTAAAATGGGGACGGACAGGATAATCCAATGCCTGCGTCGTCCCAAGCGCGTTGTGAATTTGTCGCTGACGATACCCAAGACGGGGTCGGTGACGAGATCCCAAACGCGCGCGATGGCGAAAATCGTTCCGATGGTTGACAGTCCCAATCCCATTTCACTGCCGTAGAAGGGTGGAAGGTAGACGACGAGCGGTAAGCCGAGGGCGGAAATGGGAATGGCTGGGAGCGCGAAAGCCGTGATGGTGCGAGGAGTCAGTTTGGAAGCAGTCATGGAATACCGTGAGAGGAACGATGAGCCTCAAATGTTGCATTCGCAAAACGATCCGGCTCGGGGACTCCGTTTGATTTTCGCACGATCGATTGATTTTTCAAGGGTTGTCGTTTGAGACTCGAGCGTTCGATCGATGTTGATGTTGGTCGTTGTCGCGGATTGTCTCGATTTTCGAGATCGAACGCTCGTTTTTTGACAAATTGCGGGATGTTTTAATACGGAATCGGATTCTGAAAGGGGGTTTTTGTCCGTTCGCCCGACCCCCCATAGAGTCCTTGCATGCAAGGACTCTATGGGGGCAATTTTATTTGCTGATTTGATTTGAGAAGTCGATTCTGTATAAGGTTTTGAATCGATTTTGTCAACAAAATATCTGTTTTTTTTAAGCGTGACGACAAATTTTAAATCAAAGAACTTATCTTTTAAACTGTTTTGGTGTTGAGAATGATGGGTCTGTTGGAATTGAGATGCACCCAGCGCTTAAGCGTAAACGTTATGACTCTCGATCGATAGGACGGGATTGTCTCCCACACGCTCGACGACTTTATTAAAGCTTCATGAATATAAAGTTTTAATAAATTTCGATCTCTTTTCCGGAAAATCACCCCTCAAATTACCGATAGATTAACGAGAGTTATGAATTTTTCTTATCCATCCATCAGGAGTAACGACCATGGTGACCCACAACTTTGAAAACCTTGAAGGATTCGTTGAATATACTGAGAATTTTACAGACACCGAACTCCGAGATCGATATCGCTTCGCTTTTACCGAAACTGGACAGCTGAATTTGGGATTCTCCAATGTCGAGGCCGCCATTGACTGGACGTTGGAAACGGAAGCCGGGGAGTTTATCGACGAGGGGAGTTTAACCCTCAGTTCTGCAACTGAATTTGATATTCCCGATTTGGCGGCGGGTTCCTACGACCTCGTTTTCTCCGCAGCGGAAGCCAGCGATTACGGTTTCAGCCTCGAACCGGAATACGACGCGATTACCGGCCTCGAAATTTCGAGCGGTTACTTCACGGTTGAAGACGAAAATATTACTGTAGATTATCTCATTGACGGCGGCAAATATGAAGGTCAAGTTGGCATTTTTAGTTTAGAGGGATTGGAGGAGTTCGAGACGGGTTCTCCTGAGTGGGTTAAAGAAGTGGCGCGTCGATCGATGAGCGATTCGACCCTCGGTCATATTATTATCGACGATCGAACCGATGCAGCACGTCTCGATGCGGCATTTGACTGGGAAACCGATGTTGAAAACAGTGGAACTTACGCCGGACGCAATACTTTTTCGATGAACGTTGGCGATCGAATGGGAATTATTCTGGTTCCCGATGGTTTGATTCAAGAGGTTTTTGAAAATCCCGAAATCGGCGGTTCTAAACGACCGCTCTTTTCCCTCGCCAGTGCCAACCCGAACGAAATGTTTCATGTGGGACAAATTGCCGATGCAGGGAGCCAAGTTTACATTTTAGAAGATTGGCGTGCCGATGCGAGTTCAGATAAAGATTATAACGATATTGCGTTTCGACTGGAAGGGGTGCGCGGGGAAGGTATTCACAAAGTCGAAGATTTAATTGACGACGATTACAAGGCTTGGACGGAAGAAATTAATCTGAAAACTGCACCGCAAATTCTCCATTCTGATTTAGTTGAAGATTCGCTGACTGTGGACGATTCTCTGGCGTTGAATTTGACGGTGTCTGATAGTGAAGGGATTGAAGATGTCGCGAAGATTGAGATTTCGATCGCCGATGATACGGGATCGATCGTCAAAACGCTAGAAATTGTAGATCCCACGTTTGAAAACATCGAAGAAAACCAAGGCGATCTCGTTTGGGACTACGATATTTCTGGGTTAGAATTGGGCAATTATACCGTTTCTGTTCGTGCGGAAGACCAAACGGGAGATACGAGTGAAGTTGCGGAAGTTTCTTTTGGGTTGAACCTCGATTCAGGGGGGGGTGAACCGGGAGAAGATCCCCCCGGTGGAGGCATTGGAGAGCCTGGAGAACCCGAAAATCATACGCCTCAATGGGTGGAACTGCAGCTTGACAGTTCTCGAGTTGAAGGCGATCGAATCCTCGATTTAAGCGGTTTGGTTTCCGATGTCGATGGGGTTGACGATCTTCAATCAGTGACGTTGGTTTTAGAAAGCGCAGATGGGGAAGAGATCGATCGAGTCGTCGTGGGAACAATGACGGAGGAAGGCGACGATCGATCGAGCTTTAACCTCGAGTACGACGTGAGCGGATTGGCAGATGGCGAGTATCGAATTCGGTCGATCGTCACAGACGCAGCGGGTGAAGAAAGTAGTACCATTCAAGGATTTGCGATTGACAACAACGATGACGAAGAAGAACCGCCAATTATCGACGATGGAGGTTCTGGCGATGAAATCCCAGAAATTAACGCACCGCCAGAAGATTTAGTCTTTAGCATTTTACCCGTTTATACCACTGGGGAAGTGTTGAACTTCGATCGAGCGCGAGTTTTCGATGCTAACGGAATCGACGACTTAAACCGCGTGGATTTTTGGTTAGAAAACCGCCAAGGACAGCGCATCGAAATCATCGAAGAAGACGTGACCGAATTTTCGATCGACAGCCAAGGACGAGCGCGATTTAACTTCGAGTACGACCTGGAAAATCTCGCCCCCGATCGATACACCTTAAAAGCGATCGCCTACGACAACAGCAACGCATCCAGCAATCTCGAATTTAAATCCTTTTCCCTGATTAGCGATCTCGGCGGTGGCGAGACACTTTCCGATCCCGTTCGCTTGGCGATCGGCGTATCCACCGATCTCGACAGTTACACCGCCGCAGAAATCGAAGACACGGCGAACTGGATTGTTTGGCTGACCCCCGGAACCGATGCAACTGCTTTAGCTGAAAGCTTGGATGCTACGAACCTCGGTGAAAGCGGTTTCATTTCCAATACTTATATTTGGGATTTCGACGACGGATTGAGTGCAGCAGAGATTACTGCATCGATCGTCAATACGCCAACCGTCGAAGTCGCCTATCCCGACGTTCCGATTCCCCTGCGTTTATTGGGACGCGATCCTGATTATCTTGAAGACGAGCAATGGTCGCTGCATCAACCCATCGATCCGAGCGACCCCAACTCCAACATTATCGGCGTTTGGGAGCATCCAGCCCTTCGCTATCCAACTGGCGAATTCCTCTCCGGTGAAGGCGTTGTCGTGGCGATCGTCGATGACGGCTTGAAATACGACCACATCGAATTCAACCCCGAAACCGGAGGTCGCTATCGTCCCGATTTAAGTTACGACTACACCGACGGCGACGACGATCCTTTTCCGCAATCGATCGAGAGTTTTAATGTCGATCTCAAAATCGACGATTTCTCGAAAGACAGCTTTACCTTTGACATTCCCGTGACGCTGACTGGGGTTGTGGTGGATGTTGACGTTCATTTCGAGAATACCTCTCTGACCCCAAGCGAACTCAAAGCACTCCAAGATATCGCGATCGAACTCGTTTCTCCAGAAGACTCGATCGACATACCCGGTGACTGGTTTAGCCTGCGAAATTACTCCTGGTATTTCCCCGGTTGGAATGACTTAAACTTTGCCGCCAGTGACTTTATCCAAGAAAACAACCCCGGAGAATTATCCCTAATATTGGCGGATGGATTCGATCGTAGCTTTGCGGGTGGCACTTGGAAGCTTCATTTTTACAACGATACCTACGGTCCAATTCCCGAAACCTGGAAATCTGTCGTCGAGAAACTCGGCTCGTTTTCCATCGAAATCACGACGATTAACCCCCACGGTACAGCCGTCGCGGGTATTGTCGCCGACGAAGATGGAGACAAGGGAACGCGGGGTATCGCAGCCAACGCCGACATTGCAGCCTTGCGGCTGATCGGTAACATCGACGCGATCGACTACGACTACGACATTTACGGTTCAACAATTGCCCAGACCTTATACGACGATCGACGCAACGCAGAAATCGACATTTTCAATAACAGTTGGGGGGCTTTTCCCTTTGTCCATCAACCCCTAGCCACCGCAGCCCTAGAATCTGGAGCAAAATACGGACTCGACGGTTTGGGGAACAGTTACATCTTTTCCGCCGGGAACGATCGCAGTCGCGACATCGGTAGCGGCTTAGGCTACGCTCAAGTCAACAACTACGCCCTAACGAACAGTCGCCACTCCATTGCAGTCGGAGCCGTTACATTCAAAGGTGAAGCGGGAGAAATCGAAATCGTTCGCGCTCCCTACAGCAATCCCGGCGCGTTTGTTTCCGCCTACTCCAACAACGGCTTAGAGGGGAACCCAAACGGAACTGACATTGTCACCACTGGGGTTAACATCAACCACCGCGGCCGAGATACTTATGTAGGTTATCCCGCTGGTAAAAGCGGTTTCGGAGGCACTTCCGCCGCCGCTCCCTTTGTTTCTGGGGTTGTTGCTTTAATGCGGGAAGTCAACCCCCATCTCTCGAACCGCGACATCCAGCACATCCTGGCTGAAACGTCCTATAAAGTCGATCCCGACCATCATCCCGACGAAGTCGATCCCGACTACAACCGTACCGAATCCGGTTGGACGACGAACGGCGCAGGGTACGACATTAACTATCAATACGGGTTTGGCGCGGTGAACCCGAAAGCCGCCGTCGAACTGGCCGCCGAATGGACGACCGTAACCCCCGAAATCCGTGTTGAAACGAAATTCCGCAACGTTAACGACGACCTTCCCAACGGCGGAACGGTGGGTTTGAGCGACAGCGTAGAAGTCGAATCCGACATCACCCTCGAATGGGTTGAAGTGGTTGCCGATTTCGCTCACGAAGACTGGAACGACCTCAGCGTTATCCTCACCTCTCCCGACGGTACCGAAACCGTTCTCCGTCACAGCATTCCCGACCTGGACATCAGCGATGTTGAAATTCCGCACTTAGCGCCCGAAGATCCCTTCCGAAAAGGATATTGGACGTTTAGCACTCCTCGTTTCTGGGGTGAATCCTCTGAGGGTGAGTGGACGTTACAGGTTCTCGATGAGAAAGGAAACGACATCAGCGGAGAGTGGAAGGGTTGGAAACTGAACCTGTACGGAACGGAACCAGAATTGCCAGATCCTCCCAGTCTTTTTGTCGAACCCACTAAACATTGGACAACAGAAATTGGCACTCCATCCTGGGATTCAGCGCTAGATATCGCCGTCGATGCAGAAGGCAATAGCTATATTGTTGGCTTTACCCTCGGAGATTTACACAACAACACCAATGCCGGAAACAACTATGAAAACGGTCATGGCGATGCTTTCATCAGCAAATTCGATGCGAAAGGCAATTTAGTTTGGACAGAGTTGTTAGGAGGTACGGAAGGCGATCGCTTTAACCAAATCGACATTGGCAAAGACGGCAACCTGTACGTTACGGGAAGTACGTTTAGTTCGCTGGCTGGCGCTCATCAAGGCGGGCGAGATGCCTTCTTTGCGAAATACGATACTGACGGAAATCTCATTTGGTCTCATCAATTGGGAACCCCCCAAGAAGATGCTTTAGATGGTGTTGTCACCGACAACGACGGCAATCTTTATACGGTCGGCTATACGGCGGGAGAATTGTTCGATAGTACTTCCGCTAATTCAAACGGCTATGATTCCATCGTTATCAAATGGGATACGAGCGGCAATCAAATTTGGGCAAAACAGATCGATCTACCCAGTCATGTGCCGATGGATGTGGGATTTAATGCCACTGAAAATCGTTTGGAAATGGCGGGATGGATTTATGGTGCTTTTCCGGGTCAAAACCATGAGGGTTATCTCGATGGATTTGTTGCCAGCATCGATACCGATGGCAATATCGTTCGCACACTTCAACTCGGAACGTCAGACCAGGATGCCATTCATGGAATCGATATCGATCGCCACGGAAACATTGCCGTTCATGGGGTAACTTGGGGCGCGTTCCCAGGACAAACTCAGTTCGGGGAAGGCGATATTTTCGCTGCCAAATACGACTCAGATGGCGAACTGCTATGGACTCGACAGTTCGGAACCTCTGAGTACGACTATGGAACCTACGGCGACGTACAAATCGATGACTTTGGCAATGTTTTACTCTCGGGGACGCAATCTGAAACGACTGGAAGCAGTTTTGATGGCTTAGTCACCGCCTTCGATCCTCAAGGACAGCGAATTGACTGGACGGAAAAACTGGCCTATCCCGCTTGGGATGCCATGGACAACATTCTATTGACAAACAACTCGCTGTATACGTTAGGTCGCTCCCACAGCTCGGTAGATGGGCAACCCTATAGCGGCTCGATGGATGTTGTCATTCGCAAATACGACTGGAAGCAAATCTATACGCCGGGTACGTCTCTGGATATCAATGACGTTCATGCCAGTGCGCCTGCTGGAAATCCCATGACGGCGATCTTGAGTTTGTCTGATAAAGACGCGGGAATTCTGAGCAGCAATACGAGCAATAGTGCCAGCGTCGAGTTTAGTGACGGTGTATTCCGCGTGACGGGTTCGGTTGAAGCCGTGAATGCCGTTCTCGATGACGTTCAGTACACGCCGAGTGACGGCTATACTGGCGATTTCATCATTAATACAGCCGTCACTGACGCACTCGGTCGGACTAGCTTAGGACAAACTCTGTTACTAGAAGCAGCGACCACGGTTAACCTTGAAGTCCTCGATACTGAAGCAAGTGAAGATGGTGACGCAGCCGTTTTCGCCGTCACCCGCGAGGAAAACCTCGATGAAACTCTGGTGGTGAACTATCAAATCGGTGGAACCGCGAACCGCGACAGCGACTATCAACCGCTTGCGGGGAGCGTTACCTTAGAACCGGGACAAAAAGGCGCGACGATTTCTGTAGTTCCCAATTACGATTTGCTCGGTGAAGGTGATGAAACGGTCGAAATTACTTTGACGAGTGGCAGCGACTATATCTTAGGTAGCGATATTAACGGAACTGCCACGATCGCCGACAGTTCCACGATTTCCCGTTACGGCTCTTTTATCTATGAAAATCCCGATACGGGCAATCTCTACATTGTCACCGAACGCGATACTTGGTACGGCGCACAAGCACAAGCTGAGGCGTTAGGCGGTAATCTCGTTACCATCAACGACCAAGCCGAACAGGATTGGCTCATTGATACTTTTGGTGCCAACGAAATTCTCTGGATAGGTTTCACAGATAATCCTGTGTATGGCGGCTCTAGCGGTGAGTTTATCTGGGTCAATGGAGAGCCTGTCACCTACACCAACTGGCATCCCAGCGAACCCAACAACTTGGGCGAAGAAGATTCAGTACATCTTCACCAAGATATGGGTAATTTCCCCAACCAAGGGAAATGGAACGATCGCCCAGGTTCTCATATTCTCCACGGCATTGCTGAAATCGATCCCAACCAGTTAGATAATCCCATCGTCACGATGATGGTGACAGATGCGAAAGCTGGGGAGAATGGCAACGCCGGACAGATTGTCATTCAACGATTTGACGATCTCAGTCAAGATTTAACGCTCGATTTAACGGTGTCGGGAAGTGCCACGCCTGGGGCAGATTACGAGGCGTTACCGAATCAAGTGACGATTCCGGCGGGTGAAAAACTCATCACGGTTCCGATTCACGGCATTTTTGACGGTCGAGTTGAAAGTCCTGAGACGGCGATCGTGGAAATTCAGCCCGGTGATTATACCTTGGCCAGTCAAGCGATCGGTCAAATTACCATCGACGACAGCGCCACCCCCTTTAATCCTCCCGTTTACACCAACCCCAACACCGGAAACCGCTATGTTCTCAGCCAATTCGATACTTGGCTCGGCGCACAAGAACACGCGGAAGCTCTCGGCGGTCGTTTAGTCACCATTGAAAACGAGGCGGAAAATCAGTGGCTTATCGATACGTTTGGAACCATCGATGCTTGGATTGGTTTCACGGACAGCCCGATTTATAACGCCC
Organism: Geitlerinema sp. BBD 1991-9; assembly: GCA_001657325.1. Lineage (GTDB taxonomy): Bacteria > Cyanobacteriota > Cyanobacteriia > Cyanobacteriales > Geitlerinemataceae > Geitlerinema. The sequence goes on along the minus strand of LWRO01000006.1, from coordinate 176,485 downwards.
GAGAAGGAGACTTCCAGTGGGTCGGTGGAGAGGCTGTTTCTTACACCAACTGGCTGGCTCGAACTGGAGAACCAAACAACGTGAAAAATGGCGTGTTTGAAGGAGAAGATTTCACACACTTCAGAGATAACGATTTTTGGAGCGATCTATACATTTCTGAACTCCCAGGTTGGTCGCCACGTCAAGGAATCATCGAAATTCCCAACGATTCGGGAAGTCTGCCCTATGTCAATAAAGATTGGCAGTATTCCATCGACAGCTTCAACGATAGTATGGCTGGCTACGACGTAGGCGGAACCCACTATGAAATTTACGGCACTGCTTTGAAAGAAACGAGTGACAGCATTTACCTGGCTATCAACTCGAATTTACCCTTATCGGGAGTCAGCAGCGCGTATGCTACTGACGGACACGTGGGTTGGGGCGATTTGCTATTCAATTTCTCGGGTAACAATCTCGATACAGCCAGTGCAAACGGAGAGTTATTTGGTATCCGGTTTGCTGAACTGAGTGACTCAGGAGTTAGCGAACTTGGCGTTTACCGCAACGTCCGAGCAACTGACATTGCAGTGGAAAATGGGATGGCGTTGTGGGATGCCAGTCTTTCGGGTTATATCAATTGGATAACCCAACATGGTGGAACTCCCACTTCGGCGGATTTGAGTGCGACCGATCCTTACTTTAATCTCAGTCACCACGTTCCCAACAGCATGGTTTCGGGAACCAAAATTGGCGATGTTGAAGTGTTGAATAATGCTAATCTGTTCGGGTTGAACTTTGGTCAATTCGGCGCAACTGGCTCGAATACGATGGTATTGAAGTTCGATCGCGATCTCTTGCCGGATGGAGATTATGTTTACACCCTTGCGCCTGAGTGCGATAACGATATCGTCGCGGGTGTCGGTTCTTTGGGATAACTTCAAGACGCTGTAGTAGTACGATAAATATCAATGCCATTGTAGGGGCGAACGGCCGTTCGCCCCTACGGTTTTCGGATCGTTTGTTGATATAAAATACGGAAATATACCCGATGGCAAAAAACGAAAATCGAAGATTTATCTCAATAAGAAATATGTAGGTTTCACTATTTTGCGATTCGGTAAAATATAATCAAACTAGAACTATAAAAACATAAATCGACGCAACCAAGGAGATAGTTATGGGTAAACACATTAGCAAAATTATCGTTTACAAAAACCAAAAACGAAAAAGAGGTTGTCGAGTCCGGTTGGGATTTGCTGGACTTTTAGGAGGGATGAGTCAACCCGTTAACACCGATGCCGATGGTGTCGCTCGTGTTGGTCACAGCAGCACAGGTAATGCTGAAATATTTGTCGATGGCAAAAAAGTGGGAGAGGGGAAATTCCCCGATCGAGTCATTCTTTATTTGTAAAAAAACAATACGGCGATCGGGTTGTTAACCTCCAAATCAATACTGTTCTAAACAGCTTTTACGGCGAACAGTTACCCGTTGTTGAAATTGGGCAAGCACAGAGACTTGCCCCTACGCTTATCTATTGCATTAATTATTTAAAATGGTATTACCTTGTTTCCCTCGTCCTCCTTGTCTTCGATGTCTTCCCTATCCCCATCTACCCTCGCTCTAGCAATCTTTTCGATCGCCACACCCGTCACGGCGCAAATCGTCCCCGATGCCACCCTCCTAGAAAACTCCACCGTCACTTTGGAAGGCGAAACCTTCCGCATTCAGGGGGGAACGGCTGCGGGAAATAACCTATTTCACAGTTTCGAGGAGTTCTCAATTCCCGAAAACGCGACCGCGTTGTTTGAAAATGACGCGGGAATCGAAACGATTTTTAGCCGCATCACGGGAAACAATATTTCGCGAATTGAGGGAATTTTAGAAACTCAGGGAGCGAGTCTGTTTTTCCTCAATCCCAACGGCATTATTTTCGGGCGAAACGCTCAACTGAAAATCGGAGGTTCGTTCGTCGCTACCACCGCCGACAGCATACAATTCGCCGACGGGAGCGAGTTCGATGCTCGTCAACCTTCGCCGCTGCTGTCTGTCTCCGCTCCCCTGGGTTTGCAGTTTGGCGAAACCCCCGGTTCGATTACCAATACCTCTCAAGCTTCTGTAGAGGGTCTAAATAGCATTAATTTACCCACTGGGTTAACCGTGAACTCGAACAACAGCTTGATTTTTGCTGGCGGCGATCTCCTATTTGAAGGGGGTAACGCGACAAATTTCGGCGGACGTATTGAACTCGGGAGCGTGGCGGGTTCGGGAACGGTGAGTTTGAATGCCGTTTCTAACGGTTATCGTTTGGGTTACGACGGGATAGACCAATTTGGAACCATTCGTTTGTCTGAAAATTCTGTGGTTGATGCCAGCGGTTTGCACGCATCAGACAGCAACCCGGAAATGGGAAGTGGCGATATCCAAATTCGATCGGGTCAGCTATTCATCTCTGACTCTGGGATTACAAGCAGTACTTTCGATGCAGATGGTGGGACGTTTGTAATCTCGGCTGCAACGATCGATCTGACAGGAGACGTACAACCGGGTTCTGAAAACGGTTCGGAATCTGGCGAACTTCCGCTGTTGGAGTCCGCTGGATTGTTTTCGCAAACACAGGGGAGTGGAAATGCGGGCAATCTTTTCATCGATACGATCGACCTTTCGATTCGCAACGGGGCGCAGATTTCGACAGGAACCGCAGCCTCCGGTAACGGTGGCGATCTGAGAATTTCCGCCGATACGGTTCTCGTCGATGGCATTGGTATCTCGATCGATGGGACTCGACGAAGCAGTATTCTCTCGCAAGTGCAGCCTCTGGAAACGATCGAGTTTCAAGCAACGGGGAACGCGGGAAATATCGTTATCGAAACCCGAGAGTTGTTAGTGTGCGATGGCGGTATTGTCGGCGCGATGACAATGGGGTATGGAGACGGTGGAAATATTTCGATCGCGGCGGATTTGGTAGAAGTTCGAGGAATTGAACAGAATTTTCAAGAGACTCGTCTCGATGTGGGAGCGGTTCCATCTCGTCAAGTTGAACCGGCAAACCTTGGAGCGCCAGGGGATTTGACGATCGAAGCAAGCGAGTTACGGGTGAGCGATCGCGCTTCGATCGTTGCCTCAACTCGGGGCGCACAACCGGGGGGAGATATTAATGTGAACGTCGATCGACTCGCCCTCGATAGCGGTGGACAAATTCAGGCGATCGCCTTTGGCACGGGGGATGGCGGCAACGTAACGGTTACGGCTCACGAGTCGATCGATCTCGTGGGAACTTCTCCTGACTACAACTCGCCCACCAGTATTGTCGTTCAATCTCAAGGCCGAATTCAGCCTGACATGGCGGGGAATGGCGGCAATTTAAACATTTCGACGGGACGCTTGACGGTTCGCGATGGGGCAGCAATTTCTGCCGATACCTTTGCGGCGGGAAATGGTGGCCGCGTTACGGTAACGGCTTCTGAGTCAGTACAGGTGAGCGGTCGATCGAACGATCCCGTCTCTCTGCCCTCTAATGCCCCATTCAATCCCATCATCGACGAGGATGGTTTGCTTCCCAGTCGCATCACTGCTCGAGCGGTTCGGGAACGACGTTTTCCCGAAGAAATCGATCCCGGTGAAGCGGGCAACGTCACCATTAATACCCCTTTTCTAACCATTGCAAATCTCGCCCAGATTAGCGTCAATGCCGATGTCGGAAGCCCACTCGCCGGAAACGTCACCCTCAACGCCGAGGATCTCCGCATCGAAAACGGCGGAGCACTCACCGCCGAAGCCGCTTTCGGCCAAGGGGGCAATTTATTCGTCAACGCCGACGACGTTCGCCTCCTCGAAAACGCTCAAATCTCCACCACTTCGGGACAACCAGATCGAGCGGGAACGGGAGGGAACATCACCATCAATACAAATACCCTCGTCGGATTAGAAAACAGCAACATTGCAGCGAACGCCTTCAACGGACGCGGCGGTGCGATCGACATTACCGCCGACGATATCGTTTTAGGATTAGAACCCCTCAGCCGAGAAGAACTGGTTGCGGAAATTGGCGAAGAAAACCTACTGAATTTCGACCCCACGACCGACGATCGAAACCTCATTACCGCCATTTCTCTGACTGACCCCGCACTCAACGGAACCGTCGAAATTGTCGCTCCCGATGTCGATCCCACGCAAGGACTCGTTGAACTCGAAGATCGTTTCGCCGCTGCACCGCTCGATCGAAATCCCTGTCAAATCGGCGGCGGAGACAGCGAGTTCGTCCAAACGGGACGGGGCGGCTTACCCCCCACACCCAACGATCCGTTGACGGGAAGCCAACCTTGGGAAGATATTCGTGCAATTCCCCTCGACGAAAACACCGACGATGCAACGGACGAACCCGTCACCCAAGAACCCGTAGAACGCCTCATCGAAGCCCAAAGCTGGATAATTAACGAAAACGGCGATCTCCAACTGTTACCCGCTCCGCAAAACGCGAACGATCGTTTCCAACAACCAGGCTCCTGCGAACCCAACACCCAGAAATCCAATCTCGATAATTCCAATCTCGACCACCTCGAACCGGGAACTGTCCCCGACACCGTGACGATTTCCGATTTAACACTGCAAGGGAGTACGGTTTTAGAACCCGAAGAGATCGATCGAATCCTCGACAAATACCGAAATCGCCCCCTCAGTTTCGCCGAAGTCCAACAAGCCGCAGACGAACTCAGCCAACACTACCGAGAACGAGGCTACATCACCTCCGGCGTGTACGTTCCGCCCCAAACCAGCCGCGATGGAACCCTCGTTCTGCAAGCCTCCGAATCGAAATTTGAAGACATCGACGTATCCGTTCGCGGACGACTCAACCCCAGTTACGTCCGTTCCCGCTTGGGAGTCGAAACCGGCGATCTCGTCAACCAAACCCAACTCCTGCAAACCCTGCAACTCCTGCAACTCGACGATCGAATCGTCACCGTCGCCGCCGAACTGTCCGCCGGAGTGCGCCCGGAAACCAACCGCCTCAGCCTCAACGTCGAAGCCGCCTCCCCCATCACCGCCGACATCCGCCTCGACAACAACCGCTCCCCAAGCGTGGGAACCTTCCGCCAACAAGCTCGCCTGCAATTCAACAGCTTACTCGGATTCGGCGACACCGCCCGCGTCAGCTACGCCCACACCGACGGAAGCGACGAATGGGGAGTTAGCTACACCGTCCCTTTCAACCGTTCTGGGGGAACCTTGCGTTTCGGCTACGACACGGGGGCGAACGAAGTGGTGGAATCGCCCTTTCGTTCTTTAGACATCGAAGCGGATTCTCGCCAGTACGAGTTAACGGTTCGTCAACCGCTGCTGCGGGTGGTGGAAGTTCCAGGGGTGGGGAGTCAGCGGAATCGCTTTGAGGAATTCGCCATCGGTTTCACCGCCTCCCGTCGGGAAAGTCAAACGTCAATTCTCGGTTTTGATTTTCCCCTGTCTCCCGGTGCAGAGGACGATGGGGAAACAAAGATTTCAGTTTTGCGTTTTTTTCAAGATTGGACGCGACAAGGGAACGATTATGTTTTTGCGGTTCGATCGGAGTTTAATTTGGGGGTGAACTGGTTCGATGCGACGACGAACGACAACGAACCGGACAGTCAGTTTTTCGCGTGGCGGGGACAAACGCAGTGGGTGCGTCGTTTGGAAAACGTCGGAAATTCCCTGTTGGTGGTTCGCGGCGACGTACAGCTAACCCCAGATGCGCTGGTTCCCTTCGAGCAAATTAGTTTGGGGGGACGCTCCACCGCCCGAGGCTATCGCCAAGATGCACTGTTGGCGGACAATGGCATTTTAGGATCGGTGGAATTGCGCGTTCCGGTGTTGCAAATTCCGCAGTGGAACGGTCAATTGGATATCGTTCCGTTTGTCGATGCGGGGGTGGTTTGGAATAGCGACGATCGCAACGATCCCGAACGAAATGCGTTGGTTTCGGCGGGGTTGGGGTTACGATTTCGTTTGGGCGATCGCTTGCGTCTTGCGGTAGATTGGGGTATTCCTTTTATGGATTTGGAGGATCGAGGGGATTCGTGGCAAGAAGAGGGGTTGTATTTTTCGATCGAGTCGTTGCTGTTTTAAGTGTTGTAAAAATATTGTGGCGTTGGGTTGTTTTGGGGATTGCGATCGCGGCGTTTACGGTGATGGTTCCACAAGTGGCGAGTTCGCGATCGCCTGGAGTGCATCCCCATGATGCAGCCCTCTCCCTAAATCCATCCCCCCTACCCCCCTTTGAAAGGGGGGTAGGGGGGATGGATTTTCTCCCCTTCTCCCAATATTGGGAGAAGGGGTTGGGGGATGAGGGCATGGGTAATCCGCGAACCGTGCAACAACAGACGATCGATTCTCAATTCGATCGATGGCGATCGCACTATATTAATAACGACTACGAGGCGGCATTGTCGGTTCTCGAACCGCTGTTAAACGATGGTGAAATCCATCGATCGATTCGAGGATTGGCGCATAATTATCTCAGTTTGACGCATCAAAAACTCGGAAATTGGGAGGCGGCGAGAACGGCGATCGATCTTAGCCTCGAACTCATCGGCGTTCCCGACGCAAGGCGTGATGAAAGTACGCAACGCATTTTCGCCGCCATTCTCAACACGCGGGGTCAGTTGCAATTCGCCCTCGGGGAAATGGAGTTGGCTTACGACAGTTGGCGCGATGCAACGCAGATTTACCGCCGCCTTTCTGACGAGGAAGGGGTGACGGGGGGATTGTTGAATCAGGCGCAAGCGTTGCAGGGGATGGGCTTTGCGCGACGAGCTTGCGATACGGTGTTGCAGGTGTTGGATGCGCCACTTTACAGTGAGCAGCGAGCAGTGAGCAGTGAGCAGTGTCAGGGTTTGGCGATGGAGGATGTTGTAGAGATACAGCGATCGATCGATATTCGGGAAAATCCGGCGGTTTCTGTGGCGGTGTTGCAGGGGTTGGCGAATGGGTTGAGATCGATCGGAGAATTCGATCGATCGCGTATCGTGTTAAAACGCAGTTTGGAGATGGCTGAAACGATCGCGTCTGAGGAGTCGATCGCTCGTGTCTCCCTCGATTTGGGGAATACGGAAGCCTCCGCCGCCCGTCGCGCTCGGGAACTCAACATTCAACAAGACGAAGACATCGCGTTTGACCGGGCGCTTCAATATTACCATCGTGCCGCCGAGGTTCGCACCGCGTCTCCTGCCTTGCAATTGCGATCGAACCTGAACGCTTTGGCGTTAATTCGGGATTTAACCCGAGAGGAAATCCACCCGAACGATATTGAAACTCGGGTTCGATCGATTCAAACTCAACTGACAGCCCTTCCCCCCAGTCGCTTCACCGTTGAGGCTCGTGTCAAGTTTGCGTGTTTGGCGTTAAACTGCGATCGCCTTTCTGACACCGAACCGCCTGCGGTTCCAGGGTTCTCGCTGGTGGAAGTCGAAAACCAGTTAAACCTTGCGAAAGAGGAAGCGCAACAGTTAGGAGACGATCGATCGCAAGCTTACGTTTTAGAAGCCTTTGCGAGTCTCTACACCTTACAGGATCGAAATTTCGATAGGGCAAAACTCATCACTTTACAGGCGATCGAACGGGCTGAACGTGCCAATACACGAGAGATTTTATATCGACTTTATTGGAGAATGGGCTATTTTTCAAAAGAACAGAATCCAATCAATTTAGAATTAGAACCGATATATTTTAATACCCTCAATTATTATAAAAAAGCACTTGATATCCTAACAATAATTCAATTAGATTTAAACACCCTCGATCCAGACTCGCGTTTTTCTTTCCGCGATCGCGTCGAACCCGTCTATCGAGAATACGCCGATTTGTTGCTGCGTCCCGAGGCAGTTTCCCAAGAAGCTTTACAAATCGCAGCCCAGACAATTCAAGCGTTACAAATTGCTGAAATCAACGATTTTTTTGGAATCGCTTGTTTAGAAACTCAACCCGTCGATTTAACTGAAATCGATTCTGACACCGCGACAGTTTACGCAATTTTGTTTTTCGATCGTCTAGAAATTATCGCAAACTTTGGCGGCGATCGATTTTATCGTTACCGAGAGTTTGGAGAGATCGGACTGACGTTTGAATTTCTTGAGATTTCTTTAAAAGAAAAATCTGAGTTAAAATCTCTCGCACAGCAAGCCTATCAAAAAATCATTGCACCTCTCGAAACAGACTTACAAGCCGCTGAGGTGTCGCAAATCGTCTTTGTCTTAGATGGACAATTGCGATCGGTTCCCATGTCTGTCCTTTATGACGGCGAACGATACTTAATTGAAAAGTACGCGATCGCTGTTGCGCCGAGTTTACAACTCCTCGCTCCCAAACGTCTCGAAACTCCCAAAATTCGCGTTTTAGCCGCAGGGCGACAAAACTTTAACAGCCTAGTTCTCGACGATACTCGCATCGCACCCGGAACGCAACTCAGTAACTTAAAATATATTGACGACGAACTCAATGGAATTCAAGAAGTCGCCGATACGCAACAGCTTTTTGAAGAAACATTTACCGTCGAAAATTTGCAGCGGGGTGTCCATTCCCTCAAGTATCCAATCTTACACATTGCAACTCACGGACGGTTTAGCAACTTTGCCGAAAGTACCTTTATCGTAGTCGATCGATTGCTTCGATCGACCGAACTCGCCGACATTTTACAAGTTGACGATCCCAGCGGACGCAACGATCTCGACTTAGTGGTATTAAGTGCTTGTCAAACAGCACAAGAGAGCGATCGAGCAGTGTTAGGAATGGCAGGAATCGCCATTCGTGCAGGCGTTCGCAGCATTATCGGCAGTCTGTGGAACGTCAACGATCGATCGACCTCGCAGCTAATGCAATACTTTTACAATGCCCTCAGCGATCGCGACGACTTTAACAAAGCGGAAGCCCTGCGACAAGCACAAATTGCTTTAATTCGCGGGGAAGCCGGGGAAGCTTATCAAAACCCCCATTATTGGTCTCCCTTCGTGTTGGTGGGAAATTGGCGATAGCATTTCATACCATTTTTAAAAATTCATGCCATAGATGTCTGTAGGGGCGAACGGTGTTCGCCCGAGTTCAGCCGAGGATCTCTAGCAGGATTATCGAGAAATGGTATCACAGGCGGAGTAATGGTAGGGTGTGTTACGCGGACGAAAAATGGCTTTAAAATCCAGTTCATGAGATTTTCGCGTCGCACCCAGCACTTTTGTACCGCTGCTCTAGCAGGATTATCGAGAAATGGTATCACAGGCGGAGAAACCCACGAGAAACCCGGTATCTTCGAGATACCGGGTTTCTGAAATCGGTCGAGACAGATACCGCCGTTAGGGAATAGTCGGACAAGTTGCGCCTAATTCACGTCCTCGGTGAACGAAGGCTTGATAAAAGTCCAACGCCATCAGTTCGCTGTAATGCTCTTGGTAAATCGACGTAATTTCACAGTAGAGTTTGGGGGTTTCTGGAAACAACTCGATGGCGGTTTTGAGTACGGCGATCGCTTCGCTAAACGCTCCAGCTTCTCGGTAAATTTTCGCCGTTTCCAACAGTCGATCGACTTCGCTTAAATTGGCAGTTTCGAGTTCGGCAATTTGACGATCGATCTCGGCTTCTTCTTCAACCGTCATCACTTGAAAAATCGACTCGGCCGGTTGTTCGCCATTGTGAGCGTCTACGCTGATAATATATCGTCCTCCCGGTTGTAACGGCTCTCCGTTGTAAACTGTCACCGTATCTCGAACGTCGCGTTCCCAATTCGTCCCGTCAAGTCCTCGAATGCGGACGGTATAGTTGGGCGTATAGTTGGGAACTTCCACCGCAGACCACCACAAGATTAGGTTATCTGTTGCCGATACCGTTACCAAAGTGGCTCGGGGTGAAATGAGATGCGGGATCGATCGATCGAGAACGGGTCGATCGCAACCATCTTCCTCGTTGCAAGGTGGTATTTCTTCCTTGGTCAGTGGGTTGATTTTGCCGATCTCTAAAGGTAGCTCTGCTGCGATGAGAGGATGTGTTCCCATTTGCAAGGGAAGCTTGAATGTTAACAAGAGAATCGATCCGCTCAGTGCAGATAAAAGCTGCAAAAACGAGAGTTTAAACAGTTGCATTGTCATTTTTTCTGGGTCTTCTCCAAAATTTCTAGATTTTGCTGTCGCCATTGTTGTTCTTCGGATCGCAAAGCATATTTATCTTGACTAAACTCAATACATTTTGAGGCATTTGGAATCGCTAAATCTGTTTTATTGAGTTTATCTTGTGCCAGTGAAAGTAAACAATATCCTTCATAGTTTTCAGGTGCAATATCTATCGCTCGGGTCAAAAAATCGATGGCTTGCAGGTAATTTTGACGCTCGTATTCAAGCCATCCTTGATTTTTTAAAACACGAAACCTTTTTTCTTCTGTTTTGACGAGATTGTGACAATGTATAAGTATCTTAGCAGCTCGTTCATAGCTGCCATCTATAATAGACAAACGCCCCAAACTATTGCAGCTAGAAGAATTTCCTGACTTCAGAGCAAGTTCGTAAAGATACTTGGCTTTGTCAAGGTTTGTCATGTCTTCGTAGATATATCCCAGGTTGTTATTAATTTTTGGATTTTTGCTGTCTAGAATAAATGCAAGATTGATATAGAATTTAGCTTTTCGCCAATAAAGACTTCGATCGATCTCATCATTTTTTCGGTAAAGTTCGTTGACATAAAAAATACCTTTTTTGTTAAAAAATAACGACAATCTAGGACTGATAATTTCATTGAATCCTACGAGCAGGATCGCAAAAATCGATAAAACCAACCTATTGTAAAAAGAAGGCTTCCATAGCGGTAACACGGATTTCTTTTTGCCTTCATTTTTCTCGTCACAAACAATATCACTTTCAACGCTTGAAAAAGCACTCTCGGATGTCGATGTCGAATCTTCAGCCTGATAAAAATCCTCCCAGTTTAACAGCGATTCCGTCGGATGTTGACAAATCACTGGAAGCCAACTCGCACAGGGAAACTCCCCTTCTAAACCCTGCAATTGCTCCCTCGCTTCCCGAACCGCCAAATGAAACGGAACCCCTTGCACAAATCGATCGAGAAAAAATTTCAAAAACTCCTGAGCGACTCGATCGGGAACCAACTCCCGCATTACAATCGCAATCGGAATTTGCCAATCGTCAATTTTTTGCGCCAAACCCAAACCATCACAGGAGTTAAAAATCGCCAGCTTCAGCCCGCGATCGACCGCTTTCCTTAACCCATACCAAAGGTCTTTAATTTCTAAACTTTCATCGGGATTGATGTAAATTTTACCCGTTTCTCCTTCCGTCTCGCTGTGTCCCGCAAAAAAGATAATATCCCAGGCTTGTTCCCAAAGTTTATCGTTGATTTCTTGGCGTTTGGGTTCTGGTAAAAACGTCACTTCAGCGTTCGGTAAATTCTCTAGAAACTCTCGATCTTTGTTAACATCAATACCATCTTGGTGTCCGAGAATTGCTAAAATTCTAACTTTAGGATAGGGTACTCGCTGACTTCCGTTCGATCGAGCCGCCACCAACGGACTCAACGAAATTTCCGATCTCTGATAGCGTTGGTAAAATTTCCAGAGATGCCACGGTAACTTTTGAATATCTCGATCGTCCGTCCGAAGCGTAATATAAATATCGTCTTCCTGGCTTACTTCTTCTCGCAAACAAAGTTCCAAGCCTTGAAAACTAGGAGAACCGATCCATTCCTGAAACTTTTTCTCGACAACATCGGCCGATTCCTGGCATTCTTTTAGCCGCTTAATTTGTCCGTCATGAAGTATCCTTTTAACTTTAATTCGATAATCAATCCCGTATTTTAACAATCCTCGGATTGAGTTTAAATCTCGAGAATACTGAGAATTCTGTTTACGGGAACAAGGAGAGCCCGCTTGACGATATTTATCTTGCCAATGCTCTTGAATCGCTCGAGCGAGATCGGGGTTTGCCGGTAAATATGCAATTTTTTCAATATGGGGGCGCTGATTGTCGATACCAATTTCGAGCGTTACTCGACAGTCTTGCTGTTCGACATGGCCTTCAATCTTGAGGACAACGTGTTTGATCATGATGCTTCCCCTTGACAATCGATCGGCAGTACTTAGCTCAGATTTGAAACTGTTCGGAAAATTTAAAGTTTTGAAATTCTAATTGAATTCCAAATATTTCACCAATTTCTCCACTAAACTCCAGTTGAAGTCTGTGGGTTTCGCGAGTGGTGGCTTGCATGACCACCTCTCGATCTGCGTCGAGAATCATGAGCTTTAGATTGCTGGGAAGGAATGAAGTGCTATTCTGAGAACAAATTCTAACCCACAAATCCATTTCGTTGGGTACGATGGCGGGCATAATCCCCAAAAATAGGGAAATTTCACGATCGTTCTCGAACGAGAGTTGTTTACTCAATTCTGCACACAAGCGAGCTTGCTTCCGAAACTGTAATGGGTTGACGGGGAAAGTCAAACGCCAGAGTGAGGGGAGTTGACGATCGGGGGAGATCGTCGACTCGTTCAGCCAACAACTGAGTTGAGGCATCAGTCTCAATGGAGCGTGTTCTATTGGAGCCATTGGTTTTAAGGTCAACTGAGAGATTCTATAGTTCTCTCGCTCAAAACCAGCCATTTTTACGGCAATTGCCATTTTTTGTTACTAATCATTACAAAAATAACTCGATCGAGAATTGTTTTAGGTCGGCTGGACTTAGGTTTACAAGCAGAACTTATGAGACGCCAAAACCTAATACCACCGCAATTCCAAGAGAACCATTTTTTCTCAGGTATTCACAACAAAAAACCTCGGTTGTCAAAAACCGAGGTTAGCCATCGAATCAAATTGCTGAAAGAGCAAACGATTAATCGATCGACGGAGCCGTTTTAATCTGGAATGGCAACGGCTGCACGGCCACTTTGCTATCCGGCGCAAGCGTCGGGACAGCATCGCGCAATCTCGCCGTCAGCTCTACCGTCGTCGCATCGTACATTTGCGTCAAAATCTTCGGATACAGCCCGATTCCAATAATCGGCACCAACAGCGAGCCGATAATAAAGACTTCGCGAGGTTCCGCGTCCACGAGAACTTCGTGTTCTACGAGTTCCTTGTTTTCCGGACCGTAGAGAATTTCCCGCAGCATCGACAACAGGTAAATCGGCGTTAGAATCACGCCTACCGCTGCGAGGAAAACGACAACAATGCGGAACGTCAAACTGTAAGCGTCACTCGTGGCAAAGCCGACAAACACCATCAACTCGGCGATAAAGCCACTCATCCCCGGTAACGCGAGAGAGGCCAGAGAACAAGTCGTCCACATGGCGAAGACCTTCTTCATCTTCTGTCCGACTCCACCCATTTCATCGAGCATCAACGTATGAGTTCGATCGTAAGTACAGCCGACCAAGAAGAACAAACTCGCCCCAATGAGGCCGTGAGACACCATTTGCAACACCGCCCCACTCAAACCGAGATCGGTGTACGACGCGATCCCGATGAGGACGAATCCCATGTGAGAAATCGACGAATAGGCGATCTTTCGTTTCAAGTTCCGTTGGGCAAACGACGTTAACGCCGCATAGATAATATTCACGACCCCCAAAATCACCAACGCTGGGGCAAATACCGCGTGCGCGTCTGGCAACATTCCGGCGTTCATGCGAATCAGGGCATATCCCCCCATCTTCAGCAGAATACCGGCCAGCAACATATGAGCCGGTGCCGTTGCTTCACCATGCGCGTCGGGAAGCCAAGTGTGGAGGGGGAAAATCGGCAGTTTGACCCCGTAAGCGATGAGGAACGCCGCATACAGCCACAATTGCAGGGCCAACCCGTAATCTTTCAGGGCGATCTCCTGCATATCGAACGTCACCGAATCGCCGTAGAAAGCCATCGTGAGGGCGGCGACCAAAATGAACAGCGATCCTCCCGCCGTATAGAGAATGAACTTCGTGGCAGCGTACTGGCGTTTTTTTCCACCCCAGATGGCCAAAATTAGATAAACCGGAATGAGTTCCAGTTCCCAAGCGAGGAAAAACACCAACAGATCTTGAACGGCAAACACGGCAATTTGTCCGCCGTACATCGCCAACATCAAAAAATGAAACAGTTTCGGTTTAAACGAAACCGGCCAGGCGGCGAGAATCGCCAGGGTGGTGATGAAGCCCGTCAAAATAATCAGGGGCATCGACAACCCATCTGCCCCGACCGACCAATTCAGGTTAATTTGGGGAATCCAGGAATAACGTTCGACCAGTTGCAACCCTGGGTCGTTCAGGTCGTATTGCGTGTAGAACGCATAAACAATGAGGCAAAAATCGATCAGTCCGATAACGAGGGAATACCAACGCACTGTCCGCCCGTCTTTATCCGGCACGAACGGCACGAACAAAGCGGCAACGATGGGAAACAAAATAATTGTAGTCAGCCAAGGAAAATCCATAGGTTGTCTTGAGTAATTGGTAATTGGTAATTGGTAATCGGTAATTTGGTCTTTGTTGCGTGAGGGGCTCGATCGCGCCTGTTAACCCGTACCTATAACTGACGTTCTAGGACCCATTACCCATTACCCATTACCGAAAGAACTCCGTTCCACTACGCGAACGAATTGTGCCGAATTAGGTGACGCCGAAGAAGATGACGATACCTAGAACTGCCGCAAAAATGGTCAGGGCGTAGAATTGAGCGCGACCGGTCTCGAAGTATTTCAGACCTTCTCCACTCAGTAGCGTAGCGAGTCCCGTCAGGTTCACGGCACCATCGACAATACGATAGTCAACTTCCATCACTTGGCGCGCGAGGCGACGACTGCCTTTGACGAAGAGAACGTCATAAAGGTTGTCGAAGTACCACTTGTTGAGCGAGAGCTGATAGAGCGGTTTGATTTTGTCGGCAATTGCTGCCGGGTCAATTTTACCCCGCAGGTACATGAAGGAAGCGAGGGTAATGCCGATGAGGGCGATTCCGACGGAGTTCCCTGCCATAATCGCAAATTCGCCCAACTCGAATTCTTCGGCCATTTCTGCCAAGGTGGGAACGATTTCGCCGGGGGCGTGAATGAAGGATTCAAAGTAGTTGGAAAACGGCATTCCCAAAAAGCCGATCAGGGTTGAGGGAACCGCTAACACCACGAGGGGCAGCGTCATCGTCCAAGGGGATTCGTGAGGGCTATCGCTGTGGCCGTGACTGTGGCTATCGTGGCTTTCAGCTTCGGAATCGAGTTCGCGCACGTCCATTGCACCGGGGCCGAATGCCACGGCACTAGAAAGCTGTTTGCGAAGGTTCGTGTCGTTGCCCCGGAATTCCCCTTCAAAGGTGGAAAAGTACATCCGGAACATATAGAAAGCGGTAATCCCGGCGGTCAGCCAGCCAACAGCCCACAGCGCGGGGTTGGCGGAGAAGGCGGCGCTGAGGATTTCGTCTTTCGACCAGAAGCCTGCGAAGGGGGGAATTCCACAAATCGCCAGGGTTCCAACGAAGAAGGTTCCAGCCGTCACGGGCATATATTTTCGCAGTCCGCCCATGAGTCTCATGTCTTGGGCGAGATCGGGATCGTGTCCGACAACGGCTTCCATGCCGTGGATGACGGAACCCGAACCGAGGAACAGCATGGCCTTGAAGTAGGCGTGGGTCATGAGGTGGAACAGTCCGGCACTGTAAGCACCAACCCCCATCGCCATGACCATGTAACCCAATTGAGAGATGGTGGAGTAGGCGAGACCTTTTTTGATGTCGTTTTGGGTGATGGCAATACTCGCTCCGAGGAAGGCGGTAAAGGCACCCGTCCAAGCAATGACGTCGAGTACGGCAGGAACTTGCTCGAAAACCGGGAACATCCGTGCGATCAGGAACACGCCAGCTGCAACCATCGTAGCGGCGTGAATGAGAGCGGAAATCGGGGTCGGGCCTTCCATTGCGTCGGGCAGCCAGACGTGAAGCGGAAATTGAGCGGATTTCGCGACTGGACCGAGGAAAACGAGTACGCCGAAGAGAACAGCAAGGATACTGCTCAGGGCACCGCTGGAGATGAGGCTTTCGAGACGTTCGCCGATGGTGACGAAGTCGAAGCTTCCAGTTGCCCAGTAGAGTCCTAGGATACCGAGGAGTAGCCCGAAGTCACCGACGCGGTTGGTGATGAAGGCTTTTTGGCAGGCATCGGCGGCGGAGGGGCGATCGTACCAGAACCCGATGAGTAGATAGGAACACATCCCGACCAATTCCCAGAAAATGTAGATTTGGACGAGGTTGGGACTGATGACGAGACCGAGCATGGAAGAGCTAAACAAGCTCAAATAGGCGTAAAACCTCACGTAGCCGGGATCGTGCGCCATGTAGCCGTCGGTGTACAGCATCACCAAAAAGGCAACAGTGGTAACGATCGCCAACATGACCGAGGTGAGCGGGTCGATGACGTAGCCCATGCTGAGGTGGAAGTCTCCCGCTGCTGCCCAGTCAATGGTTTGGGTCACGGGAGCGTGACCTTGAATTTGACTCCACAGTAAGGCGAACGACATGACGGTCGACGCGCCGAGCAAAGTGAGAATGACAACGGCATTCCACTGTCGCAAGCGATTGGTGGCTCGGTTATAGGAAATTAACCCCAAGCCGACGAGCGTCGCGCCGACAAGAGGTAGCACTGGAATTAACCAGGCGTATTGGTATATTGGTTCCATCGCAAACGCCTACTTTATATTTCTTCACATTAATGAGGCAAGGACGTTTTTATTGTTGCATATACCTAGCCGTAAAATTTATCGATCGAAGTCGCTATAATTTTGCTTTTATCTTTTCAGACGTTTTCTCAGCCGATAAAAAATCCCGGCGGTTCGATCGCGCGGGACAAGAATCGCGGTGTAAAACGACCGCGATCGATCTCGACGGTTTCTAGGGAGAGGAAACAGCGATCGTTCGATCGCGATGATAGCGTTGAGCGATCTCGGATAGGGCGTTCCGCAAGGTATCGCGTCCGTGGAACCCTTCAATCCGTTCGACGACCTGGTAGCCGTCAAACAGCAGTAAAGTGGGCAACGTCGTCAGTCGATAAGTGCTGGCGAGCTTTAAGCTCTCGTCAGCGTTAATATCGACTAATCTGACGCGATCTCCGAACTGTGCGTGAAATTGGTTCAGCATCGGATGAATCAAGTGGCAAACCCCACACCAAGGGGCCCAGAAGTTAACCAGAACGGGAACGCCGGCTTCTAAAACGTCCTTCTTGAAACGTTGTTCGCTGATAGACAACGACATAATTTAGGGATCTATTAACTTCTTTTATCGTTCTGGGATCATGCTACCAGGGTATGTTCCCCGTAACACGGATCAGCCAAGGATGAGCGAACCAAAATCCGAGAACGAAAATCACCACGCCTAGGTAGGCAGGACGGACAAACTCTTGCCAGTTTAAGGTTTGTTGTCCTCGAACAATTGCCAGGAACGGCACGATCGAGGTGCGGGATCTCAGCGTTTCAAAAGATTTGCCAAAACGAGCAGCCAGTCGTCGATCGCCGTGCCACACAGCAAAGAGATGGTGTGCGATCAATCCGAGCGACGTAACTAGCGTAAAACTCGTCCCGATCCAAAGGGTATGTGCAATACACCAAATGACCTGTCCGACCATCTGGGGATGACGACAGATTCGGATGATACCGGTTTCGTATAAATGAACTTCGGGTTTAGCAATCGCTGCGATTTCTCCTAAATTAAACGTCGCCGGGTATAGAAAGAGAAACGAGACAAAAGATAGTCCCCAGACCAACGGCTCGATCCCCGATATCCCTTGTACCATCCACAGTTGCATCCCGTCGTAGCGGTGAGCGACGAAATACGCCACGAGTCCGACGGCGAGGGGAATGCTCGCCACGGCAAACAAAACTCGGTAGGGACGCGCTCCGATTTTCGACTCGCCCCACGGACGCAACGCAGCCAATCCGCTGTGAACGAGTGCAAACACGAAAAGCATCCCTAACATGACGAAATGACTCGGAGTCAGCCAGTCTTCCAACACGTTCGATCGCCTAAACTCATTGTTTCTTTGAGGAGTACGGGGCTGATAACACCCCGAACGCGGTTAATTTTAACTTAAAAAAACTTAAAAAAATTGCAAAATGATATCTGTGCGACAGTCGCTTGAAAATCGATCGACTAAGGTATTCGCGGAGGCTAGTTTGGTTATTCCATCGAACCCCTTTAGAATAAAGGATTGTAGCTGCGATCGAATCGATCGACGACCGTCGAGCAGTTTGGAAAACGCCTTCAAACTGCTGGATCGGCCTGGATAGGGAGCAGCCAACGTTAACTAGGGTTCTGATAACAACATTCACTCATGTACAATCCAAACGCCTCTGGTGCGAACAGCACCGTTGCTGGGAATCGCCTCTTCGTTTACGAAGTCGAAGGCTTAGGTCAAAATCAAGATGCGATGAGTTCGCCCATCCGGAAGAGCGGCCGCATGACCGTCACCGTTCCGTACAACCGGATGAACGCAGAAATGAAGCGCATCACGCGCCTCGGGGGAAAAATCGTCAGCATCCGACCGCTAAACGGGGGAGATGGAAGTAGCCAAGCCGCCTCTGCAAACGAACTGCAGACCGATCGAGCGAGCAAACCCATGACTCAAGCGAAGCCCAAAGCGGCCAAATCAAGTATTCCCGTTAATCTTTACCGTCCGAAAAACCCCTTTATCGGCAAATGCCTCAGTAACGAAGAATTAGTGCGCGAAGGCGGTACTGGCCGCGTCCGTCATCTTAAATTCGACCTGTCGGGGGGCGACTTGCGCTATCTCGAAGGACAAAGCATCGGAATTATCCCCCCCGGAGAAGACGATAAAGGCAAACCTCATAAACTCCGCCTCTATTCGATCGCTTCGACCCGACACGGAGACGACAACGACGACCAAACGATCTCGCTGTGCGTGCGCGAACTCGAGTACAAAAACCCTGACACGGGCGAAACTGTGTACGGTGTTTGCTCTCGCTACCTGTGCGAACTCAATGCCGGTGACGACGTTGCGATTACCGGGCCGGTTGGCAAAGAAATGTTACTCCCTGAAGACGAACACGCCAATATCATCATGATGGCAACGGGTACCGGTATTGCTCCGTTCCGTGCCTTCCTGTGGCGGATGTTCAAAGAACAACACGAAGATTACAAATTCAAAGGGTTTGCATGGCTGTTCTTCGGAATTCCTTACACGGCCAACGTCCTGTATAAAGAAGAACTCGAAGAACTGCAAGCGCAGTTCCCCGACAACTTCCGTCTCACTTACGCCATCAGCCGCGAGCAGCAAAACGCTGAAGGTGGCAAAATGTACTTACAACACCGCATTCAAGAAAATGCCGACGAGGTGTGGAAGTTGGTTCAACAGCCGAACACGCACGCTTATATTTGCGGTTTGAAAGGCATGGAAGGCGGTATTGACGAAGGAATGTCTGCTGCTGCCTCGAAACAGGATATCAACTGGGCTGATTACCAAAAGCTGCTGAAGAAAGAACACCGCTGGCACGTGGAAACGTACTAAGCCTAAAAGCGTTCCCTTAGCATTTCCCGCTTCGCGGGATTTTCAGTACGCGGTATCGAGTTGGGGTGGAGGAGAACTCCACCCTTGCTTTTTGAGGGAAGTTTTTAGAAAAAGCAATCTTTTAACGTTCGCTCCGCAATCCTCGGCATGTTCCCAAAACAGTTTCCGGCCACGTTGCACTGACCTCTCGCCCGTGAAAACCACCCTGACGCACTCAACCCTACCTTCTCAGTCAGAGATGCGAGATTCAACGTCTCTACTCGCAACCCCAACGTTCCCGTTCCCGAGACGGGGTACAATCGAACTCGATCTCAACGAGCAACGCGAGTCACTGACTGGAGGAAAGAACCCTGGCTACTACTGTCATCGTCATCCGTCACGGGCAAAGTACATATAACGTTGAAGGACGCATTCAAGGGCGTTGCGATCGATCCGTCTTAACAGAAGTCGGACGAGAAACCGCCCGTCAGGTGGCACGCGCCCTCAATGGAATTCCGTTCGATGCCGTCTACTGCAGCCCTCTGCAACGTGCAGCGCAAACGGCACAGATTCTTTGCGAAACACTTCCGAGCAATGGAACGCTCTCCCCGACACTGTCCGATCGATTGCGGGAAGTCGATTTACCCCTCTGGGAAGATCGCCGTCGCGAGGAGGTGATGCAAGCGTTTCCTGGCGATTATCGATTGTGGAAAGACCGTCCCCAAGACTTTAAGATGGTCGTGCCAACAGCGGACGGCGGGACTCGCGAACATTTTCCCGTGTTGGCACTTCACGAACAAGCCAAACAGTTTTGGGAGTTTGTCCTCTCGAAACACGCCGGACAAACAGTCGCCGTCGTCGCTCACAACGGAATCAACCGCTGTTTGATTAGTACGGCTTTGGGCATCGCACCCGAGTACTATCAAAGCGTTCAACAATCGAACTGTGGTATTACCATCCTGCGCTTTTCAGGAGATTTGGGCGATACGGTGCAGATGGAGTCGATGAACCAAATCGGCCATCTCAGCGACGATCCGTTTCCCACACCCCGCAAACCCCACCGAGGTCCGCGAATTTTACTGGTGCGCCACGGAGAAACCCAGTGGAACCGAGAATCGCGCTTTCAAGGTCAGATCGACGTTCCTCTGAACGAAAACGGACGGGCCCAAGGTCGGCGCGTGGCGGATTTGTTGAAATCGGTGCATTTGGATTTTGCGGTCACGAGTCCGATGTTGCGACCCAAGGAAACGGCGGAATTGATTTTAGAGCACCATCCGGGTGTTGAATTGAACACCGAAGACAACTTGCGGGAGATCGGCCACGGTCTCTGGGAAGGGAAGTTGGAATCGGAAATTCAAGGAGAGTACGGCGAACTCCTCGAACAGTGGAAGGTGAAGCCGGAAATCGTACAAATGCCGGAAGGGGAAAACTTACAGCAGGTCTGGGATCGCGCGAAAGTGGCGTGGGCTTCGATCGTGAAAACCTACTCAGACAGCGATCGACCGCTAACGGGAATCGTGGTCGCTCACGATGCCATTAACAAAGCGATTCTCTCGTCCCTGTTCGACCTCGGGCCGGAGCATTTTTGGAACTTCAAACAAGGGAACGGTTCGGTGAGCGTCATCGATTATCCGAACGGCCCGGATGGTAAACCGGTGCTGCAAACATCGAACGTGACTCGTCATTTAAATGAGAACGGCGAGTTATTCGATCGAACGGCGGCCGGAGCGTTGTAAGACCGTCCACTCGTCACCCGTCATCCACCGGTTTCAGAGGATTTGGGGAACTGACGACTCAGGTGAACCCTGTTTTTACAGATAACGGATGACGGGTGACTCATGACTGGTAACGGATAACTGGTGACTGATGACTGAAAAGAGCGAAATCCTCCAACAGGTTCGCGTTATCGACCCGGTGTCGGGTATCGATCGAGTGATGGACGTGTCGATCGTCGACGATCGAATTACAGCCATGGTCGATCGTCTCGAAGAGATACCGTCAGGCGTAAAGGTCACGGACGGTCGCGGCTTAATTCTCGGCCCGGGGTTAGTCGATCTCTACAGTCGCACGGGAGAACCGGGATTTGAAGAACGCGAAACCCTCGAATCCCTCCAGCGTTCGGCCGTCGCTGGCGGCTATACGCGCTTGACTCTGCTTCCGGAAACGGTTCCGCCCCTGGATACACCCGCTGGGTTGGCTCAAGTTCGCCATCGAGCGCGAACGACGGTTTCCCCTAAGCCGCACTGTCGCTTCTGGGGAGGGTTGACTTGCAACCTCGACGGGAAGCAGATGGCGGAATTGGCGGATCTCGTGGCGGCGGGTGCGGTCGGGTTTACGGACGGTCGGCCGATCGACGATGGCGTGTTGATGCGGCGCGTGTTGGAATACGCCCAGATCTGGGATAAGCCCATCGCCCTGTATCCGAAGCGATCGGATTTGGTGGGGGATGGCGTTGCTCGAGAAGGCGTCGATTCGCTGCGCTTGGGATTACCGGGGATTCCCGTGATGGCGGAAACTTCGGCGTTAGCAGCGTTGTTAGAGTGCGTGGCGGAAACGAACACGCCCGTTCACGTGATGCGGGTGTCAACAGCTCGGGGGGTGGAAGCGATTCGATCGGCGAAGGAGAAGTTGCTTCCGGTTACAGCAAGTACTCCTTGGACGCACTTGCTCTGGGATACGACAGATTTGGAGAACTACGATCCAAACTTGCGACTCGACCCGCCGTTGGGAACGCCACTCGATCGAGCGGCCTTAGTCGATGGAGTGAAGTCTGGAACGATCGACGCGATCGCGATCGATCATACCCCCTATACCTACGAAGAAAAAACAGTGGCCTTTTCGGAAGCCCCCGCAGGCGTTATTGGGTTACAATATTCGTTTGCCATGTTGTGGCATCGTTTGGTCGCTTCGGGAGACTGGACGCCGATGGATCTCTGGCAGGCCACGAGTACCCGGCCCGCTCGATGTTTGCAGCAACCTCCCCCAGGCGTTGCCGTTGGCGAACGAGCAGAGTTATTGTTATTCGACCCGCAAAATCCTCGAACCGTAGAAGCGAGCGAGATATATTCTCGTTCGCGGAACACACCGCTGCTGGGCGTTTTTCTCGGCGGACAGATCGTTCGCACTTGGTGTTCGATCGATAGCTTGGAACCCCTCTAAAGATTGCCCGCATCGATCGAAAATATGAATTGAGTCAAATATTAATTTTTGTTAAAATTTGCCGGCGATTTGTTTTTTAGATGGTAAAGATTTTTTACTGTTGTTATAGATTCATTACAAAATTTATCAATTTAAGTCGTCTTTCCGGAATACCTAGGGCGTGTCCGTGAAAATACTGATATAGTAGAGGAGAAGTTCCATCTGCCAGACTGAATTTTCAAGATCTACAACATCTAACTGAGTTGTTCGTGGTTGTGGAGCTATTCGATCGATGAAGACGTTCCTAAAACTCACCAGCGTTGCACTTCTGGCAATCAGCTCACAGGCGTTTTTGGCAGAGATCGCCCAATCGGCTTCGATCGCTGGGTCTGGTGCAGCCTTGTCTAGTCCGGAAATTTCTGAGTACGACCCCAACATTCCCCCCAGTGGCGACCCTCCTCCCTCACCCGGAAGTGGCAGTCGCTGTCGCCCCTAGCCAACGATTTTGTCGTTTTGAGGGAGTTGCAAGAATAGAAAGGAAACGTCATCTTTCTGCCAATATCCTTCAGAAAACGTTGAATTCAACAACATAGCATTGAATCACGAGCCTGCTATGCTATCTGTGACTTTCGCTACAGCGAGCGTTAAGTCTCGTCGGAGATGGGAGAACGCAACAGGCGGCTGGATTGGGCTAAGGTGTGAACTTGCCAGAGGGGGTCGATCTCGGAAAAATCGCTTCGATAGTGTCCTCCACGGCTTTCCGTGCGAAAGGCTGCACTGCGAAGGATCAGTTCTGCAATATCGAGGAGATTGCGAGTTTCTCCCCATGCCAACAGCAGCGGCGGGTCGAGGGTAGAGGCTAAATCAACCGACCTGCCGGGCGTACAGTTGGCAACTCGTTCCGATACCTGCAAGGCAGCGAACTCCACTTTCCATTGACGAACGAGATCGAGTGCTGCCGCCAAAGCTGAGGCATTCCGGCAAATCCCCGCGCTTTGCCAGATCGATCTCGGTAAATCTTTCCGCAGTCGATTGAGGGTGGATTGGGCGGTGGCGTCGTCCACCGACCACGTTTCGGGTGGCGAGGGAGGATCTCGTTCGGGTAAAGAGACCAAGTCGATCTCAGCCAGTTGAGCCCCGAAGACAATACATTCAAGCAGGGAATTGCTGGCGAGTCGGTTGGCGCCGTGAACTCCCGTGCTGGCCGTTTCGCCAACCGCATAGAGTCCTTCGATCGACGTGCGACACCGTAAATCCGTGACGATGCCCCCCATCCAATAGTGAGCAGCCGGTGCGACGGGAACGGGTTGGGAAAATACATCGATGCCCCACTGACGACAGACGCGCACGATATTGGGAAAACGGTGGCGAATGCGCTCGGGCGAGATCGGGCGAAAATCGAGCCAAACACGATTGTCTGCCGGATCGACCCCAGTTTGTTGCAAATAGAGAAAAATCGCACGACTGACCACATCGCGAGGGGCGAGTTCGCCGTTCGGATGGTAATCGAACGTAAAACGCCGGCCTCGATCGTCGATCAGATGAGCGCCTTCACCTCGAACCGCTTCACTGATGAGAAATCGCGGTGCGCCGGGTTTCGTCAACGCCGTCGGATGAAACTGCACGAATTCCAAATCTCGGACGATCGCACCGGCCCGCCAAGCCAGAGCAACCCCATCTCCCGTACTCACAGAAGGATTCGTCGTTTGAGCGAACACCTGGCCGCCGCCCCCCGTCGCCAAAACCACTGCCCTAGACCGAATCCAACGGATTTTACCCCGATGGAGGACGCAGACCCCCTGGCAGGAATTTCCCCATCGATCGAGCCACAGGTCGAGAACGAACGCATGAGAGATCGGCGTAATGTTGGAACGTCGTGCCACCTGTTGGCTCAGCGTGCTGACAACCGCTCGTCCCGTGGTATCGGCAGCGTGGAGGACGCGACGGCGCGAGTGGGCGGCTTCCAGCGTGAGGGCGAGTTTCCGGTCGTTTTGACGATCGAACGCCACCCCCAAATCCACCAACGATCGAATGCAGTCCGGGGCCCGTTCGGCGAGAAATTGCACGGCGACCGGATCGCACAAACCCGCACCCGCCTGGAGCGTATCCTCAACGTGGAGCTTGGGCGAGTCGTCTGGGGAGATCGCCGCAGCAATTCCTCCCTGCGCCCAATCGCTCGCCGAGAGCGGAAAGTCGTCTTTCGTCAGCAAGCCCACGTTGAGGAAGTCGGGTAAACACAGGGCTGCATAGAGTCCTGCCGCTCCAGTTCCCACCACGATCGCATCGAATTCTTCGGGTAGCGAGGCTGGTGTAGCCGGAAACGCAGGTGAATTCACAATAAAAATCGTCCCTTGCGAAAGATTGAAGCCAAATCGCTTTCAACTCAGTTTACAAGGGACGTTACAAATTTTAAACGTTCGTCTGCCGAGCGAGGGGGACGATCCCGCTCTCGCGTTGGCGCAGGCCTTAATAAATACCGTTGTTGATACGGTCGTCGCCTTCAATCAAGAACGGTTCGGGTTGTGACACCGTAAAGCGATCGAAGTTTGCTTGTAGGATGTCTTTTTGACGTTTGCTCAAGCCTGGAATGTCGAAGACTTCTTCAACCTTGTTATACGGTGCGTGTTCCACCACCAACTTAGCCAGAGTGGGATACATCCCGCGATACTTACGAAATGCCCGAAGGTTCGTGTTGTTGAGATCGATTTTTTGACCGAACTCTGTGTTCAACTTCGCATCAAACGAATTTTCGACCCTCGCGTTTTCAGCAGCGAGTGCTGTGGGCGGTAACACGACCCAGCCCAAAAAGCCAACGCACAAACAAAAAATTGCCAACAGACGAGCCAGTCGTTTCATCATTTCAATCCCTCTCTCGATGATATATGAGACTTATTTTAAAGAAATATTAGCATTTTCGATCGCTTCTCATCTGAAGCGACAGCGGGCGTTTCAGCGGCTGGTCATGGAGAGATAAGGAGTTGAGAGAATTGTGGAGGAAGAGCGGGAAAGCACTGACAGGGCAGGCACGAAGCCGTGTTGTTTTTGAGAGAGCAAGCCGAACCGAGATCGTTTACACTTCCATCTCTTGGTAACTGACCCGTACGAAGGCATCGAGATCGTCAAAATTTCCCGCATAAGTGAGCGTGGGTCGATCGTAGCCCTTGAGTGTAACCCGATGTTCCTCGAAGACCTCGCGACTCGCTTCGAGCGCGCTGAGGTAGTGATAGGTCGTCTCACCGAGGGCGATATCTTTTTGGAGTTCCTTCGTCGACGATTCCAAGCGGAAGGCCGCATTGACCGTATCGCCAAGCGCCGTATAATCGGGGCGATCGCCCGTTCCCGTGTTGCCGACCATGGCGTATCCCGTATTGACGCCCGCCCCGATGCGAAGGGGAAACGGAAGCGGGTATCGATCGCTGAGTTCTCGCGTCATGTGGTGGAGTTCGCCCAACGCCTGACAAATACGAAGGACTTCCTCTTTACTCACGCCTTCTTGAGCGATCCCCTGAGCCGTGTGAAACCACACCGCCATAACCGCATCGCCAATATACTTATCGACCCAACTTCCTGCCTCGCGAATGATATTACCCGCCCGTCGAAACCAAGTGCCGATAATTTCGGAGAGGATGCGTTCGTCGAGCTGGCGCGTCAGAACCGTAAAATCTCGAATATCGACCACCATGACTGAAATCAAGCGTCGCACCGATAAAACCGCAGTGGCTCCCGAATCCTCGGTATCGGGATCTTCGGTGTCGGTGCGAGTTTTAGTCGGAGAGTAAAAGACCATTTCAGTTTGGCCGAGGGTGAGTCGATCGCCGTTATTGAGGCGAACGGGAACGCTCACCCGACGGCCGTTTACAAAGGTGCCGTTACGACTCCCGAGATCGATTAAGTACAGCTCTCCTAAATCAGTTTGTTGGAGCATCGCGTGAGCGCGGGAAATCCATCGATCGGGTAATGTCATCTGGTTGTCCTCGCTGCGACCGATCGTCCAACAAGAATTTCCCGACAGCGGAAAGTATTGAGATCCAGTTTCGGTTCGCAGGACGAGATGGGGGGTAGATTTCCAAGTCACCACAGGCACACTCTCTAAAACAGGTTGGCGGAACAGAGGGAGAGCTACATCCTAATATTTTGTCGAATTTTAGCGAGTACGGTGTTGACAGGGTTCGATCGAAGGCCAATTACGCGACTGACACGCTTGTCTAGGCGTGGAACCTACCAACGTCTACGTCTATCCTCACGTTCGGCCTCGAGCGTTCGTTCGCACGATGGCCGAACGACGTTCGATCGACAGATTTCGAGACCTACTAATAACTTAACCCGAACGACGAAAAGGTCAATTCGTCCGGCACGATACACCCTATCCCCATATTAAGCTGCGAGGGCAGCGAACCAAAACAGTGTATCTACGAAAATCGTACTCAGCACAGCACCTGAAAACGCCCAGCGGTGAAGGGATGTGTTCGGCGACTGCCCGGCCGTGCCGAGGGGCAAAATACCGGCGAAAAATAAAATGCTGCCTAAGACCACAGCACAAGAAATTCCCCACGGGGTCTGAACCTTCGCAATAGCAGTATGAAAAATCGGCATTGCCAGTTCGGGATCGGCTTGCATCAATTGCCGCCACTGGGGAATGAGATCGACGAAATAAAAATATACATCGGTGACGACCGTCCCGAACAGCGAACCGATGGCAAACCAACTCCCCACGAGCAAACGTCGGCGACTGATGCACCACAGGGGCAGGGGAAGCGCGATAAATTCAACGGGAAGGTGATACAGCGGTTCCCATCGCAACCAACCCCAGTAAATCGAACCCGCCAGCCAACTCCCCGCGAATCCGAGCAACAGATCGCCCCACAGCCAGGTTTTGCGCTGGGAGAGTAACACGCCGCTGAGCCAAACCCATCCCAAAGTCAACAGCAAACTCACCCATGGGACGTGTCGAACGAGGGGGGCTTCCGCAAAGACGGGAACGGAAACGAGAAACATCGCCGCCGCGAAAACTTGCCAAGCCGGTTCTGCAAGAATGCCCCACCGAGATCGCTTCTCGTCCTGGCGCTTCGATCGAGTGGCGTAAAGCGTTGGATCGGTGAATGGGTAGTAAAACAACGGAATTGTTAACATTTGCAAATTATCTTAATCAAGATAACATATCGTTGTTATGGGCGACGGTGCGTCGATCTCGCCCGTTTGCTGCGCGGCGTCGCCTTCAGACCCCCTAGGGTTGCCTCGATTCCCCTCGAAACCCAAACGCTTCAAACCGTCGATCGACCGCTTGAAACTCAGAAAGATGAAACTCAGAAAGATTTAACCCGTTCTGGGGTGGACTTGAAACTTTCCCTGTCGATCGGGTAACTTGCAGGATGGAATTGTTTGGCGTCCTATCCGTACTCCGTATCTTGGCGATGCGTCACGGCGCGATCGATCTCGACCCTTGAAGCAAAAAACTGTAAGAAGACCGATCCGACACAACCGCCCTCCAGACAAGTCGTTGTGGCAGGGCTTTATCGTCCAGGGTACGATCGCGACCGCCTTGGCGAGCGCCTCGGGTATCGTTGCTGGCGGCGTGTGGTTGGGGATGAAGCTCACGCTCGATCCGGACGGTCTGAATTGGTTGTCGGAACGCTTGCCCGACTGGACGCAGATCGCACTCGAAGACCCCAACGGCCCGCAAACCCTCGATGAAATTCGATCGAGTCTTCGAGCGTCGGAGGCCATTCCGGCAGAACCCGTCGAGCTTTCAAACTCGCCGGGTCGATCTGAAATCTTACTCCCCGTCCTGGAAGAGCGTCCGACCCCCTGCGAACCTCAATGTCGTAAAATCGTCGAACTGCGCGTTTACCGGAAGCTCGACGGAGCCAACGACACGAGCGAGTCGGCAACGTACTATCTCGTCAAACAGCTATCCGTTAGCGGCCCAGCCGAATCGTTCGTTATCGCTCCCCTCGTCGATGCCAACGCCAGCGCACCGGGTTCGACGCGCTCGCTACCGTTAACGCACCTGCAACGGTTGACCGAAAACGTCCCCCAAGATGGACTTTGGTTCAATCTCATCGGCGAGCGCTCCGAAGGAGACACGCCGTTGACTTACGGACAAATCTTTCGCTACAACCGGGATCGATCGCATTTGAGCCTGATGTTGCAGTGGAGTAGTCCCGCCGGACAGTTTCCCCACTGGCAAGAATTGACCGGTGGGGGCATCGCTGAATTGGTCGTCGATCGAACCGTAGGACTCGAACCCGATTTTGCCGCGTACCGCCTGCAACCGCACAATTTCTTCCTCAATCCCGTCCGACTCGAACCGATTTCGATCTCCGAACCCGCCCTCGACAGCCGCACGTATAAAAACGCCCTGTTGTTAGCCCGCAGTGGCTTGTGGTCGCCCGCTCGGACAATTTTAGAATCGATCCGTCAAGAGAGCGGCACCCAGTGGACCGCCGACGCTCAGGCGCAACTCGACACCATCGCCTTTCACGCCGATGTCACGCGCACGCAAGCGGAAGCGTCTTGGGCCAATCCCAGTCAGAAGGTCTTGGCGGCGCTGCTAGACGGCCGCTGGACGCAAGGCTTAGAAACCCTAGAAGGTCATTTCGATCGAGCGCCGGAAATCGTGCAAATGTTGTCCGCAGACACGAACCGACTCTGGCGGCGTATCGATGCGGCGCTGCGCGTCCGTCCCACTGACGAAGACGCCGTCGTATGGGGCGTACTGGTCTTGGCGCTGCAACAAGACACACCTGCAGCTGTTCTGTGGTTGCAAGAGCGAGAAAACGTATCTCTCGACACCCTCGATCGTTGCGCTCAGTTGTTAGAACGGTTGGGACTGGGAACCTGGACGATTCGCACAGAGGAACCCGAAAACGAGTATTGGGAAGAGGACTGGAATACTGAGGATTGGAACACCGAGAACTGGCAAGATTTTTAAGGCGTCACGTCTAGGGGTTCTGTCGGTTCGATCGAATCTTCGCTCAATTCGGGGATCTCGAGGGTTTCTCGCTCGTTTTCGTCTCCCGTCAGTGCTTCAGAAGCCGGTTCGCCATCGGAGGGTTCGAGGGTTTCGGGGGCCACTTCGCCTTTTTTAACCTTATCCCAATCGTTCGAGTCTTTTCGATCTTGCATTCGTCGCTCGATCGGCATGGGAACGGTTAACTCGAACAAATTCTCCGATCGAACCTCGTCGAAATTTTCCACCTGAAAGACCAAAATAAATCGCTGTCCCAACCGCTCTTCGACCAGTTTTTCCACCTCGAACACCTGCTTGGGGGTCACTGGAGCGCTCGGACGCGCCCGCACTTGCAAGTAAACGTGTACGGGACGCGGTTGCCATTCGACCCGCGTTCCCAATAGTTCCACCTGTTGACCCACCGTAATCGTTTGGTTGACGAGGATCGATCGAAGGGTCGATTGCAGCTGAACTTGACGTAGCAATTGCGCCAAACTGATAGAAAGCGGCACGACGATGGGAGCCGTTAACAAAAGCGTGTAAGAAAAAGCCCGAGTAATGCGACTGTTCTCGACGTAGTATCCGCCCCAAACAAACACCACCATACAGGCGAGAACGATACCGAGTAAGTTGGTTAGATATAATAAAAACGAACCTCGGGCTGCCACCCAACTCCCTTGGGACAGCGACAATCCCACCACGCACAACGGCGGCATGAGTGCTACCGCAACAGCTGTTCCTGCTAAGGCATCGCTAATTTTCGGACGAATTTTGGCAAATCCCCCGACCGCACCCGCAGTCAACGCGATCGCGAGATCGACGAGGTTCGGTTGCGTGCGCGAGAGAATTTCACCGTTAAACTCTGTCGCCGGAATATCCGCGATCGAGCCGATGGCCAGCGACAGCCCAACGGCTACAACTGTTCCGGCCGAAATACACAATCCGCTGCGCTGAAATAGATCGATGTCGCCTTCGAGAGCGCCCAATGCTAAGCCGCGCAACGGTAGCATCAGCGGTGCGACGATCATCGCACCGATAATGACTGCTGGACTATCGAGGAGTAAACCGCAAGTGGCGATGAGGCAGGCGGCAACACTGAGAAATAAGAAATTGAGATCGAGCGTCGCATCTTCAGCAAGCGTTTTGCGTAAGCTTTCAAGGGTTGAGGCGGAAACCTTGGGCATAGGATAACGAGAAGCTGAATCAGCAGACGACGAAACCGCGTTAGAGTCGTAAGATCGATACAGTCAAGTCTAGCGCATGGTTTTCGCTCGCGCTCGCGGTGACTCCATCTGTGGTGCTTTCCCAACGGCTATGAAAGAAATCGAACCGTTTGCATTAGCGATCTCGCGGTTGGAAAACGATCCTGAGTCCGATCGTCTGAAAAAGTTGCTGTTGTGTACGTGTCAGAATCGCTGGGAAAACGATCCCAAAAAGCTCGATGCTTTAGACTGGCTGACACTCTTAGGACAGGTTCGAGCAACGATGCCGTCACGTCGGCAATTGCGAGAGAGCCTGGTGCGCGTTGTCGCGAGAATCAACAAAAAATCGTTGTATTTTTCTTTAGCCGTTCGCGCGCTCAGCGCACTTTATCCCTTGTATGCGGGAACGTCGAGACAGTTGGCGTGCCAGATTTCCCCGAGTGAAAATCGCTGGTTCGATTTACGACTGACGCTGTCGCAGGTAGCGAGCTTATCTCAAGCGAAAATGCTCGTCCATTCCGCAATCCACGGCCAAATCAGCTATACAACACAGGATTGGAACCAACTCAACCATCAGGAGTTCGATAGCCTCGCGCGATCGCTCTTCGAGATTTGTCCGACGGCTGAGGATTTGGCAATGCGTCTGTTTGGCGTGGCGAAGTGTCTCGATCGACCGGCGGAATACGACGCGATCGCACAGGTGCTGTACCGGGAAATGGAATTGTTTTACAGCGGAAGCAGTACCGACGTACCGTTTTTGGATTTTCCCATGGCGGATGAAGACGACGATTTCGATCTGACCTTCACGTTTCCCGCAGATGAGGGAAGCATTCGCAAAACGGGACTCGATGTCAACCCAGATCCCTCCCCTTCACCACCGGTCAGTCCGTCGATTCATGCCTATATCGAGCGGGAAAAAGCGGCGCGAGACGTTGCGAACCGACACTTAGAAATCGCGACGGACACGATCGAACAATCCGCACAAAAGCTCGAAGCCGACGTTCGGGCGTTGCTGGCCGAGATCGAGCCAGCGGTCGCTCGATCGTTGACCGGACAAATCCTTCGAGAATTTTTTGGCAGCCTCCAACGCACCTGCGATCGACACGTCGAGCGATGGAATTCCCAAGAACGCCCCGAAAAGACGGAAACGATCGCCAACCCTCCCCCAGAATCCCCTTGAGCCGATCGATTCGATCGATACGCAAAAATCTTCGCTGAGGGTCAGTTGTACAATGTAGGTTGGCAAGACCTGCAAGCGAGCCGAACCCGCTCAAATGGGGCTGTTTGCCAAGGGAGAATCCGACTCTAAAAGTTCCCAACACGGGGGGCGTAAAACTCACGACCAAGGGTAAAAAACGTTCTCTTGTTTGAAAATTTAGATACGGACAGTTCACCCACTTTAGTGTTAACTTGTTTCGGGAAATTGGGACAAACTTTTTTGTTAACAACAACTTCAAAGGGAGTTCGATTACTGAAACAAGAACCTTCCGTCAGGGCATTTGCTTAACGGCAAGGGTTTCAAAATTAGACCGTTCAATTTGGAGCGCTTTCTCCAAGGATGTTTCCATTGTGAGAAGAATCGACCTTCTCACTCTAGTTTCAGACTGCTGTATTCAAAACCTATGACTGCTCAATCCCGCCCCGATCGCGAGGCAAACACGCCTTTTTCTGCTGAAGATTTTGCCAAAGCTCTTGAAGGCCAAGATTACAATTTTGATAAAGGACAAATTGTTCGCGGAAAGGTTTTCGAGTATGAAACCAATGGTGCCTATGTCGATGTCGGGGGCAAGTCTCCCGCGTTTATCCCCCTACGAGAAGTTTCTGCACAGTTAGTAACAAACCTCGAAGAAGCACTTCCCCTCAACGAAGAGCGAGAGTTTCTCGTGATTCGCGGACAAGACGCTGACGGACAAGTGACACTGTCGATTCGCCAGATGGAAATCAAGCGTGCTTGGGACGAGATGGCGGAACGACAAGACGAAAACCAATCGATCGAGGTGCGCGTAACCGGAACCAATCGAGGCGGTGTCGTCGTGGATGTGGGCGGTTTGCGGGGATTTATCCCTCGATCGCATCTCCTCGAACGGGAGGATCTCGACTCTTTGGTGGGTCAAGTTCTCGTCACGACGATCCTCGAAGTCGATCGAGATCGAAACAAGCTCGTTCTCTCTCATCGCCTCGCCGAACGCGCTTCCCGCATGAGTCGCCTTTTACCAGGCGCACTAGTCGACGGGACGGTCGCCAACCTCAAGCCTTATGGTGTTTTCGTCGATTTGGGGGGTATGACAGGCTTGCTGCATATCAAGCAAATCAGCAAAGCACGGATTCCCAATCTCGACGATTTGTTTCACCAGGGACAATCGGTCAAAGTTATCGTGACGGAGATCGACGAGTGGAAGAATCGTATTTCCCTATCGATGAAAGAGCTTGAAAGCTATCCGGGCGAACTGCTCGATCGATTCGACGAAGTGATGTCCAACGCCGAACAACGTGTATCGGGATTAAACGCTGAAGCGGACACGGAAATCCAATCGTCAGCCAATCCTTCAGAGGAAGAATAATCTAAAATCCGGTTGAAAATCACTGCGTTCTCCCGTAGAGTCTTTTGATTCAAAGGCTCTACGGTTTTTCGATCGATCTCGCCAAACACCCTAATGCTGTCGCGTGATGGCGTATATGGTCTTCCATAAACGTGGCCATGAAATAATAACTGTGGTCGTACCCGGGTTGACAGCGCAACGTCACCTCAACGCCTGCTGCTTTACAGGCTGCCTCAAACACCTCTGGCAATAACTGCCCCTGAGTCAAAAACGAATCCGCCTCACCTTGGTCGATTAAAATCGGACGGTTCCAACCCGACGCCGCCACCAACTCGCTGGCATCGTAAGCGCTCCAATCTTCTCGATTCTCGCCCAAATAGCCGCGAAAGGCTTTTTCTCCCCAAGGACAGCGCGTCGGCGCTGCAATTGGCGCAAATGCCGAGACTGACTGATACTGCGACGGATTGCGAAGCGCACACACTAGCGCCCCATGTCCGCCCATCGAATGTCCGAATACGCTTTGGCGTGCCACATCCGCAGGAAACGACGCTGCCACCAACGCCGGAAGTTCCTCCGTCACGTAGCTATACATTTGATAGTGGGCTTTCCACGGTTCTTGCGTTGCATCGACGTAAAACCCGGCACCCGAACCGAAATCCCAGCTTTCTTCCTCACCCGGTAGCCCCAAATTCCGAGGGCTAGTATCCGGTGCGACTAATATCAAACCGTATTCCGCTGCAAACCGTTGCGCTCCCGCCTTGGTGATAAAGTTTTCCTCAGTACAGGTCAACCCCGACAGCCAGTAGAGAACTGGAACTCGTTGCGTTTCCGCCTGGGGTGGCAGATATACCGAAAATCGCATTTCGGCGCGACAGGTTTCTGAGTTGTGGCTGTAAAACTGCGTCGTTCCGCCGAAACAGCGACTTTGGCTTCTGAGCGTCAGAGACATAACGTTAATCAATAGGGTTTTTCGATCGAGTGAGTTACGGCGGTGAAAGACACTGGGAAGAATCGATCGTGGGGAACTTTTCACCATAACTCACCGAGATGGGAACGCTACGGAAACGTCACCACTGTCCGAATCGCTTTCCCGGCGTGCATCAAATCGAACGCTTCGTTAATCCGTTCCAAAGGCACCACATTCGTCACCAAACTATCGATATCGATTTTGCCGTCCATATACCAATCTACGATTTTCGGAACGTCGCGACGGCCTTTCGCACCACCAAACGCCGTTCCCCGCCAGACGCGCCCCGTCACCAACTGGAACGGACGAGTGCTAATTTCCTGTCCCGCCCCCGCTACGCCGATGACGATCGATTCGCCCCAGCCTTTGTGACAACACTCTAACGCTTGACGCATTACCTTCACGTTCCCGATGCACTCGAAACTGTAGTCGGCACCGCCGTCCGTGAGTTCGATAATGTGTGCCACGACATCGTCTACTTCCTTGGGATTGACAAAGTGCGTCATCCCGAATTGTTCGGCGAGCGCGCGCTTGTCCGGGCTGATGTCCACGCCGATAATCTTATCAGCGCCTACCATCCGCGCCCCTTGAATCACGTTTAAGCCAATTCCACCGAGTCCGAAGACGACGACGTTCGCACCCGGTTCGACTTTGGCGGTATTGATAACGGCTCCAATTCCCGTGGTGACGCCGCAGCCAATCAAACACACTTTATCGAACGGTGCATCGTCGCGGATTTTAGCCACGGCAATTTCTGGTAACACCGTAAAGTTAGCGAAGGTGGAGGTTCCCATGTAATGGTGAATTTTCTGTCCGTTCATGGAAAAACGGCTCGTTCCATCGGGCATCACGCCTTTTCCCTGAGTGCTGCGAATGGCTTGACAGAGGTTGGTTTTACCGCTGAGACAGAACTTGCACTGGCGACATTCAGGCGTGTAGAGGGGAATGACGCGATCTCCAGGTTTCAGGCTTTTGACATCCGGCCCCACTTCGACCACTTCGCCCGCACCTTCATGGCCGAGAATTGCAGGAAACAAGCCTTCGGGATCTGCACCCGATAACGTGTAAGCGTCGGTGTGGCAGACCCCCGTTGCTTTGATTTCCACCATCACTTCTCCAGCTTTCGGCCCTTCGAGTTGGACGGTTTCGATACTCAGAGGCTTTCCCGCCTCCCATGCCACTGCTGCCTGTACTTCCATAACGATCTCTTTATCTAAACGGCGAACCAGCCAAATTTTATCGAAGTATCGGGATCGAGAGTATGAAGAGATTTGGCAGAGAGGGGTCATTTCAGATCTCGATTTTGCCCGATCTACAAGATTTTATAGCAATCGCCAGAGAAAGTAAGATAGTTTCACGGCTGAAATTCACTTGAGTCCGCCGTCACTCGCCTGCGTCAAAGTGGCGTCAAAGTTTACGTCGCCAGTTGAGCGAGGCGGCCGATTTGTGGACCCGTCCCAGGACAAAACCCCCCTGGCCAAAACTGCACGCACTTGTGTGCGAATTCTGAAGCTGGAGCCAGCTCTATGGACTCTCAGTCAGCGGCCGGCCGTAAATTTGTCGAGCGTCTGTTAACAGTTGTGGCGATGCAGCCTCGTCAAGGACGTTCAAATCTCGATTTCCGGATTCAGGTTCTTCGCTCTGGGTCTCCTTCTCTGCTAACATCATTGCTTGGTGTTTCCGTCCCGGTTGGTAGAGCTGGCGGCGACTCGGAAGCTTGAAGCGACCTGAGTTGACCAGCAGCTTCTCCACTTTGTTAATAATCCGATCCACTGTGGTTTCGTGCAGCTCCCAACTGACCCCAATGTGGAACTGAGTGCGATACTCTCGCCAGTACTCCAGGGCTATTAGCCGTTGGTTTTCCACGCTCAATTTATTCTATTCCCCTCACCGACCTCCACGTTCTAGGCGAGGCGATAGAATTTCCAACATCTGAGTAAAGGTAGAACGGCTTACGCCACACCAGCGTTTGAACTCGCCGTCTGATAGTTTGTCTAAGTCTGAGTCACGCATCTCGGGGTTTCCTCCGATGCTGTTGTTCTAGCTTTATCCCCTTCTCCCGCTCGAACGAGTCAACTGGCATACTCTTTTTAGATTCATGCAGGAGGTCTACTACACCTCCAAGTATGGCAGTTGGCTCAATCTGGCTGAAATCGAGCTGAGTGCGGTGGCTCGTCAATGTCTCAACTGGCACATCCCTAACCCAGAGACGTTGCAACGTGAGCTGACGGCTTGGGAGAGACACAGAAATTCTCAACGCTGCACGATTGATTAGCGCTTTACCACGGATGAGACCCGGATTAAACTCAAGCGTCTTTATCCTTCAATTCTGACCGGACAGAAGACGAGCCATTGCCAAACAGCTATCGTTTTACAACTGTGTCAAGTGTCAACTTGTGCCAAGCTGTCTTACGCCCCAAAACCGATCGATCGACAGCGAGACCCCGATTTCGGGGTCTCAACCCGAACCTTCAAGCTGAACCGCGAACCGGAACGCCGTTTCTCTGAAAACACGTAACCCCCCTACCAATTGACGATCGATAATCGGTATCTCTCCCCTCACCTCCCCATCACCTCACCCCCTCATCACCTCAACTCCTCACCTCCCCCGATGGGATCGATCGCGTCGATCGCCTTGATAAACTGTATGGAGATGGGGGTACACTAGATCGGCAACTCCCAAAACCTGCCTGGCCATTCACGCACCTCTCAAGGAGTCAATCGTGGCAAGTCACAAAATCCTGGTTATCGATGACAGTCGTGTCATCCAGAAGACGGTCAAAAGTATGTTGCCGCCGGGTAAATTCGATATTGTCGAAGCGAAGGACGGCGAAGACGGTTTCAAAAAGATTCGCTCTGAAAAACCCAGCTTGATCATGTTAGACTTCTTGCTTCCGAAAAAGAGTGGCTGGGAAGTCTTTCAAGAAATTCAAGCCCATGAGGAATTGCGAAAAATCCCCTTGGTGGTGATGTCTGGGCGCAAAGAAGAAGTGACGGAGAAGATTTCTGAACCGTTCGAGTTCTTTGAGTTTATCGAAAAGCCGTTCGAGCAAAAGCAACTCATCGGCGCGATTAAAACGGCAATGGTGAAAGCCAAGAAGCCACGCTCCGCCCCGGCTCCGGCTGCTGCTGCGGCCGCTGCTTCCGCTACGGGGGGTGGAGCAGATGTCGCTGAACTACAGGCAAAAATTCATGCGATGGAAAAAGAAATTGCGATGTTGAAGAAGCAAGTTACGCAAATCCTGACATTTATCAAGCAAAAGCTGAAATAAGTGTTGCGATTTAGATTTCAATCTTGGATTTACTTCATGAAAGTTGCTCGATCGCTCACCTCAATTCCGCCGAGCTTAGACGAAGTTCCCGAACTCCATCATGCCTTTGAAATTGCCAACCAAGCCAGTTTAACCCCCGAGGAACTCGAGGCGTTGGAGCGTCGAGAAATGTTTATCTACGACCAGCAGGGGGCCGTCAACCTCGGTCGGACAGAAGTCAAACCGGAGATCGCTTGAAAGTTACTCGATCGACTCGACGATGAGTCGATCGCAGAAGCGACGGGATTAAGCCTGAAAGCTGTTCGAGATTTACGGGAAGAAACGCGCAACGGTTGAAGTAGACGCCGCTTCTCTCCAAAACCCTGGACTCTTCCAAATTCCGGAATTCTCAAACCTGAGTCTTGATGTAACGTTTTATAAAGACCGCCTCGAACCGGAAGCCGAACCCGCACAATACAAAAGGTTCAGCCCGACCAAACATCCCGACAACACATCAGTGACGATGCACTTACTCATACCTGCGGCCGGTTCGGGTCGTCGCATGGGGAGCGATCGAAACAAACTGCTCCTTCCCCTCCTCGAAAAACCCATTATCGCTTGGACTCTCGAAGCCGCCGAAGCCTCGAAACACGTCCGATGGATTGGCTTGCTCTCCCAACCCGACGACTGGGACGACTTCAAAGCCATCCTCAGTCAACTCTCGATTTCCAAACCCGTTCGCTTCATTCAAGGCGGTGACACCCGCCAACAATCCGTTTACAACGGCTTACAAGCTCTCCCCGACGACGCAACCCACCTGTTAATCCACGATGGGGCCAGGTGTTTGGCCACTCCAGAACTGTTCGATCGATGCGCTGAAGCCCTCCAAACCTGCGCCGGACTCATCGCCGCCATCCCCGTCAAAGATACGATTAAAGTTGTAGACGAGGCCATGACGATTTGCGATACGCCCGATCGAAGTAATCTCTGGGCCGCCCAAACCCCCCAGGCTTTTGAGGTCGAACGCCTCAAACAATGCCACGATCGAGGACTTCGGGAAGGTTGGGAAGTCACCGACGACGCAGCCCTCTTTGAGAAATGTGGCTTACCGGTCAAAATCGTTCCCGGCGAAGAAACCAACCTCAAGGTTACGACCCCCATCGATTTGACCATCGCTGAATTTATTTTGCGCCACCGGGGAAGGTGAGAAGATGAGGGGGAGGAGATGAGGGAGGACGATAGGGGTCGTGCCTCGTGCTAACTCAGATCGACGTAAACTGAACTAAGCTAGATTAACGAATCCATCACAACCGCGAACTCTAAGAAAACCGCAAAACCTAAAAAACGCAAAACCCCACCATGCCACGGACACAGCGAAACGATAACTTTATCGATAAAACCTTCACGGTGATGGCGGACATCATCCTGAAGCTCCTTCCCACCAAACAATCTTCTAAAGAAGCCTTTGCATACTACCGCGACGGAATGTCTGCACAAGCCGACGGGGAATATGCTGAAGCCATGGAGAACTACCTCGAAGCCCTCAAACTCGAGGAAGACCCCACCGATCGAGGCTATATCCTGTATAACATCGCCTTGATTCACACCAGCAACGGCGAACACGAAAAAGCCTTAGAAAAATACTTCGAGGCACTCGAACTCAATCCTCGGATGCCCCAAGCCTTTAACAATGTAGCCGTTATTTATCACTATCGTGGCGAACGGGCCAAAGATGCTGGCAACCTGGACGAAGCAGAAGGTTGGTTTGACAAAGCGGCGACGTTTTGGAAACAAGCGATTAACTTAGCACCGAATAACTACATCGAAGTGCAAAACTGGCTCAAAACCACTGGACGTTCTGCTGACGGATTTTAAAGGATAAAGACATGACCAAACTCGATCGAGAAGAAGTTCAAAAAGTCGCACACTTAGCCCGTCTCGAACTGACGAAATCGGAAGAAGAAGCGTTTTCCAAGCAATTGAACGATATCCTCGAATACTTCGAGCAACTGCAAGAACTCAACACGGATAACGTACAGCCGACGATACACGCGATTGAGATGCGGAACGTGATGCGAACCGATAAACGCGAAGACTATCCCCAGCGGGATGAAATTCTGCAAGTGGCACCGGAACAGGAAGGGGAATTTTTCAAGGTTCCGAAAATTCTGTAGGGTCGTCGTATGTAACAACCCTCGGTCTAATTTGGAGCTGGCGATCGACGACACCCTGAAAGGTTAGGTTGAGACCTCAACCTAACCAGGTAACGTCCAGTCCGAGCAAGTCCCGTCGTCAACGCCTAGCGGATGGGGCGCACAGTGAATTCCGTCGCGGCCGTAGTAGTAATCGCAGGCCTGACAGGGGCGAACGCTTTCTAGGGTTTCCTGCCAAGACTGACGAGCCTTCTCGGCCGTTACCCGAGATCGAGTCGCCCAACGACTGCTCGGATTGAGTTCTAACGCTTTCTCGAAGGCCTCGATCGAGAATTCGTACAACCGCATGACTTTCAAACCGTAGCGTGTTGCCGCGTCCCGTCGTCGTTCGTACAGTCGCCCTTGCTCGAAGAGCAACCAACCGTAATCCGTCCACGCTTCCACAGAGGGCGAGGTGGTTTCGGGGTGATTGTCCGCAATGGTTCGATCGATCGTCGTCAGCAAATCTCGGGGATGCCAGGGTTTACTGATATACGCTTCAGCGTGTTTGAGACTCCAATACAACGCGATCGGTTGCGAGTTCCCCGTTACCATAATGACGGGAACGTGATGAGTTTGTGGATTAGATTTCAACAAGCGACACGCCGCATACCCGTCGAGATTCGGCATCACCAAATCCATCAACACCACATCGGGACAGGACTCTTCAACTCGTTCGAGCGCCTCGACACCGTCACAGGCGGGAATTGCATCGAGTCCGCTCCACTTCAGTTGATGGGTGATACACTCCCGTTGCATTCTCGAATCTTCAACAACGAGGACAGTACTCATAGACGGTTGACGAAATCTATGGATCGTACACTTAACGTACCCATCTTTCGCGGAAAAACTCGCAGTTGCGAGGCTTTCGTGTCTCGAACCGCCTCGTATCACAATTAGCAGATTTTGTCAATGAGTTTCGATCGATGGGTTTTGGTCAATGGGTTTGTCGATCGAGAAAAATCAGCGTTGCGTTTTCGGATCGAAGGCATCGCGCAACCCATCGCCGATAAAATTAATGCTCAAGACAGTCAGAAAAATGGCCAAACCTGGAAAAATCGCCATATGGGGAGCCGATTCGAGGTAGTTCTGCGCGTCGAACAGCATTCGTCCCCAGGTGGGAACATCTGGAGGAAAGCCCAAGCCGAGAAAACTCAAGGTCGATTCGATGAGAATGGCGCGGCCAACGGCCAAAGTTGCCGCCACGATAATCAGCCCGAGAACGTTCGGTAATAGGTGAACCCAAATCAAACGTAGGGGAGTTGCACCGAGCGCACGGGCGGCGGCGATAAAGTTAGTTTCCCGAAGCGTTAAGAATTCCGCCCGCACCAACCGCGCCACAGACATCCAATTCAGTCCACCGATGATGAGGACGACGAGGATAAAAATGCCCGTTTCCGGGCCGGCGATCGATTTGAGGGGTTCGCGAAACAGGTAGACAATCAGGAGCAACAGGGGCAGTTGTGGCAACGCCAGAAATAAATCCGTCAATCGCATTAGCAGGCCGTCCGCCCATTTTCCATAAAATCCCGCGATCGAACCCACGAGAGTTCCCAAACCGATCGAAACCGTCATGGCCGCCATGCCAACTGCTAGCGAAACGCGCCCGCCCCACAAAATCCGAGCCAGTTGATCTTGTCCGAGAGCGTTGGTGCCAAACGGATGCGGCCAACATGGCGGAACGCTCGATCGAGCGAAATCGATTTCGTCGATGGGGACATCGTACAGGATGGGACCGAAAAGGGTTCCCACCACCACCACCCCGAACACGATCGAACCGAAGACCGCCATTCGATCGCGGCGAAACTGTCGCCATGCTTCTTCCCAGAGCGAACGGTGGGGAACTTCAGCAACAGGAGACGGCTTTACAGTGGACATCAACGGCATCTCGAAAAGTTCACCGTTGATTTTGAGGGGCAATCGCAAACCGCGTCAACTGCCACAGTCGCGCCAACGCAACATCCACCACGTGCGACCCCAACCATAAACTTTCACGAACAGTTGAGGTTGGAAAACGGCCCCAGCGTTGAGTCCCAAACACACACTGGCCAACGCCAACAAAACAAACGTCGGGACGCGAACCACACCCACCGCAAACCACGTCCATACGTGCAGCACCATGGCCGCTGCACACAGACTGGCAATTCCCGCAGAGATCCAAATTTGCGATTTCGGGCGTTCCGTTGCCGCGAGTCCCATTGTCGCCAGTGTCGCTAACAGGTTACTCGGCACCAAAGCCGCACAGATGCCGATGCAGTGAATGCGGGATAAATCCGCTAACGTCGCCCAGTCGATCGAAAAACTTAACATAAAAAAGCCACTCACACCACTGTTTAAATTAGCTTCTCTGAAACCTGAAATCTAGAGTAGAAGCGGGATTTGCAACAAAACTCAAGACCAGTTGCTTAAATCTTCGCAAAACTGTGGCAGAGAAAGCAGTTGAATTCGATCGATCTCCCGTGCCGTCTGTCGCATCGATTCCGTGTTATAGCCCCAATCCGCCAGATAGAGCCGTACCGAAGTCAAATCCGGCTGACTGGCGACCGACTCTAGCGTTTTCAAGCGATCCTCGACGAACACGACCGGTCGTCGAGCAGCGCCCAACTCTCTCAAGATTTGATGTTTCGGGCGTTTGACCTCTTTGCCAAACAACTGACCCTCCGATAATGTAATGCCTTCGCGTTGCAACAACGATCGAACGAAACGGCCTTCCTTCGTCGTAATCACGACCCAAGATATCCCGTCCGACTGCCACCGACGCAATCGATCGATCGTCCCCGGATAAAACTCGTGCAGGGTCAACCACCCCTCGAGATCTCGATCGATCCACAAGTCCCGCGTCCCATCCACCGCTTCCGCCAATCGAGCCGCACTCCAACCCTCCCGTTGCACGAACTTCTGACAAATATCGTGCCAGTTCTCCAAAATCTCTCCTTCACCGACTCCATGCAACCGAGCGTGAAGCAAAACGGGCATTTCCCAACCCGTTTCAATAACCGGGCGCAAGCGATAAAAACTCGGGGCGAGATCGTCCGGTGGTGTTCGATGCGAGAGATCGACGATCTGACAATACGCTTTCCACGCCGTTTGAAAATATTCCGCCAGTCCGTTACACACAACGCCATCAAAATCCAAAGCCAAGAGGAGCGATGTTTCCAGCTTGTCCGGCCTATCCTGTCCTGTTCGATCGTCCATGGTTTAGTTAAAATAAACAGTGAACCGATTTAAGATTTTAGGATTTCTAGATTAAAGTCAATCTCGATCGATTCTACCTATCGCCGATTGCCGAACAAACCCAGTTAAAATGTGACATTTCCCGACCGATAGAGTTTAGCAAACAATTGTTGACCTCAACTCTAGACGTTCGATCGCATCGCGATAAAAAGAACGATCGAGACAAAGATCGAGTGGCGTTCGATCGAATTAAGAGGGGTGCGCGAACGCCAGAGAGCTGTGTGATTCCGGTTTGTCTAGAAGAAAGACAATCCGACCGATTCGCCTTCCAAGGCCTTTCGCGCAACGGTTTGCTGAGTCGTGCTGATACATCGGCTTCGCAATCGGAGACAATAACCTATAGACCCAGCCACGTGCGTCACCATGATCTTTTGCCTCAACCCCAACTGCTCGCACACCCGTAACCCCGACGACGCAACCCACTGTCTCAGTTGTGGTTCCCGCCTCAAACTTCGAGGACGCTATCGTCCGACCAAGCCCCTCGCCCAAGGCGGTTTCGGTCGCACGTACCTCGCCATTGACGAAGACCGGCTCAACACCTTCTGCGTCATCAAACAACTCTTACCCGATGGGGCGGGAAGCGAGGCAACGCCGAGTACCCATAACAAAACGATCGAGCTGTTTTACCAGGAAGCCACCCAACTTTCCAAACTCGGCGAACATCCCAACATTCCGACACTGTTCGCCTTTTTTGAAGAAGAGTCGCGCCTGTACCTCGTCCAAGAGTATATCGACGGCCAGACCCTCTGGCACGAAATGGAGCGAGAAGGAGCCTTTAGCGAATCCAAAATCAAACAAGTCCTCGCCCAACTGCTTCCCGTCCTGCGCTTCGTTCACCAACACCACGTCATCCACCGCGACATCACCCCCGTCAACATC
This sequence comes from Geitlerinema sp. BBD 1991-9, assembly GCA_001657325.1. GTDB lineage: Bacteria > Cyanobacteriota > Cyanobacteriia > Cyanobacteriales > Geitlerinemataceae > Geitlerinema. Next base: position 132,677 of record LWRO01000006.1, on the reverse strand, counting down.
CTGCGCCGTCAAAAAGACGGACGGTTGATGCTCATCGACTTCGGCGTGTCCAAGCAACTGACCCGCGATGCCATGTCCGTACCGGGAACGAAAGTCGGCACCGTCGGCTATGCTCCCCTCGAACAGCTGCGAAGCGGTCAAGCCTACCCCGCCAGCGATATTTACAGTTTGGGCGTGACTTGCATCCAACTGCTAACGGGGAGTCGTCCGGACACCCTCTTCGACCCCTTACACGGATGGCGCTGGCGCGAATACCTCATGACACAGCATCGTTCCGTCAGCGATCGACTCGCCCGCATTCTCGACAAAATGATTCAAGAGCGCGTCGTCGATCGTTACCAATCTGTCGACGAGATCGTCAGAGAGGTCAAAGCGCCGTCGTCGAGGCAGACCATGCGTCGCCGTTCCCCCCAAAAAGCCGTCAACGCAACCTCGCCGACTACCATCGACCCGATGCCCGAAACCGAAAAAGAGTTGCGTTCTGCCAAACCCACATCGTCATCGAGCCAGCCGAGACGATCGATCTCGCCGCCCCCCCGCCACTCGACTCGCCCCCTGGCCTCGACGTCACCCACGACCCCGAAAGCGGCGGTTGCTCCCATTTCTCACGCCCCCCCTCTGCCGAAAACCCGAGGTTGGTACTGTGCCTACACCTTACCCGCACCCACCTCCCTCGTGACCTCCGTGGCCATCAGCGAAGGCGAGCATTGGGTTGCTGGAGGTTGTTTAGATAACACCGTCCTCGTTTGGAACTTAAGCACGGGCAAACTCGAGCATACCTTGTCTCAACACCGCCGCCCCGTCAACGCCGTGGCGATTAGTCCCGACGGCATGGTTCTCGCCAGCGGTAGCGACGATGCCACCGTCAAGCTGTGGAATTTACCAACCGGACAGCTCGTCGAGACCTTAAGCAGTCACTTGCGGGGTGTAACCTCCCTCGACTTTGCTAAAGATGGTGCGTTTCTCCTCAGTGGCAGTAAAGACCGCACGATTCAACTGTGGGAACCCAAACAAACTGAGGCCAGCGCGACGCTTACCGCCCGTTCGGGTTCGATTAAATCGATCGCCCTGTCCCGAGACGGACGTTGGCTGGCCAGTGGCGGCCTCGACAACAAAATTCACCTGTGGAATGTGCCAGATCGCTCGCTCGTCCATACGTTATCGGGACATCTCAACTCAGTCCTCGCCGTCGCGATTTCCCCAGACGGCCGACAGCTGGCCAGTGGTAGCAAAGATCGCACGATCAAACTGTGGGATCTCGAAAATGGCGTGGAACTTCAAACCCTAACCAGTCACCTCTGGGACGTCAACGCGGTCGCTTACGTCCCCAAACGCAACCTTCTCGTAAGCGGTAGTAGCGACAAAACCTTAAAGGTGTGGAATCTCAGCGACGGCCGCGTCACTCAGACGCTGTCCGGACATATCGGTGCCGTTCACGGGGTCGCGGCCAGTTCCAACGGCCAAACGATCGTTTCGGGAAGTTGGGACAAAACAATTAAAGTTTGGCACTGGCACGAGTAATCGGCCGTTCGCCATCGAATTCTGTAGAGTCGTGACGTGCAACGACTCTACGAAAGGGAGCGGAGATTAAGTTCCCAACAATTGCAACTTATACAAACTGGCGTACAGTCCGTTCTGAGCTAACAGTTCCTCGTGAGAACCCGATTCCGCCAGTTCGCCCCGTTTGAGAACGAGAATTCGATCGACGTTGCGAATGGTAGATAAGCGGTGAGCGATGACGATAGCAGTGCGATTTTCCCACAAGTGTTCGAGAGCTTCTTGAATCCACGACTCCGTTTTCACGTCGAGGTTCGCCGTTGCTTCGTCCAACACCATAATTTTCGGATCGCGAATCGCAACTCGTGCGAACGCCAGCAGTTGTTTTTGACCACCGGACAAGTTCGTTCCCCGTTCCCGCAATTCGGTATCGTACCCTTGCGGGAGCTGTTCGATAAACTGCGAAACGTTGGTTTGTTCGGCAGCCTGTTTCACCGTTTCAAAAGGATAGTGTTCGCCTAACGTGATATTACTTTTGACGTTGCCTGCAAACACGAAGCCATCTTGTAAAATCACGCCGATGTGTTGGCGCAGTTCCGACTGACGCAACTCGCGAATGTCGATACCATCGATGAGAATGCGCCCCTGCTGCGGTTCGTAAAGGCGACAGAGTAACCGGATAATCGAACTTTTACCCGCACCCGTCGGCCCGACGAGGGCAACTTTTTCTCCGGGGCGAATCGTAAAGTCGAGGTTTTTCAAGACGTATTCGTCCGGTTTGTAGCCGAAGCAAACGTTCTCAAAGCGAATTTCGCCACTGCTTCCGGCTTGAATCGAGGGGACATCCTGCGTTTCGGGGTCGCGAATTTCGATGGGTTCGTCGAGTAAATCGCGAATGCGTTCGACGGCGGTAAATCCAGATTGGAGAGAGGTGAATTTTTCAGCAAACTGGCGCAGGGGGTCGAACAGACGTTGGGCGAAGAGAATAAACGAGGCGAGAAGTCCGAAGCTCATCTCTCCTCCCAAAACCTGATATCCTCCCAGCCACAACACCCCAGCGATGGCGACGAGAGAAATCCATTCTAGGGTTGCGGACACTGCGGAATCGTGAAAAATCGTTCGATCGACAGCATCGATATAGGACTGGTTGATGTTGCGAAAGACTTCACAATTGTAGCGTTCGCGTCGGAACAGTTGCACGATGCTGATGCCGACGATGTTTTCTTGCAGGGACGAGTTGAGACGTGACAGTTCTTCGCGGGCCCGGTAGTTGGCTTTGCGGAATTGCTGTTGGAAGTAAATCACGACCCCCGACACGGGAACTAACATCGCCACTAACATTAAGGCCAGTTGCCACTGAACGCCGAACATGACGAAGACGATGACGACGATCGAGGCTAAGTCGGACACGATGCCGATCGCCCCGGTTGAAAAGACGTCGCCGAGGGCGTCCACGTCGCTCGTCAGACGAGTGATGAGGCGACCGACGGGCGTTCGATCGAAAAAACTCGACGACAGAGACGTGACACGATCGAACAGATCGTTGCGAATCTGCATCGTCATCCGCTGTCCCACGATCTGCACGAGCAACCCTTGCGCGCTATCGAGCATCGATCGAACGACGATCGTTAAAAACAGCAACCCGACGAGAAGTGCAATTCCTTCGGAGAAGGTTTTGCCCTCGAGGAAGAAATACGTTGGTTCTTGACGGATAAAAGAAATCGCCTGTCCGACGAGAATCGGTTGTACGGAACCCGCTAACGATAGCGGTAGCAGTAACAGAAATGCCAGCCATAACAGCCGCTGGTTGCGCTTAGCATAGGGTGCGAGGCGTAAAAACAATCGCCAGTCGTTTTCTGGCGGTTTTCGAGTAGCTCGATCGACTTTCATAATGAGAATTACAATTTGAGATTGACGACTTTCGATCGTCTTAAATCTTTGGATGTAAAGTTGAGTCTTGGATAAATGAATTCACCCAAGATGGTTTGCGGCCAAACCATTGAATCGACCTCGATTGTTTCATTAGAATTACAGTCATAAAAAAGGAAGCCAAGGAAATCGCCGAAGAATTCCAGGCTCCATTATAAATTGAAAAACCAAATAAATCGAGTCTAGAGATAGATCTCGGTGTCAAAAAAACGAAGGTATTTCCTCTTCGTAGCAGATGTGAATACATGAAAAGTTACAAGCTTTAAGCTCGTTCGGGCTGGGTGTGTTTCAATCGGTCGAAACGTTCCTCTGCCATCGGAAACAGTTCCTCGAGCATCGAAATTGATGCCAAACTCGTGCAAAGAAGCTTCGAGAGAACGAACGCGAAATCCAGAGTGTCGAGATCCTTCAACTGATGGAGAGGATTCGATCGTCATTCCCCAAAACTGACAGCGCCTCAAACATTTTGGACGAATGAGGAGTTCGAGCTGTAAACTCGAACGTACAGCGTCTAACCGCTTCACGCTTGCACCTAGCGGCGACTGACGACGATGAGAACACCGCAGATGATGAGGGCGATTCCGAAAAGTCGATCGAGGGGAAGGCTTTCTTTGAAGACAAAATGACCGATGAGAACGGCGGTGACATAGGCTAAAGCAGTCGCCGGGCCCGCAACGCTGAGATTGACGCGGGTGAGGAGTAGGATATAGGCCATCGCCCCGAATCCATAAAATGCTAAACCGAATAACAATTCCGGCGTGGCCAGTACGCCGACGACAAAACTGAGGATAGAACTGGGATTCGTCGTACCGAGCTTTAACGCACCAGCTTTGAGTAAAAACTGACCGACAGTATTCGTTAAAATCGAAACGAGAAACAACGCCAACTCTTGTGGGGACACGAGACAACCGCGAACGCAACAGTAAATTGGGAAACGTATCAATTGAAGGTGAGGTTTATGACGAGTACGACTCGATCTCCGCAAACCGATGCACGCAGTCAAGCTTGGTTGAGAGGACTGCTGGCAGTCGCTTGGGCGGATGGTAACTTCGATGAAAACGAGCGTCAATTGATTGCGGAACTGACGCACGGCGAATCCCAAACGGCTGAACTCGAGCCTATCTCGCCCCAAGAACTGGCTGAAGCATTTGACAACGACCCGCACGTATCGGAAAATTTCCTCCGCACGGCCGTCATGGTCGCGATCGCGGACGGCGTTTACACGACTACCGAAGATAAGGTATTACAAGACTTTTGTGAAGCGCTCGGCGTTCGCCCGGAAGCTCTCGACACTCTGCGCCACACCCTCGAAACCCTCGAAGACAACGGCGAGTCTGCCTCGCTGGCGGTTGGGGACGCTGGAGACGTGTCAAAAGGCGGTAAAATCGACGTTCTCGCTCCGGTGAGAGGTTGGCTGGATAACGTGGAAATGCACGATCCGAAAGTCGCCCGGTTTCTGTGTCGAATGATTCCGTCTCAATGTCCTTTCGAGCGAGACATTACGCTGTTCGGTAAAAAGGTGGTTCACATTCCTGCCATGTGCAAATTGAATCCCCTGTACGAGCAGTTAGTGGGTTTGCGTTTCCGGGCCTTATCCTATCTCGCCGACGATTGCGACGAAGACGTGACACCGTATTTGTAATGGAGAGGTGAGGGGGAGACAAGGGAGAGGGAAAAGGCTGTTTTCTCGGGCGCATCTCAATTTCGTAGAATGACCCCTCCGCCTTCGGCACCTCCCCTTAGCCAGGGGAGGATGGGAGGGGTGGCGATCGCCAAAGTGAGATGCACCCGTTTTCTCCTTGTCCCCCTTTACAGTGGACAGTCAACAGCCAACAGTGAACAGTGGTAACTGCTCACTGCTCACTGCTCACTGCTTACTGCTCACTGCTCACTGCTTACTGCTTACTGCTTCCTACTGCCTAGAAATGCAATTTATCGATCGATCTGAAATTGAAGTTGAAGGTGGCAAAGGTGGCGATGGTATCGTCGCCTTTCGCCGTGAAAAATACGTTCCCGCAGGCGGCCCCGCTGGGGGAGATGGTGGACACGGAGGGTCAGTGTATCTCGTCGCCACAGAACGCTTGCAAACGCTCCTCGATTTTAAATACGCCCATCGATTCAAAGCTGAAGACGGAAAACGGGGTAAACCCAACAACTGCACGGGGGCTTCGGGGAACGATCGAATTCTCGAAGTTCCCTGCGGAACCGTAGCTTACGATCTCGAAACGGACGAAATTATCGGCGATCTCGTCGAAGCCGGCCAAAAAGTCTGTGTCGCGCAAGGAGGACGCGGGGGAAACGGCAACCGCCACTACCTCAGCAACCGCAATCGCGCCCCAGAATACGCTCAGGAAGGACGACCGGGACGCATTCGCCAACTGCGCCTCGAGTTAAAATTACTGGCAGAGGTGGGTATTATCGGACTTCCCAACGCTGGAAAATCGACGCTCATTTCAGTTTTGTCCGCCGCCCGGCCGAAAATCGCCGATTATCCGTTTACGACGCTCGTTCCCAATTTAGGTGTCGTTCGCAAACCTACGGGAGATGGAACGGTTTTCGCCGATATCCCTGGATTGATTGAAGGGGCCCACGAAGGTTTGGGTTTAGGTCACGAATTTCTGCGACACATCGAACGGACGCGGGTTTTGCTGCACCTCATCGATGCGACGGCGGAAGATCCCATCGAAAACTATCGCGTGATTCGAGAAGAATTACTCGCCTACGGTCGCGAGTTGGAAAACCGACCGCAAATTATCGCGTTGAATAAGTTAGACGCGATCGATCGATCGGAAGAAGAACTCGATTCGATCGCCCAAACACTACAACCGGAGTCCGCTTATCCGATTTTCCGGATTTCAGCTGTGGCGAAGCAAGGCCTCGACGAACTGTTGCGATGCGTGTGGAAAGTTCTCGAAGAAACCGAAGTTCCAGTGACAGCGGGTGTGGAGATCGATCGGGGTATTGGGGTCTCTAACTGAGATCTTTAACGGATAGCTTGATTGAATAGACCCCACCCCAACCCTCCCCTTGCTAAGGGGAGGGTTGGGGTGGGGTCAAAAATATTCACGCAGGAGGTCTATTGATAACTCGACGCTTGCAAGCGAAACATCCGGGCGTACAATCCCTCGTTCGCCATTAACTCGTCGTGACTTCCCACTTCGACGATGCGGCTGTTTTCCAAAACTACAATGCGATCGGCCATGCGAACCGTTGAAAAGCGGTGACTGACGAAAAACGTCGTTCGTCCCTGGGTTAACCGGCGAAATCGCTGGAATAGTTCCGCCTCCGCCATTGCATCTAACGCCGCCGTCGGTTCGTCGAGAATCAAAATCGGGGCCGAACTCATAAACGCCCGCGCGATTCCGATTTTCTGCCACTGTCCCCCGGATAACTCCGTTCCGCCCGAGAAAATTTTGCCCAAAATCGTATCGTAGCCTCGATCGAGTGATTCGATCGTTTCCGCCGCACCGCCATCGGCTGCGGCTTGTCGGACTCGATCGAGGTCGTCCCGTCGCGCAAGATCGCCAAATCCGATATTATCCTGGGCGGTGAGGCTGTACCGGGCGAAATCCTGATTCAACACGCCGATATTGCACCGCAATTCTTCCAAAGAAAAGTGATTTAAGGGAATTCCATCGATCGTAATTTCCCCATCCTCGGGATCGTACAACCGCGTTATCAGCTTCAGCAGGGTGGTTTTTCCCGCCCCGTTCACACCCACGAGGGCAACGCTTTCGCCGGGTTGCACCGTTAAATTCAACTGTTGTAGTGTCGGTTTTTCCGCCCCCGGATAGGTAAACGTCACGTCTCGCAGTTCCAAACCCTGCTGCATCAGCGTTGGAAACGATCGAGGGTGTGACGGATCGACCACTTGAGGCTGTAAACTGAGAAACTCGAAATATTGGGCGACGTAGAGATTGTATTCGTAAGTTTGAGCGATACTTTGTAAAATCTGTTGAAGCACCGATTGCGCTTGGGCGAACGCACCGGAGTACATAGTAAAGTCGCCGATCGAAATCTGACCTCCCACCGTCCGCACGATCGTCCAACCGTAAGCCCCGTAATATCCCAAATTCGCCACTGTCCCCGCCAAACCCCGCATCGTCGCGAACCGTCTTGCTAACGCGGCAGATTCGGCGTTAAATTTCGATCGAATCTCCGTCCATTGATTCAATAAATACTCGCCCAAGCGAAACAGCCGAACTTCCTTCGCAAACGCATTTTGCGTCAGGACTCGCTGCAAATAATCCGCCCGTCGTCCCGCCTGCGTTTGCGCCCGAGACATCCAAAACCGCCGCCCCGAAAACCGCACGCTGACCCATAATGCTGGTGTAGACGTGAACAGCAACAACACCATAATTAAAGGACTAAAACTCAGCAACAGTGCCATCGACCCGACGAAATTTACAGTTTGCCCTAACAAATTCGTCAGCGTTCCTAAAATCCGTACCGGATAATCGCTACCGCTTTGCTGCGCCCGACTTAACGTATCGTGGAACTCGGGCATTTCATAATGCGATAAATCGAGACGAATGGCTTGTTGAATTAAGACTTGATTGGCGTAAATAGCAAAGCGATCTCTAAGGATTTGTAGCGTATAGGCACTGAGTTGATTGGAAATTTCCGACACGAGACTGAGTCCGAAGCGCAATCCCACCAGTTGAAAGATGGCAAACCAGGCAATTTCCGCTTGTCCGATACTGGCGACCATTCGATCGACCACCAATTTCGTCACGTACAGTTCCGCGACGGGAACGATACCCCGCACCAACGTCAGTGAAATCGACGCGAGAAGATGTCCCGGTGTGGCTTTCCACACCAATCCAATCAATCGCGGCGTGTTGGCGAGAACACTGAAAAAACGGGTGCGAAGATCGTTCGGTCTCTGTGGAAGCGATGCACTTTCGAGGCTGCGACGTAAGCGTTTTTCGGACATGAGTTATGGTTCGTGTTTGCCAATCGATCGAATTACTGTTTTAATAACTTTTTCGCTTTTTGCCAAAACGCCTCTAACTCTTCTAAGGAATAGTCAGAAAGCGGTCGATTGCAAGCCGCCTCAACTTTCTCAAAACGCTCTAAAAAACGATGGTTCGTTCCATGTAAAGCCGCCTCTGGATCGATGTCGTACCATCGTGCTAAATTGATGATGACAAACAACAAATCGCCCAATTCTTCCTGTTGTCGGTCTTTGCTTTCGTGTCGCAGCGCGTGGTGAAACTCGTCTAATTCCTCGTGAAATTTATCCCAAACTCCTTCGACATTTTCCCATTCAAACCCAACACCCGCCGCTTTTTTAGAAATCTTCATACCAGCTGTTAACGGCGGTAACGTGCGTGCGTAACGGGTGAGTTTGGACGTGAGTGTCGGTTGGGTTTCCCCCTTCTCTTCCGCTTTAATTTTTTCCCAATTATCCCGCACTTCTTCTGGGGTATTGGCTTCGACATCGGCGAAGACGTGGGGATGACGGCGAATCAGCTTATCTGCAATCCCGTCGGCAACGTCAGCCAACGTAAAATTTTCGTATTCTCGGGCGATTTGTGCTTGGAGGATGACTTGTAATAGGAGATCGCCCAGCTCTTCTGAGATCGACTGAGTATCGCCACAGCGAATCGCATCGACGACTTCGTAAGCTTCTTCCGTGATGTAGGGAATCAGCGTTTCTGGGGTTTGTTCCAAATCCCATGGACAACCCCCGTCGGGATCTCGCAACTTAGCGACAACGCCGATGAGACGTTGCAGGGCGTTCAGGGTGGCGGTGTCAGTAGTCGGTAAGGACATGGAACGGTGGCGAACTCGACAATACCGCAGATCCTACCTCGATCGGGCTAACGGTGCGTCGATCGATTGCTTCCCTTTTTCTTGAAAGTCTGTTATAGTAGTAACTCGTTTGAACGAACTGGGCGGTTAGCTCAGCGGTAGAGCGCCTGCCTTACAAGCAGGATGTCACTGGTTCGATCCCAGTACCGCCCATTGTTTTACTGTTGTACTTTCACAAATTAAATGTCGTTGTTAACACATTAATGTCGTGTTGCGAGATGCAAACGACACCTATGTTGTTAGTGCGATAGATTTAACAAAGTGGAGACGGCTCGATCGTATCCTAGATCGAGCCATTTTAGTCGATCGATCGCTTCCATCATCTTTGACTTGAAATCAGGCAGGAGACTCGCAACATCTTTACGAACGGTGGCCGATTCACACTTTCCGATCGCCGATCGAAAAACTTCCAGACGATTCCACAACGATCGATCTCAAGCTATATTTAGACAGCTGCTTGGGTTGAGCCACAGAATAAATCTACAGAATAAATCTGAAGATTCACTTAACGATGAAATTGGAATTTGTAGCGCTCCGAGCAGCTGTCTTGCTGGCTTGGAAGACCTCCCTAACTGCCGGACTTCAAAAAACGGAGACCAAGTCAACGCTTTGACTAAGACTTGCCATCCCTCGTTCAAGCTCGATCGATCGCCGTGGGGGGCTGTTCCTCCTCCAGTAGCTGGCTAGAGCGCTTTCTATACTCTTGGGCTAACAAGCCATATTTTGGAGCAAACACCATAGCCAAGACAAATATCAGCGTCAGTAGCACCACGATACTGCCGCCCGTCGAGACATCAAAGTGATAGCTGAGGTAGGTGCCAAACACACAGGAAAAAACGCTAGACGCACTGGCAACGACCAACATACGATCGAATCGATCGCTCATGAGATACGCAATGGAGCCTGGTGTAACCAGCATAGAAATCACCAGGACAATCCCTGCGGTTTGGAGAGCGGCCACAATGGTAAGAGCCAGCACTGACAGCAGGGTGTAGTACATGGCCTGGGTGTTGAGACCAATGGCCTTAGCCTGGTTGGGGTCAAAACAAAACAGCAGCAGGTCTTTACGACGCAACAAAATGACTGCCAGAGTAATGCCCCCAGCAATCAGGGTTTGAATGATGTCCTGTCGCGAAATCCCCAGCACGTTGCCAAACAAAATGTGAAATAGATCGATGTTGCTGGGAACTTTGGTGACCAACACTAAGCCAAAGGCAAAAAAGCCCGTAAACACCACTCCAATAACAGCATCTTCCTTGAGACGGGTTTTAGACTTCACGTAGCCAATGGCAACGGTGGCCCCAAACCCAAACAAAAATGCACCAATAGCAAAGGGAATATTGAGAGCGTAGGCGACAACCACCCCTGGAACCACAGCATGGGAGATGGCATCGCCCATGAGAGACCAGCCCTTAAGTGTGATGTAACAAGAGAGGACTGCGCAGACTAACCCAACAAAGGCACTCACCCAGATAGCCTGAACCATAAACCCATATTGCAAGGGTTCGACAATCCAGTTCCATAGGGGTAAAGTAGCCACGGGCAAATAATTCATGCATCGACCTCCGTCTGCTGGAAAGCCTGCTGTAGATTGACAATGGGTAGACCGCCGAAGGTCATTTCCAGATTTTCTTTGGTAAAGGTTTCAGCGGTCGTGCCAGAGGCAAGCACGGTACGGTTGAGGAGAATGGTGCGATCGCAAAATGTAGAAATCGATGCGAGATCGTGAGTAGACACCAAAATGGTGTGTCCTTCATCTCGCAGCTGCATCAGCAGATCGATAATTTTCTTTTCCGTCTTGACATCCACACCCGTAAACGGCTCGTCCAACAAGATCGCTTTTCCCTCTTGAGCTAGGGCCCGGGCCAGAAAGGCCCGTTTTTTTTGCCCCCCCGACAGTTCGCCAATTTGCCGATTGCGAAAGTCCACCATGTCTACCCGTTCCAGGCTTTCCATCACTATACGGCGATCCTTTTGACTCGGAATCCGCATCAGGTTCATGTAGCCATAGCGACCCATCATCACCACATCAAACACGCTGACTGGAAAGTTCCAGTCCACTTCATCAGACTGGGGTACATAGGCCATCAGCTGGCGTTTTTGGGCTTTTTGTACGGGGAAGCCGCCCACCCGCACACAACCCTGGCTGGGCTGCAAAAACCCCATAATCGACTTAAATAGAGTGGATTTACCGCAGCCGTTTGGCCCGACCAGAGTGGTAATCGACCCCGGCTCCACCGTACAGGTGGCATTGTAAAGGGCAAGGCGAGCGTTGCTGTAGGTAACGCTAATGTTATCAACGAAAATATCTAGACGAGGACGTGTTGCTTGCATCGTTGCGACCACAAATGACGACAGAAATTGCGACTCAGAGAAGTGCAAAAAGACCTACCGGGCATTGCTCCCTGCCAGTAAGCCATTGGAAATCACCCGCGCGTCGTACTCCAACAAATCTAAAAATGTCGGCACCGGACCTTCTTCAGTTGATAGCGAGTCCACATAGAGGTTGCCGCCAAAGCGAGCACCTGTGGTTTCTGCCACCTGTTTTTGACCCTCATCGCTCACGGTGCTTTCACAAAAAATGGTCGGCACATCGTTGGCTTTCACCTGCTCGATGACGTTCTGCACCTGTTTTGGGGTGAACTGCTGCTCGGCATTAATCGGCCACATATAGATTTCTTGCATATCGTAGTCGCGGGCCAGGTACGAAAAAGCCCCCTCGCAGCTCACCAGAAAGCGCTGGTCGTCAGGCACCTGCTCGAGATCCTCCGCCAGTGCCTTGTCAATGGCACTAATCTGCTCGCTGTAGGCGGCGGCATTAGCGTTGTAGGTCTCGGCATTTTCGGGATCTAGCTCGACAAAGGCTTTGCGAATATTCTCGACATAGATCGAAGCATTTCTAGGCGACATCCAAGCATGAGGATTGGGTTTGTCGGTATAGGGGCCTTCGGCAATGGGAATCGCTTCGATGCCCTCGGTTAGCAGCACTGAGGGTACGTCCTGTACGTTACCTAGAAATTGCTCGAACCAGCGCTCCAGATTCATGCCGTTGTAGAGAATCAGGTCGGCATTCTGCGCCTTGATAATATCGCTGGGGGTTGGCTCGTAGCCGTGGATTTCTGCGCCAATGCGGGTGATGGACTCCACCTTGAGCTTGTCACCCGCCACGTTTTGGGCCATGTCTGCCAGCACGGTAAAGGTGGTCAGGACGACTTTACGGTTGTCCTCTTCTGCAGGGGCATCGGCAGCAATTTCGGTGGTTTCAGCAGGCTCGGTAGCGGTGGGTGAGGTGTCTTGGGGCGCGGAGCAGCTAGCTAACCCGCTCGTCAGGATCAGGCTGGTGGCAAGGGCTATGCCCCGCAGCGAAAAAGATAGGCGCATAAACGATAAATCTGGCTCGAATGCCAGGCGAGTGTTGTCATAATTCTTTCATAATTCATAATTTATCTCATAATACAACAGAGAATGCAACGAAAATCTACTTTTGAAACGGCTCAAGAGAATTAAGGCAACCCGTCTTACTGTCTGTAATCTGAAGTGAGTCAGTGCTGGATGGCGAAATTTGAATCTCGTCAAACTCAAAATGGTTATTTTCATAAAATTGTGTCGAAAACGTCAGATTTTACCTATAATTTTATGTTTTCGATTCCATCGTTGCCACCTCGGTCTGTACCGCCTACATCAGCCGTTTCGATCGATTACCTATAATGCCGGCCGTCGCTCTGTCCGACGCCGGTGCGATGTGGGCCGACTCACTTTGACTGAGATAGTGGAGATTCTCTCGTTTCACTGAGAGCGTTGGAGTTTGCGAGGGAGACAGAATAAATTGCGCGAGCCAATCAACTGCTAATTGCCTGGGGTACTGGCAAGAGCATCGCACTCAACTCCATAAAGCCATACTTAGACGAAGCTCGTACCAACATGACATCAATACGCATCGCAAATAATTGACAATTTTTATCTATTGACAAAATTTAATAACTAGCTTAATAATAAATTCTATCATTTAGGCAAAGCCAAGCTACTCGAGCGCAGTTATCCTAGAGCATCTTTGTTCGGGTTTCTCAAAGCTATCATGACCGCTCGACCCTCTGAAAGCGCAAGATCGGCGTTTTTTGAGGTATAAAACGGTTTTTACGCAGGAAGATCCTATACTTCAAATCAATCGAGCGTAAAGGTACTGGGTTAAAACAGTGCTTTTAATCCATACGAGCTGTGTACTGCTTATCAGAAAAAGTTAGCAGTATTGGTAATGAATAAACCATTAGCACTCGATCGTTCACCTTCTCATCTGCGTCACCATGTCTGACACGGCTCACCTCATCCAAGAACAACGACGGCAGGATTTACAACTGCTTAAGAAAATTCTGCTCTACTGCTTGGGCGGTTCGGCGGTCGCTCATGCGGTAATGTTTGCAACGGGGACAATGTGGTGGAAAGCGCCCGTCCGAGAAGAGGTAGAAGAAACGATCGATGTGGTCGTACTGGAAGATACCACCCAGCCCAGTCTCGAACCGCCGATCGAGAACTCAGAGATCCCGCCTGAATCGATCGATAATACTGCTCCCAGCGCTCCCGCTGAGGCGTTCTTTGAATCCGAACCCGTTGCCGAATTCGCGGCGAGTACACCCGAGGCTGAGGAACCAGTCGTTCAGAAAGAGTCCAGCAACGATAAGGTATTAACGAAAGTCGGCGATTCCGAGGCGGCGTTTACTGTGGGCGAAAGCTCAGACGACGGGGAATCCGACAGCAACAAATCGACAACGGGAAGTCGCGACGGCTCTGAAGTTGGCTCGGGAGTCGGGCCGATTGCCGCTGGTGGCGGTGGATTCTCGGGACTGTTTCCAGGCTTTGGAGGCAGTGGCGACGGCCCTGAAGGGGGTGGCGACGGACGACTGAGAGAACCGGTCAGTCCTAGTCGTTCTGGCGGACAACCTTCCACCCCCAGCGAGGGTGATGGTTCCGGTTTAGCCTGTACGGGAAGTTGTGAGGGAAGCTACGAACGCGACGAATCAGACACCGTCGAACGCAACCCCCTGATTCGCGCCCGCCGCAATGAAGACGGCGAACTCGAATTCGAGTTACTTCAGTCGAGTGGCAGTGCCGCTGCCGATGCTGCCGCACTCGAAACGGCTCGGGAAGCATCGTATAGCACCGATCGCGACGAATTTACGATTCGAGCGATCGTGGCTGACGAAGGAACTGAAGCGGCCGATCGCGCTCGAGATCGGGTTCGCCAGCAACAAGAACGGGTCAGTCAACCCGCTTCCCCCCCACAACCGATGACTCCCCCCATGCGAACGGCGGGAGAATCCTACGATCCCCCTGTGACAAACACGACACCTACCGAACCCGTTGCGCCCTCGGAACCGACCAACACCGAACCGATCGCTCCGGAAGAAGCCGCTCCGGCAGATAAAGAACCTGTCTACACGGAGGAACCCGTTTACGAGGAACCGGCTTACGAAGAGCCAGTTGAAGAGCCAGTTTACGAGGAACCCGTTTACGAGGAACCCGTTTACGAAGAGCCAGTTTACGAAGAGCCAGTTTACGAGGAACCGGCTTACGAGGAACCGGCTTACGAAGAGCCAGTTTACGAAGAACCCGCTTACACACCATCAGCCCCCGCGCAGAAGAAATAGACCCTAAATCGATGAAACGTTTTCTTATCTTTCTCTCCGCCTCTTCCCCCAACCTGACAAAACTCGCCCTCGCCAGTTTCCTAAGCCTGACTGCACTACCAGGTCTAGCGACAGAAACGATTTCTTTACTGGATGAAATTGAATGCAAGGGAAAGGTCAGCCGAGAAAACCCGAACGGAATCGAACAGTGTCAAGGCGAAAACGGAGATCGATACGAAGGTGAGTCGATCGAGACGGTTCCGAGTTGCGACAGCGATGAGGGCAAACTGGATGAAGCAGAAACTGTTCGCAGTGTCCTAATTCGCGCCTGCCGCAATGAAAACGGCGACATCGAATTTGAGTTACTTCAGTCAAGTGGCAATGCCGGTGCTGATGCTGCCGCACTCGAAACGGCTCGGGAAGCGACGTATAGCACCGAGCGCGACGAATTTACGATTCGAGCGATCGTGGCCGACGAAAGAACAGAAGAGATCGATCGACCTGCTTCTTCTTCGGAACCGACGACTCCAGCCGTGCAAGCGGATGAAGAATCCCACGATTCCTCGGTTACAGATACAACACTGGACGAACCCTCTGCACCCTCAGAGTCAACCGACAGCGAGTCAGTCGCACCGGCAGATCCTCCCCTGGTTGATGAAGAAACTGACTCCGAAGCTGACTCCGAAGAATCGGCCGACACACCATCAGACTCCGTGCAAACGATTTCTTTACCAGATGGAACCGAATGTGAGGGAGAAGTCAGCCGAGGGACTCTGAACGGAGTTGGACGCTGCAACTATGGCAACGGAGATCGATATGAGGGGGAGTTTCAAAGCGGTAAACCTCACGGAACAGGAATCTATCAATTTGCTAACGGCGATCGATATGAAGGTGAGTTTGCTGAAGGCACGTTTGCTGGAATGGGAGCTTGGACGTTTGCCGACGGAGGCCGTTACGAGGGAGAGGTGCAAAACAGTCAGTTTCACGGCATCGGTCAGTTTGAAGCCGCGACAGGAGAGGTCTACGAAGGCGAGTTCGTCGAGGGCGTTCCGAGTGGTGTCGGCAGCTACGTTACACCAGAGGGAGATCGATGCGAAGGAGACATTGCAAACGGACAGCTTAACGGTGTGGGAACGTGCGAATACAGTAACGGCAACCGCTACGAGGGCGAATTAGTCAACGGACTTAGAGTGGGGGTGGGACTCTACACTTTAGCCAGCGGAGATCGATACGAAGGGGAATTCCAAGACGGCAGACCTCACGGTATAGGGGAATGGATTTATACCGATGGAAGCCGCTATCAAGGGGAATTGCAAAATGGTCGGTTTCACGGCATCGGAACCTATGAATTTCCCAACGGTAACCGCTATGAGGGAACCTTTCAAGATGGGGCGATTTCTGGAACGGGAACGCTCGTATTTGCCAATGGAGATCGATGCCAAGGCGAACTTCAAGATGGAGAGTTTAACGGTGAGGTAACGTGCGAATACACCAACGGAGATCGATACGAGGGAGCTTTTCAAAATGGAGTCAAACATGGCGAAGGGATTTACATCTTTGCCAATGGAACTCAAGTTGAAGGGCGTTGGGTTAACGGTGTGTTTCAAGAGTAGGGTTTGTGCTACTACCTATCCCGACAAACATTCAACAAACGGGTGCATCTCACGTTTGCGATCGGAACCTCACCCATCCTCCCCTTCGCGAGGGGAGGTGTCGAAGGTGGAAGAGTCTTTCTACGAAATTGAGATTCACCCCAACAGACCGTCTATTTTAGAAGCGCTCGTTTTTTGAGTCCCTGCAAAAGTCACTTTTTTTCAGCTATTTCAAACATGAGTCAGAACATTTTAACGTCGAGTGGCATTGTCGCAATTCCACTTTTGATTTTTTCGATTTTATCTTTGGCACTCATTGCCGAACGTTGCTATTTCTGGATTCGCGTCTGGCGCAAACAAGATGCGCTCGTCTCCAAACTCTTTAAACTGCTCAGTTCTGATTGGTACTCTGCCATTCAACTCCTCAAGAAAAATATCGACCTGCCGATTGCTCGAGTTTTTTTAGAAGCTCTGGAGCTAGAAGATCCCACTGTTGAAGAATTTCAAATTGCTTTAGAGACAGCGGCGCGAGCAGAACTCCCCAACCTACGCCGCTTTAATACTGTTTTTGATACGATTGTTGCAGTTTCTCCACTTTTGGGATTGTTGGGAACAGTTTTAGGGTTGATAACGTCCTTCGCGTCCTTGAAGCTTGGAGATGTGAGTAGTAGCGATACGATCGGCGTGACGGGGGGGATTAGCGAAGCTTTAGGATCGACGGTTCTCGGTTTGGTCGTTGCTATTTTTACCCTCTTGTTTGCCAATACATTTAGAAGTTTTTATCGCCGTCAAGTGTCCTTGATTAGTGAATATGGCGGTCGCTTAGAATTGCTGTTTCGGAAGGCTCGTCAGAAGACGAATGGTAAAGTTAAAGAGCCTGTCATTTAAGGAAGGTTGGAAGTCGCTCGATCGATCGTTGTTTCGAGCGAGTGACTTCCAAGCATGTTGAACCCCATTGAAATTTGTTGAGGTAGACTTTTGAAATTTATCGATGAAGATCCGGATGTTCCCGCTCAAATTAATATCGTTCCTGCCATTGACGTGATTTTTGCGATTTTGGCATTTTTCATTATTTCGAGCTTATTTCTCTCGCGAAACGAAGTTCTACCCGTCAATTTGCCGAAAGCAGAGAGTTCGCAGACACAAGACCAAGGTGAAGTCGTGGTGACGGTGACGAATGAGGGAACAATTTTTGTAGGTGAGATCGAGGTGGAACTCGACGAATTGGAATCTAGAATCACGCAGTTGATGAAAGAAGCGAAGTCCAATGTCGTGGAGTTCAAAGCGGATGAGTCTATTTCTCACGGACAGTGGATTGCCGTGTTCGATCGCCTGCGTCAGATTGAAAACGTGCGACTGGCAATTCGGACGACTTCCGAGTCGAAGACTGGAGATGCTGCGAACGAATGAAGCTGACTGTATCGTCGTTTCCGCAGCTGCTGAATTACATTTTGAGAACATTTCAGTCTTGAGTTGGTGGTACCCTTTCAAGCCAGATCGATCTCGACTCAGTTTGAGCGACGATCGTAAAAGAAAGTAAATGGGGTCTGTTAGAGTGTTCGCGAAGCGTCTCGGAACGAGAATCTCGCAGAGTTTATGAAATTCCGAAACCGTTGGCGTCGGGGCGAACGGCCGTTCGCCCCGACAATGATATTGGTATTACGGTGGTATTTGTTGTTGAATCCAAAATTGGGTCGGGGTGCATTGCCATGACACCCCTACAGTCAGGGTTTTGCCTAGGATAAAATTAGCCAATCTCCTTAAACCCAGAAGACCCTTAAATACTAATAAAGTTTCCGGTCAAATCCGCTGACGTGACATTAAACATTAACGCTAATACTGGTCCGTCAGGAATTTGAACAAATGTCGCATCGACTAAACCGTCGTTATTGGGGTCGAGATTGACATCACTGAGTTGCTCGCCACTTTGAAACAACGGCTCGACTAATTGCGTGGGGAGTTGCGTTACAGTCAACGCGACATCGCTTTCAGTCAACCCATCTGTCAGAGCAATTTTGTCCGCTGTCCCGTCAAAATCAACGATGACATCGGTACGAAACTGGCTGCTGGATGGAAGGCGGTTGGGATCGCTGAGAGCTACATCTGTACGGACGATAAAAACATCAGCACCTTCGTCACCTTTTAACACGTTAACGCCAAAGTCACCCGACAGCGTATCGTTTCCCACACCACCAATGAGAACGTCTGCATCCTGTCCGCCGAGGATCAGATCGTCTCCTTCATCACCGGAAAGAGTATCCGAACCCAAATTTCCTGCAATGATGTCATTATCTGCACCACCGCTGGCATTGTCACCGTCTCGACCGGCCACGATGAGATCGTTACCCTCTCCTCCCGCTAGAGAATCGAGACCAGCGTTTCCTGAGAGAATGTCGTCGTTTAATCCTCCAAAAAGGGTATCGTCTCCTGACAAACCAACGATCGTGTCGGCAAGTTCGGCTCCGATAATTTCGTTAGCGTTTTCATCTCCAATTGTAAAATCTTCAAAGTCGTTCATTTAACTCTCCTCGTAAAATTCTTAAGTTTGCGATCGAATTTAGATTTCAAGCAGAATTTTGTGTGATATTTTCGAGTTTTATTCGACCTCATTTTTGGTATTTACAAGGTCAAATTTTACAGCCTAAAACAAACAATACATCATTTAATAATCAAAAGTCAATTCTTGAAATATATTTGTGTTTTGACAAAACTAAATAGAAATACTCTCTCTTTTTTTGCCAAAAAAAAGAGCGTTTAATTTGAATTTCGATATTAAAGATTTGAATGATATGGGTCTGTTGGAGTTAGGGTGATAAGCAAAATTTATGAAGTTCCGAAACCGTTGGCGTAGGGGCGAACGGCCGTTCGCCCCTACAAGGATATTGGTATCATAGGCAATCCAATACCACCACAATTCCAACAAGCCTTGATATTTTTGGAGTTTTAAATATACTCGGCATGAATTTTGTCTTGAAATCGATCGATTTTCATGGAGTCCTGCAAGTCTCGACAAATAAAATCGAGAAACTCATCAAATTTGGTGTGAATAAAAAAGTGGTCGCCCGAAAGTAAATATAACGAAGTGCTATGGTTTGTCTGTACCTTCCATGCTTCCAGAAAATCTATGGTTGTTTCAGGATCGTCAAGGCCACCAAAAACAGAGATCGAACAGTGAAGGGGTTCTTCATGACAATAGGAATAAGTTTCAACGACGGAAAAATCAGCTCGTAAAATTGGTAATACGAGTCCCATGAGTTCGGGATTTTTAAAAACTTCTGCTGGCGTTCCGTTCAGGTAGCGAAGTGCTTCTATAAAATCAGATTCAGGTAACTGATGAATGGGTGGCACGATAGGAAGTGTTTGAGGAGCGCATCGTCCGGAAACACAAAGTCGGACAGGCTGAATTGCATATTCTCTTCGGAGAAAACGGGTTAACTCAAATGCAATTAGCGCCCCCATACTATGTCCGAAAAAAGCAAAAGGTTTGTCTAAATATGGGTAAAGGATAGGCGCGATCGAGTTAACAATGAATGGAAGTCGTGTGAGTAAAGGTTCTTGTAATCGAAATCCACGTCCGGGCAGTTCGATGGGATAAACGCCAATGTTTGACGGAAAGCGATCTCGCCAGCCTCGAAAGCTCAACGTGCCACCTCCGGCGTAGGGAAAACAAAACAGCCGAAGTTTATCAGAGTTGTTAGATTTAAAGTGTGGAATTAAAGGGTTTTCAATCGTCATGATATTTCAAAAACTAAACATCAGAAATCAAAAAAACAAAAGCTTTTTGTTGATTCAAATTACAAAATAAGACTTTCCATTTCGCCAGATGTTTCGCTCGATTGTGAAGAAAATTGATTTTGAAGAACTAATGAGGTTAGAACTCGCTGTTCTAACAGCGTGCTTGCCAATTGAGCGATAGTCGATCGACCCAAGAAATTCTCAATCGGCAAACGAACTTGAAAATCGGTTTCAATTTTTCCTTGAAGCTCAAATGCGATGAGAGAATCGACCATTTCGGCAAGATGCTCTTGTCCTTTAAGTTTGTCTTCTGGCAATCGCAACAGCTTGGCAAGCGTCGCAATGAGATAGCGTTGGACAATTTCGAGTTGTTCGGATTCAGAACCTTCTGCGAACTTCGATAAATTAGGTACGTCGATCGATCGACTCTCGATCGTTTCAGAGGTCGATAAAGTGCCTTTAGAAGCAAGCTTCGATCGAGAGCGCGCCGCCGTCGAATCCCAACGCCGCAACTGGAGTTGAGTCGCTTTCATCACGCATTGACCTCGATCGTTCAAAAGCACGATGTCCGCTGAAAGCGTTGCTACTCGATCGAGGTCGTGCCAATCGGTTACGGGTGTCTGAATTTTGGCATACACCCACTTCGGCGGATTTTCTCGATCGATCTCGTCGAGTTCTAACTGTTGCAAGCTCAAAATGATATAAGTATCCGTGAGATCCGGGGGGATACAAGCCGCAAATAGTTGGAAACAGGCATCGAGTTCTTGAAGCGGTAAATGATAGTCCGAACTCATCGTTAACTTCGACAGTGCCAACTGACCCAAGGCTTCACCGTCTTTTCGCCAAACCGTTTCCAAAACTTGGCAACTCGGGCCGAGATCTGCCCCGTGCGATCGAACTTGCCGATAGAACGTTTCAGCATCCCAGCAATCTGTAAGTTCCCGTTTTAACGAGTCAATTTCGAGACTCGAAGCTTGCGAAAACTCCGGCGAAAGTGCGAACTGAACGTCTCCAGTGATGTGGGGAACCCAGGAGGTAGATTCCGAAGCGTGGGGCGGTTGGCTGAAGATTTGAAACTCCGATCGATCTGTCGTTTGAGGCGTGAGAATCAATTGCACGCGATGGCAGAGATCGGACGAAAACGCTAACGGATGGGGAACTCGTAACCCGTTCCACTGGCGGATGGGACGATTCCACGTCGCGATCGCCCCGGCTTGTAGCATTTCCAGATACATCACCAAATTCGCGATCGGCTGACCTTGCAACCGATGATCGCGCACGAGAGGGAGTCGATCGAGATGCCAGTTTGCTTCAAACTGAATGGCAGACAGCGGAGATGCCAAGCGATGACCGAGTAAGGTTTCAGAAGGCTGAGATGGCGCGTTTTGAGACGAATTCGGAATCGCAATATCGTAGGATTGGCGTTGGAATGGATACGTGGGTAACGCGATCGAAATACGCTGTTGTCCCGCTTCCACGGCGTGCCAGCAGATATCGACCCCTCGAAGGTACAGTTGACGTAAACTCTCTAACAAAACCTCCCAATTCGAGCGTCGAGGATCGATCGAGGGTAGCCAAACGAGGTTAGACGTAGCAGAGGATTCGAGAGTCCCCATTGCGATCGCCACGTCGCAACCCGCTTCTCGAAGTGACGCGATCGACGATTCAGACAGTCCCGGCTTGTCGCAATCTGCCGAAATTTGTGCGAACAAATCTTGCAAACTCAGGTTTCCCGACACCCAAGCCGCAACCCGTTCGCCGATTCCGTCTCCTACTGTCACCGTCGGTTCGATGCCCCACGATCGCCAGAGTTGCACGAAAGCCACTTGACAAGCCATCTCGATCGAGACTGGTAAATTCTCACGTTTCTCTCCCTGACAGACAGACAACAGCAACGCCGCATTTTCCGCGTCGAGACAGTTCGCACAGGCATCGATCGCCCTTTTAAATTCCGGGGCGCTATCGTAGAGCAATGGATCGATCGTCGGAGTTCGATCGACAGTGGAAGGACAGTAAAACGCGATTTTCTGTTGTGGTGTTGAGGCGGTGTCTGAGGTTGCGATCGATTCCTGTGGTGCGTCCAACATCGCCTGAAGTTGCGATCGCGTCGAAACCAGAACGGCGAAGCGATGGGAAAAATGCGATCGACCGGCGTTTTCCGTCACGCAAATGTCCGCCAAATCTCCCCTTAGTAAGGGGGGCAAGGGGGGATGACGATCGCGCAAGTAACCGGCTAAGGCTTCAATCCGCTGCTGAAGGGCGCGTTCGGATTTTGCCGACAAACAGAGAATTTGGTGCGATCGCGTCGATTTCGGGGAAATTGAACGTTCGGGGGCAGCTTCGAGGATGGCGTGAGCGTTCGTTCCACTAAAGCCAAAGGCGCTAATTCCCGCCAGACGAGTTCCATCGCTGTTAACTTGCCAAGGGGTGCGTTCGGTAGGGATAGTGATGTGCGATCGATCGATTCGATCGTTGAGTTGCTGGAGATGCAAGTGCGGCGGAATTTCGCCCTGTTGCATCGCCAACACCACCTTCATCAATCCCGCGATTCCGGCGGCGGCTTCCAAATGACCGATATTGGTTTTCACCGAACCGATCGCGAAGGGTTGCGAAGTCGATCGATTTTCTCCGAGAACCGTACTGAGCGATCGAACCTCGATCGGATCGCCAAGAGGGGTTCCCGTTCCGTGCGTTTCGACGTATTGAATGTTCTGGGGATGGACGCGAGCGTTTTGCAAAGCCGATCGAATTACCGCCTGTTGCGCCGTTCCGTTGGGAACCGTCAAACCGCTACTGCGTCCGTCGTGATTGACTGCAGAACCGCGAATCACCGCTAAAATTCGATCGCCGTCGGCTTGCGCGTCGCTCAACCGTTTGAGGGCGATCGCACCGCAGCCTTCCCCTCGTCCGTAACCGTCCGCTGAAGCATCGAAGGTTTTACAATAGCCATCGGCAGACAAGGCGTTGAGTTTCGCCATCGCCAAGGTGGTTTGCGGGGCGAGGATCAGATAAATCCCCGCCGAGATCGCCATGCGACATTCCCCCAAACGCAAACTCTGACACGCCAGGTGAACGGCGACGAGGGACGAGGAACAGGCGGTATCGACGGCTAAAGCGGGGCCCTGGAAACCGAGCCAGTGGGCAATGCGTCCAGCGGCGATACTCAAAGCGTTTCCCGTGGCACTGTAGATATCGATGGCGGTATCGTCCCCAAAAAGCGAGGATTTCAGAAACTCGTTTAAGCTGATGCCGAGGAAAACACCTGTCTGACTTCCCATCAACCGAGACGGCGCGATTCCAGCGTTTTCCAGGGCTTCCCAACTCACTTCGAGGAGTAACCGTTGTTGGGGGTCCATCGTCGCCGCTTCTCGCGGACTGATGCCGAAAAATTCGGGGTCGAATTCGTCAATTCGATCGAGAAAACCGCCTCGTTTCGGATAGCTGGGTTCCGATCGATCGAGCAGTTCGCGGCGACGTTCGGGGATTTCGCCGACGGCGTTTTTCCCCTGATGCAACAGTTCCCAAAACGACTCGGGATCGGTGACACCACCGGGGAAGCGACAACCCATCCCGACGATGGCGATCGGTTCGGTTTTCGATCGCTCTAGGCTGTCGATGCGAGTTCGCATTTCTTGCAACGTCAATGCGGCACGTTGCAGGGGAGATAAAGATTGGGTCGATTTTTGGGGAAAGTCAGTCATTGTTATTTCTTTTGTTATTTCTTAGCCACCCAGGTTGTAAACTCTCGATCGATCAGTGCCAAAAGCTCGTTTTCTGAAAGGTCTCGAACGGCGCTTTCGCTATCTTCAAAGGCTTCAGATTGAAGATCGGCCGCCGATGACGGTGTGGGTTCGACTTCTGAAGGTGATAGTTGACCGAGTAGATAGTCCGCTAGGGTTTTGGGATTGGGACAGTCAAAGGTCAACGTCGAAGACAACACCAAGTCAAAGCGGTTTTGCAGGCGATTTTTCAACTCCAACGCCATCAGCGAATCCAATCCCAACTCGAAAAATCCGGTGTGTGGATCGAGGGCTTGAGTCGGCTCGGCTCCTACTACCACAAAAAGCTCTTTTTGTAAACCCTCAAAAATGCGATGGTAGCGTTGAACGGGCGAAAGCGTTTCCCAGTCTTCTCGCCATCCCCCCTTGCCCCCCTTACTAAGGGGGGCAAGGGGGGATGATGCCAAAGTTTCGAGCAACCGATATCGCCCCGGATTGGGCAGTTGTGACGCAAAACGCGACCAATCGATGGGTAACGCGCCGATGTGGGGGGGAGCCACGCGATCTCCGATCCCCATTCGATCGAGCAATGCAAATCCTCGTTCGAGGGTCAAAAGTTCAACGCCCGATTGTTTCCACCGCTGCTGACTTCGATCGTCCAACTTCGCCGCCATGCCCGATTCTGCCCAGGGCCCCCACTGAACGCTGAGTGCGGGGAGTCCGCGATCGCGACGCAGGCTGACGAGTCCGTCTAGAAAGGCGTTGGCGGCGGCATAGTTGCCTTGTCCGGGGGAACCTAAAATCGAGGCGGCGGAGGAAAACACCACGAAGGTTTCGAGATCGATCGATTCCGTGTAACGGTGCAGGTTCCAGGCTCCAGCAACTTTCGGTTGCAAGACCTTTTCAAAACGTTCCCAGCGTTGTTGGAGGAGTACGCCGTCGTCTAATACCCCGGCGAGATGGAATATGCCTTTGAGGGGAGGTGCAGTGTTTTTCAACGTGGCGAAAACCGAAGCTACATCGTCGTCCACGGCGACATCGGCTTGCAATCGATCGATCTCAACCCCTCGCGCTTCCCATTGCTGCAAGAGCGCTTCAGCTTTCGGGGAGGGCGATCGTCGTCCCAACAGCGCCAAATGCCGAACGCCCCGATCGACTAGCCATTGCGCTAACTGGAGTCCCAAACCGCCAAATGCTCCGGTTATTAAATACGTTCCGTCCGCATTCAATACTGTTTTCAATGCATTTTTCGACGCGTTTTCCGATGTGTTTTTCGATGTCGGTTCCCAAGGTTGCAATCGCTGTCCGTACCGTTTACCAGAGCGCAATACCACGCGATCTTCGGGATCGATCGAGCCAATTTCCGCCGCGATCGCCTCCACGATCTCCTCGTCGAACTGGGCTGGAATATCGATTAAACCGCCCCACCGCTGCGGGTGTTCGAGGGCGATCGTTCGACCCAATCCCCACAGCAAACTTTGTAGCGTCGAGGTGGAATTGTCGTCTGATTCGACGGATTGAGCGGCTTGTGTCACAACCCAAAGACGACCCGTCAGCGCGGAAGCGGTGCGTAGCACTTTCGCGAACGAATCCTGGGCGATCGCTTGTGCGAGATGGAACAATCCCGCGCAACTGGGATAGTTGCAAGTGACATCGGGTTGCGGGGACGGTGGCGGTGAACCCGTGTCGTCCAATCCCCACAGATAGACGATACCCGACCACGGACGCGATCGCGCCAAGGCATCAAAGGCTCGAGTATCCTCGGGGGAAAGGCCGTTGGCATCGGTGGATGTCGCGGCGTACCGTAAATGACAGGTTGCGCCGAGATTCGTCAATCGATCGACCAATCGATCGCCTAAGTGTTGAGTTCGATCTCCGAGAATCAGCCAATCTCCCGACAGGGAAACCGAACGGCGTTTGTCCAATAGGCCTCCTGCATAAATATTTCTGACCCCACCCCAACCCTCCCCTTCACAAGGGGAGGGAGCGAGTTTCCCCCCTTGTGAAGGGGAGGGAGCGAGTTTCCCCCCTTGTGAAGGGGGGATGAAGGGGGGTGAATTTGATTCATGCAGGAGGTCTAATGGTTTCCACTGGGAGACGTAGAGACTTTGCAGTGGTGTTGCAGAGTCCGGTTTTTCCGGTTTTGCATTAAACCAATAGCGTTTCCGCTGAAAGGGATAGGTGGGAAGCGAGACGCGACGGCGAGAATAGTATCGATCGAATCCTTGCCAATCGATCGATTTTCCGCGAAGGTACAACGCTCGCAAACTCTCCAACAATACCGACCAATCCGATTGTCCTCGTTGCAACGAGGGAAGCCAGAGAGGAGATGTGTCAGACTCAGGAGAACCCTGCTGCGCCAACCCCAGTAAAACCGGATGCGGCCCCACTTCGATCGCCGCTTGACAGCCTGAATTCGCCAGGGTTCGCAGTCCATCGGTAAAGCGAACCGGTTGGCGCAAATGTTCGCACCAATAGTCTGGCTGACAGAGTTGCGTTGCGTCGGCGATATCTCCCGTGAGATTGGACACCACGGGAATTTCGGGCGATCGATACTCGATTTGGGTGGCAACGATGCGAAATGCGTCTAAAATTGAGTCGATGGCTGGTGAGTGAAACGCGCGGGATACCTGAAGCGGGAAAGAATCTATGCCCTGGCTTGTCAGCGTATCTCGCGCCCCTTCAACCGCTGATTTCGGCCCTGAAATGACGGTATTGCGGGGACTGTTGAAAGCAGCGACGGTCACGAGATCGATCGACTCGATCGCCCCTCGAACGACTGACGCATCCGCAAAAACGGCCAGCATCGCGCCGTCTTTGGGTAACTGTTCCATCAACCGAGCGCGTTCGGCGACGAAGACCAAACCCGCCTCCAAACTGAAAACCCCCGCCACGCAAGCCGCCACGTATTCGCCCAAACTGTGACCCATCACCACATCTGGCTCAACGCCCCAAGAGCGCCAGAGTTGAGCGATCGAATATTCAAGGGCAAATAACGCCGGTTGCGTGTAAGCGGTTCGATCGAGCAGCATCTCAGACGAGCCGTTATCCAAATACAGTACTTCGATTAACGAGTGTTCGAGATGGGGACGCAGGATTTCGTCACATCGATCGATCGTTTCGCGGAACGACGGACTCGTCTCGTAAAGCTGTCGTCCCATTTGGAAGGTTTGCGATCCCTGTCCCGTAAACAAAAACGCCGTTTTGACGGTTCTTTGGCGGTTCGTTCGTTCGCGGAAGCGGTGCGTAGCACTATCGATTCTGTCGTCACTGACGGTAAACTCGGACAGTTGTTGGCGCAACGCTTCCGTCGAACTGGCCACAATTGCGCCGCGTTCGGGAAAATGACAACATCCGGTATTGGCACTGAAGCAAAAATCGGAGATCGATCGGATCTCATCACCATCGAGAACCTGTTTCAGTTGACGAACTCGATCGGTTAACGCTGCACGAGATTTTGCCGAAAACGTGAGTAAATGAAGGGATCGATCGGGGACGGCGAGATCGGGAGTCGTTCGCGGAAGCGGTGCGTAGCACTTTCGATTGGAAGCTTCTTCTGAAACATCTTCTAAAATTAAATGCGCGTTCGTTCCGCTCATACCAAAAGAACTCACGCCCGCAATCCGAGACTGACCCTCAGGAACGTTCCAAGCCGTTCGTTCTGTGGGAACCGTTAAATGGGGATTCGGCCAGCCGAGGGCGGGGTTGAACTCGCGCAGGTGCAGGTGCGGCGGAATCTCTCGATGTTGCATTGCCAACACCACCTTGATAACCCCTGCAATTCCCGCCGCCGCCTCTAAATGACCGATATTCGTTTTCACCGAACCGAGAGCCAGGGGGTGAGAGATCGATCGATCCGTTGCGAACACCTGCGTTAAAGCTTCTGCTTCGATGGGATCGCCTAACGCCGTTCCCGTTCCGTGAACTTCCACATAACTGACTTGTTGGGGTTTTACACCCGCGCGAGTTAACGCCGTTTGTAGGAGTTCCTGTTGAGCGAGTCCGTTGGGAACCGTCAAACCACTACTGCGCCCGTCGTGATTGACCGCCGACCCGCGCACCACCGCTAGAATATCGTTACCGTCAGCGATCGCGTCGGACAAGCGTTTGAGAACCACAACGCCGCAGCCTTCACCGCGTCCGTAGCCGTCGGCGGAAGCATCGAACGGTTTGCAGCGTCCGTCTGGCGCGAGGGCGTGCATCTGAGACAGAATGACGTAACCGTGGGGCGCGAGCATGAGGTTGACCCCGCCTGCAAGTGCCATTCGACAGTCTCTCGATCGAAGGTTTTGACAGGCCAAATGTAGCGCGACGAGGGAAGAGGAACAGGCGGTATCGACGGCGAGGGACGGCCCGCGAAAGCCGAACCAATGTGCTAAACGCCCCGCTGCGACGCTCGCGGTATTCCCTGTGAAGACGTAGGCGTTGAGATTGTCGAGATCCTGGGAATCGGTTTGCAATTGCCCGTAATCGGCGGAGTTGATGCCGATAAAGACTCCCGTTTGGCTTCCAACTAAGTCTGTTGCGGGGATTCCGGCTCGTTCTAACGATTCCCAAGCCACTTCTAATAACAGTCGTTGTTGGGGATCGATCGAGGTGACTTCTCGCGGTGAGAGATCGAAAAAGGGTGCGTCGAACTCGTCCGCGCGATCGAGGAAATGTCCCTGTTGAGTGTAGGCTTTACCGGGTCGATCGAGGGTGGCATCGTAATATCGATCGCGGTTCCATCGCGCTTCGGGAACGGAACTCACAGTTTCTTTCCCGTTTTTCAATAGTTCCCAGAACTGTTCTGGATCGTTGACTCCGCCGGGGAAGCGACATCCCATTCCGATAATGGCAATCGGTTCTGACTGGGCAGATTCGAGGGTTTTCAGCTTAGACTGAAGGGTTTCGATCGCCAGTAATGCCTGTTTGAGGGGAGATAGTTGTGTGGAGGAAGTCGGTTTGGGAGCGGAAGTCATAGCACGAGAGGCCGTTTCACAGGAAATGTTGGGGACAAATTCAGAAAATGGCGTTAAAGCCGTTATGACGGTTCGAGGCTTTTGAGTTTTTCGAGTAAGAGGGTTTCGGTTTCGGCTTCCGAGAGTCGATCGATCTCCTCGAAACCGAGGGGCGTTTGAGAGAACTCGGATGCGGATTCAGCATCCCCCCTTGCCCCCCTTAGTAAGGGGGGTTTGGGGGGCCTTGCCCCCCTTAGTAAGGGGGGTTTGGGGGGCCTTGCCCCCCTTAGTAAGGGGGGTTTGGGGGGATGGAGATCGAGAACGTTCGGAGACATTGAGGGAACTGCGATCGGCAGTCGATCGCTCTCGCATTTCAAAACCTCCTGTAGCAAGTAGTCCGCGAGGGCTTCGAGGGTGGGATAGTTAAAGCCAAGGGTTGCAGATAGCGGATGGTCTAATTGGCGCTCTAGGCGAGTTCTGAGTGTCGCCATTGAGAGGGAGTCGAAACCCATCTCGAAAAATCCCCGCGTGGGTTCGATGTCGTCGGGAGAGGAACGTCCTAAAACCTGGGCGAATTCTTGCTGTAACCATCGAACGAGTAAGGGATGGCGATCGCTGCGACTGGCTCGATCGAGTTGAGCTTTCCAAGTGTCTCGATCGAGGGTTTCGTCGGGTTTCTCCTCGTTGGCTTCTGATGTCGGCTTAT
The DNA here is from genome assembly GCA_001657325.1 of Geitlerinema sp. BBD 1991-9. Lineage (GTDB taxonomy): Bacteria > Cyanobacteriota > Cyanobacteriia > Cyanobacteriales > Geitlerinemataceae > Geitlerinema. The sequence continues at coordinate 103,121 of LWRO01000006.1, read as the reverse complement.
CGTTGAGACTCGTTTCGCCTAGCCAACACCGCTGTCGCTGAAAGGGATAGTTCGGAAGGGTGACGAGACGGCGCAAATAGGGTCGATCGAAGGCTTCCCAATCGATTGCAACGCCTCGCACCGAAAGTTCCGCCAAACTCTGAAGTAAGGTTTCCCAATCGTCTCGATCGCGCTGCAAACTGGGCAAAGACAGGTTTCGATCGGCTTCGTTTTGAGTCTCTGAGGGCATCGCGTGCGCCCCCATTTCGATAAAAATCGTTCCTTCTGGCGTAGCTGAGATGGGGATCGTTGGGTTAGACGGCTCGGTTTCGCGAACCTGTCGCATCCAATAGTCTGGCGTGGCGATCTCGTCTGTTGTCAGTTGTCCGGTGTGAGGAGAAACGATCGACCATTGAGGCAATTGGTACGAAATACTGGCCGCCACTCGCTCGAACGCTGCAAACTGGGGCTGTGTTGACGAACCGCGATCGACAGACTCAGACTGTTGCCTCGATCTCGCCCGCTCGACGACGAGTTTCAACCCGTCCTCTAAGCCGAACACCCCGGCGAGACACGCGGCGACGTACTCGCCCAAACCCCGCCCCGTGAGATAATTCGGCTGAACGCCCCAAGATTGCCACAACCGCGCTAAGGCGTATTCGACCGCAAATAAAGCTGGTTCGCTGATGCTAGGGTCTTCAAATGCCGAAGCCTCACGATCGCAACGGTAAAGGAAGGTGCCGATCGATCGACCCAAAAGCGGACGTAAGATGTCATCGCAGGTATCGAAAACGCTCTGAAACAAGGGTGAGGTGTCGTACAGTTGTCGCCCCATTCCGAGATATCGATCCCTTTCCCCCGCAAACTCAAAGGCAATCGAGACGTGAGAATGCTGTCCTTTCCCGCTGTAAACGCCCAACGGTTTTTCCCCTTGGAGAAATTGCGCCAAGCTCTCCTGCATCTGTTCGGCAGTTTTGGCGATGACGGCGATACGATGGCGAAATGCCGTTCTGTGGGCGTTGGCGGTGTAGCAGATATCGGCTAAATCGGGATTGAGAGACGTTTGGAAGAACGATCGATATCGATCGACGAGTTCGGTCAGTGCCTCGGTTCGACGAGCGGAAAGGGTGAGGAGGTGTAAGGGTCGATCGATCGATTCGTCCGATTTCGCGATGGGATTGGCAGGTGCTTCTTCGAGGACGGCGTGAGCGTTCGTTCCGCCAAACCCGAAAGAACTGACCCCGGCGAAACGGCGTTTGGCTGTCGTCATCCAAGGTTGATGGCGAGTCGCGATTTGGAAGGGGATTCGATCGAGATCGATGAGGGGATTTAAGTTGTGAAAGTGGGGTTGGGCGGGGATTTCGCGGTGTTGGAGAACCAAAACCGTTTCGATGAGTCCGGCAATTCCCGCCGCTGCTTCTAAATGCCCGATATTGGCTTTCACGGAACCAATCCAGCAGGTATCTTCCGACGATCGATCTGCGGTCAGAACGGCTTTGAGGGCAGACAGTTCGATGGGATCGCCTAATGAGGTTCCGGTTCCGTGCGCTTGGACGTACCCGATTTGATGGGGTTTGACACCCGCTCGATCGAGCGCCTTCTGGATAACGGCTTGCTGAGCTGTTCCGTTCGGAGCAGTGAGTCCGTTACTGCGTCCGTCTTGGTTGATAGCTGTACCGCACAAAATGGCCAACACGCGATCGCCGTCTCGCCGTGCGTCGGAGAGCCGTTTGAGCAATACGACACCACAGCCTTCACTGCGAACGTAGCCGTCGGCGCGAGCGTCGAATGTCTTGCAGCGACCGTCTGCGGCCATCATTCCCGCTTCGGAAAAGGCGAGGTTCCAGCGAGGAGAGAGAATGACGTTGACACCGCCAGCAATGGCGAGGTCGCAGTCTTTCGATCGTAAGTTTTGGGCGGCGACGTGGACGGCGACGAGGGAAGCAGAACAGGCGGTATCGACGGCCATGCTGGGGCCGTGTAAGTCCAACCAGTACGATAAGCGATTGGCCGCGATGCTGTAGGCGTTTCCGGTTCCGGCATACGCATCGATACCTGCCGAATTGTTAGATTGCAACCCGGAATAATCTTGAGAGGCAACCCCGACAAAGACTCCCGTTTCGCTTCCGGCGATTCGATCGCGAGGGATTCCGGCGTGTTCTAAGGCTTCCCAGGTCACTTCCATGAGGAGCCGCTGTTGGGGATCGATGGAGTTGGCTTCGCGATGGGAAATATCGAAAAATTCGGGATCGAATCGATCGATCTCGGGAATAAAGCCACCCTGACGCACGCCTTGGGTCTCGCGGGGGAAGGACTCGCCATCCCATCGATCGACGGGAACATCACCGATCGCATCTTTGCCCTGTTTCACGAGTTCCCAAAATTGCTCGGGATTCGCCGCCCCTGGAAACCGACAGCCCATCCCGATAATGGCAATGGCATCGGTATCGAAAGTGCTACGCACCGCTTCCGCGAACGACGGTTCGGGTGAAGCGGGATGCGAGATCGGCGCAGCTTCGATGGTATCTTCGCCAGTATCTTCCCCTGCAATATGACGCGAAAGACTGGCTAATGTCGGATAGTTCCAGAGAATTGTGGGTGCGAGCGATCGATCGAACTCCGTTTCGAGAGTTGCCAGCAACTCGATGGCATCTCGCGAGGTCAGTCCGTGGTACGCCAAAGATTGCTGTGGATCGATCGCATCAGGCGTAACATTTAACTGACGCGCCAGTTGTTGTTTGAGCCAGGTTTCAATTTCGATCGCCGACGGTGTTTGTCGGTTGTCCGATTCCGGGGAAGACTTCTGTTCTTGAAGTTTCTTCGCTACGGAGTCGATTTGAGAGGATAACTGAAGAAACGAGGTTCGATCGCGGGGATCGTAACTCCAATCGCGGACGATGCTTAAGGTTCCGTTCAAAAAACCGCGACGACAGGCTTGGCGTTGAATCTTCCCGCTGGAGGTTTTGGGAATACTTGCCGTTCTCAACAACAATATGGCGTGAACCGGGAGATCGTGTTGTTCGGCGATCGATTGCCGAATCGTAGCGATAATCGGGTCTAAGTTTGGGTTGCGGACGTAGGTTCGCTCTAACTCCTGCGCCACGACCAACCGCTCTCGACCGTTCACTTCCACAGCGAACGCCGCACTCGCCCCCAACCGCAAACCGGGATGACAGGCTTCTACCGTCTGCTCGATATCCTGGGGATAGTAATTCGAGCCGTCGATGACAATTAAATCTTTGAGTCGTCCGGTGACGAACAACGCCCCGTTCTCGTCGAGAAATCCCAGATCGCCCGTTCGCAAAAACGTTCGATTGTCGTCGCTGTCGGCTAATTTCGCGTTGAGTTTGGCTTTAAACGTGGCTTCGGTGGCTTCTGCATTTTTCCAGTAGCCCTGAGCGACGAGGGGACTGTCAACCCAAACCTCTCCAACTTCGTAGGGTGCGAGTTCGATATGGGTTTCGGGGTGGACGATGGCGAGTTGAGTCTCGAGAACGGCTCGACCGCAAGAGGCTAACGTTAGGCTTTCGGTGGGTTTCGGCTTGCAGGGAACCACGCGATCTTGCGAGAGTTCCCGAGCGTCTACGGTTAGCGAGATCGGGTCTTCTGATTTGGCGATCGCCGTGACTTTCAAGGTGGCTTCGGCGAGGCCGTAGGCGGGACAATGGGCTTGGGGATTGAAGCCACAATCGCGAAAAACTTCGGAAAACTTGGCTAAGGTCGTCGGACGAACGGGTTCTGCGCCGTTCATCGCCATCTGCAAACAATTGAGGTCGAGTTTCGATCGATCGTCTTCTGTGACTTTCTGAACGCAAAGTTCGTAGGCGAAGTTCGGGGCGGCGGTGTGCGTTCCTCGATAGCGAGAGATGGCTTGCAACCAACGCACGGGACGCTGGAGAAAGGCAACGGGAGCCATGACGTAGCAGGGAATCCCTTGATAGATCGGTTGCAAGATGCCGTAAATCAAGCCCAAGTCGTGAAAGACGGGCAACCAAGTGACGCTCACGCTGTCGGGTTGGTATTCCCAGGTCAATGCTTGATCGGCGCTGCAATACAGCAAATTCTCATGACTGACCATGACCCCTTTGGGATTTCCCGTCGAGCCAGAGGTGTATTGCAAGAAAGCGAGGGTGTCGCCTGTGATGTCGGGAGGCTGCCAATCCGCACCGTCTCCGTCGCTGAATTCGTCGGTGGCGTACCATTGAATCGCTTGAAGGGCGGGAACTTCTGCTAACCAAGGCGAAATCTGAGCCATCACGTCTCGCGTGGTGAGCGCGATCGTGGCATCGGCATCTTTGAGGACGGCTTGTAGGCGGTTGAGGTGGTGGTTGCGGCGAGGGGGATAGACGGGAACGGCGATCGATCCGGCGTAAAGACAGCCGAAAAAGGCCGCGACGAATTCTAATCCGGGGGGATATAGCAGTAAGACTCGCGCGCCTTGAGGGTGCGAGGTTTGGAGGTGCGCGGCGATCGATCGCGCCCGAGCGTCGAGATGGCGAAAGCTCCATCTATCTTGTTCGTCTTCTCCATTTCGGAGGAAGGTAAACGCTAGTCGATCGCCTCCGTCACTGGCTCGATCGCGCAAGAGATCGACCAGGGTTGAAATGGGATTTTTCGATCCGATTGGTTGAGGGAGCAAGACTGTCATATTTGCCGCAACGCACCAAAAACTAGAGGTTCGTTTTTAAAAAGTTTCTGAACGACAGAATTCATCGCAAGTCTGTCGTGCAAAAGATGCAATCAAAAAATGCAATCGAAAAATGTAGACTGCCGAAATTCTGACGGTCTTTTCGATCGATTTCGATTTTGATAAATGCCGACTATTTCTCGATCTTCGAGATCGATTGAAGTTGAATATCCTGGATTCGATCGTTTTGTGCGCTCGCTGCTCTCTAGATATTGAAGAGAGCGAGTGAATATCGAACGATAACGATCCGGCGCTCACTCTCTTGGGAAAAATTTGCAACCCATTTGAGAAGCTTTACAAGAATTCATTGAGATCAGCATACTGGATTTGATTTGCTTTTACAACCCCGAAATGAGATTTAATGTCATTTGTGAAAAATTAGGTTAGTCATACTGTTGCGAGTGATGGCTTCCGTACTGCCAACGTTGAGACGGGTAAAAGGTGTAAGTACAGGCAAGTTTCGAGCGGACGCTGCGATCGATCTTTAAAATTTTCGCAAGCAAACGCCTAAATCCTTATATTTCAGGGCTTTTCAGCCTTGAATGTTTTTTGTACAATTAAAAACGATATGCTTTTAAAGCTTTATGTCTATATTATGTTTTAGCTTTAACTTGGAATCCCCGAAAAAGTTAGAGCGAGATGCTCGACGTTTTTGCTACCGCCTTGCATTTGCAATAAACGTTATGATATGTTACGCTCACACTCTAGGAATTATTCTCAATAAGATCTTGAGTAATTGAGCGTTATCGCGGCCAGTCTGCTGTCGATCGATACTCCGCTCGGTTCGAGCCTGACCGTTTTTGGTTGAGTCCAAAATTCCAGTCTTGACGGTTTGAGACTGAGTTCGAGGCAAAACGTAGCTAACTTTTAACCCAGGACGATCGTGGATCTACAGTCACTTTTACGCTCGTTGTCGAGTCGTGGTATTCGGCTTTCCAAATATGAAAACTCGTTGCGGATCGATGCTCCCAAAGGGGCGTTAACATTCGAGCTACGGAATGAATTAGTTCAGTGTAAATCCCAAATTCTCGCACTTTTAGAAGCTCAGGATACGACTGCGATCGATCGCGAATTGCCCTCCATCGTTCCCGACCCCCAATCTCGTCATGAATCTTTCCCGTTGACGGATATGCAACACGCCTTTTGGGTCGGACGGAGTGGAATCTTAGAACTCGGCAACGTTTCCAACCATGGCTATTACGAGATCGAAGGCGACGATCTCGATCTCGATCGCTTAAATACAACCCTGCAAACGCTAATCGATCGACACGATATGTTGCGAGCCGTCGTGTTACCGGACGGACGACAGCAGATTCTAGACTCCGTTCCGCCGTATCCGTTGCAGGTTCTCGATTTGCGCGATTCTCCTTTGGAGACGCTACGCGAACGAGACGAGGCAGAAGTCGCCAGCGAACTCGAGGCATTGCGTCAGTTCATGTCGCATCAAGTGATTCCGTCCGATCGCTGGCCGCTGTTTGACTTTCGCGTGACGCGCTTACCCCAGCAGCGCGTGCGGTTGCACATCAGCTTCGACTTACTCGTCTTCGATGCGTGGAGCCTGTTTCGGCTGTTTGATGAGTGGTTCCAACTCTACCAAAACCCGGATTTAACGCTTCCCCACTTAGAACTGTCGTTTCGCGATTACGCACTCGCCGAACGGGAACTCGTCAAAACCCCGCCCTATCAGCGATCGAAACAGTATTGGCTCGATCGCCTCGACCGTTTACCCCCCGCGCCAGACTTACCCCTGGCGAAAAATCCCAAGGAGATTAAACAGCATCAATGTCGCCGCTACAACGCACAAATCGCTCCGGCGAATTGGCAAAATCTCAAACAAAAAGCGGCGAACGCCGGGTTAACGCCTTCGGGGGTGTTGCTGGCAGCATTTTCGGAAATTATTGCGTTGTGGAGTAAAACCCCGCAATTCACCATTAACTTGGCACTGTTCAATCGGCTGCCGATGCACGAACAGGTGAACGACATTTTGGGGGATTTTACCTCGGTGACGTTGTTGGCGATCGATCGATCCTCGGGTCAAACCTTTCGCGATCGCGCCAATCGCCTGCAAACTCAACTTTGGAAAGACTTAGAACATCGCTACTTTAGCGGCGTGCGCGTGACGCGAGAGCGCTCCCGTCGCAAAGGAACCGCACCGAGTGCCATGCCAGTGGTGTTCACGAGTACTCTGGGATTCGCCAACGCCGGACAAGAAACCCGGACGTTCAGCCATTTTGGAGAGTTGGTGTACGGCATCAGTCAAGCCTCTCAAGCCTGGATGGACGTGCAAGTTTCCGAAGATCGCGAGGCGTTGCACTTCAACTGGGACGTAGTGGAAGAACTGTTTCCCGAGGGGTTGGTGTCCGAGATGTTCGAGGCGTACTGTCGGTTGCTCGATCGACTCGCCACGTCCGATGCAACTTGGGAGGCGGCGGACTTGCAACTGTTACCGGCGGCGCAACTCGAACAGCGGAACGCCGTCAACGCCACCGATGCGCCGATTCCCGACGCACTGTTACACGAGTGGTTCGCCGAACGAGTGCGCCAGCAACCCGAGGCGGTGGCAGCGATCGCGCCGCAACGCCAACTGACGTATCGGGAATTGTTCGATCGAGCCAACACTCTCGGACATCATTTGCGGAAACTCGGCGCAAAACCCAACCACCCGATCGCCATTGTGATGGAAAAGGGATGGGAGCAAATCGTTGCGGTGATGGGGATTCTCATGGCGGGTGCGCCTTACGTTCCCATCGATCCGGGATTGCCTTCAGAGCGGGTTGAGTATCTCCTCGACAACAGCGACGCGGAAATTGTTTTAACGCAATCTCACTTGAGAGAGCAGTTTCCTCAGATGGACGATCGATCGTACTTGTTTGTCGATCTCGAAACGATCGATGAAACTCTCGAACCGTTGAGTTCCGTACAAACTCCTGACGATCTCGCCTATGTCATTTATACGTCCGGTTCGACGGGATTGCCGAAAGGGGTGGAGATTACCCATCGCAATGTCGCCAACGTGGTGGAATATACGAATCGGCGGTTTCAGGTGAGTTCGATCGATCGCGCGATCGCGTTGACGGCGCTCAATCACGATCTGTCAGTTTACGACATTTTCGGATTGCTGAGTGCGGGAGGTTCGATCGTTTTACCGGATGCGAAGTCGGTCAAAGATCCGACGCACTGGGTCGATTTAATCGAGCGAGAAGGGGTGACGTTGTGGAACTCGGTTCCGGCGATGATGGAGATGTTGGTTAATACGTTAGACGATCGATCTTCCGTTGACTTATCGAGTTTGCGACTGGCTATTTTGGGAGGGGACTGGTGGCCGGTTTCGCTTCCCGATCGAATCCAAAAGTTTGTGCCAGAGATTCAATTGCTCAGTATTGGCGGCCCGACGGAAACGACCATTTGGAACATCGGCTATTTAATCGATCGCGTCGATCCGAATTGGAAAAGTATTCCCTACGGAAAACCCATGTCGAACGCCAAATATTACGTGTTGAACGAGGCGTTAGAAGACTGTCCGACCTGGGTTCCCGGTCAACTGTATTGTTCGGGGGTTCAGTTAGCTAAAGGCTATTGGAAAAACCCCGAAAAAACAGCGGCGAGTTTTATCACTCATCCGCGCACGGGAGAACGGATATATCGAACGGGCGATCGAGGGCGTTTTCTGCCTGATGGAAACCTCGAATTTTTGGGACGGGTCGATTTCCAAATCAAGCTGCGGGGCTATCGAATTGAAGCGGGTGAAATTGAATCGACGTTAACTAATTATTCTAGCATAAAATCAGCGGCGATTCAAGCTGTGGGAGACGGGCAAAAAGCGCGTTTAGTGGCTTACATTGTCGTTCAAAACGGGGAGGAGCGACCCGAGGTCGAACTGTTAATTCAATGGTTGAAAGCGAAGTTGCCGGACTATATGATTCCGTCTGCGTTCCGATTTCTCGACGCTCTGCCGCTTTCGGCGAATGGAAAAGTCGATCGAAAGGCACTCCCTACAGATGAGGAACAGTTCGAGAGTATTGAGGTCGGCTACAGTCCACCTCAAAATGAAATCGAGAAAGCCATCGCAGCCGTGTTTCAAGAAGTTTTAGAACTTGAAGCTGTTGGGATTAATGATAACTTTTTCGATCTCGGTATTACGTCACTCTCGATGACTTCAGTTTATCGAAAACTCAATGACGTTTTACCGCCCGATCTACAAACGTTTTCGCTGGTCGATCTGTTTAATCATCCAACCATTAAAAGTCTGTCTCGACAATTTACAAAGCGTGAAGATGTGAATTTAGTAGAGTCTCAAAATCGGGAAATCGAACAAAAATTGAGTCGAGGAAAAAATCGGCTTCGACAACGTTTTAGAAAGTCTCGATCGGCTTGATGGGAAGAGAAACAGAAGGGGGACATCTCAATTTCGCGATCGCAACCCCACCCATCCTCCCCTTGCTAAGGGGAGGTGTCGAAGACGGAGGGGTCATTCTACGAAAGTGGAATATCCCCAAACAGAAGTCTCTCGTAAAGCATTTTTAGATAGTAGATTACGAACGAGTAGCGAACCCAGAATTTAACTGATGAACTCGAATTACACTGGTTTAGAAATTGCTGTAATCGGTCTTTCCGGCCGGTTCCCAGGAAGCAACACGATCGAAGATTTTTGGAAAAACTTAGCAGACGGTGTCGAACTCGTTTCGAGTTTTGACGATTCGGAAACTGCAAAATCAGAGAATCAGCCTCAACGTGCGGGATCGGTTTTAGAAAATGTCGATCGATTCGATGCAGAATTCTTCGGATTCAACCCGCGAGAAGCGGAAGTGATGGACCCCCAACATCGGCTGTTTCTCGAATCCGCTTGGGAAGCGTTAGAAAACGCCGGGTATAGTTCCCAAAACGAAAAAAGATCGATCGGGGTTTTTGCAGGGGTGGGGATGGGAACGTACCTGCTGTACAACCTCAGTCCCAACCCCGGACTCATCGAATCGCGGGGATTGTTACCGACGTTGGTAGGTGTGGATAAAGACTATCTCCCCACTCGCGTTTCCTATAAATTAAATCTCAACGGCCCCAGTATCAGCGTCGGAACCGCCTGTTCGAGTTCCCTCGTCGCCGTCCATCTCGCCTGTCAAAGTCTGCTGAGTGGTGAGTGCGATGTCGCGTTGGGTGCGGGTGTCGCCGTGAAGGTTCCGCAAAGTGCGTTGACGCTGTCCCCGGACGAAATTGTCTCGTCCGACGGACACTGTCGCGCGTTCGATCGAGATGCGAACGGTACTGTAGGAGGAAACGGAATCGGGGTGGTGGTTCTCAAACGCCTTGAAGACGCGATCGCCGATCGAGATACGATTTATGCGGTGATTAAAGGATCGGCGGTTAACAACGACGGGGCGCGGAAAGTCGGTTACACTGCTCCCAGCGAAGACGGCCAAACTCGCGTCATTCGCGCCGCGCAGATTATGGCGGAAGTCGAACCCGATAGCATTTCCTACATGGAAGCACACGGAACGGGGACGGCGTTAGGCGATCCGATCGAAATTGCAGCGATGACGCAAGCCTTTCGCGCCAAAACCGATCGAAACGGATTCTGTCGCGTCGGTTCGGTGAAAACCAACGTCGGACATTTAGACGCGGCGGCGGGAATTGCAGGGTTGATGAAAACGGTTCTCGCACTCCATCACCAAAAAATTCCCCCCAGTCTGAACTTTTCCGAACCGAATCCTCAAATCGATTTTGAGAACAGTCCGTTTTTCGTCAATACCGAACTGACAGACTGGAAAACGAACGGAACGCCGAGACGTGCGGGGGTCAGTTCTTTCGGCTTTGGCGGAACGAACGTTCATATGGTTTTGGAAGAAGCCCCGAGTCTCGAATTGACGGAAACGCCGTCGCGTCCGCACTTGCTGTCAGTGTCGGCGAAAACCGCTGCTGCACTGGAAAAGGCGATCGATCGACTGGCGCAACATCTCAAAGCCTCTCCGAATCTCGATCTCGCGGATGTCGCCTATACCTTAGATATGGGACGTTGGGAATTTCCACACCGTCGGGTGTTGGTGGCGCAAACGATAGAGGAAGTCGTCGAACAGTTGGAAGCAGGACAGGGAATGACGGGTGAAGCGGCGGAGAATACACCCCCCGTTATCTTTATGTTCCCCGGTCAAGGCGCTCAATATCTCAATATGGGACGGAGGTTGTACGAGAGCGAACCGACATTTCGGGAGGCTTGCGATCGATGCTTTGAGTGGCTGAAATCCAAACACCAACTCGATTTGAAATCGATGCTGTTTGTGGCTGAAGCGACTCCAGCATTAACGCAAAACTTAACCCAAACCTCGATCGCACAACCGGCTTTATTCTCGATCGAATACGCTCTCGCGCAACTGTGGATGTCGTGGGGAGTTACGCCGAATTCCACCATCGGACACAGTATTGGCGAGTACGTCGCCGCCTGCATTGCGGGGGTGTTCTCCCTCGAAGATGCGTTGAGTTTGGTGGTGGCGCGAGGACGGTTGATGCAACAACAGCCTCCCGGTGCGATGGTGGCGGTTCGCTTGTCGGCGGAGGCGGTTCGTCCCTTTTTAGACAACTCGCTGTCCGTCGCCGCGAGTAACAGTCCGTCGCTGACGACGGTTTCGGGAACGATCGAAGAAATTGAGGAATTTCGATCGAAACTCGAGACGCAAGGTATCGATTGCATTCCCCTCCACACCTCCCATGCGTTCCATTCTCCAATGATGGACGGCGCGATCGAACCGTTTTTGGAACAGTTGCGGCGGGTGACACTGCATCCTCCGAAAATTCCCTTGGTCTCCAACGTCACGGGAACTTGGATAACGGACGAACAAGCCATCGATCCGCAATACTGGGCGCAACAGTTGCGTCAAAGCGTGCAGTTTGCGGCGGGAATTGGCGAATTGCTGAAGGATTCTGAGGCTGTGTTCCTCGAAGTGGGGCCCGGACGCACGTTATGCACCTTAGCCAAACAGCAAGCGAACGAACAGACGATCCTCTCGTCGCTTCCCCACGCGAAAGATAAAACTGACGATCTGGCGTTTTTGTTGCAAACCCTGGGACAACTTTGGTTGAAGGGAGTTTCGATCGATCGCGAGAAGTTTTACGGCGATCGCACCCATCGCCGCATCCCGCTTCCCACGTATCCGTTCGATCGTCAGCGTTATTGGATCGATGCACCTGAAACGTCAGACGATGCGCCAGTCACCTTGAAGAAAAACGCCAATTTAGCGGATTGGTTCTACGTTCCCTCTTGGAAACGGTCGTATCTCCCCCAACCCCCCTTAGGAAGGGGGGAGTCTTTGAGGGAGTCTTGGGTGGTGTTCGTCGATGACACGGGGATTGGAACGGCGGTGTGCGAACGGTTGGAAGCTATGGGACACCGGGTCGTTCGAGTGACACCGGGAACGGTATACAACCACAATCAAAACGTTTATACCCTCGATCCGGGCAATCGCGACCATTACGATGCTTTGATTCGGGATTTGGAATTTCTGGATCGATCGCCGATTTTCGCGCATCTGTGGACGGTGTCGGAAGATTTAGCCTCTGAGGATGCGAAAACCCTCGGGTTCTACAGTTTGTTATATCTGGCGCAGGCGCTAGGACAACGTCATTCCGAACAATTCCACCATCTCAGCGTTCTGTCGAGTCAAGTACAGGATGTCACGGGAATGGAAACGCTATGTCCCGAAAAAGCCACGATTCTCGGCCCCTGTCGGGTGATTCCGCAAGAGTTTGCGAATTTGACGTGCGCGCATCTCGATATTGCGGTTTCCGATTTCGAGGCGAATCGAGCGGGGTTTGTCGATCGACTGATTGCAGAGATATCCCCCCAACCTCCTTTGGTAAGGGGGGATTGGGGGGATGTCGCCTATCGCGGAAATTATCGCTGGGAAGTGGATTATGAGGCCGTTCGTCTGAACGCCAGCGAAAAGCCAACCGTCTTTCGTTCGGGGGGAACGTACCTGATTACTGGGGGAACTGGGGGAATTGGTTTGGCGATCGCGGAGTTTCTCGCCGAAACGGTTCGAGCGAATTTGGTTCTCATTAGTCGATCGACCTTCCCCGAACGCGAACGCTGGGATAGCCTGTTGGCGCAGGAAGATGCGTCCTCTCGCACGGCGGCGAAAATTCGCAAATTACGAGAAATCGAGGCGTTGGGGTCGAACGTGTTGGTGTTGAGTGCCGATGTGGGCGATCGACCTCAAATGCAAACGGCGATCGATCGTGCGCGTCACGTATTCGGCGAAATTCACGGTGTCTTCCATACTGCTGGTGTCGCGGGAGGCGGCATCATTCCGCTGAAAACCCGCGAGATGGCGGAGACGGTGATGGTTCCCAAAGTCGAAGGAACGCAAATCCTCGACGGCATTTTCCAAGATACGCCTCTCGATTTTCTGGTCTTGTTCTCCTCGTTGAGTGCGTTGGTTGGCGGTGCGGGACAGGTGGATTACTGTGCGGCGAATGCTTATCTCGATGCGTTTGCACGGGATCGATCGACGCGATGCGATCGACGAACTGTTTCGATCGATTGGGACGTGTGGCAAGAAGTGGGAATGAGCGTCGATACGGCAAATCTACCCGAAAATCTGGCAGCGCGTCGTCAAGAAACCCTCGAAGCGGGGATTTCGCCTCGCGAGGGATTGGAGGCGTTAATGCGGATTCTGCAACGGGGACTCGATCGCGTTGTCGTCTCGACGAAAGACTGGCAAGCCGTTCTCTCCGAACAACACGATTTGAGCGTGATGGCGGAGGCGATAGAACCGGAAACCTCGCAAGCGGTTCGATCGACGCACCAGCGCCCTACTCAGTCTACCGAGTACGTCGCACCGCGCAACGACATCGAAGCCTCGATCGCGCAACTTTGGCAAGAACAACTGGGAATTGAAGCTGTTGGCGTGGAGGACAACTTCTTCGAACTCGGCGGACATTCGCTGTTGGCGGTGCGGGTGATGTCGCAGTTGCGAGAACGCTATCCCGTCGATCTGTCTCTGCGTGCGCTGTTGTCGGAAACGCCGACGGTGGCGGGATTAGCCAGTGCGGTGAGCGAGCAATTGGCGCAGCAGGAGGATTGGGAAGAGTCTGAGGAAGCGGTGCAATTGCTTGAGGAAATTGAAAATCTATCGCCCGAAGAGGTACAAGCTCAGTTAGCGCAAGAAGGCTAAGTTTCGTTGTTCTCTAATCTAAGCCAAGGAAGTTTGAAGTCATGACGATCGATCGCTATGCATCCGCCGAACAACTTACTGGGGTTGCGGAAACCTTGATGATTACACTTTACGCCAGATATCTGGAAACGCAGCGATCGGATCGATTGTTTCGCGATCCCAAAGCCGTCGCCATTGTCGAGCGAACTCACTACGACTTTGAAAAATATGCCAAAGGGTGGGCGTCGCAACTGGGGGTTGCAATTCGCGTGCGCGAGTTCGATCGTCTCGTTCAAAACTTCCTCGAACGGTATCCCAATGGGACAGTGGTGAATTTAGGCTGCGGACTTTGTACCCGATTCGAGCGCGTCGATAACGGTTCTGCCCGTTGGTACGATGTCGATTTTCCAGAAGTCATCGATTTGCGGCGCAAGTTTTTCAAAGAAAGCGATCGCAACCGCTTTATTGCCACGTCAATTTTAGAGTCTACGTGGCTCGATGCCATTGAAGTCTCTCGCCAACAACCGGTTTTAATCGTCATGGAAGGCGTTTCCATGTACTTAACCGAGGCAGAAAATCGATCGATCGTTTCACAGATTCAAACCCGATTTACCAATTCTGAATTCATCTTAGATGTTATTAGCGTGTCACTGGCCAAGCGAACCAAAGCCCACGATACCGTCTCTAAAACTGAAGCTGAATTTAAATTTGGTGTCGATCGGGGTAAGGAGTTAGAGTCCTGGGGGATGGGTATCGCGCTCAAAGACGAAGTCTATTACTTAAAACAGTTTCCCAACTATTCCCAACGATTGCCTCACTGGGCAAAGCTTCTCTCTCCTCTTCTACTACTCGCATTCAAAAACAACGGTCGAATCTTACATCTAAAAATTGGCTCAACTTCATAATTCAATGAAGCATTGAGAGTATTGCATTTTAAAGCAGTATTCAAAGCCAATTGCTTCAAGATTCAAAACTCAGCTCAATTCAGATCGTAAAACGAAGCAAAAAGGGTACATCTCAATTTCGTAGAATGACCCCTCCGCCTAAGGACTCCGTCCCGCTACCGCGAACGGCACCTCCCCTTAGCTAGGGGAGGGTGAGTGGGGTTCCGATTGCAAAAGTGAAATGAACCCAACAAAAAAATGAGTTTTTTTGTTTCCAAGCTTCTTCTCAGTTGTTAATTTTTTTCAGGAGTCGATCGAACAATGGATTTTAGTTTGTTTTACTTTTCCGGCAATGGTTCGACAACGTGCCAAGACAAATATCGTTTGTTACTTGAAGGCGCTAAATTTGCCGATCGAAACGGATTTTCTGCGGTTTGGGTTCCCGAACGCCATTTTGATGCGTTTGGAGGACTGTATCCCAATCCTTCTGTAGCAGGTGCGGCGATCTCGACGATTACCGAAAATATTCAAATTCGTTCCGGTAGCATCGTCGTTCCCCTGCAAAATCCCCTACGAGTCGCAGAGGAATGGGCTATGGTTGACAACCTCTCGAGTGGCCGAGCGAGCCTTTCTTTTGCACCAGGATGGCATCCCAACGATTTTGTATTCTATCCCGAAAAATATGCCAATAAAAAGGCAATCATGTGGCGGGATATTGAGGTGATAAAAAATCTCTGGCGCGGGGAGTCGATCGATCTCAAAAATGGTACGAATAAATCCATTTCTGTTAAAACATTTCCACATCCCATTCAAAAAGAACTGCCCGTCTGGATCACTGCCCTCTCCGACGAAACGTTTATCGATTCCGGTCGCATCGGTGCGAATATTTTAACATCGCCACTGTACCAGAGTTTGAATGAAATTCTTCGCAAGGTTTCACTCTACCGTCAATCGCTCGCAGAAAACGGTTACGATCCAGAAGCTGGAAAAGTTGCTTTGATGATTCACACCTTCATCGACGAAGATATCAATACTGTTCGCCAAAAGGTTAAAACACCTTTCAAAAACTACTTGAAAACCCATTTCGACCTCGTCGTGAAATCAGCGGGCGATCTCTGGGCTTCCGTCGATCCCGAGATGCTAACCCCCCAAGATTTAGAAGACTTACTCGATTTTAGTTTTGAAACATACTTTGATGGCAAAGTTTTGATGGGAACACCTGAAGATTGCAAACAGAAGATCGACGATCTCAGACAAGCGGGAGTCGATGATGTTGCTGCTTTGATTGACTTCGGAGTTGAGTTCGACTGGGTGATGGAGAGTCTTCAGCACTTAAACGAGATTAAACAAGTCTTTACATCGTCGCAACCGGCCCAAACATTAGCGTGCTAGTCCTTCTAAATTGCGCTTTACGATTCGCAATCGGCGAAAAAAACGATGAACGTCAACATTTCGATCGCGGCTTTTGGGGGAGCGTTTGTTGAATTTTTGGAAATTGCCGTCATTGCCTACGCGATCGCCCGTTCTGGCTATCCCAAAGAAGCTTTTTGGGGAAGTATCGTTGGCGTTTTGGCGATCGCATCGATCTCCATTCCCTTTAGTCAGGTGTTAGAAGCCATTCCTCTCCATTTCCTCGAAATCGCCATTGGGTCGATTTTGGTGGTGTTTGGGTTGAGATGGGTTCAGAAATCGGTACTTCGCCAAGCGAGCAAAACTCGTGCGGGTTGGATGTCTGAAAATCCCTTAGAATCGGAACACATTGTTTTAGACGATCGAACATCTAATTTCAATCTGCTTAACTTTTGGATCGTCACCAAAAGCTCGATGCTAGAAGCCCTGGAAGTTGCGATTTTAATTGTTACGTTGGGATTGGCATCTCAAGCTTGGTATGAAGCCACGATCGGGGCGATCGTCGCACTCGTTTTCTCGATCGTTCTCGTTGCCATTCTGCATCAGTATTTACTGAACGTTCCTGAAGTCTCAATCAAAATGGGTGCTGGAATTTTACTCAGTGCGTTGGGAACGTTTTGGCTTGGAGAGGGTTTAAATATTGAATGGATATTGGGTGACTCCATCGTAGTCGTCATTGTGGGGATTTATAGTGCGATCGCCATCGCCACTATACAGTGGTTGAAATCTCGCAATCTTCAAGCACCTGAAAGCACTCTAGACTAGCGATCGCAAATCGTTCGCAATCCTTTCGTAAATACTTTTGTATCAGCCCTAAAGTCGGGTGCGATCGAAACCCCACCCATCCTCCCCTGGCTAAGGGGAGATGCCGTTCGCGGTAGCGGGACGGAGTCCTTAGACGGAGGGGTCATTCTACGAAATTGAGATGCCCCCCCCTTTTCTCAAAAACTCAAACTGACCTACATTTTCTGTCTAGATAGCTTGGTGATGAACGATATCTCTCAACGCATTTCAAATCTTCCTCCAGAAAAACAAGAGCTTTTAAAGCTTCTGCTTCAAAAAAAGAAAAAGAAGACAAACGTTCCTTCTTTAAAAATCCCCAAGCGAACGACTTCGATCTCGCCAGATTCTAACGAAGTCGATCGATGCTCAGTATCCTTCGCCCAGCAACGGATGTGGTTTCAAGATCGACTGGGAATCAAAAGTGCAGTTTCTAATAATATTTCGACATTTCTAAAAATTACCGGATCGCTAAAAATTTCTGCACTCGAAGCGAGTTTTCTGGAAATTATTCGTCGTCATGAAATCTTACGAACGACGTTGCAACAGCTCGACGGTGAATTAGTGCAAGAAATTGCCCCCGAGATTCAGTGGACGCTACCCGTCATCGATTTACGATCGATCTCTCCCACCGAACGCGATGAAAAGGTTCGATCGATCGGTCTAGAACAGGCGTGTAAACCCGTCGATCTATCCAAAGATTGGTGTTGGCAAACTCAATTATTACAACTCGATACGAACGACTACACGTTAGTTTTAACGCTCCATCACATTGCCGTCGATGCCTGGTCGATCGGGGTCTTTTTCCGCGAACTCAGTGCGTTGTACGATGCATTTTCCCAAGGAAAATCCTCGCCACTTCCCGAACTTCCTATTCAATATGCAGATTTTACCGTTTGGCAACGACAGTATTTTCAAGGAGATGTCCTCGATCGAGAACTCGCCTATTGGAAACAAGTTTTAAAAAACGCCCCCGATGTTTTACAACTTCCGCTCGATCGACCGCGTCCCACCGTTCAATCGTTTACTGGAAAAACCCTGTCGTTTGTATTCCCCAAAACCCTCGTTGACGGACTGAAACAACTGGCTCAACAGGCAGAAACGACGCTATTTACCACCTTGTTAGCGGGTTTACAAACGCTGCTGTTTCGCTACACGCGCCAGGAGGACATTCTCATCGGTTCTCCCATCGCCAACCGCCACCAACCGGAAGTCGAATCGTTAATTGGCTGTTTTATCAATACCCTCGTTTTTCGATCGAACCTGTCGGGAAATCCCAGTTTTTGCCAACTGCTCGATCGCGTTAAGAAAACAGTTCTCGGCGCGTTAGCACACCAAACGCTACCGTTTGAAACCTTGGTGGACGAACTGCAACTGACGCGGAACATTGCCTACGCACCGCTGTTTCAAGTCATGTTGGTGTTGCAAAATGCCTTTTCGATCGAAAATATCGAACTTCCCGGTTTAGATGTCAGCCATTCGCGCATTGACAATCAAACGGCTCAATTCGATCTGACGTTTCACCTCGTCGAATCAGACATCGGACTCATCGGAAAACTGGAGTACAACACCGATCTCTTTGACGAAGCGAGAATGCTGCGGATGTTGGGACATTTTCAAACCCTGTTGAACGGCGCGATCGCAAATCCCGAAACCGCTTTATTAGAACTCCCGATTTTAACCCCCGCTGAGTTGCAACAACTCTTACCGAAACCGCCGCAAGCGCTTCCACCTGCACCCACAACTTGCATTCACCATCTGTTCGAGGTGCAAGTTCGCCAAACCCCCGACGAGATCGCCATCGTCTGCGGCGATCGACAAATCACCTACCGCGATCTCGATCGACGCGCGAATCAGTTCGCACGTTATTTACAAAAACAGGGAATTCAGCCAGAACGTTTAGTCGGTTTGTGTTTGGAACGATCGATCGATCTGTTTGTCGGACTGTTGGGAATTCTCAAAGCTGGCGGTGCTTACGTTCCACTCGATCCCGCTTATCCCAGCCAACGTCTGAATACCATTTTGTCCGACGCGCAACCGTCTTCGATCGTCACGCAAGCCGCTTTCGTTGAGAAATTCGCTAAGACGGACGCTTCGCAAATTTGTTTGGATACCCACTGGAGCGAAATCGCTTTAGAATCTTCTGAAAATCCAAAAATTCCCGTTAGTTCAGAGAACCTGGCTTACGTTATCTATACGTCAGGATCGACTGGAACGCCAAAAGGCGTGGCGATCGAACATCGATCGCTCGTGAACTTCACTGAAGCCGCCAGCGAAGAATACGAAATTTCAGCGGTCGATCGAATCTTGCAATTCGCCACCATCGGCTTTGATACCGCCGTCGAAGAAATTTTTCCCGCCTTGACGCGAGGTGCGACGTTAGTTCTCCGCACCGAACTCGGTTCGATGTCGGGATTTCTCAACACCTGTCGCGATTGGAATCTCACCGTTCTCGACTTACCCACCGCATTTTGGCACCAACTGGCGACGGAAATGTCCGCAGCTCGCCGAACGTCACAATCTCTCACCCTCCCCGATTCCGTCCGTTTGGTGATTATCGGCGGTGAAAAAGCATTACTCGATCGACTGGAACTTTGGCAACAACAGGTGTCGTCCCACGTCCGCCTCGTCAACAGTTACGGCCCCACTGAAGCCACCGTCGTCACCACCACCGTTGACTTATCCGCATTCTCCCTCGCAGAATGCGGCGGATGCGAACTCCCCATCGGAACCGCCATTCGCAACGCCACTACCTACGTTCTCGATTCCCATCTCAAACCCGTTCCCGTCGGAATTCCCGGCGAATTGTACATCGGCGGTGCGGGAATCGCTCGCGGCTATCTCAACCGTCCCGATTTGAACGAACGAGCGTTTATTCGCGATCCGTTTAGTTCTTTACCAGATGCGCGTCTCTACAAAACTGGCGATCTCGTCTGTCTGCGAGAAGAGGGGAATGTAGAGTTTTTGGGACGCATCGACAACCAAGTGAAAATACGCGGGTTCCGCATCGAACTCGGGGAAATCGAGGCGGCGTTAAACCAACATCCTGACATCCAAACCAGCGTGGTTATCGAAAGTGCTACGCACCGCTTCCGCGAACGAGTAGTATCTGAAGGCGATCGACAACTCGTCGGGTACGTCGTGCCAGAATCCCAGGATACGCCAACGGCTCCGCAACTGCGCCGATTTTTAGAGAAACGCTTACCGAAATACATGGTTCCCACGGCGTTCGTGACGCTGGAAGCCTTACCCATTAACGTTCACGGCAAAATTGACCGTCAGGCACTTCCGGCTCCAGAACCGGCAATTTCGGACGCGACGGATAACTTCGTTCCGCCGCAAACCTCGACAGAAGTGGCGATCGCTGAAATTTTTGCGGAGGTGTTGGGGGTCGATCGCGTCGGATTGTACGATGACTTTTTCGAGTTAGGCGGACATTCGCTGTTGGCGACGAAACTGTTGTCTCGTTTGCTTCCGACGTTGCAAGTGGAGCTGACGTTGGTGGATTTGTTCGAGTCGCCAACGGTGGCGGGGCTGGTGGAACGGTTGAATCCGACGCAATCCCAAAAATCCACCGATCGATCGAAGTTGGATTTAGATGCTGAGGTTGTTTTAGATCCGTCGATCGCGGCTGGAAACCAGGTTTTTCAGTGGGTGAAAAATCCCCAACAGGTCTTTTTAACGGGTGCAACGGGTTTTTTAGGCGCGTTTCTGTTAGTCGAACTTTTGAAAAAGACTCAGGCGACAATTTACTGTTTAGTCCGCGCGTCTGATGTCGATCTCGCTCAGCAGAGAATTCAACGCAATCTCGAAGCGTATCAAGTGTGGGACGAAGGGTTCCGCGATCGCATTGTCGCCGTTCCGGGAGATTTGTCAAAACCTCATTTGGGGTTAACGATCGATCGATTTCAAAATCTCGCCGAGCGCATCGATGTTATCTATCACAACGGCGCGTTAGTCAATTCGATCTATCCTTATTCTGCACTCAAGTCGATTAACGTCTTGGGAACGCAGGAGGTTTTGAGGTTAGCCAGTCAGACAAAGCTCAAAGCCGTACATTTCGTGTCATCGTTGTCGGTGGTGTATTCCCCAGATTATCTCGATCGATCGGTGGTGATGGAAGCGGACGGATTCGATCGATGGCGGGGATTGTTCAACGGCTACGCTCAGAGTAAATGGGTAGCGGAAAAAATCGCTCAAATTGCACGATCGCGGGGAATTCCGGTTTGTATTTATCGTCCCGGTGTTATTTCCGGACACAGTCAAGCGGGGGTTTGCAATACTCAAGATTTTCTCCATACCTTACTCAAGGGTTTTATTCAACTCCAAAGCGCTCCCGATCTCGATGCAGTCTGGGATTTTACACCCGTCGATTACGTCAGTCAGGCGATCGTTCACTTGTCTCAACAGCCAGAAAATCTTGGCAAAGTCTTTCACTTGACAAATCCACAGCCGCTTCATTTAAGTGCGTTAATTGCTTCGATCGATTCTTTTGGCTATCCCATCGAACCGATGCTTTACGAGCCTTGGCGATTGCGCTTAGTGGACTTCGTACAGCAGTCTCGATCGAGTCAGTGGGAATCTTTACTTCCCATTTTCCCCGATCGACTGTCTGAGGATCTCTTCCAAATTCTAAAATTGAAGTTTGACTGTCAGAACACCTTGCAAGGATTGAAGAATACTTCAATTGCCTGTCCGCCAGTCGATCGTCGGTTACTCGAAACTTACTGGTCTTATTTAATCGATCGAGGCTTCCTAGAGTCCCCTGTTTCCTCCTAGTTTTCTCCCTAGTAATGCTAGTAATGGTAGGGTGTGTTACGCGGATGAAAAAGGGATTTGAAATCCCGTTCATGAGATTTCCGCGTAACGCACCTTTTACAGTAGACCTCCTGCATACAGCGTTTCCCTGGAAAGTGAGGGACACCTAGCCCTCCAGGGAAACGCTGTAAATGTTTCTGACCCCACCTCAACCCTCCCCTTGTAAAGGGGAGGGAGCGAGTTTCCCCCCTTTACAAGGGGGGATTAAGGGGGGTGAATTTGATTCATGCAGGAGGTCTAGTGAACAGTTGGCGTCGGGGCGAACGGCCGTTCGCCCCGACAAGGATAGGCAATCAAATACTACCGAAATTTCAACAGACCCGCCAGTTTTATCTCACCGCAATAGCGTTTTATCAAACTTTAAATCGCGTTCAATTTAACTGATTCAACTGTTGCTGAAGCCACTGTTCCGCATCTGTTGAATTGTCAAAAACTTGCCCCGGACAACCAAACAAAACCCCAAGGGCTTTCGGAGCCATTTGCTGCTGTCGTTCTGACATTTGAGACAAATCGCTGACGACTGCCATTCCCATACAATACTGAGCGATTTGAGGTT
Source organism: Geitlerinema sp. BBD 1991-9 (assembly GCA_001657325.1). GTDB lineage: Bacteria > Cyanobacteriota > Cyanobacteriia > Cyanobacteriales > Geitlerinemataceae > Geitlerinema. Next base: position 80,867 of record LWRO01000006.1, on the reverse strand, counting down.
TGTACTGTTTTGCCCAACGCACCACGAGTTCGTGAGATTGTTTCGCTCGATCGACATCTTCCCCATCTTCTGAATTCGATCGATACAGAATTAAACCAAACGGTTTTTCTCGCGATAGCCAGTCTGTAAATTGACTGAGATAAGCTTCTGTTTCCTCTAATGTAGCAACTCCCTCAAACTTGACTGAGACAATTGGGTGGTTTTGTTCTTCAATTTCAATCATTTTTAAGCCCTATTTCAAGTATTAAGCGAGCAATGAAAAATTCAAAGTTGAGATCGAGCGGCTTTAAATTAAGCCGCTCGATCGAACTCTGAAACTTTCAGATATTTGGAGACAAAACTGATGCAAGCTACCATAATTCCCGCGCCGAGTAAAAACACACCTCGATAGCCAATCGAACTCGCGATCGCACCGCTCAATGCTGCTGAAACAATGCTAAAAATCGGAATCACTGAAGTTTGTAAGGTGTAGTCAGTCCCAGCCATTTCCTGACGGCTTTTATCCATCATGATGGTGAAAGTTGTCGTTCCCGTCATACCAACCGCAAAGAACATCAGACTAACGATCGAATAGAGAACCGGTAGCTGCGTCAATCCGAAAGTCGGTAACAACTTTGCCAAGATGCCAACGAGCGTTAAACTCATGGCAATTAAGAACGATTGCTTACGCCCCAGGCGCGAAATTGTCAAGCTAGCAAATAACGATCCGAAGATGGTCATCGTCATGCCAAAAATTCCCATCAACCAACCAATTTCTTCCAAAGAAAAACCGATATCGACGAGTAACGGACGAAACATCGTCGCTGATAGGTTATACCCCGAAGTTGCCAGAGCCAAAATAACCAACCAACTTTTAAAACCCGGCCGCTGACAAGCATTGCTGAAAATTTTGAAGTATTCGATCGAACTGCGAAAAAAGCGCTTGGGATAGAAGCTCAATTTTATGGGGTTTGAATGAGCTTTTGGCAGTATTTTTTCCCGGTGAAACAACAGAGGAATTAATGCGAATAGCATCATAGCGGCTAAGGATAGTAAACTCGTCGTCCATCCCAAGCGGTTCAGTAAAATCAGCATTCCACCGCCGCCAATCGTGCGTCCGATTGCCCCTCCAATTCCCTGGATGGCATTTCCAGCCCCCCGTTCCTCAGGTTTTAACAAACCCAATGCTAAAGCGTCCGTCGCAATGTCTTGGCTGCCACTTCCCACGGCAATAAATGCCAACCCGACTAAGAGAAGTGGTAAGTTTTCTTCAACACTGAGGAAACTACAAAAAATCGTAATGCCGACAACCCAGAGTTGAAAGCAGATAATCCAAAATCGGTAGTGTCCCCAGCGCGTAAAACCATAGGCATCAATGAAAGGCGACCAGAGAAACTTGAAGGAAACTGGAATTAACAAAGCTGGTAATAGACCGATTGCTTCGAGTGAAGCACCCTTCTGTCGCAATAAAATGGGGAGAGCTTGATACAGGAACCAAAACGGCATGAACTGCGAGATATACAAGCTCCCCAATAATCCGAATTTCTTGAGACTCGATGTAGATACCATGTCAAATCTTCAAAATCAAATCTTCAAGGCCAAATCCTCAAGAAATCTAAAACTCGATCGAGAAAGAAAACAGCATTGTAAAAGGCTCTCCAACCTCAATATTCCTCAGTCGATTAATGGGAACTCCTCGGACGTAATCGACATCCAAAATATTTTTGAGATTGAAAGCAATCTTCCAATTGTTTCGTTCGTAGTAAATTGCCGCATTGGTTAGTAAGTAATCATCTAGCTGAAAACTGTTGTTGAGATCGCCTTCCCGCTCTCCGACGTAGTTAATCCCAAAGCCAAATCCTAACCCTTCTAAATCTCCACGTTGAATGGTGTATGTCGTCCAGAGACTCGCACTGTGTTCGGGAATTCCAATGAGGCGATTTCCCGTGGAAATCACCGTATCTTCCGTTACTTCAGCATCGATGTAAGAGTAGGATGCAATGAGATTCCATCCCGGTAAAATTTCACCGCCAATGTCGAATTCAAATCCTTGGCTGTTTTGTTCTCCCGTTGCGATGAAAGCATTAAACAGACTGGTTGCATTGGGGTCGGGAGATGCAATGTTTTCTCGTGTAATATTGAAGTAAGCCAAATTGACGAACATTCGACCGTCTAACAAGTCTGTTTTAACCCCAACTTCAAAGCCTTCACCTTCTTCGGGTTCGAGGAAATCACCGTCTTCTGTCGTACTGGAATTGGGGGTAAACGATTGCGAATAGCTCGTGTAGAGTGAAACTTCGGGAATGGGTTGATAGACTAAGCCGACTCGTGGTGTCCAAGCATCATTTTGCTGGGACTGTCGATCTCCTGGAACTCTGGCAATCGGGCCGCGAAATGTCTCGTCTGTGGTCAAGGTTTGTTCGACGGAATCGAAACGGACACCGGCGAGTAACGTCAATTCATCGGTTAACGAAATGCGGTCTTGTAAGTAAACCCCAAATCGATTCGTTCTGACGAATTCATCGAGAACGGGAATGAATTGGGAGCTATCCCGTGGAAAGGCTTCGTAAACCGGATCGAAAATATTAATTGGCAGCGGTGCGTTAAAGTTTCCTTCGGTGAAGCGATCGGTGCTGTTACTGCTGAAATCAAACCCAAACAGCACGCTATGATCGATCGGGCCGGTGTTGAAATCTCCAACGACGTTGGTTTGAACGGCAACACTTTCTCGAAAGTTCTCGACGGCAGCATCGAGGCGAGTCAAAATACCCGTGGTTTCATCAAACGCAAAAGGATTTGCAACTCGACCATCAACTGATTGACGACTGTAGCGAAAAGCATTGCGAATCTGCAAGCTGTCACTAAATTCGTGGTTGAAGGTATATCCTAAAATTATCGTGTCTTGAGTTCTGAAGTCATCCGGTTCGTTGGCAATTCGATCGCGTGGGATATCGACCAGACCGTCGCCAAATGCCAGCGTTCCGGTATCGTAAGGTCGCTCGTCGTTTAGATATTCGAGTTCGACAGTGAGATGGGTTCGCTCTCCGATGTCCCAGGCGACGACGGGTGCGACGAAAACACGTTTGAAGTTCGGATCGAAGTCTCGAAAGTCATTTTCGTTTTGATATAACGCATTGAGTCGATAGCGGACTGTACCATCTGTGGTCAAAGGCCCGGATAGATCGAAACGAGGTCGAACGAAGTCGCGACTACCGATCTGAAGTTCTAATTCGTAAAAGGGGTCGAATAGCGGTTGTTTGGTGACGAGGTTAATGACACCGCCAGGGTTGAGATCGCCGTAGAGGATGGAGGCGGGGCCTCTGAGAACTTCGATTTGTTCGAGATTTGCGGTTTCTGACAAAATGGACAAGCCACCGCGAAGAGAGCTATCCGACGCAGATAAGTTAAATCCATCCCGTAAAACGTTGGCTCGATCGAATCCTCGAATAGCAAAGCGAAAACCGCTCCCTTCCGTGGTATTGACAACGACACCGCTGACGTTTCCGAGCGCTTCATCGAGTTGAACGACTTGCTGGTCTTCTAGGATTTGCTGGGGAATGACTTGGATCGATTGGGGAACGTCGAGCAAGCGGGTTTCTGTTCGAGTTCCCGTGACCGCTTCGGGTACGAAATAATCGCTACCCCTCTCGACTTGCTCGCCGACGACGATGATTTCTAGGATGTCGTCTTCATCGATCGAATCGAGTTGAGGCGTTACTTCGTTCGATCGATCGGCCGGTGTCTCCGGTTCTTCAACGACAACGGATGGTTCTGAGGTTTCAGGAGGCGCGTCGGCTGTTTCCGTTGCGCTAACGCTCAACGCCAAAACGCCTTCCCCTCGATCGATCGCCTCGATCGCCGGAACGGTGGTGTGACCGACAACGGTAATGCGAACGCTATTGGTATCTTGCGCGCGCACGCTGACAGATGCAATCCCCGGAGCGGGATCGAGCTGCTCGAAACTGGCTCCTTCTGCAAGTTGGGTATCGATCGCGTCCGCAATCCAGGTGTTTTCATCCTGGGAAGTCAACAGTTGGGGCGCACGACCGTCCGTCGTTTCCAAGATAATTTCGATTCCACCTTCAACAGTTTCGAGTCTGACTCGATCGATTTGATGGACTGTTGCTCGAACCGGCTGAGCAACGATCGCGCTAGAGACACTTAAACCTGCGACACACAAGCACTTCAGCCACGGCTCTGTCATTCCTAAGCTCTTCACTCACTCGTACCTAATAGAAATAAGTCGCAATTACTATATTGCATATTGGTATTAATAATCAATAAGAGGTATGCGTTTTTATCAACAAATTGCAATTATCACTTTCTGTATTGTCTGATAATTTGCATAAAATAGCGATTTTTAGGCTAAAATGCTTTATTTTTGCCTCGAACAAAAGACTATAGCGTATCTCATTAATCAAAATAACTTTCAATTTATAAAATTACTTATTGAAAATAAAGTCATTAAACGCAACCAGCAAGTGCTGGTTTCTATCGTTTCCAGATCGTCAGCGTTGTTTGACGTTGGGCGTTAACGGGTGAGTAGTGACGCAGGTTAACTTCCCCTAAACAGAAGCTCGACAGTCGTACCAGGGGCGTTGCTGTCGGATATGACAATAAGAGAGTGCTGGAGTCTTTGAAGCAATATTGTTTTTTTAAGCAATGTCGCTGTACGCATCGATCGACCCGTTGATAGACTCGACGATCGAAAACAGTTCATCTGCACCGGCTTCCCCAAACAGCCCATCTACCCCATCCGCTGCAAAGTTGGAAAACGGCGGTTCGTACAGTTGACCCGGATCGATCGCTCCGTTCTGCGTCAACCATTCAATAACGGTTTCGACAAACTTGATTTGATTGGCGTTAAAGCGGGAACCGTCGAGATACTGCTCGAAGGCGGCGCGGGCGGCTTGGCGATCTAAACCGACAATTTCGCGGATAAACCATTTTAGATTTTTCTCCGGCTTGTAGAGCGTCTCGAACTGTTCGCGGCTTTCGATCGCCATCATCGCCTCCGGACTCGACAGCAACGAATCGAGTGCGTCGAGGTCGCTTTCCGTCAGGGGGAGGTTGCGCTTGAGTTTGGCGATCGCCACGTGGTTTTCTCGATCGCGAATAAACGCCATCACTTTGCGCTTGTACTGGTCTAAACTGTATCCCGTCGGTTGCAGGGGCGTTTCCACTTCCTCGATTTCCCCCACGTCGTCGCTGAAATTGGTATAAACGAGGTTCTGGCGATCGCGATCGACAAACCGAACCAAATCGCGCAGGTGTCGCCGCAACGCTTCCAACATCGCCGGAGTGACGTTTATCCACCAAGATTCCTCTCTCGCGTCCTCAATGCGATCGAGCTGTTCGCGAACCTGGTTGATATTGGCTTTGTCCGTGAGTCCGTCGAGAATCGATCGCAGGCGATCGCGCAAATTCATAAATCCCCGCGTCTCGGTTTCTCCCTGGGCGATGGCCAGTTGTAACTGACAGCAGAGTAAATCGAAGTCTTTCATCAAGCGACTTTCCGGCGGTTGCGAACTCGGAAGCGTTAGCAATCGATCGGCGAGAGTTTCTAAATCCTCCGGGCTGAGTTTGTCCCAGCGAGCGCGACTTCGGAACGGATCGATCGCCTCGCGGTGGGAACGGGCGAGAATGTTATCCGGGTCGATATGACGAACGTGCTGGTGCAACTCGTCGAGAACCTGTCGGCGTAGAGGATTATCCGACGGAAGCCGCTGACTGAGATTGAGGCGTTCTCGCAACAGTCGCGTCGTCAAACTGGGCTGAGGCTTGGTGTGGGTTTGCGGAATCTCCTGCTGGAAAAACTCAGCGTTTCCATAGAGGTCGAAAATCAAAAACTCCCGTTTGTCTACCCCAGGGGCGAACAAATCCGGACAGAGGCGCGTTCCCCGTCCGACCATCTGGTTGTACTTAACGCGGGAGTACACGGGTTTGAAAAACACCAAATTCAACACTTCCGGTACGTCTACCCCCGTATCGAGCATATCGACGGAGATGGCGATGGTGGGTTGTTTGTCCGCCCTAGAAAAATCGTCGAGGAGACTTTGGGCTTTGCTGTCGTGGCTGTCGATGACTTGGGCGAAGGTTCCGCCATATTCAGGATAATTGCGGTTGAAGCGTTCGGTGATGTGTTCGGCGTGTCTGTGGTTGCGGGCGAAGACGATGGTTTTCCCCAGTCGATCGCCCCCGTCTACTTTCACCCCCCGTTCCATCAACAGTTGAATCGCGCGATCGGTGGTGTCGTCGTTGAACAGCCAGCGATTGAGGGCTTTCGCCTCCACGAGATCGGGGATTTCCCCCGTTTCCGGGTCGGCGAGGCGTTCTTCGTACTCGTCCCGTTCCTCGTCGCTGAGGTCGTCGTAGCGAATCCCGTCTTGAAGGAATTTAAAAGGAACGTCCAGGGTGCGCGGCGGAACCAGATAGCCGTCATCCACTGCATCGCCGAGTTCGTAAGCGAAGGTGGGGGCGTAGTGACCCTCTTCGTCTTCTTGGAGATCGAAAATCTCGAAGGTGTTTCGATCGATCTCGCTGCGCGGCGTGGCGGTGAGTCCCAACAGCAGGCTGTCAAAATACTCGAACAGGAACTTATATTTTCGATAAACCGAGCGATGCGCCTCGTCTACGATGACGAGATCGAAATAACCCGCCCCAAACGGTCGATCGCCGTCGCGGTCGGTTTTATCGATGCGGTTGAACATCGTGGGATAGGTGGCCAAGACGATATCCTTGGCTTCTGGGTCGTCGCCGTCGGAGAGATTGGCGAGGGTGGCGTGTTGGAGATGGCGCTTGAAGGCGCGTTTGGCTTGAGTCAGCAGGGCGGTTCGATCGGCCAGAAACAGAACCCGCTTGACCCAGTTGGCGCGAACGAGCAAGTCCACCAGAGCGATCGCGGTGCGGGTTTTTCCCGTTCCCGTGGCCATGACGAGCAAGGCGCTGCGCCGGTTGGCGGCCAACACGTTGCAAACGCGGCGGATGGCTTCTTGCTGGTAGGGTCGTCCTGCAATGTCGCTGTCGGCGCAACAGTTGAAGAGGGGTTTGTGGTTGTGGCGGCGTTCGATGAGGCGTTTGAGTTCGTCTTTACGCAGAAAGCCTTGAATGGGACGAGGGGGATAGCCTTGTCCCTGGCTTCCGCCGCGATCGTCCCAGATATGCGTTTTGAGACCGTTACTGTAGAAAATAATGGGTCTCTGTCCAGTTTCCGCTTCCAAACAGTCGGCGTAGAGACGAGCTTGCGTTTTTCCCGCTTCGGCGCTTTCGCTAGTTCGCTTAGCTTCCACCACCGCCAGGGGTAAGCCGTTGTCGTCCCAAAGAACGTAATCGACGGAACCGCGACCGCTGGGATTAGTCGATTTCGGCATTCCCGTCACCGGATATTCCCGACAGTGGGGCGCATCGGGGTCCTGTCCAGCTTCGCGAAGCAGTACGTCGATGTAGAGGCGACGGGTTTCCGCTTCGTCGAGGGTGTGGCTGTAGTCGTGGCTGTCCGGTTCGCGTTTGTTGGCGGTTTTCAGCGCCTCGATTTGCGTTTGGAGTTGTTGGAGTTCCGCTTGATACGTTTCTTTATCGGCGAGTCGCTGGCGTTCGGCTTGGCGGCGGCGTTCAGTTTCGGCTTTCAGTTCTGTTTCGAGGGTTTGCAGTTGAGCGAGGGTTTGCGGGGTTTGGGTCGTCGTCTCTGGGAGGAGGTTGGGGTTGAAGGGTTGTTTTCCCAGGTTTTTCCCGTTGGGACTGTAGTAACGCGCCAGCCAGTAGAGGAAATGATGGAGTTCTTGGAGGACGACGATGGCGGTTTTTGGGGGAATGTCGCCGGGGTTGTGGGCGGCTTGGTTGCCAAGTTTGTGGACGAGTCGGACTTTTTGGAACAGTTGGGGCGGGTTGAGGTTTTCGCGAAACGTCTGTTCGTGGATAAGTGCGCCGAGGTTTTCGCTGGCGGGGAGTTGTAAATAGGGTTCGTTGTCGTAGAGCCAGTTAACCGCTTGTTCGAGGGTGAAACGGGCGTGAAAGCAGGCGGCGCGAGGGTCAGTTTTGGCGTTGTGTTCGGCCCGAACGGCAGCAGTGTGGAGTTCGGGGAAGGGTTGGCGGAGAAAGTCGAAGTTAGAAGATTGCATAGCGATTTGTCGTTGTAGGCGATCGTATTAAGTTTCTCGCTTTTTAACTACCTCCCCCCTTCCCAAGGGGGGACTCAGGGGGGATAAACAAGGGTTGCATCCCCCCAACCCCCCTTTTGAAGGGGGGCTTTAGGTTGGTTGACATACTCGCCAAGGGGAGCTTTGGGTTAGCTGATATATTTGCCAAGGGGACTTTCTTTCCAACCACCTCCCCCTTAGCAAGGGGACTTTCTTTCCAACCACCTCCCCCCTTCCCAAGGGGGGACTCAGGGGGGATTCCCTCAAGAAGTGAGGTATTGAGAAATCACCTCGCATACCGCATCAAACTCATTGAGGACTTCAGCATTTGTAAACCGGATGACCTTGAGACCATAGCTTTCAAGTCGAGCAGTGCGTTGACGATCGCGTTCTCGACCCTCTGGCGTAAAATGTTGTGCGCCATCTACCTCAATAACAAGTTTTAGCTTAGGACAATAAAAATCAACAATAAATCGATCGATCGGTCTTTGCCGCCACATTTTGAGGGGAAACGTTCTAAGAAACTGCCAGAGTTTACGCTCGGCTGCGGTGGGATTTTTACGCATTTCCTTAGCTCGTTCGACGAGGCTGCGATCGTAGGGTAAAAAGTATTTTCCTTCAGTCAATCGTTTCATCTTAAGCTCTTACCAACTCTATTTAACTCAAGCTCCCTAACCCAAGCCCCCCTTCAAAAAGCCCCCTTCAAAAGCCCCCTTCAAAAGCCCCCCTTGCTAAGGGGGGTTGGGGGGATTCCCTCGGGGAGTCTGCTGTTTTATCCCCCCTCTGTCCCCCCTTTTGAAGGGGGGAGGTAATGGGTCAGTTGTGGGGTTAGAGTTCGCCACGAAAAGCACGTTGAAGGAGAGAGTTGAATAGGTTTTCGGATTCAGTGAGATTACTGTTCGTCTTTTTGGTTAGACTCATTATTCTTATGAAGATATCAGAAAACTTTTGTTGTATTTCAAAAGGAGGGTTCAATAACAAAATTTCAGAAAACTTTTTCTTGTTTACCATCCCCTTCATCGAATTAGTTGATTTTTGCTGAACTAGATTTTGAGCGACAAGTATTTGAGAATACAAAAAATAATAACTAACATTAGGATTAGGAATTATCGCATTGATTTGCTGATTAAAAGCCACCTCTCTATCTGCAATACCCGCACGGCCAATGCTCGATTTACTCCCTGCAATGCAGGTTACTAAAACTGAATTTTTAGGTGCGATGCGAGCGATTTTTTTGCCTTGGGAAGATAGTCTTTCACTAGCTTCAGTTAAAAAATGATTGGGGACTGTAATATTATCTGATTTTATCCATTCTATACCATCTCCATAGTTGCTTGGGTCGGAGCGAGGTGGTGTATTGCCCGTTATTACTTTTCCGAGTTGACGAATTTGAGCAACATCCCATCCTTTCGGATTGGTGACGGGATCGCCGAACATTTCCAAGAAAGTCGATCGCAGTAACTCCTCCGTCAGCCGAATCGCCTCCTGTCGCTTCCGCCGCACCGCATCGGCTTTATCGAGTATCTCCGCAATCCGTTTTTGTTCTGCGATCGGCGGTAGAGGAATTTTTGAGTTTTTAATAATAGAGTCAGAGACCGCTGGATAGTTAGCCCCTGTACTTTTTCGTGTCATATCATCAACAAAGTACGGCGTGCGAACCCAATAATACAGATATCTAGGGTCTAAATTTTTCTTATCGGCTCGTAGGACAGTAAAACCTGTTGAAGCTGTTGCACCCTCATCCTGAGAAGTAACATAGGCAACTGCATTTAAGTTTGGTCGTACTGTTGAAACTAATACATCTCCATCTTGAATTAACTGTCTAGCCCTACTAGGTGCATCAGACGTTAAAATGGATTGGCTATCTGTAATTTCTTTAGAATCTCTATCAACTGAAGCAATATCAATATACTTGAATTCAAAAATATCTTTTATTTTTTTAGGATTCCAGGTATTTACCTTGTGAGTTAGAGTGTCAATTTTTTCTTTTCTTTGAATCATTTCAACAACCCCTCAAGCTCGTCCAAATCCGCCCGAATCTCAGCCTCAAGACCGCGCAACTTCGCCAAAATCTCCAACGGCGGATCGTATTCCACCTCTTCATACTCGATCTCTTTGTACCGATTAATCGAAAGATCGTAACCATTTTCAACAATCTCCGCCTTCGGCACAAAAAACGCCTTACCCTTACGATCGCCCTCCTTCGACGCATCCCGCGACTGCCACCGCGCCAAAATATCCGGAATATCGTTCTCCTCCACGGGTTGCCGCTTGTCGTCCAACGAAAACCCGTCCGCCTCCATATCGTAGAACCAGACGTTATCCGTTCCCCCCGCCCCCGTCTTCGTAAACATCAGAATCGCCGTCGAAACCCCCGCATAGGGCTTAAACACCCCCGACGGCATCGACACGATCCCATCTAACTTATGCTCCTCCACCAGCGCCTTGCGAATCGCCTTGTGCGCTCGCGACGACCCGAACAACACCCCATCCGGCACGATCGCCGCACAGCGTCCCCCCAGCTTCAGCAAGCGCAGGAACAACGCCACAAACAGCAACTCGGTTTTCGTGGTCTTCACCACCTGGGTTAAATCCTTGGCAATACTATCCTTCGAGACCGACCCCTTAAACGGCGGGTTCGCCAGCACCAGGGTAAACGCCTCCTCAACGCTGGCGTGGTCTTCCGAAAGGGAATCCCGCGCCTCGATGGTGGGATTTTCGATGCCGTGAAGCATCATGTTCATGGAACCGATTCGCAGCATCGTCCCGTCGAAATCGAAGCCGTGGAACATCCCACCCTTGAAATGCTCTCGGTTTTCCTGCGCCATCAACTCCGATTGTTTGCGCTTGTTCAAATATTCCGCCACGCCGACCAAAAACCCCGCCGTTCCACAAGCCGGGTCGCAAACCACCTCTCTCTCGGTCGGTTCCATCAACTCCACCATCAACTTAATGATGTGGCGCGGCGTGCGAAACTGGCCGTTCGTCCCCGCTTGGCTCAGCTTCGAGAGCATATATTCGTAGAGGTCGCCCATCAAATCGACGTAACTCTCATCGGGGGAATTCCTCGCCTGTTCTTGAATTCCGTCGATAATATTGTCGATTTGCTCGATGGCTTGAGATAGCAGTGCCGGAGATGCAATCAGAAACACCGCCTCTTTCATATGCTTGGCGTAAGCACTCTCAGACGCCTCGCCGCCGAGGTTCTTAATCAGCGGAAACGCGCGATCGCGAACCGTCGCCAACTTCTCCTCGGGGTTGAGTTCCCGAAACTTCGACCAACGACAATCCTGCTGTTCTGGCGAAAAAGTCGGATTTTCGACAGGCTTCCGAATTCGCCGCGCCTTATTCTCTTTGTTGATTTCCTCGTCGTCGAGTCGCCGCATAAACAGCAGGTAAGAAATTTGCTCGATGACCGAAATCGGGTTGCTGATGCCGTTGTTCCAGAAGTGCGTCCAGAGCTTATCGACTTTTCCCTTCAGTTCGCCTGTAATCATTGAGCGGTTTCGTCCTCGGTCACGTTGCAACTTGCATCATCGAGATAAAGTTGGCTCGATCGCCAAACTTTCATTGTCTCACTTTATTCCGACTTCTTCACCTCAAATTTCATCGCCTGTCGCTATCTTTCTATAAATTTCCGATTCGTCCGCAGCGGTGTGCCGCACTATCGATGTCCGCTAGATGAAACGGTTTCAGTGGTGGGCGATCGATATCGTGTGGGGACGTTGACGGTTAAGACGGATTCTATGACCGTTACCAAACTAGAGCTGTTCTAGGATTACCACTTTTGGGAATTCGCACGGTAAACGTACTACCTCGATCGAGTTCGCTTTGTACAGTTATTCGTCCACCGTGAGCGTTCGCGATCGCCTGTGCGATCGACAATCCCAATCCCGAACCGACTGTTTTACGAGATTGATGGCAGTTGACGCGATAAAATCGATCGAAAATAGAGGCTCAATCTTCAGCCGAAATCCCGATTCCGGTATCTCGAACGCGAACGATCTCCTCGTTAGCTGTCGAATCGAGTTCGATCGTCACTCGACCGCCTGACGGGGTATATTGAATTGCATTACTCGCGATATTATATAGAAGTCGATACAGTTGCGCTTCATTTCCTTGAATTTTTATCTTGGATGCTGCAATCGATTTAAAGGTTGGTTTGACCTCGGCTTGCAACGCTAACGGACATAATTCTTGTGCGAGATCGTCTAACACGTCGTTCAAATAATAGATTTGAAATCCTTCAGAGATGTTTGCTCGATCGAGCCTTGCCAAGCACAGTAAATTTTTCACCAATTTAGCCAGGCTAGAATTTTGTTTCGCCAATTCAAAAAAAGCTTTTTCAGGATTTCTGACGAAGGACGAAAAGTGATTTTCGAGCGACTTTCAAAAGCGATCGAAGAAATGGAATCTACGATCGAAACCCATCAACGCTTCGTCTCCTATGAATATGAAATTAAGTTGCTGAGTAAATCCAAAATACCGTTTCGTCAGTGGGAAAACCTGAAACCCAAACAACTCGCTCCTGAAGGGGCAAGCCTCATTTTTATTGCACCACCTAAGCCCCTCGCTTTGTAAGTCGATCGATCTCGCGAAACATCGCTAACCCGGTGCATATTCGGTAAACTGACGCATGTACAGAGGGTAAAAACCGAGAACGATATCGTTTTTATCGATACCTCGGTTAACCAGTTCTTTGGCGATTTCGAGTTCGTTATCGTTCAGAAGTGTTGTTGTTTTTATCAACTCAAGAAAAGAACTGTGGATCGATCGCGCTGTGGATCGCCAATAAATTACCATTCGATTTCGGAATTCGCAGAAGGAGGTCAAGCATAGTCTTCGAGAATTTCGACGATCGCTTATCGGTAATTGTCTAACTTATCTATTGTCCGATGACCTCCTGTTCCAGACTGTAGACAACGAGGTTGAGTTGTCGTGCGCTGAAAGAACTGCCCCCCAACCAATCCATCAACGCATGGGGGACGTAATGAATATGCAGTCAATACAGCCTCGATCGAGATGCAGTGTAGGACGGATACAGGAGTCATAATTAATGTGAGTTGCACGGCCGCCTCTTCCATGTCCCCAACCGACCTAGAACTCTATCAGAGCCTCCAAGCAGGCGATTCGTCTGCACTGGGAACCCTCTACGATCGATACGGTACCGTCGTTTACGGGTTAGCGTTAAAAATTCTCACCAACCCCCAGGAAGCCGAAGACCTCACGCAAGAGATCTTTCTCATTCTCTGGCGACGACAAAACTACAATCCCCAACGGGGTTCGATGAGTACCTTCCTCACCTTGCTCACGCGATCGAGAGCGATCGATCGACTGAGATCCCGCGGACGCAAACGCAAGTTTCTCGGAAATTGGGGAGCGACGATGAGCGACAACGCGATCGTGTCAACAACACCATTCGATGAAATCTCCTTACAGGAACGTCGAGATCGAGTCCGCAACGCACTCGACGATCTCCCATCTAAATATCGTCAGGTTCTGGAACTCGCCTATTACCAAGGAATGAGTCAGTCGGAAATTGCCAAACATCTCGACCTTCCCTTGGGAACGGTGAAAACGAGATCGCGACAAGGCTTACTCAAACTTAGAGAACACTTACGAGATTGGATTGGGTAGACAGAACCATGACTGACACTTTACCACCCGAACGCTTAGAAGAACTCGCAGCCGGATACGTCCTCGGCGATCTGTCCTCGGAGGAAGCGGAGGAATTTCAAACTTGGCTGCAACGCGATCCGCAATTAACGCTCGAGGTCGATCGATTGTACGAAGTCCTCGGTGTCATGCCTTACGGACTCCCGCCAACGCCACCGCCGCCAAACCTGCGCGATCGAATTCTCGAAGCAGCTGTCACAGACGAAGCAGCCCTGCAAACTGACGATTCCTCCGTTGTTGAATTCACCCCTCGCAGAGTCGGTGCGCTGACAAAACGACACCGTCGCCGTCTGCCGTGGAAACCCATCGCCAGCAGTATCGCCGCTCTGGTTGTCGTGGCGTTTGCAGTGGATAACTGGCGCTTGCGTCGCGATCTCATCCAGGTGCGAGAACAGACGACGGAACAATTCGATTTCGGCTCGATCGAAATGCCACCCGAGGCCGTTCTTGCCAATCAGTGGGATGGCTTAGAAAAAATTGTAGACGATCATCTCAGCGCGATGACGCGGGATGAAGGTCCGATGGATTTCAATTCCAGCGAACTGTCTGACATTATCGAACGCTTCGATCGACAGTTCAATTTTGCTCAGGCGAATCCGACGATCGATCGTCGCGGCGTAACGCTGATGGGAGGAACGCTCTGCGAATTTGGGAAAATTCCGGGTTTGCGCTACACCTATATGACGGACGACGGAAATACGATTTCGTTCTATCAAATCGATACGCGCACCGAAAAACTCTCGCTTCCGAAAACGGGATCGGGCAAACTTTATATCAGCCAACCGGGAAAACCCCGTGTCGTCCTATGGTCAGACGATACGTATATTTATGCAATGGTTGCAGAATTGCCCCCCGACCAGTTAAAGGCACTCTCTTACGACGTGGTCATGCAATGAGTCTTTCGTGAGCTTTTAATTCGTAAAAAAATGCCCTCGACTCGAGCTTATACCTCGATGTCGGGGGCGTTGCAAGCAGGCAAGAGCAATATCTGAATAGATGAAGCTTATCCAAAGGCAGGAACGCGATCGATCGACGGTTCGGCAAGCACGCAAACTTGACATTCGATCGAATAAGGCGTACCGCGATAGGTTAATTTTTCAACGGGTCGTGCGGCGTTGCATAGAGGACGGTATAACTTGTAGCTCGCGCCGCGAAATTTCATCGAAATCTCCGTTTCTTTCATCTCAATGTTTCGGGCTTCTGTGGTGTATTGGATACCGCGATAAATCAATTTCATCGTGCTTTTTCCTGTAAATAAAGTTGAGTTAGACCAGTTGCAAACAGAGAGAACTTAGATAAAAGCCGGGGAAACTTCAGAGGAACGACCGCCGATTGACTGAGTTCCTTTTGTTCCAGCAGAATAGGACAAGCCACGATATACAAAGGTTTGATAAGGGCGTTCGATCGATGCCGATCGATAAGTTGGTTGATAACTCAATCCACGATATTTTAATGTTAGATTGGCTTGATTTGTCTTAACTTGTGTGTCTGGAGTCGTATAAAAAACTTCGCGATATTTAAGAGTCATGGCTTCATCTCTCTGAAATTTGCTATGCTCTTAATTTAGCTTTTACACCTATATAATTGGTGTGATTTCGATCGATTTATGTTGCGATCGTTGCAGGTTTCTCGAACGATCGAAGTCTTGTTTTTGGGTGATTTCAATAAATAAAATACGTGATTTTACGCACGCTTGCTCGCGATCGGTATCACTTGACGACGTGAATACACTGATTTTTTGTGGTGAGACGTTCGGTATTTACACCTGAGTTTCGCTTGAGTAACCGGTTCGATCGCCAAGAAACTCCAGCTGCAACCGACTGGAGTCGCCCAGCACCAACATCATCGAGACAGTCGGCAAACCACTAAACCGCCAACAAATCAGATGCTCTCAACACCGGCGCATTTTCCAAAATCGCCAGTTGCATCGCAGCATTTCCACCGACACCGTCTGCATCGAACCACAACCGTCCTGTGTTTGTGTTGTAGACGAATCGATCGTCGCGATCGAAGATTTGGAGCTTCTGGGATTCATCCGTAAATCTTCCGTGAATGTCTGTCGAGATAAACCAACGTCGATCTCAAAGCGATAAAGCACTCGATATCGCGAAAACTTGCGATGTCGAGCATCAACTCCGACGATTGCGGTCGGTTGACAGCACGATCGAAGGCATTGTCGTCTGCGATCGTACTCGCGCAAACACACGATCGAGCTTTATCAAACCAGTAAAAACACTGAAATTGCAAGATTTCAGTAACCGTACTTTTTCGTGGTACACGACGCACTCGCAAAAAAACTCCAGTCGCAATCGACTGGAGAGCTACCGAACAGGAGATTACTCAACTTGACTGAAGACTGAACGACCAAGCCCTTGGGGTTCATGTCAGCCTGTTGTTGTAACGAATTGTAACATAACGTAAAAATAAGTAAAGAGAAAAAGGACACGCCGTCAAACTAACGAACATTGCGAAACAGCACAAACTTCCCAAGGATAGGCGATCCGCGAATTCGGCAACCCAACGCTTGCAACCAACGAGCGACGGCATGATTGCAAGTATTGAGCGCCCAGTAAGACTCCGCATCGGGGACGAAATCCAAGTCCACCGACGGATTGTATAGAGGAGAAGCGTTGCTGCTTTCGTAACGTCGATCGAGTTGTCCGACTAATGCCGCGATTCGCTCGCGTCCTACCGTGACGGGAAACAGAGATCGATCGCCCCGTTCTCCCACCCGTACAGCCCGTTTTAAGTCATCGATATCCGTTCCATCCCAAGCGATCGAACGACGGCCGAGCGTTCCCGGTGTTGGATAGGCCACCGCTTTCACTAAACTCGAGATTGAATTGTTACCGTCCGCATAAACGGCTCGATCTCCGAACGAATACTCGACAAACCCCTCTGAAGTGGGAAAAACGAGACTGTTGTGCGAAAAGCGAGCGATGACTTCGTATCCCACGACGTAAACCGTAGCCGGGCGTTCCAACCCTCGAGGTGGAATGACGATCGCCCGTCGGTTTCCCCACATCCAAACGGCGAGAACGCCCAAAACAAAGATCGCCCCCCAGCGACGAACCGTTCGGTTCCAAAGCCAAGAGGCGATCGATCGATTACGCGGAGACACTTTCGGTTAACTGGTTCTTCTGGCGCAAGTACGCTTCGATGAACCCGTCTAACTCCCCATTCATCACGTCGTTAATCGAATTCGTTTCGATTCCCGTCCGCAAATCTTTCACCATTTGGTAGGGATGAAAAACGTAGTTGCGAATTTGAGTTCCCCACGCCGCTTCCACCATATCGCCGCGAATCTCAGCAATTTCCTGTAACCGCTGTTCCTCAGCGATGGCGAGTAACTTCGCTTTCAGTAGGGCTAATGCCTTTTCCTTATTTTGCAACTGCGAACGCTCTTCCGTGCAACGAACCGCGAGTCCTGAAGGAATGTGAACGACGCGAACGGCAGTTTCTACCTTGTTGACGTTCTGTCCGCCTTTGCCACCCGCTCGAGATGTCGTAATTTCGAGATCCTTTTCGGGAATCGCCAAATCCACCGAACTATCCAAAATCGGCATCACTTCCACCCCAGCAAAACTGGTTTGGCGCTTTCCGTTGGCATTGAACGGCGAAATCCGAACCAAACGATGGGTTCCCTTTTCCGATTTCAGATAGCCGTAAGCGTAGCGCCCTTCAATTTCCAAAGTGACAGACTTAATGCCCGCCTCGTCTCCTTCCGAGAGTTCCGTCTGGGTCACCTTGTAACCGTGCTGTTCGCACCAACGCACGTACATCCGCAACAGCATTTCCACCCAGTCTTGAGCGTCTGTTCCCCCTGCACCCGCGTTCAACGTGAGAACGGCACCGCCCTTATCGTACTCGCCCGAAAGCATTTGTTGCAGTTCCCACTGCTCCAATTCCCGGTTGAGTCGATCGACATTTGATGCCGCTTCCGAAATCAGTGCGTCGTCTGTTTCGTCTTCCAACAATTCCAAAACTGTTTGTGCGTCTTCGAGACTCGATCTCCATTGACAGTATTGCTCGACACTCGACTTGCAATCGTTGAGTTGTTGAAGTGTTCTTTGCGCCGCGTCTCGATCGTCCCAAAATTCCGGTTGTGCGGAAATCTGTTCTAAATCTGCGATTTTCGCCTTCAGTGCAGGCAGGTCAAAGATAGTCCTGGGTTTTCCCCAGGCGATCCGACAGCATTTCGACTTCGCGTTTGATATCTGCGACTTCCATCGTCAAATTGAATCCTGTAGCTTTACGTAACGACTGACGGTTTCTATTGTAGATCGCAGTGAGACGAGATCGAGTCAACCGCCTTCTCGAGAATTGACAACCCAGCCATGGCCTGAAAACTCGATTGCCCGACATTCCGCGAAACAATTGCTGGGTCGATATCTTGTCGATCGATTGCCACTTCCCTCGATCGAAACCCGCCTTCATCCCCCAATTCCCCCTCTCCGTGTCCGTTGCGATCGGGTCGTGTATCCCCTCATATAGAATAAGGACTTCTGACAACTGAAGCAGCCCTCACACGCCATGACCCTCGCAACCCAACTCCTCGATCGAGCTGAAGGCCTCCTGCAACTCAAACTCGCCCTCTCGAGAGCCTTAAACAACCAAGAAAAACATTGGGGCTATTTCCAAACCGTTCGTGGTGACGACGGTGTCCTGTATCTCGATATTCCACACCTGCCTCAATTGAAATTCGTGCAAAACCCCGAACGAGACAACTATAAAATTTATTGGGGCAGGACAGAAAAACCCTCCGTCTACATCCGCAAAAAGAAAAAGACAGTCACCGAGCGAAAAACGGGGCGCGACATCGTGCAGCGAGTTTACGAAATTTTCTATCAAGTCGACGGTCGATCGAGCGTGAGAATTATCAATCGCCTCCTCGCCAGCGAAATTCGCGATCGCGTCGCCGATCGCGTCTCTACTGCTCCCGAAGGCGAACTCGAACCGCTCGTCTTACTGTCCGAAGCTCCTTAATCCTTCAGGCTTCAGCTCATGAAATCCCAATCCGAACCACGATGGCACTTTTGGTTAGATAACCTAGCGATCTTTGCCTGGGGCGTGCTGCTGCTGAAATATTGGCTGACCGGAAAGCTCCGTATCCTCATCCATCCCGCCTATACTTGGCTGAGCGTCGTCGCTGGAATTGCATTTATCGTCGTCGCCTTTTGGAAAAGTCAGCAATTATGGAAGCGTCGCCACTTACCAATGCTTCCACAACAACACGTCAGCTTGTTCCCCCCAGCGTGGGGTTCCGGATTTCTCGTCGTCTCAGCCTGTGTCGGACTGGTCTTTACACCACGTCCCTTCGCCAGTCAAGTGGCTTTAGAACGGGGCGTTACCGAAGCACTCGCGGTCACGCGCGTCGAACCCCAGAGTTTTCGAGGCAGTGCTAACCCGGAAGATCGATCGATTATCGATTGGACGCGCACCCTCAGCGTCTATCCCGAACCCGATGCCTACGCTGGGCAACCCGCCGATGTGATCGGCTTCGTCATTCACGCCGACGAACTGCCTGAAAATTACATCATCGTGGCACGGTTTACCATTACCTGCTGTGCCGCCGATGCTTACCCTGTCGGTTTACCCGTTCGGTTAACCTCCGAAACTCGTCAAGCCTATCAACCCGATCTTTGGGTGCGCGTGCGCGGTGAAATCGCGACAGCTACGTTACAAGATCGCCGACAGGTAGCAATTGTCGCCCAATCGATCGAACCCGTTCCCGAGCCTGAAAATCCCTACGATTATTGAGGGATGTTCCAACGGTGACGAGACAACCACCCGAGTAGGAAATTGAGTTTTGCAGATTTGACGGCTAAATCGATCGACCGCACAGGAGACCGAAAACTGCAAACATCATGCGTTTCCCTCGATCGCACGGATGCAGTGCTATCAGTGAGACGATCGCGCTTGACTGTTAAAATGACTGGGATCGACTAAAACCCACAAACCCTGTTTACATCCTGTTGCAATGGCAGAGACCCTATTATTTAACGCCTTAAAAGAAGCCATCGACGAAGAAATGGCACGCGACGAGACCGTCTTTGTCCTCGGAGAGGATGTCGGTCACTATGGGGGTTCCTATAAAGTGACGAAAGACCTCCACGAAAAATACGGCGAACTTCGCCTCCTCGATACCCCCATCGCCGAAAATAGCTTCACGGGTATGGCCGTCGGGGCCGCCATTACAGGCTTGCGTCCCATCATTGAAGGGATGAATATGGGGTTTTTGCTCCTGGCCTTCAACCAAATTGCCAACAACGCCGGAATGCTACGCTACACGTCCGGCGGAAACTTTAAAATTCCCATGGTCATTCGCGGGCCGGGTGGGGTCGGACGTCAACTCGGTGCGGAACACTCCCAACGGCTCGAAGCCTACTTCCAAGCGGTTCCGGGCTTGAAAATCGTGGCTTGCTCGACCCCCTCCAACGCCAAAGGATTGCTCAAAGCTGCCATTCGCGACGAAAACCCGGTGCTGTTCTTCGAGCACGTGCTGTTGTACAACCTCAAAGAAGAACTTCCCAGCGGAGATTACGTGCAGCCGTTGGATAAAGCGGAAGTGGTGCGAGAAGGTAAAGACGTGACGATCTTGACCTATTCGCGGATGCGCCACCACTGCACCCAAGCGGCAAAAACTTTAGAAAAAGAAGGGTTCGACCCGGAAATTATCGATTTGATTTCCTTGAAACCCTACGACCTCGAAACGATCGGCAACTCGATTCGGAAAACCCACCGAGTTATCGTGGTTGAAGAGTGCATGAAGACGGGTGGTGTCGGTGCGGAATTGATCGCCACCATCAACGATTACTTCTTCGACGAACTCGACGCGCCCGTGATTCGCCTGTCGTCCCAAGATATTCCGACGCCCTATAACGGCACCTTAGAACGTCTGACCATCGTGCAACCGCATCAAGTCGTCGATGCGGTGAAAAAGATGGCCGCGTTGCAAGTTTAGCTTGCCAGTTTGGAGTCTCTCGTCGCACTTTTCCCCCAGTCCGATGAAAAAACAGCAATCTCTTATCGTTCTCATCGTCGCTTTACTGTTCGCCGCGATTTTCGTATTGGTGCAGGTTCCCATTCGCCTGGGGTTAGACCTCAAAGGCGGGTCGCAGCTGACCATACAGGTACAACCGACGGAAGAAGTTCCCGTCATCACCTCCCGCGATATGGAGGCCGTGTTGACGGTGATTCGCAACCGCGTTGACGGACTGGGGGTCAGCGAACCGCTGGTGCAAACCGTGGGTGAAGACCGAGTTTCCGTGCAACTTCCGGGCGTTAGCGACCCGGAACAGGCGGAACGGGTACTGGGTGGAACGGCTCAGTTAGAATTCCGCGAGGAAGTCAGCAACCCGGAAGTGCAAGCGCAGTTACAAGTGCGTCAGACTGAATTGGTCGAACTGTTGCAAAAACAGGCGCAACTGGAAGCTGATGGCGATGCTGCGGCGTTAGAAGAGATTCAGGGGGCGATCGATCGAAAACAGCAGGAGTTGACTGACCTGCAAGATGGCATTTACGAAAAGGTCGGGTTGACTGGAAAAAGTCTCGACGATGCCAATGTGGGTTCGACTCCGGCGGAAGGGATTTGGAGCGTGACAATCGATTTCGATCGAGAAGGGGGCGATAAGTTCGCCGACCTGACGAAGCGCATTGCGGGAACGGGTCGCCGTCTCGGAATTTTTCTCGATGGGAAGTTGATTAGCGCCCCTGGTGTGGGCGCGGAGTACGCCGAAACCGGTATTACGGGAGGTCGGGCCCGCATCGACGGCAACTTTACGTTAGAGCAGGCGAACACCCTCGCCACGCAACTGCGAGCGGGGGCGCTGCCGTTTCCGGTGGAAATTGTAGAAAACCGGACGGTGGGGGCAACGTTGGGACGCGACAGCATTCGCCGCAGTATCTATGCTGGTTTGGGTGGTTTGCTCCTGGTGTTGGTATTTATGGTTTTGTACTACCGCCTTCCCGGTGTTATCGCTGACGTGTCTCTGGCCATTTATGCGGCGTTGACCCTAGCCAGCTATGCGTTACTCGGCGTGACGCTGACATTACCGGGCATCGCGGGGTTCATTCTTAGTATCGGGATGGCAGTGGATGCCAACGTGCTAATTTTCGAGCGCACGCGGGAAGAACTTCGATCGGGTAAGACGCTGTATCGATCGGTGGAATCGGGTTTTTACCGCGCGTTCTCCAGTATTTTAGATAGTAACGTGACGACGCTGATCGCGTGTTTGGCCCTGTTTTGGTTCGGTGCGGGTTTGGTGAAAGGGTTTGCGGTCACGCTGGCCATCGGGGTTGGCGTGAGTATGTTTACGGCAATTACGTGCAGTCGGACGTTGTTGTTTTACGTGCTGACGTTGCCGGAGTTTAAGAAACCCGAACTCTTCTGTCCGAATTTAGTGAAAAGTTAGTTTGTGAAAAGTTAGTTTGTGAAAAGCTAGTTGCCGAAGTCCCCAAGGTTTGACGAAAAATGAAATTGAGGGTAACACAACAACGCACGCTTTGGTGGTCGATTTCGATCGCTCTCGCCGTTATCGGTTCGATCGCGATGGTCGTGTCGTTTGTCCAGTTTCGCAGTCCCGTTCCACTCGGCTTGGATTTTGCGGGAGGAACGCGCTTGCAGTTAGAGCGAGATTGCTCGCTTCCCGAAAGTTGCCAAGCCCCCATTGAGGTATCGATCGCCCGTCAGGTTCTCGTGTCTCAAGGGTTGGGGAATAACGTCCAGGTCATCGGTGAAAACCAGCAAGGTTTGTTGATTCGCACGGGAGATTTGGACGTTGAGGCTCGATCGAACCTCGAAGACGCATTGGAAGCAGAAATCGGCCAGTTCGACCCGAAGAAGACTCAAATCGACACGGTTGGCCCCACGATTGGACGAGAATTATTGCGATCGGGGCTGTTGTCGTTTTTGTTTGCGATCTTCGGTATCGTGGCATATCTGAGCTTTCGCTTTCAACTGGATTACGCGATGTTCGCGATTCTGGCACTGTTCCACGACGTTTGGATTACGGTCGGACTGTTTGCGGTGTTGGGTTTGGTGTCTAATTTCGAGGCGAACAGTTTGTTTATCGTGGCGCTGCTGACGATTGTCGGGTTTTCGGTGAACGACACGGTGGTCATTTACGATCGAGTCCGCGAAACCCTCAAACTTCACCCGGACGATTCGATTAACGACGCGATCGACGATTCGGTCAATCAAACGCTGACTCGATCGATCAATACGACGGCAACGACGTTGTTACCGCTCGTGGCGATCTTTATTTTTGGCGGCGCAACTTTAAAATACTTCGCCTTAACCCTCATCGTCGGTTTTATTCTTGGAGCGTACTCGAGTATTTTTATCGCGAGTTCTGCGTTGGCATTGTGGCGATCGAGTCGCCCTCAACCCGCCGTTGTTTCGGTTGCCGAGTCGGTTGGTTCTTCTGAAGAATAAAAAACAGCTTTGTTCTCGATCTTTACAGTTTTTCCTTCGGGCGAAACTGTTTTTCAATGGAAGTAACCAAGGTCGATCGAGACAAAAAGCGAGGAAGTGTGGTTATAATTTGATTAAAAATACTTCCGACCACGGCACTCGGCTGGTCTTTTTTTAAGGCAGAAAGTGCGTCTTTAACGACGGTTTCCGGGGAATCGATCGCGTTCTGGTTTTTGGGCTGGCTTTGACTGTCGCTGTCGGAAAGTCCGGCAATCTTTGCAAAGTTCGTGTCAGTGGGGCCGGGACAAACGGCTAAAACTTTCACGCCCGTATTGCGATTTTCCGCCCACAGAGACTCGCTGAAACTGAGAACGAAGGCTTTCGTGGCAGCGTAAACGGCCAAGTACGGTAACGGCTGAAAACCCGCGATCGATCCCACGTTGATAATACTGCCCCGTCGCCGTTGCTGCATCGGCACGAGGAAACGATGGGTCAAGTCCACCAACGCCGTTACGTTGAGTTGCACCATCGCCAGTAGTTTCGATCGATCTCGAAGAGAAAACGCCCCGTAATCGCCAAATCCCGCATTGTTGACGAGGAGATCGATCGAAACACCTCGCCCCTCCGTTTCGCGATACACCCGTTCCGTCGCCTCGGGTTTGGTCAAATCGCAGGCGATAACGGTCGTTTGAATGCTGTATTGCGCTTGAAGCTGACGGGCCAGCTGTTGCAGTGCGTCTTCAGAACGCGCGACGAGAACGAGATCGCTTTGGCGTTGGGCGAGTTGTCGGGCAAATTCCGCGCCGATGCCCGAAGACGCGCCAGTAATGAGTGCAGTTGGCATTTTGGGAAATACGAGTTTGAGCAATACGAAGATTTCGATCGATCTTAAACATTTTCTCGTTTTCGTGCTTGAATGGCAGCCAGTGCCTCTCGAACGGCTTTGAGACCCTGAACTCGATCGATCGCCGCATACCGTTCCCCCGCCAGCAACAAATCCTCCACCGCATCGTCGTCCCGACTCAAATTCGCTAATGCCAAACCGCGATTGTGGTAAGCTTCCGCCAGTTCGGGATGGGAAAGCAAACACCCGGCAAAGGTGCTCGCCGCCTTGCGATAATTGCCCGTCTTAAACTCCTCACAACCTCGTTGAAACAGTCGATCGGTATCCGAGGCTAAACCTTTGGCTTCCACGGGTGTTTCAAATAGCACCGCTTGGCTTCCCGTTCCCAGGTACGCCCACAGCAACACGGATAAACCGACCCCGAGAACGCCCACGAGGACGGAAAATCCCACCAATTGAGAAAGTTCCATAACCGGTAAAAAAACAGAAAAAACGGGTTAACCCGTTCGGAAGGTCAACCCGCAAGCTTGGGAACGCGCAGAGAGTTTATTTTTGAACCATGAGTTTGACGTTGGCGTTTTGCAAACCGGGACGGCGCACTTCAGCCAAAGTCTTGTTCACGGCGTATTTTTGATTAATCGAATTGATCAGTTCGGTTTGGTTGTGCTTTTTCGCAACGCCCCAGAGGTCGGCGATCAGGTCGAAGGAACCGTCGCTGTTGCGAGACCAGCCGAGATCGTAGTCACCTTCGAGAACGGCGACGATGTCGGCACGGACGCGCTGGCCGTTGTAGCCGCGAACGTCAGCTTCGGTTTTGACGGAGATACCCAGATCGCGCAAAGAAGATTTCAGGATTGCAGCGTCGGTGATTTTGGTACGCAGGGTGCTAAAGTGAGACATGAGAGTTTCCTCCTATCGGAACTTGTCTAAAACAGACAACGTGGTTGGTTGGTTAGAAAACACCGCCGATATGGGGTGTTCGATCGATTGCTAGCTTTGGTAGAGCTAGCCTTTCCCCCCGATTGCAGTCGGGAGAAAGCTTTTTCACGACTCCAGGCGTTGATAGTCAGCCATGGAGGCGGCCGCTGGGCGCGCTCGCTGCCTTGCCCAGTCCCGTAACGCCGTGACCTGTTCGGTCATCGTCCGGGACAGAGGCAGTGTCGATTTAACGGCAGCAATGATATCGAGCTGGGTAAACTCGCGCTCTTGGGCGAACGCTTCGTACATTGCAGCGATTACCGCTTGCTCGATTTCCGCGCCCGAGAAACCATCGGAAACTTTTGCCAGTTGCTCTAAGTCGAAGCGGCTAATGTCGCGCCGCCGCTTGGACAGGTGAATGCGGTAGATTTCTTGACGCTCTTCTGTCGTTGGCAGATCGACGAAGAAGATTTCGTCAAAGCGTCCTTTCCGCAGAAACTCGCCGGGAAGCCGCTCGACGCGGTTCGCGGTTGCCATCACGAATACCGGTGAGGTTTTTTCTTGCATCCAGGTCAGGAACGACCCAAAAATCCGGCTTGAGGTTCCACCGTCGGAGTCGGCCGATCCCGCACCGCCAGCAAACGCCTTGTCTAGCTCGTCGATGAAGAGAATAACCGGCGAAATGGATTCGGCAGTTTTTAAGGCGTTGCGCAGGTTCGCTTCAGAACGCCCGACCATCGACCCGTCGTAAACCCGCCCGATGTCGAGACGTAACAGGGGCAATCCCCATAGGCGTGACGTGGTCTTCGCAATGAGGGATTTTCCACAACCGGGAACCCCAAGGATCAACATCCCTTTTGGTTGGGGCAAACCGTACTCTCGGGCTTTTTCCGTGAAAGCGTTCGATCGTTGGAACAGCCACCGCTTCAGCTCGTCGAGACCGCCGACTGAATCGATGGTTTCGTCTTCTTCGATATATTCGAGAATGCCGTTACGACGGATTAACTGTTTTTTCTCGGACAGAACGATGTCCATCTCGGATTCCGTCAAGCGGTTCGCCGTCACTTGAGCTTTACGGTAAACCTTCTCGGCTTCGTCTTTGGTTAAACCGAGTGCTGCTTTGAGGAGCTTTTCTCGCGCTTCGGTACTGATGCGTTTGTTGCGTCCGTCGGCGAGCTGGCGGGACAAAACCCGATTGAGGTCTTTCATGTCCGGCAGCGGGAAGTCCAGCACGACAACTTCTTTTTCGAGTTCGATGGGGACGTGCTGTACCGGCGACATCATGATAATCGCCTTATCGGTTCCCTTGAAGTAAGCAATGGCATCGCGAATCGCTCGCGTGACGTTGGGATTTTCTAAGAACGGGTGTAAGTCTTTGAAAATGTAGATGCCTGGCTCTTTGTGGCGCACGACCCAATCGAGGGCAGCTTCCGGGGATAAGGTGTTGTGGGGATTCGCACCCCCAGATTGGCTGTAGTCGATTAATCCCTTGGTCGATGTCCAGGTAAAAACCCGCCGTTGAGGTTTGACGGATTGCGCGATCGTGGCGATGGCTTGTTCGGAACGCTCCTCTTCAAACGTCACCAAGTAGATTAAAGGATATTGAGCTTGTATGAGGATGCTTAGCTCTTCTTTCATAACCATCGACCGAGTAAAACGGAGCAATTTGAAACTGAGTGATTGGCTGGAGGAAATAGCTGGATTAGCAAGTCACCAAACCTTCTTCGGATTGCTGTTCGATGCTGGCGTTGACCTTTTCGACCGAGATGTCTTCGTCAACAACGATATCTTGACGCTCGCTGACGGCAACGAGGTCGCCGTTTCTCAACACCGTTTTCGTTTCGCAGGCAGGGCAGCTATAAATCCGATGGGCGTTCCCAGAAACCGCGTGAATTTCTTCGACGACCTCGGGGTGCGCGAGATAAAACATTAATGCTTTTTGTGCGAGTGCCGACATCGGCTCTCCATCAACCGCTGCCCGAATTTTGAGCTGGCGGTGAAGTTCTGGCGATAGATATAACGTTACTTTCTGTTTGTCTTCCATGTGAGTTGCGGGTTGGTTGACCCAGGTATGCTCTTGACTTTAAAGGGTCGATCGAGTGCTGTCAAGACACTAAGCCATTTTGACGGTTAAATCGTAACATAAATTTACAATAGGGGTGAAAAAGTTGCAGAGCGTCGTGCTGCGACGTGAGTTAAAGGGAACCCAGGAGACTCCGTTGCCTTGACTCATGGCGTACTGTTCCCAGGGGATTGCTCGCAAGGGGTTGCTTACAAGATACCGTTCGCCGCTAATTGCGATCGAAACGATTCCCAAGCTTGTAACCCTTCGGGATTGGAGGTTGCACCTCGATCGAGGAAAACGACACCATCGCGCAAATCGACGAGACCATATTCACCCGTGGCGATCAGCTCCTCAATTTTGGGAACCATGGTTTTTAGACGCGCTCGATCGTGTTTGAACGCTACTTGATACGTTTGCAATCGCCACAAATCCACCAGAACGTAATCCATCCGCTCGACGATACCTTCATCGGTCACGAGTTCTAACTTGGGAAAACGTAAGATTTTGCGGCGACTCGACAGGTGCGGGATGATGTAGGTGGTCGCAGAAACACTGGACTCTTCTGGGACGAGATCGAGTAACGGGCCGATCGATCGAGCGTGTTCCCATTGACGAGAGAGAGAGACTTTGACCCAAGGATCGATCGAATCGGGAATCAAAAACGACAGCGTGCGGTTGGGATTGCCCGAAATAGCAACGAACACCGAAAGTGTCATACAAGCCATCCAAAACTGCCGAATTTTGGGCTTTTTAAACAACTGCGGGCGCACCGCCCACCAGAGTATCGCCCCGTAAAACAGTCCCGGGACGACGGTTAGGGCATAGCGAATGTTAATCGACAGTACCGATTCTCCCTTCGCAATGAAAAGCTTTAACAACGGGAAACCCGCGATCGACCACGCGGCCCCCGACAACGCCGGAGCGAACGCCAAGGGCAACCACTGACCCAACAAATAAGCAATCGTCCGTCCCACAGGCGTCAACAGTTCGACCAACAACCGCCAGGGATTGCTGAGAATGCCCCAGATAATTTCCAGGGTCGAAGCTTCGTCTCCCTCGGCATACTGTCCGAAGCGCTCCATCATAAACCGCTCGGAAATGTCCTCCGAAAACAGCGGCATCACCCAATTGGTTAACAGCAGCATATAGCCAAAACTGAGCGCACATACAGCCAAACCGCGACTGGGAAAACGACGAGACAGCATCATGTAAGCGCCCACACCGAACAGGCCGACTCCCGAATCTTCTCGCACCATCAACAAACAGATCGCCATAACCCAAAACAGCCACCACCAGCGTTTTTCCATCGCCAAGAGCAGCGTGAAGGTAAATAGCGGAATTTGACAGATATCGTGAAAATTTCCCCATGTCGGGGCGAGAACCGCGATCGCGCAATAAAAACTAATCGTCGTGAAAGCTGCGATCGAGTCGTTGACGTGTTGGCGTGCCAGGAGGTACAACACCAGACCCGCCACCGTTACCAAGGTCACTTGGAGAACGGTCAGGGTGACAGGAGAGGGAAAGAGCGTGTAGAGTGGCAGCCAAATCAGTAACGCTGGGGTGAAGTGCTGTCCGAGGCGATGGTAGTACACCGTCGGAAGTTCCCCTTGGTGAACGACGTTCGTAGACAAAGCTGACGACAGGGAGCTTTGGAAGAAGCGTCCGTGGCTGCCATTCCAGAAAACCTGGTTGAAAATCCCCTGATCGTAGGAGGCGTAAAACGTGTAGTATCGATGTAGGGTTAAAACAGTACTGATACAAAAGAAGGCGATAGCTGCACCGATCGCCCATCGAAGCCAAGGATTTTTTGGTAAAGTCACCCACATCGCCAACAACCTTTTTCTTAAAGAAACCTGTGAAAACAACGATTTTCCCCCTTGTTGCCGATTGTTTGGCCGTTTGAAAACGTTAAAATATCGAGCGATCTTTGCCAAGGGGCGCACGATGCCGAGTTCAGGCAGCGATCCGAAATCTAAAGAAGATATTAAAGTAGAAGAGAAGCCATTTGTAGCGTTTTGAGAGACTAGGCTATCGCCAAACGTCCCGGGTGTTGTTTTTCGATAACGAGATGACTCGACTGACCGTTTCCGATGAGATAAGTATCCCAAACTCCAAAAATGGCTTAAGCAGCGAGGAACGTTACCTCCTCGATCGAAACATAAATTCCGATCGTTCGGCTTTTCAACCGATGCCTTTGACGTTGTTGCATCTTCAGATGAGATGACCCAATCCGTATCTTCCAGCTTTACCGATCGTCCTGAAGCCGTCTTACAGCTATTGCTGTTTGTCGATCGACGATCGAGTTCTTGGGAAGAAGCTCAGCGCATCCGGAACTACTTAGACACCGTGAAGGAAGACGGAAACTTCGCCCTCGAAGCCGTGGACGTGAGCGAGCAGCCATACTTAGCGGAACATTTCAAGCTCATCGCTACGCCAACGCTGATCAAACTCCATCCCGAACCGCGCCAAACCTTGACCGGGTGCAATCTCGTCGGTCAACTCGAACGGTTCTGGCCGAGATGGCAAAAATCCGTCGAAGAATTTTTGCAACAATGCCACAGACAGATCGAAAACGGCGAAAAACCCGCTTCAACGTGCTTGTCGTCCTTGGCAACCTCAAGGGAAATTGTCAAACTGTCTGACGAAGTCTTTCAACTCAAACAGGAAATCGAAGAACTCCGAGAACAAATGCGGTTTAAAGATCGACTGGTGTCGATGTTGGCGCACGATCTGCGAAACCCACTGACCTCCACCTCGATTGCCCTCGAAACCCTCGAAACCCTCAATCAACCGCGCAATCGAGCCAAACGCGAGGCCAATCCAACCTTGTTCGATCAGCTCATCCAACACGCTCGCACCCAAACTCGTCAAATCGAACAGATGATCTTCGACGTATTGGAAACGTCTCGCAGCTATGACGGCCATATGTCAATTCACCCGCAAAAGGTGAATTTATCCGTGTTGTGCCAAGACACCCTCGATCGACAGATCGATCGCTGTCAAGCCAAAGCACTGTGTCTCGAAACGGATTTTCCCCAAGACATACCCTTTGTTTATGCCGACCCCAAGCAAGTGAGCCAGGTGGTGATGAACCTCCTCGACAATGCCATTAAGTACACGCCAGAAGGCGGAACCATTGAAGTTTCCCTCCTCCATCGCACTTCGGGAAAAGTCCAAGTCAGCATTAGCGATACGGGGCCGGGTATTCCCTTCGACAAACAAAAACGCATTTTCGACGATCGCGTTCGCTTGAAACGAGATGAAAACACATCAGGCTACGGGTTGGGGTTGTCGTTATGTCAGCGTGTCGTTCGATCTCACTACGGTCAAATCTGGGTGGATTCAAACCCCGGGAAAGGCAGTACGTTTCACTTTACGTTGCCCGTATATCGCGACTAGACTGGAAGCGGTATTGACTTTTTAAGTAAAAGTCGCATTCGGCGATCGAAATCACGCCGTTCCCGGCCCAGTTCTCACAGGATTTATCGATCGAGGTAACTGCGTGAATTCATCGATCGCCAGATACTAAAAGCGCATTTTCGATCGAGACGGGCAAGATTATGACTATTGTACTTGAACCCAAAAGCAAGCTCGACCTTATCGGAGCAGCACAACTGCAACAAGATATCGAGCGTTATATCACCTCAAAAAAGAAAGTTTCTTCTCTTTGGATCGTCGATTTATCTCGTGTTAAAACCATCGGTTACGCCGGACTTAAAATCCTACTGACTCTCGAACGCCTCGCTCAAAAACGCAAGTGTCGCCTCGTTTTACAAAATCCGAGTGCCACCGTTCGTTCGATTTTCGATGCAGCATTACTAACCGACAATTTTGAATTTGAAGGAGACGAACTTTCTGAGGAGGAAGAGGCCTCAGAACCCGATCTCGATCGTTCGGACTCCGAAGCCTCGTTCTCATCCTTGTCTGACACAACTCCCCCCACCTCCCAACCTTTTCAAAATCTCGTTTCTACCATTAAGGCAAAACTGACTGAAGAAGTCGTCCTCCGGTAAGGAGATGAGGAGGAGAAGCAATCGTACACCATCAGGTCATCACACCATCGCCATCAGGTCATCACCCTTCACCGTCAAGGGGTAATTCTAGGGGAACCGTTCCGAGGATTCCCTTGCGGAAATCGTTGAGAAGTTGACAGGCTGCACGTTCTATATCGTTTTGGTAGCGTTCTCGGGCCAACAGGTGGAGATAAGATTCCCCAGTCATTTCGGTCGGATCGAGCGCGTAACGCTGCTGAAGCACCTTTTGGGGAACCATTTCGTTTCCCGACGCTTCCACCTGAACGATTAACTCCACCATCGCCGCTGCGACGCGCTGATTGTCGTAAGCCGCTTCACCAATATCGTCGCAAATGGCGAGTTTGACCGCATCCGCTTGGTTTTCCAACCGCCAGGGAATAATGCCCGGTGCGTCTAGCAGTTCTAAATTCGCTCGATCGAGGGTTCCAGAAGCTTTACCCCGTTTGCTTCCTCGATGGGACAGTCGAATCCAACGTAACTGGCGGGTTACTCCAGCTCGTCTGGCACTTTCAGCCACCTTTCGCCGCAACAAACGATTAATCAGTGCCGACTTACCCACGTTCGGAAAACCAATGACGACCGCCCGCACCGGACGAGGACGCATTCCTCGCGATTGTCGGCGTTCGTTCATCGCTACGCCAACCGCTTCAGCCGCTTTTGCCACCTGTGCCACCCCGGTTCCCTTTTGGGCGTTGGTGAAATAGACTGTTTCTCCTCGATCGGAAAACCAGGCTTGCCAAGCCTGACGAACTTCTGGAGAAATCGTATCGACCCGGTTGAGAACGAGAACTCGTGCCTTACTGCCCAACCACTCCGCCAATTGGGGATGGTGCGTCGCCAGAGGAATGCGTGCGTCTCGAACCTCTAACACCACGTCAACGCGGTTGAGATGTTCTTTCAGTTGCCGTTCGGCTTTTGCAATGTGACCGGGATACCACTGAATCATTTACAGTGAGCCGTGAACAGTGAACAGTAAACAGTGGGGAGCGAGCAGCGAACAGTGAAAGCATTTGTCAGCTATACCTCATCTCCCCACTTCATCATCTCATCATCCCGGCTAGGGAACGACTAACACCGGACAGGGGGCGAGATCGATCGTCAGATGGGTGACGCTTTCGGCGGCTCCTTCTTTCGTTAAACCCGTGCCGCGACTGCCCATGACGATCAAATCTACATCGAGTTCGTCAGCAATATCGCAAATCGTGAAGGCGGGTTTTCCTTCCCGTTCGATCGCTTCGGCTTCGATGCCTTCCGACGCAAAAAACTCTTGGGCTTTCTTCAGAAGCTCTGCGATCGCCTCGGGGGAATTCATCCGCGTCACTTCCTCGCCTTCCTCGATCGGTTCGACCACCGATAGAACGATCGCTCGAGCGTTATAGGTTTGGGCGAGATTGGCGACGATAGCAGCCGCATGGCTCGATTCGCGACTTCCATCCAGGGGAAACAGTACGCTCTTAAACATTGTCGTCTCTCCGATGTCCGGTCTCCGGTAGAATTGTGACGGCGCGAAGTCCCAACTCGACCGCTAGGTCTGTGGAAACACTCAGGTAAGAAAGCGATATAGGAGGTCAAAGTGCCTAAGAAAACTGTAGCAAATTTGTCGGCATCGGATTTATCGGGTAAATGCGTTCTGGTACGGGCTGATTTCAACGTCCCTTTAGACGATTCCGGTAAAATCACCGACGATACCCGAATTCGCGCGGCACTCCCAACCATTCAAGATTTAATGGGTAAGGGCGCTAAAGTTGTCCTGTCGAGCCACTTCGGTCGTCCGAAGGGACAGGTCAAAGAAGATATGCGCTTGACCCCCGTTGCTGAACGCCTGTCAGAATTACTCGGTCAATCCGTGGTCAAGTGCGACGATTGCATCGGGGAAGCGGTGCAAGCCGAAGCCGCCAAGCTGGAAAACGGCGGTGTGATGCTCCTCGAAAACGTTCGCTTCCACGCCGGAGAAGAGAAAAACGATCCGGAATTCGCCAAACAGTTGGCCTCGATTGCGGACGTTTACGTGAACGATGCCTTCGGAACGGCTCACCGCGCCCACGCTTCCACGGAAGGCGTCACGCAACACATCGATACCTGCGTAGCGGGTTATCTGATCGAAAAAGAACTCGAGTTCCTGCAAAACGCGATTGAAAACCCCCAACGTCCCCTCGCGGCGATCGTTGGAGGCTCGAAAGTATCCAGCAAAATCGGCGTGATCGAAACGCTGCTAGAAAAAGTCGATAAGCTATTCATCGGCGGCGGCATGATCTTCACGTTCTATAAGGCACGAGGCTTGAGCGTTGGTAAGTCTCTGGTTGAAGAAGACAAGCTGGAGTTGGCAAAGTCCTTAGAAGCTAAGGCGAAAGAACGCGGTGTGGAACTGCTACTACCGACGGATGTTGTCGTTGCTGATAATTTTGCGGCTGATGCCAACGCGCAAACTGTATCTGTCGATGCAATCCCCGAGGGTTGGATGGGTCTCGATATCGGCCCCGACTCGGTGAAAACCTTCCAAGAAGCTCTCGCCGATTGCAAATCGGTCATCTGGAACGGGCCGATGGGCGTGTTCGAGTTCGACCAATTCGCCCAAGGCACGGAAGCGATCGCGCGTACTCTGGCGGGGTTGACCGAGAAGGGCGCGATTACCATCATCGGTGGTGGTGACTCCGTGGCTGCGGTGGAAAAAGTGGGTGTCGCTGACAAGATGAGCCACATTTCGACCGGAGGCGGTGCGAGTCTGGAACTGCTTGAAGGTAAAGTTCTTCCCGGTATTGCTGCTCTGGATGAAGCATAGGTAGGGAACAGGGAACAGGGAACAGGGAACAGGGAACAGGGAACAGGGAACAGGGAACAGGGAACAGGGAACAGGGAACAGGCAAGAGAGGAAAAACGGGTCTCCCTTGTCCTCCCTGTCCCCCTTGCCTCCTCAACTAAGCCACGACACCTTGGGGATTCGCCGATCGAACGATCGAATTTTCGATTTCCTCAACGGTGGCGTTCGGGTTGGCTTGACGCAGCAGAGCGGCAATTCCAGCCACGTGAGGTGTCGCCATGGACGTGCCGCTATAGGCTGCGTAACGGTTGTTGGGAAGTGTCGAATAAACGTCAACCCCAGGTGCAACCACGTAATCGCTATTGACTCCGGCTCGGTTCGAGAAGTCGGCCATAGCGTTGTCCACGTCGATGGCACCGACAGCAATACCTCGATCGAACGCACCTCGGGCGGGATAGCCGGGACTCGAGCCGTAACTGTTGCCCGCTGCCATGACGACAACAACGCCTTCGGCAACGGCGGACTGAATCGCAGCTTCGATCTCCGAGGAATATCCACCGCCGAGGCTGAGGTTAATGACATCCGCACCGTTATCGGCAGCATAACGAATCCCATCGGCCACGTCGCTCGAGGTTCCGCTACCCGATGCACCGAGGACGCGGACGGGCATAACGATCGCGCTCGGGGCAACCCCCGTTACGCCGATACCGTTATTGACGGCGGCGATCGTGCCGGAAACGTGCGTGCCGTGGCCGTGGAGGTCGGCGGGGTCGTTGTTACCTTCGGCGAAATCCCAACCCCGCACGTCGTCGATGAAGCCGTTACCGTCGTCGTCGATGCCGTTATCGGCGATTTCACCGGCGTTCGTCCAGATGTTTTCGGCTAAGTCTTCGTGATAGGTATCGACTCCGGTATCGATAACTGCGACAACAACGCCTTCACCCGTATAACCTTGCGCCCAAGCGGCTGACGCATCGACTCGATCGACTCCCCAAGGCATTTTTCCGCTCGCCGTTCCGATATCTCCGAGTCCGAGAGCGGTAGCGGCACTAGCCAGGCCGTAACCGCTTTTAAGACTATAAAGAGTTGGTTGCAGCGAGACGCTGTATCGCTCTCCGTCTTCGGGATTGACGACGCGCAGGTAGTACGTTCCGGCTTCTAGGCTGTCGAACTGCCATTCTGCAAGGCTGTCGCTGCTGTCAACGAGATCGAGAACTTCTTCAGGATCGATCGATCCGTTGCCGTTATCATCCCGTCCCAGTTGAACGTCTGCATTTGACGATAACCCCTGCACGGCGAGACTGACGGCATGGTTTCCCGCCACGTTAAAGCGATAGACATCTTCGCTGTCGAACGCACCGACGAACTCGTCGAACCGGATTTGTCCTTCCAGATTGCCCAAATCTCGCGCCGCAACGAGTGCGTTTCCGGCTGTATCGGCGATGGCATCGGAGAGAACGCTCAAGCGATAAGCGGTTGGCGCGTTGTCAGAATCGGGAGTGACCTGGAGATAGTAACTTCCAGTACTGAGGAAGGTGCTAAATTCTTCCATGTTGCCCCAGGTGTAGAAACTGTCGATCTCTTCTCCCGTCTCCGCCTGGAACAGCGTCACGTTTAAGTTGTCGCGAAGTTCGCAGAACAACACGCTGAATTCGCTGTTTTGCGTCACGTTGAAGCAATAGGTATCGTTGGGGTCTTCGCCGTTTACTCCGTCAACGAAGGATTGAAATTCGTCGATCGATCCTAAATCTCGAGCTGTCTCAAAACTGTTCCCCGCTCGATCGTCGGGAATCTCGATCTCGTAATCGATCGAGTCGATCGTTTCGGGCATCGTCACCGGTAAACTGCGGAGGTTGAGGCGGTAGTTCGACTCGTTCCACGTCGAACCCGTCACGCACGCGAAGTAGGTTCCGGCAGACAACATACACTCGATGGCTTGCGATCCCCATTGCATTGGATTGGCGAGTGTTTCGCCATCGTCGATCGCGCCGTTGTTATTGTCATCTCGGACTAACTCGAGGTTCGCCGACTCGTTTTCGCCATACAGTAATAGGGAAACCTCCCGCTCTTCAGTTAGCGTAAAGCGGTAGTAATCGGCTCGATCGAAACCTCCCACCCCCTCGCCAACGGTTTGCCACGATTCCCCAAGATTTCCCAAATTCAATGCAGCGACGATCGAATCGCCTACACCGTCTTCGAGTCCCATGGGTTCCGCAGCTAGGGTCAAGGCGTATTCACTTCCCGGTTTTGACGATCCGAGACGAACGAAGTAGCTTCCAGCTTCGAGATAGCGATCGAACTGAACGATGTCGCTACTCGTTCGCGAAGCGTCTCGGAACGAGAATCGAGTCGTCAGAACCTCTGGCTCTTCTGCATCTCGAATCAGCGTGACGGTCGTGTAATCGCTCAAGTCGCGAGCGAGGAAGCTCACAGCGCTGTCGGTGTCGAGTTCAAAGCGGTAGTAATCTTCGTCTCCATCGATTTGACTGGAACCTCGCACCGAAATCGACTCTTCAACGATTCCTAACTCCGCCGCTGTCTCGAATTCCCCTCCTGCTTCAATCTCGGAAAACGCATCGGAGCGATTGAGAAACAATTCGTAATTGCTATCTTCGTTGTCGTAAGAGAAGACGCGCACGAAGTACGTTCCTGCGTCGATCGATTGTCGGATCGATTCGGCACCGTAACCTCGATACGATCCGGCGAGGATGTCTTCAGTCTCGATTTCACCGTTACCGTTACCATCGCGAATCAGTTCGAGATCGACATCTTCACTCAACCCATACAGCAAAACTTCGATCTCGTCGCGCTCGTCTAACGTAAAGCGGTAAAAATCAGTATTATCGACGAAGCCGACTGCTTCACTTCCCCAAATGGGGGTTTCGAGGGTTCCCCAGTCAGCTGCACTGGCGAGGGTATTTCCAACTGTATCGCTTTCAAACTCCGCCGTCATCGCTGTTGCCAGGGTGTAGCGACTGTTACCCCCCTCGCTGTTGACGCTGAGATAGTACGTTCCCGCGTTGAGGGTTCGATCGATCTCAACCGAAAAGTTTCCCGAACTGCTGGCTTCGTGAGAATAAACGCACTCGTCGAGATCGTCGATCGTTCCGTCTTCGTTGCTATCCCACGTCAACTCTAGATCCGTCCTCGTACTCAAACCGTGAACGACGAGGTTTGTATCTGTGGCTCGATCGAGATTGAAGCGGTAGTAGTCAACGGGGTTGTTCCGACCGATAAAACCATCGCGGATCGCACCGTCGGGGGTGTTTCCGAGATCGAGGGCTGTGTCGCAACTGTCTCCCGCACCATCAATTTCGATCGAATTCAACGCCAGATGATAGTCGCTGACATTGTTTTCACTGAAAAAGTTTCCCTCTTTGACGCGAACGAAGTAAGTTCCAGCGGTGAGCGTCATTTCGATGGCGTCGTCGTAATTCCCCCGATTTTCTGAAGCCGAGAGACTTTCGCCGTTGTCGAGAGTACCGTTTCCGTTCTCGTCGCGAATCAGTTCTAAGTTGGCGTTTCCGTGGAAAGTTTTCAAGGACAGGCTCACGTCAGTTTCTTGCGTGAGATCGAAGCGATAATAGTCGTCTCGATCGCTTTCGTTGAGGAATCCCGTTAGATTCTGCGGCGTGCTGAGCGTACCGAGATTGAAGGCTTCATCGAAACTGTTCCCGGCCGGGTCTAACGGCGTATCGCTCAACACGAGTTCGTAGTCGGTGCTACCCTCGTACTGCACTACGCGCACGATATAGGTTCCAGCTTCGAGATATCGATCGAACTGTTCGGATCGATCGCCCCAGTTATAAGACCCTGCGAGGACATCACCGTTTTCTCGCAACAGTTCTAAATCGACATCTGCCGTCGAATTTCGCACCATTACGCCGATGCTACCGTCGCTGTCGAGACAAACGCGATAGTAGTCTTCGGTATCTACGGTTCCCACGAAATCGCGAACGGCTCGAGTCCCGTCGAGTTTCCCTAAATTGAGAGCCGTGTCGATTGTATCACCTGCAAGATCGTCGTCGGGATGGTTGGGGTTGCATTGAGTTGCAGGTGATAGTCGGTATCGCCCGACCAATACGTTACGTTTAGGTAATAGGTTCCGTCTTCGAGAATTCGATCGATTTCTTCAGCTTGACTGTACCCTCGCCCGGAGTAATCTATCAATTCACCGTCGTCAATGCGACCGTTTTCGTTTCGATCGTGAACTAAATTCAGATCGGCATCACCTTCCAGACCGTACAACAGAAAAGAAGTCTGTTGTTCTCCTTCAATCTCGAATCGATAGAAATCGTTAGGATGGCTGAAATCGACTCGATCGCTAAAGTGTGTTAATTCATCGAGTTGACCGAGATCGACGGCTTGGCTTAAATCGTCTGGATCGAAGATTCCGGTACTTTCTTCCCCGTTTTTATCGTCTGCATGCCAATCTCCCGTAAGGGGATTGGATTTTCCGTATCCAATATTTTCATACTCGATCGATCCGTTTGGAAAATCTTCTTCGGGGTTGGGATTGTCTCCAAAATCGGGATAACTGTCAAAGGTCTGAATTTCCCATATTGGGATTTCTCCACCACCGCTGGCAGTCCAAACGGAGGGATTGACGATCTTCTCAGTAGTGATTGGATTTAGAGTTGAAGGATTTGAAATTAGTACTGTATTTGAAATTCCAAAATCCAGGCTAGAACTCGATGCGAGTAGATATTGAGCGTTGAACTCTAATTCGTCAAACATAGTCTGTTTCCCTGCAATTGACAATTGATAATTAATAATTGATGATGTAAGAGGTTCGAGTCTCTAAAAAGGCACGAATAAATCCATCAATCGCTCTTTTTGAAAAGCAGCACAAAATCTCTGCTATTGAGTCGATCTCATCTCAATATTTCACTGTCTAAAGACTCTTACTCGACTCAATTTTGATATTAAATCTTGCCTGCTGAAACCGAGATCTCTATTTTCCAGAGACCCAATCGTCAATCAAAAACTAACAAGCTGATTGTTTTTTGTTGATGTAAATGACTTCAAACGAGAAAATCCGTTTGCAGAGCGTCTCGGAACGAGAATCGGAAATCAATACAAAAACAAAAAAGCACGCAAAATATACGATATAAATCCATACATTTCGATCCATTTCAAGCTTGCCTGCTTGTTATTTAATTGCTTTCAGTCCGAAAACAAAAACATCAAAAAACTCCTCGAATTATCGTTTTTTGTTCTTTGCAAAAAAACGATAAAACCAAATAGTTTTGCCACTACGTCGATCTCATTTGTACAATCGACGTAGTGGCAATACATCTCTGTGAAGGTTGGAGTTTTAGTAAACTTAACGTCTGTGAATTTTCTTCAGTATTTTTTTGTAAGTGTTAAATATTTATTAAAAGTTATGTATAAATCTTGAAGATTAAGCTAATCTCGTTGTATTCAATTCAACAATACCAGGAGCATTAATATGAACGAAGGTACGATTGGAGAAATCCGTCTATTTGCAGGTAGCTTTGCGCCAAGAAATTGGGCATTTTGCAACGGACAAATATTAGAAGTAAACCAAAATGTAGCCCTGTTTAGCATTCTTGGAAGTAAGTACGGTGGTGATGGTAGAACGACTTTTGCTTTACCCAAGATTGCACCAATTTTGGGGGCAGAAACTGGCGCGACTTACGACGATCTTAACTATATTATCTGTCTGAACGGATGGTATCCCTCACCTCCTTATTAAGAGTTTAAGCTCGGCTTAGACATCGATCGAATCCTCGAAACTTCCCAGGAATTTCTAAACCTGGGAGGTTCATCTTTCGATCTTTGCGATCGAATTGTAAACTGCGAACTGAGATTCGATCGAGAAAAATCGATCTACAGCGTTTCTCAACTTGATGAGGTACAGATTCCTGGCTGAAGTCCTTATGTATCAAAGACCAAGTGTACCTCACTTTCCAGAGAAACGCTGTATCCCTCTTCTGTCAGATCTGGGTGAGATCCTGTTAAAAAAAGATCTTATAGCCCTTGAAGGACGTGAACTTGGGAGATTGTATTCACCAAGAGTCTACAAATTGTAGAATTCAAGTCGAAATATTTCCCAAGCCCTTTCTTCAAAAAGCATTAAACAACTGCGATCGGAATTTTAACTCCGAAAATGACAAAAGAGGGGTATAGTACCAAGCCTTATCGCTTTCTGTTGGTTTTTCTAGCTTAACACATTTTACAAGCAACCCTCTCTATTATTTTTGATTTTACCCACCCCAAAAAACATACTTTTAAAAACTACGAAAATAACCACACGGAATGGGCATCTCGATTAATTCAAGCTTGTTGAGAAATCAGCTCTACGATCGAGGATTGAAAATGAGATTTCAAGAGTTTTAGCCATTAGATTTTGATTCAGAATCAATTTTTCGTGATACCCTGAATGATTGGCCTCTGCTCTAACTTTCCTCTAGACTTCTTCAGGTATTTTGCTCACTCGCTCAAAGGTTCCATTAATCCACGCTTGACAGCCTCACTCAGAGTGAATTTTTGAAGAAACTCAAGGGAATGGGGAACGGGCAAAAGAGAAAAGGGGAATTCGTCGATCGTGTCTCAAATCGTAAATCGCAAATTGTAAATCGTAAATTCCCGAATTCCCTACACCAACAATGGCGTTGCACTATCGACAATTGCCGATCGAACCTGTTCGGGCGTCAAACCGGGATTTGCACTGCGAATCAACGCTGTAATCCCCGATACGTGCGGTGCAGCCATCGACGTTCCGTCCTTAAAGCCATAGCTATTATCGGGTAATGTCGAATCGATCCATTCCCCAGGTGCAACAACGTAATTTCCTGTAAACGCTGCCCGATTCGACCAGTAGGCTAAGCCACCGAACGCACTGAGCGCACCAACCGCAATCCCCCATTGCTCTGCACTGTGAGCGGGATAAGACGGCTCTTCTGCCCCCTCGTTCCCCGCCGCCATCACGACTAAAGCACCTCGGGCCGTGGCATAGGCGAGCGCCTCTTCAATTTCAGGAACGTACCCCGCTCCACCGAGACTCAAATTAATCGCATCGGCACCGTTGTCAGCAGCGTAACGAATCCCGTCCGCAATTCGATCGATTCGATCGGTCGTACCGGAATCGTCTAAAACCTGCACGGGCATAATTGTCGCCTCCGGTGCAACGCCTGTTACGCCCAAGTCGTTATCCAATGCAGCAATAATACCCGCGACGTGAGTACCGTGTCCGTGAACGTCGTTCGGGTCGTTATCGAAATTGACGAAATCCCATCCGCGAAAATCGTCGATATAGCCGTTAGCGTCGTCGTCAATGCCGTTATCGGGAATTTCATCGAGATTTTGCCAGATATTTCCAGCTAAATCCACGTGATCGAGATCGACTCCTGTATCGACAACCGCAACAGTGACGCCTTGACCTCGGAAACCGTGGGCCCAAACATCTGGCGCGTCAATGGCGTTGACATCGAAGGGAACGTCCCACTCAAAAAGTTCATCGGCGATATCTTCGTTGGGAATTCCGGTCGCCAACGACACCGCAGCTAAGGCGTTGACCTCACCGTATCCGCTCTCTAGGCTGTACAACTCGGGCATTAACGATAAGGTATAGTCGGTGTTGCCTGAGTATTGCTCGACCCGCACGTAGTACGTACCGGGGTTGAGGCTTTCAAATTGCATTTCTTCGAGAGCGTTACCCCAACGATAAGAACCTTCGATAACTTCACCGAGCGCGAAATCGACAACGCCGTTATTGTTGGCATCTTGAATCAGTTCCACGTCCGCATCGGCGTTTAACCCACTGAGGGCCAAGCTCAAGGGAGTCGGTGTGGCCACGTCAAAGCGGTAATAATCGTAGGGATCGAAGTCGGCGACGACATCGTGCAAAATTTGCGTGTTTTCTAAAACCCCCAAATTCATCGCTGTATCGAGGGTGTTTCCAGCCATATCTGCAATGGCGTTGACTTGGAAACCCAGGTTGTAGTTCGCACTACCGGAGAAATTCGACACTTCAACGTAGTACGTACCAGCATCGAGCATTTCGCTAATGTCAACGCTCCACGCTGTAGACGTGGCAAGAATTTCATCGAAGTCGATCGAGCCGTTGTTGTTATCGTCGCGAGAAATCGTCAGGTTAACATCGCTGTAGTTACCGTAGACTACGAGATCGAATTGACTCGGTGTGTCGAGTTGAAAACGGTAGAAATCGCTCGTTTCCGACCAGTTGAGACGGTCTCGTTCGGTACGCCATCCCGCGATCGATTTGAGATCGATCGCAGTGGTGAGGCTATTCGCAATGCGGTTGTTGGGAGACGACATGACGTCAGTGTCGAATTTGAGGCTGTAGGTCGTCTCGCCTCCAAATTGCAAAACTCGTGCGTAGTAAGTTCCCGCTTCGAGGAACCCTCCCATGACTTCGGGTTCGTCGCCGGAATGGTACGAACCACCCAAGATTTCGGAGGCTTCGATTTCGCCGTTGTTGTTGGTGTCTCGGACGAGTTCTAGGTCAACATCGGCGTGAAGTCCGTAAAGCACGAAGGCGATATCAGTGGGTGTGTTTAAGTGGAAGCGATATAGGTCTTCAGGATTGCTGCTGTCGATGCGACCGCTTGCGTCGCTGACGGTTTCGACGACACCGAGATCGATCGCACTGCTGAGGAAACCTAGAGATTCTGTCGTTGGATTGATGAGGGAATCGTCGCTGTCAACCTCGAGCAGTTCGGCTTCCGTCGTTCCGGTGAGTACGTCTCGCACTTCGCGATTTGGATTGTCGAAGGTTTCTGCGTTGTCGAATCGATCGATCTTCTCGACGATTTCGGTGTTTTCGATGAATATCTCTGGCAATTCAAGCGTTTGCGAAAAAACGGTATCGGATGCAACGTTAAACAACGGATGCGTTGATTTCAGTGCTTCATCGAAATGACTGAAGTTGCTGTAAATATCTGTCGGTGCGTCATGCCACGTTTCTAAACTTTGGCTGTCTATGTCAAACACGATCGTCACCCCACGATTGTATCGTTGTCGGTATTAATGCTTAAATTTCTGGACGTTCGATAGGGTTGAAAACTGGAATGTCTAGTCTTGAAACGGCGAACGTCTTGTTGTTTGGCTGGTTTTAGCCGATATTCTGAAGAAAAAAACAGAAAATCTATTTTTGTGCTGTTTTGGGTGATAGAACCCCTGAATATCGAGCTTTGACTGACTTATCTCAACTCGTCAATTTTCCTGGGCTGGGTCGTTCAAATGCGGAGCGATTTCAGTAAAACCCAATATTTTTTATCTCTGCTACCTATAGTTTAGCTACGTGTAAATACGTATTAACGCGATCTCGATCGCGATTTTAAGCGATCGAGAACAAGGGTTTGTTGTGAGTTTTATCGGAGATATGTGCGATCGAGATCGCAATTCTACGCGATCTCACGCACAACATCCGACGATCGCGAAGTATTCACCAGAATTAAACAGTCTTAAAATCGAGCAGATCTCTGGTGGACACCCGACTATCTCTGCACCTTAGACAAGACCTCGAATCGATCGATTTTTGTTTAACCGATCGATCTTTGCGTTTGCAAATCGAATAAATGCACGCGATCGGGATCGATCGACAACCAAACTCGATCGCCTACAGCAACATGACGATCGCCGGGAATTCTCACCTGTAGCGACAGTGACGGACTTTCAACTGAACTTGCTGTGAAATAGGTTTCACTCCCCAAAGTTTCGACGCGATCGATCCGCACCTGCACGTTTTTCTGGGCCGCCGCACTCAAACTCAAATGTTCTGGGCGCACCCCCAACCACATCGATTGTCCGTTGTAATGGCGCAACACCCGCTCCCACGCAGACGGTAGCGTCAAGCGAAACTGCGGACACACCAACGTCAGAGAATCCTTCACCCGTACCGACCAAAAATTCATCGTCGGCGATCCCAAAAACTCTGCGACAAAACGGTTCGCCGGTCGATCGTACAGTTCCAGCGGCGTTCCGACTTGCTGGATTTGTCCCCCCTCCATCACCGCAATTCGATCGCCCATCGTCATCGCTTCAACGCGATCGTGCGTGACGTATACCGTCGTCGTTCCCAGGCGACGCTGTAATTCCACCAGTTGACCCCGCGTCTCAGAACGCAACTTCGCATCGAGGTTACTCAGCGGTTCGTCCATCAAAAAAACTTGCGGATCTCGCGAGATCGCGCGTCCCAACGCCACCCGCTGTTTCTGTC
Source organism: Geitlerinema sp. BBD 1991-9 (assembly GCA_001657325.1). Lineage (GTDB taxonomy): Bacteria > Cyanobacteriota > Cyanobacteriia > Cyanobacteriales > Geitlerinemataceae > Geitlerinema. The sequence goes on along the minus strand of LWRO01000006.1, from coordinate 36,836 downwards.
CTCCCGAGAGTTCCTTCGGAAGTCGATCGAGTAATTTCTCGATTTGCAACATCTGCGCCACCTGTTGCACCCGTTCCTCGATCGATGCTTCCCGTTGCGTCATGTAACGCAGCGGCGACGGAAATTTTTGCGTGGCCGCCACCGCTAAACGCTCCCACAGTGGCGGTTGTCGCCGTCCCATCCGCCGTAACCCAAACGCCAAATTCTCGTAAACCGTCAAATGAGGATACAGCGCGTAACTCTGAAACACCATCGCCACATCTCGACGTTTGGGAGGGAGATCGTTCGCCAGTCGATCGCCGATGTAAATTTTCCCCGCCGTCAGAGACTCTAACCCCGCAATGAGTCGTAACAGCGTACTTTTCCCGCATCCCGACGGCCCCACGAGAACGAGAAACTCCCCATCGCGAACAGTTAAATCGATCTCGCGCAACACTGACACGCCCCCGTCGTCAGATTGTTTATCTCGGGGTGGAAAACGCTTGTAGACCTTCTCTAAAACAACCTGAGCCATAGGTTCGTGTACTGCGGAGATTCACCGATCCACTGTACGGCCGAATCTATACTTTTTGATGAAGTGTTATGGTGCAAGGAAGTTTGACGGAGTGTCCCACTACCGTATCGTGACCTTATGGGAGATCGAAATTTTGGCTATGCGCGTTCTGTTGCTATATCCCCAGTTTCCCAAAAGCTTCTGGTCGTTTGAGAAAACGCTAGAACTCATTGGGCGTAAAGCCATGTTACCCCCGCTGGGACTCGTCACCGTCGCGGCGATTTTACCGCAAGACTGGGAATTCAAACTGGTCGATCGAAACATTCGCGAAGTCACTGAAGTGGAGTGGAACTGGGCGGATTTAGTCTTACTGTCAGCGATGATCGTGCAGAAAGACGATATGCTGGCGCAGATTTGCGAAGCCAAGCGGCGCGGAAAAGCGGTTGCTGTGGGCGGCCCCTATCCCACCGCGCTACCCGAAGAACTCCAAGCCGTCGATACCGATTATTTAATCCTCGACGAAGGGGAAATTACCCTTCCGATATTCGTCGAAGCCCTCGATCGCGGCGAAAAACGGGGCGTGTTTCGATCGAACGGCGAAAAACCCGACGTAACCTGCACTCCCATTCCTCGCTTCGATCTCCTCGACTTCGAGGCGTATGCAGAAATGTCGGTACAATTTTCCCGAGGCTGTCCGTTTCAATGCGAGTTTTGCGACATTATCGTTCTCTACGGACGAAAACCGCGCACGAAAAGCCCCGAACAGTTTATTGCAGAACTCGATCGACTGTACGAACTGGGATGGCGGCGGAGTATTTTCCTCGTAGACGACAACTTCATTGGTAACAAGCGCAATGTCAAGCGGTTACTGAACGCGATAAAACCCTGGATGGAAGAACGCAACTATCCGTTTTCCTTCGCGACGGAAGCCTCAGTCGATTTGGCACAAGACCGAGAATTGATGGATATGATGGTGGCGTGTAATTTCGGATCGGTGTTTTTGGGCATCGAAACCCCCGATGCAGACAGCCTGACGACCACGAAAAAATATCAAAACACCCGCGATCCCCTCAGCCATGCGGTCGTGCAAATTGCAAAATCGGGATTGCGCGTTATGGCGGGATTTATCATCGGCTTCGACGGCGAAAAACCGGAGGCGGGCGATCGAATTGTCGAATTCGTCGAAAAAACTGCCATTCCCACGGCGTTGTTCAGTATGTTACAAGCACTTCCCGATACCGCCCTATGGCATCGTTTGGAAAAAGAGGGACGACTGCGGGAGAAAAACGCCAACATCAACCAGACGACGTTGATGAACTTCGTTCCCACCCGTCCGCTAGAAGATATCGCCCGCGAATATATCGATGCGTTTTGGCGACTGTACGATCCCGCTGCATTTCTCGATCGAACCTATCGTCATTTCCGACTCCTCGGCGAAGCGACTTATCCCCACAAGGGAAAATCGACCCAGAAAAACGCCTCCTGGGTGGTCGTTCGGGCGCTTCTGACGATCGTTTGGCGACAGGGAATCTGGCGGAAGACCCGCGTTCAGTTCTGGCGCAACCTGTGGCTGATGTACCGTTACAATCGAGGGGGAATCAGCAGTTATTTGTCGGTGTGCGCCCAAGCGGAACACTTTTTAGAGTACCGCCAGATCGTCAAAGACCAGATCGAAGCGCAACTAGACGTATATTTGTCTCAGCGAGAACGCGAAGGTCAGTCTCAACCCGAACTTGTCTCTTAACTCTGAGATAGGGGATATCGCCATCGAGAAAATTCCAGTATGATTTTTACCGAAAGAACTGCGAAACAGTCGTATGGCACTTGAATATCCCGAGGATTTGAGATATCTGGACTCACACGAGTACGTCCGACTCGATGGAGAGATCGCCACGATCGGCATTAGCGCCTTTGCTCTTGAGGAATTAGGCGATATCGTATTTTTGGAATTGCCCGAAGTCGGCGACACTGTCTCGAAAGGGGAAACCTTCGGATCGATCGAATCGGTGAAAGCGGTTGAGGAGTTGTACGCCCCGATTTCGGGAACCGTCATCGATCGTAACGAAGATGCGATCGATGCCCCGGAAGGACTCGTTGACGATCCTTACGGGGAAGGGTGGATGTTGAAAGTTCGCCTCGACAACCCCGACGACGAGTTAGAAGAAACACTCAACGCTCAAGAATACCAATCGCAAGTCGAAGGAGACGTTGAAGAATAAACAAGGCTGGTTCTCAGCGTTATCGCTAGCGTGAAATGAAAGGATTTCGTATGGAGGAGGGCGATCTCGATGCGAAATCCGTACTCGCCTCGATCGTTCAATATCCGATCTCGCGCAATATCGCTTGATGTTTATCCAACGGCGCGATCGAGTTCGCAACAATATGTCCGCTTGCTGCAACCGCCGGTACGCCAATCCCTGGAAAGGTGGAATCGCCACAACACCAAAACCCGGATATCGGTGTCTTTCCGCTGGGAAACAACCCCTGTTCGGCAGAAATAGCTGGCCCGTATGTCCCGCGATGTCGGCGCAAAAACCGCGCGTGGGTGAGGGGCGTTCCCACAAGAGAAAGATCGACTCGATCTCGTGCGTCGGGAACGATTCGTTCGATCGCCTTCCACAACACCTCGCTTCGTTCTTGCTTCTGTTTTTGGTAAGCCTCACTGCGTCGATCGAGGTTCTGCCACAGATCGTAAGGTTCTGTTCCCGGCGTATAAGCGTGAACGACGTGTTTTCCCGGCGGCGCGAGGCTGGGATCGAGGACGGAGGGAATCGACACCAACACGATATTTTGCGGCTTCGTAATTTCCCAATCGTTGACGACAATATAATGACATTCCAAATCTTCGGGAAGTCTCGTTGCGTCGAGGCCCGCGTGTAGGTGCATGAAGCTGTCACACTGAGGCATTGCGAGACGCTCTCGGCGAAAGGTATCGGGAAGAGATCGATCGGGAAACAGTTTCAAGGTATCCCAGATCGAAGCGTTCGAGACAACCGCCTCGTTAGCCTGAATTTCCTGTCCGCCGCGCAACCGAACTCCCACAGCGCGATTCTGTTGCAGCAAGATTTCCTCGACGCGAGCGTTCAGCATCAACCGTCCCCCGTGCTTTTCCAACCCACGCACCAAGGCATCGATAACCGCGCCGCTACCACCGATCGGATAGTCCAAAACAACTCCAGGACGATACCACTCAGCAAACATAAACGCCATTTCAGCCGCGCTAATGCTTTTAGCGGGTACGCCTGCTAGGAGGAAACACAGCATATCCATCCAACGATAGATAAACTCGTCTGTCACCACTTCATCCAAGATGAAACTAAAAGGTTTGGTGAGTTTCAACGCATCGAAGGCGTAAGTGGCAAACGTGGGGAGAAACGGCCCGATCGTAAAAATTGCACCGAAATCTAAACGCATCGCCGCAGGTGGCATTCCCGTCGCGATGTTCGCGAGGGGTTCCATAACAGCTTGCAAATTGCGCCATTCCTCAACGGCGCGCTGTCCCCGCAGCTTGAGGAGAACCTCGCAAAATTGGTCAGAACCGATCGAGGTTTTGAAGTTTCCTTCGGGGAGGCGACATCCCCAAGCATCGTAATTCGCACAGGGAACTGTTTCGCCGATAGCATCGAGGACGTGGCGCAGGGGATTGGTGGACGGACGATAAGACAAGCCGGAGAACAGGGAGGGCCCGGAGTCGAATTTGAAGCCATCGCGGGTAAAGCTATGGGCCGCACCACCGGGGATTGCGTGACTTTCGCAGACGATGACGTTGAAGCCATATCGTGCCAGCAGCGCGCCGCAGCTGAGTCCGCCAATTCCGCTTCCGATAATGACAATGTCCGTTTGCATGAGGGTGAGATTGTGGTGTGTCGTTGTTTTTTTTCCGAAAATCACATCGGAGCTATTTTGTGGGTCTGTTGGAGTGTTCGCGAAGCGTCTCGGAACGAGAATCGCGCAGAGTTTATGAAATTCCGAAACCGTTGGCGTCGGGGCGAACGGCCGTTCGCCCCGACAAGGGTCTTGGTATCATAGGCAATCAAATTACATTGCAATTCCAGCAGACCCTATTTGGTTTTTCTGTTGTCATTATAATAAATATTTACAATTCTGTTTTTTAGGGATAAATCCGAGTATTTATGTCAAGCACAAATAGAAAAGCATGAGATTTTAACTAGATTGAGAATATGTTAGATATGATTTTAATTGAAAATAAAAGATTTACGATAATTTCTGATACATCGATAGAATATATTGAGTCATTGAGAATTCAAATCAACTAATTCTATCGAACAGGTATTCAATGCCCATAAAAGACGATAAAATTTGTCGAATTTGTGGCTTACTACAGCTCAATCCTCCTTGGGGGATTGATGGAAGAACACCATCGTTTGAAATTTGCGATTGTTGCGGTGCTGAATTTGGTTATAATGACGTAACTCTACAAACCATCTATCAATATCGTCAAAGTTGGCTATCTCAAGGTGCGAATTGGTTCGATCGAACTCAAAAGCCAGAAGGATGGTCGTTAGAGGCGCAACTCAAACAAATCCCAGATCGTTTTGCACCTAGAAATTCTTGAAGTTGAGGCTGAGATACTCACGAGGAAGATATTTTTAGGTCGATTACAATAACCCCAGGTGGATTAAGGTGTTGGTTAAATCGAGCAGCTTCAGAAATCTCTAAAGCAACCGATCGATCGTTGTCTTCAATAGCGGGTGCATCTCAGCTTTGCTACTCGAGAGATGGAGTGGCTGGAATTTTCAGGAGATGAATCTCACTCCAAATCCCGATCTCGAAAGGATAGGGGTGTCCTCCTCAGAAAAAAGGGGTCGGTGGACATTTGACAAAACTGAGATGCACCTGAGAAGCTAAGGGGTTTTCTGAAGATCGGGACGTTCTTCTGCGACGATCGCCCCTTCCACCGGACAGACTTGCAGACAAATGCCGCAATCAATGCAGGTGGCGAAATCGATCCAGTACCAATCCGTCCCTTTGGCGTTTTTACCGGGGCCGTCGTGAATACAGGCAACCGGACAAGCTTCAACGCAGTCGGCGATGCCTTCGCAGGTGTTGGTCACGATGGTATGTGGCATGAGCTTTCCCTAAACGTCGTTCGAGAGGCGTCTCCGAAGGAGAATCGCAGGTCTAAACGTTAACTTTCTTTAACGTTCTTTACATTTTAGCGTCGTCTAGGGCTTCGATTTGCGGCGTTCCATCTTCTGCCACCCACACTACACGCGCGACACAGCGATGACGAGCGCGTTCGAGAACGGCATTTCGATCTTCAGCATCGCCGAGTTCCAATTCCACCCGCACCGATGCCGTTTCCCGACGTAACTGTTGGGCGTAAGTAAAGGCTGCCATTTGAGAACGGGTATTTGTCGGAACGACCAACCAATCGATCGCTGGTATGTCTTTTGGCAATCGATCGCTCGCCAGGAGCGTTTGTTGCAAATCTTCGAGGTTTAAGGAAAATCCAATACCGGGACAGGGCTGTTTTTGGGGATCGTACAGTTCTAACAATCGATCGTAACGTCCGCCTTTCCCGAGCAGCCGCGTTCCCGATTCGCACTCGCAGACGACTTCAAACACGATACCCGTGTAGTAATTAAAGGTTTCGATGATACTCAAATCGAGGACGATCCGATCGAGGAGATCTCGATCGATCGTTTCGACCAGGGCGACGAGGGATTTTAGATTATCGAGGACGCGCCGCCGATCGTCGTCGAGATCGAAGCTTGCCAGTTTCTGTAACACGTCTTTCGGACGGCCACGCAACTCAAACAAACCCAGGGCGCGATCTCGCAATTGAGGCGATAACGCCATGGTTTCTAAGGCCACGCGATCGAGACGAGCAATCGCATGACGGACGCGATCGCGAATTGACTCGGGAAAGGGATCGAGCAAGGCACGTGTCAGTTCCGCTTCGCCCAATACCAACGTCCAACGTTGTAATCCCAGGCCTTGCAAGCTGTCCGCCAGTAGTAGCAACACTTCCGCATCAGCCATCACCCCTCGCGCACCGAGCAGTTCCACACCCGCTTGGTAAAACTCCTGCTGTCGGCCGTGGTGACTTTCCCCGTTACGGCGGAAGACGTTGGCGTTATAGTACAGCCGCTGGGGAAGGGTCAATTCTGACATCCGCGTAACAGCGGCCCGCGCGATCGATGCTGTTAACTCCGGCCGCAATCCCAACATTTCGTCGTCGGGGTCTTGAAATTGAATCACGGTCGATCGATCGATCGCGCCCCCAGCCATTAAGGTATCGAGCCGTTCGAGGGTCGACGTAATAATGCGATGGTAGCCCCAGCGTTGGAACGCATCCTGTAAGCGCCCTTCGATCCATTGTTTTTGGGCCACGTCGAGGGGCAGTAAATCCCGCGCGCCGGCGGGAGGTTGGTGTACCGTCATGGGTTGGTGAACTGTTGGCGTTGCGAAATCGGACGAGAGTTATTGTCGGGGTTGGATAGCCGGGAACGCAAGTTAAGGTTGGGTTATTTCTTCTTACCACCGAAGAGGCCACCGAACAAACCCCCTCCTCCCTTATCGGTTTTTTTCGGCGGTTTCGTTTTGGGTTTTGCGGCCGTTCCTCCTGCTCTGGCCGCGAGGCGATTGAGGGTTTTCCGGGCGTCGAGAGCGATCGGCTCTTTGGGGTCGAGCTTCAATGCCTTGGTGGCGTGGGAGTTTGCTAACGTCAAGTTGATGCTAGCGGGTTTGACCTCGTTTTGTTTGATATAAACGAGTGCCATCAATCCGTGACACCGACTGTTGTTCGGATCGAGCTTGAGTGCGTCTTGCAACTCCTTACGGGCTTGGGCGAAGCTGTTCTGTTCGAGAAGCGATTGCGCCCGTTGGAAGTATTGTTCGACAAAGGAATCGGTCGAAGGTCTCGGCGGTGCTGGAACCGTGGGACGGCGATCTTTAGACGTTTGAGGCCAACCTTTGTTTTTCTGTTCGCGGCGGAACAGGTAGACGTAGTTGAGTTCGCTCAGGTCGCCGATCGCGTCGAGGGTTCTCTGCAAGTCGTCGTACTGATGGACCGCGAATTCTTCAACGGCTGCTCGATACTCCGGTTCAAATCGCTCGGCTTGCAGCAGCGTTTTCGCTCGATCGCTTTGCAGCTGGACTTCTGGGTGTTCTTGCATGAGACGGTTGCCCATCATCCGCAACAACACCTCGTAGTCAGCGTACTCCCGTTCGCTGGACAATTTCGCATAGGCTGGGTTCACTAACTTCGACAGCACAGCTTGGGCGAGGTCGCGGTTATCGAGGCGACAGACATCGGGATGCAAGCGACGAGCGATTTTGATATAGCGCTTGCGAATCGTGCTCGTATCCGCCTCGAGGGAAATGCCCAAAATTGCGTGATAGTCGGTAAAGTCTAGCTGAAACAGTCCTCGTTCGATCTCGAAAGATAACGACATCGTGTCGTCACCACCTCCCTGGGATTACTAATATTTATAGTCCTTTATTGTTTCTACTGTACTGCGTTCGCTATTAGACGGGAGATCGATGCCTTAAGTGTCCGATTCCCGGCAAACGGTCTAGGGGACTAACCTCGCACAATCGATCGCTGAGTTCGTCGTGTAATTGACCGTTCGTGGCAAGCAAACGCCCCGAGTCCAGGTCGAGCGGAGATCGATTGTAAGCCGTGACGAGTCCTCCAGCTTCTTCGACCAGAACAATTCCGGCAGCGATGTCCCAGGGAGACAGGCCTCGTTCCCAATAGCCGTCAATGCGGCCGCAAGCCACGTCAGCTAAATCGAGGGAGGCCGAACCACCTCGTCGAACGCCTTGAGTCAAATGGGTCAAGTAACAGAATTCGGCATAGTTATTATCCTCGGTGTCGTGGCGATCGTAAGCAAAACCTGTTACTAATAAGCTTCGATCGAGGGAATCGATCGTTGAAACTCGAATCGGAACGCGGTTGCGGGTTGCCCCCAATCCTTTTGCGGCACGAAACAGTTCGTTGCGGATAGGATTGTATACCACACCCACTTGGGGGAATCCGTCAACGAGCAATCCTATCGACACGGCGAACACGGGATATTGGTGGGTGTAGTTCGTCGTCCCATCGAGGGGATCGATCGCCCAGAGATAAGGACTCGCAGAATTTCCAAGATTTCCGGACTCTTCAGCTAAAATGCCGTGATCGGGGACGTGACGCTGTAAAACTTCCAAAACCTTGGCTTCAGAAGCTTTATCAGCAGCGGTGACCAGATCGCCGGGCCGGCCTTTTTCTTCAATTTCATCGAGTTTGCCCCAGTAGGATTTTAGAACCGCTCCCCCTTCAAGAGCGGCTTCGGTTGCAATGTCGAGAAAAACGTGGAGTCGATCGAAGTTAGCACCACTCATCGGATTGACGATTGACGATTGACGATTGACGATTGACGAGCTTTAGATCGAATTGCCGTCCTCACACTGCACGGGATTGGCGTAACTTCCACAGACAAGCTGACATCCAATTTGTCGTGACGTGAACGACGATCGGAACGAGTAGGTTTCCCGTCACGATCGCGCTGGCCCCTAGCAAGCCTCCCACTACAGTAGCCCAAATCGTATACGGCCACTGCTTGGCGCTACTCAAATGTAAGATGCCAAAGCAGATGCTCGATAGGACGAGACCGAGTAGGTTCAAACCCAGCGCTGGCAGCATTACCCCGCGAAATAACAGTTCTTCGCTCATGCCCGGCAACAGTCCCAACCACACGAGATCGGGCCAAGCGAGGGGCTTGATGACGAGTTCCAAGTAAAAGCTGGCACTTTGGCGGTAGGCCGGCCAAAAGCGGTACAGCAGAGCGCTGGCTAGAACGATCGCCCAACTGAGTCCGACCCCCCAAACGATGGCGTTTAGGTTCCAGTATACGGGCAACAAGCTCGCCGACCCAAATTTGAGCCAAAGTTTGGCAATTCCAAGCAAAACGACGGCAGTAATTCCCATCGCCACCAAAATTTGGGTGCGGGTGAGGGACTCCGTCTCGGGAGGGGGCGGGGAGGAGGTCACGCTAAGCAAGACAGTTGACGGCACGATGAGAGCGTGGGCTTCAGGGCAGCCGGGCTAATGCCAGCCCGATGCGCCACTAAAACCCCTAAAGCTTCGAGATACGAGTCCACCACAACGGCCGGAACCCCGACCCGATCGGGGGGAACCTGCATTTGGGTGCAGTTATCGCGAACGGCGACGATTTTTGCGGCCGTTTGACTCAAACTCAGAATAGCACTGCCTCCACAAGCGGTTTCGGGAACGACAACGGCATCGACGTCGCTCGATCGAATTGCTCGATCGCTTGGCGAAACGGAAAATTGTGGGGCGCGACTCAATCCCACCAACACGCAGGGTAAGAAGGTATACCCCAATTCTTCAGCAGCGGCTCGGGGGGATAGGTCGGGATCGGGGGGGAGGGGCAACAGTGCTGGTGCGTGGGCGGCTGGGATTTGAAATTGACGCACCACGAGATGGCTGATAACGGCTTCGGCACCGGCAATGGGATCGACGCCCCGGCCGGTGCGATAATTCTGTAAGACTTCACCGCTTTCGTCGGGAAAGCGGGCGATGATGGCAATGGCTTCAGCGCCGGCACGCTGGATGAGGGTTTCGGCAGCTCGGAGCAAGCTATCGGGGTTTTCGAGGGTTCCCCAACTCGCTCCTGCGTCGGAGGTACGAACGCGAACCCCTAACGGTCGATCGGTGACAACGTAATCGGTTAAGTCGAGTCCCAAGGTCGCGCGGGTGGCATCGGCGGTCTGGAGGTGCCGCAGGCGCAGCTCGGGTTCGATGGATCGGTCTAAAATCATCCCTACCCGGTTTTGATGTACGGGTTGCAAGCCCCAACGACCAGCGGCGAATTGGTCTAAACCGTACCCTTCGACGTAGAAGATACTGGGGTCAGACCAGTACAGTTGTGCGCCGTTGAGGACGTTGGGATGGGTAATGAGTCGATCGCTGATTTGTGCCAAAGCGCGCGCCACGGGAATCGCATCGCCAGCGTAACCGCCGACAGCAGCACCGATTCCCGTGGGAACGAGGGCGAGGATCGTGTACGGACGAACGCTCACGGTGGTTAAGCGTCAGCGTCCCGAGTGACGACCGCTTCGACTCGCGCTTTTTGAGTCGTGGGATTAATGTCTGTTACCGCCCAACGTAACGGCTCCCCGCGTTTTTGCAGTTCGGACTCGATATCCTGTTGGAGTTGTTTGGGCGATTCCGTCAGGTCGATTTCGGCAGTGATGAAATGGGTGGTCATAATTTTTCGAGGTTGTGCGCTCGGTAACGAGGATGGAACGTGAATCGGATGATGAGATGACCGAATGATTTGAGATTTCTCTATCTTTTCACCTCATCATCCCCTCATTTCCCCTACGCGGGTTGTGAGAACTGGCGTTGGTAAACTTCGTCTTCCTTGTTGGTTTCGATTTTCAGGTTCGATCGAGGGTAGGAGATACACAACAGGGCATATCCTTCCGCTTGCATTTCAGGACTGATCCCCATCCCTTCACTTTGATCGACGGTTCCTTCTAGGATTTTGCCAGCACAGGTGGTACAAACGCCAGCATAGCAGGAACTCGGGAGATCGATATCAGCATCGTGGGCGGCTTTGAGGATCGTCTGGTTTTCGGGGACTTCGAGGGTATAGTTTTGACCTTCGTGCAGGATCTCGACAGTGTAAGTTTTAGACATAAGCAGTGGTGATACTCCTACGGGACTGTCGCGAACAAAGCCTCTATCGCGATTCAGTAATGGATACAGTTTTTCATTCTTCCACAAAATAGCAGACTCAGATCGGCTGCTTCGGTCGCTCGAACACCATAAAATGCTGATTGGGTAAGTCGTTTAGCGTTTCACGCCAGGTTAAGCCGACTGCTGCCATTTCTCGCTTGGCTTGCTGTTGGGTCATTTTGTGTAGTGTTTTGATGGGGATAAGCGGGTTTTCGCGGCGATACTCGAGCAAAACGACGCGGCCACCTGGCTTTAAGGCTTGAAATAGGTGTTCCATCAATTCTTGCGGATACTCGAATTCGTGGTACGCATCCACCATCAACGCTAAATCGATACTGCCTTCGGGGAGTTGGGGATCTTTCGGGGTTCCGAGGATGGGTTCGAGGTTTTTAACTTGGTTTTCGGTTTTGAGGAATTCGAGAACGTCGACCATCTCGGGTTGGATATCGACGGCGAACACTGTTCCTTCAGGGATTCGTGCGGCGATGCGAAAGCTGAAATACCCGGTTCCCGCACCGATGTCGGCTACGGTGTCGGTCGGTTGGAGATCGAGCGCCTCGATCGCTTGGTTCGGACGTTCTTGGGTTTGGCGGCTCGGCCGTTCGAGCCACATCATTTCCGTATGTCCCATTATTTTGGCAATTTCTCGCCCTAGGTAAAATTTTCCGATTCCGTCACGGCTGTGAATGCGGTGATATTCGTAGGGAGATGTTGGGTTGGGAGATGGGTCAATGCCATCTGTAGTGACGGTGTTGAGGGAAACGTCACGACAGGCAAAGAGATTGAGGGTGAGGAGGCAGCAGCAAAGGCTGAAAATGAATTTTTTGAAGGCGTTCACCATCGAACCTCGGACAGTCGATTACGAGACTCGATCGTAGCATTTCTATATTAAATTTTGTTGATTTAAGTCGCACAAGAACTAAAGAATTCTAAAAAAATGCAAATTTATGTTGAATCCGCGATCGATTGATAATTTTTTTTGCAATTTAATCGTATCATCTATTAATTTAGGATAGAATTAGACCAGTACTTATTAATTTTTTTTAGATAATCTTCGGCAGCTATTTGACAACTGCGTCAACCCTGCAAATGACGTTTTTTAGACTCGATCGAATAACCCTCGATCGAACAAAAAATTTTTTGGGTCTTTTAAGATATTTTTGGACTTTACTCTTTTCGTCAAATATCTTTAGCCAGATAACGTTGCACCGTGAGAAATGGAGATAGTTATGTTCGTTTACGTAACAGAAAGCTGTAAAAACGATGCGATCGAGCATCACATCTTCGATCGCCTCATGACAATCAAAAATGAAATAGAACATCAAGGAATGCCAGTCGTTCAAAGCTACTTTGAATGGATTTACCCCTATTTGAAACGTCCTATTCAAAATTTTCGATTGATTGGTAAAATCGTCAAAATTCAAAATGTCCGAGTTTTGTGTTTTTTGGATATTTTAACGCGGGGCGGTAACGACTACGAAAATTTTTTAGATAATCCCGAAACTTATGGAAGAACTCATTTCGATCGAGCAATTGATATCTTAAAAATTGAAAGGGATATTAACGCAACTCTCCAACAAAAATCCTCAGTGTCTTCGCATAAAAGACTCCCTCCAGACTTAACAAGCTGGACTCATCGACCTAGTTTTCAAGACAGTTCTAAGGAATGGGGGGTCTATGAAACACCCTGTTGGATCGAGCGATTTCAAGATCGAGCCGTCAAAGATTTCTGGCAAACGTATCACGAACTGATTTACAGCATTGCAAATGCATCAACATCCCAAACGATCGCAGACCAAGAAACTGACTACCAAAATGTCTGTATTAAATACAAACAAGATTCACCGAACAAAGCAGTTTTATATAGTTTAGTCGAATTGCAAGACTGTCCAGAACCATTTTCAATTGTTTTATTATCTCCCTTTAATTCTATACCATCTCCAGAAGAAATTGATTTCGTGGGTCGTCACACCGGACTGTTTGACAAACACATCAATCGACTAGCTCAAACCTTGACTCGCAACGATCTCGCGCGTTATTCACGACAATATTATCCCGAGTATCTCGTCAGCGATCCGACATTATGGGGAGAAATTGAGCAAGTTTTAACAGTTGAATCTGGGCAAAATTTTGCAATTAATTTTGCTCTATCTAGCGAAGAAGAAGTCATTTTGCAAAATAGTAAATTACCACTCTTTATCAATGGTCGTGCGGGGAGTGGTAAATCAACTATGTTATTTTACTTATTTGCTGATTGCTGTCGGCGTTACTTCCAAATCGTCGAGCAATTTGACTATCAAAACGGCAACGAACATCCTAAACCACTATTTTTAACATATAATCAAAAACTTTTAGAGACTGCCCGTAATGGAATCAAAAAACTACTCAGATATCATCATGAATTTATCGATTTTGATGGTCAAGCTTCGGAAATTGATTCATTTTTTTATCCTTTTCAAGATTTTTTATTAAGCAAGCTACCTCATTATAAAATCAGCCGCTTCGATCTCGACAAACATATTTCATTTTATCGCTTCGAGCAACTCTATAAAAATGCCTTCAATCAGTTCTCAGCAGACGAATGTTGGCACGTCATTCGCGCTTTTATCAAGGGTTATAGTTTAGAAGATATGACCCCCAGTGCTTATCAAGAAATTCCGCGTCGAGAAAAAACGATCGAGGTCGATCGATTCCAAGCCATTTATCATGGAGTTTGGCGCTGGTATAAAAATCTAACAGAAGAACAGGGATATTGGGACGATCAAGACCTGGTTCGCACGATTTTACAAGGACACTACTATTCAGCAAGCCATAGCGCTATTTTTTGCGACGAGGCACAAGATTTTACTAAACTCGAACTACAGCTTATTGTTCGACTTTCCGCATTAACTCAGTATGAATTATACTCCCCTGTCTTTAGTTTACCCTTTGCCTTTGCAGGCGATCCACTTCAAACTCTAAATCCGACAGGATTTCGATGGGATAGCATTCGTTCTGCTTTTTACGAACAAGTCATTGCAAGCTTAGATCCCGACGGCCAACTAAACTTAAAAATGACATTCAAAGAACTCGAGGCAAACTATCGATCGAGTCCTGCAATCGTCCAATTTACTAACTCAATTCTTCTCTGGCGACACGTTATTTTTCGGATTCGAGAAATCAAACCTCAAATTGCCTGGAAAATCGGTCACAGCTTAGACCCTCAAAAGTTTATTTTTGGACAAAATCTAACTCTTGAAAATTTAAAAAATCACTTACATACCGATCCAATCTTTATCGTTCCCTGTGATGAGGGCGGCGAAATTGATTACGTATGCCAAGATGAAAATTTAAGACAGCTATTCCCAGAGGCCCTGAACAGAGAGCTACCCAAAAACGTTTTTAGTGCCAGCCAAATTAAAGGCAGTGAATATCCACTCGTCGTGGTTTATAAATTTGGCGATGAGTTTTCCAAGCACTACCAAAATCTAGATTTATTAGAAATTACAAACAATTCTCGGCTCAATCTCGCTCTCGAATACTTTTTTAATAAGCTTTATGTTGCCGCAAGTCGTGCGACGGAAGAATTAATTATTATCGATTCACCAACTGGGGAAGAATCCCTTTGGAAACTAGCCAATCTCGATCGACTCGAAAAGTTTATCGAAAAAGCAGACAATCCGACGGTATGGAATACCGACAATCGTGTTGGTACTTTGGTTTTAGGTGAAAGCCTAAAAGTCCTCGATCGAGACGATCGCCATCGTAATGCTCGAGAGTTGGAAAAAGACGGTCACACTCATCAAAATCCTGACCTGTTGCGACGCGCTCGAGAATTTTATTATTCTTTGACGTTAAATACAGAAGCTCAATCTTGTGAAGCTTATGCGTTGAAGTTTGAAGGAAAGTGGGAAGAAGCTGGCGATCGATTTCTCGAACTCCGTCGGTTCGATGAGGCTTGGGTGTGTTTTTGGGAAGGTTTGCACTGGCAACGTTTACAGAGTTTGTATGAAGCATTTCACTATAACGGCCATCTCATCGAACGATCGATCGTCGAATTTGCTATCGATCGACCGCTATCCACAAGCCGTTTACAGCAATTTACACAGTTTTTAGAAAAAAACATCGATCTTGCTAAAAAACATCGATCGAGTAAACCTTGGCAAACAGCGATTGACGATTATGCTAAAGCCATCGATCGTTCGACCCAAAAAACGGGAAGCTTCAGTCGCGAACAATGGCAAAATTTAGGCATACTTTTTGAGGAACTTTCAAGCTATCCAAAACTCTTGGAGATTGCAGGTCGGTGTTTCTTTCAAAGTCAAACTTGGCCCCGAGCAGTTAGCTGTTGGAACGCTTGCAATTTTGTGAATACCCACGACTATTACTTTGCCAAAGCACAAGTTCGGGGATTTCCAGAAGGTTTAGCTGATTTGCGACAGGCTGAAGAAGATACGGTCATTTTAAACATCTGGGAAGAGGCTGGAAAACCCGTTCACAAAAATTGGCTCGATCGACGAGAAGATATTGGCTGGGCTTTGGAAAAACAACAGCGTTATGCGGACGAAATTGAGTATCTTCTGAAAGCTCAAATTTGGCTGGAAGCGATCGAACGCTTAAACAAGTTTAACTCAAGCAAGTTTAACGTTCCTGAAGTCGATCCGCTTCGGTGGGACATCGTTCGTAAAATCGCACGTTCTCGCTTATTACCCGACGAAGCGAGAAACCATCGATCGCAGTACGTGGCGTTTTTAAAAGCAGTCGTGGCTCAGTCTGATTGGAAATCGCATCTCACGTTATCTGAGGTGGGTGTAACGTTCGAGCGCATCGGTGAATTTGTTCCCACATTACAATTCTACGAACGTTTTACTGAAAATACAGAAATTCCCGAAGCAGAACAGCGAGAAGCTCGTCAGCGATGGCTGGCGACGAAACGCCAACAAGTCGAATACGAGCGAGGGGTGAATCCAGAACGCGCACAAAAACTCGATCGAGAACTCACGCAAAAAGCTAAAAAATGGCATCTCGATCTCGCAAGGATTCCAATTCCACCGATCGCGATCGAAGAGCAACCTCAAATCCCTATCCAGAAAAAAATTAAACCACACGCTTCGATCGAGGGATTGCCTCCGAACGTTGAGATACAACATTTCAGCGAAACTTTAAGTAGTTTTCAAATCGATACGATGAACGTCAGAGTGACTCGTAAAGAAAAAGCTCTAAAGGTGTTTTTAGACGATCGATTTAACCGACAAGAACTCAAAATTCAGATCGATCGACAGGGTAGTAAAGTTAAATTAGGACAAGCTGTAATCGGTGCAAATAGCGGCAGCTATCTCAAGTTTCGTTTAGATGAGACGTGTACCGGAAAGATTGTCTATCGCGGTGATTTCCCTCGAGTCGAGCTTGAGTTTGCGGGTTTGTCGAATATCGTCAAAATCTATGCGCTGTGACAATGTGGAAAGAAGTGGGGAACAAACGTTCCCCACAATCGTTGTTTCGATCGAGACTTAAACGCCTAAATCGAATCGTTTCCGAAAGGATTTCCCCACAAATTCGCTTCCCGGTTGTCAGGCGCAACCGCCAACCCATCCACCGCTAATGTCGAAGACTCTGCTTCCAAAATTGAAGTCGAACCGGCAACAGTTGGCGCGTCAAACGTAGCCACGATTTCCCAATCTTCGGCGATAGGATTGCGACTGCGAGACGATCGATCGAACGATCCGTCTTCGTCATCTCCGTTCGACTCGGAAGATTCATCGTCATCACCCGTCAACCCATCTCCACTAGACAAGCCTAACGCCTGGGCGACACCGTCCCAAGACACGAACTTGAAGTTCGTACTGCGGTTTTCCAACTCCTCGTCATCTTCAAACACGGCTTGCGGATCGTTAGCCCCGTCTTGTACCACCAACAAACCATCAGGGTATTTATCGCCGAGATTCGCGCTGACGACATCTAAACCATCGCTTTCATTGGCTTGGTCGATGGTGGCGTTGTCGGCGACGACAAAACTACCGAGGTAAGGATTGTCGCCTTCACGATCGAACACGGCATACGTGCTATCCCCCTGACTCGAAACCAGGATGTAGCCCTCGCCGTCACCCGCATCGTAGATCGACAACCCTTCAATATCGGCTTTGAGTGGTGAAAATTCCGGTGAAACGAGTCCTTCCAGTTCTCCCCGAACCGCTTGAGCCACGATTTCCTGAATGGCTGCCGACGGGTGGAAATCATCCCAGAATAGATATTCATCGGGATTTTCAACAACCGTTCCCGTGGTGATATCGAATGCCGCTTCCTGAATGTTACTGAGGCCAAACGCCGAAGGATTGTCCTGAATGGCATCGATAACCCCAGCAAAATCTAACTCGATAATGTCAACACCCAAATCGCTTTCCAAGACATCTAACGATGTATCGAGGAGGACGTTAAAGTTCTCGATCGACGTGCTAATTTCTTCACTACGTCCGATCGAGCGCACGAACGGCGACTGACCGAAATCTCCCAAATTCGGCACGATGAAGGTTTGCGCCCCGGCCTCAGCTAACGTGGTGATGTGACCGACAATATCGTTGACGACCGTTGCAGGGTCTACAGGTGTCGAGCTTTGCACGAAATTATTGCTTCCGGCGTAGAGATAAACCAAATCGCTGGCATCGGGACTGTCTTGGTTAAGGTATAGGTTGATTTGTTCGCCGATGTTGGGCGCACCTTGGATGGACGTGCCGAAGCCAGTGGTTGCTCCCCCAACAGCGAAATTGTTGCCCCCAGCGAGAACAGGAAGTGACGCTTCCAAGTCCAGGCTTTGGGCCAAGCGTTCGACAACCAGTTCGCCATTGCTGAAACGTCCTTCAAAATAGGGAGGTGAAGGCGGATTCGCACCGCTGCTGGCAATAAAAGCATTACCGACATCGGAGAGACTATCGCCAAACACGACGATCTCGTCGAACGATCGGGTTTCGTCTCCCGAATCGATCGCCTGAACCAACGTAAACTCACCGTTCCCGTTCGGCGACGCATCAGTTTTCAGCAAGCCGACTTCTTCTTCAAGGGCTACGTACAGCACGTTTCGATCGACATCCACCACCAAACCTTCCGATTGCGAATCTTCAGGATCGCCGGTTGGAACGGGAAGCGAAAGCGTTCGCACCAAATTCGCGCTGACTTGACCTTCATCGTTGGCCACCAACTCCAACTGTGCGAGGAGATTTCCGTCGCCTTGGCTGACGAACACATAAGGTATTCCTGTTTCCGCCTCCGTGTAAGCGGTCAACCCATAAGCCGTTTGTTCGCCGTCGTCTACCCCGAAAATGGTTTCGAGGATATTCGGTGAGGTGACATCGACCAGTTCTCGAGAATTCTCGTCGATGCGCCAAATCGCCAGCGTGTCGTTTTCACGGTCAGAAGCGATCGCCAAATCGACCGTTCGTTCCCCTAAATCGAAATCCGACACGATATCGACGTTGTTATAGCGAATCTCGCCGAACCCAGCCGGGAGAATCCGTTGCAAGAGATTTCCATTGAGGTCGAAGGTGACTAAACCGCCGTCCTTCGCCGTAGCAATGACTAAGCTGTTATCGGGATTATCAGAGTTGACCCAAATCGCCGGATCGTCGGAATCTCCAGCAAACGGCGCGTCTTCGTCGTCCACAAATCCCACCGTTTCCAACGTCGGAACCGCCGCTGGAATACTGTCTAATTCCAACGCCAACGCAACGAACTGCGTCGATTGCGTCTCGTTAAAGTTATTGTCGCTGACGACGATGAGGGATTGGCGACCGTCCGGTAACACCGGACCCAACGCCAACCCTTCTAAGTTGTCCGGCGTTACGCCAATCTCGGCAAAATCCAGCAACAACCGTTTTTGAACCGGGGGATCGATTTCAAAAGGAATCCCTTCTTCTTCCCAGAACAAATCGTTTTCACCGCTGACATCGAGTGCGCCTTGGCTGTTGACTTCGTAGAGTTTGACGGTGTTACCCACACCCACAGAAAACGCACGTTCGAGGGCGAGGAACGTTCCGTTATTGTCGAGGGCTAACAGTTCCACTAAACCGTTCGTACTGAAAGCGTCGGCGGGAATTGGTTCGTCGGGAACTTCTTCGACTTCGTAGACGAACTCGCGGGCCGGTTGTCCCGTGGCGAGGTCGTATTCGAGGATGCGCGACAGACTGCTCGTTTCAACCGTTGCAGCGGGGCCGTCTTGGTTGAGGGCGTTTTCTGTTGCTGTGTACAGGCGGCTTCCGTCGGGAGTCAGCGTCAAGCTTTCAAACGCTAAGTTGTTGCGAATGCCGTTGCTGTTGTCGGCGGTGGGCAAGTACTTGGCGGGAACGCTGAACTCGCCGAGTTGCTGTCCGTCGATGCGGTACTCGCGGACGAACGGGTTGACTAAGTTGTTCGCATCGCCTTCCGAGGAGACAATTAACGTGCCGTAGGAGGTGAGGGCTAAGCCTTCGGGGTCGAGGCTGTTTTCGGGGAACGGTTCGCCGTTGCGGTCGAGAAGCGTTGTCACCCCGATAAAGTTCACGTCGTTATTGTCGAGGCTACCGTCGCTGAGATCGATGTTGAGGGTGTAGTAACGGGCGGGGTTAGTTTGAGATCGATCGTCGGAGAGGCTGTAGTAAAGTCCCCGTTCTGCATCGTAGGTGATTCCCGACAACCCGCCGACTTCCGTACCGCCGAACTCGAGTCCGGTGGGGAAGTTGACTTCACCGAGGAGGTCGATGTTGCTGACGGTGAGGCGATCGATACTGGAAACAGTTGGAACATCTACGCTAGGCGGCGCAACGACGACATCGGCGTACACCAGGCGGTGGTCGGAACTGGGGAAGGGAAAATCGCCTACTAAGCCGAATTGCGGATCGTCGGCGGTCGGCCAGAACACCCCTGCATCGGTAATTTCGAGGTTTTCTGAGGGCAAGACGTAATCGACGCGCACGTTACCGGGGCCGTTAAATTCCGCTTCGCCAAAATCGGCTGTGTCGTAGGCGGGATTTCCAGTTTGCGTGAGATTGTTGCTACCTTGGCGGTTGGTTGCATCGATCGATCCGATACTGGCAGGTGTGACGCGGGTGTTGACGGTGGGATTGTCTAGCAGTTGCGAGATGGCGTTGTTGGTGCTGTCGCCGTCGAAGGGGTCGGCGTTTTGGTCGCCCACGATGACGAATCGATCGCCTGAAGTCAAGCCGCCCGTGTTTCCTGCGTCATCGTAAATATAATCGCCTCGATCGGGGGTGACGTAATCTGCCCAGAAGCGAATTTCGTCGTGGTTGCGGCGGCCGTTGCGATCTTCGGGCCCGTCGAATACGGGAGGCGTGGGATGGCTGGCGAGAACGTGAATCGTTTGACCGTTGATGTTGACGGGAATGTCCCAATGACTCTTGGACGACAGGCGGAACGCTTCGAGTTCTTCCTCGGAATACCAATCGTTGGGTTCGGGGGTGTCGGGGTCGTCAGGGAGTAACGCACCCGGCATATCTTTCCAGAGGAAGTTTTGGAAGGTGCGAATTTCGTCAGTTTCAATGGGGTATTTGGAATACAACACCATCCCGAACTGTCCGGGGAAGTTTCCAAAACCGAACGCATCGTTTCCGTAGCCGTTTTCGCCGGGAGTGGTGACGATCGATCCGTTGTTGTCGAAGTCAAAGCCAGAAGCAATTCCGGTGTTGGAGGGGGCGACGTAGCGATAGGGGTAGTTGATGGGAGACGCGCCGTTTTGACTGACGGAGAGGTAGTTGTCTTGGAACAACTGCGCCGCTTGTCCGTTCGCATCGAAGTCAAACTCGTTGACGAGGACGACATCGGGGCTATTGCGTTGGATAATTTCGGCGATCGTCTGCGCCTGGGCATTTTCGGGTGTGGAGAGGTCGGCGATCAGTTGGCCTTCCGTGTTGCGGTTGAGGGAGGCGTTGAAGGAGGCGAATCGCGCGGTGTCGAATTCCGGTGTAACCGAGAATTGAGAAACAACTTCAGGCGATCGATCGAGAATGGTTTCGGGATTCGTGTTGAGTTCGGCTTCGGTGTAGGGGTCGATGCCGTAGGTGGTCACGAGAAGTTCCTGGGTGTTCGGATCGATCTCGAACTCCGTCCAACCGAAGGTTTGCGTTGCGACGTAGCCACCTTGGAGGAGTTGGGCGTTGATGGGCGATCCTTGGAGTCCGATCGGATCGTAACCGAGCGATTGTAACTGTGCGTTGGTCAGTTCTTCAATAAACGCATCTTGTCCTTCCCGGGGGAGGCTGTTAAA
This sequence comes from Geitlerinema sp. BBD 1991-9, assembly GCA_001657325.1. Taxonomy (GTDB): domain Bacteria; phylum Cyanobacteriota; class Cyanobacteriia; order Cyanobacteriales; family Geitlerinemataceae; genus Geitlerinema. The sequence continues at coordinate 15,401 of LWRO01000006.1, read as the reverse complement.
GAACGTCACCTGTTCGGGGGACAGCAAGCCAACATCGGCGGCCAGATCGATGACCGTCGGTCCGAAAGGTGCGTCAAACGCCACGGAACCCGTGCTGATTTCAAAGGTGTTGGTCGGAATTTGCTGGCCGAGGGGTTCGAGTTGATACGTCAAGTTGTTGACGACGGTTCCGTGGATGTCCGCCGCAACGAAGACCACGTTATCGATATCGTTAGTATCGATGAAGTTCAGGATTTCCGTGCGTTCGGCGGCGTACCCTTCAAATCGATCGCCTGCTGCGATGAGACCCAAGTTCTGAATCGGTTCGGGAACCATCACGAATTTCCAGGTGACACCTGCATTTTCGGCAGCCAGTAAGTCCTGTTTGAGGTCTTCGACTTGCACTCGTCCTAACATGGTGCGACTTGGGTCGAAGCTTGCGCCGAGAAACTCTAGGATTTCGAGCGTATCGTTGAGATCGGCCTGGGGAAGTGCGGGGTCGCGGAACGATCGACTGTCGAGAATAAAGACAGCCGCATCGCTCCCGTAAGTTTGAGTACGGTAGAGTTTGCGTTCGCCTTCGGTGCGGGAATCTCCAGTTTCACCGTAAAACTCGTCTCGAATCGGATTGTACTCTTGGAACGCTTGCAACCCGTTGTCGTAGAGAGGCGTGTCGTTGATGAGTTCGCTTCCCATTCCAAAGCGTCCGAGGGGATCGGTAAATGCGGGTGCGCCGCCGGAGAAGTCGTTGGTAACTTCGTGGTCGTCGATGGTGGCGAACACGCTTGTCGAGGCGCGTAACTCTCCCCAGGTGTTAAGTCCAGCGCGTTCGCCGTAGACTTCCGCGTGTTTGAGGCGAAATTCATCGAGGGTTTCGGCTTGAGGCTTGTTGAGAGCGGGGGAGGGGAAGTCGGCGTAGACGGTGTCGCCGTGGAGAACGAAGAAGTCGAGGTCTTTTTCGTCCGCGTTGGTAATTGCGGGATAGGGGGAGAGTTCGCCGCGCCAGTCGCCGGAAACACCAAATCGCAATCCTTCGACTGTTCCGACTTCGGCTGCGGTTTTGAACCGACCGATTTGAGAACTCCCTTCGCCATCGGTGACGCGGTAGTAGTATTCGGTGTTCGGTTGCAGTCCACTCAGTTCGAGTTTGACGGGTTGGTTGGGGTCGCTGACTTCGGTGGAGAGCGTGCCGAGAATTTCGCTAAAATCCGGGGTCGTGGCGTATTCGATCGCGACGAAGTCTGTCTCGGTGCTGCGCGTCCACAAGATAGTACTGGTTTGGCCGGTGTCTCCTGAGGCGATTCCGTTGGGTAGTGTGGGGGAACCTTCGGTCTCGTCTCGGAGATCGTCGAGGAAAGTGTTAGTATCCAGGTCGAAGATATTCAAAAAGTCCAGTATGCTCATGGCGCTCGCACCGTTCTGACGTGAACCAAACCAACATTACGGGGTTGGCGGTCGATCGAAGGTTAATATCCAGTTAAAAAAATTGATAAATAAAATTAAGAAAATATTAGACAAGGATTATCTTATTAATTTTTTATAAATTCTGGAGCCGCAAACAAAGTATTGCGATAAAATACAAAAGTTTTATTTTTTATGTTTGTCGATTTTGTGAAATTTCAAACAACTTCTAAGATTCAATTTCATTATCGTGCATTTTTAAGTATAAATTCAATTTTTTGAATAATTGTTTTCAGTCGAGGGTCTTTTTGGGTTTTCAGTATATTGAGCCGATCGGAGATACTCGTTCTTAGAATAAGTGAAACAGATGTATATACCTGTTTCTGGGTAAACAATCGCTGGCGAATAAAGGCAATATCATCTCGTGACATATCTTCAATCAATAAAGACAGTAACTGGTCAACAAAATGCCAATATGACTTACCCAAAATTGTATTGAGATAGATTAATACTCCATTGGGTGTTGCTTGTCTTAGAGTTTCTTTATAGTCAATGAGTTCGTCGATCGATAAAATCGAAGGAAGATAACGAACAACCAAACTACGAATTCGTTGATTTTCTAGAATGATTTGCTTGAGATCTAAGAGTTGTAGATAATTCGGATCGATGTGACAAATTGCCTTTAAGCATATATATTTGATTCGATTGTTCTGAGAAAATACACCATCCAATAAATAATCAATATCCTCTTCTTTAGAGTAATCGGCAATATAATAAAAGGCATAGTCACTTCTATTTTTGTACAAATCGTAAGCATTGATATTGTAATACTCTAACAAGAAATATCTTGCAATTAATCTAACGCTCTGACTCCGATCCACGATTAAGGTAATTAATTTCTCCAGATCGGGAATAATATCATTTTCAAGTTCAAAGCTCAGGACACGTCTTTTGACAAGTGCGGATCGGTCAAATTGTAAGATATCACGCTCTTCTTGAGTCAGTCGATCGTATGAAAGCAGTTTGAGAAAAAGAAGACGATTAAAGGGATCTTTGTCAAACAGCATCCATTGGCGAAGTTTCTGGATTCTAGGCACGCCAAGCAAATACAAATATCTACGAAAGTTAGAATTCAGAGCATAGAACTGTTTGCGAGTGAGTTCTTCAGCTTTCTTTAACAAACATGAATTTATAAATTGCAGGCCTTGACTGTTCTGAAGTCTCTTTTTTCGAGATAAGTATAAAATCAATCGATAGTTTAAATTAATTTGTTTGATGGACAGTCGATCGAAGTTATCCAATATCCACTGTTCTGCAATTTTCTGAATTTGAGGAACCCAATCTTCTAATCTTAGTAATATCCTATTCTCGTCACCGATCTGATAGTTTGCAATTAGGTTGTTCAGACACTGTTCTCTAACATAGCCTGAGTAATCGATCGAACCGATCCAGTTCAGCAATCGAGGATTGTCTTTCTCTAGCTTCTTTTGATATAAATCGAAGCAATACGTTCTTTTTTGATAGTTTTTTTCTAGATCTGCGAAATCAAGATTGGGTGGATCTGCGTAGGTCATATTTTTAGGATTTGAATCGTTTAAATTTCTCTTAAACAGACTTTTAATAGGGTGCATCTTACTTTTGCGATCGCAACCCCACCCATCCTCCCCTGGCTAAGGGGAGGTGCCAAAGGCGGAGGGGTCATTCTACGAAATTGAGATGCACCCTTTGTATAAGCTCGATCGCAATTTTTTTAAGAAATAGAATATCCTACAATAAACACTGTTTCTATAAATTAAATTATCAAATCATCGTAATTTTGTCAATAAAAAGCGCATCCATAAAATAAAGATAATACTGAAATTGAGAGTCTTTAAGGGGCGCATCTCAAAACAGTAAAAATCGTTGTTGGTGCGTTACGCGAGTATCTCATTTGTCTCGACTTTAGCCGAATTTTTGGGTCTGTTGGAGTTAGGGTGATAAGCAGAGTTTATGAAATTCCGAAACCGTTGACATCGGGGCGAACGGCCGTTCGCCCCGACAAGGATCTTGGTATTATAGGAAATCAAATTACATCGCAATTTCAACAGACCCGACTCATTAGATTTCCGCGTAACACACTGACTATTTTTACAGTCTTGAGATACAGCCGTTGGTCTTTTCGATATTTGGAAATCGATCGAGGCTGCCAAAAAACAAAAAAATCATTAATACAAGAGTCAAAAAAAGACCTAAGTGCTGAAGCACTTAGGTCTCAGAGAGCATCACATGGAAAGTGAGAAAGCTGGATTTTAGTCCCGTCGGCGCAGCTTGCGAGTTACACCGAACAGACTAAAGATTGCCAAACCAGCCACAGTTGAAGGTTCGGGAACCGATACGTCATTTGAAGCCGACGCGATACGCTGTTCGCTAACCGACGTTTGAATTTTTGAAGCTAGGTTTTGACGAACCTGGTTTTCGCCGCGAGATTTTTCTTGTTTCACGGCTTTCATTTGCGAGTCGATCGCTTTGTAGTCGTCCGTTTTAGAAAGTTCGTTTTTGAGCTGTTTGAGATCGTTTTCCAGCTCTTTTCGAGTTCGATCGGGTATCGAGGACTGTAATTCGTCTTTTTGACGTTTTGCACCATCAATGTTTTGCTGGTAGTTGTCGATTTTGTTGGCTTCGTTTCCAATCCACCGATCGCGCTGAGAAATTTTATTGTTGCAATTGTTGATTTGACGCTGCTCGTTGTCTCGCTGGCGCTTGACCGTTTTGATTTGGTTTTTCAGTTGGTTTTGCTGGTTGGAAGTTAGATTGGGATTGGAGAGCTGCGACTGTAAATCGCGTAGCCGTTGGTTGTGCCGATCTAAATTTTGTTGGCGTTGGTCTCGTTGCTGCTGGTAGTTATTGCGCTCGTTTTCCCAGCGATTAACTTTGTTTTGAGAACTGTTGAGACTGCGCTGCCAGCTCGATAAGTTTCGATCGATCTGCTTCACTTGGTTCTCAGCATCTTTGACGTAGTTCACCAAGTCTTGCAATTCCGTGGCCGGTTGCATTAACCGATCCATTTCTTCTTGTAGCGGTTGCAGTTGCTCGTTCGCTGTTTGTTGCAACTCGTTCAACTGCTCCTCCCACGGCTGCCAATCAATTCCAGCGTTTTCAGCATTGTGTTGAAGCTGTTCTTGCCAGTTTTTACCGATGAAACGGGTGTAGGTTTCGTCCGTCAGATCGGGAACGTAGGAGGTGAGGAGCTTGCTGTCGAAACGGAAGGCGACTGTTTCAGAGCCACCAAATCCTTCTTGGGTTTCAAATCCTGCTGCTTTGAGCGCTGCGTCGTCGAGCCATTCGATACCGCCGAGGTACGCACCGCTACCGATGGCGTTGTAGCTTTTGCTTCGATCGAAGTAGTCGGTATCGTGAGACAGATCGCCAAACAATTTATCGATCTCGACGTTCGATTTCTTCGCCGTGCCATCAGATCTGACGAAATTGTTCGTGTAGCTGTCCACGTTTTTCCAACCGTTGTTGGAACCCGTCACGCTGATGGGATCGACCCCACCGTAAACGCCAACAGGCAGATCGCCAAAGGGATCGGCAAATCTCACGCCGAAGAGATTGCCGCTATTAAAGCCTTGCTCGGGAGACAGGTTGATAAATAAGTCACCCCAGCCAATTTTCGTATCCCAGGCCCCGGACGAATCTGCGCCCGAGAGCGGCATATTACCGTTGATGACGACAAAAACGCTGTCCTGGGTCTCTTTGACGGCCATGCCAAAGATATCGTAGACGGAACCGCCGGTGCCGTCGTTGGCTGAGTCGGAGGTGTAGTGCCAACCGTTATTACCGCCTTCTTGATAGACGGAAGCCACGCCGTCATTGATGCACTCGACGAAAACGTTTAAGGTTGCGCCGTTGGAGAGTGCGCCCGCCGAAGCACTCTGAGCAGAAAAGGCCATCAGGGTCGCGGACGCAGCGGCGATGTGGACGAAGCGATCGAGCTTGAGAAGAGTCATGGGTCTAAATCGTTGTTTTTTCCTGCTTCCAGAGGATTGAGTTCCGAGTCTGTAATCCAGCAAAACTTGAGGTGTGCGCCCTGATAGTTCAATTATTCATGGCTTTCTCAAAACCGCCTAGCGTAGAACCACGGAGGTTTTGCAAAGCTTTTGCAAAGATTCTCGAGAGTAGAAAGTCCGGTTTTTTATGTTTTTTAAAATTCAGATAAATGAATCTAACGAACGTTCGATCGATCTCAAAAAAACAACCCGTAAAATTACGGGCTTCGCAAAAAAAATTTACCGTTTCTGACTAGCGCGTTTCCAAGCTGTGACGTAAGCTGGAGATCGAGGAAGGCGACAAGGATAACCGGCGTAACCGTCGATGTCGCCCAAACAGCAAAGTACACCGTCGAGAGCAGCACGTGCTTCAGGATTCGATCGCACCAAACCGTTCGCCCGAGGACTATTGAGCGATAAACCCAGTCCCCGTGTCCCAAACCTGATAGAATAGTCGATCCCCGGTTGCAAGTGATGTTTCTGAAAAACGTTGTGTAGCCCCTGCACGGCCTGCTGAAGACGAACTTGGCGCTTCGCTTCGATAGCCGAGTCCGATTCGTCTCGGGTGAGGTCTCGCCAGAATTGGCGCAGTCGATCGAACAGAAACATCTCTCACTGCCCAAAATCTATTGTCTTCAAGTTGCCACAAACGCCAGCGTGACGCTGGCGTTACGAATCGTGCTTTCAAATCAATATACACGCTATATATGGTGTCTATTATTATTTCAAAAACAGTTGACACACTACATATAGCGTATGATAGAGTCTCTACTCCTCTAATACGCTCATCCTCTCGCAACTGAACGCAACCACCGTGAATTATCTCGTTGAATGGTCGAACAGCCAGGTCGATGAGGAGTTAACCCGCTTGAACGTCGTTTCTCTCGACGGGACACTCCCCTACGACTACTTGTTCTATTCTGCCGATCTTCCCCGTCGGAACGACGGTCGGCTCTCGAGTTCGCTCCTCGAGCGCTACCGCCACTTGGAAGAAGGAGGTTGGTGGTGTTCGGGGGTCGATCTCCTAACGGGAGAAGACGATTTGTGGGGGTGTTTCAAACCGAACCAGCCCCGCACGAATCATCGACCCACGGTTACGTCAACCGAACGTTGCAAAACCATCAAATACGAACATCCTCCCAAAACCGCCACGGGATTGTTCGCGTTACGGGTTCCTCCACACCTGTGGCAAGCCATTGCCGATCGAGCTGGGGTACCGCTCTCCCAAGCCGATCTCGATCGATCGAGATCGGACTTTGGCTTTTGGCAGTGGTTGCTCGAAAACGACTCCGTCCCCTTGTGTATCACCGAAGGGGCGAAAAAAGCAGGCGCACTCCTCAGTGCCGGCTATGCAGCCATTGCCCTTCCGGGGATTAACGGCGGCTACCGCGTCAAACGGGACGAATGGGGCAACCGCATCGGTAAGCCGCGCTTGATTCCCCAACTCGATATGCTGGCGAAAACCAAGCGTCCCGTGTACATCGTCTTCGATCGCGATCGCAAGCCGAACACCATCAAAGCCGTTAACGCAGCCGTCCGACAAACCAGCTATCTCCTCGAACAAGCGGGTTGCGAAGTCAAAGTCGTCACCTGGGATATCGAAGACGGCAAAGGGGTTGACGACCTGATCGCCAGCCAAGGCCGAGACGCACTCGATCGAGCCTTTCAAACTGCCTTACCTTTTCACACCTGGCACGCTCGATCGCTCGCGCGTCTGACCTATACCCCCGATATACACCTCAAGCAGCGGTTTTTACCCGAACTCCTCATTCCCGACACCGCTGCACTGATCGGTATTCGATCTCCGAAAGGTACCGGTAAAACTGAATTCTTGCAGCGCGTCGTCCAGCGAGCGATCGAAAAAGGACAGCGCGTCCTCGTCATCGGCCACCGCGTCCAACTCGTCGAAGCCCTCTGTCAGCGGTTCGGCCTGCCCTACATCAGCCACCTCAGCGATCCGAAAGAAGTCGGCATCGGGTACGGTTTGTGTATCGACTCCCTACACCCAGACTCCCAAGCTCAATTCGATCCCGAAGATTGGACGAATGCCGTCGTTATCCTCGACGAAGTCGAACAAGTGCTGTGGCACGGTTTGAACTCCGACACCTGCCGCAGTCATCGCGTGGCTGTTTTGCGATCGCTCAAAGCCCTCATGCAAAACACCATAGACGAAGCCGGACAGGTGTTCGCTGCCGATGCCGACTTGAGCGATACATCCCTCGATTATCTGTTGGCTTTGGCGGGGATTAAGTCTGCACCGTTTATCGTTCAAAACGATTGGCAACCGGGTCTAGATGAAGGTTGGCAGATTCACCACTACACCGAAAGTACCCCCAAACGGATGGTTCGGGATTTGGAAGAGTACGTTCGCAACGGTGGCAAGCCCTTTGTCTGTCTGTCGGCGCAAAAGTTGACGAGTCCTTGGAGTACGCGATCGCTCGAAGCCTATTTCTCCAAACAGTTTCCCGATCTGAAGATTTTGCGTGTCGATGCCGAATCCGTCACCGAACCGACGCACCCAGCGTATCGCTGTATGGGGACGCTCGATCGACTGTTGAAAAATTACGATGTCGTGTTCGCATCGCCTTCGATCGAAACCGGAGTTAGCATCGACCTACGCGGTCGTTTCACCTCCGTTTGGTCGATCGCCCAAGGGGTGCAGTCAGAAAACAGCGTTCGTCAAGCCATGGCTCGGGTTCGAGACAACGTCCCCCGCCATTTATGGGTGGCTCGGTACGGCTTTAACAAAGTAGGGAACGGCTCGACCTCGATTCCGAGCTTGCTGGCTTCCGGAAAGCGCCTGATGCAATTGAACGTGCGTTTGCTACAACAGTCAGACTTCGAGTCTCTCGGCGATCTCGAAATGGGTTTCCAAGCAGAATCTCTGACCTGTTGGGCGAAAATGGCCGTGCGTTTAAACGCGACGATGGCTCGATATCGCGATTCAGTCGTGACGGCTTTGGCGGCTGAAGGACACCAGATCGTCGAAATTCCTCCGGCTAAAAAAACGCGACGCTCCAAGCGCAACACTGGGAAAAACAAGGCCGCAGAATCGCCATCAGAAACGCTGCAACGTCAGATCGCCGAAGTCCAGCGCCAGAACTACGAAGCGGATTGTCAGACCATCGCTGACGCAACGACGTTGAACGACATCGAGTACCGCGAACTGAAAAAAACCTTGGTGAAAACCCCTGCCGATCGTCGAGCGTTGCGCAAGTACGATCTGTATCGGCGCTATCGCGTCCCCGTCACCCGGGAATTGGTACAGCGGGACGATAAGGGATGGTACGACAAATTGCGCCTGCATTATTTCTTGACGATCGGACGGGAGTATCTCGCCGAGCGCGATCTCCGCGTGGCTCGTAAGCTCGTGCGTCAAGGTCGAGGACAGATTTTCCAACCCGATTTCAATCGATCGCAATTGGGGGCGACGGTGGGAACGATCGAAGTTTTGGGTCTTCCGACATTGTTAGCCAACCCGCAACGGGAGTTACGCAACACCGATCTCGATTTACAGGCGATGGCGGAGATCGCACTCAAACACCGCGCGGATATCAAGACGATTACAGGAATCGGACTGGCGAAAAATTCAACGCCGATTGTCATTCTACGACGGTTTTTAGACAAGCTCGGCTATGGGTTGACGTGTTTGCGCTGCGAGCGTCACGACAAGAAGCCCGTTCGCGTCTATCGTATCGAACCCCCGCAAGACGATCGATGGATGGTGTTCGAGCAGTGGTTGGCGATCGATAAAGCCAATCAGGAACTGCGCGATCGATCGAAGGGTCGTCGTCGGAAACGCTACGAAGACCCCTGGGACGAGGAGGCAATTCTCACTCTACCCGAGAACTGCGTGCAGTTGACGTTGGATTTGGAGTAGCGATCGAGTTCTCTCGAATCGTCTTTCAGTTGGCACGACTTTTGTCGAGTTTCGATCGAGACTCGACAGAGCCTTTCGCCTAGAGCAGCGGTACAACAGTGCTTGGTGCGTGACGCGGAAATCTCATGAACTGGAATTCAAACCCATTTTTCGTCCGCGTCACACACCCTACCATTACTCGACAGAGCCTTTCGCCTCGCGGTAAACGGATCGATCTCGACCCGATTGCCGCTCGAATCTGACTGACCGCTTTAGCCGACAGCGCTCCGACTCTGAATCTGAAATTCAGTCGGGGCGTACCCTCGCGGTTGCCTCACCCTCCCTGGGCGACCGCGAAAGTCGCACGTCTGAGTTGCCGTTCGGATTCCTGGCAATCGGGTTTGGCATAGCCGTTATTTGGGTCTCTGACTGGGGCGGAAGCCGGCGAAATGCAGACTCGTGCGAAAAAAATTTGCCAAAAAGGTTGACAAGCCCAGAAAAGTTTGCGAATATGGATAACACGCAAGCGCAAGTGAGCGTCTCGCGGGTATAGCTCAGTGGTAGAGCGTCACCTTGCCAAGGTGAATGTCGCGCGTTCGAATCGCGTTACCCGCTTTGATAAGAACACCAGTCGCTCCAGCTTCCAGGATACAACTTGGCGGGCTGGAGTTTTGCCATTTGGCGAGACAAGATATGAACGCAGGCTGTCACGCCCGACCCGCAGTAGACCACCACCTCGTCAGCAGAGGTGAGAGTTTGCCAAAGCTGGCGTTGGCGCTCGGGAGAGAGTGCAAAACCTCGATCGTCCGTCATGGTTTTCCAGGGCAGGTTAATAGCACCTGGAATGTGTCCGGCGATCGGATCGATGGGTTCCCGTTCGCCTCGATATCGATCGGCATCTCGCGCATCGACGAGGGCGACATCGGGTAAGTTTCGACAACGCTTGACCTGTGCGATATCGATCGCCCAATCGGGATGTAACTGCACGGTAAAGTGTCCCGATCGAGGTTGGGGTAACTCGCGGGTTACGGGGTAGCCCTGGGATTGCCATTGAGAAAATCCGCCGTCGAGAATCGCCACCCGTTCGTGTCCGAGATAGCGCAGCAGCCACCAGCATCGAGACGCGAAAGCAAATCGCGAATCATCGTAAGCGACGACAAAGGTTTTTGAGGATGTAATACCAATGGCGGCGAGTTTTCCGGCAAGAATTTGCGGGTTGGGGAGCGGATGGCGGCCGCCGTGTCGTTGCACGGGACTGGCGAGATCCCGTTCGAGGTGCAGGTAAAACGCGTCGGGAAGATGAGTGTCGAGGTACTGCTGGCGGCCGAGTTCGGGTTCGGCGAGGGAAAAGCGACAGTCTACGATGACGACGTTGGGATCGTTGAGATGCTGGGTTAGCCAATTGGCTGAAACGAGAGGCGTGGGAATTGGCTCGATCGACATAGGGCAAGTCTCGATTTAGATGCGGTCAACCGGTCGAGGCTTGTTGTCAGCAAGCCCCAACGCTTAAAACGGTAGAGAACGATCGACTAGATCGGTTGGGAACGGGTTCGAGGCTGAAACCCCTCGGTATCGTCAGGGGAGTCCAAAGAATTTTGCAGGACGATGTAAGCTCCAATCGAGACGAAGACGATGGCAATAAAAATGAAGATCCCGACGAAGATACGCGGCGACGATTTTGGACGAGCGGGCTTGGGCGGTTGCGAGATGGGGGGAGAGTTGTCGATCTCCGGCGTCCCCGTCGTCCCGCGAGAGTGGGAAAACAACAGATTGGAATATCCGCCAACGGCCACGGCAAATTCTTGATTCCAGGCTGCGGCGAGTTCGCCAGTTTTACGACCGTACACGCGCACGCGCTCGATCCCTTCAATTTCCCAGTGAACCACCTTGGCTCGCACGAGTTCGACACAGCTCGCCCGATCGGGGGCATTGCCTTCCGACTCCAAGATAATATGCAAACATCCCTCTTTGAGGGCAACTTTCGATCGAACCCCTTGGGATTTCAAAAACTGGTTCAACAGCGCAGAAATCGCTTGGGCGTTGCCTTCACGGGCGAGGTCGTGTAGTTTCGGTTGGGTCATAGCATTTGAGGGGATAGGCCAACCCTTTCACCTAGAGCATAACCGATCTGTCCGGAAATCAAATCCGTAAAATTAGTGAAACCCATCAGGGGATTTACCCCTCATCTTCGCCGATCGCCCGTTGCATCCAAATCCGATCGGCCGTAAAGTTCACGTCCAAGGCGAGGTGAGGAAAGCCTTCGTGCAGTCGATCGAACAGGAGTTTTCGCACGCGATCGTGGTCGCGAACGTCGTCAGTGAGGTCGTTATCGGGGGAAATCACGAGATCGACACGCACGTAAACCTGCTGTCCGAGTCGTCCGACGCGCAGGCGTGATTCTCGATGGGGAACGAGGCGCAAGGCTCGATCGAGGAAACGGCGAGCGCGAGTTTCTAAAGCGCGTTCCGGTGTCCGTCCCCACAGTTGTGTCCAGTTATCGCGAACGGTTCGCAAGGGATGGGAAATCGAAACAGCCATCATCCCCAATACGAGCAGGGGGTCGAGATAGCGCAGGGTTTCCGAGAGATCGGTTTCGCGCATCAGGAAGGCGAAAATAAAGGCGACGGCGAGAGCTGCACCGGTCATCCCGTGGTTAAACCAGTGTTTGGCGTCTCGATCGAGAGTGGGTGTACCGCTGCGTTGCGCTGATTTTCCTTGACGCGCTGCGAGGATCGTTCCCGCTACCGCGACGAGCGCCCCGTAGCCGATCGCCATTCCCGAATTAACGGACTGTCCCCCCGCAACGACGGTCACGATGGCGGACAACGCCGCAAAGCCGAGCAAGGTTAACTCGATCGACCCTTTACCCACTTCGAGCATCGGCCCGAACATCTCGTCTCCAAACGCGAACCGTTCTCGATCGGAACGTTGGGACAGTCGATCGAGACGCAATAACAAAAACGCAAAGGCGGCGTTGACGATTGACAAAGCACCATCGAGCAAAATGGCGTTCGATCGAGTCAACAGGGCAAACAGAATTCCTAAAATCGCAATGGCTAAATTTCCCCGAGCTGTCAGGGTTAAGGCTTGAGAATCGATCGACGATTTATCGTTCATACAATTTACGATTTACGATCTACGATCTGCGATTCATCTATTGACGATTCTGTACGGTCGAATTCGTCATTTCGGATGCAAAAATCCCATCTCCCCATCACCTCATCTATTTATCTTCCTCCACGGCTCCGGGTTTTCCCCAAATTACAGTTTCGTGTTTGTAAATCGCCATACCGGGTTTTGCACCCTTAGGCTTGTAGACGAATTTTGGTTTGGTGTAGACAACTGGGGCAGCATCGCTATCTCGGGCGCGACTGTAATATGCAGCGAGATCGGCCGCGAACTGTAAATCGTCCGAGTCGGGAACAGCACCCGGATTTAACCGTAATAAAACGTGACTTCCCGGAATTTCTTGGGTGTGAAACCAGAGATCGTACTCGTTCGCCAAACGGAAGGAAAGTCGATCGTTTTGGCGATTATTTCGTCCGACGAGAACCTCAAAACCGTTGGGCGATCGATATTGGTAAAAGTTATCGACTTCAGAACTGTTTCGGCTGCGATGCTGGGAACGTGACAGATAATTTTGCTCGATTAGCTCGTCTCGAATTTCTTCTAGCGCTACCAGATCGACACCTTGACGGTATTCTTTAGATTGTAACAGAGAAGCTTCGACCTGTTGTAAATAGTGAATTTCAGCCTCGGTTTCTGCCAGCAACGGCTTGACGGCATCTTTTGCCCGTTTTAGCTTTTGATGGCGCTTGTAGAGAAACTGTGCGTTTTGTACGGCATTTCGTTCGGGGTCGAGTGGAATGTTAACCGGTTTGCCAGTTTCAAAATCGGCTAATACGATGTTCTTCATGCCAGCTTTCCACTCGTGGAGATGTGCCATGAGAAGATCGGCCCGCTGGCGGTAGGTTTCAGCATCGTCGGACTGCTGTAATTTATCGATAAACGTCTGACGTTTGGTTTGTAGCTTCGACAGGGCGTTGCGAACTTTTTGCGAAAGTTGGTGGTGCAACTGTTTGAAGGATTGCTGGTTGAATCGATCGCTGTAGTAGCGATCGATGAGGGATTGCAAATCGTCAACAGGTTGGATGGCATCCCATCCTAAAACGGTATATCCAGCCATCGTCAATCCAGGTTGAAACGTTTCTTTATCTAATGTAATCAACCAATTTTTCCAAGCTTCAAATAATACCTTCCATTCGGCATCTGTGAGACGATCCGTGTTGCGCTCGGGATCGATTTGTGTTGCGCTCCCCAAGGCACGAACCAAGGTCGAGCTGAGTCCTCGATAGGTTTTAAAAAGGTTGCGGCGTAGCGTATCGGGAACCAGAGACACGCGCTCTTTCCATCGATCGAATGGTTCTTCGAGATGGGGGGCGGCTTCCGTGAGGGCGGGGGGCGGTTCGTAGGGCTGTCCCGTGAGAATAGGGCGCACGCTCGACTGAGCGGCGGTGACTTGGTGGGCCGCGGTGACGACAACGTTATCGGCATTTGCGAGGATGACGTTGCTATATTTGCCCATAATTTCGACGTAGAGGTGCCAAACCACCGGATCGCCGGGACGACGGGAAAATTGAAAATCGAGGGCGCGCTCCCAAGGCGCGAGGGGTTCGATGGCGACGAGGGCAAATCCTTTGAGTTGGTGGCGTAGTTGATCGCTAAAGGTAAAGGTGTCGGGCGCTTTCGGTGGCGGGGAGGCGATACAAAGATGGGCGGCTTGGGGGTGCCAGCACAAGCACAACCATCCGCGACGCTCGATCGTGCGTAATGCTAAAGCGATGCGGGTTCGATCGCGTTGGTACACCTGTTCGACGCGAGCGGGAAGCCAATGGGAGCGCAAATCCGCACAAATAGCGCTAAGAATCGTAAAATCGACGGGTTGCACGGGAAAAAAATTGCTGAAATCTCGACAGTACAGTGATTAGAGGCGTTCGGAGTTAGGGAGCGTAGGAGTGCGATTTTGCTTGAATTTACGCCGAGTCAGCCAAAATTTTGGATTCTATCTAACATTGAGGTTAGATCGTGTCGTCACGACGTTCCTCACACGAGTAAGCGAAGGATTCACTATGGACATTCAGCTTATTAACATCGGCTTTGGAAATATCGTATCGGCGAATCGCGTCGTCGCTATCGTTAGCCCAGAGTCTGCTCCAATTAAGCGTATCATTACGGACGCTCGAGAACGGGGTCAGTTGATTGACGCGACTTACGGCCGACGAACCCGTGCCGTTATCGTTACCGACTCTAGCCATGTTATTCTCTCGGCGATTCAACCTGAAACGGTTGCGAATCGATTTGTCTTCAGTAAAGATGGTCAGGGATAGTAGTCTGGAGGTTTATCCAGAAACGGGGATCGATCGCCCCGTTTTGCCAATGGAAGACAAACGAAAATGCACAACGGCAAGTTAATTATTTTGACAGGGCCGAGTGGCGTGGGCAAGGGAACACTGCTGCGTTCGCTTCGCCAGCGCCACCCGGAACTCTATTTATCGATCTCGGCGACGACGCGAACGCCTCGTTCGGGTGAAGTGGACGGACAAGAGTACTATTTTGTCAGCCGCGATCGATTTTTAGAGATGGTGGAAAACGGTGAGTTGCTCGAATGGGCAGAATTTGCCGGAAATTATTACGGGACACCTCGGGTTTCGATCGAACGGCAACTCGATCGAGGAGAATGGGTTATTTTGGAAATTGAGTTAGAGGGAGCGCGACAGGTGCGCCGTTGTTTTCCAGATGCGCTCTCGATTTTCGTGTTGCCGCCGTCGCTTGAGGAGTTAGAGCGCCGGTTGCGCGGCCGTAACGGCGACTCGGAAAGCGCGATCGAGCGTCGGTTACAACACGCCCGCGAAGAAATTGCAGCATCGGACGAGTTTGACGTTCGCGTGGTTAACAACGATTTCGATCGAGCGCTTCAGCAATTAGAAGAGACGGTATTCTCTGATTCTGTTACGTCTCGTTGATGTGGTCGCTTGCTGAACTTCTACCAAGATCCGTCGCAGTGCTCCGCCCATAGCCGAAGGCTTGGGGGGTGGTGAAGCGGCGGGCGACCGGAGGGAGCAAACAAGAAAGCC
>LWRO01000098.1 GCA_001657325.1 Geitlerinema sp. BBD 1991-9 | reverse complement strand
TCCTCTCGTCCTCTTTCTCGATGACTTGCAGTGGGCCGATTCGGCTTCGCTCGACTTACAGAAGCTGTTGATGGACGAGTCCGAAGCGGGTTATTTGCTGATTTTAGGAGCCTATCGGGATAACGAGGTGTTTGCCGCCCACCCGCTGATGTTGACCCTCGACGAACTGCAGAAGCAGGGGGCAACGCTCAACACGATCGCCCTGGCTCCGTTGAACGAGACCGATATAACTCGTTTAGTGGCTGATACGTTGTTGTGTTCGGCGGACGTAGCTGTGCCGCTGTCTCAGTTGGTCTATCAAAAGGCAAAGGGAAACCCATTTTTCACCACACAATTTTTGCAAGGCTTGTATGAGGAGGGTTGCATCACCTTTGAGGGAAATGCCAGGTATTGGCAGTGCGATTTAACGCAAGTGCGGCAGCTCGTGCTGACGAACGATGTCGTGGTGTTTATGGTGGGTCGTTTGCAGAAGTTGCCCGAGGCGACGCAGGAGGTGTTGAAGCTGGCCGGCTTGTATTGGCAACCGATTCGACTTATCGACGTTGGCGGTGGTTTGCGAACGGAGTCAGGACGACATTGCCTCCGATTTATGGCAAGCGTTGCAGGAAGGATTTCTCGTTCCCGAAAGCGAAACCTACAAGTTTTTCCAAGAGGTCGATCGAAACGTTGAGGAGATCGATCGAGTGACCGTTGGCTATCGTTTTTTACACGATCGCGTTCAGCAAGCGGCTTATGCCCTGATTGGTGAAAATCGAAAACAAGCCACACATCTCAAAATCGGTCGTCAACTTTGGCATAATCTGTCAGACAGCGAACGAGAAGAGTATCTGTTTACGATCGTCAATCACCTCAATGCTGGAGGTGAATTAATTCTCGATCGAGCCGAACGAGAGCAGATTGCACGATTAAATCTTCAAGCGAGCCACAAAGCCAAATCCTCTGTGGCTTACGAGGCCAGTCGTCGCTATTGCCATGCCGGACAACGCTTTTTAAACGAAACGAGTTGGGAAGACAATTATTCTCTCCAGTTTGAACTTGCAATTGCAAGCATTGAAGCAGAATACTTGAATTGCAACTTACAGGCTGCCAAAGTCATATCTGATGAAACCTTAAACAAAGTACGAACCCTACTCGATCGAGTTAAAGTTCACGAGCTACAGATTTTGTTTGAAATCAATCAAAATCGCATGAACGAGGCAATTTCTCTAGCCCTCGACGTTCTCAGGCTTCTCGGAATTGATTTATCTAGCGAGCCACAGGAAATTCAACAAGAAATACAATTACTCCGCCAAGAAATTGCCTTGCCAAACGAGGAAATTTCTAGCCTCACAACTCTTAAAGCTGTTGAAGATGAAGAAAAACTAGCCGCAATTCGCATCTTAACGAATGCAAATTCTGCCGCTTATATCGCCAATCCAACGATTTATCCTGCCATCGTTCTACATACAGTTCGATACTGTATGAAATACGGTAACTCTCCCCTCGCCACATCAGCATACAGTTGGTATGGAGCATTGCTGTGTGGTGTGTATGAAGAGTTTGAAGCCGGATATGAGTTTGGCAAGCTTTCCTTGCAACTCTTAGAGCAATTCAACGCGCGTGCGTTGACCGCCAAGGTCAGTAATATGTTCAACGTATTCGTGCGACCTTGGAAAGAGCCTCTCCGCAATGCGGTCGAGGTTCTTCCAGCAGCGATTCAAGGGGGCTTTGATAATGGAGATGTCGAGTATGCGTTTTATGCTGCTGTTCATTATTGCAACTATCTTTTCTACAGTGGTAGTTCGTTAGATTCTGTCTATCAAGCCCAAGAACGCTATTTGCCCTCGATCGTCAAAGCACAATATGAATTTCACGAAGGCTTTCTTCGGATTAATCAACAAGCCGTTGCGAATCTCCTCGGAGAAACTTACAAACCCCAGGATCTTCAAGGTTCGATATTAGATGGAGAAAAATGTTTATCTCGATGGTTAGAGAATAATATTGTTTTCTTAGTTCTCTGTTTCTACGAAGCTCAAACGCGACTGGCTTATCTGTTTGAAGATAATGTCAGAGCGGTGGAGGCGGCTGAGAACGGTTGGCAGTACCGACAAGCGGCAACAGGAACACTTTACGTGTCGGAGCATAATTTTTATTACAGCCTAGCGTTGTTAGCGAGTGAAACACGCACGCCAAAGCAGCTCGATCGAATTGCTGAAAATCAAATTCAACTCAAGACTTGGGCGCAGTTTTCCCCGACAAATTTCCAACATAAATACGATTTAGTAGAAGCCGAGCGGCATCGCTGGTTAGGGCAATATATGGAAGCTTTAGAGCTATTCGATCGAGCCATTGCCGGAGCCAAAGAAAACGGCTACGTTCACGAAGAAGCTCTCGCCAACGAACTCGTGGCGAAACTCTACCTCGGTTGGGGGAAAGAAAAAGCCGCCGCTGGCTATATGCAAGAGGCCTATTACGGCTACGCTCGTTGGGGAGCCAAGGCGAAAACCGAACACCTCGAACAAACCTATCCTCAACTACTCACGCCCATTCTTCAACACTCTGAATCTCTCCTCCCGTTCAACCCGATCGAAACTTCCACCTCAAACATCGTTACAGTAACGACCCAAATCTCCTTCCTCGACCTCACCTCTGCCATCAAAGCTTCCCGAGCAATTTCTGAAGAAATCGAACGTGATGCCTTACTTTCCAAACTGATGCAGGTTGTCCTCGAAAACGCCGGAGCTGATGCTGGAGCCTTAGTTCTAAACCACTCCGGAACTTGGAAAATCGCTGCCCAATACGCCAATAAAACCTGTCATTTATCCGATACAATCCTCGAGACGAGCGATACCTTACCCCATAGCATCCTCAACACCGTCAAACGAACCCAACAAACCCTCATTGTCGATCGTGTCGAACGAGATCGAACGTTTGCTGGAGACTCCTACTTTCTCCAAAAGCCACCGAAAAGTCTTCTGTGTACCCCCATTCTCAATCAAGGCAAACTTATCGGTATTCTTTACCTCGAAAATCAACTGACAGCAGGAGTCTTTACGCCAGCTCGCATCGAAGTTCTTAAGCTACTCACTGCACAAGCTGCGATCTCCCTCGAGAACGCCCGTCTTTACAGTTGCCTAGAAGATTACAGCCACAACCTAGAGTTTCAAGTCGAACAGAGAACTGAGGAGCTTCAAGAGAAAAACCAACATTTGCAACAAGCGCTTCAAGAATTGCAGCAGACTCAAACCCACTTAATTCAAGCGGAAAAAATGTCGAGTTTAGGGCAAATGGTGGCGGGTATCGCTCACGAGATCAACAATCCCATCAATTTTATTGCCGGTAATATTGACTTGGCTCGCGAATATGTCTGCGATTTGCTCGACCTGCTCCAGCTCTACGAACAGAATGGAGCTTCTCATCCGAGCGTTCAAATGAAAGTCCAATCGATCGACTTAGATTTCTTATGTGATGACTTAAGCAAACTCCTCGATTCCATGAAAAATGGGAGCAATCGCATTCGCCAGATTATTCTCGGTTTGCGTAACTTCTCTCGCCTTGACGAATCGGCGGTGAAGGAAGTCGATTTACATGAAGGATTGGAGAACACGCTGCTGATTTTACAACATCGTCTCAAGGCGACGGGCAAACGTTCAGAGATTGATATCGTCAAGCATTACGGGCAACTGCCGTTAATTAACTGTTACGCCAGTCAACTCAATCAAGTCTTTTTAAATATTCTGACCAATGCGATCGATGTTTTAGCCACCTCGGAGGCTGTGAACTCTCCCCAAATTCAGATCGCGACAGAAATGCGGGATCGACAAACAGCCAGGATTCGCATTGTTGACAACGGGCCGGGTATGAGTGAAAGCATTCGCCAACGGATCTTCGATCCGTTCTTCACCACGAAACCCGTCGGGCGAGGAACGGGTCTAGGATTGTCGATTAGTTATCAAATTGTGACGGAGCAGCATCGAGGACAGTTACAGTGTATTTCTCAACTGGGAACGGGAACGGAGTTCACGATCGATCTGCCCGCATCGGTTTAAACATCCTGGCGTTGGGAGATGTCGATCCTCCGTTTCAATCTATTAGACCTCCTGCATAAAGACTTCTGACCCCACCCCAGCCCTCCCCTTCATCCCCCCTTGTAAAGGGGAGATGAAGGGGGGTCAATTCGATCCGTGCAGGAGATCTATTGTTGACAAAGAGCAGGGTGAGGAATCTGTCACGACTGACTTAGTGGTCTGTTAGCAAGGCCTACAATTTTGTGCGTGTTTACACTTAAGCATTCAGCACGATCGAATTGCGTAAAACACCCAATCTTCATACGTGAAGTGGCTTTGAAATCCGGATTCTCACTCTAGCTCTATCGATTGATTTTGGATATAATCAATCTTGTATACAGTAAAAATCCCTCAAGAATGCTGCGACTGTCGGATGACATTATTAAGTTTATTTGCGAGCGATCGACTTATTTTAGAAACAATAAAATTTTGATATAATAAATATAATAATATCCTCAATAAATGATGCAGCTTAATTTTTTAAAGCTGTGTAGAAAACGTGCGATTTCATACCCAACCCACTCTGTAAAGTAGACGAAGCATTGCTAGTTATAGCTTCAATTTCCACCCCATTTCTACGGCTCTCTCAGCATAATCGAGGGAGTCGAGAAATGGTTGCTACTGCTTGACCCCATTCCTGATGATGACGATGCTGAATCTGCCAGGCTATCGAGAAATCGATCGAATCTATGTAGGAACCCGCACCCTCGTCTATCGAGCGATGCGAATTGCCACCGAGCAACCCGTCATTGTCAAAGTCCTACGCCATCCCCACCCCAACTTCAACGAACTCGTTCAATATCGCAACCAATACGTCATTACCCGCCATCTCGATCGCCCAGCGATTGCGCGTCCCCTGGCCCTCGAACGCTATAGCAACGGCTACGCACTCGTCATGGCTGACGAAGGTTCGATGGCCCTCTCAGACTATTGGCAGCAATCTCCTCGTTCTCTCGGCGATTTTCTCTCGATCTCCATTCAACTAACAGAAGCACTGCACTACCTCAGCCAGCAACGCATCATTCACAAAGACATCAAACCCACCAACATTCTCATTCACCCGAAAACCCATCAAATCCAACTTATCGATTTCAGCATCTCCAGTTTGCTCCCCAAGGAACAGCAGCAATTGACCAATCCCAACAGCTTAGAAGGCACACTGGGGTACATCTCTCCCGAGCAGACGGGACGGATGAATCGGGGCATCGACTATCGCACGGATTTCTATTCCTTGGGGGTGACATTTTTCGAACTCCTGACGGGGAAATTACCCTTTGAAACCTGCGACCCGATGGAGTTAGTACACTGTCACATGGCTCGCACCGTTCAGTTTCCCGACACGAGCGAATCCTCAAATGAATCGTCAAGCGTACCGAGTGTACTGAAAGAGATTGTCCTCAAGCTGATGGCCAAGGATGCCGCCGATCGCTATCAGAGTGCCTTGGGCTTGAAACACGACCTAGAGCAATGTCTGCAACAATTGAAAACGAGCGGCTCGATCGAATCCTTCCCACTCGGCGAGCGAGATCGATGCGATCGATTCCTGATTCCCGAAAAACTCTACGGACGCGAAGGGGAAGTCCAAACCTTACTCGAAGCCTTCGAGCGCGTCG
>LWRO01000097.1 GCA_001657325.1 Geitlerinema sp. BBD 1991-9 | reverse complement strand
AAAGTTGAGAGATGCCCCCGATCTTCTCGTTCGAGAACTTCTGCGACTCCAGAAAAGCCAATATGGCAAGCCGTCACCGAAGCGCTGACATGACGATATCGCCGAGTCGATCGATCCTCCCCGATTTCTCTCACCGTCACGACGATCGAGGTCTCGCCAAAACGATACACTCAACAAGAAGACCATCGATCGATCCCCATGACGCGATTTTCAAACCGCATTTTCGTTTCGATCCTCACGCTTTCGATCGCGCATCTTGTCGGCTGTACCGCAACATCGGAACCCCAAGCCTCGATCGAAACCCCTTCTGAAACGTCAGTACGCCAAGCGACAACCGATCTCGTTGAGGCGAACGATTCACGCCTGCTTTCTCCCGACGCGCCAGACGCACAGGTTCAACAACAGATCGAACAGTATTTAGACACCCTGGCGGCGAACGGATTCGATCCCACACAACAAGGTGTTTGGATACAAACAGAAGAGACTTTACTCGCCAACCGTCGCGGAACGACACCTTTTCCGGCGGCGTCCGTGACGAAAATCGCCACGACTTTGGCGGCGTTGCGGGTTTTCGAGATCGATCGACGGTTCGTGACGGAATTTAAAACCACGGGAGAGATTCGCGATGGCGTATTAAACGGCGATCTCGTGGTTGCGGGAAACTTCGATCCGATGTTTGTTTGGGAAGATGCGATCGAGATTGGAAACTTACTCAACGAACAGGGTATCGATCGTGTCAAAGGAAATCTCGTTATCGCGGGAACCTTTTATATGAATTTTGAAGAAGAGGTGGCGTATTCTGGGGAACTCCTCAAACAGGGACTCAACGCGAACTTGTGGACGGGAGAAGCTCAAGCGCAATATCAAACCCTTTCCCCGGGTACGCCGCGCCCTCAAGTCGAAATCGCGGGAGACGTGCGCGTGGTTCCCGAAGCGTCTGCGAACGCACAACTCCTCATTCGCCACGAATCACTCCCAGTTCCCGAATTGCTGAAGTTGATGAATCGCTACAGCAATAATTCAATCGCCCATACGTTCGCCAATGCAATGGGAGGTGCAGATGTTGTGGTTCGAGAAGTTCTCGAGGCGACAGGGGTTCCGCCAATGGAAATACAGCTGACGAACGGTTCCGGGTTGGGGCGAGAAAACCAGATTTCACCGCGAACCGCTGTGGCGATGTATTTGGCGATCGAGCGAGAATTGAAACCTCACAATCTGACCGTTTCCGATGTCGTGGCGATCGCTGGCGTAGATGACGGAATTTTATCACCTCGATCGCTTCCAACGTTGGCGGTTATTAAATCGGGGAGTTTGAACGCAGTCAGTACGATTTCCGGAGGCTTACCGACGCAACAGCGAGGCGTGGTGTGGTTTGCGGTGATGAACGGCGGCGCAGATACTGAAATCCTCCGCCTCGAACAAGAACGGTTGTTAAATCGCTTGGAATCGCAGTGGGGTAAAGTGGAAACATTACCGCCAGAACTTGCAGTCGATCGATCTCGCGTTCAACTGCAACCCCGGAACGAAGTGATGAGATGAGGAATGAGATGACGATTTTGAGATTGACCGATCTCTCGATCGGAAACTGAGATGATGGATCGGAACCGATCGATCGTCGATTCTCTTTTGCCGATCGTCGATTCTGCATCCCTCACCACGATCGATTCGATGTTGGCGGCGTTTGCGGACTTTCTCGAAATTGATGTCGGTGCGGGTGATGCGTCGGACGATACGTTGCATACCTATTGTCGCCAACTGATGCAGTTCGTCAAATGGTGCGATTGCGAAAATATCGATCCCGCTACAGCGACGAAAGACGACATTAAAAAATATCGGCGTTGGTCGATCGAGGTTCAAAAGTTCAAGCCTGCAACCGTAGCATTGAAGTTATCAGTCGTGCGTCGGTTTTACCAAGCCGCACTCGAAAAAGGCTTGATTCCTGTCAACCCCGCCGCAGGGGTCAAACCGCCACGCGAAAAACGCGATCCCGCCGATCGGATTACGTATCTCGAGTCATGGGAAGTCGAGCAGTTATTACAAATCGTTCCGCACGATGGAAGCCTTAAATCTGCACGAGATCGATTGCTGTTGGCGGTGATGGCGATGGAAGGGCCGCGAACGGTAGAACTTCACCGGGCGAATATTTCAGATACCATTCGCCAAGGACGAAATTGGGGAATTCGCGTAGAAGGAAAGCGCAACATTCGTATCGTTCCCCTCACACCAGAAATCGCCGATCTCCTGCACGATTATTTAGAATGTCGTCGGGAAGTGGAACGGCTCGATCGATCGAGTCCGTTGTTCGTTGCGGTGGGAAATCGGGCAGGTGGAAAGCGTTTATCGCGACGGGGTATCCGCACGATTATCGATAGCTATTTGCAAAACGCCGACCTCAAATATACCCCAGGGCGCACGATCTCGGCTCACAGTTTGCGTCATACAGCGGGAACTCTCGCGTTGCGCTCCGGTGCGGATCTGCGCCAAGTTCAAGATCTCCTCGGACACGCCGATCCTCGAACCACTTGTATTTACGCGCACGTTGGCGATCGATGGGAAAACAACCCGGCGCTTAAGTTGGGTATCGATTTGGATAGACGTTAAGGAGATATACGAGAAAATATTACGTCCGCTTTTCTCCGCTAGAGCGTCTGTTGCTAAGGCAACGCCTATTATACGGAATCCACTTCTCAAATGACGATCTAAAATCCTCCCCGTAGAGTCCTTGTATGCAAGGACTCTACGGGGTTTTCAGGCGAACAGTCAAAAACACACTTTCGCAATCGGATTAGGTATTATTGGGTGCATTTCACTTTTGCGATCGCAACCCCTCCCATCCTCCCCTTAGCGAGGGGAGGTGCCGAAGGTGGAGGGATCTTTCTACAAAATTGAGATGCACCCGTATTATTTGTCTTAAACGAAAGCGGAAGCGGTGGAAACTGCAGCCCCACATTTTCACTCGGATAGAAACTTCTAAGTTAGACTGACGAAGTCACTGGGATTCAAACTCGTGACCCCGGTGAGCGTTGCCAGAAGTTCGCCCCCAAAGCTCACAGTTGTATTGCCTCCATTGAGTTCGATCGTGAGCGTGTTGGCATCCAGCGGCTGCACGAGGCCGAGCCGATCTTCGCCACTGGTAAAGTCAGTGATGATGTCAGACCCGCGACCGACGCTCAGAACGAAGGTGTCTGCGCCGCTGTTGCCCGTTAGCTCGTCGTTGCCGAGATCGCCGGAGAGGAAGTCGTTACCAGTGCCACCACTCAGTGTGTCGTTATCCCGACCGCAGAAGAGACTGTCATCACCGCCGTCGCCGTTGACGCGATCGTTTCCGAGATTGCCGAAGACGATATCGTTGCCGTTGCCACCGCTGGCGAGATCGTCATCTTTCCCTGCGGCAATGATGTCGTTACCGTTACCACCGTCGAGGGTATCGTTTCCGGTGTTGCCAAAGACGATATCGCTATTATCGCCGCCAGTCAGCAGGTCGTTCCCGGCTCCACCGGCAAAGGTATCGTCGCCACTTCCACCGTCGATCGTGTCGTTACCCGCAAAACCAAAGGCGATGTCGTTACCGTTCAAGAGGTTGATGAGATCGCCACTGTCAGTACCGTTAACCGTATCGTCACTGTTGTTGTCGCTGCTCGCCCGGAAAAAGTCTAATTGGTAGTTGCTTCCCACTCCCGAAACGTCAGAAAGTCTCATGAAATAGCTTTGCTTGACTCGATCGTTGACGATGTTCCAGAAGCCGAACAATCTGCTTCCTCAGCGTCATCGGTGACAACGGGTTTGGTTCGGCTCAGTCAGTGGTTCTCGAATGTATTCGATGAACTTTGGCAAGATCCCGAACGGGTGTTAGCAGCCAGCTATCGTGGCGGTGTCGAGACTCAGGAGTCTGATTCTCAACCGTTTAGAAAGAGAGCGAAGATGTTAGATGTTGGAAAGTATAAAATTGCGTTACTCCTCCAGACAACATATCTGAGCGATACAGAACGGGATGTTCTGCTCGAAATTCACCCAGGCAGTGGCAAGATTCTGCCTGAAGGCCTCTTCCTGCAACTTCTTGACGATTCCGAGTGTGTGGTGATGCAAACTCAGACGAAAGGGGTAGATGATTTTATATCATTGAACTTTCAGATCGATGGTCGAGAAGCGTTCAGCGTTCAACTTAGCCTGGAAGATATCCACGTTACCGAACAATTTTTAAGCTAGAGGAACTAACGACACTCAATTTTTCTGCATTTACCTGCAAAATTTATCTGTAAAACTTATCTGCAAAATATAAGATTAAGAAATCGAACCTGAATACGAGTCCTATAGAATGGCAAGCTGTCCTGTATACCAAACTCGATAGTGATGGCTAGGGTTGAATTAATTCTAAGACAGTCTGCAACTACAGATGGACTGAATGCCGACCTTGTTATCTTTGACGAAGAAGGCTGTCCGACTCAGGTTGTCGATTCTTTAGCACCTCTTCCTGAATTGCTCAGCCAGTCGATCGAGCAATAGTTAAACTATTCTCTTTGAAAAACCGGGCATCTGAGAAAGTTTCAGTTTGATTCTCTTGGAATTGCGGTGTAATTGGATTGCTTACGATACCAAGATTCTTGTAGGGGCGAACGGCCGTTCGCCCCTACGCCAACGTTTTCGGAAGTTCATAAACTCTGCTTCTCACCATAACTCCAACAGACCTGCTTAGTTTAAACTTATGATGTAATTTGTATGCATTTATACAGAAATTTTACAAGAGTGAATGGCTATCATCTCTTATTGCAATTACTTTGAATTCATATAATTCAAGCTAATGTCTCGATCGATCTCCATCCATTGACCCATTAGCAAATCTTACTAAACATATCTTTTGAGTTATTTAACAATTTTTATCCTTGATTTAATTATATCTTAATATTTTAGTAGAAAAATCGAAGTCGTGTACGTAATTTCTCGGATATACAGCAGATTGTTTGAGAGTTTTCCTGATGCGTGGAAGTGCATTCAAGTTCACCACCCGATCGAGAATTGTGCTGATTTTTTGGGGCGCTCGACTCGATCGAAAATCTGTCTAAATCACCAGTAGACACAGGAAACAACACCGAGAGGTTTTATAGCTTAGTCGAGCGATAAACCTCCCCAATGTTGTCAGTTTAGCGTGTCCATTATAGGACGCTGTGTCGAGTATTACAAGAGAAATTACGTGTACCAAAGCGAAGTCAACAATCGTAAAATTTCTCAAATCATTACCCGTCATGGAAGATCGATTTGAAACCAAGCCGAGCGGCAATAGTGTCATCTTCATCCACCCGGACGGAACCAGTCCGTCTCACTACGCCGCCGGACGTTTCGTCCAAGAAGGCCCCGACGGTCGCCTCAACTGGG
>LWRO01000096.1 GCA_001657325.1 Geitlerinema sp. BBD 1991-9 | reverse complement strand
GGACTCTTACGAGTCTTCTCCATGAGGGCTAGGGGTGGAAATCCCTAGGGAACTCGGTGTTCCAGTTCAAATGACCAGTTCAGGTCGCGCTTTCACCAGCAATTAGGCTGTGACCGCGAACTATCTTGCTGGTGAGTTGGTGCAACCAATCTTCTCGCTGACGAGCGACTTTCCGTTGGCGTTTCGATACTTTGGTGCGGTGTTTTTTCCACCGCCGAGATGCTTTAACTCGTTGGCTCCGATTCGGTGCGCGTTTGCGTCGAAGTCGTTTTGATGCCGTTTTGACTTTTCGCTGCCCCTCTTTAAGAAAGCTAGGCTTGGGTTCCTTGCTTCCATCGGAGAAGGTAACGACATCTTTGCACCCCAAATCGATGCCGATACTCCCCGTTCCGGTTTCCCGTTGCGGTTCGCACTTAACGGTTATGGAGGCGTACCATTTCCCGTGACGACAAAATATCGTGCAAGTGGTGGGAGTTCCCCAGGTTCTTGCTTGCCCGCGCATTTTTATCCGTCCGGGATTTGTGATTTTCCGAGATTTGTGATTTTTAGATGTCCGTTTTTCCCGTTCGTCTCAGCTTTCCACCCCGATCTCGCGGGATAAGTCCAACCCGAATATCGCCGAGAGGCTTTGAATCTGGGGTATTTCCCCAGCCCCTTAAAGAACCTCTGAAATGCGAAATCTACCCGTTTTAAAGTCGCTTGGAGAGCTTGAGAACCGAGTTCTTTGTACTCCGTCCAGACTTCTTTGAAAGCGGGTAGACAATTCTGTTGCTCGAAATAATCGACGTGGTGTCCGAATTTTTGATACTGCGTTTTTCGGTTGTACACGGCCACGTTATACAACCCGCCATGCAGTCGCCGCCAGTAGTCCAACTTGTCTTCCTGGCTTTGACTGGGATAGAGGTGGTACGTGATGCGGCGTGTTAACATTGAGATAAAAAGCGCACTAATTGCAGTATGGTATGAAAGACTCAAACATGGCGACGGTTACGATTCGTATACCACGGAGCGAAAGAGAAATTCTAGACAAATACTGCAAAGTGACGGGACGCAATAAAACCGATGTACTTCGAGAATTTATTCGCAGCCTCGCACGTTGATAAGGCGGTTCGTCATCCGCGCTCGATCGAGGCGCAATCCTCGCCGCCCGCTCCTCATCCCCACGCGAGCGCGATAGCGGCGTGGGGACGCCCCCGCTAACTGTTAATCTTCACGCTTTGCGGTAAAGTCGCCGCCCGAGCCGTATTGCCAAGCTTGCAACCATCGTTTGAGCGTGTATTGCTGCTGTGGCGAGGCGAGTTGACTCAGCGCTCCGAGAGAGGGTTCGAGTTTGGAAAGTAGGCTGTACGCCCCAAGTTGTACATAGTGTCCCGTCCAATCGACAAGGGGAGATACACCCAGTTGAGGCACGATTTTCGTGACGGTGAGCGGCGCGGAAATCGACGTGCGAAACAGGGCTTGCGACAGGCTACCAAATCGCACGACATCTTGTAAAAACGGTCGCAATACTTCGTCACCCGCTCGTTCCATGGCGCTGAAAACGGCGACGAGTAAGCGGTTAATCGCTTCGGAATCTCGAACCGGTGCGTCTGCGTCGAGACTCATGGCTTGTTGGAACAGCCAGGTGACGGAGAGGTTGGGTTGGTAGGGTTGGAGTAATTGGAGCGCCGATCGATCGAGACAATCGGCTTGTAAGGCTTCGTTTACACCGTCGCTGAGACGCGCGAGATGGCGCACCATCGCCCCGAATCCGCCAAAACTCAAGGGAGATTGGTTGCCGCTACTGTCGCCGACGGGGAGAACTCGCGGCCAGGGGGATTTTAAGGGACTGTCGCGATAGGAGGGGAACACGCCGAACAACGCTCGTTTGAAGGTTAACGCTTCGAGTTCGATCGATTGATATTTTGGTAACAGGCGCAGGTATTCGTCGAAGAAAAACGGCAAACTGAATCGATCGGGGTGTGCGTCGAGATAGGTAAAAAGATACGTCGTGCGTCCGTCGCGAGCGGGAAAGGCTTCCCAGAAATACTGACACTGATTCAAAATCGGTGTAAACGACACGAGCAGATCCCCTGTTTCGTTGGCTGCGTAACCGTCCGCACAGGTTCCCACCACCATGCACACTGCGTCTGGCTTGCGCTGTCCTCGGGCTTGTCGGGAAATCGGTGAAAAGTGTCCCATCGCATCGACTAGTAGCCGCGCACTGAGGTGATGCTCGTCGGTATTCGTGCAAACGCCGTCGGGATGAACGACTGCATCTTTAAAGTTGGTATTTTCGAGGAGGGTTCCCCCAGCTTGGAGAAATTTCTGCTTGAGGGTTTCGAGGAGATAAACGGGATCGACCCCGATGTTGAGAATATCGTCGACCCAGATGTCAGAACCCCCTCGGAAGCTAACGCGGCCGGGGTTGTACTCGCTGGCGATCGATCGTTCTAATTCGTCTTCTGTCAGCAATCCCAATTCGACGAACGTTCGGAGTTCGTGACGCGAGATATTCCATTCTTGGGTTCGTCCTTTTAAAATCCCTCGTTCGACTAAGACCACGCGCCACTTTTGTCGGGCTAAGGCTGCACCGAGGAGAATACCCAAGGTTCCGCCACAAATCACGACGTCCCATTCCACTTCGCCGAGGAGTTGTGAGTGTCGTCGCACGGTGAGGGGTACGGGTTGGCTGTTGTCTCGCATTCCCTGCCAGATTCGATCGACGTTCTGCAATCCGTTCCAAGGATTTCCAGGGATTTGCGTCAATATCTGTTGAGTTGCAGTCATGGCGGTCGATCGCGTTGGTCTCCAACTCTAAGATAGAGCAATTCTCAAAGGCGTGTATTGTCGATTTACACCCGTAAACGACATCTCACAAGCCCGAGGTCTGCACTCGTTTCACGACTCGAATGAAGAGACTTCAACGAACGTTCTAGAAAATTCAACAGCGATGTTCGAAGCACCGTAACGGATCGTTTTTTCTCAAATTGAGTTCGTTGGTATGACTGGGTTAGAGAGATCCCTTAACCTTCAATGTTGGTAATCCTGCTTGAGTCAGACTTTCCAGTACTGGGCGCTCGACTCCGCCTGTCGATCCGACCAGAATCAATTCGATCGTGTACGTTTTGAGCTTCGACAGCAACTCGACTCGTCCGGTGGAATTATTGGGAAATTGGAAGATTTTTCCTGCAGGTCGAAGGTATATATCGATATGGTGTTTGTTAACATCGATGCCGACCCATTGATCGGAATTCGGATTGTATGACATAAGACAGCAAAATATATATAAATTTTATGGCAAAAAACTCGATTCAAATGAGCTTGAATACGCTATTTCTGGTTTGGATTTAAAAAAAAAGATGGGCATTTTCCACGCTTGATGCCCATCTAATACGATTCAAGCAATTTATTGTTGAGCGATCGTCAAATTTCACTCAAACTTCTGCGTGGAAGAGGGGGGAGTATCTGGGTCGTATTCTGTTGAATACACTTTAATTGT
Source organism: Geitlerinema sp. BBD 1991-9 (assembly GCA_001657325.1). Taxonomy (GTDB): domain Bacteria; phylum Cyanobacteriota; class Cyanobacteriia; order Cyanobacteriales; family Geitlerinemataceae; genus Geitlerinema. Next base: position 1,935 of record LWRO01000096.1, on the reverse strand, counting down.
AAACTCTACAAAAATTTTTTAGTTAAAGTAAAAGTGTTTTTTTAAAACCAATAAATACTGAGTTTTTGAACTCCGAAAAATCGCACAGTTTTTTCAGTATTTATACGCAAAAATTATCAACAAAGATCGATCGAGTCAGAGGGTTTTACGGTGTATTGCCCAAATTAAAACCGTTTTTTTGCGGAGAGCGCCTCGATCGAGCGATTCTCGCCTTTTTTTGCACGTCCGCACTCTCCCGTACCCCGTTCTCCACAAACTCCGCTAAAGTACAAAAGGAATTGAGAACATCTTTTAAGAAATCCTCTGTATGATTGCACCAGCAAATCGTGCCAGCACCTCGGCAGACTACGACGTTATCACGATCGGTGCTGGCATTGGCGGACTCGTTACAGCGACACAACTGGCCAGCAAAGGGGCGAAAGTCCTCGTCCTCGAAAGCTACCTAATTCCCGGTGGTAGCGCGGGATACTTCGATCGATCGGGCTATCGCTTTGATGTCGGGGCTTCGATGATTTTCGGGTTCGGCGATAAAGGGACGACAAACCTTCTCACCCGCGCACTCGAAGCCGTCAACGTACAACTCGAAACAATTCCCGATTTAGTTCAGATTCACTACCACCTCCCCAACGACTTGGAAGTCAAAGTCCATCGCGACTACAAGGACTTTATTGAGGAACTCAGCGCCAAGTTTCCCCACGAACGGCAGGGCATTCAAAAGTTTTACGATGAATGCTGGAAGGTATTTAACTGTCTCAACGCCATGGAATTATTGTCGTTGGAAGAACCGGGCTACTTAGCGCGGGTCTTTTTCCAACACCCGCTGGCGTGTTTGGGGTTGGTGAAGTACCTGCCGCAAAACGTCGGCGATATTGCCCGACGCTATATTAAAGATCCCGAGCTGTTAAAGTTTATCGATATCGAATGTTACTGCTGGTCGGTGGTTCCGGCAGATCTGACCCCTGCCATTAATGCGGGGATGGTATTCAGCGATCGACATTACGGGGGCATTAACTATCCCAAAGGGGGAGTCGGACAGATCGCCCAAAAACTCGTTGAAGGTTTGGAAAAAGCTGGGGGCGAAATTCGCTACGAAGCCCGGGTCACGGACATCGAACTCGAGGGAAATCGCGCCGTGGGGGTCAAACTCGCTTCCGGTGAGGTGTTACGCGCCCAACGCATTGTCTCGAACGCGACGCGGTGGGATACGTTTGAGAAATTGTTGCCCAAATCGGCCATGCCGCTGTCGGAGGAGAAATGGCAACAACGCTATCGTAAGTCGCCCAGTTTCTTGAGTTTGCACGTGGGCGTTGAAGCGAGTGTTTTACCAGCGGGTACGGAGTGCCATCATATCATTGTGGAATCGTGGGACGATATGCAGGAAGCAGAGGGAACGCTTTTCGTCTCAATTCCCACGTTGCTCGATCGAGATCTCGCGCCGGAAGGCTATCACATTATTCATGCGTTTACGCCCGATTGGATCGATCGATGGCAGGATTTACCGTCGAAGGAATACGAACAGCGCAAGGAAGCAGCCGCTTGGAAAATTATCGATCGACTCGAACGCATTTTTCCTGGCTTAGATGCTGGATTGGATTATTTGGAAGTGGGAACGCCGCGCACTCATCGCCGATTTTTAAACCGCAGCGATGGAACTTACGGCCCGATTCCGCAACGACAGTTAAAAGGATTGCTCGGAATGCCGTTTAACCGCACGGCAATTCCGGGCTTATATTGTGTCGGTGATAGTACGTTTCCCGGTCAGGGATTGAATGCGGTAGCGTTTTCTGGCTTTGCGTGCGCCCATCGCATTGCTGTGGATTTGGGGTTGTAAGCTCACCCCCGGCTGAAGCGCGGGGGCTTTCGCCTCCTTGCTCCTAACCCTTGAGTTTTAACCCTAGCTTTGGCATCCCTTCGCCTTGACGGCGGGACTGATAC
>LWRO01000095.1 GCA_001657325.1 Geitlerinema sp. BBD 1991-9 | reverse complement strand
ATACGGTCTTTGAACCGGACGAAACCTTCTTCGTCGATTTGAGCAACGTCGCTAACGCCGATCTGGCAGACGGGCAAGGTATCGGCACCATCTTGAACGACGATCGACCGCCAGGGGGTGACGATGAAGTTGGCGAAACTCCAGCTCCAGGAGGTGGTGATGACGGCGAAACGCCTGGCCCAGGAGGTGAGGATGGCGACGAAACGCCTGACTCAGGAAGTGGTGATGGCGATGAAATTCCTGGCGCAGGTGGCGGCGATGGCGAGGCTCCCGGTATGGGAGATGAAGGCAGCGAAGCTCCTGCCATGGAGGGCGATGAAGATCGAGAATTACGAATTCGATCGATCTCGTCGAATCCCAACGCAATCGTAGGAACGTCGGAATACGATATCTTAACAGGCTCAGACGGTGACGATGAACTGATGGGTCTCGAAGGGATGGACGTTCTCACCGGAGGCGCAGGACTCGATCGATTCGTCTACACCAGCCTTGGCGACGGACTCGATCTCATCACCGATTTCACCTTGGGTGAAGACCAAATCGATATCAGCCGTCTGGGTATCTCCCCAGAAGATATCCGGTTTACGGATACGCCGTTCGGGACTTTAGCGACGATGAGCGACGGCGGGATGGAATGGAATCCTCTCCACCTGTCAGCTCTCGTGCAAGGTTCTGGTGTGACGGCGGAGACGTTGAACGACCCTGAAAACTTCATCTGGTAAGTTCGTCGGGACTCGATCTCGGATCTGATAGCTTAGGGTCGGGGCGACTTTCGCGGTTGCTCCGACCCTGGGAATTTGGCTGCGGTACGATCGAGATCGCTCTCCCACTGTTTTCCCGCTGTTACTCAATTGATGGTGTCGTCGCATTCCCAACGAACAGTTACTTACAGCCCCGCTTACACCCTCGTTCCGACCTACGAGTGTTTCAACCGTTGCACCTACTGTAACTTTCGCACTGAACCGGGAACGGACGAGTGGATGACTTTAGAACAGGCCAATGCAATTCTCAAGTCGTTACAAGGAAGTGGAACGCTCGAAATCCTAATTCTCAGCGGCGAGGTTCACCCCAACCACCCTCAACGTCGAGCCTGGTTTCAACGGATTTACGACCTGTGCGAACTCGCTCTATCGCTCGGATTTCTCCCCCACACTAACGTCGGGCCGTTGGAATTCGAGGAAATGGCTACCTTGAAATCCGCGAACTTGTCCATGGGGTTGATGCTGGAACAGGTTACGCCGAAACTCCTCGACACCGTCCACCGCAATGCCCCCAGCAAACGCCCCGAATTGCGAATCGCTCAACTGGAACGCGCGGGACAGTTGAAAATTCCCTTCACGACGGGGTTGCTGTTGGGAATTGGTGAAACCCCCGATGACTGGCGCGATACCTTAAAGGAGATCGATCGAATTCACCGCCGTTGGAGTCACATCCAAGAAGTCATCCTGCAACCTCACAGTGTTGGAACGCAACAAGAACAGAGGGGAAACAACTTTGAGTTGAAACAACTTCCCCAGGTCGTCGCCCTCGCGAGGGAAATACTACCGGAAGACATTACGATTCAAATTCCCCCCAATCTCGTCACAACTCCCGACGTTCTGCTCGATTGCTTGGCGGCGGGAGCGAGGGATCTCGGCGGTATCGGCCCCCGCGACGAAGTGAATCCCGATTACCCACATCCCCACCATCGCGCCTTGGCTGAAACCCTCACGCCGGCGGGATGGACGTTAAAACCGCGCCTCCCTGTTTATCCCCAATTCGACGATTGGCTTTCGCCAAAATTGAAGGCGATAGCAATACAAATTCGATCGACGATCGATTGCTTTTCGTAATTTATCGATCGTCAAGGTTTGACAGATTTGTCTGTTATGATATAGTAGAAAGGTTGTTACCTGGGGACATAGCCAAGCGGTAAGGCAGGAGACTGCAAATCTCCCATCCCCCGGTTCGAATCCGGGTGTCCCCTTTGGCCGATCCTCAGCAGACAACCCCGAAGCTGCTGTTGAAGCGAATTCTGTCTCTAGTTTGGTTTACACGACTGTTTCAGCCTCAAGTCGTTTTGTTTACTGAACGTGTCAGTATGGAGGTAGCGGAATAGCAACTTCGACGGCTAGGAGGTTATCGTGACCAATCCATTTGATGGGAAACCAACTTCCGGATTTTCGGAAAGTAGTCGTGAAGCCCGGAATTTATTGTGGGATTACGTTCAATCGATGAGTCCGGACACGATTTCAAAGCTGTCAAAACCCGGCTCAGCCGAAGTGTTTCAGGTGATGGAGCGTAACATCATCGGGCTATTAGGCAACCTTCCTACCGAACATTTTGGTGTGAGCGTTACGACAAGCCGCGAAAACTTGAGCCGCTTGCTGGCGTCTGCCATGATTAGCGGTTACTTTCTTCGTAATGCCGAACAGCGCCTCGATTTCGAGCAATCACTGCAAAAGTCATCAACTCGCCGTTCGGAGGATTTAGAATAAGGGTTTAGAATAACAGTCTATCCATCCTTTTTATCAGTTCGCGTCTACTCGATCGGGTCGGATGTCATGCCGTCCTCAATCATTTTTCTTTTTGTCCAATTTTTTTCATCGCTCATTTATCAACTTGACTCGATATATTTTGTTTTACAAACCCTACGACGTTTTGTGTCAGTTTACCGATAACAGCGACACACCACGACAAACCTTAAAAGATTATATTGACGTGCCATTGGTCTATCCGGCCGGTCGGCTCGATCGAGATAGCGAAGGCTTATTACTCCTCACGAACAACGGCCGTCTCAAACACCGACTGCTCGATCCCCAATTTGGAAAACGCCGCACCTACTGGGTACAAGTCGAACGCATTCCCAACGACGAAGCTTTACAACAATTGTCCGAGGGCGTAACGGTTCGACAGTATCAGACGCGACCGGCTGAGGTCAGACGACTCCCCACAGACCCCGATCTGCCCCCGCGCAACCCACCGATACGTTTTCGGAAAAACGTTCCCACCTGCTGGCTCGAAATGACTCTCACGGAAGGACGTAACCGCCAAGTACGACGGATGACTGCGGCGGTCGGCCATCCGACGTTACGATTGGTGCGTGTTTCGATCGAAAACTTACGTTTAGGCTCTCTCCAACCCGGACAGTGGCGCGATCTCAGCGAAGCCGAAATCGCAGTCCTCTACAATCGATGCGGGTTCGTGCGTCGTTCTGTCCCGTCGCACCGCTCGAAATCGTGCAAATTCTAATAGCTGTTTGTCGATCTCCGCTGCTATGTTGGTCTGTCCCCAATGCCAAACCCTTAACCCGCAGTTCAGCCAATATTGCTCGGAGTGCCGAACTCGCCTCGTGGTGAAGTCGAGTGTTTGGTTTGCGATTATCGCACCGATCGAAGCGCATCCTCTTTCGCTGTCGCCTTATCTCGACACCGAAAAACGCTACCGTACTCTCAATGGCGGTCGATCGAACGACTTCGGAGAAATCGAAACCCGAGTTTGGGATCTCGCCCCCAAACAAGCTCCCTACTGTACCGATGGTACCGGTTCGACTATCGTTCCTTCCGTTCCCCCAGTCGCGCGTCCCTACCTGCACCCGCACGTCCTCGCGAACTCCGCACTCCCGCAACTGCGCGATACCTGGGCGACTGAAACCTACACGGTTCTCCTGCTCAAGGATCGCACGGACTTATCTTGTACCCCCAAGGCTTGGGGAAATGCTTCGACGTTACAACAACTTTATTGGATGTATCAAACGATCGATTTGTGGTCTATTCTGACGGCGATTAGCTGTCGTGCGAGTTTAACGGACTTGCACAACTTACATCTCGATACCGATCGAATCATCTGTTTGCAACGATTGTATCCCGACCCCCCCGATCGATCGGCGAGCTTACGGGATCTCGGTCAAACTTGGAAAACCCTCTTTCAAACGACCCAAACGCCACTTCCAGCGGATGTAGCTCAGTTCGTCGAACAGGTTGCAACCGATACTTTTTCAATCACAGAGGACGTTCGATCGAACATCGAGCGTTTCATCGACGAACGAGAAGCCGACGAAGAGCCGACGGCGTGGGACTTTTTAGAACGGGAAGACGACGCTACCGTCACCGAACCCATTCCCCCCGTCGTCCATCTCAGCCACGCCGGACAGACCGATATCGGCCGCCAACGCAGCCACAACGAAGACACCTTTACCATTTGGACGCAGCAAAACTGGCGAGAAACCCCCCTCGATCGAGCCGTCTCGTCACGCGGGCTATACGTGCTGTGTGATGGTATGGGCGGACATGAGGGAGGCGAGATTGCCAGCGCTCTCGCTGCGGATACCCTCATCAGACAACTTTCTCAGAATTGGGGTGACGAGTTACCGGAAGAAGACGAGATCCGAGAATCCGTTCGATTGGCGAACCAAGCTATTTACACTCTCAACCAGCAGCAACGCCGTCAGGGTAGCGCTCGTATGGGAACAACGCTAGTTATGCTGCTCGTCGATGGCGATCGCGCGGCTGTCGCTCACGTGGGAGACTCACGCCTGTACCGTATCACCGCCAGTCGGGGATTGCAACAACTCACCACCGATCACGAAGTCGGACAGCACGCCATTCGACAAGGGGTCGATCCGTCCGTCGCCTATAGTCGTCCCGAAGCTTATCAACTCACCCAAGCCCTCGGGCCTCGCAACCAAACCGCTGTGCGTCCCGATATCCAGTTTGTCAGCCTCACTGAAGATACCCTCTTTCTCTTAGCCTCCGATGGACTCACAGATAACAACCTCGTCGAAGCCTATTGGGAAACCCACCTCCAACCCTTTTTAAGAGAATCCAGCGATCTCGAAACGGCGACACGACAACTCATCGAACTTGCTAACCGCCACAACGGTCGCGATAATATCACGGCGGTTCTCGTGCGCGTTAACCTCAAAATGCAAGCCTGGTAAAGCTTGCGGCGTATCAAAGCGCGACATCGCTAATGTGATAGGATGATGAAATCGCTCGGTTTTGATGGGGATCAGCCATCAAACGCAAGGGGGAAAGTCCGGTGCAAATCCGGCGCTGTCCCGCAACTGTGATGAGGTCATCACCTCAGAGTCAGGACGCCCGCCGAACGCACGCTCTTCAACCATTACATCTGCGAGGTACGGATGATAAAAAATTACGATGTTATCTCGAGTTTGGCGAGATCGCGGCCGTTTGTTTCGATCGCTTCAGTTTTCCGGTCGGCCGTCGGTTGTCGGACTGTTTGCTAAACAAGCGTGTTTCTCAGATCGCAACGTCTACCTGTCAGAAACCCAAAGTCTTTCGATCGATTATCGCTATCGTTGCATTCCTAACCCCATCATCGGGTCGGGTTCGCTTTTCCCAATGCTGCTATGAACAAATTCAAAAAATTCTCTCTTGGGATCGCCGTAAGTTTGGCGGGTTCTCTAACCTTCGCCTTCGCAACCCCCGTTCAAGCCATGCATATTATGGAAGGCTTTCTTCCCGCAGACTGGGCGGCTTTTTGGTGGGCGATGT